>DBFELT010000030.1:0-73432 GCA_048323995.1 Collinsella sp. | reverse complement strand
TGGGTCATATGAGCGAGCGGGCCGCATTTGCGCCAAGGTGACGTGAAATGAGAGGGCGCTGACCTTCTGGTCGCGCCCTTGAAGTTGAACGTCAGATTGGCGTGAATGCGGCTCGCGCAGCGTCAAGCGGTCCGCCGTTCGGTAGAACGGCGGAACTAATTAGCTCTGGCGGTAGTGATCAAAGAAGTCGGCGAGGTCTTCGAGGGACTCTTTGAGTACTTCCATGCGCGGCAGGTACACGATGCGGAAGTGGTCGGGCTCGGCCCAGTTAAAGCCGCCGCCGCGCGTGATCAGGATCTTCTTCTCGTGCAGCAGGTCGAGGGCAAACTGCTCGTCATCGGTGATGTTGAACTTCTTCACATCCATCTTGGGGAAGATATAGAACGCCGCGCGCGGCTTGACCACCGAGATGCCATCGATCTTGCTGAGCGCCTCATACACAAAGTTGCGCTGCTCGTAGACACGACCGCCGGGGCGGATGTAGTCGTTAACCGACTGATGGCCGCCGAGCGCCGTCTGGACGATCGACTGGGCCGGCACGTTGGAGCACAGACGCATGTTAGAGAGCATGTTGACGCCCATGATGAAGTCACTCATGCAGCGCTGGTTGCCCGAAAGCACCATCCAGCCAATGCGATAGCCCGCGATCATATGCGACTTGGACAGACCGCTAAACGTAATGCAAGGCAGGTCGGGGGCGAGTGATGCAATGGAGACGTGCTCGTAGCCGTCCATGCACAGGCGGTCGTAAATCTCGTCGGCAAAAATCATGAGCTGGTGCCTGCGCGCGATCTCGACAATGCCCTCGAGCACCTCACGCGGGTAGACGGAACCCGTGGGGTTGTTGGGGTTGATGATGACGAGGGCCTTGGTCGCGCTCGTGATCTTGGACTCCATATCCTCCAGGTCGGGATACCAATCCGCCTGCTCATCGCACAGATAGTGCACGGGATGGCCGCCGGCAAGGGTTGCGCACGCCGTCCAAAGCGGATAGTCGGGGCTGGGGATCAGAATCTCGTCGCCATTGTCGAGCAGCGCGTTCATCGAAAGCTGAATGAGCTCGGACACGCCGTTGCCCGTGTAGATGTGCTCCATCTGAACGTTGGGCAGGCCCTTGATCTGCGAGTACTGCATAATCGCCTTGCGCGCAGAGAACAGACCGCGCGAGTTGGAATAGCCTTCGCAGTCGGGCAGCTGCTGGCGCATGTCCTTGATGACCTCGTCGGGCGTGCGGAAACCGAAGGGCGCCGGGTTGCCGATATTGAGCTTGAGGATGCGCTCGCCCTCGTCCTCCATACGGGCGGCCTCGTCGACGACGGGACCGCGCACGTCATACAGGACGTTATCGAGCTTGGTGGATTTAGAAAAAGTACGCATGGTGGTGCTCCTTGCAATTTGAGCTGAGGGATGGGGTTCGGGTTTGGAATCGTTGCGGGGTGATGATGCCTCGCCTTGATCGGCGTCGCCGGCAAGCAGCCAGGTAACATCGACCTCCAAAATACGGGCGAGCAGCTCGGCCACATCGCGCCGCGGGATCGTCTTGCCGCTCACATATTGGCTCATCTGACTCTTGCCGAGTTTTTTGCCGAGCATCTCCGATGCGCGGATTACGTCCGACTGGCGAACGTCGCGATCGGACATAGTCTGTCGCAGGCGATCGCTAAACGTCTCTTGGGCCACCAGAACCTCCTTGCTGGCAAAGTTCAATTTATAGAACACGAATTGAACCTGAGTTCAATTTATGCAGCAGTATAGCGCGGCGCATTATCCGAAAGTTCAATTTCACAAGAAAATGTACCGAGCCCTGAGAATTGTCCCAAAGTGGACAACAGGTACGCGCTTTTAGAGATATTCAAGGAAGCGAGCCGCCGCGAGCGAAACGTCGGCGGTGCGGTATATGGCGTTGATCTGCCGATGAGGATGTCCCTCGAGCGGGCGCACGGCAACATCGAACTGGCAGCGGCGCAAGATGAGCGCGGGAAGAATGCTCACGCCCAGGCCGTCCTCGACCATGGCCATAATCGCATAGTCATCCCAGGTCGACAGCTTGGAGCGCACCGTCAGCCCCGCCCGACGGAACAGCGGCGTAATCTCGTCGTCGCTACCACGTTCCAGCAGAATAAACTGCTCGTTGGCCAAATCGGCAAGGGAAACGACCTCCGCGGTGGCAAGCGAGGAGCCCGCTGGCACCACGGCCATCAGCTCGTCTTGTATCAACGGCCGCGACGCCATGCCGGCGCCGCGTGGCTCGCGCGGAATAAAGCCCAGGTCGCAGCGGCCTTCCGCCACCCATTGCTCAATCTCGGAGTAATCACCCATCAGCAGCTCGTAATCGACATCCGGGTAATCGGCGCGAAACCGCGCGATCACCGACGGCAGTACATGGGTCGCCACACTCGAAAACGTACCGATACAGATCTTGCCACGCATGAGCCCTCGCATCTCGTCCACGCGTCGCTGCAGGCGGCCAAACTCTTCGCATAACGCCTCGACTGCCGGCATGACCTGCCACCCGTCGGCAGAAAGCACTACGCCCTCGCGACTGCGGTCGAGCACCTTAAAGCCCCAATCGGCCTCAAGATCGGCCACCATGCGGCTCACGCCCGGCTGCGAATAGCTCAGCCGCTCGGCGGCGCGCGTAAAGCTGCCGGCACGCACCGTCTCGAGCAGCACTTGCATCTTTTGGATATTGGTCTCCACGGCACGTCCCCACCCTTGCATGAGTTTTTGTCATGTTTGCCATGCATTATATTCGCTTTTCTTCTAAAGCCAGTTCACCCATAGTGAACATGTTCGGATATAGAGGGGATGTCAGCGCATGAACAACGGACTGTTTACGTACTTAGCAGCATTGCTATTGTTTGGCTCTAACGGCATCATCGCCGCCGCCATCGCGCTGCCGAGCTCCGATATCGTGCTCCTGCGCACGTTTTTGGGCGCCCTCTCGCTTGTCACCATCCTCGCCATCACCCAACACCATAAACTGCAGGCGCCATCTCGTCCCCGCGAAGCCGCAGCACTCCTTCTCTCGGGAGCCGCGCTGGGTGCCAGCTGGATTTTTCTGTTCCGTGCCTACCAGACGATCGGCGTCGGCGTATCCTCGCTGCTGTACTACTGCGGCCCCATCATTGTCATGGCGCTCTCCCCGCTCATCTTTGGCGAAAAGCTGACCGGCGGCAAAATCGCCGGCTTTATCGCCGTTGCTTGCGGTGCTTTTCTCATTGCAGCGCAAGGTCTAGGCGGCAATATGCCCATTGCGGGTATCGCCTGCGGCATCGCCTCGGCATTTTGCTATGCACTGATGGTCATCGCCAGCAAGGGTGCGCCGCACATCGAGGGTCTCGAGAACTCCACGCTCCAGGTGAGTGCCGCCTTTGTAACCGCGTTGATCCTTACGCTCTTCACGCAAGGTGTCCCCTCGTTCCTCTCCCCCAGCATTGCCGCCGGCATCGATTGGCGCGCCGTTGCCATGCTCGGCATTGTCAACACCGGCATTGGTTGCCTGCTCTACTTTAGCGCCGTCGCCAAACTGCCCGTGCAGACCGTCGCCGTCGTCGGCTACCTTGAGCCGCTTTCGGCCGTCGTGTTCTCGGCCGTCCTTTTGGGCGAAACCATAACACCGGTCCGCCTGATGGGCGCCGCGTTTATCATCGGCGGCGCGATTTTTTGCGAACTCGCCGGCAAACGCGCAAACACCAAGGCTGACATCGCCCAGACAGCACGTGCTTAATAGCCCCTGCTCTGAAATACTACCTGCATACATGAATAATCCCCAGATGGGGATTATTGTCTAAAACACCCCGATGTGCCAAACTGCTCTTATATATGTATAAAGATGGCATAAAGGTCTACTGCTCGTGGCAGAGGCCAGATGTCCAAGGGAGTCCACGTGGCACACAACAAGCTGGAGGCAAGCCTCCAAGACCAGCGTAGTCAAGGCGGGCATGGAGCCATTCCCCTCTCCGCTGGCATGCTGCTCGTTACGCTCGGCGTCGTCTACGGTGACATCGGCACGAGCCCCATGTACACCATGAAATCAATTGTCGCCAACAACGGCGGCATCGGCACCGTCAGTGAGGACATGATCCTGGGCGCGCTCTCGCTCGTTATCTGGACCATGACGCTCGTGACCACGGTCAAGTACGTGGTAATCGCCATGAAGGCCGACAACCACAACGAAGGCGGCATCTTCGCGCTGTTCAGCCTCGTTCGCAAGGTGGCGCCGTGGCTGATTCTCCCCGCCATGATCGGCGGTGCGGCACTGCTTGCCGACGGCATCCTCACCCCCGCCGTCACGGTTACCACGGCCATCGAGGGTCTGCGCACCATAGAATGGGGCCATGCGCTGCTGGGCGACGGCCAGACCAACGTCATCATCATTACCATCATCATTATCTGCGGTCTGTTTGCCATGCAGCGCGCCGGCACCTCGTCAATCGGCAAACTGTTCGGCCCGCTTATGACGCTATGGTTCCTGTTCCTGGCGGGCGCCGGTCTGTTCAACATGCTCGGCAACCTGTCCATCTTGCGCGCACTCAACCCCATCCGCGGCATCATGTTCCTGTTCTCGCCCATCAACCACTCGGGCATCATGGTGCTCGGCTTTGTCTTTCTGTCGACGACCGGCGCCGAGGCGCTCTATTCGGACATGGGTCACGTGGGCAAGGCTAACATTTACGCATCCTGGCCGTTCGTAAAGGCAGCGCTCATCCTTAACTATCTGGGTCAGGGCGCTTGGCTGCTCGCCAACAACTCCAATCCCCAGATGCTCGCGATGGACATCGTCAACCCGTTCTACATGATGCTTCCCGAGCCCCTGCGCCCCTTTGCCATCGTGCTTTCAGCCGTGGCGGCCATCATCGCCTCGCAGGCGCTCATCACCGGCTCGTTCTCGCTGGTATCCGAGGCCACGCGTCTCAATCTTATGCCGCATCTGCGCATCCACTACCCCAGCGACACCAAGGGCCAGCTCTATATTCCGCTCGTCAACAACATCATGTGGGTCGGCTGCATCTTCATCGTGCTGCTATTCCAGAACTCTGAGCGCATGGAAAGCGCCTATGGCCTCGCCATCACCGTGACCATGCTCATGACCACCACACTGCTGACGAGCTATATCGCCGGCATCCTCAAGCACAAGCTGGGTGCTTGCGTCTTCGCCCTGCTCTTTGGTGCCATTGAGCTGTGCTTCTTCGCTTCGTGCCTCACCATGTTCTTTGACGGCGGCTACGTCATGATCTTCCTGGCCGCGCTGCTGTTCGGCCTTATGTATGTGTGGCGCCGCGGCACCGCCATCGAGCGCACGCAAACGATCCTGCTGCCCGTCTCCAAGTACATCGATCAGCTCAACCGCCTGCGCAACGACGAGACCTATCCCGTGCTCGCTGACAATCTGGTATTTCTCACCAACAGCCCCGACCCGCTCACGCTCGACCGCGACGTGCTTTATTCCATCCTGGACAAGCACCCCAAGCGCGCCAAGGCATATTGGTTCATCAACGTGCACGTTACCGACGAGCCCTATACGCACGAATATTCCGTTGAGACCTTTGGCACGGACTTCCTGTTCCGGGTGCGCTTGGACCTGGGCTTTAAGGTCAATCAGCGCATCAATGCCTACCTGCGCCAGATCGTTGGCGACCTGATGGCATCGGGTGAGTTGCCGCCGCAGCATCACACCTACTCTATCTACGAGACACGCGGCAACGTGGGCGACTTCCGTTTTTGCATGCTGCGCAAGATGCTTGCCCCCGAAACGGACATCAACCGCAACGACCATCGCGTGATGGCCATCAAGTACGCCGTCCGCCGCGCCTGCGGAAGCCCGGCACGTTGGTACGGCCTCGAGAACTCGGCCATCATCATCGAGTACGTGCCGTTGTTTGCCCGCATGCGCCCGGCCGTTAAGCTCGTGCGCACCCAGGTGCCGCTCGAGATCCTGATCGAAGAGGCCGAGGAAATGGAAGTCGACATCTTCTCGGACGACTTGGTCAACGGCAACGAGGCCGGTAGGGACATGAACGTCGATCCCACCGAGCTGCTCGAGAGCGTCGCCGATACGCCCGAACAGCAACTGCTCGACGGCCTCGAGAGCGAACAACTCAACGACGCCAACTTCTAGCGACGTCATAAATCAACGACAGCGGCCCTGCACCTCACGAGAGACGCAGGGCCGCTTTGCATTGCAGTAAAGCTAAAGGCTACGAACGACGCGGCTCGGGAACCACGAGCCTATCGGGGCTCGCGCCCTCGGCATCCATCAGGCTCACGTAGCGAATCGACGGATCCCCATACATCGCGTAGTAATAATTGCCCGTGCGCGCGCTAAAGCATCCGGTGTAGATAGTCTTCTCGAACTTGCCATCGCCCATCCTGGACGCCCCCTCGATCATCACCACGCCCTCGAGCGAGCGGAACATGCGGACGACGTTTTCGGTCTCGCTCTCCTTTTGCGGGTAATTGGCATTGAGGTACGCCGCCTTTACAAAACGGCTCGGCGAATAGCAGTCACCCGGAATACCGCGCATGCCGGCACCCGCGCCATAGGGCTTGAGCTCGGCGCCACGCCATGTCGCCGTCTGCGGAAAATCGCTTGTGGCGGTGATATAGGTGCGGAGGTTTTCCATGTGCCACGGGAAGGTCGGCTGGTTGGCAAGGGTGTCGACCGGATCGTCGTATACATGCAGGCCGTCAGCCATCATCTCGACCACGATGCTGCGCTGGCTGTCGCCGATAATCCAATGGAGCAGCGACACGCCCAACCCCTCTCCGGCAGATTTGGCGACAATCACCGTATCGCGCAGCGCGGCCTCGACCTCATCGACCGTCGAGAACGTCGCTGCCACCCACAGGGGAAACTCATAGGCCGCGATATTGGTCTTTCCATCAACCGGCCCCTCGGCATACTCGGCATAACCCGGGAAATTGAGGCCCGCTACGGCGAGGCCCGCATCGTTGCCGCAATCGAAGAACATAGGGTAGTTCTTGTAATCGATGCACATACCGATCACCGCGTGTGCCGCTGTCGCGTCGTCGATAAACGAATACGGAATGTGGAACCCGCGCGGCATCACGCGAACCTGTTGGCCGTAGTCAAAGCTCCAGTCGAGGTTGCGGCCTAGATACATGTGGCCAGAATTATCGGTAAATCGAATACTCGTGCACATAGCGCCTCCTAGCTTTACGTTCTTGCTAATTTCATTGTCTCCAAACAAAAAGGCGCTAAACACAAAAGCCCGGACATGACAACAATGTCACGCCCGGACTATTCAAGCTGGATAAACTCAACCAAGTTAACCCCGCAGGTCGTCTAAGGGGTCAAAGTGCCGCAGATTGCCACGAAAGAGGAGCGCCGCGTACTAACGGTACGCAAGCGACGATTGAGCGGCAAGGTGCGGTGCTTTGATCCCCTTAGACCAACTTGCCGAGACAGTGGTCGATCATATGCTGGATCATTTGTGCCTCAAAGCCCGCGTAGTCGCGGCGGCACTCCTTCATCTTGCCGTCGACGATCTGGTCAAAGGCGACCTTGCACTTGATATAGCGCGTGGACTTGGTGATCTCCTCGTGCGTCAGGCAGCTCTCCTCCATCTTGCTGGCACCCAGGCCAAACACCAGACGGGGGTTGTAGAGCACATGGGGCTCGCCGGCATCGTCCAGGTAGACGCAGACCTTCTTGGTGACGCCGATCTGGTTGGCGGCAAGGCAGCCGGCATCGTCGAGCGACTTGATGGTATCGATCAGGTCCTGTGCCACCGACTCGTCCTCGACGGTCGCGACCTCGCAACGCTGGGACAGGATAGCCTCGTCGTGGCAAAGCTCTTTAATCATACGTTCCTCCATAGGGGTCGTTGTAACCGCTTAAGTATACGGTACCCACACTTTTTCATGCGAAAAATACCGTCCGTCTGCTACAAAGCGCCGAACATCAACATGCGAGGAACAACAGCGTCGTAAAGGGGCTATAGTGGGAGCGTTCGTGTCAATCGGCCTAAACTCGGGGCCGAACAAGGAAAGGGTATGCATGGACGAACTATTTCACGTCAGCGAGCGCAAGTCCACAATCGGGACCGAACTCCGCGCTGGACTGACAACGTTCTTGGCAATGGCCTACATCATTGCCGTCAACCCCGCGGTGCTCTCGGGCGCCGGCATCGATGCGGGAGCGCTCGCCTGCGCCACCTGCCTGGGCGCCGGCATCATGACCATCTGCATGGGCATCTTCGCCAACCGCCCGCTCGCCTGCGCGTCGGGCTTAGGCGTCAACGCGATGATCGCTGGAATCACCACCACCGTCTGCGGCGGTGACTGGCACGTGGCCATGAGCGTCATCTTCCTTGAGGGCGTCGTCATCTTGCTGCTCGTGCTTTGTGGCCTGCGCGAGGCCATCATGGACGCCATCCCGGTTGTCCTGCGTCACGCCATCTCGGTGGGTCTGGGCCTGTTTATCGCCATGATCGGCCTGTGCGACGCTGGCATCATCACCGCTGGCGCTGGTACGCTCGTCGGCCTGGGCGACATCGCCTCCCCCACCTTTATCGTCGGCATCGTCTCCATCGTCGTGACGGTTGCCCTGGCTTCCCGCAACGTGCCGGGCTCGCTGCTCATCGGCATCATCGTCGCCGTTATCGCCGGTATCCCGCTGGGCGTCACCCACGCCCCCGAGGGCCTCATCGCCCCGCTCGACTTCTCGAGCATCGGTGGCCCCATCGCCGACGCCGGCGGCGTGCCCGCCATCGTCAAGGTCCTTACCGACCCCACGCTCCTCGTCATCTCGTTCTCGCTGCTCATGAGTGACTTCTTCGACACCATGGGCACCGCGATGGCCGTAGCCAAGCAGGGCGAGTTCCTCACCGACGACGGCAACGTCGAGAATATCAAGGAGATCCTGATCGTCGACTCCGCCGCCGCTGCTGTGGGCGGTTTCATGGGCGTCTCCTCCATCACCACCTTCGTCGAGTCCACTTCAGGCGCCGCCGACGGTGGCCGCACGGGCCTCACCTCCGTCACCACCGGCGTGCTGTTCATTCTCGCCGCGTTCTTCTCCCCCATCGTCACCATCGTTTCCAGCGCCGCCACCTGCGGTGCTCTGGTCTACGTCGGCTACCTCATGATGAGCGAGGCCTCCGAGATCGACTGGTCCGACGTGTCTCAGGGTTTCCCGGCGTTCATGATTGTCGCCGGCGTGCCCTTCACCTACTCCATCTCTGCCGGCATTGGCCTGGGCTTTATCGCCTACGTGATCGTCGCGCTCTTTAAGGGCGAGGCCTCCAAGATCAAGCCGCTCATGTGGATCGCAGCCCTCGCCTTCCTCGTCTACTTCTTTGTAGCGTAGCGGCAACGCTGCCAAAGCAGAACACCAAAGCGCGGAGTCGCATCGAGCGGCTCCGCGCTTTTCTTTTAAAGCCAGGCAACGCACGGACGCGCGATGTATTGCTTCCCAAGTTTTGGACATTTTGCCCTCCAAACGGCACTACCGCCGGCTACATCCTACAGATATGCTGGGCGTAATCGCATAGGCCCTATGAGGATGGGAGTAACCATGGCCGCCTTGTTCACGACCCCCAAGCGCAATGACAAAACCTCTGGAGCCCATTTTGTCGAGCCCGACGTGCGTCGTCGCACGCTGCTCGCACACGGAAGCTGGCGCCGCGTGACACGCCGCATCGTTGTAGGCGCCGTATGCGCGCTTACGGTGAGCTCGCTGCTCATGCCGAGCGTCTCGCTCGCAGCGGAATGGGTCAAGGTCGGCGGCAACAAGTACAACACCGCGGCGAGCGACGAGGCCGGTACCTGGTCGTGGGACGGCGCCGACGACTTGAAGCTCAACAACTATAACGGCGGCGAGATCCAGGCCGCAGGCAAGCTCAACGTGAATTACTCGGGAACCAACATCGTCACTGCCGAATGGATCGAAAGCATCAACGTTTCTCATGGCACTAACGAGAATGCCGAGCTCAATATCCAAGGCGACGAGGGCGGCACGCTCAGCGTGACATCTACTGAGGACGCTATCCTCTCCAAGGGTAATATCAACATCGACGGAGCCGGATCCGTCAACGCCACGAGCACTGGGTTTGATGCCATCAATGCCGGAGGTGATCTCGCTATCAAAGGTTCGGGCAACGTCAACGCCACGGGTGCATCGGATGGCATCAGGGCAAACGGCAATATCACGATTGACGACAGCGGAGCCGTCACCGCCAGGGCTACCAAGGACAAGGGTATTGGAGCCGACAAGAACCTCACCATCAAGGGTGGCGGGACGGTCGAGGCAAGCTCAGCCGATAGTGAGGCCCTTTGGAGCGGCGGCAATATCAACATCTCGGACGGCAGCCAGGTCAAGGCAAGCTCCGAGAAAGACGCTGCCGTCGAGGCCAAGGGCAGCCTTGCAGCCACAAACGCCTCCCTCAACGTAAACGGTGTTGAATATGGCGTCTATGCCCACAAGGGCATCACCCTCGATCATGCAAACGTGACGGTCCGTGCAAGTAAAGGCAGATACGGTGGCGCCAACGCCCTCTTCACCTACCAGGACGACATCGTCGTCAAGAACGGCTCCACCGTGGACGCGTTTGCGGAAGGCGAGGTTTCGGCTGCATTCTCCACCAGAAACGATCGGCCCAACGAGAAGGGCGGCCACATCTACATCAGCGACTCCGTTGTCAAGGCCATAGCCCGCTATGTCGAGAACGGCGACGGCCCCATCCCCTACAGCGAAAACCAAGATGGCGAGACGAGGCGCGAACCCCAAGGCGAGAACATCGGCATCATCGCCCAGACCAGCGAGGGCGTCACACCCGCAGTCATCTCGATCATCCGCAGCAAGGTAACGGCCGAAGGAGATACAGCGGCAATCTTTGCCCGCGCCATGAGCGCTGACGGCAAGACAATCGGCACCATCAAGATTGAGAACGCCGCCATCCAGACGCCCGAAGGCGGCAAGGTCATTGACTATCGCAAGCTCCGTGACGGCATCTACGAGGCAGGCCAAGCCATCGGCACGGGCGACGCCACGGTCGACTCCCTCTATATCAAAGCAGTCGCCAAAAGTACGACCATCGCACCTCCCGAGGTAGCCAAGCCGGAAGACCCCAAGCCCGACGAGACCAAGCCCGCAGAAAGCAAGCCCGCGGAGTCCAAGCAGAACCCCAAGCCTGAGGGCTCAAAGCCGACCAAGGCCGTTGCGGCTTCAACCACGAAAGCCAAGACTACCGGCGTGCTCGCGGCAACCGGCGACACCTCGGGTGCGGCCATCGTGGCAACCGTCCTTGCGGGAACAGCCGCTATCGCCGCAGGCACCATGGCGAGCCGTAAGCGTTCTTAGACGCCTCTGCGCACATGGCAGCTCCCGCGAAGGCCCCGAGCCCCAGCACCGTTTAACAACGCCACCGCCGAGCTCCCCTCCGGCGGTGGCGTTTTCCATATGCGTCCGCAGGGGATGCACGAGATTGTCTTTGGTCTAGCCCAACCGGCATACGCTGGCGTGCGACAATTGGGGCTGCCGATATCACAACACTGAGAGAAGCCCGTCATGGAAGCGCATCAAAAGCAGATAACCGTTTATTCGAATCATACGGAAAGCGCACCTGTCATTTACCTCCCCGTGGTCATGGGCGACGGTAGCGATGTTTATGACCGCTGCCGAGAGCTCGGCTGTCCGCCGTTCACCCTTGTCGCCATTGGCGGGCTCGATTGGAATCGCGAGCTGAGCCCCTGGGCATGCGACGGGACCGTACGCGATGCCGAGCCTTTCGGCGGCCAAGCTGCCGGTTTTCTTGATGAGCTGCTGGATCAGATAATCCCCCAGGTCGAGTCGTCGCTTCCTCAGCCGCCCACCCGGCGCGGCATTGCCGGTTATTCGCTAGCGGGCCTCTTTTCGCTTTGGGCCCCCTGGCAGACCGATGCCTTTGACCGCGTCGCAAGCGCATCGGGATCCCTGTGGTTTCCTGGCTTTATCGACTATGCGCACGAGTACGCGATGGCAGTTACGCCCGACGCCGTCTACCTGTCACTCGGCAAAAAGGAAGCCAAGACGCCCAACCGCATGATGCGGCATGTACTCGACGACACACGCGCGATGGAAGCGTTGCTCGTCGAGCGCGGCATTCCAACAACGCTGGAACTCAACCCCGGCAATCACTTTGCCCAGACCGACCTGCGCATGGCACATGGCATCCACTGGATATTGACGCATTAAAAATGGCGCTCGCGCGTACGCATGGGCGCCATTTTTTTGTTTTAGCTGAACGCAGCTGCTACTCAGCAGCCTCCTCAAGCTCGGAGACATCAAACTCAAAGTCGTTACCCGGCAGAATCGCGTTGAGCACGATACCCACCAGCGAGCCCACGGCGAGGCCCGAGAGCGAAATGGTCACGTCGCCCAGCTCCAGCACGATGGCGCCGGCGGTGCTGTACGCAATGCCGAGCGAAAGCACAAGCACCAGAGCGGCCACCAGAACGTTGCGGTTGTTCTGGAAATCGACCTGGTTCTCGATGAGGTTGCGAACGCCCACCGCACTGATCATGCCATAGAGCACGAGCGATACGCCGCCGATTACACACGCCGGCATGGCCGCAATGACCGCGGCAAACTTAGGGCAGAACGAAAGCACGATGGCGCAGCACGCGGCAATGCGAATCACGCGCGGGTCGAACACACGCGTCAGAGCAAGGACACCGGTGTTCTCGCCATACGTAGTGTTGGCCGGAGCGCCAAAGAGCGAAGCCAGAATCGTGGCAAGACCATCGCCGAGCAGCGTGCGATGCAGGCCGGGGTCGGCAATGTAGTTGCGCTCGCAGGTGGAGCCAATAGCGGAGATATCACCGATATGCTCGATCATGGTCGCGAAGGCCAGCGGCATGATGGTGATGATGGCGGTCGTGGCAAGGCCGCTATCGAACTGCGGCCCAAAGAGTGCAAACACGGTGTTGCCCCACACAACGGGCAGACCGACCCACGGAGCGGTGGCAACGCCCGAAAAATCAACCTCACCCAACGCGGCCGCAACGGCATAGCTCACTACGACGCCCAGCAGAATTGGCACGATCTTGACCATGCCGCGGCCCCAGATGTTGCAGATGACGATCACTGCCACGGCGATAACGGCGACGAACCAATTGGTCTGGCAGTTGGCAATGGCGGAGCTTGCCAGAATCAAGCCGATGGAAATGACGATGGGGCCCGTCACTACCGGCGGAAAGAAGCGCATGACGCGCTTGGCGCCAAACGCGCGGAAGAGCGCCGCAAGTACCGGATAGAGTAGACCGGCGCAGGCAACGCCCAGGCAAGCGTAAGGCAATAGTTCGGCCTCGCCGTTCGGCGCAACGGCAGCATAACCTGCGATAAAGGCAAACGATGAACCCAAGAATGCGGGGACCTTACCGCGCGACAGGAAGTGGAACAGCAGCGTGCCCAAGCCGGCAAACAAAAGCGTCGTCGAAACGGAAAGGCCGGTGAGCACGGGCACGAGCACCGTGGCTCCGAACATCGCAAACATGTGTTGCAAACCCAACACAAACATGCGCGGGCGGCCGAGCGACGATGCATCGTAGATGGCATCGGTGACGGCGGGCGTCGAAGACTGGGACATGGATGTCCTTTCGAATGGAAGGGCGCTCGGGCATAGCGGATAACCTGCCCGAACGATACGATCCGAACCATTGTACGCGATACGCCACGTCTCGCACGCGCCGCCACCTGCAAACGCTAGCGCTATTTCCAAACGCGCTCGGCAATGCGCTTGACCAGCGCGATCTTTGCCCATTGCTCGTCCTCGGTCAGCTTGTTGCCAATCTCGCAGCTGGCAAAGCCGCACTGGGGCGACAGGTACAGGTTCTCGAGCGGCACGCACTTTGCGGCTTCGCGGATGCGCTCGACGATAACATCCTCGTTCTCGAGCTCTGCCGCCTTAGTGGTTACCAAGCCCAGCACGACCTTCTTGCCCGGGGCAACGTACTTGAGCGGCTCAAAACCGCCGGCGCGCGGCGTATCGAACTCCAGGTAAAATGCGTCGACATCCTCGTTTGCGAACAGGTACGGCGCAATGGGGTCGTAGCCGCCCTCGAAGGCATAGGTAGAATGGTAGTTACCACGGCACACGTGCGTGTTAATGACCAGGTCGTCGGGCTTGCCCTCGATGGCGGCGTTGTTGAGCGCCACGCCCAGCTCGCTTACCTTTTGCAGGTCGACCGGGCTCATGCCGGTTTTGGCGACAAAATCGGTATCGCAGTAGATGCCCCAGGTGCAGTCGTCAAACTGGATGTTGCGGCAGCCTGCTGCGTACAGGTCGGCAATCACCGTGCGATAAGCGGCTGCGATGGCGTCGGCAAGTTCCTCATCGGTCTTATAGACAGCGCGCAGGCTCTCCTGTTGGCCGTCGCAGCGGTCGAGCGTGACTTCGGAGAACGTCTGGATCGGCGCCGGAATGGTTTGCCGCGCGACCTGGCCCTCCCCCTCGAGCGCCTTGACAAATTTAAAGTGCTCGACGAACGGATGGTTCTCGCCGCTAATGGGGCCGGTTACCACGGCGGTGTCGGCTGTGGTCTCCTCGTCGTGGAACATATAACCCGTACGCGAGGTACGGCGTTCAATGCCGTTAAGGCCCCACATAAAATCGAGGTGCCAGTAGCTGCGGCGAAACTCACCATCGGTGATGACCTGCAGGCCGGCGGCCTTCTGCTTTGCCACCAAATCGCGAATGGCATCGTCCTCGACGGCCTTAAGGCCGGAAGCGTCGAGTTTACCCGCGACATAGGCGGCACGGGCGTCCTTTACAGCCTGCGGACGAAGAAAGCTGCCGACAATATCGGCGCGAAACGGCGCGTTCGGTTGAATCGAAGTGCTCATAGATATCTCCCTTTGCATTGGTTGCTTTACTGGGACAGAGTATGAGCGCTCATATGACCATCGTAAAATATACGTTTATAACAGTTTGATATAGATGCTTCCTATATCAGTCTGGACTGTCATAAAGAGACTTGAACCGTGCGGAGCACAGCAGCCTAGATATGCTGACGAATCGCGTCGATATAGGCCCGACCGTAGCGCGTGAGCGTCGTGTTCTTGCGCGTGATGATGCCAATCTCCATGTACTCGTCCACGTCGAGCGGAATCGAGATAATGCCGGGGCCGTTGAGCTCGTGGCTGATCACGCCCGAGCATACCGTGTAGCCGTTGAGTCCCATGGCCAAATTGAACAACGTCGCACGGTCACGCACGCGGATATTCTTGCGACGCTCAAAGGTCGAGGTCAGCTCCTCGGAATAATAAAACGAGTTGTAGCTGCCCTGCTCGTAGGACAGGAACGGGTAGTCTTCCAAGTCCTCGAGCGTCACACTCGAGCGACCCGCCAGCGGATGGTCGGCGCACACGAAGACATGCGGCGCGGCGCAGAAGAGCCCTTCGAACACGAGCTCGTTGGCCACCAGCATGCGCTCGATGACCTCGCGGTTATGCTCGGATAAGTACAGGATGCCCAGTTCGCTTTTCATATGCGCGACATCCTCGATAATCTCGTGAGTCTGCTCCTCGCGCAGGGTAAAGTCGTAACGCGCGGCATCGAACTCGCGGATCACGTCGACAAACGCGTTGACGGCAAAGGAATAATGCTGGCAGCTCACACTAAAGTGCGGCACCTGCTCGGATGCGCCCTTGTACTTGCCCTCGAGCAGGTCGGCCTGGTCGAGTACCTGGCGCGCATAGCCCAAGAAGGTCTCGCCTTCCTCGGACACAATGACGCCCTTGTTGGTGCGCTCAAAGATGTGCACGCCCATCTCGTTTTCGAGATCGCGAATCGACGCGGTAATCGAAGGCTGCGACACAAAGAGACGGCGCGAGGCCTCGGTAATGCTGCCGCATTCGGCAACTTTGACGACATATCTGAGCTGCTGGAGCTTCATGGCTGTCTCCTTAGCTGTTCGCGAAATTCGCGTCGGCTGCACCCTCCTGACGCATAAACGGCGGCATCTCCCCCGTCGCGGCGCAGGCGGCAATCTGATGCAGAGCCCCGGCGACCGCATCATCTGCCGCGGCGCCGATATGCCAGCGCGCGGCAGCCGTGACGGCCTCATTGGCATTGGCGACTGCAACGGAGTTGGGAACGGCATCGATCATGGGCAGATCGTTATCGGAATCGCCGAATACGGCCACCTCGTCGGGCGTCAGGCCCAAGGCGCGCGCCAGCTCCAGCGCAGCGCAGCCCTTGTCCCAACCATCCGGAAGGATGTCGAACAGGCGCACTCGGTTGTTGGGAAACACGAGCGAGAGTTCCGGCACCTCAGCGGCAACGCGCTCGCGTAGCTCCGCGAGCTCCTCACGCGAACGGGCACTCCAGATATTCGCCTTAAACACCGACGCGTCATCGACGACGGGACGGCACGGGGCCTCTTCGCCTTTGAGCCACGCATTGCCGCCCGACTCCATAGCGCGACGCACACGCTCGGGATTGCTCGTCACGCAATAGGCATCGTTGCCCCAAAAGTCATCGCCCAGGCTGTAGACTTTTAGAAATGTATCGTCGGTCTCTTGCTCCAGATAGTCGGCCAAACGCATCAGAGCATCGTTGTCGATTGCGCGCGAGGCGACTACTTCGCCGTCGACAAACATCACCTGGCCGTTACAGAACGCACCGGTCGAAAAACACTCGGAACGGTTTTTGAACATCCAGCCCATCTCGGACGGCTGACGACCCGAAACCGGCCCAAAGTGCAGACCCGCCGCCTGCATGGCATGAATACCCTCAATGGCGTAGTCGCTGGCGCCGTCATGCCCGGCTGGAATCAGTGTATCGTCCATATCGGTCAGCACAAGTTTAATCATAAGGCCCCCATTCGTATCGGTCCTACCTATTGTAACGACCTGCCAAAATAAACCTGTCCCTTTTTGGCAGGTGCGCTAGTATAGGGAACAACAGATTCGATGCGGGAGTGCCGGCGGTGCAAACCACAAGGCTGAGAGGGCATGGGGCCCAATCCTTTGAACCTGTCAGTTAATGCTGGCGTAGGGAGCATGCCGCCTTTACAGGGGCGCTGTCTATGCACAGCGCCCCTTTTCTATGCCAAGGAGGCATGTGCAGTGATTGATTCGGAACAGCTTAAGCAACATATGGTCAAGGCCGTGGAGGAGATTCGCGCTACCAATCCGATGGCCGGCTCCATCACCAACACGGTGACGATCGACTTTGTCGCCAATGCGCAGCTCGCCGTGGGCGGTTCGGCCGCCATGGTCTATCTGCCCGACGAGGGCGAGGCGCTCGTTGCCGGCGGCGGCGCCATCTATCTCAACATGGGCACGCTCTTCCCCATCTACGAGCAGACGATTCCCCGCGCGGCCAAGGCGGCACATGACGCCGGCAAGCCCTGGGTGCTCGATCCGGTGGGTCTGGGCATCGGTAGCCTGCGCACCCAGCTGGTAAACGAGCTCAAGCAGTACAAGCCCGCCATCGTACGCGGCAACGCCTCCGAGATCATCGCACTCGCCGGCCTGTGGGGTCTTGAGGGCGAGGCGGCCGATCTGAGCCGCGTGCGCGGTGTCGATACCACCGACACGGTAGACGCTGCCCGCGACGCCGCCGTGGCGCTCGCCCGCTACACCGGCGGCGCCGTAGTGGTCTCGGGCGAAGTCGACCTGATTACCGACGGCACGACGGTGGCCAAGTCCCACGGCGGCAGCCCGCTCATGTCCAAGATCACCGGTTGCGGCTGCTCGCAGGGCGGCGTGCTGGCTGTGTATGCCTGCGCCGCCGATCCGTTTACGGCAGCCGTCTGCGGCACCGCCGTCTACAACGTGGCCGGCACGCGTGCCGCCGCTGTCGCCGACGCCCCGGCAAGCTTTAAGGTCGCCTTTATCGACGAACTCTACCGCGCGAGCGCCCAGGACATCGCCGATAACCGACTCGAGCTCGAGGAGGCATAAGCCATGTCCGAGCCCGCAACCAATGCCGGCATGAACACGCTCGTCGCTGTGGCCATCGCCCCATGCGGCACCGGCGATGAGCTATCCGCCGAGGTCGCCGAGGTCGTGCGCGTCATTCGCGAGAGCGGCCTTCCCAACCGCACCACCTCGATGTTCACCGAAATCGAGGGCGACTGGGACGAGGTCATGCAGGTCGTGCGCGACGCAACCTTTGTGTTGGCGAGCAAGGGCATCCGCACCGAAGTCGTGCTCAAAGCCGATATTCGACCCGGATTTACCGACACCATGACCGGCAAGCTCGAGCGCATGGAAGCACAGATCAAGAAGCAGGAGGAAGCACGATGAGCATCCGCGACAACCTTGATATCTCGGCCTATCTGGTACTCGGCCCCGAAAACACGCTCGGGCGCCCCGTGGGCGATGTGGTGGCCCAGGCGCTCGACGCCGGCTTTACCTGCATCCAGGTGCGCTCCAAGGTGGCAAGCGCCCGCGAGATCATTGCGCTGACCGGCGACGCCGCGCAGGCAATCGCTCAGGCCGGCAAGACCGGTCAGGTCGCCTTGCTGATCGACGACCGTCTGGACTGTGTGCTTGCCGCACGCGAGCAGGGTATTGCTGTCGACGGCGTGCACGTGGGCCAAAGCGATATTCCCGTCGAGGTCTGTCGCAAGTTGCTGGGCCCCGACGCCATCGTGGGCCTTTCGGCCCGCTGCGAGGAGATGCTCGAGTACGTCAAAACCGCCGACATGAGCCTGGTCGACTATCTTGGCATCGGCCCGCTCCACGAGACCGAGACCAAGCGCGACTGCGGACGCGCGGCCGACGGCTCTATCATTACCAAGAGCTTTGAGGACCTGGCCGCACTCCACGCAGCAAGCCCCGTGCCCATCGTGGTGGGCGGCGGCGTCAAGACGGCCGACCTGCCGCAGCTCAAGGCCACCGGCGTCGACGGCTTTTTCGTGGTGAGCGCCGTCTGCAGTGCCGACGACCCCCACGCCGCGGCCAAGGAGCTCGTCGACACCTGGCAGCAGGCATAGACATAAGCCGAGCAGCTGATTCGCAGCCTCATATCTTCAGCAGCGGAAAGCGCATCCCAGTTTGGGCCCCCATTCCGAGATGCGCTTTCCGCATGCGGCTCCGTTGGGAAACCGCATCCCATTCCAGACGCAAATTCTGGGACGCCGTTTCCAAAACCCGCCCGTCCGGGAAACTGCATCCCGTTCTGGGCGCCGATTCTGGGATGCGCTTTCCGCCGCAGCCCCTACCCCGCTAGATACGTTTCCAACGCCGGCAAAGTCGCCTCCGCATCGCGGCGACCGACCTGGTAGATGCGCTCGAGCTCATCCGGTTCGCGGCACAGCGACGGCACCTTCACCGATTCGCTCGGCCGCACCACAAAGATTTCGCCGGCAGCCTCGCGACGTGCCAGGTCATCGAGCGTGGCATTATAGACCTCATGCCGATGCTCAAGCGCTGCGACAAACTCCGGGTAGTGACGGAACACGCGCCGCAGCATGGGCATCACGCTGTTGGGCTGCTTCACAAAGCCCGCCGGCTGCGTGAGCACCACGATATTGCGGTCATACCCCTGCGCAAACAGCCATGCGCTGGGAATAGAATCAGCCACGCCACCATCCAGATACTTATGCCCGTCAATAGCAACGGGACGCGTCGCCACGGGAATAGCAGACGACGCCCGGATCCACTCGATATCCCGCTCGTCGCCATAAGGCAGGTCATGGTAGACGGCCTTGCCCGTCTCGATATCGGTACACACGCACGTAAACCGCATGGAGCAGGCACGATATGTCTCCAAATCGATGGGATCGCGCTCGATGGGCACCTCGTGATAGGCAAAATCGGCATTGAACATATCGCCGGTCCGCAGCCAGCTTGCTACACCCGCATAGCGCTTGTCGGCACAATAGGCCTTGTTATAGCGAATGGCGCGGCCGATCTGGCGCGATTTAAAATTGTAGCCAAACGCCGCGCCCGCCGAGACACCCACCATATGGTCGCAGGTCAAACCGTGCTCCATCCAAACGTCGAGCACGCCCGCCGTATACATACCGCGGTAGCCGCCTCCCTCGAGCGCGAGCCCCACCGTGCGCGTCGTATCCGGCTGTGCCATGCGACCATCTCCGTTCCTGCGTTTAAAACCGGGACAAGTATACCCGTCAACATATAGCGTCTCAGTCGCATTTTTATCGAACATCGCATCGTCGCGCTACCGCTTGTCGAATAATAGCCGCCCACAGTATGTGCACCCATATCCCCGCTCTCGAGGAAAGCGGCTTTATGGTGACGCTCGACAAGCACATTTGGCAGATTGCGCCCACCGACCGCGATCAAGGCCGCAGCACGCAAATCATTTCATCGATGCTCGAAATGGCGCAGTCGCTCCATCTGCCCGTCGAGGTCGAAGGCGTCGAGACAAATGAGCAGGCGAACATGCTACGACAAATGGGCGCCCGCTACGCTCAGGGCTTCCTCTACTACCGCCCCATGCCGGCGAAGGATTTTGAGGCATTGCTCGATGGTGGCAATAACAACTGATACGCTCGCGTGCAAAACGCCACCGCTGAAGGAAGCATTTGTCCCCATTGGCTAACTTATATCCCCAATCCAAACCAAATTGGGGATATGATACAAACCGTTGTTCTGCCCAAGGAGGTTATCCATCATGAACGAGTCGTACCGCATGGGCGAGCAATCGATTATTGCCTATCTTCAGCGACTTGCGAATGGCATCTCGACCGCCGAACTCGATGTTGCCGCGCTGCCTGCTGAGCTACGCGCCGTTGGTGAGCAACTGCAAAAGACGCATGCCATCCTGCAACAAGAGCGCCAGCTGCTTGAGCGCAACGCCTATATCGATCCGCTCACCAACTTGGGCAACCGCAACGGATTCGACCGTCACGTCGAGCAACTCTGGCGCAAAGGCGACCCCTTCACCTGCGCCTATATTGACATCGACCATCTCAAGCATTGCAATGATAGGTTTGGCCACGCCGAAGGCAATCGCTATATTCTGAGCATCTGCCGCACGCTCTCCGAAACCATGGAGCACGATGAGATGCTGTTCCGTATCGGTGGAGACGAGTTTGTGCTCATCTCGCTCTCCGCAAACGAGACTGAACTCGAGCAGCGCTTGGAGCAGGTACGTACCGGACTGATCGAGGCGAGCTCAGGTGGCAAGGCGCCCATGATCGGCAGCTTTAGCTTTGGCTGCTCGCGCGTCGATCCACTTGCCGGCGACACGCGTCGCCAGATGACGATGGATGCCGATCGCAAGATGTATCGCTATAAGCTTATGCATCGTGTGCAGCAACCGAAAGACGATGACGCGCCGCAACGCCCAATCGTCGATCAGCTTCCCTGCAACGACCGGGTGTTCCAAGCGATCTCCATGAGCTCCGAGACGCGCTATCCCTTTATCCTCAATCTCGATACGGGCGAATCGCAATGGTCGGTTAACGCCGTGCGCGATTTTGACCTGCCCTCCCAGCACCCTTTTAACTCACTCGACATGTGGCTCGCCCGCGTTCATACCGAGGACCGCGACAACGTACGCGCCGAGCTCGACATGGTGATAAACAGCACGTGGCACTTCCACTACATGCAGTATCGCGTAATGGATGCCACCGGAGCGTACGTGCTTTGCGACTGCACGGGCTACCGCTTGGACGGCACCGATACCGAGCCCAGCATGTATGTGGGCATTATCGTCAACCGAAGCCTAGCGGATACGACCGACTCGGTAACGGGCCTGGGCGATGTCCACGCACTGGTCAACGCTATTGGAGAGATGCGCCACGTGCCGCACGAGGCAGGCTTTATTGCCATTAAGGTCGACGATATCGCCGAGGTCAATGCCCGCTTTGGATTCGATGCAGGCGACCGCGTGCTCGCCGAAAGCGCCGCCTGCCTCATGGATTGTTCGCGCGGCAAGGGCCGCCTGTTCCGCTCGACGGGACCAACGTTCGTGGCACTCTTCGATGAGCTCGGCCCCGAGGCGATCGACAAGATCGCAAGCGACATCGAACGGTTCCTGGGTTCTCCCGTGCTCATCGGCTCGCTTGAATATCAGCCGCCCATTCGCGTGGCCACGCTCCATCTGGACGGCGTCGACCGTCAGCCCGTTTCCATTTTGAACGAGCTCAAAGCGCGGCTTATAGAGGCACCGCAAGTACCGGGCACTAAGCTGGACTAGCGTCGTGGGGCGCATGATGGTTATTTTCCGATCTCAGGCGAACACATTGAGCAAATAGGTCGTACCCACAGTTAGCCGAACACCCCTGCAGTCCCTCCCGGGGCCCGGGGGCACCGTTTTCGATACTCTTGGTTTCCTTTACCCGATGCAAATAAGTGCTCAACAACATAAAACCTATCCCCCGCCACGGATATGCCGTCGAGTAAATCTGCTAAGCCAACCCTATCAAATTCTTTTGACAATTGGCTGTATTGGTCCATTTTGTCGTCCATCCCGCTTCCGCTGGCTATCGCCTCATAAACACAAACCTAACGAGCCGCACGAACGACAAAGAGGCCAAGCTGAACAGAAGTAGAACCAAAACTTCAAAAACACTGGTATTCCAATCGCGTACCCAGCCCTCTACCGCCCACAAGAAAAACAGCAGCCCCATCCATAACGTCACAGAAGAAATCAACTTTGCGTAAGGGCGTATATCAATCCCGCTCTCCCTTTTTGTGACATCATATCCAGCAATTGAGCTGAGCCATCTTCCTCTTCTGTATTGGATTGAAAGAAGAATCAGGGCAATCGAAGTTATCAAACAGACAGCATCCTCTGTTTCCATAGAACTTCCTTTGCTTTCCGTCCTAGTTGCGCGTTCACAATCGAATCAAACCAAGTGTGAATTACTCGATAGCAGCCGCCTTAGTATAAATCATAGCCTCCGCAGCAGCCCGCCTTCCAAGACCTCAAAGCTCACCATCGAGGGCGACCCGCCCAGACCCCTTACAATCTGCTCGCACGAGGCCCCGCACTCCAACATCCTCTGGACCGTATCCCGCACGTACCTGGTGAGCGAGCCTGCCGTGGGCCCTCGGAGCCGGCATCGCGCCCCACGCCATCCGCCCGCTCATGCGATAATCCTCTGCATAAGTCATCGACAGCAGAGGGAGTTTGTGATGAAGGTTCTTTTAGTCAACGGTAGCCCCAAGGCAAACGGCAACACCGCTCGCGCGCTTGCCGAAGTCGCCGAGCAATTGCATGCCGAGGGTATCGATACCGAGGTGTTCCAGCTGGGCGCCAAGCCCATTCGCGACTGCATTGGCTGTGGCCGGTGCGGCAAGCTCGATTACCGCTGCACCTTTGACGACGACGTGGTCAACGAGCTCATTGCCGCCGCCGAGCAGGCAGACGGCTTTGTCTTTGGCTCGCCCGTCTATTACGCGCACCCCAGCGGCCGCATCCTCTCGGCCCTCGACCGCGCGTTTTATGCTGGCAGCAAGGCCTTTGCGCACAAGCCGGGCGCCTCTGTCGCCGTTGCCCGCCGCGGCGGCACGTCGACCACGTTCGATGTACTCAACAAGTACTTCACCATCAACCAGATGCCCGTAGTTGCCTCCACCTACTGGAACAACGTGTTTGGCCGCGTGCCCGGCGACGCCGATGGGGATGCCGAGGGCCTTGCCACCATGCGAAACATCGGTAAAAACATGGCCTGGCTCCTGCGTTGCATCGAGGCAGGCCAGGCCGCCGGCATCAACGCACCCGAGGCAGATCGCGCAACGACCAACTTCATTCGTTAGAACGGCGGGACCATGAATATTCAAATCTTCGGGACTAAGAAGTCCTTCGATACCAAGAAGGCACAGCGTTATTTTAAGGAGCGCCGCATTAAGGTGCAGTTTATTGACCTTAAGGAAAAGGAGATGAGCAAGGGCGAGCTCACGAGCGTGATGCAGGCAGTTGGCGGCATCGACAAGCTGCTCAACCCCAAAGCCAAGGACGAGGAGACGCTCGCGCTCATCCAGCACCTCACCCCTAGTCAGCGCTTCGACAAGCTGCTCGAGAACCAGCAGGTCTTGGCCGAGCCCATCGTGCGCAACGGCAAAAAGGCCACCGTCGGTTATTGCCCCGATGTTTGGGGAGCCTGGGAGTAGCTTGTGTTATTTGCCGGCGCGTGGGTATAAGAGCAGGCGTTTGGCATAAGATTCAACTGTAAGCCATGTCTAACAAAGGAGGGCACATGCCCAACAAACCCGTGAAGATCATCATGCTTACCGGATACCTCGGTGCCGGCAAAACCACGCTGCTCAACCACATCCTCGCTAACGACGGCGGCATCCGCGCCGCCGTGATCGTCAACGATATCGGCGAGATCAATGTCGACGCCAGCCTTATCGCCGACGGTGGCCTGTCCGAGACCGACGACCTCATCCCGCTCACCAACGGCTGCATCTGCTGCACGCTTTCGGACGACCTTGCCAACCAGCTGCAGGGCATCGCCGATTCGGGCAACTTCGACTACATCATCATCGAGGCCTCGGGCATTTGCGAGCCCATCCCCATCGCCTACACCATCTCGAGCTTCTGCGACGAGGCCAAGGTGGGCGGCGAGCCCAAGCTCGCGCTCGACAACATCGTAGCCGTGGTCGATTGCGCCCGCATGTATGACGAGTTCAACGGCGGCCGCGACCTGCTGGCCGAGGATATCGACGAGGACGACATCGAGAGCCTGCTCATCCAGCAGATCGAGTTCTGCTCTACGCTGATCCTCAACAAGACCGATACCGTGAGTCCTGAGCAGATCGCCGAGCTCAAGGCCATCGTGCGCAGCCTGCAGAAGGACGCCGTGATCGTCGAAGCCCAAAACGGCGAGGTCCCGATGGAGGAGCTGCTCGACACCGACCGCTTCGACTTTATGCGCGCCTACAACTCCGCCGCCTGGATCGAGGCCATGGAGCATCCCGAGGAGCACGAAGACCCCGAGGTGCTCGAGTACGACATCGAGACCTTTGTGTACTCGCGCCGCAAGCCATTTGACCTGCAGAAGTTTACCGATTTTGTTGAGCAGGAGTGGCCCGACGAGGTCATCCGCGTCAAGGGTCCGCTGTGGCAGGCCGACAATCCGGACATGTGCTACATGTTTGAGCAGGCCGGCCACCAGATGCGCCTGATGGAGAACGGTCTTTTCGTTGACTCTGCACCCGAAGGCGAGAAGCAGAGGATTATCGACGAGAACCCCGAGATCATGCAGATTTGGGACGACGAGACGGGCGATCGCATGACGAGCCTGTGCATCATCGGCCGTCACATGGACAAGGACGCGCTCATCGCCGCGTTGGACGCCTGCCTGACCGACTGGCACCGCGCCTAGGTTTATCCAAGCGGGCATTTTTCCGCCCACGTAACCGCCTAACCACCACGAAGGTACCCTTCGTGGTGGTTTTTCGTTCTGAGCCAAGGAGATTCATGTTCAATATCGTGCTGTATGCACCCGAGATTCCGGCCAATACGGGCAATATCGGCCGTACCTGCGTGGTCACCGGCGCCCATCTGCATCTGGTGGAGCCACTGGGCTTTTCGCTCGATGACAAGACGGTACGTCGCGCCGGTCTGGGCTACTGGCAAAACTTGGACGTGACGACCTATGCCGGCTGGGAGGATTTCCTTGCTCGCAACGGTCTCTCCCCCGCCGATGGTCGCCTGCATCTGCTGACCAAAAAGGCACGCCGCACCTATGTTCAGAGTACCTACCGCGATGGCGACTACTTAGTCTTTGGCAGCGAGAGCTCGGGTATTCCCGAGGAGCTGCTCGCCGCGGCGCCCGAGCGTTGCGAGCGCATCCCGATGCTGCGCGATTGTGACTCGCTCGATAACGCCGAGACATGGGAAGCCCACGAGGAATCACTCGGGCATATCGAGGACGGCCATGAGGCCATCCTTCGGCAGGATATCTGCGGCAACTTCGTCAACCCGGACGATTACCGTATCAGCGCACTCAACCTCTCCAATAGCGCCGCCATCGTCCTCTACGAAGCCCTGCGCCAAACAGGCTTTGCCGGCATGTAAAACCTGCCATTAGGGGACGGGGTAGAAATGGTAGACTTTCAAACTCTCTAGTCCTTGACAAAATGGTTTTGACATCAAATGCGGCAAAGGGACAGTCCCTTTGCCGCATTTGGCTGCTGACAATTCACGTCAGAATTCAACTTCAAATACAAACGACTGCCGAAGTTCTCGCTTAGCTTGGCTTGTCAGGCTCGAATTCGCCCTTATGTTCAGCTTGCTGCATGCCTCATCGATAGCCATAGCAAGCGATACGGACATGGTCATGGTCGTCTCGCTTTTCAATTCAACCCGATAACTCTTCGCCTTGTTTTTATCCTCTCCACCGCATCTCGTTTCGATTAACAAGAGAATGTCAGAGTCATGGGCATACCAATGGAGTTCAGGCCGCTGTGGAACCATGTCTCCCTCGAATTCCTGTGTAAACAGGATTTTCTTCTCATTTCTCGTTAAATCGCTCAAAGAGCCGTTGATTCGAGCCGAGCCCTTCTTTCCCGCTTTGGCATTTCCCTTAACCTGGTGGCCTCTCCGAGTTTCCTCGTACTCCGTCACCTCCAACTTGCAGCGCTTCGCGCCAAGCATGAACGCAATCCGTCTCAACTCGGCCATCTTGTCTTGTTGCATGGTTGCGAAATAGGAGTCTAGATCAACAAAGCGAGACCGATCAAAAGCATCTATGTAATATGTGGAATAAAGAGATGGTTTAGGGTAGAAAGACAGCTCGCTATCCCCAATTGCTTCGCGGTACAAATTGAAAATCTGCGTGCCCTTAACAGTATCCAACCAACCAATAGCATCCCTACAGACATCGATGCCCCGACGCTCATTTCCGTCAACAATTCGAATCATGTTCGGCAAATGGAATGAAGGGCTCTGATAGATCTCTTTGGTTACAGGCCTGTACCTATTGAGCTGTTGCTGGTATGCCCAATCGTTGACGGCGTCACCAATATCCGCAGCAGCACCTGCTGCACCATCGGCCGCATCAGCAATAGCCGCCAAGGCGTCATCGACCATCGGAGTTGCAGCACGCATTGCGCCATCGGCAACTTTCTGTACGGTTGCAACCGCGCCCGCCATCGCGCTTCCGGCGCCATCAACCAACCCGGCAGCGGCCTTACGGATATCAAAACTCTGCTTATGTCGCGACAGCTCCTCCCTTTCGACAACAGCTAGATCGTCTTTATCCTCCATAGTGACCTCCTATTTCCGATAGTCGAAATCAACCGTATATTCATCGCCAAATGCCGAGTTGAACATCGCACGGATATTTGCTTCGGCGTTCACTCGAGCCTCTTCGAGCAGCTTGCCATCCTTGATGGCCTCGCTTTCACTCCGCTCCTTGCACTGCGCTTCAAACGCCGTGACGTCTTTGACCTCAATGGGATTGAGGATGTTGTTGCGTTCCTCGAGAGCACCCGACTTATTCATATCCGGCGTGTTCGAGATTACATAAGGCTCATCCATCGCAATGGTCAGCTTTTTCTTGTTTGTATGTATCTCTGCCGTCTCGAGATTCACACCCGCCTTAATGGTTCCCACATAGCGGTACCAAAAGCTGTTTTCCGTAAACGGGATATCAAACCAATCGAAGAACCTCTTGGTATCCGTCACCTTATCGACAATCGCATAGTTCTGCGATGCAGAAACCATCTCGTTCTGGGAAGCGATGCGTTCAAACACGACCGACGGGGAAAGCGTATTGGGGGTCGTTTCTTTCGCGCCCGCAGCTTTGCCGTTATTAAAGATGGTAATGAAAAGTACAGCCACAATCACTCCACCAAGCGCCAGGCCCGCAAAGAATACCTTGGGCTTTGTCAGGATTCTCCCGAGTTTCGCTTTCAGCGCCCCCATGCCTTCCTCTATCTCATCCATCCCCTATTCCTTTCAAAATCCCTGTTATTTAAGAAACTGCCGTGGGTTATACCTCATGCCTTAATTGTCGTTTTCAGCATGTCTTTAGACGAGGGCAGTTGTTTGCAATCCGATATAATACACATTCGTTCGCGGCACTTGTTGTTCAATAATTGGCATAAAACGGGCAAGTCAACCATTCATTGCCGATTAACCCACCCCTTCCGTGCAGAACTTATTTATTTACATCGTAGCTGGAAACAGATGCGACAACGCGCGCAGCGTCAACATCGGACATTGCCTCGAACTTGACTTTCTCACCCGGCGCCCACGAAGAAGTGTCCGCATAGGTCTCCTCCGCTTTGATGTCATCTGCATCATAGAGAGCAAGTGTCAGGCTGACGTTAGAGAACGATATACCAGAGGTGTTCTCAACTACCGCCGTATACGTATACAGGCCGTAACCGTCATCCGATTTTTCGAAATTTGCTCCCTGAATCAAACTGTTGATGGCATCCTCATAGCGGGTCTTCTCTGCTACGGACTTTCCATTCTTAATTAAGTCGTTGAAATCATCCTTGTATTTCTCCCCGACTTCCAGCCCGTAATTATCAACAAGCTTTTTGAGCTGCGCAGACCGCTTATCGTAGACCTTATTCCACTCTTCGTAATAATCTGAAGACGATTGCGAGTAATCCTCGGTCACTTTAAGCTGGTCATCAAGCAGATTCAGATACGTGATTACGTCCTGTTGCATCTTGGAATCCTTAAACCTAGCGTTCTTGAGTTCCTTGTCGTTCTTGATTTCGGCCTCAATAGCTTCCTGGATATTCTCGGTTGAATGAGGATCATCATCGTTTGCATTAGATTCAATGACGTCGGACCTTCTCTCAAACCCGGCGGCGATAACATTCATCGCCTTATCGTCGACATATTTCGACTTTGCAGCGTTTGCATCATTCTGTGAACAGGCCGAGATGAATCCTAGAGAACAGATAAGTAGGACAAGCAAGCCCATCATAGGCTGCTTTTTAGTAGTATTTCGTTTCACGACTATTTCCCTTCGATTGACGTTAAGACTTATAGCCCCTCGCCAAAAAGCAGACGAATTGGCAACGCGGTGGCACTATTTGGTTCAAGGGCGTGAACTGGATAAACATCGAGGGAAGGAGTGAGCTCTGTACAATAAACTCCCCTCGTCAAAATGTCTAGCTAAAGAGGACGGACGGACGGCGAACGGTCAAAACCGGTCGTGTCCGCCCGCCTCCAACGATCGAATGTCGATGTGCTGACGTTCAGTAGCGTTGCGGCCTCTTGCCTCGTAACCTCACCTCCTTCGAATGATTTGATGACATCGCTATAGCTATCCGGGCGTTCGAGCGCCGGCCTTCCAAATCTCACACCCCGCAGACGCGCCGATGCGATACCCTCCGCTTGGCGCTGCTTTATGTTTTCGCGCTCCACCTGAGCCACGTAGCTCAAAACTTGAAGCACTAGATCGGCAATAAAAGTCCCCGTAATTCCATTGGGTTGTTCGCGTGTATCAAGCAATGGCATATCGAGCACCACGATGGCAACGCGTTTGTCCGTCGTTAGGCGACGCCATTCATCGAGAACTTCACGGTAGTCGCGACCCAATCGATCGATACTCTTAATCACCAAAACGTCCCCTTCGCGCAGACGACGAAGAAGACGCCGGTACTGAGGACGCCTGAAGTCCTTTCCACTCGCTTTGTCAGCATAGATCAAATTCGTTTGGACCGGAAACCGCTCCAGCGCATCCAGTTGGCGATCCAGGTTCTGATCTGCTGACGAAACTCGAGCATACCCATAGATTCTGTTTTTCATGATTGCCCCTATCAGCCGCACGATGGCAGCTTCAGCTCATCTGAGAGCCCACTCACAATAGGGCGTGCAAATTTCGCGAATGGGTTGAACCCATTTTCGGGCTCCAACGTAAGCTATTCAAGCACCGCTTCGATAACGCACGACACCAACCTTATGCTTTGAAATGAAATTAATCGTTTTTAATTGAGATTAACTAGAATAAAATGAAATTAACCCGAGACGCTAAAGGAGGGCATTGTGGAATACCTCGAAAACCCGTTTACCCCTAGCTTTGGCGAGGTTCCTGCCCATCTCGCTGGCAGACAACAGATTATTCGGGATTTGGACCGTGCCTTCTTGAGCCAGCGCAGGCGCCCAGAATTGACCTCGATCTTCTCAGGCGCGCGTGGAACCGGTAAAACCGCTCTCATGTCGTCGCTCGCGACTAGGGCGGAATCCCACGGCTGGATAGCCGTAAAGACGACCGCGCTCCCGGGAATGCTTGAGGAAATCGAGTTCGGGGCGAAACGCGCCGCAGCCCATCTCATCGACTCGTCCAACCGCTTCGAAGTCACCGGTCTCGGAATTGCACCGCTCGGCAGCATCGAGGTCGATCGCGTTCACGATGCCTCAACCTGGCGTTATCGCATGAGCGACATCATCGACCAGCTCAACAAGGCGGGCACCGGTCTGCTCGTCACGGTTGACGAGGTGGACCCGACACTCGACGAGATGATTCAGCTTGCAGCGACGTATCAGCACTTTGTGACCGATGGGAAACGCGTCGCCCTGCTCATGGCGGGACTTCCCAACAACGTCTCGACGTTGCTGAACCACAAGACGGTCTCGTTCCTTCGCCGCGCCCAACAATATCATCTGGGTCGCATTGCCGACTATGACGTACGCGAGGCCTTGATTCGCACAATCCAGGAAAACGATCGCCTGGCAGATGCTGGGGGAATCGATAGAGCTGTTCGCTCGATCTCTGGTTTTCCCTTCCTATTGCAACTCGTAGGCTACCGTGCCTGGGATCTAACAAGCGATTCGAAGGAAATCTCGTCACGCGACTTTGACCTAGGAATCAAAATCGCACGCGACGAGATGGATGATCGAATCCTCGCGGCAACCTATCGGGAACTCACTGCAGAGGACAAGCGATTTCTCATCGCCATGCTCGATGACGAGGAAGAGTCCACCACCGCTGACCTTGTCGAACGCCTTAAGCGTTCGCCGCAGCAGGTCTCCCGCTACCGACGCCGCATGATAGATGCCGGCATCATTGGAGAACGCGGGCGCGGAATCGTCGCTTTTGAATTGCCATTCTTCCGCGACTATCTCGCCGCTCAATGCGTGAAATAGAAGTCGATGTGACAAAAGGGCAGTCCCTTAGTCACATCGCCTATAGGTAGCGACCGGTAATGCTCTTGGAGCAAGCCGCGATGTCGTCCGGCGTGCCGGCGCAGACGATTTGCCCGCCGGCGTCGCCACCGCCTGGGCCCATGTCGATCACGTAATCGGCGTTACGGATAAGGTCGAGATCGTGTTCGATCACGATAACCGTGGCGCCCTTGGCAACGAGGCCGTCAAACACGTTCAACAGCATCTGAACATCGAGCGGATGCAGGCCGATCGTGGGCTCGTCAAACACAAACACGGCATCATCCTGCACGCGACCCATCTCACTCGCAAGCTTAAGACGCTGCGCCTCGCCGCCCGAGAGCGCCGGCGTGGGCTCACCGAGCGTGAGATAGCCCAAGCCCAGGTCGTGCAAGGTCTGCAAGCGCGCCTGAACCTTCTTGAGTCCCACCGTGGCGTCGAGGGCCTCGTCCACACTCATGTCCATGAGCTGCGGCAATGTAAGCAGGCTCCCGTCCTTGCCCTCGCGATGGATATGCGAGGCGGCCTCGGCGTAGCGCGAGCCGCGACATGCCGGGCAGACGATCTCGACATCGGGCAAAAACTGCACGTCGAGCGATATCGAGCCCGTGCCATCGCACGTAGGACAGCGCAAGGCGCCGGTGTTGTAGCTAAAGGCGCCCGCCTTGTAGCCGGCTGCCTTGGCCTCGGGCGTACGGGCGAAGGCGCGGCGCAGCTCATCATGGACGTCGGCATAGGTCGCTACCGTTGAGCGCACGTTGGCGCCAATGGGTGTGGCGTCAATCAGGTTGGCGCGGGCAATGCCTTCGGCATCGACCCAGCGCACATGGCTTGGCAGGCGCTCACCAGCTGCCTGGGCCTTAAGCGCCGGGATGAGCGTCTCGAGCACCAACGTCGTCTTACCCGAACCCGAAACACCCGTAACCGCGACCAAGCGACCGCGCGGGATATCGACTTCGAGCGGCTTGACGGTATGGATGGCATCGGTTGCCATGCGGATGTGGCCCTGGTCGAACATTTCGTCGTCAGTCACCTGCGGACGCAAGCGCTTGGACCCTGCGCGCAAAAACGGGGCGATGCGGCTGCCCTGCGATTGTTCGACCTCGCTTACCGTACCGGCAGCGATCACATTGCCGCCGCCTGCTCCGGCAACGGGGCCCATCTCGACCAGATAGTCGGCTTCCACCAGCACGCGTGTGTCGTGGTCGACAACAACCACGGTGTTGCCGTCATCCACCAAATCGCGCATCACGCCTACCAGGCCGTCGACATTTGCCGGATGTAAGCCAATCGAAGGCTCGTCCAGCACATAAAGCACGCCCGTCGATCGGTTGCGCACCACGCGTGCGAGCTGTACGCGCTGGCGCTCACCCGTGGAGAGCGTGGCACCGGCGCGATCGAGTGAAAGGTAATCGAGACCCAGGTCGACCAGACGACGGGCCGCGCTCAAAAACGAATCGCAGATATCCGTCGCCATGGGCCGCATCTCGGGCGGCAAGGATGCGGGCACCCCGCACACCCACTCAACCGCATCACCAAGCGTCATGGCCGCGGCCTGCGCCAGATTGATACCGCGCACCCGGGGCTGGCGCGCAGCCTCGGAGAGACGCGTGCCGCCACAGTCACGGCATGGCCCCTCGCGCAAAAAGCGCGCAACGCGCTTGAGGCCCTTGTCGTCCTTAACCTTGGCGAGCGCATTCTCAACGGTATAAACAGCGTTGTAATAGGTAAAGTCGAGCGGCGTGGCACCCTCGCCGTTTTTGGGAACGTAGAGAATGTGCTTCTTGACCGCCGGGCCGTGGAACACGATGTCGCGCTCTTGAGGCGAGAGCTGGTTAAACGGCACGTCAGTGCGCACGCCCATCTCGCCGGCCACCTGCTTCATCAGATCCCACATGAGCGTGCCCCAAGGAAGCACCGCGCCCTCGTTGATAGTCTTTGACTCGTCGGGCACCAGGCTCGCCTCGTCCACCTCGCGCATGACACCGGTTCCGCCACAGGTGGGACACGCGCCACCGCTGTTAAAGGCAAGGTCCTCGGCGCCCGGCGCGTAAAACTCGCGGCCGCACGCAGAGCACGTGAGCGACAGGCCAGCGGCAACGTTAAGGCTCGGCTCCACGCGCGCCCCGCAGTGCGGGCACACGTGATGGGCGCAGCGGCTAAAGAGCAGACGCAGACTATTGTTGAGCTCGGTCATGGTGCCAAAAGTGGAACGCACGCCCGGCACGCTCGGACGCTGGTGCAACGCGAGCGCTGCCGGCACGTGCAAGACCTCATCCACCTGGGCATGTTCGGCCTGTGTCAGACGACGGCGAGTATAGGTGCTGAGCGCCTCCAGGTAACGACGCGAGCCCTCGGCGTAAAGAACGCCCAGTGCCAGCGAGCTCTTGCCCGAACCCGATACGCCGGCAATACCCACCAGCTTTCCCAGCGGAATATCGATATCGATGTCCTTAAGGTTATGGACGCGCGCGCCACGTACCTCGATAGCACTTGGTTGTTGCGACACCGTCATCGCTCCCCTTCTGCTCGCCCACGCCAGTCTTCGCGGGTCAAATACGTAAAGTACTCGGTACGCACATCGCCCATAAGCTCGCAGGGCACGTCGCGTTCAACGTGATGAGGCACGAAGCCGCATTTTTGCTGAACGCGTAGCGACTTGTTATTGCCCTCGTAGTATCCGCACCAAAGTGCCTTGCAGCCAAGTGTTTCGAACGCATAGCGCTGCATGGCTTGCACCGCCTCGGGAGCAAAGCCTCGACCCCAGAACGGCTTGGCGATCCAATAGCCCACCTCGAACTCGAGTCCGCCTCTTTGGCTGTTCGACTCACAGCGAGGCGGCATGAGCCCGATGCTGCCCACGGGCTCGTCTGTCGCTGTCAGACAAACGGCAAAGGTGTGGGGTGCCGCAAAGACTGTCCGAACGATCTCCCTGCTTTCTTCAATGCTTCGATGGGGCGGCCAGCCCGCAGCCGGCCCCACGTCCGGGTCGCTCGCATATGCATACAAGCTCGCCGCATCCGCCTCGCGCCACGGACGAAGCGTCAAGCGCTCAGTTTGAATCACCATGTTTTGTCCTCGCATCTATCGATGTGACAAAGGGACCGTCCCTTTTCACATTACTCATGCCATAAAACGCGATCGCGGATGTACTCGCCCAGCATGGGCACGGTAAACCGGACGAGACCGTATCCGGCAGCCTCGATGACGCGCTCGCGAATCAGGCTTGCGCGATATTTACTCGCCCAGCTCTGGGTACGATCACAGCGCTCAATGATATCCGCCATGCGCGTCGGTTTGCCCTCGTCAACCGCCATGGCCTCGATAAAGAGGCGCTGTGGACTACGCAGCCCGTAATACAGAGGTGCGTCAACCGCTTCGTAGAACTCGGAGATGGCATCCGCGTGCCCAGCCTCAACATCGCGCTCTTCAATGACCTGCGAGCCACGCCGGACAGCAGACCGCCACATGTAATAGCCCACCAGCTGAACCATATAGGGATGCCCCATGCTCTTGCGCGCCGCAAGGCCCGCCGTCTCCGCATCAACGCAAAGACCAGTGCCTTTGACCGTCTGGATATATGAATCGCGCACTTTGGGCAAAGAAATCGCCCCCAGCGTACGCTGCTGGGCACGCCGCAAAAACGTCACACTCGGCTCTTCGAGCAGATCGTCAACCATACTGGGTAAGCCGGCGAACACCAGCGCAAGACCGCGCTGGTCGCTATCGGACAAACCCGTAGCATCCTGATCTCCGAGCACCTGCTGATAGAGAACGGCAAGAGCCGCCAGCTCCTCGATTGACGCAGACTGTGCCTCGTCAATCGCAAACAGTATGCCCTTGCCTGGACCGAGCTTCTTGAGGCGTTCATTGACCAGTCCTCGCAACGTCTCGCCTTTTGCCCGCGCCGCCTCAACCGACATCCGGCCAAACGACGGACCGAACTCCATTGACGTCACAACGGGTTTATTCGAGCGAAGCGCGTCGGCCAAGCGGTCGCATAAGCCAAGCGAAGCGGAATCGGAGACAACCGCCCATCCGTGCTCGCTGGCCAGACGTTGCAGCTCCCGCAGGAGAACCGTCTTGCCGCAGCCGCGGTTTCCCGTAATGAGCATGAGCCTACCCGGCGCTCCGGCGCCGTTATCGAGCCCTTCCTCGAAATCTTCGATGACCGACTCGCGACCGATGAGTATCGGAGGCCGCTTGCCAGCCGTGGGCTTAAAGGGATTTGGATTCATGTCGGCCTCCTCGGATTGGCAAACCCTGGTAATAGTTATACCAACTTATACCGAGTTATACCAATAGCCTGTGACAAAGTAGCTGTCCCTTTGTCACATGTGGCCGAAAAACTCCGCGTCTGCTGCTCGCCAGGGGCGGAAGGTGACGGGATCGACCTTTACGTGCGCCGCGGCGGATACGTCGTACCATTTGACCGTGTAACCGGCGCCGTGAGAGCAAAAGACTGAATCGGGCGTGTTGGGCAGATCGGCCTCGGGCTCATAGGCGGCAGTCTCGATTACGCGCTCGGCATCATGGCAAGCCGCATAGCCGGCGAACTCTAGGTACAGATGTCCGCGACCGCTCGTGTAGGCAGCCACCTCCAGCGCGTAATCCTGCACCTCGGATGCCGGTACGCGACCCACAAGCTTCGCCCGGTCGCCCGCCATCGTCGGCGGCTCGTACTCGGCACCCATACGCGTGGCATCTGAGAGCGCCCGGCCCACGCACTCCCCCGGCACCTCGAGCTCAAAGCGATACCACGGCTCCAACAGTACCGCCGCGCCGGCCTCACGCGCCTGCATGAACCCCTGGCGAATCGCGCGATACGTGGCCTGGCGAAAATCGCCGCCCTCGGTGTGTTTGGCATGCGCGCGGCCGCCCGTGAGCGTAATGCGCACATCGGTGATAGGCGAGCCGGTCAGCACGCCCAGGTGATCGCGCTCCATGGCGTTGGTGAGCGCCAGACGCTGCCAGTTAAGATCGAGTTCGTCGGTCGAGGTCACGGTGCCAAACTGCACGCCCGAACCCGCTGGCAACGGCTCCAGGCGCAGATGCACCTCGGCATAGTGGCGCAGCGGCTCAAAGTGACCCACGCCCTCGACCGGCTGCGAAATAGTCTCCTTATAGAGAATGCCGCCAGACTCAAACTCAATCGAAAGGCCAAAGCGATCGGCCAACACCCGCTGCACAACCTCGAGTTGCACAGCGCCCATCAACTGCAAATGAATCTGCTCAAGATGAGTATTCCAGCTTACGCCGAGCATAGGATCTTCGTCCGCCAACTCAGTCAGCGCTTTGAACACCGCATGGACATCGTGTTCGCCCGGAAGCACCGTATAGGTGAGGACCGGAGCGATGACGGGCGCATCGCCCGCGGGCTCCGCGCCCAGGGCGTCCCCTGGGCGAACGTGCGCAAGACCCGTCACGGCGCAAATACCGCCAGCAGCAACTTCTTGGGCAAGCTCATACTTCTCGCCGTTATAGATGCGTACTTGATCGACCTTTTGCTCCCATGCCTCGGCACCGGAACGTCCGTCAATCATCTGTTTGGCATGCAGCGTGCCGCCGGTCACTTTAACCCAAGCCAAGCGCTCGCCGCGATCCCCGCGGCTGACACGATAGACGCGCGCGGCAAACTCCGAGAGCCACGCCTGTTCACGCATCAGCGCGCATATGCCATCCAGCAGCTCGTCCACGCCCTGGTCCCTGAGCGCCGAGCCGGTAAAACAGGGAAAGAGCTTGCGCTCGGCAACCATGCGCGACAGCGTTGCGACGGAAAGCTCACCCTCCTCAAGAAACTCCTCGAGTGCCGCCTCGTCCAACGCAGCAGCGTCCTCCTGAACGGCGCCGCCCGCCAACAGTTCGCTGGCATCCAGGCAGCCCTCGGAAAGACGTTGCCCAAGTTGTGCCAGCAAAACATCGCGGCCGGGATTCTCCAAATCGATTTTGTTGATATAGATGAACGTCGGAATGTCATAGCGCGCAAGCAGGCGCCACAGGGTTTCGGTGTGCCCTTGCACGCCGTCGTTGGCGCCCACAACCAAAATCGCGTAGTCGAGTGCGCGCAGCGTGCGCTCCGCCTCGGCAGAAAAATCGACATGTCCCGGCGCATCCACGAGCATGACGTGGGTATCGCCATGGTCGAGCATGGCCTGCGACGAGAAGATCGTAATGCCGCGCTCGCGCTCGATCGCGTTAGTGTCCAGATGTGAATCGCCATCGTCCACGCGGCCGCGCTTGCGAATGCGACCCGCGTTGAACAGCATGGCCTCGGCCAGCGTGGTCTTGCCGGCATCGACATGCGCCAAGATTCCAACGACCGCTTGCTTCGACATGGCTCTCCTCTTATTGCAAGCCCACCGCACGCGGCAACGGGCATCCTCGTTCCACACTGGATGATACAATTTACGGGCCGGCGGGCGAAGCGTGCCCTATCCCCCGACCGAGCTCATCGCCCTGCGTTGCCGCGCGGCGATTTTCGTAGGTTCGCGCCTTGCGAAAGCCGGCACCTCCCCTTTTTGTCTGCCCGGGTTCATCTGGGGCAGTAACAACGCGAGCCTCACAACAGCGAGGAGTCACCATGAAGGCATTGCTCAACGAGTTCAAGGAATTCATTAATCGCGGCAACGTGATAGACATGGCCGTCGGCGTGATTATCGGCGGCGCATTCACTGCCATCGTGACCTCGCTTACCGATAACATCATTAACCCGCTTATCTCCGTGATTGCCGGCGGCAGCGCCACCGAGATCTCGGGGCTGGTGGTGCCGGGAACCAATATCGACTTTGGAGCGTTCATTGGCGCGTGCATCAACTTTTTAATTGTCGCTGCCATCGTCTTTGCCATCGTCAAGGCGTTTAACAAGGCGCAGGAGATTGGCGATAAGCTGGCCGGCACCACCGCCGAGGAAGCCGCGCCGGCACCCGTCTGCCCGTATTGTCTGGAAGAGGTGCACGAAGGCGCGACCAAGTGCTGCCACTGCGGAAGTGAGCTGCCCAAGGAATAGTCGCGTAGGCGCAGCACTTTCAACCACACGGCAAGCACCCCAGACGCCGCAATCAACTAAATTTGGCCCCGTTTGGGGCCATTTTTCGTTCGAATGAATTGTTGCCGTGAGGCCCGGCTTTTACGCCTCGCGCAGCCAATCGAACGCAACACGCGCCGTGCCGTCGGACACATAGACGACGCCGGCACGCTCAAACCCCGCCTTAATACTCGCACCCTGCATGGGTAGGTTGTCCCGGTGTGTGTCGATACGTAGGTGGTTGGCGCGCTCCTTGGCAAAGGCAAACATCGCAGCCGCGATACCGTGCACGGTGCCGTCGGATGCCACACGGTGCAGCACGGCGTACGGAGTGTCGCTACGCCATTGACCGTCCTCAATTACGTCATAGCACTCGTCCGGGCCCGGTAAAAAGGCAAACGTCGCCACCACGCGGCCGTCGACTTCGCACACATAGCTGCCACCGGCGGCGATATCGGCAGCCAGCTGCTCGGCAGAAGGCGTGCCCTCGGGCCACTGCGTGGCGTTGCCATGTGCGCGCATAAAGGCGCGGGCCGCGTCATAGATAGCCATGACGGCGGGAATGTCGGTATCGAGGGTTTTTCTGATCATCACGCGGCGACCTCACGTTTATTGGTATCACTTTGATTGAGCAATGATACCAACGTTTGGAGAGGGGCGCGAAGCAGATGGGGAGCAAAAAGCGAGCCGCCTGGTCAAAAGCCAAAAGCGAGTTTTTGGGCGCTGCTACCGGCGGCGATATGAGCGACCTGTTTGCACGCGAGGACGAGCGCCGCGACGCTCTGGACGCCGAGCGCGATGAAGCCTGGCGCTACAAGTCGTGCGAGCGCAAAAACCGTTACGACACGCGCGCCGAGGCCGAGGCCGTTATGGCCGACTGCGAAAACCGCGGGCGGCGTGGTTTGGCCTGCTACAAATGCGAATACTGCGGCGGCTGGCACCTGACGTCGCACCCTTGGAAATAGACCCCGCATCGGCACGGCACCGACGGAGCGCCAGCCATCGCACGCAAGCTACGGGCGCGGCGGGACCAAAACATCGTAGCGGACGGCCTTGCCCGCAAGCTGATAGCTCGGCTTAACGCCGGCAAGCAGTGGTCCCTTCACCGGCCGCTTGATAACGACCTTGCGCGGGTGCACCGCAAGCGCGGCTTCGACCAACGTCTTCTCATCGGCACACGGCTGTTCCAGATGGTGCAAGAGTTGGAACTTCTTTTTAACCGCCGCGCTCTTGGTGCGCCCGGGAAACATGGGATCCAGATACACCACGTCGGGAGCAGCAAGCTCGCCCTGACCGATCAGCTCAGCTACATGGCGAAGGCCGGCAATACTGTCCTCGCCCGCATGTAAACGCATGCGTGACACGGCAGCCGCAAGCGCCGGATCATCTGCCGCACGATCCAAGGCATCCTTGAGGAGCGCCGCGATCACGCAATCCCGCTCATACAGATCGACGGTAAAGCCCGCGGCCGCCAGCAGCAGCGAGTCCTCGCCAAAGCCTGCCGTGGCGTCAATCGCCCATGGGCGCTCGATGCCTTTTGTGCGCGCAGCCTTTACCAACAGCTCTTGCTGCAGACGGCCCTGCTTGAGCCGCGGAAGCATGCGGGTGAAATCGGCGCGCAGCTCCATCGTGCCGTCGGTGAGCGTGAGTCCCTCGGACTTCCCGGTCAGCTCAAGCCCCGCGGCTCGAGCAACAGAAAAGGGATCGACGATGCCCATGGGTACTCCTTAGCAAGCAAAACGAATACGCGAGCGCCGTTTATGTCGGCACCCAACCGTCCGCTATTGTCCCACATGCGACATGGCCCACAGCATCCCAACGCAAAGCACCGCCATCAATCCCGTGCACACGGCAGCGATCACAGAATCACCCATGCGCCTTCCCAACGACCGCGGCTCACGCACTTGACCTGTTCCGTACATCATGGCTCCTCCTTCGGTCCAGCTCTTACCATGGCCCCATCATCGCAGCACCGCGCATACGCTGCCATCGATTTGACTTACGCCCAGCTTTCCTTTTTGAAAGATTGCCCTGCACAGACGAGAAGCGCTTTCTAACACACACGCCGTCACCTTGAACTACAATGTGCTTCACGATATGTGCAGCATATAGGACGCGCCAGACTGGCAGCGCCCGCATCGAAAGGACTACCTATGAGCGCCGCGCGCAAGACACTCAAAATCCTTGCCCTCATCTATTTTGTTTTGGGCATCGCCAGCCTCGTCATCGGAATCGCCGGCATCGCGACCGGCAAATTTGAATCCGTCTACGGATCGAACGCCACGCTCGCCGCTGTTGTGGTGATTGCTAAGGGCCTCGTCGACCTTGCCGCGGGCGTTGCGGGCATCAAGGGTGCCAACAAGCCTTCGCAGGTAGATGGCGCGTTTAAGCTCGGTATTGTTGCCGCGGTCACCACGCTTGCGCAGGCCGTGCTCACGCTTCCCGCGTTTGGCGGCGACGCCATCAACTTTGGCGCCTTTGTCATCGTGGTGTACGACCTGTTCTTTGTTCAGCAGGCACACACCGTCAAGGCCGAGAACAAGGACCGCCTGTAAGCGCTCACTTCTCATAGCCTCTGCAGCCAAGTAACTAAAAGGGCCGATCGCGCATCTCCGCGGTCGGCCCTTTACGTTTGCCCAGATAAAACCTACCAAAATAAACCTGTCCCTTTTTGGCAGGTTGTTAGCTGTGGCGGTACTCGGCGATGATGAAGTCGATGTCTGTTTGAAGGGTGTCCAAGTTTGCCAGGCGCTCTTTATCGGCAGTGCGCGTGCGGTAGTAATACGGCGTCATCTGGAACACCGCCTCGATGTCGGCCTGGGTCTGAAGCGTTATATTCGCAGACACCCGCTGCGTTCCGACCAACTCGAGCTCGGCGGTCTTCGGCAGCTTCTCGTCATTGAGATATGGCGTGTCGTAGAGCACCTCCTTGAGCCCAAACAGATGACGGGCACCCGGCACCACGGTATAGAGTGAGCCCTCTGGCGCCAGCACGCGGGCAAACTCACGCTCGTTAAAGGGAGCGAAGAGCTCGGTCACCATATCGAAGGCGCCATCGGCCACGGGGATATCCTTCATGTTGGCCACAAAATAGGTCGCATCGCCGCGCTTGGCGGCCAGGCGCACCATCTCTTTGCCCAAGTCGAACCCGTAAGCGTCCACGCCCGGCACCGCGCCCATGGCGCTGGTGTAGTAGCCCTCGCCACAGCAAATATCGAGCAGCGTCATGGGGTCGTTCGTAGACGCGGCACGCCCAGACACCCGCTCGCGCACCAACTCAACCATCGCATCGCGCAACGGCGCATAGTAACCACGGTTCAGAAAGTCACGACGGCTGCGCGCCTGAGACTTGGGATCGCCCATGGAGTCGCCGCTCTTGGACGAACGCAGCAGATACAAATAGCCCTCGCGAGCACGGTCAAACCGGTGTCCGCCCGCACATGCAGCACCGCGCTCGTCATCCACCAACGGCTCATGGCAAACGGGACACAACAACATGGCAACTCCTTAGCGCGGACAACACAACGCCCACCATTGTCGCACGCCTTCCCCACCTAGTCATTGGGGACGTTCTTGAATGACTAAGGAGTGTCCCCAGCTGCCGGCAGAAAAGGAACGTCCCCAAGTGCCGACTGAATGCATTAGGAGTATCATCGTCTGCGCAAATAAGCACGAAATAGCATGTTAGAGATTGAGAGCGTATGGCCGATACCGTATCTAAGCACATCGACATGACCACCGGCTCGCTGTGGCGCAATATTCCCCTGTTCGCCTTCCCCGTAGCCGCGACGAGTATCTTGGAGCAGCTGTCGAACCTCATCGCCACGGTCATCATCGGCAACTTCTCGGGCGACCAGGGAACCCTCGCCATGGCGGCGGTCGGCTCTAATGTTCCGCTTACCAGTCTTATGCTCAACCTGTTTATTGGCATGTCGCTTGGCTCCAACGTGGTCATCGCCAACGCTATCGGCCGCAACGATCAGAACATGGTCAAACGCGCCGTCCATACCTCGATTCTTATGGCACTTGTGGGCTTTGTCGTCATCGCACTGGGCGAGATCTTTGCCGAGCCCATGCTCGCCGCGCTCAACGTTCCCGCCGAAACCATGCCGCTCGCTTCGCTCTACCTACGCGTCTTTTTGCTCAGCATGCCCTCGATCTTGCTTTACAACTTTGAGGCCGCGATCTTCCGCTCCGTCGGCATCACCCGCATGCCGCTGCAGGCGCTTGCCGTGTCCACCGTCCTCAACATTGGCCTGGACCTCATCTTTGTCCCCGTACTCCACTGGGGCGTCGCGGGCGTCGCCATCGCCACCGCCATCGCCTACACCGTCAGCGCCGCTACGCTCTTTATCCGCCTGCTCAAGACCGACTCCGTCGTCCGCGTCACCCCGCGCGACCTGGCTATCGACCCCGTCGCCCTCAAGCGCATCGTCAAGATCGGCCTGCCCGCCGGCATCCAGAGCGCCGTCTTTGCCGTCGCCAACATCATCATCCAGTCTGCTATCAACAGCCTGGGCACCGAGGTCATGGCGGCATCGAGCGCCGCTATGAGCTTGGAGTACGTATGCTACAACCTGCTCAACAGCTTTAGCCAGGCTTGCACCACCTTTGTGGGACAAAACCACGGTGCCCGCCAGATCGACCGCTGCACCAAAACGCTCAAGGTCTGCCTGGTCGAAGGCGGTATCGTTGCACTCACCACGATCATCGTTATTGTCGGCCTGGGGCGCGAGATCTTGTCGCTGTTCAACAGCGATCCCAACATCGTCTCGATCGGCTATATCCGCGTGTGTTCGATCTTCCCGGCGTACGCCTTTAGCATGTTCTACGAAAACATGTCCGGCTACCTACGCGGCTTTGGTATCTCGCTCACGCCCGCCCTCATCACCATGATCTGCGTCTGCGGCATCCGCTTCTATTGGGTGTTCTGCGTGTTCCCGCACTTCCGCACCTTTGCGAACATCATGATGGTCTACCCCATCAGCCTGGGCACCACGGCGTTCTTTATGGTCGTGGCGGTGCTACTTTGCCACCCGGCACGCACCTATCGCGCCACCCAAGCCAAAGCGACAGCCCGCTAAACACCGCACTCAACGCCACGCCAGTCATTAATTGACAATATGCGAGCTCATATAGTCGATAAAGTGCCTCGTGGCGATGGGCATGGTGTCCCAGCTGCGCCAGGCGGCCACCACGTCGCGCGAGGGGGCATGCACGATGGGCCGCACACGAATATCGGCTCGCATGCCCTCCACAGTACGACGGTAGAGCATGCTCACGCCTAGACCCTCCTCCACCATCGCCATAATGGTGTAGTCGTCGGTCACTTCACTCGTCACGTGCGGCGACAGCCCATGCGTTGCGAATGCATCGAGCACCAGACTCTGTTCGCCCTCATCCAGCAGCACAAACGGCTCGGACGCCAGGTCGGCAAGTGTCACCTTTTCCTTTGCCGTCAGCGGATGCGCGGCCGGCAACAATGCTACCAACTCATCGTGATAGACCACGCGCTTCTCGAGCCCTGCGGTAAATCCGCGTGCCGTAAAACAAAAATCAACCACGCCATCGTGTACCCATTGAGCGTTGCGCGTGTAATCGCCCTGCTTGAGGGTGAAGCGTACGCCCGGGTGCAGCGCACCAAAGTCGCGGATCACACGCGGCAGCACGGTACGACTCACGTTGGTAAACGTCGCGATGCGAATATCGGTCGACGAAAGCCCCAGCAGCTCCTGGCGCTTACCCTCGAGCTCGGCCTCGGCGGTCACGATCTGGCGCAGGTACGGCAGATACTGCTTGCCGTCGCGCGTAAGCGAAACGCCCTGCTTTCCGCGCTCGATAAGCGTAGTGCCCAGCTCACGCTCGAGCGCCTTGACGGCCTGGCTCACCGCGCTTTGCGTATAGCCCAGCTCGTCCGCCGCGCCCTTAAGGCTGCCGCGATCGACCACCATACATACAATCTGATACCGCGATGCCATCGTGCCTCCACATCAATGCAGCCGTAAAACGTTTTGCCAGCGCTTTTCCTAATGACATTAGCATTTCTTAATCATACTGAAGATACATTCGCTTTACTACATCCACATCTGGGAGCAGAATCCATTTTACGAAACCGTTCTGTAACAAAAGGAGCCCCATGGATCGCAAAAAAGCAATCGCGCTCTCATTTTCCGTTCCCGTCGCATGGGGCTTTTCGTATCCCCTCATGAAGATCGGCATGGACAGCATGAACGCCACGAGCATCGTCGCGCTACGCTGCATCATCGCCTTTGTGGCCTGCCTGTTGCTCTTCCACAAGCGCGCTTTCCGCATCAACAGCGACCTTATGGTCCGCGCTGCCATCATCGGCGCCGTCATGGCAACCGAGCTCACCTGCATGTGCCTGGGCTCCAGCCTCACTTCCGCCTCCACTGCCGGCTTTTTGCAGAGCCTGACGGTCGTGATCGTGCCGTTTGCCAACGCCGCCCTGCTGCGTCGTGCCCCCGAGCGCAAAGTGCTCGTCGGCACCGCCATCGTCACCTGCGGCATGCTGCTGCTCTCGGGCGCCGACTTCACCAGCCTGAACCCGGGCGCGCTCATCATGCTGCTCTCCGCTTTTGTCTATGCCGGCCATATCATTGTGGCGAAGCGCTTTGTCGAAGATGTCGACCCGCTGGCCCTGGGCGTTTGGCAGCTGGGCTTCGGCGGCTTATTCTCGGGTATCGCCGCATGCGTCTTTGGCGGATTCACACTTCCCAGTACGCCCAGCGAGATCGTGGTTGTTGTCGCGCTCGCACTCATTTGCTCTGCCTACGGCTTTATCACCCAGACGCTCGTGCAGCCCCACGTGCCCGCCGAGACCACCGGCTTCGCCTTCTCGCTCGAGCCGGTCTGCTCCGCTGTCTTCTCGTTCTTCTTGGTCGGCGAGGTCCTGAGCCCCATCGCCTTCCTGGGTGCAGCTCTCATCCTCACCGGCGTCATGGCGGCAACCGTCGAGTTTCCGCGACTTCATGCGCATGCTCACGACCACGCCCACATGGCAGGAGCGCCCGAGCGCGTCTCGTAGACCCCGTTCTTCATACAGCCGTGTCATAGGCAACCGGTGCGCCTTTACAATAGATGCCAACAGAGCATCTGCCATAAAGGAGCCCCATGGACACCGCAACCCGCGACCGCAACATAGCAACTTGGTTGGGTGATGCGCCGCAGCCGGTACGTAACACTACGAACCAGCTGCTCGAGCGCATCGCCCTTTTGCGTGCCGAGCAGACCATCTACCCGGCACAAGACGACATCCTCAATGCCCTCGCCTATACGCCGGCCGACCAGGTCAAGGTTGTCATCCTGGGTCAAGACCCCTATCACGGACCCAACCAGGCCATGGGGCTGTCGTTCTCGGTCCCCGCGACGCAAACCAAGTTGCCGCCGAGCCTGCGCAACATCTATAAGGAGCTCAAAGCCGATCTGGGCTACCCTATTCCCGCCACGGGAGATCTAACTCCATGGGCACAGCAGGGCGTCCTGCTTCTCAACACCACGCTCACCGTGCGCGAGCATGCCGCCAACTCGCACGCCAAACTGGGCTGGAGTACCCTGACCGACTACGTTATCGAACGCTGCTGCCAGCTACCCCAGCCGGTAGTCTTTTTGGCATGGGGTCGTTTTGCCCAGCAGATGGTCGAAGGCAAGCTCGCCGCGACCGGCGCGGGCAAGGCAACCGGCAAGTTCTGCCTGGCCTCTACGCACCCTTCGCCGCTTTCGGCCAACCGTGCCACGGCAGAACTCCCCGCTTTTATGGGGTCGCGCCCCTTCTCGGCAGCCAATCGGCTACTCGAACAGCACGGCTCGACCCCCGTCAGCTGGACTTGCCTCGGCTAAAAATCGATACATCAAAAACGCGCCCGACGGCTTTCCATCGGACGCGTTTCCTATTCGGGCCAAATAAACTGGGTGCGGCCGGCCTCGCCACCATCAATCAGCAGGCTCTGCCCGGTCATAAACCGGTTGGTCACGCCCACAAAGTAGATCCACTCGGCGATCTCTTGGGCGGTGGCCCAGCGCTTAAGCGGCGTGAGCTCCATAATCTGGTTCCACAGGTGTTCGTCTTCCATCACGCAACGGTTGAGCGGCGTGATAACGCCGCCCGGGTCCACACTGTTGGCGATGGCCTGCGGTGCCAGGCGGTTTGCAAGGTTTTTGGTGTAGGCGATAACGCCGCCCTTGCTGGCGGCATAGACGGGAAACTCCGATCCCGTATGTCCGCTCGCCGACCCCACATTGACCACGGATTTGATAGCCGGCGCCGGCTTGGCGGCAAGCCCCTCCCCCACAAAGGCGTAACGCTCGGTCACGTTGATGGTGCCACACAGGTTGGCGGCGATATCGTCGGCCGAATCCTGCGTACCGGCAACGTTCACGATCACCTGGGGTTCAAGGTCGCCTGGAAACGAGTCCGGCTCGCAGACATTAACGATCAGATGGCGGTAGCGCTCGTGTTCGATCGCCGCCGGCAGCAGATCAAAGCCCACGACCTCGTGGCCCTCGTCCAAAAAGCGCTGCACGCACGCGGCTCCGATACCGCCCGAAGCGCCCGTGATCAAAACCCGCATACTTGCTCCTTAGGCGGTTGCGTGGCGCTCGAGGTACTCGGAACCCACATTCTCGCGCTCCCAGCCGCGCACGACCTTGTAGCCCACGGGGCTCAGGAAGACCTCGCACAGCAGCTCAGCGACGGCACCCGTCAGCGAGCACATAAGGACCTGCACCCAGGTCCAACCAAAGAACGTGTGGCTCACCACGATGGCAAAGACCAGGTTGTCGATAAACTGGCCAACACCCGTGGACACATAGGAGCGGAAGGCAAAGCTCGCAAAGTTATTCTTTTTGAGCATACGGCCGAGCGACTGGTTGAGCGTGGAGTTAACCACGGCAGAAACGAGCATTGCCAGCGAAGAGCCCAGCACCACGTACCAGGTGCCGCCGATGGTGGCGTTAAGGGCGTTGTTGACCTCGATCATGCCCGTGTCGTAGTAGGCGCCCCACATGCCGGGCGTGAGCGAGCATGCCCAAAAGCACAGACTCACGGCCAGGTTGACCAGCAGCGCGAGGATAGAGATTTTGATGGACGCCTTGGCGCCAAAGCGCTTGCAGATCATGTCCTGGCACAAAAACGAAACCCAGCTCACCACAAAGCCGCAATCGAGCGCCAGATACGGCAGGCTGATGAGCTCTTTGTTGGCCAGCAGGTTCATCATGATGACGCTCACGAAAAACAGCGAAACCGTTGCCGCGGGAATGCTCCGCAACAGGACCTTGTAGTCCTCCATGACCTTCTTGATCATTATGTACTCCTTTGGTTTTAGGTTTAACGAGCAGGATATCGGACCCGAACTGCTCGGACGCCCCGGTCTTGAGACGACGGTGGGTATGATAGCCGCTCACACGGCATCAAGCAAGCAGACGGCGCGGCAGCCCCGCAGGGCCACCGCGCCGATGCGTTAAAAGGCTACGTTGCCAAACTCCGACAGGATAAGGTCGGGGTTGTGGTCGGTTGCCCAATCCACGTTCCACGGGCTCGTGAACAGCAACAGCTTGCCACCGCGCATGTCCTCGACGCGCAGCGTGTCGCGCGTGAGCGAAAGGCCCGGGATATCGATGGTGTCGGGGTCGTTCTGGATCCAGCGAATGTCCGTATAGGGCAGCGGCTGGCGACGAACCTCAACACGGTACTCGGCCTTAAGACGGCGCTCGAGTACCTCAAACTGCAGCACGCCGACCACGCCCACGATGACACTCTCCATGCCGGCACCCAGCTCGCGGAAGATCTGGATGGCACCCTCCTGGGCAAGCTCCTCCATGCCCTTGACGAACTGCTTGCGCTTGAGCGTGTCGACCTGCGTAATGCGAGCGAACATCTCGGGGGCAAACGTCGGGATCTGCGGATACTGCACGTGGCGCTTGCCGGAGCACACAGTGTCACCGATGCTAAAGATACCCGGGTCGAACAGGCCTACGATATCGCCCGCGTACGCCTCGTCCACGATGGCGCGATCATCGGCCATCATCGAGGTACCCGTGGCAAGCTTGAGCTTGCGGTTGCCCTGCATGTGGAAGGCATCCATGCCACGCTCGAACTTGCCCGAGCAAATGCGCACAAAGGCGATGCGGTCGCGGTGGTTCTTGTCCATGTTGGCCTGGATCTTAAACACAAAGCCGCTAAAGTCGTCGCGGCAGGGATCGACCGGTTCGCTGGTGAGCGTATCGGTATAGGCGCGCGGCGTCGGAGCCAGGCGCAGGAACTCCTTGAGGAAGGGTTCCACGCCAAAGTTGGTGAGTGCCGAGCCAAAGAACGCCGGGCTCAGCTTGCCGCAAGCCACGGCATCCAAGTCGAGCTCATCGCCGGCGCCATCGAGCAGCTCGATGTCGTCCATCAGGTTCTTATGGTTCTCCTCGCCGATGAGCTCATCCATGGAAGGATCGCCCAACTCGGCCTCGACCTCGGCGACCTTCTTGGTGGCGTTGGCGTGGCCGTCGCCCTCAAAGGCAATGACGCGACGGGTCTGACGGTCGAACACACCGCGGAAATTGCGGCCGCTGCCGATCGGCCAGTTCATGGGATACGTATTGATACCCAGAACGTTCTCGATCTCTTCCATGAGCTCAAACGGATCGCGAGCCTCGTGGTCGAGCTTGTTCACAAAGGTGAAGATGGGAATGTGGCGCAGCGTACAGACCTTAAAGAGCTTTTTGGTCTGGGCCTCGACGCCCTTGGCGCCGTCGATGACCATGACCGCGGCGTCGGCGGCCATAAGGGTACGGTAGGTATCCTCCGAGAAGTCCTGGTGGCCGGGGGTATCGAGGATGTTGACGCAGGCGCCGTTATAGGTGAACTGCAACACCGAAGAGGTAACGGAAATACCGCGCTCCTTCTCGATGTCCATCCAGTCCGAGACGGCATGTTTGGCCGAGCTCTTGCCCTTGACTGAGCCGGCAGTCTGGATGCTGCCGGTATAGAGCAGCAGCTTCTCGGTCAGTGTGGTCTTGCCGGCGTCCGGGTGGCTGATGATCGCGAATGTGCGGCGCGACGAGATTTCATCCGACAGGCTTGCCATGCGGATCCTTTCTTGCATTGAGTGCATTACGTCGTTGTAACCGCACTATTGTAGCCGCGAAATTCCGCCATAGGGCACCTATCAGGACAAATTCATCAGTTAGGGCCTAGGGCAGCAATCGATGGCGGCACTCCGCAGCAGTTTGTCTCGATCTGTAACATCTAGACGGTTTTTGAACCTCTACCTGTTACAGATTTAGATAAACAGGTGGGCGTCCCAGAAAGATCTCGATCTGTAACATCTAGCCACTCAAAACGGGTCCATCTGTTACAGATTGAGATATAAGGATAGACGGGTGACCAATGTCTCGATCTATAACATCTAGCAGCCAAAAACTTCTCCAGTTGTTACAGATTGAGACAACCAGGTGGGGCCCGCCAGCAAAATCTCAACCTGTAACAGGTAGCCGTCCAAATCGGTTCCAGATGTTACAGATTGAGATGAATGAACGGGCGGACAATCCCTATTTGCCTCTTGCATAACTGTGCATAGTGTATATATACTGTGCTTACCGGTTATATACACGTGTAGCCCATCAGCTAAGGAGCCGCTGTGGACATCATCCTATCCAACTCGAGCGATAAGCCCATCTATGAACAGATATCTTCGCAGGTTAAAGCTCAGATCCTTTCGGGCACACTCACCGCGGGAGCCAAACTCCCCAGCATCCGTGCACTCGCGAGCGATCTTGGCGTGAGCGTCATCACCACCAAGCGGGCCTACGCCGACCTGGAGCAGCTTGGGTTTATCTGCACCGTGCAGGGCAAAGGCTGCTTTGTCGCCGAGGGCAACCAAGAACTCTTGCGCGAAAGTCAGCTCTGCCATATCGAAGAGTTGCTTGCGAAAGCGGCGAGCCAAGCCGAAACCCTGGGCGTCACGCGCGACAAACTGCACGAGATGCTCGACCTGGTAGCCCCCGAAACCATGCAGTAGCCATCTGCAAGAAAGGCTATACCATGCAAAACTTGCTAGAACTCAAAGGCATCTCACGCACTGTAAGCGACCGCTTTTCGCTGCGCGACGTCACGCTTGCCGTGGAGCCTGGCCAGATCGTTGGCTTTGTGGGCGCAAATGGCGCCGGCAAGACGACGACGATTCGCGCCGCGCTCGGGCTTATCAAGCTCGATGCCGGCGAAGTGCACCTGTTTGGGCAGCGCTGTGGCGCCGACGCGCCCGATGAGTCGCAACGCCATCTACGCTCCCGCGTCGGTCTTGTCCTGGACACGTGCCCCTTCCCCTCCACGCTCAAGGTGGGCCAGATCGAGTCGCTCGTAGGCCCGGCGTATCCCACGTGGGACCGCGAAACGTTCGCCGGATTCATCAACCGATTTGGCCTCGATCCCAAGACAAAGGTCAAGGACCTCTCCCGCGGCATGGGCATGAAGCTGCAGCTTGCCTGCGCGCTCAGCCACGAGGCCAAGCTGCTCGTTTTGGACGAAGCCACCGCGGGCCTCGATCCCATGGCACGCGAGGAGCTGCTTGATGAGCTGCTTGCCTTTGTCGCCGACGGCCAGCACAGTGTGCTGCTCTCGAGCCACATTACATCCGACCTCGATCGCGCCGCTGATCGCGTCATCTGCATCGATAATGGCTCGATTATTTTTGACCAGCCGCGCGAGGATATTACCGACCGCGCTGGCATCGCCCACTGTACCCAAGCACAGGCCGCCGAGCTTATGGCTTGCGTCGAAGGCGCCCGTGCCGCCCGCCATGCCTACAGCGTGGACGTGCTCGTGCCCAACCGTCGCGATACGCTCGAGGCCTTCCCCGAGATTCCCTGCGATCGGGCAACCATTGATGACTATCTTCGCCTCATGCTGAAAGGAGCTTCGAAATGAAACGCGCCTTTATGTCCGAGCTCGCCATCGCTCGCTCGCTTATCCCGAGCATTGCGGGCGTCGGCTTGTTCATCTTCGTCGTGTTGACCCTCGCCAACGCATCGGACGGTGACTCTGGCATGAGTGCTGGCGCCTGCGCGGTCAGTGCCATGTCGCCTATCATGGTCATGAACTCACTGGCTGGTTTCGACAATCAAAACGGTTGGGAGCGCTACCGGGCAACGCTGCCCTTCTCGCGCAAAGACATCATCTGCGCACGCTACCTGAGCGTTATTGTCTTCTCCGCCGTCATGACATGTGCAGCTACGCTTTTGAGTGTCGTCGCCATCCCGCTCTTCAACAGCGCGGGCATTCCTTCGACAGGACAGACGGTCTTTGAAATCGCAATCGCCTCCGCCGCATCGACGCTCATCTCCCTCATGATGGTGTTTTTGGCACAGCCGCTGTTCTTTCGCTTTGGACACATGGAGGCGCTGCGCCTATCCGTTGGCTTGTTTGCCCTGCTCTGGTGCCTTGCCATTGCCACGTTGAGCTCCTCCAACCCCATCAGTAACTGGCTCATGTCGATTGCCGGGACGAATCCCGATCCCGCCGTCCTTGGCTGCCTGTGTGCAGGAATTGCAGTATTGGCGCTCGCACTATGTGCAATCAGCTGCGCTGTCAGCACCAAGGTCTATCGAGCACGCGATCTGTAATCGACAGCTAAAAAAGCTTAGGTGGTACCCCGCTTATTTTTTCAATGAAACAAGACGGCATAGCGTCACCACCGCCCCTCACAGCAGGTCGTCTAGTTCTTGGCAACCAAAAAGACACCGTCAGCATATCGAAGGTGAATACTTTTCCGAGAAGTGAACGAGTAAAAACAGTGCCCTGTAGCATCGACATTTTTAAGGACTCAATTCCTGCGGTTTTTGTCTAAGAACCCTGCAGTTTTGTTCGAAAAAAGTGTGCATGTTCCAGGGGTCCAGATTTACTCGTTCACTTCGCGGAAAACCATTCACCTTCGATTCGAGCCTTAACCAAATGCCCTCTCGAACTATGGCCCCTGTCTCACCACAGCGATATCAAAGCTTCATGGCGGGACGGTATCATCGGACGAGCGCCGTAAATCTGGCGCGGCTGTTCTTTGGGGAGGCATTTCACCCGTGTCGTGGGTCGCAGCAGCATTTGTGTCGGCTTTCTTTGCCGGCATCACATCTGTCCTGGCCAAATGCGGCATCAAGCAGACCGACTCCGATGTCGCGACGGCCATTCGCACCTGCGTGGTGCTCGTTTTCGCCTGGGCAATGGCGGGCATTTCTGGATCCATTGGAACCATCGGCAGCATCGAACCCAGATCTTGGCTCTTTCTCGTCCTCTCGGGACTCGCTACCGGCGCTTCGTGGATCTGTTACTTTAAGGCGTTGGGCATCGGAGGCGTCAATAAGGTCGTACCGGTCGACAAGATGAGCACCGTACTCGCCGCACTGATCGCCATCGTACTTTTTGGCGAGACGAGCAACCTTGCGGTTAAGCTCGTGGGAACCGCTGTCATCACCCTCGGCACGTTTTTAATGATCGAGAAGAAGCAGTCTGCCGGACCCGAGCAGCAGCAAGACCGGACCTGGCTCGCTTACGCCCTCGGCGCCGCCGTGTTCGCGGCGCTCACGTCCATCCTTGCCAAGGTTGGCATCGAAGGCGTCGAGTCAAACCTGGCCACGGCAATCCGCACCTGCGTGGTACTGGTTATGGCATGGGCGATCGTGGCAGCCAAGGGAAAACTGGATCAGGTCGCGCACGCTGACCGGCGCGAACTCACATTTCTCGCAACATCGGGCATCGCGACCGGAGCATCGTGGCTGCTCTATTACTACGCCATCGCCACAGGCCAGGTGAGCGTCGTGGTGCAGATCGACAAACTATCGATTGTCGTATCAGTACTATTTGCGCGCCTGATATTCAACGAAAAACTCTCACGACGCAGCGTCGTCGGTCTCGCCCTCATCGTACTGGGCACTGCAGCGCTCGCAGTTTGGAAGTAGCGCGGCCAGCAGCCGCTACATCCTCACACCTGGCTTGGGATGCCTGTACTGACCGTGGGATGCCGTGCGCTTACCGTGCGAGATGGCAAATTTGGGACAACAGTGCAGGCAACGAAGGCAGGCTGCGCACTCCGGCTTTGTCCAGACGGGAAGGCCGTCGCGCATCTCAATCGCCGCCATGGGGCAGCGCTTGGCACACAGGCCGCAGCCGATGCAGCGATCGGCATCGACGGCAAACTTGCTCGTCTGTTGCATGCGCGGCAGCCCAATTGCGTGATACGCGCACGATGCAAACAGAGGCACGCGATGGCGCATCATGTTGCCCGTGCGGCGTGCCCGCACCGCCTCGATCACGGCATCAATCTGCGCCTCGGCAGCTCTATTGATACCCTCAACCTTTTGAGGGTCAGACAGGTCGAAAACAGGCGTCCAGGTATCGGGCATCTTGACGCTCATCGCCGCATCTAACTCGAGCCCACGCTCGTGTAGCAGATCGCGGGCGAACTTGGCCGATTGCCCGGTCGTCGAACCATATGTCGAGACATAGAACGTATAGGGGCGCTCGCCGCCCTTTGTGCCGGCAGCAACCGATAGGTCGACAGTCTTCAAAAACTCGATCATTGGCGTCGGCAAGCCCCAGGCGTATACCGGGGTGACAAACCCCAGCCGACAGGGGCCTTCCATCACAGCAAGGTGAAGGATCTCGGCATCAAAGCGCTCAATCGACATAACTTTGTCGCTTGTCGCCGCTGCAATGCGACGCGCCACATGCTCGCTGTTCCCTGTCGCGCTAAAGTACAGGATCATCTCGTACCCCTGGAATTGACTCGTGAAAAACCGCGCTACTTGCGTAGCGGCTTGGGCAGCGGAATGCCAGCGGCGATAACGGCCGCGATGATCATGCAGACGATACCCTTGAGCGGGAAGCACATGAGCAGCAGACCCACGACCATGACCGGCTGACGCATGACCGCACCCATCGTCGATGCCGTGCAGACGGCGACGCAAAAGACCGGATCGGCGCCGGTGAGGATGGCAAGGCCGTAGCCCAGGCTTACGCCCGAGAAGATGACGGGGAAGAAGTGGCCGCCGCGCCAGCCCATGTTGATAAGGGCGGGGGTCAGCATGGCCTTAACAAGACCGGTCGCGATAAGCACGCCGGCGGGAATGGTCAGATAGGTTTCCATGAGCACGTCGGCCTGCGTCTCGCCGGCAAACATGGTGAAGGGCAGAGCCGTACCGCAGGCGGCAAGTACCAGACCGGCCAGCATGGCCTTGGCGACGGGGCGCTCCCCCATCGCGTGCGCCAGGACCTCGCTCGCATGCTCAGAGACAAAGTACAGCCATCCGCAAACGGTACCAGCGAGCGCCAGGGGAATGAGCCAAGCGGCCTCGAGGTTGCCCACCACGGCAGCCTCGAACCTCGGCATACCCATGCCGCCGCCCATGAGCCGGCCGAGCAGCAGGTAGGTGCCCAGACCGCCGGCAATCGCGATGCCGTAAACCACGGTCTTTTGCGCCTTGGGCAGCTTGATGGTGATCTCGCCGGACGCGGACTCATCATGGGCGCCTTCGCCCTGGCCGTCAGCACTTCCGGCAAGCGGCGCCACAAAGCCAAACACGGGCGCGGTAAAGAGCGCCGTCAGGGCAGCCTGGGTACCCAGCAGCGTGAGCTCCCTAAACTCGGCTCCAAAGCGACGCATGCGATCGCCGACCCAGCTGCACAGTCCCGCAATGACGCCGGTCAGACCGGCTTCCGGTCCAATACTTCCGCCAAACAGCAGCGGTAGCAGCGCGGCAAGCGACAGCTTGCCCAGATTGTCGTAGGGGTAGCACCCGTCCTGTTTGACCTTGGCCATCACCTGGTTGAGGTCATCGGTCTTGGTGCCCGTCACCTTTTCATACAGACCGATCAGCAGGCCGCCCAGCAGGCAGACAAAAAACGGGTACGGCAGAAAGCCAAACGGGCCGCTGGCAAGCTCGGGCGAAGCGACGCCCAGCGCGTGCGGAATCTCGGTCCATAGATAGTCGATACCGTGCTCCATATCAAAGAAGAACAGCCAGACCGCGGCACCTGCGAACGCACCGGTCACGGCAACGCTAACTAAAAACAGCGCGCGGTTTGTGGGTTTGGCAAGGTTATCCATCGGGTCCTCCCGCGGTCAAAGTCGACATAGATGCGTTTTATTGTAGAGCGAGCGTTGCCCGAACGAGCCAACCATCTGCGCCGCAAACGGCACCATTGAGAGTCATAGTGGGGCAGGCTCAAGACTTATCCATTGATAATCGAGGCAATCTCGCGCAAATCGTCGGCAAAGTAGATGCCGTGCTGGCGCCTCGGGCTCGAAAGCCCCTTATCAATCATGTGCCCGAGCAGCGCCTTAAGGTCATTGTAGTAACCGTCCAGGTTATACAGGATGCACGGAGCGCTCAGGTGCCCCAACGACACCGCGGACATGACCTCGGCAATCTCCTCGAGCGTGCCCGTCCCACCGGGAAAGGCGACGAACGCATCGCCGAGCTCAATCATCTTGGCCTTGCGCTCCGCCATATCACTCGTCACGATGAGGTCGTCGATACCGTCATGTTGAAACTCGGCCTCGATAAAAAAACTCGGCTCAACACCCGTCACGTGTCCACCCGCCTCGAGTACGCTATCGGCGAGTGCACCCATCAGGCCTGACTTGGACCCGCCGTATACCAGCGCGTGTCCGTTGACGCCAATCCAGTTGCCCAGCTCCTGCACCGCGGGCAGAAACGCCGGGTCATTACCGACGCTGGCACCCAGATACACGGTGATATTCATATTCAGTCCCCCTCATCGTGACGCACGGCGCCCGTTCTAGCGCTGGCGTCGACGATACTCGCGCACGCGACGCGAAAGATCGGCGAGCTCGTCGCGATCGAGCTCTTCCAAATGCTCCAGATCATCCATAAAGCGCGCCATAGTGTCCTTTTGGCGCAGCTTGATGAGCGTATTGCAGTAGTTCACCGCCACGCCCGTGAGCATGGCGATGTAGAAAATGCTGATAACGCTCAAGACGACGGTAATAGCGCGGGCAACCGGCGTTTCGGCCGGGATATCGCCAAAGCCGATCGTCGAGACCGTCTCAAAGCTAAACCACAGGCCATCGCCAAACGTAAGGGTCGTGGGCTCGGACAGCCAGACGGCCGTCGAGCACAGCAGGTAAAAGATAAGAAACAGGCCCGTGATGCGCGCAAAGCCAGCCTGGCGCAACACGTCGGCAAGCGTCCTTAACCTGTTCATCGCGACCCCTTTTCCAGACGCCCAATCACGTTCGCTCGGTATTGTCCCACAACCGGCAGTTAGGGACGTTCCTTTTGTGCCGGCAGAAAGGGACTGTCCCAACTGCCGGGCGGGAGCGTTTAGCGGTACAGCTGCCGACTGGGCAGGCTGAGCTGGTATCCTTATGCGGTATTGTCTCGATTCGTTAGGATTGCACGTGAGAGCTACCGTCGCCCTTCGTTCAGTTATATATCGCGCTCTGGCCATTGTGCTTGCCGCACTTACCGTGCTGAATTCCATCGCGCCTGTCCAGGCCTATGCCGCCAACACCGACCAACAGGTCAAGACGGTCCGCGTTGGCTGGCTCGTCAACAACAAAGGCTTCCAGGAGGGCACGCCGGGCGAGCGCCTTTCGGGCTGGGGTTATGACTACCTGCAGACGCTGTCATACTACACGCCGGGCTGGCAGTACGAATACGTCTCCGGCACCTTCACCGAGCTTATGGACATGCTCGAGGCGGGCGACATCGACCTCATGCCCAACATCTCCTACTCCGAGGAACGCGCCCAAAAGTTGCTCTTTTCCTCGAACCCCGAGGGCACCGAGCGCTACTACATCTACGCCAAGCCCAATCGCGACGACCTGGCCAAGGGTGACCCCCAAGCGCTCCAAGGCCTTACCATCGGCTACAACCCCGGCGCTATGCAAACCTTCGTCGGCCAGCAGTGGCTCGCCAACGAAGGCATCACCTGTACCTATAAAGAAATCAGCACCGGCGGCGCCCTCTTTGAGGCGCTTGCAGACGGCGAGGTCGACGCCGTCATTATGAACGACACTATCTCGTCGCCCGATGCGTCGCCCATGTTCTACGTTGGCTCAAGTGACTACTATTTTGCCGTTCCCAAAAGCCGCCCCGATCTGATGAACGACATCAATGCCGCCATGACGGCAATCGCCCGCGTCAACCCACGCTATAACGACGAAGTCAAATCTAGCTACTCGACCCAAAACAGCGGCTCATCATCGCTCACCGGCCCCGAGCGCTCCTGGCTCAAAGCAAACGACAACACCATCACGATCGGCTATCTTAAAAACAAACTCCCCTACTGCACGCAAAATGACGACGGCGAAATGGAAGGATCGCTCGCCTCGCTTGCAACGACGTTGCACGACAAGTTTGGCATTACGGTTGCAACAGTAGCGTTCTCGGACAATAAGCAAATGACCAAAGCCCTTTCCAAAGGGACCATCGATGTCGCCCTACCGTTGTTTCGCGACTACTGGCTTGCCGAGCAGGCAGGGGTCATCCTGTCAAACCCGATGGGAACGGTTTCCCTAACCGCCATTCACAGCAGCAGCAACCTGAACAGTGACCTTAAGAACATCGCTTGCACAGCAAACGCGATCGTCAACCGTCTTGAGCTCGAAAACCTATTCCCCGACGCAAAGGTAACCGAATATCCGAATGACAACGAGGCGCTCGAAGCCTTCAATAATGGGAAGGCACGTTGCATCATTGTCCCCAGTACGCGTCTGGAAACCATCCGCGACACCTACGACATCGAGGATTTCAAAACACAGGAGCTCACCGACACGGCACAGCTATCGTGTTTGATTTCGCGCGGCAAGCCCGTGCTGTTGGGAATCATTAATAAGGGCATCGTCAATGCTGGCGAATCGCTCTCTGCAAGCAGTTATTCCCCCACATCGTACTCGGCGCAAGAATCGGATGCGTTCCGACTTCTCTACCGCAACCGCATCGTCATTGTGGCAGTCGTCATCTGCATTTTGCTCACCGGCATCGTCATCCTTGTCTGGTCGCTTCAACGTGCGCAGAAAGAACAGCAGAAAGCCGACGCCGCCAACGCCGCCAAGACGGCATTCCTCACGCGTATGAGCCACGACATCCGCACGCCACTCAACGGCATCCTGGGTCTTATCGAAATTGAGGAATTGAAGGAAGGCGACATGCAAGTCGCCCGCGAAAGCCGCGCCAAGGCGCGTGTTGCCGCCAATCACCTGCTCTCGCTGATCAACGATATCCTCGAGATGGGCAAAATCGAAGACCGCAAGCTAACACTGGAACATGCGCCTTTTAACCTCCAAGAGCTCTGTGACGATACGCTGGTGCTGTGCAAGCTCCGCGCATCCGATAACGGCATCACAATGCAGGACGGTAGTCTGCCGTACGCCACGGGGCCATACATGATTGGCAGTCCCACCCATATCCGACAGATCATGATCAACCTGTTAGACAACAGCATTAAGTACAACAAGCACGGCGGCTCCGTCACCTTTAGCTCAAAGACCAAGCCACTCGATGATGGGCGCGCGCTCTTTTGCTTTAGCGTTTCGGATACCGGCATTGGCATGGCTCCCGAGTTTTAAAGCATATCTATGAGCCGTTTGCCCAAGAAGGTAACGATGCGCGCAGCAAGTTCCAAGGAACCGGCATGGGCATGCCAATCGTCAAGTCACTAATTGAACTGATGGGCGGTACGATTGAGATTTCGAGTGAAGTTGGCGTGGGGAGTACGTTCAACGTCCAGATTCCGCTCAATATCGACAAGAACCCTCGGGCAAGAGAGCGTGCGGACGGCCAGGCAAACAGCTGCTCGCTTGCCGGCATGAACGTCCTTTTGGCAGAAGATAACGAGCTCAATGCCGAGATTGCCCAGGCTCTGCTCGAAAGCGAGGGCATCGTCGTAACTCGCGCCGCCGACGGCAACGAAGCGGTCGACCTATACGTTGGCCGTCCCGCGGGTAGCTTCGATGCGATTCTAATGGACATTATGATGCCGGGCATGGACGGCTACGAGGCAACCCGCGCGATTCGTCTGAGCGAGAAGTTCGATGCAGCCGATATCCCCATCATCGCGCTCACCGCCAATGCCTTTGCCGAGGACGCCAAGGCGGCACACGATGCCGGCATGAACGCCCACCTGCCCAAGCCGCTCGATTTTAACAAGCTCAAAAACATACTCGCCCGCATCAAGAAAAACGGATCCGTTTCGCTATAGTTTGTGCTCAACAACCATACGCAGCAGAAAGGAAGCCAACGATGTTTAGGCCCTTACGTCGAAAGAAACGTGCCATCACTGACGAGGAAGCGCGCGAGTTGCTCGCCACCTGCAAGCGCGGAGTCTTTGCCGTCAACGGCGACGATGGCTACCCTTATGCCATTCCCGTCAACTACTTCTTCGACGCCGAGCACGACAAAATTTATTTCCATGGTGCCAAAGCCGGCCACAAGGTCGACGCACTCAAGCGCGATGACAAGGTCTGCTTTACCGTTTACGGCAACGAGTGGTACCAGGACGGTGACTGGGCTCCCTACGTTATGAGTACCGTGGTCTTTGGCCGCTGTCGCCTGGCAAATGACACTCCCGCGTTTATCGAGGATAAAGTCCGCCAGCTCGCGCTTAAGTACTACCCTTCTGCCGAGGAAGTCGAAGAGGAAATCGCCAAGGACATTAAGGGCGTCCAGCTCTACGAGATTACGATTGAGCATCTCTGCGGTAAGCAGATTCAGGAAAAGTAAGCCTCAAGAACAGACGTCACAAATAGCAATATGGCCCGGTTCCAACCCACCTGGGAACCGGGCCATATGTTTATGAAGCGTCGGCGGCGATGTGCGCCAACGCCTCAACGAGCTCTTGCGAGCTCACAGGCTTGCTCAGGTGCGCGTTCATGCCCGCCTCGCGCGAAAGCCTGCGGTCGTCGGCAAAGGCGTTGGCGCTCACGGCGATAATCGGCGTGGTCGCGGCATCCTCGCGATCGAGTGCTCGAATCCGACGCGTGGCCTCAAGGCCATCGATGCCCGGCATCATGATGTCCATCAACACCACGTCGTACTCGTGCGACGCGCTCGCGGCAAACATCTCGACGGCAGACTCGCCATCCTTAGCATACGTTACGACGGCACCGGCACGGCCGAGCGTAAACTGCGCGATCTCGGCGTTCAGGTCGTTATCCTCTACGAGCAAAACGCGCAAGCCCTGGAGCGCATCGCCATCGCCCGAATCCACGCGAACTGCCCGGGGAATCTCGGAGCGCTTGCACTTCTCAAACGGCAGACGGATGGTAAACGTCGTCCCCTGCCCCAAGATGCTCGAAAAGCTCATGGTCCCACCCATAAGCTCGACCAGCTGCTTGGCAATGGACGCACCCAGGCCGGTCCCCGACGAAGCGCCCTCAACCTGCTGCTCCTCGCGGCTGAACGGCTCATACAGATGCTGTGGAACTCCTCGCTCATGCCAATGCCGTTATCGGCAATGGTGTATTCGTACACGGGGGCGCCATTCACCGGTTCCACCTCGCGGCACGCCAGACGAACATAGCCGCCCCGACGGTTGTACTTGACGGCATTACCGGCAATATTGACCAATAAGCGCTTGAGATGCGTCACGCTCACCCGAACATAGGGATGGACGAGAGTCCTCTGGTCGCAGGCGATCGTCACCAAACGCTCCTCGGCCTGGCGCTCCAGAATATCGCGTACTTCGCGGGTGAGGGTCACCAAGTTTGTGGGAACAAGCTCCAGTTCGATCTGCCCGCTCTCCAAACGACTCATATCCAGGGCCTCGTTGGCAAGGTCGAGCAGTAGTCCCGATGCCGTCCAGATCTTTGAGCGGCACTCGGTCTGCTTTTGCAGATCGTCCGCATTGGCATCGCCAACCTCAACCATACCGCGAATGCCGTTGATGGGCGTGCGTAGATCGTGGCTCATGCGACGCAAAAACTCTGTCTTTGCCGAGTTGGCAGACGAGGCCTCACGCGCCGCCTTAGCCAGTTTGTCGCCATAGTCGCGCTCCTGCTGCAGCAAGTCCGTCAAACGTCGACGATCAGCGCGGCGGCGCACCATCACAACAGTGGCTATAACACCGCTGTAGAGCACCAGCACGCCGGCAGCAACAGCCGCGACGACCTCAAAGTAGCGCTGCGCCGAGACATAGGTGTACACGTAGAATTTTCGCGCTTTTCCGTATGTGCCCAAATACCACTCGCCGTTGACGTTGACCAGTCGGACTTTGCCGGGCAGGCAGCGCTCTTTAATCCCGTCGACAATGATGGCGTCCGTCGCGGGCAGGTCGAACACGCCCAATACGGTGGGTTCGACGGCATTGGTCGCAACGACCTTGCCGTCGCTTTCGATCACGATATTGCCGCTATCGATGGTTTCATAGCCTTCGAGCAGACTCTGCAGTTTGAGCGTATTGCTTGCAACTGCCTTCGCGCTCTGGTGCCTCACCGCGATAACGATACCCTCGCCATCCTGCCGGGTCACGCAACCAATGTCTGCGGCTGAGTCATCCGCAAGCGTGATGCGGGCGGTATAGGTCTTAAGCGGATGGGTTGCCACCTCCAGCACGGGCGATTCTTTGAGATACGTAGCAAGCGACTCGTAGCCCACGCCATCCGTCGAGGACTCGGACACCAAGTTGCCCGATGCATCCGTCACGATCAGTGCGCTCACGTTAAACTGGTCAGTATATTGCTCCAGCGCGGCGTTATCCACCGAGCCGTCGCGCTCCATATCGCGCGCCACCTCTCCGGCGATCTCCATAACGCGAATCAGGTTTTTGGTCGTATAGGCACTGTTGAATGCATCGCAGGAAAGGCTCTGCGTCGCCACGTAATCGACAACGTCGGCAAATCGCTGCTCGGCTTGGTTCGTCGTGTAACCGTAGCTCATCATGCCGGCAACAACCGAGAGCGCTATCCCCAGCAGAGCGACAAGGAGCCATGCCCCTGACGAACGATTGCCCCGCTCCTGTGCGGCGTAGTCGGGCGCATCGATCATGACAGGCCCTCCATATTCAAAAATGGCGAAGGGTCATCAAAGTACTTTGACACCAGACGTTCCATGGTGCCATCGGCAAGCATTTCTTGGTAGGCATGAGTGAGCTTAACGTCGATGTCGCGCGTATCGTTGATATCGAAAGCGGTGCCCAAACCAACCTCTAGCAGCGGCTCATCCAAAATGCGATACGTTACGCCATAGTCTTTTTCGTAGGTAAGCAGCGAGGACTCATGCGCGGCGATGGCGTCGACCAGACCCTCGACGAGCGCCGGGTTCAGGTATGAGCGGTCCGAAAAGCAGTAGAGCTCTTTGATTTGCGGAACGTTTTCATTTGTACGATTGAGCAAAATGCCCTCGGGCTTGGTGGTGGACTGGACTGCCACGACCTTATCCTCAAGATCGGCAAGCGTGTAGATATCGCTCTGGGGATCGACGGCGACCACCTGGCGGCTCGCAAGGTACGGGCCGGCCCAACGATACTCGTTTTCGCGACCCGTCATGCTAAAGCTACCCATGACGCAATCGAGCTCGCCGCTCGCCAGCAGTTCTTTCTTCTTTTCCCAATCGATCAGCTGGTATTTTGGCTTGTAGCCAATGCGGGCCAACGCCTCGGTCAATATCTCGACATCCAGGCCAACGATATCGCCGTACTCATCGGTATACACAAACGGTGGATAGAGGTCGCTTCCGACGTTGAGCGTCTTAAGGTTGTCGCCTTTGGCTTGTGAGGCTTCCAGACCTTCTAATGTAGACGTCGAGGCCCCGCCATTCGACCCAGAACAGCCAGCTATCGCTACGACAAAGGCGCTCGCCACTGCAAGCGCAACAAACAACGAAATGGCAACCGAGCGACGGGGTCTTTTCATCGAGCTCCAGACGATCCTGTTTATAGACTGAAATGCTAAAAAGAATAGCAAATGAAACCACTCGAGAGCCCAATGGTTACAGACGCATTACCATGCGGGGCCTTCCGGCCGACGCGGCAGAAGGCCCCGTATGCATCGCCCGCTTACCGTGCATTAAAAACGTAGCGGTCCAGGCGGTCGCACGCTTCCTTTACGCGCGAAAGCGGCAGCGCCAGATTCACGCGAATGTGGCAGGGTCCGTGAAACGGACGGCCGTCCTGATACCCCACGCCCACGCGCGCCCCCTCGTCGAGCAGCCACTGAATATCGCAGCCATGCTCGCGGCACCACTCGGTGCAGTCCAGAAACACCATGTACGTGCCCTGCGGACGTGAATAGGACACGCCCTCAAAATGCTCGTCCACGTAATCGCAGAAGTACTCGATATTGCCGGCAAGCACCTGGTTGAGCTCGTCCACCCACTCGTAGCCCTGCGGCTGGTAGGCACCGATAAGCGCATGCATGGAAAGGACATTCATCTCGTTGTAGTGGGTCTTGTTGGACACGGTGCACACGCGGTCGCGCAGCGTCTCGTTATAGATGATGTGGTAGCTGCCGACCAGACCCGCCAGATTAAACGTCTTGCTCGGCGCATAGAGGGCAACCGTGCGCATGCGGGCATCCTCGCTCACCGACTGCGTCGGGATATGCCTGTGTCCCGGCAGGATGATATCGGACCAAATCTCGTCCGAGATTACCACGCAATCGTGTTGGCGATAAATGTCCATGGCGCGCTCTATCTCGTCACGCTCCCATACGCGGCCGCAGGGATTGTGCGGAGAGCAGAACACCGCAGCATGAATGTGGTTTTGGGCGAGCTTGTGCTCCATGTCCTCAAAGTCCATGCGCCACACGCCCTGGTTGTCGAGTTTAAGCGGGCTGTGGACAATACGATAGCCCGCGGCTTCGATAGACTTGGTAAAGCCGATGTAGGTGGGGCTGTGGACCAGCACCGCATCGCCCGGCTGAACATACGCACGCAGCGTCGACACGACACCGCCCAGCACGCCATTTTCGTAGCCGATATGCTCAGGGCGCAGGTCCTCGACGCCATTGCGGCGACTCTGCCATTCGATGATGCGGTCGAAGTACTCGGCGCGTGGATCAAAGTAGCCAAACATAGGGTGCTGAGCGCGCTGAATGATGTGCTCCTGGACCGTGGACACCGTGGCAAAGTTCATGTCCGCCACCCACATGGGAATGCGGTCGAAGCCCTCGTCGGGTGCGTTCGGAGCCATACCGGGGATTTCACCCCAAGAGTCAACGGCGATGGAGTCCATGCCGTGGCGGTCGATAAGCGAGCTAAAGTCGTATTTCATGCTGAGCTCCCGTGCAAAGTAGGCTGTTTCGATAGGCGTTATTGTCCACCAGCGTGGGCGGTTTTGACGCGGGGTTTGGCGCTTAATTTGACGGGTGCGGACGAATGGCTGGTTAGTCTTGCGCGTCGTTGACGGCAACTACGGTTAGCTGGGTTTCATCGACCGTAAAGGATATGTCGAGCCCGGCGTAGGCCAGATGATAGACGCGGTTTGGCTCATGCTTGCTGCCCGCGCGGCGTGGATCTTGGCGAAGGACCTCGACCAAGCCGGGGAGCTTTGCGGGCGGGACCATATCCTGCAGCGTCTGCGGGAACTCGATATCGAGCTCTTGCCACGGAGCATCCTCAATCCAGCCGCCCGTTGCATCCGGGTGGCAGTCCGCAAACGGAATGTAGGGCTTAATGTCGTAGATGGGCGTGCCGTCGCGCAGGTCGGCCCCCAGCACATGGATGATGGGGCCGTCGTCGGTAAGCTCCACGCGGTCGAGCTTGACGCAGGTGAGCCCGATGGGATTAGGGCGAAACGGACTGCGCGTGGCAAACACGCCCACGCGCTCGGCTCCACCCAGACGCGGCGGGCGCACGGTTTTCGACCATTTTGCGTTGGTGCCGGACCTGTCCTGCGTTTTGGCATCGGCGGCTATGTCCTTAGCCGTGCCGCCGGGCGTTCCGTTTTCGAAACGCCAGAGCAGCCATAGGTGAGAGAAGGAGTCCAAACCCTCAACCGCCGCATTGGAGGCAAATTCCGACTCAAAGACGATGCGTCCCTGCAGATGAGGCGCCAAAAAGCTGTTGCGCGGAATGCCGAACTTCTGCGGCAGGTCGGTATGTATGTATGCAATAGGTTCCATGCCGGTCATTGTACGGCATGGAGGCGTGGGACGTTGCGCGCAATTCTTCGCCGCGGTCCCCCGTCATGCAACCAACGGTTGCTTGGAAGGGCGCCTGCCGCCGCGTATGCTTAAGCCATCAACCAGCGGAAAGGAGCCGCTATGGCCTTTGCAGAAAAGCTCATTGCCATCCGTCGCGCCCATCACCTTACCCAAGAGCAGCTCGCCGCCAAACTCTTCGTCACACGCCAAGCCGTCAGCCGTTGGGAGCGCGACGAGGTCACCCCGGGCATCGACATGATGAAGCTCATTGCCGCCGTAACCGGCGAGCCACTGTCTCATCTGCTCGAAATGCCCGAGCACTATTGCCAGAGCTGCGGCATGATACTCACGCCCGACGACTGCGGCACCGATGCTGCGGGCACAGCGACCGATCATTACTGCAAGTGGTGCTACGACCACGGCCAGTACACCTACGACACCACCATGGAGGCAATGATCGAGGACTGTGCCCCGCGGCTGGCGCAAAACACCGGCATGTCGCTCGACGAAGCCGTCTCGCTCATGGGCGCCGTCCTGCCGCAACTGGAACGTTGGCGCGCCGTGCAGGAAAACGAGGAGCGCTACGGCGCCGAAGCGCGGGCGCGCTATGGCGATGAGGCTATCGATGCGGCAAACGAAACGTTACTGGACATGGATTCTCAGACATGGAACGACATGAAAGAACTTGAACGCGCTATTCTGGGTCAGCTCTCGATTGCCATGAGCGACGGCGATCCAGAGGGTAACGAAGCCCGCAAGCTTGTCGCGATGCACCGTCGATGGATTGGCCTTAACTGGGGACACGAACCCCAAGACGAAGCATACCTGTGCCTCGCCCACAGCTATCTTGCCGATCAGCGCTTTATCGACTACTACGACAAGCCCTGCGGCAACGGAGCCACGACGTTTCTGGTTCAGGCAATCGAGTCGTCGTCGGCTCGCGCATAGACCGCAGCGGCTTTGGGTATTTCAATCAAAACCGCAACCGATTGGAGACCTATGACTACTGATCACGAGCTCGTGCTCTACGTTATGACCGGCTGCCCGTATTGCATAAAGGTCAAGCGCTTTTTGGCCGATAACGGCGTGACCATTCCCGAGCGCAATATCTCGACCGATACCGAAGCCGAGCAGGCACTCATCGCCGTCGGCGGAAAGCGCCAGGTTCCCTGCCTGTTCATCGATGGCAAACCACTCTACGAATCGAGTGACATCATCGCGTGGGTGCAGGAGAACCTGCTCTAGTACGCGCATCCCGTCCGTCCAAGACCCCACCCCATACGGCCTAAACATGTACACCAGCATCCAAAGTCGACATTTTTCGACATCTTTGGATGCTGGCGTACAGCTTTTGGGTAGCCATGGACGCTCTTAACCGGCTAATTGTTTGAGGCGACCTTTGGATTATGGCTGTTTGACGCCTCTGGAAAGGTTTCCGAGAGGGCTGTGGTCAAAAAAGGGCAAATATGAGTACTGCTACCTGTTTAGTAGCAGCGATTTTGATCACTTCAGGAACTATTCAACGTTCCACTCGTCCGCAGACGACGTTATTTCTCCTCATATGTTCAATAAAATTAGCTCCTAATGGGAACAAATCTCATCAGGAGCTGCTATTTATAGCAAAATAAATGCAACCATAATGGCAACAGTACTCATATTTGCCCTTTTTTGACCACGACCCTCCAGAATAGTCGCTGAGAACGACACTAAATGACAAAATCCGACACTTGGACGTTCTTATATGAGTAGCCATTGAAGGACACCTAACGACTACTCCCATTCGCGACACACTGTGTCGCGAATTAAGCTGGTCCCATTACCGAAGACCAGTGAGAGTTCCTGCCCAGAATCTCGATAGCTTAATAAAGCGCTCCCCTCCGGAAGTTCAATGAGCATCCAAATTCCAAGCTGAAAAGCAAAGGAGTAGCGAAGCCGTCAATGCTCATTTCCTATCGAACAGGCGGGTCAAAACAAGCTAATTAGCCCGATAAACTGCTTGTATTTTTGTCTACAAAATTGTATACAAAAAGAGAATCCGAGAACCGGCGCTCGACATTATGTCGATCGATAGGAGGCGCTATGGACGCTAAGCAGCTCGAAAAGATGATGGGGTTTGCTCCCGGAGAGTTGGAGAAAGCCGCAGAGGCATACGAAAAAGATGGGTGGCCGAAGGGTCGCACCATCAAGCTGGGAAGGCCGTCGATCTCTGATGAGCCAAGCGTTGTTTTATCGGCACGTGTGGGTGAATCGGTCCTTGAAGCCTTTGACGCAAAAGCAAAGCGCCATGGGCAAACACGCACGGAGCGACTCAGAGAGCTCATCACGCTCGACGCAATGATTGCCTAGACTCCACTCCCCCGCCGACCCAAACATATACGCCGGCATCCAAAGTCGACATCTTTCGACATCTTTGGATGCTGGCGTACAGCTTTTTGCAACATAGTCGTAGGGGACGTTCTTAAATGACTAGTCGTTAAAGAACGTCCCCGATGACACGGTGGCTCTATTCCTCAATCTCTTTCCAGCACTGTGGATCGGCGTCGTACATATCACCCGTGTAGCCATACGTCACAGCGGGGCAGCCACGGCACCAGCCAAAAAGCTCGCATTTGGAGCACTTCTTGAACTTATTAAAGTCACGCTTTGCTTCCATCTGCGGTGAAAAGAAAAGCTCCTCGAGCGAGTTCTCGGCGACGTTGCCCACCTTGCTCTCCATGCGACGGCACGCGTAGACGTCACCCGTAGGCAGCACCGTCATATGGCCCGTACCGCAGTGGCAGCCGCCATAAATCATGCCGGGCTTGGCGCCTTCAGGGATGGTGAACTTACCCTGTTCCCACAAAAGCAACGTCCATAGGTGGTCTTTGAGCTGGAAGAACGTCTTGCAGCCCGCCGCCTGATGGAACTCCATGCGCTCCTGCGCGGCCAGCAGCACGTCGCGATATTCCAACGGCTCCAGATGGAACTCATCGCGCTTCTGGCCCGACGTGGGACAGTATCGTCCAAAGGCGAACACGTCGACTTCAAGGCTTGCCACAAGATCAATGAGCTGCGGCAGCTCTGCAGCATTCATGCTCGAAACCGTGTTCATGACGGCAACCCAGATACCAGCACGCTTAAGGCATCCAATCGCGCGCAACGTCTCGTCAAACGAGCCGGGCTTACGGAAGTAATCGTGCGTTTTCTCGAGCCCATCGAGCGAAAGCTGGTATTTGCGGCATTCCAGCTCTTTCATGCGGTCGCAGACCTCATCGGTCAGATGGAACGGATTGCCCATCACGCACCACATAAAACCTCGCTCGTGCAAGAGCTCGGCCAACCGCCAAAAATCTGGATGAAGAATGGGGTCGCCGCCCGTAACGTAAAAGTACGGTTGGCGACCGATGCGCTCGCAGAGCGCCTGGGCCTGATCGACGACCTCGACCATCTGCTCCCACGGCATGCGCTTAAAACCGGCACAGGCGCCGTTGGCGAAGATGTAGCAATGTTTGCAGCGCTGATCGCATTCATCCGTAATATGCCATTGGAAGGCAAACGCAGGCTTTTGCATTGTGGGACCCCCTTGGTCGATGTTGAAACTGATGACGGTATTTGGGCTACAGGCGCTCAACGGCGCCGGCGGGGCAATTCTCGGCACAGGCACCGCAATGCAAGCAGTGCTCTGGCTCTATGCGATACGTGTCTCCCGGCTCGATGCACTTCTGTGGACAGCGTTCAAGACAGGTACCGCAACCGATACACGCATCGGCATCGATGCGGAAACCCCTAATAGGCGCTGGCGCCGTGCCCTCGTCTAAGGTGAAGACCGCGCGCTCGATAGGATGAACTCCCAAGTTAAAGTAGTCGAGCACTATGTTCTCAACCTTAAAGATGATGTTGATCTCGCGCGTATCACCGGGATACACGTTGGCAAGATACGGCTGCTCGGCGTAAATCACCTCGCGCCAGTGAACTTGCTCGGACTCCGAGACGGGAGTGGCAACGCCGGACATGCGGATCATCTCGTTAAACCGCGTGTGGACAAGCGTTTGGACACGCCCGTCTGCCATAAGCTGACGGGTCATCTCCTTGCCACGCGCCGTAAGAAAGTAGATAGCACGGGGCTCGTAATGAACAGCGCTCACGCAGCGAATTTGCGGCGCGCCACTTTCGTCCACAGTTGCCAGCGAGAGCGTCCCGGCAAGCTGCATCTTTTTGAGGCAAGTCTGAGCATCCATTACGAGTCCCTTCCTAGCGATTGCTTACTGAGCGTCAGCAGCGCCGCAAGCGGTGCCACAGGCCGGAGCAGCCTTTGGATCAGCAGAGCCGCAAGCAGGAGCGGCCGCGGGATCAGCGGAGCCGCAGGCGGGAGCGGCAGCCGGGTCGGCAGAGCCGCAGGCAGTACCGCAAGCAGGGGCCGCCTTGGGATCGGTGGAGCCGCAAGCGGGCGCAGGGTCGGCAGTACCGCAGGAGGCGAAAGCGGCGACGTTCCCAAGATTCTCGGACATGGCATTTCCTTTCGATCGAGGACGGCCAGTCGAAGCCATCCGGTTTTTGACGCTCTTTGCGTCTATATGCATCATGCGAGGAAAGCGGCCCACCCAAAAGAAGGCACTAATCTATTAGCCAGTTACCAAAAGGTAAGTAGTAGTCGCGAGTAACAGCGGCTGCAATAATGTAAGCAACCTACCTGATTGCGAGGTTGCTATGCTCACCAAAGAAGAACTGCCTCCCTGCCCCGTCGCCACGTGCTTTCAGCTCTTTGGCAACAAATGGAAGATCTATATCATCCAGCAGCTCGTTGAACAGCCGTTGGGCTTCAATGCGCTACATCGCGCTATTCCCGGCATCAGCCAAAAGGTGCTCTCGTCAAACCTAAAGGAAATGGATGCCGCGGGGCTTATCACGCGCACCGTCATTCCCGAAACGCCCATCCGTACCGAATACGCGCTTAGCGAGCTCGGTCAAAGCCTTATGCCCATCATCGATTCCCTAGTGGAATGGGGCACCGATTATCAGCAGCTCGTACGAAACTCCTAGCAGCAGCGGGCTTCTGCAAATTGAGCGCCGCGGGGCATACCGCTCCACGGCGCTTACCTTTTTGTGCCTTCTTTTGAAGCAACGAGCTAGGCCGCACACTACTGTCGAGCGAAACCATCACGATTGAACAGGAGGTCGGCTATGAATCAGGCAGAGCGCCGCATTTGGCTTATCAGGGCATTGCTCGATGAGCGGCAAGACGGGCGCACCATTGCTGTTCCTGCCAGAGCCAGCGAACAACGCAATTTGCTCAGAGCCCTTATGAACGTACGTCCGCCCGAGGCGCTTGCGGACGAGAAGCTCAACATTCAAGACGTTTACTTGCAGCAGCGCCTTCTTGAGCGCGGCGGGGCGACCGATGCCGGCACACTCCCCTATCGCAATCGCGTTGCCATTTGGCGCGGCGACATTACGCTGCTTAAGGCTGACGCCATCGTCAATGCCGCCAACAGCCAAATGCTCGGCTGTTTTGTGCCAGGGCATCGCTGCATTGACAACGCCATCCACACCTACGCCGGAATGCAGCTGCGCCTAGCGTGCGCTGGCCTCATGTGCAAGCAAGGACATGAGGAGCCGACGGCACACGTCAAGGTTACGCCGGCGTTCAACCTGCCCAGCAACTACGTTTTCCACACCGTTGGCCCTATCGTGCCTGGCCATAAGCCTGGCCCTCGCGAGGAATTGCTCCTACGCCGCTGCTACACCAGCTGCTTGGAAGAGGCGACACACCGGGGACTCGGTACTCTCGCGTTCTGCTGCATCTCTACTGGCGTCTTTGGCTATCCGCAAGAGGCTGCCGCGCGCGTCGCCATCGATGCCGTTCGTCATCATCTGGACCATAACGACCCCGACCTTAAGGTGATCTTCAATGTATTTCTCGCGTCTGACGAGGCAATCTACTGCAACCTTCTCCAAACAAATCGATAAGCTCCGAGCCGCACTCGACGCATCCGACGCCGTGGTAATCGGCGCTGGCGCGGGACTATCCACCGCAGCGGGCTACACCTATTCGGGCGAGCGTTTCAAGAAGCTCTTTGGTGACTTCGCCGCACGCTACGGCTTTACCGATATGTATTCCGGCGGTTTCTATCCCTATGATTCGCTCGAGGAGTACTGGGCGTTTTGGAGCCGCTACATTCTGTGCAACCGATACGACCCCGTACCGACACCGCTCTACGAACAACTCTTGGACATAGTGCATGGCCGCGACCACTTTGTGCTGACTACGAATGTGGACCATTGTTTCCAACGCGCTGGCTTTGACAAGCAGCGACTCTTTTACACGCAGGGAGACTACGGCCTGTTCCAGTGCAGCAAACCCTGCTGTCAGGAAACCTGGGACAACGAAGAGCTCGTACGCCATATGGTCGCCGCCCAACAGAATCTGCGCATCCCGTCTGCGCTTGTGCCCCGCTGCCCCCACTGTGGCTCCCCGCTTACGATGAACCTGCGCGCCGATGATACGTTTGTGCAGGATAAGGGCTGGTATGCTGCCGCCGATCGCTACCAGGACTTTCTGCGCCGCCACGGCAATATGCGCGTTCTGTTCTTTGAGCTTGGCGTGGGCGGCAACACGCCCGTCATCATCAAGTACCCGTTTTGGCAGATGACAGCCAAAAATGAGCGCGCCACATACGCGTGCATTAACCTTAGCGAAGCAGTCGCTCCCATCGAGATTGTCGATCGCAGCATTTTGATCGACGCCGACGCCGAGCGCGTATTGAACGCGCTTGCCGTCCAGGCCGTCAGATAACGAAGGCAAGCAACATAGTCATTGGGGACGTTCTTAAATGACTAGTCGTTAAAGAACGTCCCCAACGACTAGCTAGCCGTGGAAGTGAGCTATAGGTGCAAGTGGCTGTTCGCGAAAGACGCGATCGACGGCGGTGCGGTATTCGTCGACCTTTTTGGTCTTGCGCACGAGCTTGTGAACGGTAGCGGGGTCGGCGAAAGCGCATTTGGCGTAGAACCACCACTCCTTCATGCGAAAGACCGCGTTGCCGCCAATCTCTTCCGCATAGGCCGCAAACAGCATGTCGTGGAAACGCTGCAGTTCGGCCGCCGTGGCAGCAGGACCGCCCTTAACCATGCGAGCCAGAGCGGGGTTCGCGAGCAGACCGCGCCCCAGCATTACATGGCGTGTGCTGGGATAGGCAGCCACCAGCGAATCCATATCCTCAAGATCAAAAATGTCGCCGTTATAGGCGACCGGAAACGGCGCCCGCTCCAGCGTCTTGCCATAAAACTCCTTGCGCGGTGAGCCCGTATAGCGGTCCCTTTGCACACGCGGATGCACAATCAGCTCTGCCAGCGGCATGCGGCAATACAGATCGAGCACGCGCTCGTATTCGTCATCGCTCTCCAACCCCAGCCTGGTCTTTACCGATACCGGCAACGGCGACCGCTCGCACACATCGCTCAAGAACACCTCGAGCTCGTCGAGATTACGCAAGAAACCCGAGCCCTTGCCCTTGGCGACAACCGTCCCCGAGGGGCAACCCAAGTTGAGATTGACCTCGCGATAGCCCATGTCGGCGAGCACCTGTGCCGCCCACACAAACTCGTCCGCGTTCTTGGACATCAGCTGAGGCACCACGTTGAGCCCCTGGTTATTGGCAGGATCGATCTCCTTAAACGCCTTGCCGCCAAAGCGGTTTCCCACCCGCGGCGGCGGCAAAAACGGCGTGTAATAGCAATCGAGCGCACCGAAGCACTCCGCATGCACGCGACGGAACACATGCCCGGTAATCCCCTCCATAGGGGCCAGCGAAAGGATCATCTACTCTTCTCTCATATCAACACAACAAAGGGGCCGTCCCTTTGTCACATGCATTATGCCTTGCGCTTCAGGCGATTCACAAGGAAGAGGTAGCTACTGAACGATGACCACCCTCCAGCCGCACCCCATACAACGAGGTCTAATACTTTTCCCGAGAAGTGAACGAGTGAAAACGGGCCCCGAAGCATCTGCACTTTCGAGATGCAATTTCCTGCGGTTTTGCCAGCCAAATCCTGCGGGTTTGACGTCTAAAAATGTCGATGCTTCGGAGGCCCAAGTATGGCCGTTCACTTCTCGGAAAAGTATTAGACCTCGATTTACATGCCACTCAATGTGACAAAGTGGCTGCTCCTTTGTCACATGGGGGTGCGGACGATTTCTTGGACCGCGCCTAGGCGTATCCAAGCTTCCTGCGGTACTCCATCGGGCTCAGCCACCCGAGGGACTTCTTGATCCGCTCCTCACGATAGTACACGAGGTAGGCCTCGAGCCTTCCCATGAA
>DBFELT010000029.1:0-76546 GCA_048323995.1 Collinsella sp. | reverse complement strand
TGGGTCATATGAGCGAGCGGGCCGCATTTGCGCCAAGGTGACGTGAAATGAGAGGGCGCTGACCTTCTGGTCGCGCCCTTGAAGTTGAACGTCAGATTGGCGTGAATGCGGCTCGCGCAGCGTCAAGCGGTCCGCCGTTCGTTAGAACGGCGGAACTAAATCAACTTGAAACCCTTGCGCTTGCCTACGGAGAGGGTGTCGCCCAGCTTGAGGGCGCTGGGATCGATGTTATAGCTCTTGGGAGCCACCGCCTTGCCGTTGATCTTGACGCCGCCACCGTCAATGTCGCGACGGGCCTGGCCGGCGCTCGCCGAAAGGCCCAGGTCCTTAAGCAGGCCTGCGAGGTAGATCTGGCCCTCGTCGTTGACGGTCAGCTCAACGTGCTTCTCGGGGAAGTCGGCGAGCTGGCCCTCCTTGAACACGCGGTCGAACTCGGCCTGAGCCTCGTCGCCGGCACCAGCGCCGTGGTAGGTGTCGCACAGGTCGCGACCCAGAGCGCGCTTGAGCTCATAGGGATCGGCAGAGCCGTCGGCCAGAGCAGCGTCGATCTTGTCGACCTCGGCCGGGGTGAGCGAGCTCGCCAGACGATAGTACTTGCCAATCATCTCGTCGGGGATGGACATGGTCTTGCCGAACATGTCCTTGGGAGCGTCGGTCAGGCCGATGTAGTTGCCGTAGGACTTGGACATCTTGCGCACGCCATCGGTGCCCTCGAGCAGCGGCATGGTAAGCGCGATCTGCGGCTCCATGCCCATCTTCTCCATGAGCTCGCGACCAGCGAGCAGGTTAAAGAGCTGGTCGGTGCCGCCCATCTCCACGTCGGCCTTGATCTGAACGGAGTCGAAGGCCTGCATCACGGGGTACAGGAACTCGTGCAGGGCGATCGGCGTCTGAGACTGGTAGCGCTTGGTAAAGTCATCGCGCTCAAGGATGCGGGCGACGGTGAACTTGGAGCACACCTGCAGCAGGCCGGCCAGGTCCATCGACAAGATCCAGTCACCGTTGTGCACGATGGTGGTCTTCTCGGGGTCCAGGATCTTCATGGCCTGGCTCACGTAGGTCTCGGCGTTGGCCTCGATCTGCTCCTGCGAAAGCTGCGGACGCGTGGAGTTCTTGCCCGAGGGGTCACCAATCAACGCGGTACCGTTGCCGATGATGAGGGTGACGTTGTGGCCCAGGTCCTGGAACTGGCGCATCTTGCGCAGCGGCACGGCATGGCCCAGGTGCAGGTCGGGGCTGGTGGGGTCGACGCCGAGCTTGATGTTGAGGGGCTCGCCCTTCTCAAGCTTCTTGCGAAGGTCGGCCTCGGGAACGATCTGCGCGGCGCCCGAGGTGATGATACGCATTTGCTCGTCAACAGACAGCATTGGGTATCCTCCTTTTGCTATAGCACCCTCGCCGAAAACGGCGGTGCTGGAAGTCCATAAACTCTCTTATGATAACAAACTGACGCGACGCGGCACCTACGACAGGAAAATCCTCGTCCTGCCGCATGCGTCAATGGCAACTGGCAGACGTGTACCGTCACGCTCGACCAGATAGCGTACCTGCCGACGACGCAAGCAGTCGCGGCAACGGACCTGTCCCGTCGCATCGGTGGCGCAGACGCCCTCGGCGGTCAGCAGACAGTGCTCGCACACCATAAGCTCGGGACGGTCGGTATCGACGGGGCCCAGGACGCCAGGACAGGCGGCAAGCTCGGCAACGCGTTTTGCATCGTGAGCGACAAGTTCGGTAGGCAAATACACGCGCTGCGTCCCAAGTCCTCGCAACCAGGCGAGCGTTGCCCGGTTCGCGCAGAACACCGGCGCCGCCACGTCAAACGCGACGCGCAGTTCGCGAGCTATCGCCACCTGTCCCAGATTGCGACAGACGATGCGGCCGGCGCGCTGCATGAGCGACCGAGTCCGCTCGATATCGCCCGCACGGCAGATCTCGTCGAGCACAACAGTCGCATCGGACAGGTCGAGCTCGTCGTGCGGGTCCTGGTCCATCAGCTGCCAGGCAAAGACCAAGCGAGCGGCGGCAGACTCTGCCGACTCTTCCGGCTGCGTGCCGCTATCCATCAGAACGCCCGCAAACGGCAGCGTCTCGACAGCGCGTTTCGCAAGCACGACCGCATCGGCCTCGGCCCGCATGCGCTCCAACACCGCCGCCGTCTGATCCAACACGCCGGCGCTGCGAATCAGGTATACCTCGCAGCCCGCGTCGACCTTACGCTTGCAATGGACAACGATGCGCTCCCCCGCCGCGGCATCCACCGGGCAGGGAACTTGCGGCCAGCGTTTAGGTACATCGGGACGCGCGTCGGCACCCGGGTAAAACCTGATCTCGAGCGTATCGCCCGCCGCCACGGCGGCGTCGAGCTCAACGGTCACCTCTTCGTGGCCCACAGCGACCAAGCGCCCCACACGCACGCCCTGGTTGATCGCGCGTTCAAAACTCATAAGCTCCGCACCCGAGCGGCCTCGCAAATACGCGTCGGTAAACCCGCGGTTAAACGACCTTCCCAGTTCACGCTCGAGCGCCAGCACGGCATCGGGATCCCACGCGCCATCGCGCAGCATATCGAGCGCCCGGCGCCACGCCCGCACCACGTTGTAGACGTAGTCGGGGTTTTTCATACGCCCCTCGATCTTGAGCGACGCCACCCCGGCAGCAACAAGCTCGGGTAAATGAGCAATGCCCAGATAGTCACGCGGGCAGAGCAGACGATCGCCTTCGACGGCAACGACGCTCTCCCCAGCCTCATCCACCAAATCGTACGCCAGACGGCACGGCTGCGTGCAGTCGCCACGCATCGCCGACCGTCCGCGCCGCAGGGCCGAAAACTCGCACGCACCCGAATAGCCAATGCATATGGCGCCATGGCAGAACACCTCGATGGACACACCGGTAGCGCAGAGCGTCGCAATCTCTGCCACGGTCAGCTCGCGCGCCGTCGTCACGCGCTCGACCCCCAGCTCGTCAGCCGCCAAACGCACGGCGCCCTTGCTATGGACGCCCGCTTGGGTGGACAGATGAATCTCGACCCCCGGAATTGCCGCATGCAGCGCGCAGGCCAACCCGGCATCGGCCACAATCAGAGCATCGGCGCCCAGCTCCAGTGCATGAGCTCCCAGCGCCACCGCATCGGACAGCTCATCGTCAAACACGAACACGTTGAGCGTCACGTACACGCGCACGCCATGGGCATGCGCCACGGCGCAGCCGCGCGCAAACTCGTCATCCGTAAAGCCATGCGCGCTCACGCGGGCGTTAAAGCCGCCCAACCCCGCATAGATGGCATCGGCACCCGCGGCAATGGCCGCAAGCATCTGGTCGAGTCCGCCCGCCGGCGCCAGCAGCTCGGGCAGCGCCGCACCGGCAGCATCCAATCCAGTCTCGTATTGTCCGCTCGGCCCCATCGCCCGAATCGCCATCGGCAAACTCCTTACCAAGGTATGCATTCACTCTGAAAAATGCCGTCTTCCAGCATACACGAGGCCTCGCGCGCCCCGTTTGGTTTATCGTGTAATAACTTATGTCCATCCTGCCCCGACGGCACATCCGCCGTCCGGCACGACATACCTGGAGGTCAATATATGGGTCCTCGCCAACGACAGGGACGCAGCCGTTCAAAGACGCATGCCCTGCCCATAATCCTGCTCTCGTTTTTGGGCTTTTTGCTTATCGCGGGCGTCGCGTTTGGCATCGGCATGGTCGGCAACGTCAACCGCTGGCTGTCCGATCTGCCCGACTACACCGACGCCAACGCGTATCTGGTGAGCGAGCCCACCGAGATCGTCGACTGCAACGGCAACAAGATCGCGAGCTTCTACACGCAAAACCGTAAGTCCATCACCAAGGACGAGGTCTCCCCCTACGTGCTGCAGGGCACCGTTGACGTCGAGGACGAGCGCTTCTACGAGCACGGCGGTATCGACCTGTGGGGTATCGCGCGTGCTGCGGTGGCAACCCTCGGCGGCGGGCACGAAGGCGCCTCGACTATCACCCAGCAGCTGGTGCGCAACACCATCCTGCAGGAGGAGCAGTTCGACTCGACCATCGAGCGTAAGGTGCGCGAGGCCTACATCGCCGTCAAGATGGAGGACATGTACTCCAAAGACGAGATCCTCATGATGTACCTCAACACCATCTATTACGGCCACGGCGCCTACGGCATCGAGGCCGCAGCCGAGACCTATCTGTCCAAGAGCGCCGCCGATCTCACCCTGAGCGAGGCCGCACTGTTGATCGGCCTCCCCAACTCGCCCTCGCAGTACGACCCCACGGTCAACCCCGACCTAGCGCTGTCCCGTCGCAACAAGGTCCTCGACAACATGCTGCGCCTGGGCCACATCACGCAGGAGGAGCACGATGCCGCACAGGCCGAGCCCATCACCCTCAACGTGACCGAAATCTCGGGCAGCGGCGTTGACGTATACTCGCAGCCCTACTTTGTCGCCTATGTTAAGCAGCTGCTGGAGCAGGAGTTCTCGACCGACGTGCTCTTTAAGGGCGGCCTGACCGTCAAGACCACCATCGACCCCACGATGCAGCAGGTGGCAGAGAATGCCGTCCGCGAGCAGCTCGACACGCTCTCACTCGACGGCCTGGACATGGGCATGGTCGTCGTCGACCCCAAGACCGGCTACATCAAGTGCATGGTGGGCGGCTACGACTACAACGCCGACGAGAACCACGTAAACCATGCCACGGCCAAGCGCCCCGTCGGCTCCACCTTTAAGGCCTTTACGCTGGCAACTGCCATCCAAAACGGCATGAACCCCAACGTCACCCTCAACTGCAACTCGCCGCTCAAGGCCAAGGGCACCACGACCGAGGTCCAAAACTACGCCAACCATAGCTATGGCAACATCACGCTTAAGCAGGCAACGGCATACTCCTCCAACACCGGCTACATCCAGGTGGCGGAAGCCGTCGGCAACAGCAAGATCATCTCGCTCGTCAAAAAGCTCGGCATCGATCCCGCCAAGGACAACATCGAGGACGTTCCCGTCATGACGCTCGGCACCGGCTCGATCTCGCCGCTCGAGATGGCCGCCGCCTACGCGACGTTTGCCAACGGCGGCTACTATCGCCAGCCGATCGCCATCACCGAGATTGACTCTCGTACCGGTTCGGTGCTGTATCAGCACACGGACAATCCCTCACAGGTGCTTACCGAGGGCGAGGCCGCCGCGGTCACCGATGTTCTGTCCGGCGTCATGCAGGGCAGCGGTACGGGTGCTGCCGGCGCCTTGAGCGTCAACCAGCCCTATGCCGGCAAAACGGGCACCACCGACAACACCACCAACCTGTGGTTCTGCGGCTATACCCCGCAGCTGGCGTGCGCCCTGTGGACCGGCTATTCCGCAGGTGAGATCCCCATCCAAAAATACGGCACGGACCTGCTGGGCGACAGCACCAACCTGCCTGTCTTTAAGCGGTTTATGAACACCGTTCTGACCGGTACCGAGCGCGAGGAGTTTGCGACCGGAACGGCGCCCACCTACAAGAACAACAGCGTCTGGAAGTTCTACGGCACCAACAACGCCAAGAAGACGGAGAACGACGACAAGGACGAGAACGAGGACGAAGAGGAAACTACCACAACGACTACCACGACGACCACGACCACCGAGACCACGGGTGGCGACACCACCGGCGGCACCGGTACGACCGGTGGCTCGACGGGCGGCTCAACTGGTGGTTCGACCGGCGGCGATGGCGGCACGCCTACGCCTACGCCTACGCCTACGCCCACTCCCGACCCCTCGCCCACGCCTGACGATACGGTCGGCTAGAAATCATCCGGCCATAAGCAACAAGGCCCCCGAGCAGCTTATTAAACTGCTCGGGGGCCTTTTAGTTTAAAGCGACCTGGTGGGCGGTCTTTATACCGGCAAACAAAAAAAGGGGGTACCGACCAACGTCGATACCCCTTACAAGCCACTATGTCACGCACACAGTGCCGAGCGCACGACCCGCACGCCTACTTGCGAGAATTGCTCAGCTTATTGATCAGCGCCTCAAGACGCTCGCCGTCCTCGGCCGTCTGGGCAATAACCAAAATCGTATCGTTGCCGGCAAGCGAGCCAAGCACATCGGGCAGCTCTGCCGCATCAACGGCGGCGGCGATGCCGGAAGCCGTGCCAGGCTGAGCCTTGATCATAACCAGATTATCGGTGCGCAGAACGCCCGTTACGAGCTCGGAAACCATACGCTGCAGGTGCAGGTCCTCTGCCAGAACATAGATGCCCTCAGGGAGCTTACGCAGCCCCATATCGGCAATATCGCGAGAGACAGTCGCCTGCGTGCAATCAAAGCCCATAGCGCGGAGCTCATCGACCAGCACGCGCTGCGTGCGGACGTCCTTATTGCGCACAATATCTCTAATGGCATCCTGGCGCCCATTGCGTTTTTTAGCCATACAAACCCTCTCTCCAAAAGATGGCGGAGACAATCAATCAGTGATTGAATAGTTTAACGCTATTTGAAGGCTTTTGTGTATAAGAACGCATTTCGAAACAATTCTATGCAAATTTGTTTCGAGATGAGCCGTTTAGGCGGTTTTTGCGCCCGTCCGGTTAAGAAAAGCCGCCAGATGCGTACACATCACGCAGCGCGCGGGCTTGGCGCTGGCGATCGGCCCAAACAACAGACCGAGCCCCCGATGGTTATCCTTGAGCGCGGCGACCATCTGACGGGTTCGAGGCGCCTCGAGCATATCACGCATACGGGCGGAACGCTCGATTGACGACACCCCATGCGGGCTCAGACACAAATTCTCGATGCAGGCGACCAGTCCGGCAAAGTAGAACTTTTGGGTTGCCAGCTTGAGCCGACCACCGCTATCTGCTTCCGAGAGTGAGTCCGTAAGCTCGTCGAGCGCCCGGGTGTCATCGGATACCTTGGCATACATGGTGGGATCAAAGGCATCTGTAAGCTTAGGTGCCGCCGCGTGGAAACAAGCGTCGCCGCATCCGGAGACGCGCTGCGCCCGCGAGAGCGAGCACGCCATAAACCCAACTGTGCGAAACGCCTTGTCGTACAAAAGGCATGCCTCAAACAGCGGACGGCTATACATCACGCCAGAGGTCTGAACGACTAGGCCGCCTAAAATCAACTGGGACAGCCCGGTCACCATCGAAGATTTGCTATCAATGGAAATATGAGCAGCATCCAAGACGCGCGAATGGCGCTCTCGATGTGCATCATAGCGGTCGAGCGACACCGTGGGGAGCACTATGTCTGCCGTAGTATCGCACGCGATATCGACCATCTTGGAAAGAGACTGCGGAGCAAACCACTCATCGGCGTTCATGGCGATGATTTGAGAGCCGCGCGAGGCAGCAAAACCGGCACGAAGACAAGCGCCGCGCTTCGCGTCCTCGACGTCAATCAAATCAATATGGATGTCCCTGTCGGCAGCAACTTGAAGCGAATGGCGCACACCGGGCGCAGCATCGCGGCAGACAACGACAATCTGCAAATCGTAGAGGTCTTGGTTCTGGATACTCTCGAGCGCACGCATCGCATAGCTGGGCGAACCTTCTACCACAAGGATCACCGAAAGTCGCGGATGCGAGCCACGTCGAACCAAGTTATCCGTCCTCTCGACAGCAGTGAATCAAACTGTCGTTCATGGTACACCCCGGCAATAAAAGCAATGAGACACCGGTTGTATTGCACGCCAAGAACAGATGTTGCACACGCGCAGCCCACAGATGACAGGTGCCGACGCACGACGCGCCGAGCCCTCCCCTAGTCGAGCACGACAAGCTCGGCGGGATCGTAATCCACGCCCATAAACGTAAGGCCGCAGGCAGGAGCCGTGGGGCCCGCAGCGGTACGGTCGCAAGCATCGATGACCTCGCGCATCCACTCGGGTTCACGGCGATGCATGCCAATCTCGACAAGCGTGCCCACGATCGTGCGGACCATCGAATGCAGAAACGCATTGCCCTCGATGGTAAACGTCAGGATGTCCTCGCCAAACGCAACCTCATGGCCAAACTCGGCACGCATCACGCAGCGGTGCGTGGGCTTGCCCACGGCAGACGCCACCTTGCAAAAGCTCTTGAAGTCCTGCTCGCCCAGCAGCGCGGGACAGGCCGCAGACATCGCCTCAACATCCAATGGGTAGCGATGCCACCACACGGCACCGCGGGACAGCACGGGGCGCGCATCTCGATCGGCAATACGGTACGTATACGTACGGGAACGCGCGTCAAAACGTGCAGAAAAGCCTTTACGGGCCTTGTAGACCTCGTTTATGGCGATATCTTTGGGCAGCAGGGCATCCATGGCCCGCAGCCACCTACGGCGCGTACAAGCGAGCTCAGCGTCCGTTACGGGCACGCTGATGTACTGAGCCACGGCATGCACGCCGGCATCGGTACGCCCCGCGCACGTCAGATCGATCGGACGGCGAAGCAGCGTCTCGATAGCGCGGCGCAGCTCACCCGCAACCGTCGTCTGTCCCGGCTGCTCGGCAAATCCGCTATACGACGAGCCATCATAGGCCACGCGAAATACGAGCGTGGCGTCAAGCTCGGGGGTCGAATTGAAATCAGACGGCGCAGTCATGGGCGCTCCCAACAAACAAGTAACGGTATCGCGACAAAAAAAGAGGGGTACGCGAACGTACCCCTCGAATATAGCCTATGCAGACGGAATGTCTACTCAGCGGTCTCCTCAGCAGGAGCCTCCTCGACAGCCTCGACCTTCTTGGGAGCAGCGGCCTTCTTGGGGGCCGGAGCAGCCTTCTTGGCCTTAGGCGTGCAAGGCTCGGTGACGAGCTCCATGATAACGATGGGAGCGTTGTCGCCCTTGCGGTTGCCGAGCTTCATGATGCGGGTATAACCGCCGTTGCGGTCCTGCCACATGCCCTGAGCAGCCTTGTCGAAGATCTCGGCAACGAGCTGCTTATCGCCGAGCTTGGCGATAGCCAGACGACGAGAGTGCAGGTCGCCCTTCTTGGCCCAGGTGATGATCGGATCGACGACCGAACGCAGCGCCTTAGCGCGGGTCTCGGTGGTCTTGATGCGGTCGTTCTCGAAGAGGGCCTTAGCAAGGCTCTTCTTCATGGCCTTGGTGTGGCTCGCATCGGTGCCGAGCTTCAGGCCCTTCTTAACGTTGTGACGCATGGTCTAGTTTCTCCTCAAATATGCGAAGCATTAAGCCTTCAGGCTCAGGCCCATGGACTCAAGCTTGTCCTTCACTTCCTCGATCGACTTAACACCGAAGTTACGGATGTTGAGCAGATCATTCTCCGAGAACTCAACGAGCTGACGGACCGAGTGAATGCTGGCGCGCTTAAGGCAGTTGTAGGAACGGACGGAAAGGTCCAGATCCTCGATATGCTTGTCCAGCTCGGCGTTGTCGTTGGTGACCTCGGGAGCGAAGATCGAAGCCTCCTCCTCGACCTCGGGGGTCTCGGCAAGGTTCATAAAGGCGGCCATATGCTGGTTGATGATATTGGCAGCCTGGACCACGGCGTCGCGCGGGGCGATGGAACCGTTGGTCTCGATCTCGAGGACAAGGCGGTCGTAGTCGGTATGCTGGCCGACACGGCAAGCCTCAACGAGCTTGGCGCAACGGGACACCGGCGAGTACAGCGAGTCGACGTGGATCACACCGATGGGATCGTTGTCACGCTTGTTAGCCTCGCCAGAAACATAGCCGCGGCCATAGCCGATGCGCATGCTCATGGTGAGATGGCCACCCTCGGTGAGCGTAGCAATGTGCTGCTCGGGGTTGACCAGCTCAAACTCGGACGGAATAAAGAAGTCCGCACCGGTGACCTCGCAGGGGCCGTCAACCGAGATGGTTGCGGTCGCCTCGTCGGTCGTGCCGAGAGCCCTGAAGACAAGACCCTTGACATTCAGGACGATGTCGGTGACATCCTCGACCATGTTAGGGATGGTCATGAACTCGTGCTGCGCACCATCGATCTGAATAGCCTCGACGGCGGCACCCTCGAGCGAGGACAGAAGAACGCGACGAAGGGAGTTACCCAGCGTATCGCCGTAACCACGCTCGAGCGGCTCGACGGAGACACGAGCAGACGTCTCGTTGATCTCTTCGACCTGAACCTGAGGCCTAATGAATTCTGACATGTATTACCTCCAGCCTCAGCAGCCCGGATGGACTACTTAGAGTAGAGCTCGACGATGAGCTGCTCGTTGATATCACCGCTGATCTGCTCACGCGTCGGCAGAGCGAGCACGTTACCAGACAGCTTCTCGATATCGACCTCGAGCCAGCCAGGGACCTCAAAGCGCTCGGAGGAAATCAGGGCCTCCTTGATGGGGAGGAGGTCACGGAACTTCTCGCCGACAGCGACGACGTCGCCGGCCTTGACGCGGTAGGACGGGATGTCCACGCGCTTGCCGTTCACGGTGAAGTGACCGTGACGGACGGACTGACGAGCCTCTTTGCGGGTGCGGGCGAAGCCAAGACGGAAGACGACGTTGTCGAGGCGAGACTCAAGAATGATCATGAGGTTCTCACCGGTGACGCCGTTCATCTTACGGGCCTTGTTGAAGTAGCCGTGGAACTGCTTCTCCAGAACGCCATAGATGAACTTGACCTTCTGCTTCTCGCGCAGCTGCATGCCGTACTCAGATTCCTTGCGACGGCGCTTGGGCTGACGGATAGATTCCTTCTTGCTGCTGTAACCGAGCTCAGCGGGATCGATCCCGAGCTGACGGCAGCGCTTAAGAACAGGAGTCCTGTCGATTGCCATATTGATACGATCCTTTCAGTTACACGCGGCGACGCTTCTTGGGGCGGCAGCCGTTGTGCGGAATGGGGGTCTTGTCCTGGATGCTCGAGACCTCGAGGCCAGCAGCCTGGAGGGAGCGGATGGCGGTCTCACGACCGGAGCCGGGGCCCTTGACGAAGACGGAAACCTTCTTCATACCGTGCTCCATGGCCTGCTTGGCAGCAGCCTCGGCAGCCATCTGGGCAGCGAACGGCGTGGACTTACGGGAGCCCTTGAAGCCCACCTGGCCAGCCGACTTCCAGGAAATGACGTTGCCCTGGGGATCGGTGATCGAAACGATCGTGTTGTTGAACGTAGAACGAATGTGAGCCTGGCCCACGGAAATGTTCTTACGGTCCGCGCGCTTCAGACGGGCAGCGCGAACGTTCTTCTTAGCAGTAGCCATCTATCTAGCGCTCCTTATTTCTTCTTCTTAGCACCGATCTGACGCTTCGGGCCCTTGCGGGTACGAGCGTTAGTGTGGGTGCGCTGGCCGCGGACCGGGAGGCCCTTGCGGTGACGAAGGCCGCGGTTGCAGCCGATGTCCATAAGGCGCTTGACGTTCTGGTTGCGCTCACGGCGGAGGTCGCCCTCAACCATGATCTGGTTCTTATCGATATAATCGCGGATGGCGTTAACCTCATCCTCGGTGAGGTCCTTAACGCGCGTATCCACGTTAACGTTGCACTCGACGCAAATCTTCGTCGCAGTGGTGCGGCCGATGCCGTAAATGTAGGTCAGACCGATCTCAACGCGCTTCTCACGCGGGAGGTCGACACCATTAATACGGGCCAACGTAGTCTCCTCTCTTAACCCTGACGCTGCTTATGACGGGGGTTCTCGCAAATGACGAGGACCTTGCCATGGCGCCTAATGATTTTGCACTTATCGCACATCTTCTTGACCGAAGGACGTACCTTCATCGTTCTTCCTTTCGGTAGCGCTCAAACTACTTCCCTACTATCTACTCGCCCAGCCGCAGGCGTTTAAAACTATGGCTGGTCTTCACACACAATCCGACCGTAGGTTGAGCTAAGCCTGCAGTCGGAAATGGAGTGCGTGTATGCGTGCCGCTATTTGTAGCGATAGGTGATGCGGCCGCGGGTCAGGTCGTACGGGGAAAGCTCCACGACAACCCTGTCACCGGGGAGAATACGGATGTAATTCATTCGGATCTTGCCAGAAATGTTGCACAGAACCGAATGACCGTTCTCGAGCTCGACCTTAAACATGGCATTGGGCAGCGGTTCCTTTACCGTACCCTCGAGCTCAATTGCGTCTTCCTTCTTCACAAGCAATCATCTTTCTCTAGAAAACGACAGCGATTGAGTATTCTACAACACGTATGCACGCATCGTAATAACTTCGTAATGGCTCCACAACTAAGTGGAACTTGTTACATTTGAAATGTAAAACAAAGCCGTTCCCTGATGCCCAAGATCGCCTTGAAATGAGAAGGCATAGACCTTGGGGTCATGCCTTCGAAATTGAAAGGCGAGGTTGGGCATCAGGGGGCGGCGACTTTTACATTTCTCCGCCTTGGAGCGAACACCAAGCACCTTGGGCATCCGTGGTGAGAATCACCGGACCGTCATTGGTAATGGCGACGGTGTTCTCGTAGTGCGCGGCGGGCAGGTGGTCGTTGGTCGTAACAATCCAACCGTCGGAGCCCGTGCTCACATGGTTGGAACCCATCGTAACCATCGGCTCGATGGCAATGACCATGCCGGCCTGGAGGCGAACGCCCCTCCCCTTCTTTCCATAGTTAGGAACGTTGGGGTCCTCGTGCATCACGCGGCCAATGCCATGGCCAACATAATCACGAAGCACGCCGTAACCGTGAGACTCGGCGAGGGACTGAACGGCATAACCGACGTCCCCGATATGGTTACCGGGAACAGCCTGCTCGATGGCAGCCTTAAGGCAATCGCGCGTGACCTCGCACAAAGCCTTGGCTTCGGGCGTGGGGGTGCCGACGAAAAACGTCCAAGCGTTATCGCCGACCCAACCGTCGACAACGGCTCCCGTATCGATGGAGATGATATCGCCATCGCGCAGGATCATGTCGGGGTTGGGAATACCGTGGACCACGGCATCGTTGATCGATGCGCAAATGGTCCCCGGGAACCCGCCGTAACCCTTAAAGGCCGGGGTGCCGCCATGCATGCGGATAATCTGCTCCGCGAGCTGATCGAGCTCAAAGGTGGAAACGCCAGGGCGCACCATGGCTCCAACGTGGCGGAGCGCCATCTTAGATAGCGCTCCTGCCTTCTTCATCTGCTCGATTTGCGTTGCAGACTTAATCTTGATCATAGACCGAGAGCCTCTTTGACATCCCCGTACACGGTCTCGCGAGCCTGGTCACCGTTGACCGACTTGAGCAGACCCTGGCCACGATAGTAGTCGACGAGCGGGCTCGTGGACTTCTCGTAGACGTCGAGACGGTTCTTGATGGTCTCAGGCTTGTCGTCGTCGCGCTGATACATCTCGCCACCGCACTTGGGGCAGGTAGCATCGGCAGCGGTGCCGGTGTAACCGCAGGCGCGGCAGGTGCGACGCGAAGACAGGCGATCGATAATGACCTCGGGGGCCACATCGACCAGAAGGGCACAGTCGATCTCGCGGCCCATGGCAGAGAGCTCGGAATCGAGCGTCACAGCCTGGGCGGTGTTGCGCGGGAACCCGTCGAGGATGAAGCCCTGCTGGGCGTCATCGGCGGCAAGGCGCTCCTTGACAAGGTCGATCACGAGCTGGTCGGGAACGAGCTCGCCAGCGTCCATGTACTTCTTAGCCTGAATACCAAGCTCGGTGCCACCCTTGACGGCAGCACGCAGCAGGTCGCCCGTGGAAATGTGGGCGACGCCAAACTCGGCGACGAGCTCCTGTGCGACGGTGCCCTTACCGGCACCCGGAGCTCCGAGCAATACGAGGTTCATGAGCAATCCTCCTCTAGCCTATTTAAAGAATCCATCGTAATCATACATCTTGATCTGGCCTTCGAGCTTATCGACCGTGTCGAGCACGACGCCGACCATGATGAGGATGGACGTGCCGCCAAATGCCTGAATCAGCTGGTTACCCGTGAAGGAGAAGATGATCGAAGGCACGATGGCGATGAGCGCCAAAAAGACAGCGCTGGGAAGCGTGATCTTGTTGAGCGCGTTCTTGATGTAGGCCGCGGTAGCCCTACCCGGACGCACGCCCGGAATAAAGCCGCCCTGCTTCTTAAGGTTGTCGGCCGTGTCATCGGGGTTGAACACCATGGAGGTGTAGAAGTACGCGAAGAACACGATGAGGACAACGTTAAGCACCCAGTTGAGCCAGCCGCGCGAAAGCGCAGAGGCAACTGCCTGAATCCAGCCGATGCCGGGGAAGAACACGGCAATCTGAGCCGGGAAGTACAGCAGCGCCGAAGCGAAGATGATCGGAACGACACCCGCGGTGTTGACCTTGATGGGCAGGTAGGTGGTCTGGCCACCCATCATGCGACGGCCCACGACGCGCTTAGCGTAGGAGACCGGGATGCGGCGCTGGCCGCGCTCAAGGAAAACAATCAGCGGGATAACCAGCAGGATGATGGCGCAGATGATCACCATGGTGATGATGCCACCGGCATTGCCCTCGGTGCTGGAGAAGATAGCCTGCGGCAGACCGGCCATGATGTTCGCGAAGATGATCAGCGACATGCCATTGCCGATACCGCGCTGGGTGATGAGCTCACCAATCCACATGATCAGCATGGCGCCCGCGGTGAGTGTACCGACGATCATGAGGTCGAAGATGATCTCGGGAGCGCCGGCGCCATTGAAGCTGATGCCGAAGCTCTTAAAGAGGAAGAGGTAACCCACGGAGTTGAGGATTGCCAGAGCCAGGGTGAGGTAACGCGAATACTGCGTAATCTTGGTCTGACCGACCTCGCCCTCGCGGGCAAGCTCATGCAGGGAAGGCACGACGGCCTGGAGCATCTGGAGGATGATCGAGCTGGTGATGTAAGGCATGATGCCCAGCGAAAACACCGACACATAGCTCAACGCACCGCCAGAGAAAAGATTCAGGAGGGCCATAGCACCTGCGGCGACCGAATTGTTATCGGTCGAGAAAAGGCCCAGCATCCCCTGGAAGGGAATGCCGGGCACAGGAACGTGCGCACCAATGCGGTACACGACGAGCATAGCTATGGTAAAAAGAATCTTTTCGCGCAATTCTTTGATGCGGAAAGCATTCTTAAGACCATTTAGCACGGCAGCTCGACCTTTCCGCCGGCGGCCTCGATCTTGGCCTGCGCAGAAGCGCTGACCTTGTCGACCTTGACCGTGAACTTCTTGGTGAGCTCACCATTGCCGAGCACCTTGACGGGCTCGAACTCGCTCTTGGTGATGCGAGCGGCCTTAAGAGCGGCACCGTCGATCACAGCGCCGTCCTCGAACTTACGCTCGAGACGCTCAACGTTAACAGCGGTGTACTCGATACGACGGGGGTTACGGAAGCCCGGAAGCTTGGGCAGGCGCATAGCCAGCGGAGTCTGGCCACCCTCGAAGCCGGCACCCTTGGTGCCGCCAGAGCGAGAACCCTGGCCCTTCTGACCGCGGCCAGAAGTGGTGCCGTGACCCGAAGAATTGCCACGGCCGACGCGCTTGCGGTTCTTGGTGGAACCGGGCGCGGGAGTAAGATCGTGAAGCTGCATTTGCTACTCCTCTACAATCTCGACAAGGTGCTTGACCTTGAAGATCATGCCGCGGACGGACTCGTTGTCAGCAATCTCGCGAACCTCGCGGATCCTGTGGAGACCGAGGGCACGGACAGTACGGACCTGGTCCTGCTTGCAACCGTTGGTGCTGCGGACCTGCTTGATCTTGATGGTGTCAGCCATGCTTAGTTCTCCTTACCGACGAACATCTCGGAGACCGTCAGGCCACGGCGAGCCGCGACGTCCTCAGGGCTGGAGAGCTCCTTGAGGCCCTCGACGGCAGCCTTGATGATGTTGAGGCCGTTGTCGGTACCGAGGGACTTGGACAGGACGTTCTTGATGCCAGCAAGCTCGAAGAGGGGACGCACAGCGCCGCCGGCGATAACGCCGGTACCCTCGACAGCGGGCTTGATGATGATGCGGCCGGCACCAAAGTGGCCGAGAACCTCGTGCGGGATGGTGCCCTGCTCGGTCACCGGCACGTGGAACATGTTCTTCTTGGCATCGAGAGATGCCTTGGAGATGGCCATGGGCACCTCAGCGGACTTGCCCATGCCAACGCCGACGTTGCCCTTGCCGTCGCCAACGACGACGAGAGCGACGAGGCTCATGCGACGACCACCCTTGACGGTCTTCGACACGCGGTTGATGTAAACGACGCGCTCCTCGAACTCGGAGGCCTCGCGCTGCTGCTTCTGATTACGAGCCATGTGCTACATACCTCCTAGAACTCGAGACCGGCGGCACGAGCACCGTCGGCGAGGGCCTTGACGCGGCCATGGTAGATACGGCCACCGCGATCGAAGGCGACCTTGGTGATGCCGGCCTCGATGGCGCGCTTGCCAACGAGCTGACCGACCTTCTCCGCAGCCTCCTTGTTCGAGGTGTGGGTGCCCTTGAACTCGGCCTCGAGGGTCGAGGCAGAGACGAGCGTCAGGCTGGAGCCCTTGCTGTCGTCGATGATCTGGGCATAGATGTTGGCGTTAGTACGGGTCACGCGAAGACGCGGACGCTCGGAGGTACCCGAGACCTTGCCGCGAACACGACGCTGACGACGCTTGAGGCCTTCCAGCTTCGCCTTATGCTTGTTCATACGTAAACTCCTAAAAAGGTTGATCTTGCCAGCACCTGACGGGGTGCTGGTCTTATGCGAGTGAGTCGGTTACGACTACTTGGCGGCCTTACCCAGCTTGCGGCGGATGTGCTCGCCAACGTAGTGGATACCCTTGCCCTTGTAAGGCTCGGGAGGACGATGGCCGCGAATCTCAGCGGCGATCTGACCGACCTGCTGCTTGTTGATACCCTTGACGTTCACGTGGGTGTTGTCGGGAACCTCGAAGGTGATGCCCTCGGGAGCCTCGACGATCACGGGGTGCGAGAAGCCCAGGGAGAACTCGAGGTTCTTGCCCTTCTGCTGCACGCGGTAACCGACGCCGGCGAGCTCGAGCTTCTTCTCGAAGCCCTCGGAAACGCCAACAACCATGTTGTGGATGAGGGCGCGGGTGAGGCCGTGGCGGGCACGGGTCTCACGCTCGTCGTCGGGACGGGAAACGGTGAGGACGTTGTCCTCGACGTTGATAGCGAGCTTCTCAAAGACATCGAGCTCGAGCTGGCCCTTGGGGCCCTTGACGACAACGTTGTTGCCGTTGACTGCCACTTCGACTCCGGCGGGAATCTGGACAGGCTTATTACCGATACGAGACACGGTGATCTCCTTTCCTTCTACCTACCGAGCGAATTACCAGACGTAAGCGATGATCTCGCCGCCGACGTTGTGCTTGCGAGCATCGCGGTCGGTCATGACGCCATGGCTGGTGGAAATAATGGCGGTACCAAGGCCACCGCGGACGCGGGGCATGTCGGCAACGCCGGTGTACTTACGCAGGCCCGGCTTGGAAATGCGGCGGATGCCGTTGATGACCTTAGCCTTCTTGGGACCATACTTAAGCGTGATGTGCAGAGTCTTCTGGGGAACGGTGTCCTCGACATCGTAGCCCTCGATGTAGCCCTCCTCGTGCAGAACACGAGCGATCTCGACGAGCTTCTTGCTGCTCGGCATGGAGACCGTGGCCTTGTTCACAGAGTTAGCGTTACGGATGCGCGTAAGCATATCTGCGATCGGGTCTGTAAGGTTCATACAGATTCTCCTTCGTTCTTGATGAACACGTGCTCTTGGTTCTTCGCCGCCCTTAACGGCAAAGCCTTTTTAGCGCGTTTTCCCTGTTCCAAACTGATGCTTGAAACGCTGGTAGTGACTTACCAGCTGGCCTTCTTAACGCCGGGAAGCTCGCCCTTGAGTGCAAGCTCGCGGAAGCAGACACGGCACAGGCCGAACTTGCGGTACACAGAGTGCGGACGGCCGCAGCGCTGGCAGCGCGTGTACTCACGAGTAGAGAACTTCTGCTTGCGATTGCACTTGACGATCATCGATGTCTTAGCCACTTATATCCTCCTCACATAGAGTATTGTTCGCCCCAAGCGCCGCCCCCTTGTGGGAACGGCGCTTATAGGGCAGGTGAACCTATTTCTTGAACGGGAAACCGAAGGCGTCCAGAAGGGCCTTGGCCTCCTCATCGGTGTTGGCGGTGGTCACGAAAGTGATGTCCATACCGCGCTGGTGATCGACGGAGTCGAAGTCGATCTCGGGGAAGATGAGCTGCTCGGTGACGCCCATGGAGAAGTTACCACGGCCGTCGAAGCTCTTGGCGGAGATGCCGCGGAAGTCGCGGATACGGGGGATCGCGACGGAGGTCAGACGATCGAAGAACTCCCACATACGGTCGCCACGCAGGGTAACCTTGCAGCCGATCGGCATACCAGCGCGCAGGCGGAAGGTAGCGATGGACTTGCGGGCACGGGTGATCATCGGCTGCTGGCCGGTGATGGCGCGCAGGTCGCGCACGGCACCGTCGATGGCCTTGGAATCGGTAGCGGCCTCGCCGACACCCATGTTCACGACGATCTTCTCAAACTTGGGGATCATCATGACGTTCTCGTACTGGAACTTGTCCTGAAGCCGCTGCTTGACCTCGTTGTTGTACTTGGTCTTCAGACGCGGCACATACTTCTCTTCTGCCATTGTTCACTCCTTCTTGGGGTTTTAAGCACGGGGCGTGGCCACGATGGGTTGTCCTCGTGCCTCCTGGCTGCATCCGCGCCGCTCATGGCATTTCGCGGTTTGGACTCGACGCAGCAGGAGCCGACAAAACAATCGGTACTATACGCGCATCGGGAGCGTATTTCCAGAAAAACCTCGTCTGCCTGCACAACTCCACAACTCCCCCGCACAAATGGATCCCAAAAAGCAGTTGCGGTGAAATAGGGACTGTTTGGCGGCCTAACAGGCTTAAACAGTCCGTATTTCACCGCAACTTATTGGTGGGGATCCGATTAGCGCTTGCGGGGGACGAGTTTGGTGCGTCGCAGGTGGATCATCTCGGCGGCGATGGAGATGGCGATCTCCTCGGGGTCCTCGGCCTCGATGGCAACGCCGATCGGAAGGTGCAGCTCGTCGATCTGGTCCTGCGTAAAGCCTTCCTGCTCCAGGCGGGCACGCACAAAGGCCGTCTTGCGGCGCGAACCCAGACAGCCCAGGTAGGCAGGCTTGGCGCGCATGGCCTGAATCACCACGTCGATATCGGACTTGTGACCCGCCGTGGCGACGACCACCAGGTCGCGCGGGCCGATGGGGCACTGCTTGCTCAGGCTCTTGTAGTCGACCAGACGACGGTCGTAGACACCGGGCACCCAATCGGGGGTCAGCGTGCCGGGGCGGTCGTCGCACGCCACGACGGCAAAGCCCGCCGCCGTAAGCACCCGCGCCGTCGCGGCGCCCACGTGGCCGCAGCCAAAGATGTAGGTCAGGCCCTCGGGGCAGAGCGTCTCGATGTGCGCCGCGGGAATCTCAGAGGCCGCGTTGGTGTAGGTGACCTTACTCCCCTCCTCCACCAGCGAAAGCCCGGGGCAGCCCGCAATGGTGCGGCGCGATTCCTCGCCATGGTACTCGGCCACATCGCCCTCGAGCGCGCTCGCGATAAACGGTTCAAAGTCGATGACGAAGTCGCCGATGCGCCGATAGGCCAAGACGTCGGCAACCGACTGGAGCAACGGTACCTTGGTCGCGTCCAGGTGCAGATAGCACAGGCAGATGGCTCCGCCGCAGATCATGCCGGTATCGGAGTTCTCGCCGCCCATGGTGTAGCGGACCAGACGCGATTGCCCTGCGGCCAGCAGCTCGCGCGCCTCATTCAGCGCAAAGAGCTCAATCTTGCCGCCGCCGATAGTGCCCGCCTGGCTACCGTCGGCAAAGACGGCCATCCAGGCGCCCACGCCGCGCGGCGACGACCCCGCCGTGCCGGCCACGACCACCAGCTCGCACGTCTCGCCAGCACGCAGGGCGGCAAGCGCCGCATTCACAACATCGAGCTTTTCCATTGCCGCCTTCTATCCTCTAAAGACATCGGTGAGCATAGCGAGTGCCTCGAGCACGCCGCCGCCGACCGACGTCGCCTTGTCCGAAATATAGTTGATATAGCTGGCATCGCCGCGCGGATCGACATCGGCGCATTTAAAGCCCTCAGTCACCTGCACGCCGTTCGCCAAAAGCCCGCGCAGACAGCCATCGATCTGCGTGCACATGGGCGTATCGCCCACGTAGCCAATCACGTCTCCGGCGCTCACGATGTCGCCGATTGCGCGGTCGGACCGAAACACGCCGGCGGCGGGGCTGTGGATAACGCGTTCTTTGCCATAGCCGGCGATAATACCCGGCACGCCCGTGTTGGGCTGGGGCGAACCTTGGGTAATGACACGGCCGAGAAAATGCCCGCGCATGGTCTCGACCACAGCGTCGCAGTCAACCGGCGCGGTAAAGCCCGGCCCCACGGCGATAACAGCAGGCGCCATGTCACGCGTGGTACCCAGGTTGCGCTTGGCCAGAATCGCGTCGACCACAGCCGCGGGTTTAAACTCATCGAGCATCTTGGCCTGAGGGTCCACCACGACGGCAACATCCCCCGCTTGGGTAACCTCGAGCGCCTCAGCCGGCGTCTGTGCCAAGCGAGCGCGAATGCCTTCGACCTCGACCTCGCCCAGGCGAATGGCCTCGCAAAAACTGATTGTGCGACGGATGCACGTGGGAACCGCGATATCGGCCATGACGACCAACACGCCGGCGCGCACCAAACGGGCAGCGACACCCGTGGCGATATCGCCGGCGCCGCGAACATAAACGAGCATTCCCGGGGCACCTCCCTGTGCTACGGTTTGAACAGAGCAAAAGCGGCTCGACCGCTACTCTGATGATTATTTATTATCACAGTATTATACGGCGGTGAACAGATGGAAACGACGAGCGGAAACCTTGCCTCCGCGCTCAAGATCGAGCCGGGGATTACCGCGATCATCGGCAGCGGCGGCAAGTCGACCTTGCTGAAGGCGCTGGGTCTCGAGCTCATGCGCGCTGGCGGCAGGGTGCTTCTCTGTACCACCACGCACATGTTTCCCGTCGCCGGCGTGCCATGGGACGGGTCGAGCCGTCGCTTGGACGCCGTGCCTTGGAAGCCGGGGGCCCTGCATGTTCCCGGCTGCACCTGCGAGGCATGCGCGGGCATGAGCCGCGGAGGCATCTGCCAGGCGGGTGTCTTGGACCCGGAGACAGGCAAGCTCTCCGCCCCCGCCGAGCCGCTCAACGAGCTGGCGCAGCGCTTTGACTATGTGTTGGCAGAGGCAGATGGCAGCAAGCGACTCCCGCTCAAGGCGCATGCCGCCTGGGAGCCGGTAATTCCCGCCGCCGCGGCAAACGTTGTCTGGGTCGTCGGCGCCTCGGGGCTGGGCAAGCCCGTCACCGAGGTTGTCCACCGCCCCGAGCTCTTTTGCGAGCGTTGCGGCTGCAAGCTCACCGACATCGCCACGCCCGAGCGCGTCGCCCAGGTGCTCAATGCCGAGATGCAGGCGCTGAAACTCAGCACCGCACGCGTCATGCTCAACCAAGTCGACACGCTCAGCGACCCCACAATGGCCGACCGCTTCGAGGCAGCCCTCGGCCGCCCCGTCGTCGCCACCAGCCTCAAATAGCCGGCGCTGCCCCAGAAGACCTATAAGTTGCGGTGGAATAGTTCCTGAAACGGCCTATTTGGCGGCTAAACAGGAACTATTCCACCGCAACTGCGGAGGGGAATCCGGCGATCTTCCTGTTAGCGGGGCACGTAGCGGCCGGGTTGGGCTCCGGTGGGCTCGCCATCGCGTGCCGCCAGCACGCCGTTCACAAACACGGCCTTGGCGCGGCCATGTGCCTCAAAGCCCTCGAGCGGCGTGTAGTCCACAGCCTGATGTTGCGTCGCCGCGCTAATGGTCCAGCGCGCCTTGGGATCCCACACGCACACGTCGGCATCGGCGCCCTCGGCAAGACAGCCCTTGCGCGGATACATGCCAAAGACGCGCGCCGGGTTCTCGCTCATCAAGCGGCACAGATCCTCGGGACCCAGCTGTCCCTCAAAGCTCGTGGCAATCGCGACGGGACGATGCTCCACGCCGGGCCCGCCGTTGGGAATCGCGCGGAAATCGTCGCGTCCGCGGTCCTTTTGACCGTGCAGGTTAAAGCTGCAATGATCGGTCGCAATAGTATCGATCTCGCCGGCCACAAGCGCCTCGCGCAGCGCGGCACGGTCACCGGCATGGCGCAGCGGCGGGCTCATCACGTACTTGGCGCCCGCAAAGCCGTCCTCGCCCTGCTCCAGGTAGCAAGTATCGTCGAGCATCAGATACTGAGGGCAGGTTTCGACATAAATGTTCTTCTGCCCGCGCGCCTTGGCGGCACGGATGGCCTCGAGCCCCAGCTTGGTCGAAAGGTGCACCACGTTGACCGGAGCGTCCCCGGCCAAGTGCGCCAGATACAGCAGGCGGCTCACGGCCTCGGCCTCACACACGTCCGGACGGCTGAGCGCATGCCCCTCGGGCCCATGAATCCCCTGCTCGTACACGCGCTTCTGCAGCTCGTTCACGAGCGTGCCGTTCTCGCAATGCACGCACAGGATACCGCCCACGCGCTTGAGCTCCTCCAGTACCTCGAGCGTCTCGGCATCGTCCAAGCGCAGGTGGTCATAGGCAAAGTAGGTCTTAAACGACGACACGCCCGCCTCGCGCATGGCCGAAAGGTCGGCGCGGTTGCGCTCGTTCCACTCGGCGAGTGCCATATGAAAGGCGTAGTTGGCCGTGCAGGTTCCGTCGGCGCGGCGATGCCACTCGGCCAAGGCATCGGGCATAGTCACGCCGCGATCGGCCGTCGCGTAGTCCACGATGGTCGTCGTGCCGCCGCAGGCAGCCGCGCGCGTGCCGGTCTCAAAGCTATCGGCTGTCCAATCCATGCCGGTCCAGCACTGCATGTGCGTGTGGCCGTCGATAAAGCCGGGGAACACCCAACAGTCGGTGGCGTCCTGGACGGTATCGCCCTCGCCCGGCTCAATCGCCGCGGCGATCCGCACGATCTTATCGCCATCCATGGCAAGATCGGCGCGGCGAAGCCCCTGGGGCGTCACGAGCGCGCCGTTTTTGATGATGATCATAATTGCTCCTTATTGATTGTTGCAGTTGGCCACGCGATCAAAATACGAGCAGGCGGCGATATGCTCCGTTATGCGTTGCTGTCCCTTGGCGGTATCGACGTCCCACAGCTCGTATGCACGCGCCTCGACCAGCACCACGTCGGTACGGTCCTTGAGGATCGAACCGCCGCCGTCCTTGCCCTCAAGACACATGAGTGCATCGAACAGTTCCGCCGGAAAGAGCACCGGGCTCGAAGGCTCACCGTTGCACGCAAGACGCACCGGATGCTTGCGGCCACACTCGTCAAACGCACGAACCATAGCCTCAAAAGAACCCGAACTCACGAGCGGCTGGTCGCCCGGCAAAAAGAGGCAACCTTTCCAGTTGCGTTCGACTCCCCATGAAAGGCCCGCACGGACGCTTTCGCTGCGCAGCTCGCCATCGTGCAGCACGCACGGGCAATGCTTGTCCTCGCAAATCTGGGCGACCTCGGGCCAACGCGTCGAAACCACGACGTCAAAGCCCCGGGGAACCGAATCGATGGTCCGGGCAATCAGCGGCTCGCCATAGATATCGGCAAGCATCTTGTTAGAGCCAAACCGCTTGCCCTCGCCCGAAGCCATAATGACGCATCCAAGTTTCATGGTGATACCTCCCCTGAAACCATCGTACCCATAACTCGCGCCGCGGGCATCCACATCGAAAGCGCTTATCCCGCACGCCCACGATGCAAAAAGGGGGCACCCCGCCGGTTGGCAGAGCGCCCCCTTTACATGGCTTACCTCAGCCCGGCTTTAGGCCTGGAGCCAACGGGCGGTGTTACGCTCGTCGAGGGCCTTGAGGGTAGCGGCGGGATCGGCAACCTTCTGCAGGAACATCATGGCAGCGATGGCGTACGGCTTGTAGCTGGCCTCCTTGTACATGCCCACGCGGTGCATGTCGAAGACGTCGGCGTTAACCTCGCCGTGCTCGCAAGAGACACCGGAGATGTCGGCGGGCAGCGGGTGCATAAAGATGGTGTCCTGGCCGTTGGCAGTCTTCTCCATGAGCTCGGTCGTAGAGCACCAGTCCTGATGGGTGGCGTTCTGGGCGAGCAGCTCCTTCTCGAGCGCGGCGATGCCGGCGTCGTCGCCCTCGGCGTACAGGTTGGTGCGCTTCTCCATGGCGGCAAACGGAGCCCAGCTCTTGGGGATCACGATGTCGGCGCCCTCGAAGGCCTCGGCCATGGTGTTGACCTGCTTAAAGGTAGTGCCGGACTCGGCGGCATAGCCCTTGGCGCGCTCGACGACCTCGGGCATGAGGTCGTAGCCCTCGGGGTGGGCCAGGGTGACGTCCATGCCAAAGCGGGGCAGCAGGCTGATCAGCGACTGCGGGCAGGACAGCGGCTTGCCGTAAGAGGGCGAATAAGCCCAGGTGACGGCAACCTTCTTGCCCTTGAGGTTCTCAAGGCCGCCAAACTCGTTGATGAGGTAAAGCATGTCGGCAGAGGACTGCGTGGGGTGGTCGGAATCGGACTGCAGGGAGATGAGCGTGGGACGGTGATCCAGAACGCCGTCCTCGTAAGCCTGCTGGACAGACTCGGAGACCTCGGCCATGTAGGCGTCGCCCTTGCCGATGTACATGTCGTCGCGGATGCCGATGACGTCGGCCATGAAGGAGATCATGGTAGCGGTCTCGCGGACGGTCTCGCCGTGAGCGATCTGGGACTTCTTCTCGTCCAGGTCCTGCAGCTCAAGGCCGAGCAGGTTGGCGGCCTTAGAGAAGGAGAAGCGCGTACGGGTGGAGTTATCGCGGAACAGGGAGACGGCCAGGCCCGAGTCGAAGATCTTGGACGAGACGTTGTTCTCGCGCAGCTCGCGCAGGGCGTCGGCGACGATGTAGAGAGCCTTGAGCTCATCGGTGGTCTTATCCCAGGTGTGCAGGAAGTCGCTGCCGTACATACCCTTAAAATCGAGGCCGTTCAGCTGCTCGACGAGCTCGGTAAACTTGGCGTCCATGTAAATGTCCTTTCTAAAGGTGAAACGATCGCAATGAGTAGATGTGCTCCGGCATGCGCGTGTGGCTAGAACATGCAGAGCGCTATGACGAGGACCCGCTACCGTTGAGGAAGCATGGGAGATAACGACCGCGGGCCCCAAGTCAACAGGAGGCGCCGGGGGCATAAACTGTCCCCGGCTCAACAAAATCGAGGAATGGGACTAGTCGATCTTGTTGTTGGTCAGACCGGCGCGGAACACGGTGGCGTCGCCATCGGCCTGGCTCGGATCGTAGAGGTTCAGGGCAGCCACATACATGGCGGCAGCGGTGACCAGGTCGTCCTTGTAGGTGACCTCGTTGGGAGCGTGAGCCTGAGACTCGGCACCCGGGCCAAAGCCCACGCAGGGGATGCCGTAGCGGCCCTGGATGGAGACGCAGTTCGTGGAGAAGGTCCACTTGTCGCACAGCGGGCGACCGGTGCGCTTGTCCATGCTGGGCTCGCAGCCGATGCGCTCGTCACCAAACATGGCCTTGTGGGCGTCGACGAGGGCCTTGACGTGCGGAGCGGTCTCCTTGTTGATCCACGTGGGGAAGTAAGCCTCGGTCTCGTAGACCTCGCCGGTCCAGGACGGACGGTCGTACATGTACATGGAGACCTTCACGTCGTCGCCGTACTTCTTGGCGGCCGGCAGGTTGCGGATCTCGTCCAGGCAGGACTCCCAGGTCTCACCGGCGGTCATGCGACGGTCGATGGAGATGGCGCAGGAGTCAGCGACAGCGCAGCGGCTGGGGCTGGTGTAGAAGATCTGGCTGACGGTGCAGGTGCCGCGGCCTAGGAAGCGGGCATCCTCGAAGTGCTCGGGGTTGTACTTGGGGTCGAGCATCTTGACGAGACCCTTGATGTCGGTCGACTCGTCGCAGCCGTTGTTGTTGAGGGCGCGGACGTCGGCGATGATGTCGGCCATCTTGTAGATGGCGTTGTCGCCGCGGTCGGGAGCGGAGCCGTGGCAGGAGGTGCCGTGAACGTCGACACGGATCTCCATGCGGCCGCGGTGACCGCGATAGATGCCGCCGTCGGTGGGCTCGGTGGAAATGACGAACTCGGGCTTAATGCCGTCCTTGTTGTAGATGTACTGCCAGCACATGCCGTCGCAGTCCTCTTCCTGGACGGTGCCGACGACCATGATCTTGTAACCCTCGGGGATGAGGCCCATGTCCTTCATCATCTTGGCAGCGTAGGTAGCGGAAGCCATGCCGCCCTCCTGGTCAGAGCCGCCGCGGCCGTAGATGATCTCGTCGGTCTCGTAGCCCTCATAGGGATCGGCGTCCCAGTTCTCGATGTTGCCGATGCCGACGGTGTCGATGTGGGAGTCGATGGCGATGATCTTGTCGCCCTCGCCCATAAAGCCCATGACGTTGCCCAGGCCGTCGACCTTGACCTCGTCATAGCCAAGGCTCTCCATCTCGGCCTTGATGCAGGCAACAACCTCACCCTCCTCGCAGGACTCAGAGGGGTGAGAGATCATAGCGCGCAGGAAGCGAGTCATATCAGCACGATGAGACTCAGCAGCAGCCTTGATAGCGTCGAAATCGAGTTCTTTAGCCATTGTTCATAACCTTTCAAACGAAGGAATCTACCTGTGAGGTGGCGGAGCGATACCTATTTACTCCGCCCCAACGATTAGCAAGTGGGATATTCGCCTTCCCAAACAATTCGACGATACTGATCGGGGTCCGTGTCACCTTCCGTGGAGAAGCAGAGCACAGAGCTCGTCTTATCCAGGCCGATGAGCTCCTTGAGCTCGGCGTACTCGGGATCGAGCATGAGAGTCTCGACCAGGCCGGTGGTCACAGCGCCGGACTCGCCGGAGATGACGCGCGGGTCGCCCTTCTCGGGAGCGCCCAGGGTGCGCATGCCGCGAGCGGTGACCCAGTCGGGGCAGGACACGAAGGCGGTGGTGTGGTTGCGCAGGATATCCCAGCCCAGGATGTTGGGCTCGCCGCAGCACAGGCCGGCCATGATGGAGGGCATGTCACCGTCCACGATACGCGGATCGCCGTCGCCGGCGGCAGCGCCCTTGTACAGGCAGGCGGCAGGCGCGCACTCAACCACGACGAAGGTGGGCGGGTTATCGGGATACAGGTTGGTGAAGTAGCCCACCACGGCGCCGGCGAGCGAACCCACGCCAGCCTGGACAAACACGTGCGTCGGGCGGTTGATGGCCATCTCGCGCAGCTGCTCGGCAGCCTCGGAAGCCATGGTGCCGTAGCCCTCCATGATCCAAGACGGGATCTTCTCGTAGCCCTCCCAGGCGGTGTCCTGAACGATAACGCCGCGCTCACAGGCGTCGGCCTCGGCGGCGGCCATGCGCACGCACTCGTCGTAGTTGACCTCTTCGATGGTCACCGTGGCGCCCTCGGCGGCGATGTTATCGAAGCGGGGCTTGGTGGAACCCTTGGGCATGTGCACGACAGCCTTCTGGCCCAGCTTGTTGGCAGCCCATGCCACGCCGCGACCATGGTTGCCGTCGGTGGCGGTAAAGAAGGTAGCCTGGCCAAAGTCCTCGGCCAGCTGATCGGAGGTCAGGTAATCGAAGGTGCAGTCGGCAACGTCCTTGCCGGTCTCGTCGGCAATATAGTTGGCCATGGCAAACGAACCGCCCAGAACCTTAAAGGCGTTGAGGCCAAAGCGATAGCTCTCGTCCTTAACGCACAGGTTGGACAGACCCAAGCGCGCAGCCTGACCGTCCAGGCGGGCAAGCGGGGTGACGGTATATTGAGGGAACGACTGGTGGAAGGCGCGGGCCTTCTTCACGTGGTCGAGACTCATGATTCCCAAGTGCTTGTCATCGCTCTTGGGCATCGTGTTGCCCGCCCACTGGATCTTATCGGCCATACGGTGAACTCCTTAAGTCCTCTCTTGCCGGCCCCCGCATACGCGTTTCAGCCCGATCCCATTCACACGGCTGAACTTTTATGTGGATGCCTAACAAAAAGTTTGTTAGCACTGTTCTATCACACTTTTTGATTGGCAAACCTAACAAACTGTTTGTTGCCGTAATCGGTACCTTTTCGCCGACGAACGGTTACATGACGCAGCAACGCTTTCGTTATTTGCGAACAGGTGTGGTTTATGGCAAAGTGTGCCCAAACTAATTTTTAGGAAGGTACCCATGACCCCCGCACAGATTGAGTTTTACAAGCGCCTTGCACACGGCCTGGCGCTCCAGTTTGGCCCCAACTGCGAAGTCGTCGTCCACGACCTGGAGACCGAGGACGTGGACCACTCCATCGTAGTGATCGAAAACGGCCACGTCAGCGGGCGCAAACTGGGTGACGGCCCCAGCCATATTGTGTTTGAGTCCATGCACGAGGGCACCGCCGACGTACACGACCGCGAGCCATACCTCACCAAAACCACCGATGGCAAGCTGCTCAAGTCCTCGACGATCTTTATCCGCAACGACGAGGGCAAGCCCGTCGGCATTTTGGGCATTAACTTTGACATTACGCTTATGAAGGCTTTTGAGCGCTCGCTCGATGCCTTTACCGGCACCGGCGGCACGGGCTATACCGAGCCCGAGCCCATTACCAAGAACATCGGCGACCTGCTCGAGGACCTGCTGCACGAGTGCGAGCAGTTTGTGGGCAAGCCCGCGGCACTCATGACCAAAGACGAGCGCATTCGTGCCATTGGCTACCTCGACCGTCGCGGTGCCTTCCTCATTTCCAAGTCGAGCGAGCGCGCCTGCGAGTTCTTTGGCATCTCCAAGTACAGCTTCTATAGCTACCTCAATGAGGCCAAGGCGGCGGCCGGCGACAAGTAGGCACTCGCCTGGATTACCCTCCCCTTTTGGGCGCGAGTTCTGGAAAGCACGAATCCAAGACCGAGCCGCTTGGGAAGTTCCATATAATCGATGTCATTAGCATTTCGAAAGGATGGAACAGAATGGCGTTGAGCAAGGCATCATGCACCGGTCGCGGATTGATTCCGGCAATTGGTGGACATGTGCACCGCATGTTCGATGAGAGTGAAGACGACCTGTTTTCGCTGAGCCTTGACGACGTGATGAATGATCGCCCGTGGACCGCCGACGAACTCATGGGCGGCGGGGCTCGCCCGTCAAACCCCAATCCCGCACTTGCGCCTAAGACCGCATCTGCGCCGACTCCTGCGCAGTTGGCTGTTTCGACACCCGCGCCTACGCCCGCACCCACTTCGGCGCCCACGACCGCTCCCCGCCCCGCAAGCGACCCGTCCGAGACGGCGGCATTTCTCGCTGCAGCGACGCAGGGCAAATCGGCCGACAGCACCGTTATGTACAGCGCCCAGCAGTTGCCTGTTCCTGCGGCACGCAAGCCTCCGGTCGCAAGGCTCGATGAGCCCGTTGCCCGTCAGGTTGCCTACGATTCCTGGGCTGCAGCCGATCTGGATGAGACCTCTACCGGCATACCGGCGCTCGACGTTCCAGTTAACCCGCTTTTTGCCGCCAACACGAGCGCCGCGGACTATGAGGGCGATGCGGCATATTCCGATTATTCCGATGACTATGCTGACACCGGTCGCATCGAGACCGAGGACTATGGCACCGCATCGAGCGATTATCTCAACGATCCGTACGCTGCCACGCCTGCACCGGAATATGACCCGGAGGCCGCGTCCGCGCCGGCGTATACCAAAAGCACGGGCGAAGAGCGCTTCGCCGATTATTACGCCGAGGAAAAGGCGCTGCGTTTCTCGGAATTTCCGCAAGCAGTCAAGGTTGCCTTTATCGCCATTATCATTGCCCTGCTCGGCGTCATTGCGTTTGAGGGATTCCAGCTGTTCCGCGGCCCCACCCAAGCGGAGTCGGAAACCCAGCAAAAAGAGGACGATAACCAGTACCTGGACATCAACACCCTCAAGGGCGACCCCAACGACGAGGATGATGAGTAGCGAGAGCTGAAGGCGGCCGCAGAATCCCGCATCCAGCACCGGCTTCTAAGTGCTGTTTTGTCATCCAGCCACACTTTTCCGAAGTTTTAAGGTGCCTATCTCGACACTTTTCCGTACTTTTACACGGCTGATTTCGACACTTTTCCGGATGGAAGCCGAATAATCACTTGGGAAACCAACGCCATCCGCGCGTCATTTCGCGGATGGCGCTTGATTTCTGTCCGTACACGTTGATAGACCCCATCGTGCCCGCAAGGAGCGGGCGCGTTTTATCCAGAGTCGGGGTAGAGAGTTGGCTCCACGATCCCGACGCCAACCGGCCAAGAGGCACGGTGGCCCTGCCAACATCGATGAAAGGAGTCCGTATGGACAATTTCTCCGTGCGCAGTGAACGCAACTTCCACAATCTGGTCGTCAAACCGAATCACATGCATCTTCTGGACAAGCCGAACGGCTACGCCTCGGCCATGGTCAAGAGCAGGCTCTCCCACCAGATGCGCTTTACGGTGCAGAAGCTCGAGGAAGAGCTCCGTGCCGCCGGCGGCCCGCACGTACTGCAGATCAGGCTGTCCGGCGACAACTCGCGCGAGCCGTCCAGCTGGAAGCTCTTTGCTGACGGCAAGTGCGTTGCGGACGGATCCGGCGCCTTTGCCCGCGAGTGCTTCTGCGAGGGAGCTGAGGTGTTTCTAGACCTGTGCCGCGACGCCGTCGAGACTGCCGAGCTGTGCCAGTGGAGCGAGAGGGAGTACGAGCTGTTGGGTGCCGCGCGCGGGATTGCGGGGGGTGTAGGAACAGAAGCCTCATGACGGTGGCCTCAGCTGGAATGACGTATCGCTCGATAAATGATCTCAACAACGTAGCCGATGCGCCGCATTTCACCTCAAAGGCATTGAGCGATCGGGAGACGTCCAGCATTTCTTTGATATCCCCAATTGATTGTTCCGAGAAAGTCTCTTCATGTCCTTATAATCGCCCTTACGAGAAACGTGGACGAGACAGGCGTCCATATGCCGTCTCTAAACTAACGAGCCGTTCGCGGAAAGAACATCTGGCTAGCATGGGCCAAAGATATACTAGTATCGCTGCAACAATTATGGAAGATCGGCACCACCAATGACCTCCTTGAAATTCTCCAGGCGCTTCGCGCTTAGCCTGCTCGCCTCGCTGTCCGCCACCGTAGCGCTTGCTTTGCCCTCAACCGCCCTAGCCGCGTCGGACCCGAACCCGCCCAGCATCTCCAACGTGACGATATCCGCGACGACAGTCACGGCCGGCTCCACGCTGCATGTCGGCTATAGCGTCGATGACCCTGACGGGGTACGGTCCGTCACGCCCATAGTCGAAGTCGTTGTCGAAAACGATACCGGAGACCATGGAATCAGTTCCCGTCTCGCCTTCTCGTCGACCGGCAACACGACCGCGGGCTTCGATATCTCCACCTCCCCGAGCGACCGGCCCTGCAGGTACCGGATCATCGGCCTCGGCGTGACCGATAGTCTTGGATGGGTTACCGATGTCTACGACACGACGTATGCCGAGGAGAAGGGGCTCGACTGTCCGACCTTCACCACCGACCCCCTCGAGTATGAGGTGACCGAGGGACCCGAGGACCAAAACCCGCCGACCGTGTCCTCCGTGTCGCTCTCGAGCAGGGAGGTCGCAACCGGTGCCGACTTCCACATCTCTTGGACCGTCTCCGATGCCGACGGCGTTCGTTCCGTTTCCCCCATACTGCGGCAGGGCTGGGAGAATTCGGACGACGGCTGCTCTGTTTCGTCAGCCTATTATCACGGAGGCTCGTCTATCGACGGGTTTGACCTCACATTCGACAGCAATAGGATCGGAAGGCACAGGCTGATCGGCCTTTCGGTCACCGATGGCCTAGGGTTCGAGACCGATGTGTACGAGAGTTCCTACGCCAGGGCCAACGGCATTTCGGGCGCGACTTTCTCGGTTGGCGACCCGAGCGAGCTGTGCTTCGAGGTGACCGGCAGCGCGATCGACCGGAACCCGCCCACGGTCTCGAACGTTTCCATCTCCGCGAAGAGGGTCCCCGTCGGCGGGATCCTCCGTATCTATTGCAATGTAGGCGACGCGGACGGCGTAAAGTCTGTCTCCCCGATCCTCGGCGACCCCGGCTATGTCGAGGACCCGAACTCTTTAAAGACCCGCAAAACGTTGAGCTGCAGCTACGATGCGGCAAGGGGCTATATCGAAATCGAGTTCCCCACGTCGCTCTCGATGGGCTCGTTTGAAATCCAAGCCCTCGCGGTCCTCGACAAGACGGGCCACGAGACCTTCGTCTACAGCTCCGCCTACGCCGAGCGTAACGGCAAGACCGGCGTTCAGACCTTTGATGTCGACGACGCGGGGGACGTCACCTTCGACGTGACCGCTCCGCTGTATGCCGCCACCAAGGGCGACGGGCAGGCGTATGCAAAGGACGGCGAGGCCGGTCTGACCTTCCGCTTCAGCGGTCCTCTCGATGAGTTCACGCGTCTTCTCGTGGACGGAACTGAGGTCTCCGCCGAGAACTACACCGCAACCAGGGGCAGCACGATTATCGAGCTCAGGCCGTCCTACCTGGACATGCTCGCCGCCGGCGGACACACCGTCACGGCCGTCTGGAAGGACGGGACGGCAACCGATGCGTCCTTCACCGTGGAGGGGAAGGCCCAAGGGGAGCAGGCGGGCGGAAAGACCGACGTAGATTCACCCGGCGACAACAAAAGTGATCCTGCCACTCCTGAAAAGGACGCCGACGAGGCGGCTACAAAAAAGTCGGGACGCACGACAGCCGATGAACCAAATCTCGCTGCAACCGGCGACTCCACTTGGATGGCCAGCATCGCATTGGCCATGGCGGCCACGACCTGCTTCACGGCAGCGAGAAGGCTTGAGCCCAAGCAGCATAGGCACGAACAGTAGCTCAAAGCGAACTCAACTGGGAAGGGCAGATGGATAGCCGTCCTTCTCTTATAATCAACCCAATCCGCTGAAATGCAATCAGTTAACGAGTTTCGCCAGACGCTCGGCCTCTACCTCGCTCTAGCAAGCCACCAGGCGATGAGATAATGCCCACGACTATCAACGTAAGCAAGGAGCGCGCTATGGCAGACAACGAGACCAAACCCTCGGCGAACGACGGCCGAGAGGAGCTCGTGGCAAAACAGCTCGCATCGACCAAAATCCACCTCGCGCTCACTCAGAAGCGGGTGGACGTCTCCGGCGCCATCAAGCTACCGCTCGAGCGAATTCCCCAACTCGGCGTGGCGTTCGCCTCGCTCCCCTCGATGTTTCGCACCGTCACCAACACGGTGGCGTGCCCACGCTGCTCCAGGCGACTGACAAATATGGTAACCCGCTCGATCCGTCGAAACTCAACTCGTTCAAGGACGGCAGCGGTCTCACAGGGGGCTACCGCGACGCCGCCAAGGGCCTTGGGCAGGCGCGCTTCCACGTAGTCGAGGGCGACATCGCCACGAGCGTCACGCAGGTGCCTTACGATCCAACATCGCTATTCATGGCAGCCGCAATCGCGCAGATAAACCAAAAGCTCGACTCCATCCAGGAGTCCGTCGACGAAATGTTCGAGTACATGCGTCAGCGCGACAAGGCCAACATGCGTGGCAGCCTCAAGACGCTCGCAGACATCCTCAACGGTTACGGACTCAACTACGGCAACGCCACCTACATGGCAAACGCCCATATGAAGGTGCTCGACATCAAGCAGTCGTCCGCGCAGGACATGGAACTCTTCCGCTCGCAGGCACAGGCAGATCTGAAAAAGAAAGGGTTCATCGAGGTGCGAGACGGCTTGGGCAGACGCCTCGACAAGGTGCTCGACTACCTCAAAGACTGCCAGCTCGCCACCTACATCCACGCGTTCTCGCTGTTCCTCGAACCCATGCTCGCCCAGAACTTCGAGCCCGCAAAGCTCGCGGACGCCACTGCGAAGATCGAGGCTGATTCGATCGCGTACCGCGAGCTCTACACCGACTGCTACAACGCACTCGAAGCGGGGGCTGTCGACACCGTCGATGCGGCACTGCTGGGCGGTATCGCGTCCGCGGGCAAATTGCTCGGTCACGCCATCGCAAAGACCCCCGTGGGCGACCATACACTCATCGACGAGGCGCTCGAAGGCGCAGGAGAGAGCATCGGAAAGTTCAACGACAAGCAATCCGAGAAACTCCTCGAAAAGCTCCATCAGGCAAAGACGCCCGACGTCACGCCGTTCAAGCAGAGCGTAAAGGAGATCGACACCCTCTACAACCGCCCCGCGCAGATCGCCGTGGACGCCGAGAACGTCTACATCTTGCCTGCCAAGCAGCAGGAAGAGTAACGATACGCGACAGGCACGCGCCATGCAGACAGCTAACGCCCCTACCTTCCCGCCGCCTTCAGCTTCAGCAGCAGGTCGCCCAGCTCGGGGCACTTGCTAGAAAGGCGCGTCTGAGCTCGCTCGCCCATCCCCCACCGCTGGCGGACTTCCTGGGCGCGCGGGCTCACGCGGTAGTCCCCGTCCATCACCTGCTTGAGCAGCTTGGCGGTCACGCGCGCATCGGCAAGGGCGCTGTGGGCGCGACCCGTCGGCTCGTCGAACTCGATGCCAAACCACGTCGCCGCGTCACTCAAAGAGACGCACCCGTGGCTGCCCACGTCCATGATCGAGGTGTAAAACGCCTGCAGGTCGGCCCAGTCCGTAGGAAATGCGGAAAGATCAATGTGCTTTGCCTGGCACTCGGTCAAAAGCTGTCGACGGTCCGCCCCGCTCCAGCAAACCACCTGTGCGGAGTAGCGACCGATCCAATCGCTGAGCCTTTTGATTACCATGTAGAGCGGATCGGCCATCGCAGTGTCCACGGCCGATATCCCCGTAAGCTCGCGGACGGAAAACGCAACGCCTTCGGTAAATTCCGTCTGCACAAACTGCGAGAACTCGCCCATAACGTTGCCGTGGTAATCGAGCTTGACGGCGCCGACCTCGATAATCTCATTGCGCAGCCCACGTCGCTGGCGCTGCTTTGGCACCGGCGCAAACTCAAAGTCCAGCACAATCTGGCGCGCAAAGTTCGTCGTATCGATAGCCGAGATATCCGGCGTCTTTTTGTCTGGCACGGTCAGGGCCTTTCTCCGTCAACTGCCGCTCGTTACATAGGCGGCTACATTGCCGTAAGGATAGGAACCCGTGCGGACATGAAAGCGGGACGCAATATACCATGCGCCAAGCACACGCCATGCAGACGGCCCCAAGAGAGTCGACCGCTCTATTCAAATGCATGAAAAAGTTTAGGCCCGGTGACTTGAATCAGCGGTCATCCCGGGCCCATCAGAGCTCGTAGAGCTCTTGGTTGCTTTGGTCTTGCTCTTCACGGCGCTTATCGAACTTTCCGAGGCACTCAAGCAGCATTCGAAGCATAACAAGTCGCTGCCATTAAGGCACTGACCTCTTGACCAAGCAACGGCGCTGCCCAGCTCCACTCTACTTGGGCTGCCGTCGATTTTATTTTACCCGCGGACGCCAGGTCTAACAAATGGATTTTCGGTAATGGAAGCACGGCGCCCCGCAAAACCACTACGTCCCAAGTGCCGCCACGGGGATCACTGCCACGCCATCGTCGCGTGTGTTGGCAGTGCTTCCCTTTCCAACCACAACCGCCAAAAACGCCGGCGCGGCATTCTGGGCGGCAGGATTGGAGAGCACTTTCCTCTCCAGCGCCTTAAGATTTCTCGCTCCATCGTCTGCTTTCGCATCACTCAACTTGACCTCGATGGCTCCCCAGCGCCCGTCGTGCTCAACGATCAGATCGACCTCAAGGCCCTTCTCATCTCAGAAATAATGGACACTGTTGTCGACACCGCCGTAGGTGGAAAGGAACACGCGCACGTCGCGCAGAACGAGGTTCTCAAAGAGCATCCCCAACGTTTGCATATCGCCAAGCAACCGCCCAGGGGTAGCCCCCAGCAACGCCGCCGCAAGTGACGGGTCACAGAAGTAGCGCTTGGGGCGCACGCGAACGCGGGCCTTCGAGCGCACATACTGGCTTGCTCTCTCGCACAAGCTCGTCCGAAAACCCAAGGTTTGCAGGTCACCGCTCCTGCAGCACCAGCGGGCGACGTCATCCTGCGAAATTACGCCATTCTCAATGCAGTTTTTACGCCGTTTTCATTGTAGGTTTTACGCTCGGCATCCTTGGCGCGGCGCTTGCTCAACCACCGGACCAGCGAATTGCCCGGATTCTGGGGCGTGCTTTCCGCCAAAGGGAAAGCGCGTCCCATTCCGAGCATCACATCAGAGCGCGCTTGGTTATCTCCGCTCGCACATCTCGGCAAACGAAATCAGCTTGGCATCTCCCCTGCTCGCCGCAGCTTCCTGACATCCTTGCGTAAAGCCACGCTTCGAAAAGATCACGTAGCTTTTATGCTGCCGCCTAAAGAGCTCGCTTCGGTACACGAGCTTTTCCAGAACATCCTCGCCTACCGGTTCATTGCGCCATTTGCACTCCGCAAACAGCGCATCGCCCTCGCCATCGTCAACAATCAAGTCGATTTCTTCCTGCGTATGCGTACGATTATCCGTCCCCCACCAGCGCCCGACGCTCGCCGGAACCACATCGAGCTGGCCCGCCCGCGCGAGTTCGTACACGTATTGTCTGCATATGAGCTCAAAGACCGTACCCATGTAATCCGATACGTACGGCTCAATGCGCTTATACGCCATCTCGGCCATATCGTTTTGAATCAGCCCGATGTTCTGCGGAACAAACTTGTACCAGAACCTAAACATCTGATCGCTCAGCAGATACACGGCTCGCTTATTGCTCGTCTCGTTTAGGGGCAGCTCGCGCTCGACAATCCCAAGCGACGCCAGCTTATCCACATAGCTCTTTACGTTGCTCGCAGGGATTCCCGTAGAGCTCGCAATCTCCGAGATCTTCGAGCGCCCCTGAGCAATTGCTTGCACGATTGCATCATATTGCTCGGGATTGCGGCACTCTTGCAATAGCAGGTTACTCGGCTCCTCAAAGAGATAGCCCGTAGGAGTAAGAAAAAGACGTTTGATGTTGTCCTTGAGCGGTGCGGCAGGATCGACTTTCTCGATATATGCAGGAATGCCGCCCGTCATGCCATAGCAAACTGCAGCGTCTTCGCGACCCATGCTCTGCCACAGGCCGAGGGTCGTCATAAAATCGAGCGGCAAGATCTTAAACTGGGCCGTACGCCTACCGTATAGTGGGCTCTCGTAGCCCAACACCTGTTCCTCCATAAACGAAAGAGACGAGCCGCACAGGATAAGCATGAGCTTGGTCTCTTTGTACAAGTGATCGATCTTGTCTTGCAGCAACGAGCTGATCTCGGGATTCGATTGGGCGAGATAGGGATACTCGTCAATCACAACAATCAAACGTTCCGTGCGAGCCATGGTGGCCAATGCATCGAACGCCTCGTCAAAACTACGAAACGACACGCCTGCAGCACCAACCGAACCCGCAAGTATCGCCTGGCTAAAGCCGTGCAGGTTTGCCTCTGCATTGGTACGACGAGCTTGAAAGTAAATAGCCCTCTTGCCTTGGATGAACTCTGTGATAAGGCGCGTTTTACCCACGCGACGGCGGCCGTAAATCACAGGCATCTCAAAGGAGCCCGTGCCATACAGTCGATTGAGCTCGGACATTTCCGCTGTTCTTCCGATAAACATAGGGCCATCCTTCCTTTACGTTATAGCTAGCTATATTATACCTTCCTATAATATAGCTAGCTATAACGTAATTCGACAGGCAGCGCACGCAAAAGGGGCGGTACACCACCGCACGTGGACCGTTCCGGAAAATGCATCCCGTTCTGGAGCCAAAACTGGGCCGTAGTTTCCGCAGATACAAGGCGACAGTCCGCCGCCGTTATCACATGCCTTCAAACATGCAATCCAGAAACACAAAAAAGCAGATAGAATGCTCTTTTTCAAAAAAGTTCACGTCCCGAAACTTACCAAGACTTCATATCTAGCTACCGTTCACGGTCGCGGATTACCGCCCACCGATTCAAACAAGAAATATGTCGCCAAAAGCAGGTCATTTACCTGCATGGTTAGATTTTGGTCAGCTTTTGGTCAGCTGAGCGGCAAGTTCCAGCTGATACGTTTTTGCTACCCAAAAGGAGGCGGTAGCTCATGACCCATTGCAATGACCAGCTCATCGACCAACTGCTCACTCAAGCCGAACAAGAGGGGCGCTGTCTGATTCCCCCGAGCACGGCGATCCGAAAAGCGCTCCTTCGGCGCACCAGCGGCACGGTTGTCTCGCCCATGCCGGGGTTGTTTGCGCGAAAAACGCGCTGGGATGAACTCAACCGAGCGCAACGCCATTGCGAAATCCTCCGCGCCCTTGCGATCATCCATCCCGATTGGACGTTCTGCTCGTTTTCGGCAGCTTGCCTGCTGGGGCTCGAGGTCTCGTGGCGACACCTGAATGTCGTGCATGTCAGCAGCTCGACAAAGCCGTCGGCTCGTCCGGGCGCACATATTCAGCGACACCAGATTGAGCCGGCCGGAGCAATACGCAGAGCCGGCATATCGGTAACGCCGCCCATCCAAACGGCCACAGATTGCCTGCTGCAAACTGGTTTTGCCGACGGCATGCCCATTGCCGATTCGGCGATCTCAAAGCTCGGCCTTGCGTCGGAACAGCTGATGGAGGCCGTTGAGCAACGAGCGACTGCCCGCAATGGTCGCGCGATTCGCACCGCCCTCACAACGCTTCGATATGCCGACGCCCGCGCCGAGAGCGGCGGGGAATCGGTCGCCCGAGCCATCATGATCGAGACAGGCTTTGCGCCCGACTGGCTTCAATACGAGCTGACGGACCCCTTCGATTCGGCCAAGCCCATACGAACGGACTTTGCCTGGGAGCGCCAGGCGCGGGAACTCACGCTGGGCGAGCTCGACGGGCTCATCAAATATACCGACCAGACCATGCTGGCCGGACGCACCACCGCCGAGGCGCTCGTTGCCGAACGACAGCGCGAGGCGCACCTATCGCTCTACGGTCACCCTCTGCTGCGCTTTACCATGAACGAGGTCCGCTCGGCAGGAATGCTCGCCAAAAAGCTGCAGACGGCAGGCATCCGACAGACCGCTCTACCGACATGGCTCAACGAGGTGGACCTGTAGGAGCTGCTAGGCCAAGCATCGCCGAATCGCATTCCCCCTATCTGGGCCGCGTTTTCCCAACGGCCACGCCAACGGAAAGCGCGTCCCAGCCTGGACGCTCAAAACGGGATGCACTTTCCGGATGGCGGGCCAGCGGAAAGCGTGTCCCGGAATGAATGCTCAAACTGGGATGCACTTTCCAAACGACCGGCTAGCGGAAAGCGCATCCCATTCCGGGCGCGCATTCTGGGACACAGCTTCCGCTTGAGGCCTCCGCCGGAAAGCGCGTCCCGTTCTGAGGCCTGATTCCGGGATGCAATTTCCGCTTGAGAGCTGTTCCGGAAAACGAATCCCATTCTGAGCGTCGAATCCGAGATGCAATTTCCGGTTGAGGGCTGTTCCGGAAAGCGCGTCCCATTCCGAGGCCTGATTCCGGGACACAGTTTCCGCTCCAAACAAAAGGCCCCGGCTCGCGATGGAGCCGGGGGCCAAAGGCGCAGCGTATGTAGTTGATGTTGAGCGCGAACGGCCCGTCAACAATGGCCGTCCACGCTCTACCCTACCCGCGGCGACGGGCGCGGCTGTAGGGCGTATCCACCATGGGCAGATCCGGACGCAGCTTGCCGTCGAATGCGCGATAGGCGTTCTGTACGGCGGGCGCCGTGGGGATTGTTGCGATCTCGCCGATGCCCTTGCCGCCGTATGCCACGGGCAGCAGCTCGTCCTTCTCCACGTAGATGGCGTGGATATCCGGAATCTCGGGCGCACGGAACAGCCCGAGCGTACCGTACCTTGCCTGGGGCACGCAGTCCTTGAGCGGCCAGTCCTCGGTAAGCGCATAGCCCATACCCATGAGCACGCCACCTTCGATCTGACCTTGGATGGAGATGGGGTTGACCACCTTGCCGGAATCGTGCGCGGCATAAACCTCGCTCACGCGACCGTCATCATCCAAAATGACCACATGTGTGGCAAAGCCGTAGCAGATGTGGCTCTTTGGGTTGGGAACATCCGCACCCAGCTTGTCGGTCGGCTCCAGGTACACGTAGCCAAACTCGCATCCCTCAAGCGCCTTGATGGCGGCCGCGGGATCCTGAGGATGCATACCCTGGCCGGCGACGAGCTCCTGCGTGTGCAGCTGATAGGCGCGGCCGTCGTCGTACTCGATCTTGACGCCGTCGCCATGTGCGCTCACGAGAGCATCGGGCGCGGGCTTGCCGGCCTCGACGCCAACCATAGCATCGCGCAGTAGGAAGGCGGCGCCGCGCACGGCCTCGCCGGTCACGACCGTCTGACGCGAGCCAGACGTAGTGCCGGAGTCGGGAGCGTTCTCGGTGGAGCACTCGCCGTTGGCAATGCAGCTCAGCGGCAGACCGCAGGCCTCGGCAACGTCCTGCAAAAAGACCGTGTTGCAGCCCTGGCCGATGTCGGACGTGGCGGCATAGACCACGGCCACGCCGTTCTCGACGCGAATCTTGCAGCGGCCGGCATCGGGCAGGCCCACGCCCACACCGGCGTTCTTCATGGCGCAGGCGATACCGGCGTGTCCGGGATGCGCGTAGTAGGCATCCTTGACCTCGAGCAGTGTCTCCTTAAGCGCCGTGGAGCAGTCGGCAATCTGGCCGTTGGGCAAAACCTCGCCCGGCTCGATGGCGTTTCTGTAACGAATCTCCCACGGATCCAGGCCGACCTTCTCTGCCAGCAGGTCGATCAGGCTCTCGAGCGCAAACTCGGACTGGCAAACGCCAAAGCCACGGTACGCGCCGGCGGGCGGGTTGTTGGTGTAGTAGCCAAAACCGCGAATGTCGGTGTTCTGGTACTTGTAGGGGCCGACGGCATGCGTACAGGCGCGCTCGAGCACCGGACCGCACAGCGATGCGTAGGCGCCGGTATCAAAGTTGATCTCGCAGTCCAGACCGGTAAAGTTGCCCTCGGCGTCGCAACCCAGCGTAAAGGTACCGTCCATGGCATGGCGCTTGGGATGGAACGCGAGCGACTCGGCGCGCGTGAGCTTGCACTTCACAGGGCGTTGGAACTTATACGCGGCGAGCGCGGCAAGGTGCTGGATGGACACGTCCTCCTTGCCGCCAAAGCCGCCACCCACGAGCATGGTCTCGACGACCACGCGCTCGGGCTCGTTGTCCCAGCCAAACATGTGGGCACACTCTTTGCGCGTATCGTAGGCGCCCTGGTCGGTCGACTGCACCTTGACGCCGTTCTTGTACGGGAAGGCGACGGCGCACTCGGGCTCCAAGAAGGCATGCTCGGTAAAGGGCGTGGTAAAGCGCTGCGTCACGGTGAACGCGCTTTCGGCCAGCGCCTTGGCGGCGTCGCCGCGCGTCACGTGGCGGCTCTGGCACACGTTGTCCTTGAGCTCCACCGTGTTGCCGAAGGCAAAGAAGCTGTCATGCAGGCGCGGGGCGTCGGCGGCCCTGGCCTCGGCGATGTTGCGCACGGGCTCCAGAGGCTCGTAATCGATCTTGACGAGCTTCTTGGCCTTCTCGAGCGTCGCCTCGTCCTCGGCGACCACCAACACGATGGCGTCACCCACGCAGCGGGTGATATCGCCCTGGGCGATCATGACGTCCCAGTCCTGAATAAGGTGGCCGACCTGGTTGACCGGCACGTCCTCGGCGCGCAGGATGCCCACCACACCGGGCAGGGCCTCGGCCTTGGAGGTGTCGATGAAGAGCACACGGGCGCGCGGATACTTGGAGCGCACGGCGCTGGCATAGGTCAGGCCCGGCTGATCAAGCTCGTCGATATCATCGGGGTACTTGCCCTCACCAAGCACCTTCTTGCGCACGTCGATACGGAAGGCGCGCTTGCCCACGCCGTAGTCATCGCCGCGCTCCAGGTCCTCGTCGATCTGCTTTTCGCCACGGAGCACCGCAGCGGCCAGCGAGATGCCCTCGATAATCTTTTTGTAGCCGGTGCAGCGGCAGACGTTGCCGCGGATGGCGTACTTGATCTGCTCCTCGGTGGGCTCGGGATCCTCGGCGATGAGCGCCGCGCCCGCCATGACCATGCCGGGGATGCAAAAACCGCACTGCACGGCGCCCACGGCGCCAAAGGCGTACACAAAGGCCTCGCGCACGTCCTCGGGCAGGCCCTCGACGGTCACGATGTTGCGGCCGGCGGCAAGAGCGGTGGTCAGCACGCACGCCTTGACGGCCGCACCGTCCACATGGATGGTGCAGGTACCGCAGGCGCCCTCGGAGCAGCCGTCCTTGGCGGAGTGAATGTGCAGGTCGTCGCGCAGATAGCGCAGCAGCGGCTTGTTCTGAGTCGTCGTGCGCTCGACGCCGTTAACGGTAAAAGTGAATTCCTGTGCCATGGTGATTCCCTTCTACACGCCAGCGGCGATGCCGGTGCGGTCGTGGATGGCGCCATGCGGGCAGACGACGGCGCACATGCCGCACGACAGGCAGTCCACGCCGTCGATATGGGCGCAGTTGTCCTCGATGCGGATAGCGCCGGCAGGGCACTTTTTGGCGCACATACCGCAACCGATGCAGCTCGTGTCGCAGATCTTGCGCGCAATGGCGCCCTTATCGGTGTTGTTGCAGCGCACCAGAATGTTCTGGTAGCCGGGAACAAAGGCAATCACGCGCTGCGGGCACGCCATGCCGCACAGGCCACAGCCCGTGCACTTGGAGCGGTCCACGCGAGCGACGCCGTCGACCAGCGCAATGGCACCGTGGGGGCAGGCCGTGACGCAGGCGCCACAGCCAATGCAGCCTTCGCTGCAGCGGGCGTCGCCGCCTGCGGAGGCGCAACCGCTTCCGCAGGCAACGTAGGCCACATTATGTTGAATGGATTTGGCCATAAGAGACTCGCCTATTTCTTAAGAAGGTACGAATAGTTGTCGCGCACGGCCCTGATGGTCAGGCGGACGGCCTCGGGAAGACCGGTGTTGACGGCATCGACCGAGACGGTGCGGACCGTGCCGGCGACGCGGACCTTAAAGTGGTCCTCGTCCACAGCCAGGAAGCCCTCGTTCTCGGAGTTCTCCATGTCCTGCTCGCTCCAGAACAGGGTGAGCTTGTCCTTGTAGGGACGACCCTCCTGGTAGGGGCAGAACACGGCGCAGTTACCGCACTCGTTGCACATGCCGTCGACATGGACGACCTGATGCTTGGCCAGGCCCGGCACCTTAATTGCCACGTTGGCGCGGTTGGGGCACACGTCGCAGCAGACCTCGCACACCGAGCCGCAGCCCAGGCAGCGGGTCTTCGTGCAGTTGCGCTTGTCGCGGCACAGCGACCCCTTGCGCTCGTAGCAGGCGTCCTCGCGACCGGCCTGAGCATTCTGGTCGGCGTACTTGTTAAAGTCCACGCCGGCGATGGCACGGGCAACCTCGGCGGCGTCGGCGATAGCCTCGACCACGGTGGCAGGACCGCGACGGCAGTCGCCCGCAGCCCAGACGCCCTCAACGCCGGTGGAGGTGGCGGCAAGACGGCCGCGACGGTCGTGCTCGACGCCCGCGGCATCGTACAGGCTGGCATCGATGCCCTCGCCCACGGCGCAGATCACCGTGGTGGCGGAAAGCTCGACGGTCTCGCCCGTGGCGACGGGGCTGCGACGGCCGCTTGCATCCGGCTCGCCGAGCTCCATAACGTCGCAGGTCAGCACGGAGCCGTTGAGCGCCTTGGGCGCCAGCAGCTCGCAGAACTCAACGCCGTCGGCAAGAGCAAGATCGAGCTCTTCCTCGTCGGCGGGCATCTGCTTCTTGGTGCGGCGATACACCAGGCGCACGTTCTTCACGCCGGCAAGGCGCTTGGCCACGCGGGCCGCGTCCATGGCGGTGTTGCCGGCGCCAATGACCACGACGTCCTCACCCAGCTCGAGCTTCTCGCCCTTCTTGGCGGCCTCGAGGAACTCCAGCACGTCGAGCTCAGCGCCCTCGCCCAGGCCCGCAGAGCCGGGCATCCAGGCACCGGTGGCCACGACCACGTCGGTAAAGCCCTGGGCCTTGAGCTCGTCAATGGAATCAACGCGAGCGTTGAGCTGCACCTTGGCGCCAAAGGCCAGGCAGAGCTCGGCATCGTGGGAGATATCGTCGCTCGCAATACGGAACTCGGGAATCACGTGACGGACCACGCCGCCGAGAGAGTCGCGGGCCTCAAAGATGGTGACGGGCACGCCGGCACGCGTCAGGAAGAACGCGGTCGCCAGGCCGGCCGGGCCGCCGCCGATAACGGCAACGTTGTGCTCGCCGTCGTTTGCGATGGCCTGGGCGCGCAGCTTGGGCAGCACGGCGGCCATGGCCTCACGGGCGGCCTTGAGCTTGCTGGCGCGAATCTGGGCGCCCTCGGGCTCGTAAAATGCACGCTCGCAGGCACGGCCGCAGGGATGCGGGCAGATGGAGCCGGTAATGAACGGCAGGGCATTGCGCTCGATGATGATGTTGAGCGCGTCCTCGTAGCGGCCCTCGTCAACAGCCGCCAAGTAGGCGGGAATGTCCTGCTGAATGGGGCAGCTCGTACGGCACGGCGTGGTAAAGCAGTCGGAAAGCGGGCTCTTGCCGGCGACCTTGCGGTCGGGCAGCGGGCGCAGCGGCTTCTTGTAGAGCGGGTTGGTGAGCGAATCGGTCTGAATCGCAGTCACGGCCTCGAGAGAGACGCCCGCGAACGGCTTACCATCCAGGTCGGTAAACTCGCCTGCCATCTGGCTAAAGCGCTCGTAGCCACCGGGCTTGAGCACGTCGGTCGCCAGGGTGACGGGCCAAATGCCGGCATCGTACAGGGCGCGGATGTTGTAGACCGTGGCACCGCCGGAGTAGCTTATGCGCAGTTTGCCATCAAACTGCTCGGTAATGCGGCGGGCAGCCTCGATGGTCAGCGAGAACAGCGAACGGCCGGACATGTACATCTCGGTGGAGGGCAGCTCGTTCCTCGTCACGTCGACGGGGAACGTGTTGGTCAGCTTGACGCCAAACTCCAGGCCGTGCTCGGCGCACAGGGCAATCAGGCGCTCGAACATAGGCACGGCATCGGCCCACTGCAGATCCTCGCGGAAGTGCGTGTCATCGAAGACGATGTAGTCAAAGCCCAGCTCGTTGAGGCGCTGGCGGGCAAACTCATAGCCCAGCAGCGTGGGGTTGCACTTGATGTAGGTATTGAGACCCTTCTCGGTAATCAGGTAGGTCGCGATGCGCTCGATCTCCGCCGGCGGGCAGCCATGCAGCGTGGACTCGGTAATGGAGTTGGAGACGCGCGCCGGGATGGACTCGACAAACGCGGCATCGACATGCTCAAACTTGTCCAGGTTAGCGAGCGCCCACGTGCGGCACTCGTTCCAAACCTCGGAGCCGCTGGCGTCCTTCATGCCCTCGATGTAGGCGTCGACCTTGGGGCTCTTGATGCCCTCCAGGTCATAACCCACCGACATGTTAAAGACAAAACCGTCCGGGCTGCCCAGGCCGTACTCGCGAGCGATCAGGTGGCAGGCGAACCATGCCTTCACGTACTCGGCAAAGGCCTGCGGAACCTCGAGCTCGGTCGACCACTCGCAGTTGTAGCACTCGTCCTGTGCCACGATACAGGGCTTGTTAACGCACTTGGAGAGCTCCTCGCCGTCCATAACCTGAACGGTCTTAAGCTCAAAGAAGCGGGAACCGGCCACATAAGAGGCCACGATGTTCTGGGCAAGCTGCGTGTTGGGACCGGCGGCCGGGCCAAACGGAGTCTCGATACGCTCGTCAAAAATGGGAAGCGCACCCTCCTGGTTGGTCGTGACCATCTTGCGCACGCCAAAGACGGCGCCCTGAGTCTTGTGCTCCTCGATGATCCAGTTCATCAGCTGCGAAAACGGGATCGGCCTCATGATGTCGCTCATAATGAGCTCCTCTCTGTAACGCCCGGCGAGACCGCGCGGCGGGCGCAAATACGGTGTAGCGCTAGCACAGCGCCGGCGACCCCGCGGAGGCCGCCTATACGCGCGTCGGATGCGGCGAAACATCCGATGCGCGTGAATCTACTTGTAATTAGTAGGCGCGATCGTTGAGCGTGCTCCAGAGCTTCTTGGACTCAGCCATGGTCCACGCGTTGATCTTGTCCTCATCAATGCCAACGAACTCGCGATCCTTGTACAGGACGCGGCCGTTGATGATGGTGGTGCGGCAGTTTTTGCCCATCATGCCAAAGAGCATGTGGCCGTCGATGTTCTCCTCGCTCAGCGGCGTAAAGGGCTTGTAGTCCATAACGATAACGTCGGCAGCGGCGCCGGCCTCGAGCACACCGAGCTTACGATCGAAGTACTTGCTGGCCATCTTGGCGTTGTTCTCGAACAGCATGGTCATGGCCTCACACCAGCCCACGTTGGGCATGGCGGCGTTGTGGCGCTGGATGATCAGGAAGACCTTGAGGCTCTCGAGCATATCGTGGGTGTAGGCGTCGGTGCCCATGCACACGGGGATGCCGCGGCGGAAGAATTCAAGCACGGGGGCGCAGCCCACGGCGTTGCCCATATTGGATTCGGGGTTGTTGACGAGCCAGGTGCCGGACTCCTTGACGATATCCATCTCGGCAGGCGTCACGTGGATGCAGTGGCCGAGCATGGTGTCGGGACCAAGCAGGTTGTGCTGCAGCAGGCGCTCGACGGGACTGATGCCACCGCGGTTGAGGCGGGAATCCCACACGTCGTTCATGCCCTCGCACACGTGGATGTGGAAGCCGGTCAGGCCGTTGTTGGCCTCTGCCATCTTGTCCATGGTCTCGTCCGACAGTGTAAAGGTGGCGTGACCGCCAAACATGGCGGCGATCATATGGTTGTCGTTATCGCGACGCTCCTTGGCGGCCCACTGGGCAAACTCGGCGTTCTCGGCAATGGCCTGGTCGCATTTTTCCTGACCGCGGCGGTCGGAGACCTCGTAGCACAGGCACGAACGCATGCCCAGCTCCTGAGCTGCATCCTTAATGGTAAAGAGGCTTCCCGGGATCTCGCAGAAGCTCGCATGGTGATCGAAGATCGTGGTGACACCATCACGGATGGAGTCCAAAATCGTGGCATAGGCGCTGGCCTTGGTGCCGTCGAGCGTCAGGTTGTCATCGATCTTCCACCACTGCTGCTCAAGATTCTCCAGGAAGTTGGTGGGGTTGCAGCCCTTAATGGCAAGGCCGCGGGCCAGACCCGAGTAGATGTGGGTGTGGCAGTTGATGAGTCCGGGCATGATGAGGTTGCCCTGGGCGTCGACGTACTCGGCATCCGGGTACTTGGCCTTGAGCTCGCACTCGGGGCCCACTTCGACGATCGTATTTCCGTCAATGGCGACCGCACCGTTTGGAATGAACGGGGTCTGAGCGTTGCGAGTAAAGACGGAACCGTTAGCGACCAGAAGCATAAATGCTCCCTTCAACATCAGGGGCGGGGTTTGACACCTCTGACATAGCGGAGTGCGAAGCGCCGGCCTACACCGGAAACGGGCCCTCTCCCGTCAACGCTTCACCAAAGGGGCAAACCCTTTGAAGTGCGGCTTGGCGCCGCATGACGTCGGCGGACGAGGCGATGCGTCCGCCGACGAATAGCACCGAATTGCTTACTTCTTGCTCTCGGGCAAGACCAGATCCACGGCAGCGTCCTTGGCAGCATCGATGTGCTGAGCCACGACCGGCGTCTGCGGAAGGATCAGGTTAAGGACGATGGCCATGATGGCGGTGGGGGTTACGGCATTGGAGCCGATGACGGTGGACACCCAGGCGGGCATACCCTCGCCGGCAAGGCAACCGCTGGCCATCCAGATACCCAGGCCAAAGACGACGGAGGTGCCGACGATAGTGGTAGTGCGCTGCGTGAGGCCCTCGCGGGTGAACATGCGCACGCCGTTCATGGTGATGGTGCCAAAGACGCCGACGGTCGCGCCGCCGATGACGGGCTGCGGGATAGCGGAAAGGACGGCAGAGAGCTGCGGGAACAGACCGGCGATGGCAAAGACGGCCGCGATGATCACAAAGACCCACTTGTTGACGACCTTGTTGGAGCAGATGATGCCCACGTTCTGGCCAAGGGCGCTGGTGGGAAGACCGCCCAGCAGACCGCCGACCATAGAGGTGAGGCCCTGGGACACGATAGCGCCGGAGAGCTCGCGCTCGGTGGGCATACGGTCGATGGAGCCCAGGCAGGCGGCGGAGACGTCACCGATAACCTGGATGGCAACCATGGGGAACACGACGGCGAGGGTAATGCAGACCTCGGGATCAAACTCGAGCGCGTAGGGCATGAGCTTGGGAAGAGCGAAGACCTGAGCGGTGGCGACGCTGGAGAAGTCGATCATGCCAAAGGGGATGGAGACGATCATGCCAACGATCATGCCAAAGAACACGGATCCCAGCTTGAGCGTGCCCTTGCCAAAGTTGGCGAGCGCAAAGACCACGGCGAAGGTGATAAGAGCGACGCACCAGGCCTGCGGGGTGCCCCACAGCGGCGTACCCATACCGCCGGCCATATACTTGACGGCCGTGGGATACAGCGAAACGCCGATGGAGAAGATGACCGTACCGGTCACGACGGGCGGGAACAGCCACTTGATCTTGCTGTAGGCCAGACCAAAGAGGACCGCGACGGCGCCGCCGACGATCTCGCCACCCAGCAGCGCACCAAAGCTAAAGCCCGAGGCACCCATGGCCTGCAGGGCCGGCAGGAACGCGAACGAAACGCCCATGACGATGGGCAGGCCGCCGCCGATGCGACGGAAGGGAGCGAAGGCCTGAAGGGCCGTATCGATCGCCGAAAGAATGAGGGCGACCTGGATGATGTCGGTGCTCTGCTGGCTATTAAAGCCGTAGACGCCGGCCATGATGACCGCCGGGGTAATGATGCCGGCAAACGATGCCAGTACGTGCTGAAGGGCACACGGGATCATTTCCTTAACGGGAGGCATGCCTTCGCGAGTGAACAGGGCTTCAGTGCCGTTCGTAACCGTCTCCTGGGTCATTTGACCACCAATCCTCGAAGTAGTTGTTTTCGCATCTAACGCTCTATTGTGACGCAGTGCGGGGTTGAGGTTGTGCCTTCATTGCATATCGTATTAAAGATGATTCTCATTCTCAATAATAATTTTTTGTTATCAGACTATTCTTCAGCTGAAATAACGCATTTCCGCAGGTCAGGAAAGTGTCTGGTCAAAATAGCATCTAACTTTTCTTTTGGTCAACCGTTTACCGCTAAATTCCTACCGTTCGTCTGCATTACGCAATGTACCTGCGGATATACGAGATGATGGGCAGCGTGTTACCATGAGAAAAAATTGTTATGAACATTTCCGATTTCACCCAAAGGAGTTGCCCGTGAACGAGACCGTACGTCGCTTTTTGCCGATGGTCGATTTTCTGGAGCAGATACTCGGCAAAAACAGCGAGATCGTGCTGCACGATTTCTCGGATCCCGACCACGCCATCGTCGATATTCGCAACGGCATCGTGAGCGGCCGCAAGGTCGGCGGTCCCGCTACCGATCTGGCACTCAAGATCATGCACGATCCCAAGTATCGCGACCTGCCGTTTATTACGGGCTACGAGGGGCGCGGCGCCGGAGGCAAGACGTTGGAGTCAGCGACGTACTTTATCCGCGAGAATGACGAGATCGTCGGTATGCTCTGCGTTAACACCGACCTCTCGACTGTGCGCTCCATCAACGCCATGGCTCAGCAGCTCATGGCCTGCTTCGACGCTGTGCCGAGGCAGGCGGAGCCCGCGTCTATCGAAGTCGAAAGTCTTTCGGAGTCTACACAGGAGCTCATTGACCGCAGTATTTCCGAGTTGCTGAGCGCGCGCGGGCTGGATGTAGCGTCGCTTGGTCAGAGCGACCGCGTGGACGTCATTCGCCACCTCAACGGCAACGGGGTGTTCATGCTCAAGGGCGCCGTGGCCTGCGCCGCCACCGCGCTGGGCATCTCGGAGCCCAGCGTCTACCGCTACCTGCAAAAAGTTCGCAAGGAGAGCTAACGAGCAAAATGAAGCGCGGCTCCACAAGCGATCCGTCACTTGACAAAAGACCCTGCAGCTCGCACGCGCTGCAGGGTCTTTTTGCATGTCATGTTTAGTTGTTGCCAACGCCTTAGAGAGCAGCGACGACCTCGATCTCGACCAGACCGCCAGCCGGAAGGGCGGCAACCTGGAAAGCGCTGCGCGCGGGGAACGGGGCCTCGAACTTGGAGGCGTAGATCTCGTTCACGGCAGCGAAGTCGGCAATGTCGGCCAGGTAGACCGTGGTCTTGACGACATCGGCAAACGTAGCGCCGACGGCAGTCAGCAGGGCCTCGACGTTAGCAAGGGACTGCTTGGCCTGGGCCTCGACGCCCTCGGGCATCTTGCCAGTTGTGGGGTCGATGCCCAGCTGGCCGGACAGGAACACCATGTTGCCGGTCTGGATACCGGGGGAATACGGTCCGATGGCTGCGGGTGCGTTATCGGAAGACACGACGGTCTTGCTCATGTTTTTCTCCTTACGATCAGATAGAGAGCGTGAGCGCGGCGTTCGCACCGGGAGGCACAATTCGGTCTGAACACCGCGCTTGATTTGGGATAGTACTCAAGGTTTCTGTTTGATGCAAGAATATTATCAGCTTGCGAGAATATTTTATCGCCCAACGGTTTCCCCGAACCGCTGAACGGTTCTCATGTGGAGCAGCCAGTCCAAGCTGCTGAAGACTTTGTCCTGCTTAGGCTGCGGGCATCGTCCATCGCAGCGACGCCACTATACTTTTGAATATCTGAGCATTTTGAAAGGCAGGATATGACCGCAACCGCCAGTCGAACCACCAACCGCAGACCCGAGCTTTTGGCGCCCGCCGGAGGGCCCGAGCCCTTTGCCGCCGCACTCGCCGCGGGGGCAGACGCCATCTATTGCGGCATGGGCAGCTTCAACGCCCGCCGCAAGGCCACCAACTTTACCGACGAGGCCTTTGAGCAAGCCTGCCGCGCCGCACATCTAGCCGGGTCGCGCGTCTACGTCACGGTCAACATCGTCATCAAGCAGTCCGAGATGGGCGATGCGCTGCAACTCATCCATCGCTGCTCCACGCTGGGCGCCGACGCCTTCATCATCCAGGACTGGGGCCTGTTCTTTGAGGTCAAGCGCACGATGCCCGGCATCGAGACGCACATCTCGACCCAGGCGAACATCCATGATGACCGCGGAACGCTTTGGTGCCGCGAGCAGGGCGCCGACCGCGTGACCCTCTCGCGCGAGCTCTCCATCGACGAGATCGCCGTCATTCACAACGCCGCGCCCGATGTGGACCTGGAGGTCTTTAGCCACGGTGCCATCTGCTTTTGCTACTCGGGTCTGTGCCTGCTGTCGAGCTTTGCCATGGCTGGCCGCTCGGCCAACCGCGGCATGTGCGCCCAGCCCTGCCGCCTACCCTACGAGCTAATTGACGAGAACGGCCGCTCGCTCTCCCCTGCCGGTCGCGAGCGCGCGCTGTGCCCGCGCGACACCAACACGTCGCTGCTTGTTCGCCGTCTGTATGACGCCGGCGCCGCATCGCTCAAGCTCGAGGGCCGCATGAAATCACCCGATTACGTGTACTCCATCGTTGATGTGTATCGTCACGAAATTGACGACATGCTATCCGGAGCCGCCGTTGCCAAGGACGAGGAAGCCGCCCGCCAGCGCCAGCTCAAGCGCTGCTTCAACCGCGACTTTACGCACGCCTATCAGGACGGCACCTCGGGCGACGAGATGATGAGCTATGAGCGTTCCAACAACCGCGGCCAGATCGTGGGCACGGTGCTGGGCAGCCGCCCGGCCAACCGCGATGTGCGCGGCCTCAAGCCCGACGACCGCCGTCGCCGCGCCGCCATCGCCCGCATTGAGCTGTTTGAGCCCGTGGGCAAAGGCGACCTGCTGGAGCTTCGCCACGATAACGAGTTTGACCAGTTCCTGACCACCATTGCCGCCGATGATGCCGCCGCCGGTGACATCATTGAGTGCCGCGTGCCCCGCAGCATGCCCGAGGGCTGCCGCGTCCGCGTGATTCGCAGTCAGCGCGCCATCGACGCCGCCGGCACCGCGCTCAAGCGCGATGTGCTGCGCCGCCGAGCTGTTGACGTGTCCGTCGTGGCGCGCCTGGGCGAGCCGTTTACTGTCACACTCACCTGCTGTGACAACCCCGCGCTCACCGCCACCGCCACGGGCTTCACCGTCGAGGCCGCCAAGACCCGCGCCGTCGAGGCATCCGATCTGGTTGAGCATGTGGGCCGCATGGGCTCCTCGCCGTTTGAGGCAGCGAGCTTTGACGTTTCGCTCGACGCCGGCTGCGGCATGGGCTTCTCCGCCGTGCACAAGGTGCGTACCGCCGCCTGCAAGGCGCTGGAAGAGGCCATTCTGACGCCGTACGCGGAGCGCGCGAAAACGCTCGAGCTGCCGGCGATTGTAACCAGTGATTCCCGCCCCGCGCCCGAGCACTACCGCGATGAGCCGCAGATCTGCGCCACCGTCACCTCGCTCGAGGCCGCCGAGGCCGCTAGCGCCGAGGGTGTAACGCGCATCTACATGACCACCGACGCGCTCGATGCGGCCGAGCTCTCCCCCACCGATGCATTTGAGCAGGGCATCGTACCCGTGCTCGACGAGGTCTGCCGCGCCGTTGACCACGTACGCGTCGACCCGTGGGTTGTTGCCGGCGCCACGGTCGCTATTGGCAACATCTCTGAGCTTGCCCTGGCCGCCCAGGTTGGCGCCACGGCCGAGATCCGATCCTGCCTGCCCGTGCACAACACGCCTTGCATGGAGGCACTTGCCGAGCGCGGGGCCGGCGCGTTTTGGCTCTCGCCCGAGATCACGCTCGACGAGATTATCTCGCTTGGCACCTCCGCGCCCGCAGCCCTGGGCATCACCGTGTTCGGCCGCCCGCGCGTTATGACGAGCGAGCACTGCATCCTCCAGGTGGCCAACGGTTGTATCCACGATTGTGCCAGCTGCCGCCTGCGCGTCCGCAAGCTGTCGCTCAAGAATATCGACGGCAAGGTCATGCCCGTGCGTACCGACATCCACGGCCGCTCACGCCTGTACGATGCCTACCCTATCGACCTCACGCCGCAGGTTCCACAGCTGCTCGATGCCGGCGTGCGCCGTCTTATGGTTGACGGAACCCTGCTCGAAGCCGATGAGATTGGCCGTGCCGTTGCTCGTGTCCGCCGCGCCATTGAGGCAGCTCAGGCAGGTCGCAAGCCCGCTGCCCGCCTGCGCGGCGCCACCTCGGGCTGCATGTTTGTGGGAATTAGCTAACCGAAAGGCTTACACGTGAACGAAGAACCTCAAGTCCTCTACTGCGACGCCTGGCTCATGGCCATCGATAAGCCCGCCGGCATGATCGTCCACGGCGACGGCACCGGTGAGCGCACACTTACCGACTACGCCAGCGACCTTTTGCTGGCGATGGGCGACGGCTTTGCCGCGACCGACATGCAGCCGCTCAACCGCCTGGACCGCAACACCACCGGCGTGGTCTTGTTCTCGCTCGACAAGCAGACGCAGCCCGCCTTTGACCAGATGGTGAACGACCACGCCTTCGAAAAGCACTATCTGGCGCTGGCCGAGGGCAAGATCGACTGGAACGAGAAGCTCATCGACAAGCCCATCGCCCGCGACCGCCACGACAGCCGCAAGATGCGCGTCGGCGCCAGCGGCAAGCCGTCGCAGACGCGCGTGAAGGTGCTCAAGCGCCTTAAGAGCCGCCGAGGTCTGCCCACGCGTTCGTTTATCGATGTCGAGCTGCTCACCGGCCGCAAGCATCAGATTCGCGTCCACCTGGCCAGCGAGCATCACCCCCTGGTCGGCGACGACCTGTACGGCACTGCTCGCCCCTGTGGATTGATGCTCCACGCCCACAGCGTGTCCTTTACGCATCCCGTTACCGGCGAGCACATCCACATCGAAGCCCCCTGCCCCTGGGAGCCCTAAACCACCACAAAGGGGACAGGCACCTTTGTGGTGGTTTTGCCGCAATGGCTCAGTCGCGGTCCCAAAACGTCTCGATCTGTAACAGTTAGAGTCCATTTTCCGGTCTATCTGTTACAGATCGAGACATTCGAATCCCCCTCAAGGGAAAATCTCAATCTGTAACAGTAACTCGGCAAAATCGGTCCCAGATGTTACAGATTGAGAAAAAGGGGCGGCGCGGTTCGGAAGTATCTCAATCTGTAACACCTAGCCCACTTTTAACGGTCCAGTTGTTACAGACTTAGACAAACCGGCAGACAACGAAAGCGGCAACGCCCATGATGGACGTTGCCGCTTTTCTATTGAGAGAACTCCTCGGTTTTCGTTACTAACCACCACAATGGGGACAGGCACCTTTGTGGTGGTTTTGGCCTTAGCCTACCCCTGCTTGCTAGACCGTGATGACGTTGTCCATTGCCCGGTACTTGGCGGGAACCTCGCCCGCGGTAATAATCGTTGCGTCGCGGAAGTCCGCGAACTTGACGGGCGCCACCATGCCAAATTTGCTGGCGTCCGAGATTACGAAGCGTTTGGCCGTATGGCGCATCGAGATACGCTTTACTTGCGCTTCCTCGATATCGGGTGCCGTGAAGCCCTGCTCGGCGGCAATGCCGTTAGAACCCCAAAAGCCACAATTGAAGTTGTAGCGGTCTAGGGTTGCCAAAGCATCGGGGCCAACGAGCGCCTCGGTCTCGGGCTTGAGCTCGCCACCCAACACCACGGTGCGCATGCCGCGCAAAGCAAGGTGCTGAGCATGGAGCACAGAATCGGTCACATAGGTGACACCTTCAAGGTGCGGAAGATGCTCGATGAGCTTGAGCGTCGTCGAGCCCGAGTCGATGTATACAAAGCTTTCGGGCTCCACAAGCGCCGCCGCACGGGCGCAGATGCGCTCCTTATCGTCGTTATGGAGGTCGCTGCGCTCATTGAGCGTTAGGTCGCGCGTCACGTGTGCGCGCTCAAGACTCGTCGCTCCGCCGTGGACCTTGGCGATGCGGTGTGCTCGATCGAGCGTCTGCAGGTCGCGCCGAATGGTAGACGCCGTCACGCCCAAGGCCTCAGCAAGCTCTGGCACAGTAACCGAGCCAGCCTGCTGCACCATCGACACAATCGCATTGAGCCTATCTTCCGCTAGCATCGCTTACTCCTCCTCGGGGTACACGACTCCCCAGTCGGCGCGAAGCTTGGTCATAAGTTCCATAACATCAGAAGCATAATCCAGCAGCTCGCGCTTGGAGTCATCGCCGGCAACGGCCTTCTCAAGATCGGCCATCTCATAGCAAAGGGCGTAAGCCTCGGTGCCGGCGTGGACCTCCTCGCAGTGGCCGTCCGCAGTCCACACGATGGTCGCGTGATCGGCACGCGGATACTCGTTGACCTCGATATAGCATTTGTCAAAGCTGATGACCGAGCGCTTGGGCTGCTTGGAGTGGAGCGTAAGGCTCACAACACCCAGCTGCTGTTCGGCGTTACGGCAGACAATGCCACCCGCGACGTCAACGCCAGTCTCGCAGGTATTGCCCAGAGACACGACCTCAGCGGGCTGGCTGGCCATAAAGAGGCGCATAACGGACAGAGCATACACGCCAATATCGAGCATGGCACCGCCAGCAAGGTTGCGATTGTAGAAGCGGTTGGTCAGGTCGCCGTACTCCTTGTAGCTGCCAAAGTTGAGTTGGGCGAGGTTCATGCGGCCAAACTCACCGGCATCCATGCGGCGGCGCAGCTCCTGATACAAGGGCATGTGGAGCACCGTGGTGGCGTCCATAAGGACCACGTTATGCTCGTCGGCAATGGCACTTGCCTCGTCAAGCTCGGCGGAGTTGAGGGTAATGGCCTTTTCGCAGAGCACGTGCTTGCCAGCTGCCAGAGCGGCGCGCAGGTAGGTGATATGCGTGTTATGTGGTGTGGTGATATAGATCGCGTCGATGTTCGGATCGGCATAGAGATCCTCGACCGTGTCATAGACCTTCTCGATGCCATACTGCTCAGCAAAAGCTTGAGCCTTTGACAGCGTGCGGTTGGCGACGCCCGCAAGCTTGCGGCCGGCAAGAGCGAGAGACTGGGCCATCTGGTTGGCGATAACGCCGCACCCGATCACAGCCCAACGGAGCTCGGGAGCCGTAAAGATATCATCGGGGAATGGCTTGTCCTGGACCGAAGCGAACGCTGCCTTTGCGGCTGCCGCGGAGTCGAGTGGAGCCTGCTTGGAATCTGCCATATGTGCCTCCTGCGTCGTGAAAAGTCTTTCATTTCTGACAGCTCTATATTCGCACAAATGCGCGTGTATGTGCGTGCTTCTGCGTGTATTACCGCCAGATGAACAAAATTCAGCAACAGACGGCGCATATACAAGCATAGTCACGCAATCATACGCACGCAACTACGCACAAATGAACATTACCTGATCCCTTGGGGACGGAGGAAAACGGATCATCTTTTACGCGGAAAGCTGTGATGATCCGTTAGGGACGGAGGAAAAAGGATCATTTGAGGCGTCGCGCCAGCCAGCAGTTGCCCTTTTAACCGTTGCCTCACCGAGTCCGCAACAACGCACAAGCTGACCGACTGTCACGCTAGCCTTTCGCGCGCACAGCCACTCATTTAAGTCTGTCCCCAATGACTGCAAAACAACGGCCGCTCATTTAAGCCTGTCCCCAATGAGTACCCAATGAATAGGGATCAAAAAAGGCCCGGGTGCCGTGGGGCATCCGGGCCTTTGCTAGCAACTTGATGTTGCGGGCAGCTTAGAACTTGTGGCCGCACTTCTTGCAGACGCGCAGCTTGTTCTTGCCATCCTTCTCGTGACCGACGCGGGTAACCTTACCGCACTCGGGGCAAACGAGATTGACGTTGGAGGCGTCGATGGAAGCCTCCTGCGAAACGATGCCGCCCTGCTGGTTGGCAGCGTTGGGCTTGACGGCCTTCTTGACGACCGAAACGCCCTCGACAACGACCTTGTTCTCGGCGGGGAGAGCACGCAGGACAACGCCCTGCTTGCCGCGATCCTTACCAGAGAGAACCTGGACCTTATCGCCCTTCTTGATATACATATATCTCCCCTAACTACAGGGTCTCGGGAGCGAGCGAGACGATCTTCATGTACTTCTTGTCACGAAGCTCGCGAGCGACGGGCCCGAAGATACGGGTGCCGACGGGCGAACCATCGTTGTTGATGACAACGCAGGCGTTCTCATCAAAGCGAATGTAGGAGCCATCCTTGCGGCGGATCTCCTTAACGGTGCGAACGACGACGCAACGGACAACGTCCTTCTTCTTGACGTTGGCGCCAGGGGTAGCCTCCTGGACAGCACCGATGAACACATCGCCGATGCCTGCATAACGACGCTTGGAACCGCCAAGCACCTTGATGCAGCGAATCTTGCGAGCGCCGGAGTTGTCGGCGACGTTCAGCATGGTTTGCATCTGAATCATGGTAGATGTTCCTCCGAACTAAGAACCGAAGAGAGGTGCGCAGCCTTTATACGGCCCGTGGTATGCAAGCCAGGCATACGCACATCTTCGGAAACGTACAAGTCGTAAGAGCGACTGCTTATTTAGCGCGCTCGACGACCTCGATGAGGCGCCAGCGCTTCATCTTGGACATAGGACGGGTCTCCATAACGCGGACGGTATCGCCCACGCCAGCCGTGCACTCCTCGTCGTGAGCGTGCAGCTTCTTGGAGCTGGTCATCATCTTGCCGTACTTGGGGTGACGCTTACGCTCGGTGATGGTGACAACAATGGTCTTGGCACCGGAGACGGAGGTAACGACACCCGTACGGACCTTACGCGAGTTACGCGAATCAGTCATGTTCTCTCCTTAGGTCCTACTCGGCGACAGCGGACTTCTCCGCTGCGATCTCACGGGCGCGCTGCTCCGTGAGGACGCGAGCGATGTCCTTCTTCACGGTGTTGACGCGAGCGGTGTTGTCCAGCTGGCTGGTGGCCATCTGGAAACGAAGGTTAAAGAGCTCGGCGCGCATTTCCTTCAGCTTCTCAACGAGCTGAGCGTCCGAGAGCTCACGAATCTCTGCGGGCTTCATTAGTTCTCCTCCTTGGCGGCGGCGGCGTCCTCAGCAGCCCACTTGGCCTCGAGAGCGGCCTCCTCAGCCATCTCCTTCTCGATGCGCTGCTCAGCGTTCTTGGCAGCAACAATCTTGGTCTTGATGGGAAGCTTGTGCTGTGCAAGACGCAGAGCCTCGCGAGCGACCTCCTCGGGCACGCCCTTGACCTCGAACATGATACGGCCGGGCTTGACGACGGCCACCCACTCCTCGGGGTTACCCTTACCAGAACCCATGCGAGTCTCGGCAGGCTTCTTGGTGATGGGCTTATCGGGGAAGATCGTGATGTAGACACGACCGCCACGCTTCATGTAGCGGGTCATGGCAATACGAGCGGCCTCGATCTGACGGTTGGTGATCCAATGGGCCTCGAGAGCCTGGATACCAAACTCGCCGAAATGCAGCTCGGTATTACCCTTGGCCTGGCCCTTCATGGAGCCACGCTGCACCTTGCGGTGAAGAATACGCTTAGGGGCAAGCACTACTGACCCCTCCTCTCGGAGTTACGACGACGAGGACGGGAAGAGCCCTCGAGTGCAGGGTTGGGAACGGGCTGACCCGGGAGCTTCTCGCCCAGGTAGATCCAGACCTTCACGCCGCAGGCACCCATGGTGGTGCTGGCGACAGCCGTGCCGTAGTCGATCTTGGCACGGAGGGTGTGCAGAGGCACGCGACCCTCGCGGTACCACTCACGACGGCCCATCTCGGCACCGCCGAGACGACCGGAGCACTGGATACGGATGCCCTTGGCGCCGGCCTTGCGGGCGGACTGGACAGCCTTGCGCATAGCGCGACGGAAGGCAACGCGGCCCTCGAGCTGCTCGGCGATGGACTGAGCAACGAGGTTGGCGTCGAGCTCGGGGCGCTTGATCTCGACAACGTCGACGGAGAGCTGGCCCTTGGAGACGCCAGCGACCTTCTCGAGCTCGGTGCGGAGGGTATCGATCTCGGCACCCTTCTTACCGATGACAACGCCGGGGCGAGCGGTGAGGATGATGACCTTCACCTTGTCGCCAGCGCGCTCGATCTCGACGCGGGAGACAGCTGCGCGGGAAAGACGCTTCTCGAGGTACTTGCGGATCTCGAGATCGTTACCGAGGGTCTTAGCGTAATCCTTCTCTGCGAACCAGCGGGAGCGCCAGTTCTCGGTGATGCCAAGACGGAAGCCGGTGGGGTAGACTTTCTGACCCATACAGCTTTACGCCTCCTTTCGAGGAGCAACGACGACGGTGATGTGGGAAGTACGCTTCAGAATGCGAGAAGCGGAACCCTTGGCGCGGGGACGGATGCGCTTAAGCGTCGGACCCTCGTCAACATAGGCAGCGGCGACAACCAGGTTGTCGGCACGCAGACCGTTGTTGTTCTCGGCGTTCGCAACGGCGGAACGGAGAACCTTCTCGACATCCACGGCGACGGCGCGGTCGCAGAAGTGGAGGATGTCGAAGGCCTGAGCGACAGGCTTGCGGCGGATCAGATCGACCACCAGGCGGGCCTTGCTGGGGGAAACACGCACGTACTTAGCGACGGCGCGAACCTCGGTGGCCTCAGTTTCAATAGACTTAGTTGCCATTTACGGTTAACCCCCTATTTGGCCTTGTGGCCACGGAACGTACGAGTCGGCGCGAACTCGCCGAGCTTGTGACCAACCATGGACTCGGTAACATACACGGGCACATGCTTGCGGCCGTCGTGGACGGCGATGGTGTGACCAACCATCTCGGGGAAGATGGTGGACGCGCGGGACCAGGTCTTCACGACGTCCTTCTTGCCAGCCTCGTTCATCGCGGTGATACGCGAGAGAAGGCGAGTCTCCACGAACGGGCCCTTTTTGAGACTTCTGCTCATAAGTGCTTTCTCCTAAAACTCGGTATCCGAAATTACTTCTTACGGCGACGAATGATGTGCTGGTTCGAGACCTTCTTCTTCTTGCGCGTACGAAGGCCCTTCGTCGGCTTACCCCAGGGGGTAACAGAGGGACGACCAGAGGTGTGGTTCTTGCCCTCGCCACCGCCGTGCGGGTGGTCGACAGGGTTCATGACGGTACCGCGGACGGTCGGGCGCACGTTCAAGTGACGCTTACGGCCGGCCTTGCCGATGACGATGTTGGCGTGATCGGCGTTGCCGACCTCACCGACGGTGGCGCGGCAGGTAACGAGGATGCGGCGCATCTCGGAGGAAGGCATACGGACGATAGCGTACTTGCCCTCCTTACCCATCAGCTGGCAGGAGTTACCGGCGGAACGGGCGATAGCAGCGCCCTTGCCCGGCTGGAACTCGACGGCGTGGATGAGCGTACCGACGGGGATGTCGGCGAGGGGCAGAGCGTTGCCCGGCTTGATGTCGGCGTCAGAACCGGACATGACGGTCTGACCGACCTCGAGGCCCTTAGGGGCCAGGATGTAGCGCTTCTCACCGTCAGCGTAGTGCAGCAGAGCGATGCGAGCGGAACGGTTCGGATCGTACTCGATCGTGGCAACCTTGGCGGGCACGCCGTCCTTGTTGCGCTTGAAGTCGATCACGCGGTAACGACGCTTCACGCCGCCGCCCTGGTGGCGGGTGGTGATGCGGCCGTTGTTGTTACGACCGGCCTTCTTGGGCAGGGGCTCGAGAAGAGACTTCTCGGGCTTGGTGCAGGTGATCTCGGAGAAGTCGGAGATCGTCTGCCAACGCCTACCAGCGGAGGTCGGCTTAAGGTGCTTTACAGCCATTACAATCCCTTTCAATAGGAATCCGTTAGCCATCGCAGACAGGGATTCGAGGTTCTGCCTCGGGTGCGATGACACCGGACGTATACACGGTTCCGGGCGTGTCCATTTTATACGCCCAAAACCTTGAGCTCTCGCCTCCCCTATTTGGGAGGCATGAGCTCACTCAACAGCAGCGAGTCTTAGGCCTGGTTGCCAAAGACCTCGATGGTGTCGCCCTCGGCCAGCGTGACGATGGCCTTCTTCCAAGAACGGGTCTTGCCGGCGACATAGCGCACGCGCTTGGTCTTGGGCTTGACCGTCAGGGTGTTCACGCGAACGACCTTGACGCCGAAGATCTCCTCGACAGCGTCCTTGATCTGATACTTGTTAGCATCCTTGGCGACCTCGAACGTGTACTTGTTCTGCTCCATGCCGGAGAAGGAACGCTCGGACACGATCGGACGGATGATGATCTCGTGGGCGGTCATTTATGCAAGCACCTCCCCGAAGTGAGCGGCGATGTCGGCGGGCATCAGCACAGCGTTGTTGTTGACGAGGTCGTAGGTGTTGGCCTCATCGGCGGTGATGATGAACGTCTTGGGAATGTTGCGGAACGACAGGTAGGCGTTGACGTCCTCATCGCGAACGATGATGGTCAGACGCTTGCCCTCAAGGCCGAGAGCCTTGAGCATGGCGACGGCAGCCTTGGTGGAAGGCTTCTCGAAGCCGTAGTCGTCGACGAGCACGAGCTCGCCATCGGCCAGCTTGGCGGACAGCGCAGAGCGCATAGCCAGCTTGACCTCCTTGTTGTTCATACGCTTAGCGTAGGAACGGGGCTTGGGGGCGAAGACAACGCCACCGTGACGCCACTGGGCAGCACGGATGGAACCCTGGCGGGCACGGCCGGTGCCCTTCTGACGCCAAGGCTTCTTGCCGCCACCGGAAACCTCAGAGCGGCCCTTAGCGGACTGGGTGCCCTGACGCCAAGAGGCCATCTGGCACTTGACGATGTGGTGCATAACGTGGATGTTCGGCTCGATGCCGTACACCTCAGCGGCGAGCTCGGCCTCGGCGACCTTCTTGCCCTCGCTGTTCTTTACTTCAAACTTTGCCATTTAAGTGTTCTCCTTGGTATGACGCTGGGCTAAATGGGCTGGGCCCTTAGGCCATACGGATGGCGACGAGACCATTCTTGGCACCCGGGACAGCGCCCTTGACCAAGATGAGGTTCTGCTCGGCATCGATGCGGACAACGGAAAGGTTCTTGACGGTAACGCGCTCGTTACCCATGTGACCGGCCATCTTGACGCCCTTGAGGACGCGCGCAGGATAGGCGCACTGACCGATAGAACCGGGGTGACGCTGGAAGTGAGAACCATGCGTCATAGGACCGCGGCGCTGACCCCAGCGCTTGATGCGACCCTGGAAGCCCTTACCCTTGGAGGTACCGATGACGTCGACCTTCTCGACATCAGCGAAATCAGCGACGGTGACGACCTCGCCGACCTTGTGCTCCTCGCCGTTCTCGACGCGGACCTCACGAAGGAAGCGGACAGGCTCGACGCCGGCCTTGGCGAAGTGACCAGCCATGGGCTTGTTCACGTTCTTGGCCTTGATGTCGCCGAAACCGATCTGGACGGCGTCATAGCCGTCGGTTGCCTGAGTTTTAACCTGCGAGACAGCGCAGGGGCCAGCCTGGATGACCGTGACGGGAACGACGTTGTCGTCCTCGTCCCAAACCTGGGTCATGCCAATCTTGCGGCCGAGAATCATGCTGATCAAGATATGATCCCAACTCTCGCGTGGTCTTGGGACAATGCGTACGCCACCGAGCGTACGCCCCTAGAGGACCACTACTTACACGACGTGCTCCCCAGTCTTGTATTGCGTCCGGACTACCTGACAACCCTATTAAGCAGGCATTTTGTCCAGCCAGAATACTCCCCTGGTTACACACAGCTGTTTAGTATACACGGGTGCGGGCGTATCCATCGAGATTCATATTTCACTCACATTGTTTACGCAGGTAAAGTGCGTGGCACGTCTCCCGAGCACGGCGGAGGGCCGGAGAAATATATTAAGGTCCCTGCTCTACAGTCCTGCGCAAGACGAAGGCCACATTAAGTGGCCTTCTTTGCGTGCGGAACTCGCGATGACCTTAATATATTTCTCCGGCCCTCCGCCGTGCTCGGGAGACGACACGTTGATGTCTGCTTAACTCTGCTCGTTCAGGCTAATGACTTTGTTGAGGGTCCACTATTTGCTGGAGAGTGAACTTGCATTGGAACCCGTCGCTCTCTCCTTGCAAATCTTCCTCGTCAAAATCGAAGATCATGATGGCGCAGTTGGGGAGTTTTGTTGGGAGCTCGAAGCCCTCTGGGGCTGCAGCCTTGATGAATTGGCGGCTGGCGCTGCCGTGGCTTACTGCTAGGAGGGTTTCGATGCCCTCGGCGCCCATGAGATTGGAGAGGGCGCCTACCATGCGTTCTTGCAGCGCGCGGCTTCCTTCTCCTCCGAAGGGGACCAGGTCCTCGCCCGGATCCCAGACGTCGGTGGGCAGGGCGTCGTGGGGGCCTTCTTCGAAGGTGCCGTAGCAGCGCTCGATAATGCCTTCGCAGGGCTCGACTGCTGCGTCCGGGCCGAGGAGCTCGCATGCGACGAGCTGAGCTGTGTCCATGGCTCGGCCTAAGGGTGATGAGGCCACTTTGTCGGGAACGACGTTGTGGGCTTTGAGCCATGCGGCTGCCATCCCGGCTTGCTGACGGCCCAAATCGGTGAGCGGTGAATCGCAGCGACCCTGGACGAGCTTTTTAACGTTGAATTCTGTCTGGCCGTGGCGGAGTAGATATAGACGCTTCATGCTCTCCCCTTCTGTATAACTTGCTTTGCCGGCGCAGCCCTACTCGTGGGTATGGCCTACGTAGTCTTCATCGATCGTGATCTTGGCAATCGACTTGGGGTATTCCGACTCGACCCGTTGTGCCAGCGCGTGTTTTACGTCTTCGGCACTCATCTGCAGATCCGAGGGACGCACGCAGTCAAAAATCACATTGGTGTGCGTAGGACCCGGCACGCAGCGAAGGTCGTGAATCGAAAGGCGGCTATCGATCTCCTGAGCAATTGCGTTGATGCGCAGGCGCATGCTCGCCACCTTTGGATCGTCGGTCACGATGGGGTCGTAATGGAGCGTGACAATCATGCCGTCTTCGTTCCTAAACGCCTGCTCAATATTGTCGAGCGTGTCGTGACTTTCCATCGGGCTGGCTTCGGCCGCCATCTCGGCGTGAGCGCTTGCGAATTTCCTGCCCGGGCCATAGTCGTGAACCATCAGATCGTGAACGCCCAAAACGCCGGGATAGCTCATGATCTTGTCTCGAATGTGCTTGACCAGCTTAGGATCGGGCGTCTGGCCCAAAAGCGGGCTCACCGTATCCTGGATGAGTTCAAAACCGCTCCAGCCAATATAGGCACCAACGGCAAGGCCGACCCAAGCGTCAAGGTTGATGCCCGTCACCTGCGAAACAATTGCGCACGCCAGTACGGCGCCCGTGGCAAGAACATCGTTCTTGGAATCCTGCGCGGTTGCATGCAGCGTCTCGGACTCAATGCGATCGCCGAGCTTTTGGTTGAGGGCCGCCATCCACAGCTTAACGACCATCGAAAGCACTAGAACTGCCACCAGGGCAAGCGAGAACTCGACAGGTTCGGGGTGGATGACGCGCTCGACCGAGGACTTCACCAGCTCAACGCCAATCAGCAGCACGAGTGCCGCCACGACCAGACCCGAGAGATACTCGTAGCGACCGTGGCCGTAAGGATGCTCGGGGTCGGCCGGCTTGCTCGCCAGCTTAAAGCCCAGCACGCTCACGATATTCGAGCTGGCATCGGACAGGTTGTTCATGGCATCCGCCACAATCGAAACCGATCCCGAAACCACACCAATTGCACCCTTCGCAGCACAAAGCGCAACATTGGCGACAATACACACCATGCCCGCTAACGTGCCCACACGCGCACGATCGCCCTGTGCGCGCCTAACAATCCACTCGACCATCTACATCCGCCCCCACGGTACTACCTATATATCTATTGCTCAAACGGATTGTAGTGTAGCCACTTTGTCCTCAAGATACAAAAGGCCGCAGCCCACACGAGCCACGGCCTTGGAACACGACAAAGGGATCGTCCTTTTATCGCACAGGTTTATGCGCTTACTTCAGCAGCGCTCGCCACTGTTTCGGGCGAATCGGCTCCGTCCCCCGTCGCCCGCCCCTTCGCCGGCACCACGCCAAAGCAGTAGCTCAGCGCCGCAGACACCGCAAATGCCGTGCCGCCGGCTGCGCAGCACCACAGCAGGTTCGAAATGCCGCCCGTGGCAAAGCCAATGACCATGAGGACATTCGTCATGCCGATGGTATAGGCCGTAACGTGGCCCACGGCCGCAACAAGGCCTCCGACGGCGCCGCCAATGGCCATGCACGTCAGGCACCTGCCATATTTAAAGCCGCAGCCGTACAGCGCCGGCTCGCTTACGCCGCCAAGAACACCCGAGATCGAATAACCCAGCATGAGTGTCTTCTCATCCTTATCCGCAACGCGGAGCGACGCGCCAAAGGGCATGCCCCAAACGGCAAACGTCGCCATTGTCGCAGCGATCAGAATGCACGAATCCGTTCCCACACTCATAAACTGCGCATAGGCGAGCGATAGGACAACGTTGCTGACGCCCGCGATCTTGAGGAACTCCCAGCCCGCGGCAAGCCCCATGAGCGTGAGCAGCGACACGATGCCACCGGAATTGCCAAGCATAAACATAAGCTGGCCCAGCAGCATGCCCAGATAGCTGCCCGCCGGCGCCGTAATACACAGCGAAACCGGAACCATGACGAGCATGGTCGCAAACGGGACGAACGAAAACGCCACGGCCTGAGGGATAACGCGCTGAAAGAAACACTCCACTCGCCATAGCACGGGCACCGAGATGAGAATCGGAATAACAGTCGTCGTGTAATCATTGACCGGCGCGGGAAGCAGGCCATACACGGAAGTCATCGATGTCCCCGTCGTCGATGCGACATCGACGAGCTTAAGCAAATCGGGCGCAATCAATACGCCGCCCAGCATCATGCCCAGCTGCTCCGAGCAACCGAGCTGGCGGGCGGCCGCCCAACCAAGATAAATGGGCAAAAAGTAGTAGCCAGCGTTATAGAGCCAACTGTAGAACAGGCGATAGATTTCGGAATCGGCAGACCACAGGCCCAGCATGCCTTCGCCCATAATGACGGCGACGGTGCGGAACAACGCCGCGCAGACAATAAACGGCAGTGCCGACATCATGCTTTTGGACAGATAGTCCACCACGGCCATGGCGTTTGATGAGAACGTCGTTGTAAACGAGGTGTTAGAAACTTGTGACACAGGAACCCTTTCCCAATGTGACATGCGGACTGTCCCTTTGTCACATCGTGCGGTACTGACCGATTGCGCGGTACTTTTCGTAGCGGAGGTTTGTGAGGGTCGCGTCGTCGAGCCGCCCAAGCGTATCGAAGGCAGCGAATGCCGAGGACATGACGGCGCCGGCGATCTCCTCATGCGACAGGCCTCTATCGTCAACAATGCCGTCGATAATGCCGAGCGCCAACAGATCGGGGGCCGTGAGCTTAAGCGCCTCGGCGGCCTCATTCGCGCGCTCGGTATCCTTCCACAGGATCGACGCACAGGCCTCGGGGCTCACGACCGAATAGGCCGAGCTCGAGAGCATCAGGATGCGGTCGGCCACGGATAGCGCCAGCGCGCCGCCAGAGCCGCCCTCGCCTGTCACCACCGAGACAATCGGCGTCTTAAGGCCGCTCATCTCCATGAGATTCTGGGCAATCGCCTCGCCCTGGCCGCGCTCCTCGGCACCGATGCCGCAAAACGCGCCCGAAGTATCGACCAGGCACAGAACCGGTCGACCAAACTTTTCGGCCTGGTGCATAAGGCGACGCGCTTTGCGGTAGCCCTCGGGATGTGCCATACCAAAGTTGCGACGCATGCGCTCTTTGGTCGTGGTGCCGCGCTCGATGGCGATGACCGTTACGGGGCGTCCGTCCTTCCAGCCGATGCCGCCCACCACGGCAGCATCGTCGCCAAAGTAACGGTCGCCGTGCAGCTCCACAAATCCGTCCAAGCCCAGCGAGATCATCTCACCCGCCGTGGCGCGATCTGCCGAGCGGGTCTGCTTGACAATCTCGAGCGCGGTTTTTGGTGCCGCCGAGCGCTTAAACAAGTGTCCCAGCTTTTTGCCGCGACGACCCGTATGCACAATCTCGTGCGGAGCCCCCAGGCCGGGCGCGTGCCCTTCGTGCAGCGCCAGCAGCTCGCCTACCGTGAGCGCAATCTCGCCACGCGGAACAACGGCATCGCAAAAGCCGTGCTCCAGCAAAAACTCGGAGCGCTGGAATCCTTTGGGCAGACGCTTGTGCATGTTCTGCTCGATCACGCGCGGGCCGGCAAATGCCGTCAGGGCATCGGGCTCGGCCAGGATAATGTCGCCCTCCATGGCGAAGCTCGCGGTTACGCCTCCGGTCGTGGGGTCGGTGAGCACCGTGATATACAGGCCGCCCGCCTCGCCGTGGCGCCTAACCGCCGCAGAAATCTTGGCCATCTGCATAAGCGATGTCACGCCCTCTTGCATGCGCGCACCGCCCGAAACGGTAAAGCCAACAACCGGCAATCCCAGCTCGGTCGCACGCTCAAATGCGCGACAGATCTTCTCGCCCACCACGGAGCCCATCGAGCCCATCATAAAGTTAGCGTCCATAAAGAAGAGCGCGGTATCGCAACCGCAGATTTTGCCCCTGCCGCACACAACGGCATCGCGCTCGCCCGAACGCTCGCTCACGCTCTTGAGCTTATCGGCATAGCCGGGAAACGAGAGGAAGTCCTCCGACGCCAGATTGGCATCCCATTCCTCAAACGTGCCCTCGTCGACCGTCATGCGCATGCGCGCGCGACCGCTCACGCGAAAGTGTTTGCCGCAACGAGGGCAGACCTCGAGGTTGTCGTGTAGGCGTGCCTCATCAATCACACGGCGGCACTCCGGGCACTTGATAAACACGTGGCGCGCGGGAAACTCGGCGCACGACTCGGTCATCGGTCCCTCGAGGACATTGACCGTCTTCGCTTTTCTATTCATCAGCATAGAGATGCCCCATCAGATCGGTGTGATACATGCCCGACAAGAACTCGTCGTTTGCCAGCACGTCGAGCTGAAGCTCGCTGTTTTCGCTCACGCCCTCAATCACGAGCTCGCCTAGGGCCGAGCGCATCTTGCGAATGGCGCCGTCACGCGTGGGCGCACACACGATGAGCTTGCCGAGCATGGAGTCGTAGTACGGCGGAACTGTCGCACCGGTGAACATGGCCGAATCCCAGCGCACGCGCGGACCACCCGGTACACGCAACGCGGTGACCGTTCCGCATGACGGCAGAAAGTCCGGCGTTTCGGCATTGATGCGGCACTCCATGGCGTGGTTGCGGACCGGCATGTCCTCCTGCTCAAAGGGCAGAGGCTGGCCGGCTGCCACGCGCAGCTGCCACTTGACCAAGTCGGTATCGGTCACAAACTCCGTAACCGGATGCTCCACCTGCAAGCGCGTGTTCATTTCCATAAAGTAGAAATTGCCGTCGTCCGAATACAGGAACTCGATGGTACCGGCTCCTTCGTAGCCGACGGCACGAGCCAAGTCACGCGCTGCCTTGTGCATGCGAGCACGAATGTCGTCGTGTCCGTCGAGGCACGGCGCGGGGCTCTCCTCGATCAGCTTTTGGTTGCGACGCTGCACCGAGCACTCGCGCTCGCCGAGCGAAAACACATGGCCCTGCTTATCGGCCATAATCTGCACCTCAACGTGGTGCGCCGGCGCGACGAACTTCTCCATGTAGCACTCGCCGTCGCCAAAAACGGCCTCGCCCTCGGCACGTGCTTCAATAAAGGCCTTTGCCGCGTCTTCCACGCGCTCGACCTTGCGAATGCCGCGACCGCCGCCACCTGCACGCGCTTTGATGAGCACGGGGCAGCCGATGCGCTCGGCCTCGGCCGTCGCCTCCTCGGGACTTTTGAGCAAATCGCAGCCCGGCACGATGGGCACGCCCGCCGCGGCAGCCGTTCGACGTGCGGCATCCTTGTCGCCCATGCTGTCGATCACCTCGGCCGAAGGACCGACAAACGCCAGGCCATACTTGTCGCAGTCGCGCACGAAGCTCGCCTTCTCGGAGAAAAAGCCATAGCCGGGATGAATTGCCTTAGCTCCCGACTTTACGGCACAGGTGAGCACGGCATCGTCGTTGAGGTAGCTCTCGGCAAGACGCGGGCCACCGATGCAATACGCCTCGTCGGCAAGCTGCACGTGCAGCGCGTCCGCATCGGCCGTGGAGTAAACGGCGACGGTCTTGATGCCCATATCGCGGCACGCGCGGATAACACGGACCGCGACCTCGCCGCGGTTGGCGATGAGCACTTTGTCGAACATGAGCCTTCCTTAACTTTCGTGCATGAGTGCAAAAGACATATCGGCGCGGCAGCAAACCTCACCGTTGACGCTCGCGGTACCCGTCGCAAAGCGGAACGGCCCGCGCGCACGCGTGATAGAGCACACCAGGTCCACCGTGTCGCCCGGGCGTACTGGACGCTTAAAGCGCACCTTGTCCAGGCTCGTATAGAACGGTGTCGCACCGCGCGCTTCCTCATCGCCCATCAGCAGCACGCAGCAGTTCTGGGCGAGCATCTCGCACTGGATCACGCCGGGGACCACCGGGTTTCCCGGAAAATGCCCCTGCAAAAAGTACTCGTCGCCCGTAATCGTGATCTTGCCGTGGGCCTCGTCGCCCACCAGCTCGGCTTCGTCGAGCAAAAGCATCGGCTCGCGATGCGGTAACAGTTCTTTAAGCTCTTCTTTGTTCATGGATATCACCTATCCGATTCTCATGAGGCAGCTTCCAAACTCCACGAGGTCGCCATCGGCCACGCAAATCTCGAGCACCTCGCCATCCGCCTCTGCCGTCACCTCGTTGAGAACCTTCATGGCCTCGATGATGCAGAGAGTCTCGCCGGCTTTGACCTTGGAGCCCACGTGCACAAACGGTTCGTCGCCCGGCGCCGGGGCAGCATAGAAAACGCCGACCATGGGAGCAGTCACCTCGGTGCCCTTGGGCTCCGGTGCAGCGGCAGGCGCCTGCGCGACGGGCTCCGGTGCGGCAGGCGCAACTGTGGGAGCTGCAACTGGAGCGGCCATAGCGCTCGGCATGGGCATGGGCACGGCAACCGGCTGTGCGGCGCTCGCGCGCTCGAGTTCGACCGCGGTGCCATCGGGCTCCTCAACGCGCACGCGCGTGAGGCCGCGGTCCTCCATCACATCGGCTATCTCGGCAAGTCTTTTGGAATCCATGCTCTAGCTCCTCGTATATCTACGCAGCGCGATGGCGGCGTTGTGCCCGCCAAAGCCTAGGTTGGTCGAAAGCGCCCAGGTAAGGTCGGCGCGAACCGCGCGATTGGGCGTGTAGTCAAGATCGCAGGCGGGATCGGGTGTGTGGTAGTTAATGGTCGGCGGCACCACGCCCTGCTCGAGCGCCATGGCGCAAGCCATGACCTCGATGGCACCCGTGGCGCCGATCATATGGCCGGTCATCGACTTGGTCGACGAGACATGTGCGGTGCGCGCCGCGTCCTCGCCGAGCGCACGCTTAATGCCCGCCGTCTCGGACGAATCGTTGAGCTTGGTCGATGTGCCGTGGGCGTTGATGTAGAGGCCCTCGGAAGGCTTGACGTCGCCCTCGGCCACTGCCATCGATATCGCACGGGCGATACCTGCCGCATCCGGGTCGGGACTCGTGATGTGGTAGGCGTCATCGGTGTTGCCGTAGCCCACGACCTCGGCGTAAATGTGCGCACCGCGGGCCCGTGCATGCTCCATGCCCTCGAGCACGAGCACGCAGGCGCCCTCGCCCATCACAAAGCCGTCGCGGTCTGCATCGAACGGGCGGCAGGCCGTCGCGGGATCGGGGTTGGTGGTCAATGCACGGCAGGACGTAAAGCCCGCAACAGCATCGGGGATAATGGCGGCCTCGGCGCCGCCCGCGAGGATCGCGTCGGCATAGCCGTGCTTGATGGCGCGGAACGCCTCGCCCACCGCATGGGCAGAAGTCGCGCAGGCGGTCACGACGGGCAGAGTCGGGCCCTTTGCCTTATGGCGAATCGCAATGTTGCCCGAAGCCATGTTGGGAATCATCATCGCAATCATGTAGGGCGATGCGCGACGAGGCCCGCGATCGGCAATCGTGTGGACGTTGTCGACAAGCGTCTGCATGCCGCCCACGCCCGAGCCCACATAGACACCCAGGCGATCGCGATCGACCGCGCCCTCAACATCGAGGCCCGCATCGTGCATGGCCTCGTCCGACGCTGCCAGGGCAAACTGAACGCAGGGGTCCAGGTGCTTGGCGTCACGCTTGCCAAAGTACTCGTTGCCGTCAAAGCCCTTGACCTCGGCCGCCACCTTGACGGCAAACGCATCGGTATCGAAGTGCGTGATCGGGCCGATGCCGCACGTGCCGGCACACATTGCCGCCCAGGTGGCAAGCGCGGTGTTGCCGAGCGGCGATACGGCACCGATGCCGGTGATTGCAACTCTCTGTTCCATCATGGTCTCCTCATCCAAGCCGTTGTGTGGCTCTGGTTTCTACATCGCCATTCCGCCGTCGACGCGTACGACCTCGCCCGTAATGTAGGCAGCCGCATCGCTCGCCAAAAAGCGCACCACGCCGGCCACTTCCTCGGGCTGCGCCATACGCTTTAGGGGAATCTGCTCCTCGGTTGCCGCGCGAACCTTCTCCGAGAGCTTTGCCGTCATATCCGTCTCGACAAACCCGGGGGCAACTGCGTTCACTCGTACGCCGCGGGGCGCAAGCTCACGCGCTACTGCCTTGGTCAGGCCAATCACGCCCGCCTTGGAGGCAGCGTAGTTGGCCTGCCCGGCATTGCCCATCAGGCCCACGACCGAGCTCATATTGACGATGCAGCCGCCACGCTGGCGCATAAAGGTCTTGGTGAGCGCGCGTGTTGTATTGAACGTGCCCTTGAGATTGACATCGAGCACGCGATCGAAGGCATCGTCGCCCATGCGCATAAGCAGCCCATCGCGAGTGATCCCGGCGTTATTGACGAGCGCCCAAATCGAACCAAAGTCGTTGAACACGGCCTCGATGCACGCATTGACGGCATCGGGGTCGGCCACATCGCATTGATACGCGCGAGCTGTGGCACCAGCGGCCTCGCAGGCTTCGCACGTCTCGCGCGCCGCATCGACGCTACCGGCATAGACGACGGCGATATCAAAGCCGTCCTCCGCCAGGCCAACCGCACAAGCGCGGCCGATACCACGCGAGCCGCCCGTGATCAGTGCCACGCGACGTGAATCGTTGCGCTCGAGCGCGCCGTTGTTCAAGTTGCCCATGTCATTCCTTTCGGGTTACAGCCCTGTGGGCTATGCGAGCTCGTCGGCAATAGCTGCGACCTGCTCGGCTGTTTCGCACGAATACACGCGAACGTCGCTCAACGTACGCTTGACCAGGCCGGACAGCGTTTTGCCAGGGCCAACCTCAATAAACGTGTCGATGCCTTGATCCTGCAGAGCATGCAGCGTGTCGACCCAGCGCACGGCATGGCTCACTTGGTTGGCCAAGACATCCGATGCTGCTCGCGGATCCGCCGGATAGGGCGCCGCCGTCATGTTTGCCATGACCGGAATCAGCAGCGGAGACGGCGCGTGGCCGTCTTGGATATACGTCGCCAGCCCCTCAGTCGCCTCTGCCATATAGGGGCTATGAAATGCACCCGACACCGCGACTTTCATAGCGCGGCCGCCAGCCTCTTTTACTAGGTCGTCGAGCGCCTGCAGCGCCTCGGGCGCTCCGGCCACAACCATCTGCTGCGGGCTGTTGTAGTTGACCGGCCAGCAGTCCTCGCCGGCCTGCGCAGTCAGGTTCTCGACTTGCGCCGCATCGAGCTTGATGACGGCGCGCATGCCGCCCGGATGGCGCTCGGCAGCCGCGGCCATCAGCGCCGCGCGCTCGCACACGAGCTCAAAGCCCGCTCGCGTATCGAACGCCCCCGCAAAGGTGAGCGCAGAGACCTCGCCCAGCGAAAATCCCGCACAGGCGGCAGGCACCACGCCGCGCTCGCGCAGGGCGGCAGCCGCTGCCAGGTCGTGAACGAACACGCACGGCTGCGTGTTCTCGGTCTGCGAGAGCTCCTCCTTGGAGGCGCTCCGGCACTGCTCGCTGGTTCCCGGACGCACCTCGTCGGCGATCGCGAACACCTCGGTAGCTGCCGGCGATGCCTCGATGAGGTCGACACCCATCGCGGGGTGCTGGGCGCCCTGGCCGGCAAACAGAAACGCTACGCTACCCATGCGCACGCACCCTTCAGGACGTGCTCGGCGCCATCGACCAGATCGTCGACGATTTCGCGCGCGCTCTGGCGCTCGTTCACCATGCCGGCAATCTGTCCGCACAGATACGAACCCTCTTCGTAATTGCCGTCCTTGGCGGCCTTGCGAAGGGCACCCGTGCCCATGGCCCCGAGTTCCTCGACACTTACGCCCGCCGCCTCACTTTTGGCGTAGGCATTGGTGAAGGGGCTCTTAAGCGCACGCACCGGATGTCCCGTCGAACGGCCAGTCGCGCGCGTCGAGGTGTCTCCCGCCTTGAGCACCAGCTCTTTGTATTGCTCGGAGACGGTGCACTCATCGGCAACGAGAAAACGCGTGCCCACTTGGACGCCAGCGGCGCCAAGCATAAAGGCGGCCGCCACACCGCGGCCATCGGCGATGCCGCCAGCCGCAACCACGGGAATATCGACCGCATCGACGACCTGCGGGACAAGTGCCATCGTCGAGGTCTCGCCAATATGGCCGCCCGATTCGGTACCCTCGGCAACAACCGCCGTGGCTCCACGACGTGCCACGAGGCGCGCCAGCGCCACCGAGGCAACGACCGGGATGACCTTGATGCCAGCCTCGTTCCACGCCTTCATGTACTTGGTGGGATTGCCGGCACCGGTCACCACTACGGGCACCTGCTCATCAATCACCACTTGTGCGACCTCGTCGACAAACGGGCTCATGAGCATAACGTTGACGCCAAAGGGCTTATCCGTCTTGGCGCGCAGCTCATGAATCTGGTCGCGCAGCCAGTTTGCGTCGGCATTCATGGCCGCGATAATGCCTAAGCCGCCTGCCTCGGACACAGCAGATGCCAACGAGGCGTCGGCAATCCAGGCCATGCCACCCTGGAACACGGGCTTTTCGATGCCGAGCAAATCGCAGAGAGGAGACTTGAGCATCACTACTTCTCCAATGCCGCCTCGACCGTATCGACGAACTCGCCAACCGTCTTGGGGTTCTCCTCGGTATCGAGCTCAATGCCAAACTCGTCCTCGACGGCAACGAGGATCTCGACGGTACCCAGGCTGTCGAGGCCAATCTCCTCGAGCGTGGACTCGGGCTTCATCTCGACATCGTCAAGACCGGCGGTCTCGCGGATAACGTCGCAAACGCGCTCGAAGGTCTTCTGATCTGCCATGGTAGTTCTCCTTTGTTTGTGCCCTAGGGGCGTTTTTATTTCCTATGTGCGACTACTTCCAACGAAGCAGATAGCCACCTATATCCAGGCCGGCGCCAAATCCAACGAGGGCGATGGTGTCGTCCTCATTCAGTGCGTCGGTACGTGCCAGCCGGTCAAGCGCAAAGGGAATGCAGGCGCTCGAAATGTTGCCGGTCTCGCGTAGCGTTCGAACCACGCGCTCGTCTGGCACGCCGAGACGCTTGACCGCCTGACTCAGGATTCGTTCGTTAGCCTGATGGAATACAAAATGATCGATGTCTTCGACCGAAATGCCCGCATCGCTCGCAAGCTTATGGACCGTGTCGCAGATGGCGTTGACGCCGAACTTGAACACGCGGCGACCATTCATGGACAGCACGCTCGCGCTATCTGCGGAGTCCTTAAACGGCGAGGTGCCGACCAGACCGGGAACGCGCAACGTCTCGACGTCGGGCGCCGTCGAAAGCTCAACGGCAAGGGGGTTGTCTCCCCCAGCCCCTATCACTGCAGCGCCCGCGCCGTCGCCAAAGAGCACGCAGGTGGCACGGTCGGTCCAGTCGAGCGCGCGCGTCATCTGCTCGGCAGCAACGACAAGCACGCGCTCGGCACGGCCGCGGGCGATATAGCCCTCGGCGACATCGAGCGCAAATACGAAGCCGGCGCAGGCCGCCGAGACATCGAAGGCAGGGCACGTCGCGCCTAGTCGCTCAGCAACGGCACACGCCTCAGCGGGAACAAGGTGGTCACCCGTCGTCGTCGAGCAGACGATCAGATCCAGCTGGCTCGCGTCGATTCCGGACACCTGGAGTGCCCGCTCGCTCGCCGCTACAGCAAGGTCGTCAAGTAACTCGGTGGTGCAGACATGGCGGCTCTTGATACCGGTGCGGGTAAAAATCCACTCATCCGAGGTATCGAGGAACTCAGACAGCTCGTCATTGGAGACACTGCGCTTAGGAAGCGCCGAGCCTGTTCCAAGAATCGTGAAACCCATCACTAACCTCCTTTGAGTTGTTGACGTGTTTACATCGACCAAGAGAGGATAGCGCATTTCAGTCGTTGTTGACGTGTTAACATTAAATTGTCCAAATGCGACAAAGGCTTCACATTGTGTCTATCTCTCGACACCATTGCGCGATTGCCTTATTAACTTAGGAGGTAGCAGCCGTTATGGATGCCAAATTAACGATCGTCGACGTAACCGGATCGACCAACGATGACCTGCTCGAGGCAGGAAAACAGGGTGCGCCGCACGGCACAGGACTTGCCGCCCGCGCGCAAACGGCAGGACGCGGCCGGCGCGGCCACAAGTGGGATTCAACCGCCGGCAACCTATTGCTTTCGATTGTCCTGCGTCCATGCGTTAATCCCGCAAAGTACTCTGGTCTTGCCGCCGTCAGCGGCCTAGCGGTGCTCGAAGCACTCGAAAAGCAGGGTCTTGCAAACGAGATTGGCCTCAAATGGCCCAACGACCTGGTCGCGCGAGGACGCAAGCTCGGCGGCATTCTGGTCGAGGCCGCACGCGATAACGAAGGCAAACCTTTCGCCGTCTGCGGCATTGGTGTCAACGTAAACTACACGCCCCAAGAGGTGCCCGATGGCGGCCTGGCGGCAATTGGCCTCTCGGACCTCAACGAGAGCGTTCCCGCCGTCGACATGCTCCTCGATGAGGTCTATCACGCAGTTATAGACGCTGTAGATAGCTGGGCAGAGCGCCTCAACGCCAAGGAAGAAGACGCCGGTCCGCTCGCGCCCGTCCACGACGAATATATCGCTCACCTCAATTGGATCGGGAAGCACGTTATCGCCCGCTCCCCCGCTGGAGACGAGCTGGCACGAGGCATATTTAGAACGGTCGACGATTGCGGCCGCGCATGCATTGAGACCGAGAGCGGCTTGTGCGTCTTCCACTTCGAAGAAGCATCCTTGCGCCCCCTGAGCGAATAGGGCGCCGCAGCCGCCGGCTCGGCAGACGAATTCGCTATCCCAAAATCTAAACTCAAAACAAAAGGGCCCCGCTACCGTAATGAACTGCCTCCCATTTCTTGGATACGAGAAATGGGAGGCCCTTTTATGGCTGGAAACGCTTTGTACGACGTCGGTCTGAGGCTGCGCGCGGCCGAGCTGTACGACATGGGGCGAGGCCGCGCATCGATTGCGGCTCTGCT
>DBFELT010000028.1:0-46368 GCA_048323995.1 Collinsella sp. | reverse complement strand
GCAATACAGAGTACGAGAAAGATGCTGCCCCATTTCCATATTGTATGTTTTTTCTTTTTTTCACTTTTTTTCATAACTTTTTATCCTTTCTGCTTTTTTTGCTGAAAGCCTCAATTTATATATAAATTTTATCGGCATTTTGTGTCAAAAATTATGATATAATCCAATTTTATTTAGTAACTATTCAGGCTCCCCTCCCCCCATTCGCATTTCGAACACTTTGTGTTCTTTCTCGCCTTTGACAAGGCTAAAAATGCTCATATTGGGAGGGGAGCCCTATTAGGTTCAATGTGCAAAAAACAATGTCTTTTACGTGCAAGCACAGCAATTCATTGTTTTTTGCACATTGGACCTGAATAGTTACTTTTATTATACAATAATTTTCATCCGTTTTCAACCTTTGAACGCTCCTATTTATTTTTCATCTGTACCGGGAATCTGCTGGATGGCCAGCCTAAAAAAATATAAAAAAAGAAGCGCGAGACGGGACTCGAACCCGCGGCCCCAACCTTGGCAAGGTTGTGCTCTACCAACTGAGCCATGTCCGCATATGTAAAACAAAACGGGCGCCGGAGCGCCCGGATGTTGCCTGGAGGCGAAGCCCGGATTCGAACCGGGGGTAAAGGCTTTGCAGGCCTCTGCCTTACCACTTGGCCACTTCGCCGAAAAAGGACCGCCTAAACGGTCCGGAAATGCAATGGAGCGGACAACGGGGCTCGAACCCGCGACCCCAACCTTGGCAAGGTTGTGCTCTACCAACTGAGCCATGTCCGCTTGCGGGTTATTAATTTACGCGAGTTGTCCAAAAGACGCAAGTACTTTTTTCAAAAAACTTGTCTGCCGCATGTTCTTAGTAGCTAAACGCGCTAAAGCGATTGGCTAGGCACACGATTCCAGCGCTCCGCTAAACAGCTTCACCATCTGCACGCGCGTGCCGGCGCCGTCCGTACGACGAGCAACCTCCACGTTATCGACGAGCATACGCATAAGCTTGATACCACGGCCGCGCTCCTCAGATGCGACCGGTTCGCTCGTTTCATCGATAGAATAGCCGGCACCTCGATCAAGCACCTCAACCACAACGCGATCGCCATAGGCCTGAACCGTCAGGACGCACCCGATGCCGCCCGCATGGTCATAGGCATTACCCAGCGCCTCCCCCGACGCCAATGCGACATCGTAGCGCTCGTCACGGCGCAACGGAAGCGATTCAAGGAGTTCGGCGATGCGATGTCGATAGTATGGAAGATTCTCGATACCCTGACGGACCTCGACGCTCTTACTCCAGCGAGGCAGCTCCCCCACCGGAATGGCGGGAATAGACTCCCGTGCCGGCCCCGCGACATGAAGGATATCGACAAGACGAGCAATCTCCAAAAAGCGAACAACTTCACCTGATGCATTGACGAGCGAAAGCAGGCCTTCTCGCCTCATGAGCTCACGAGCGCGCGTAAGCAGGAATGCCAAGCCCGTCGAATCGATAAAGCTAACAGCCTGACAGTTGATGACGACACGACGCACGCCGCGGCCAATCAAAGCATCCAACCGCCGACGCAGCGCAGGCACCGTGGCGATGTCGATATCGCCTGGTGGCGTCAAAACCGCTATGTCATTCCACTCATTCATACGACCATGGTTCCCCAAAAAAGCCCACTCGATGCATTCGTTTCCCCAACCGTACGGATTCAGCCCGCCCAGCGTCGTCTATGAACGACCCCGTAAAAACTCAAGGGACACCAATGCAATGTCATCGTCCAGCGCCGATTCGGTAAATCGGTCAAGCTCGCCCAAGACCTTGCCGCAAATGCCTGACACGCCCTCCCCCGAAACAGAAAGCAGAAGGTCGCGCAAGCGCTGCTCGCCAAAGAACGCTCCGGTGCGGTCGCGGGCCTCAATCGTTCCATCCGTATACATGAAGAGCATGTCGCCGGGGGCGAACGTAAACACGCCTGTCTCGTACACCATGCTCTCAAAGGCACCGATTACGCCCGATTGGCATCCAAGCAGCTCAACCTCTCCCCCACGGGCCTCGCCGCCACCCAGCGGCATCGACTCTGGCCTGATGACCATGGTCGGAGGATGGCCTGCCGAACAATACGTTGCGCGTCCGGCTTTAAGGTCAATCTTGGCGATAAAGGCCGTCACGAACGTCTCGACCCCCGAAAAGCCCATGAGCATGCTGTTAAGGGAGCGTGCCATGCGGGCCGGTCCAGCGCCCTCCCAAGCATATGCCGTCAGGGCCGTCTTGACGAGCGCGGACATCGATGCGGCCTCAATGCCTTTGCCAGACACATCACCCAGAATCATGACGGCGCAGTCGTCGGGAAGACGGATGAGCGTATAGAAATCGCCGCCGACCAACGCCGAGTTCGTGGCCGACAGGTACACCGAATCGGTTGCGATACCCGGAACATCCCCCAGGGAATTTCTCATGCCAATCTGAAGGGTCTGAGCGATATGGCGCTCCTCGCGCTTTTGAGATTCGCCTTCGTAGATCAGTTCAAAGTCATGCGCCAAGTGCACCAAGTAGTCATATTCAAGGTCATCAATCGGCTCTTGGCTACCATCACGAAGCAGCAGCGCGCGCGTAGTCGGGCTCTTCGCAACAGAAGCAGGAACAATCGCGTCGTTACTGTGCTTGCCATCACCCTCAGAGCGCGGGCGCCCCGCCTCGATGCCGGTGTCGACGTAGAGACCTTGACAAGGCAGACCATGCGCCCTAAGCCAGCCTCCCATAGGCATCGATTCGTCAACGCGAGTTATACGGACGTGTTTAAGGTCCTCGGCACTCGTGCCGCCCAAAACAGATGCTTCAAAGCCATCAGGGCCAGCCCCCAGACGTGCCGCCGGCGCCGTCGTGGAAAAGAAAAGCTTCTCGGGATCGTCCGGCAAAGCAACGCGACTGCCGCCTTCAAAATCTATGACGTAGGAGTCCAGACTGGCGTCATACTCAACAGGACAATAATGGCAGTTGAGCATATTGCAGATCTCGGACGATACCGCCTGGGTAGCCGCGGCGGAATCGTCTAGAAAGGTAAACAACTCATCACGTAAGACATTGAGCGAACGGCCAAGCTCGGCCGTACGACGAGAGCGAAGGCTCGATGCCATGCCGACCAGCTGGATAGACAGGTAATCGCAAATGACCTCGAGTACATTAACGTCATAGGCGAGCGGTGCCTGGGGGCGTTTCCAACCAACTTCCAGCACGCCAAGGATCTGCGTACCGTAAAAAACGGGAAGACAAATCTCGCTGCGGTACGGAGGCATATCCTGCACGCGCAACAGGTGCTTAGAACGATTGTCCAAGTCCATGAAGATACCGGAGGCGGCCCTATCGCCCTCAAGGTCCTGTTGAATCGACAAGCGACAGGCACGCGACTCGCGAAGAACATACGTCGGAATGCCAGCGCCATACGGCAAAAACTCGGGCAGGTAGCTATCGTACAGCTCCTTGGAAACACCGCGTAGCTTAAAACCGCCGCTCTCAGAAAAATAGATAGCGGCACCCGAAGCATCGAGTGTTCCTACAAGCTGGTTCAAAACAGTATCAAGCAGGCTGGGTAACTCATCGGAGCCCACAGTGCTCATAATGACCGAGAGCGTGCCAGAGAGACGCTTGTTCGCCACTCTAAGCTCCGATAACGCACGCTTAAGTTGACGGTCGTGAGAATACTGTTCCTCGATACTGTGAAGCGCCACCAGGACACGTGGTGCGCGGCGCCCAAAGATGCGTGGAGGCGTTACGGAGCCCGCGCGAACCAAGACGGGGATAAAAGAGCCGTCACTCAGCTTGAGCATCAGTTCGTTCTCGGAGCCATCAGTTTCAAATGGCAGACGATGTTCCGTCGCACGTTCAAAAGCGGACGAGTACAGGACATCTTTAACATCTCCACCGATGACATCGGCGCGTTCCTCGCACATCAACCCAAGTAAGCGATTATTCACATGCAGAATGGTTCCGTCGAGCTCGCAGATGATGACAGCATCGCTCGTGATCTCGACTAGTTGGGCAACGTCTGCCCACTCGTTGCGTTCAAGCGTTTCCATCGTGGACCCCACCGTCTATCGGTAAAAAAAAAGCCTCCGAAAAGGCTTCTTAAATGCGATGGTGTCGGAGGCGGGACTTGAACCCGCATGACCAAAAAGCGGTCACTAGCACCTCAAGCTAGCGCGTCTGCCAATTCCGCCACTCCGACATGCTATGTTGTTGATTCACGGTTCGTTTTGTTGGACCCGCGCGTTCAACGAGGAAAATAATAACCTATGATGCGAGAACTGTGCAAGCACTTTTTTCAAAAAAGTTTACGAATTTGTAAATGCGCAGGTAGACTGACCTGTTCGGGCAGGAATGAGGTTGCTTTCCAACGCGTCCTCGGGCATGCGGCATTATTTTGATCTGCGCTTCGCGCTACAAAATAATGCCGCCCCCTGCGGAATGCGTTGGAAAGCAACCTCATTCCTGCCCTAGGAGTATGTACTCCGGACACAGTTCTCAAACATGTTCTGGGGGCTGATGCAAATTTGGTGGCTCGGCTTTGCCGAGCCCTTATATAAGGAGGCCGGAGCTATAGCTCCGGCCTCACTATCTTTCCCATTAGATTAAGTGAGCGATCAAGGAATCGCACCCCCCTGCAGCGGTAACACAGGGCCCGTGCTGGACTTAGTTTTCAGAACATTCCGCAGACCAGGAAACCCCCTTATCCACAGCTCCAAAGGAGCAGGATAAGGGGGTTTCCATGGTCGAGGACGTTCTGAAAACTAAGTCCAGCACGGGCCCGGACGAGAACAACCGACTACAGGTCGATGTGCGATTCCTTGATCGGGAACGGCTCCGCGAAGTGACAGGCGCAGCAGTGGCCCGGGGCAACTTCCTTAAACTCAGGCAGCTTCTCGGAGCAGATGCCCTGAGCGATCGGGCAGCGCGTGTGGAAACGGCAACCGGTCGGCGGATCCAGCGGTGACGGCGGGTCACCGGCAAGGATGATACGCTTACGGGTCTTCTGGATATCAGGATCGGGAACCGGCACGGCAGACAGCAGCGACTGCGTGTACGGATGGTGAGGCTCGCTATAGAGCGTCTTCCAGTCCGAAACCTCGACCATCTTACCCAGATACATTACGGCAACGCGATCGGAGATGTGCTGCACGACGGACAGGTCGTGGGCGATAAACAGATATGCGGTACCGAACTTGTCCTGCAGTTCCTTGAGCAGGTTCAGAACCTGGGCCTGAATGGACACATCCAGAGCGGAAACCGGCTCGTCGCAGATAATCAGCTTGGGCTTCAGCGCAAATGCACGGGCAATGCCGACACGCTGACGCTGGCCGCCCGAGAACTCGTGCGGATAGCGGTTGATGTGCTCGGGGTTCAGACCGACAACGTCGAGAAGCTCGCGGACGCGCTCAATGCGCTCCTCCTTGGTGCCCACGCCGTGAATGGTCATGGGCTCGGAGACGATCTCACCGATGGTCATACGAGGGTTGAGCGAAGCATAAGGATCTTGGAAGATAAACTGCATCTCGCGACGCATGTCCTTGATCTCATGTTTGCTCATCTCGGCAACATCTTTGCCTTGGAAGAACACCTTACCGGCGGTCGGCTTGGTCAGGCGCATGATGGTGCGGCCCGTGGTGGACTTACCGCAACCAGACTCACCGACCAGACCAAAGGTCTCGCCCGGATAAATCTCGAACGAAATGTCATTCACTGCAGAGACGACACGCTTGGAGAAGCGCTTGGCGAACATGCCGGACTCAGCGGGGAACTCCTTAGAGAGGTGCTCGACCTTCAGCAGCGGAGTACGCTCGTTGGTATCTGCCATTACGCCTCGCCTCCCTTCTTGGAATCCTTGCGCGTACGGGACGTCTCAGGAGCGTTCTTGAGGAACTCGGGGTCACCGGAGTAGTGGCACGCAGAGTAATGACCAGACTCGGTGACAACGCGCTCGGGGCGCTGCTTGCGGCACTTGTCCGTCGCATAGGGGCAACGAGGAGAGAAGACGCAGCCCTCAGGCAGGTTCATGAGCGAAGGCGGGTTGCCGTGAATCGGCGTAAGCGGCTTCTTCTCTTCGATGGCCTGCTCCGGGATGGAGCGGATAAGGCCCCAGGTGTAGGGGTGGCGACTCTCGTAGAAGATTTCCTCAGCAGTACCGAACTCGACGGGACGGCCGGCGTACATAACCATGATCTTATCGGCCATATCGGCAACGACGCCCAGGTCATGGGTAATCATGATGATGGCGTTGCCGTTCTTCTCCTGCATTTCCTGCATGAGCTCGATAATCTGAGCCTGAATGGTAACGTCCAGAGCCGTCGTGGGCTCGTCGGCAATCAGGATATCGGGATCGCAGGCAAGAGCCATGGCGATCATGACACGCTGACGCATACCGCCGGAGAACTGGTGCGGATACTCATTGACGCGCTTCTCGGGCTCGGGGATACCCACGAGGTCCAAAAGCTCGGTAGCGCGCTTGAGCGCCTCCTGCTTGGAGTAGCCACGGTGCAGACGAAGGCCCTCGCCCACCTGCTTGCCGATCTTATAGACCGGGTTCAAGGAGGTCATAGGATCCTGGAAGATCATCGCGATGTCGTTGCCGCGAATGTGCTGCATCTCCTCCTCGGTCATCTCGAGGATAGAACGACCGCGATGGCGAACGTCGCCGCCCTCGATCTTTCCCGGAGGCATCGAGATAAGACCCATGATGGTCATGGCGGTCACGGACTTACCGGAGCCGGACTCACCGACGACGCCCAGGGTCTCGCCGCGATCGAGCGTGTAGGAGACACCGTCGACAGCGCGAACAACGCCGTCCTCGGTGTGGAAATACATCTTAAGGTCATCGACCTCGAGCAGATGCTGGCCCTCGGGAACAGGCTGGTCCTTCAGGTCCACATAGTTCTTGTTCTTCTTCATCCTTATGCGTCCTTCATCTTGACGTCGAGGGCGTCGCGCAGACCGTCACCCAGCAGGGTGAAGGCGAGCACCGTCGAGAGAATTGCCAGACCGGGCATGATCATCATCCAGGGAGCGGTCAGAAGATACTGCTGACCGTCCTGAATCATGGAGCCCCACGAAGGCGTAGGCGGAATAACGCCCATGCCGAGGAAGGACAGAGCGGACTCGGTCAGAATGGCGCCACCAATGTTCATGGTCGCGTAGACCACGATGGAGGCGACGGAGTTCGGGAAGATGTGACGTACGACGATACGAGCATCGGATGCACCCATCGCGCGCGCAGCATCAACATAGTCATTTTCCTTGACCGTCAGGATCGCGGATCGGAAGACGCGCGCAATCGAAGGCCAGCCGAGAATACCGATGGCGATAAAGACGTTCTGAAGGCCACGGCCGATAACGGCGATCATGGCGACAACGAACAGCACGTACGGGAACGCCAGGAAGATGTCCGCACAGCGCATGATGATCGTATCCCAGATGCCGCCGTAGAAACCGGCCAGAGCACCCATGACCAGACCAATTAGCGTGGAGATCGCGGTGGCCATAATTCCGACGGACAGCGAAACGCGCGCACCGTAGATAACGCGGACGAGAATGTCGCGACCAAGGGCGTCGGTGCCAAACGGGTGCTCTGCACACGGAGCCAACAGCGACGTCTCGGCCATAGTGGTCGAGTCGGAAGCCGTCGGGGAACCGAGCCAGGGCTTAGCCCACAGATCTGCAGTCAGGGCAACCACAACGACGATGATGATCCAGCAGACACCGATAACGGCGAGCTTGTTCTTACGAAGACGCTTAAAAGCGTCGCCCCACAGCGTGCGGGACTTGGCGGGAGCAGATGCGGCCTTGGTGGCGGTAGCCTGCTCCTGAGACTGAGAATCAGTTTCCTGCATGAGACGTACCTCCCTTAGGCCTTATCCGACGGACCGCCAAGGCGGATGCGCGGGTCGAGGAATGCATAGCTAATGTCGACGAGCAGGTTGATCACCATGACGACGACAACGATGAGCGTAACGCCGCCCATAACGATGGGCCAGTCACGCATGCTAATGGCGCGATAGACCTCATAGCCGATACCGGGCCAGTTAAAGACCGTCTCGGTCAGGATGGCGCCCGAAAGCATGCCGCCAAAGTCGACACCAATATAGGTAACGACGGGGATGAGTGCATTCTTAAGCGCATGCTTGACGATGATCGCACGATTGGAGAGACCCTTGGCCTTTGCCGTACGGATGTAATCCTGGTTCATGACGTCAAGCAGCTGCGAGCGCATAATGCGCGCAGCATAAGCGGTCGAAACCGAAGCCAGCGTAATGGTCGGAAGCACATAGTGCATCCAATCCTGATACTGAGAGCTGGAACCGCCGGCACCCGAGATCGGCATGGAGATTGCACCGCCCGTGGCGTCCTTGAGGATGACGCCAAAGAACAGCTGCAGCAACATACCGAGCCAGAAGGCCGGGACCGCAACGAGGATCGACGTGGTGAGCGTTACCAAAATATCCCAGAAGGAATAACGCTTTACCGCCGAAATGATACCCGCACCGATACCCATAATTGCCTCGAGCACGATGGCGCACGCGGCAAGTTTGACCGTATACGGATACTTCTGGGCAAAGATTTCCGTAACCGGCAGCTTGCGCTGATACGAATTGCCCAGATCGCCATGAAGCAGGCCGTTCATGTAATACAAGTAACGGTCCACGAGCGACGTTTGAACGGGGTCGCCGTTCTCGTCAAGGATCGCGTTGCCGTCCTCGTCCGTCTGGACCAGGTGATAGCGGACGCGAAGCTGAAGCTCCACCTCGGGGGACAGAGCCTTGTCTCCACCGATCAGCTTGATCGGATCTCCCGGCACGATATTCTGGAGGGCGAACAGAATCAGCGTAACGCCCAAAAACACCGGGATGAACTGAAGCACACGTTTAACGATGTACTTACCCATACCACTCCCCTATCTAGGGATTAACCTAAATGGGATGCCGATCGCCAGACCGGCATCCCAAAATTACCATCAGCCAGTTTACCCCAGGTTAGGGAGAACTGTATGTTTCCCATGAGGTCTACGTAAATACTTGACCCTCACGGAAGCTGCAAACTCTTAGGCGAGCTCAGCGGTACCCAGATCGGCGTGCTTCTGCGGATCGACATAGAGGTGCTTAATGCGATCGGAGCCGGCGATGGTGTGCGTGTAGAACATAATCGGGATGACCGGGCAGTCGGCAGCGACCATTGCGTCGGCCTCCTGCATCTTAGCGACGCGCTCCTCGTCGTCAACAATAGTACGAGCCTCGTCGACCTTGGCGTCGAACTCGGGGTTGTTGTAACCGGAGCGGTTGTCGCCACCGAGGGAGTCGGAGTGGAACAGCGGATACAGGAAGTTGTCCATGATCGGGTAGTCGGCAATCCAACCCAGACGACCGAACTGATAGTTAAAGTTCTGATACTGCTCGAGCAGGGCAGACCACTCAGGGGTATCGGAGACAGCGGTAACGCCAACCTTGGCGAGGTCACCGATGATGGACTCCATGGTCTCCTTGTGACCGCCGTCCTGGTTGTAGGACAGGGTCACGCTAATGCCACGATCGCCGTTAGCGCCAGCGGGAGCAACCTTGTCGAGATACTCGTTAGCCTTGTCGACATCGTAGGCGCAGAACTCCCATGCGCCCTCCTTGTAGCCATCGATGCCCGGAGGAACAATGCCGTCGGCAGGGGTACGGGTACCCTTGAAGATGGTCTTGCAGATGGCCTCACGGTTAATGGCCAGGGAGATGCCCCTACGCAGGTCGGCGTTGTTGAACGGCTCGGCCGTGGTGTTGCAGGTCAGGTAGTAGGTGGAAGGCTCGGAGCCGAGCAGCATACGCTCGCCGTCACCCATGGTGTAGCCGTCCTTGGACACGCCGCGATCCTTCTTGGCGGCATCGATCTGAGCGACGGGAACGTCGCAGACATCGAGGTTACCGGCCTGGAACTCCTTGTAAGCGGTCTCCATGTCCTTGATGACCTGGAAGTGGATGCCATCGATCTTGGCCTTGTCGCCATAGTAATCGTCGAACTTCTTGACGTTGATCTCCTGGCCATCCTCCCACTTGCCGTCCATCATGAACGGGCCGTTACCGACCGGGGCAAGATAGAAGCTCTTGACATCGGACTCGGCGCACTCGGGAACCGGGGCCAGAGCCGGATGAGAGGCGACGAAGGGGAAGTCAGCGTAAGCGGAAGACAGCTTGACGACGAGGGTCTCATCGTCGGGGCACGTAACACCGCTGAGCTCGGTAGCGTTACCGGCAAGCAGGTCGTCATAACCCTCGACCATGGAAAGGTGATAGGAGACCTCGGAAGGGCCGTACTCGGTAGCGATGGCCGACTTGGTGTTGACCAGACGCTCCCAACCGAGCTTGAAGGACTTGGAGGTAACGTCGTCACCGTTGTGGAACTTGGCCTTCTTGATCTTGAAGGTAAACTCGGTGGCGTCGTCATTGGACTCAAAGGACTCGCAAGCCAGCGGAACGATCTCGCCCTTCTCGGCGTCGTAAGAGGTCAGAGCGTCAAAGAGCTGGTACTCGACCTGAGTGCCCTGGTCCTCCTGGACGTTGTAGGGGTCGATGCAGACCGGGTTGTTGATGTAGAAGTTCAGCGTCGAACCGGACTCAGAACCGGAAGCGTCGCCACCCTTCTTGCCGCATGCGGCAAGAAAAGCCATGGAGCTCGCAGCAAGGGTACCGCCAACGAAGGCGCGACGACCCATAACGGGCTGGTGGAACATAGAATCAGCCATGCCATCCTCCTTATGAGATAGGACAAAGAAATGTTCAGTCGGACACATGTCGAGACAATCCGATCCGAACCATAAAAACGTCGCCCGTCGCTATGGCTGGTTATGCACAACGGACCAACGTTTCGCAATACAGTAGCGCATTTTATGCACGATTTGGGGCTAATTCCGGTCAACGGTCAAGAATTTCTTTAGTTGGGCGAAGTATGTGGGGATATTTTGACTCTGTTACAAATTTGTAAACAAAAAGGGTCCCGCACTTGCGGAACCCTTTTCAATTATTTTATGCGGCTCGTGCTTAGAAGCCGACGATGCCCTGCGGGAAGAAGAACATGCACAGGACGACGCACACGGCAAAAACGACGGCCATAATTACCGTCAGGCGATCGAGGTTCTGCTCCATGACGCCCGTGGCAGAGCTGGAGTTATACAGCGAGCTAGCGATCATATCCGAAACGCCGGTGCCCTTACCGGAATGCATCAGGACGAGAATCGTCAGCGCCACGGCAGAGACAGCCCAAACGACAAACAGAAAAATCTGGAACGGACCCATAGATAAGCTCCTTAATAGAACAATTCAAACTCCAGTACTGTACCACAATCCCCCGCTCTCCCCTACCTGCCACTCGGGGACGGTGCGGAAATGGCAGAAATACCAAAAAGGGGGTTGCCCAAATATGGGCAACCCCCCTGCAAGAAAACGCTTGGAGTTTTCTATTAGGCCTCGGTGGCGAGCACGCGACCCGTCATCTCGGCGGAAGGCTCAATACCAGCCATGGTGAGCATGGTCGGAGCGATATCGGAAAGACGACCGTCCTCGATACCGGTGAGCTGTGCCTTCTCATCAACGATGATGAACGGTACACGGTTGGTGGTGTGAGCCGTAAACGGATGCTTGGAACCGTCAGAAGCAACGTCAAACATGTGATCGGCGTTGCCGTGGTCGGCGGTAATCAGCGCAAAGCCGCCCTTGGCGAGAATCGCCGGGACAACCTTGGACAGGGCATCGTCAACAGCCTCGACGGCCTTAACGGCGGCGTCGAAGACACCGGTGTGACCAACCATGTCGCAGTTCGCGAAGTTCACGATGTAGAAATCAGCGCGATCCTCGTTGATGGCGGCGACAAGCTTCTCGGTAACCTCGGGAGCGCTCATCTCAGGCTGCAGATCGTAGGTAGCGACCTTGGGGGAAGCGACGAGCACGCGCTCCTCGCCTTCCTTGGGCTCCTCGATGCCGCCGTTGAGGAAGAACGTCACGTGGGCGTACTTCTCGGTCTCGGCGGTGTGCAGCTGCTTCAGGCCATTGGCGGCGATAACGTCGGCCAGGACGTTCTCGGGGAACGTCTTGGGGAAGGCGACATCGACGTCAAACGTCGGATCGTACTCGGTCATCGTCACAAAGTGCGAAAGCTTGATCTGCTCGCGCTCAAAGCCGTCGAACTCCTTGTCCGTGAACACGCGGGTCATCTGACGGGCGCGGTCGGGACGGAAGTTGAAGAAGATGGCCGCGTCGCCCTCGTGGATGCCCTCGTTGTGGGCAGCGAAGGGCTCGACGAACTCGTCGCCGCGCGGATCCTTCTCGTAGTAGGCCTTGATACCGGCAACGGGGTCGGTATCGGCATCGGAAGCGTTGACCATGACGTCGTAGGCGCGCTGGATGCGCTCCCAACGATTATCGCGGTCCATGGCCCAATAACGGCCCGAGACGGTGGCAACGCGAGCGTCGCAACCGGTCTCCTCGGAGATCTTAGCCAGGAAGGCGCAGAACTCACTCATGTAACCGGCACCGGACTGCGGGTCAACGTCGCGGCCATCCATGAAGGCGTGAACACGAACGGTCTTGACACCGTGCTCGGCAGCCATCTTGACCAGAGCCTCGACGTGGTTCATGTGAGAATGGACGCCGCCAGGGCTCATAAGGCCCATGAGGTGGAGAGTCTTGCCGTCAGCCTTGACATCGTCCATAGCCTTGACGAAGACCTCGTTCTTGGCAATGGAGCCGTCCTTGATGGCATTGTTGATGCGCGAAAGCTCCTGGAACACGATGCGGCCGGCACCGATATTGAGGTGACCCACCTCGGAGTTGCCCATCTGACCGTCGGGAAGACCCACGTCCTCGCCCGAAGCGCCGAGCGTGGTGTGAGGATACTTCTCGTACAGGCCATCGAGGAAGGGCGTCTTGGCAGCGGCGACGGCGTTCTCGCCATCGGCCGGAGCCAGGCCGCAGCCGTCCATGATGATCAGAAGTGCAGGAAGATGACGCTGTGCCATATGTCCTACTCGCCTGCCTTGACGACCATAGAGGCGAAGTCGGCAGCCTTGAGCGAAGCGCCGCCCACGAGGGCGCCGTCAACGTCGGGCTTGGCGACGAGCTCAGCGATGTTGCCAGGCTTGGCAGAGCCACCATAGAGAACGCGGATGCCGCTAGCGAGCTCCTCGCCGAACATCTCCTTGAGGGTCTCACGGATAGCGCCGCAGACCTCCTGAGCGTCCTCGGCGGTAGCGGTCTTGCCGGTGCCAATGGCCCAGATGGGCTCGTAGGCGACGACGACCTGCTTGGGGCAGGTGATCTCAAGACCAGCAAGGCCAGCCTTGACCTGGTTCACGACGTGCTCGACATAGGTGCCAGCCTCGCGGACCTCGAGGGACTCGCCGCAGCAGAAGACGGGAACAAGACCGGCGGCAACGAGAGCCTTGGCCTTCTTGTTCTGGTCCTCGTCGGTCTCGTGGAAGTAGTCACGACGCTCGGAGTGGCCGATGATGCAGTAGGTGCAGCCGGCGGACTTGAGCATGTCGCAAGAGGACTCACCGGTGAAGGCACCCTTGGCCTCCCAGTACACGTTCTGTGCACCGAGGGCGATGGGGGCAGCTTGAATGCGGTCATGAACCGTGGTGATGTCGATGGTCGGAGGGCAGACGAGCACCTCGACGCCAGCCGGAACCTCGGGCAGAGCCTGAGCCAGCTCGTCGGCGAGCTTGGCGGCCTCGGCGACGTCGTTGTTCATCTTCCAGTTACCAGCGATAAGAAGGGTGCGATTAGGCATCGAGAAGCGCCTCCACTCCGGGCAGGGCCTTACCCTCGACGAGCTCCATGGAAGCGCCACCGCCGGTGGAGATCCAGCTCATCTTGTCGGCCAGGTTAAACTTGTTGACAGCTGCGACAGAGTCGCCACCGCCGATGATCGAGGTGCAGTCGGCCTCGGCGACAGCCTCGGCGATAGCCTGGGTGCCGTGAGCGAAGTTGTCGAACTCGAAGACGCCCATGGGGCCATTCCAGAACACGGTCTTAGCGCCCTTGACGGCCTCGGCGTAGAGCTCCTCGGTCTTGGGGCCAATGTCCATACCCTCACGGTCGTCGGGGATAGCATCAGAAGCGACAACCTCGGGGACAGCGTCCTCGCCAAAGTGATCGGCAACGCGGTTGTCGATGGGGAGCAGGATCTTGACGCCCTTCTCCTCGGCCTTCTTGAGCATCTCGCCAGCGCGCTCGACCCAGTCCTCTTCCTTGAGGGACTGGCCAACGGACAGGCCCTGAGCTAGGAAGAAGGTGTAGGCCATACCGCCACCGATGATCAGGGTGTCAGCGGAGTCGATGAGGTGATCGAGAACACCGATCTTGGAGGAAACCTTGGAACCGCCGACGATAGCGACGAAGGGGCGCTCGGGCTCGGCGAAGATGCCGGTCAGCGTGTCGACCTCCTTCTCGAGCAGGAAGCCGGCGACGGCAGGCAGGTAAGCGGCGGGGCCCACGACGGAACCCTGGGCGCGGTGAGCGGTGCCGAAGGCATCGAGAACGAAGACGTCACCATAGGAAGCGAGCTTCTTAGCGATCTCGGGGTCGTTCTTCTTCTCACGCTTGTCGAAACGGACGTTCTCGAGAACGAGGACCTTGCCCGGCTCGACGGCGGCGACAGCCTCAGCAGCCTTCTCGCCGTAAGTGTCGGCGACAAAGGCAACGTCGAGACCAGAGAGCTCAGCGAGCTTCTTAGCGACAGGCTCAAGGGAGAGCTCAGGCTGGAAGCCGGTACCCTCGGGGCGGCCGAGGTGGCTCATGAGGATGACGCGAGCGTTGTGCTCAACGAGGTAGTTGATGGTGGGCAGGGCAGCCTTAATACGGGTGGTGTCGCCAACGACGCCATCCTTGATAGGCACGTTGAAGTCAACGCGGACGAGAACGCGCTTGCCGTCGACATCGATGTCGCGGACGGTCTTCTTGGTAAAGGCCATGTTTGCTTCTACCTTTCGTACGTGTCTGCCTTCCATTACGGCAGACGATTTCTTATAAAAAGGACGCGACCCTAGGGTGTGAGCCCTATAAGGCCGCGCCCTTCTTTAGACGCTCAACGAGCTATTCGCTAAAAGCTAAATTAAGCAACGAACTTCTCGAAGTACTTGATGGTGCGGACCATCTGAGAGGTGTAGGAGTTCTCGTTGTCGTACCAAGAGGTGACCTGAACGAGGGTCTGGCCGTTGCCGAGGTCAGAGCACATGGTCTGCGTGGCGTCGAAGATGGAGCCGTGGGTCTCGCCGACGATGTCGCGGGAGACGATCTGGTCCTCGTTGTAGGCGAAGGTATCGGGGATGGTCTCGGCGTAGGCCTTCATGGCAGCGTTGACCTCGTCGACGGTGACCTTCTTGTCAACGACGGCGTAGAGGTTGGTCAGCGAGCCGGTCGGCGTCGGGACGCGCTGGGCGGCACCGATGAGCTTGCCGTTGAGCTCGGGGAGAACCAGGCCGATGGCCTTGGCAGCGCCCGTGGTGTTCGGGACGATGTTCTCGGAGCAGGCGCGGGAGCGACGGAAGTTGCCCTTGCGCTGCGGGCCGTCGAGCGGCATCTGGTCGCCGGTGAAGGCGTGGATGGTGGTCATGATGCCGGACACGATGGGAGCGAAGTCGTTGAGACCCTTGGCCATCGGGGCAAGGCAGTTGGTGGTGCAGGAAGCAGCGGAGATGATGTTGTCCTCAGCGGTCAGCGTCTCATGGTTGACGTTGTACACGATGGTGGGCAGATCGCTGCCGGCCGGAGCGGAGATGACGACCTTCTTGGCGCCAGCGTTGATGTGGGCCTGAGCCTTAGCCTTGCTGGTGTAGAAGCCGGTGCACTCGAGAACGACGTCGACGTCGAGGTCGCCCCAAGGCAGGTTGTTGGCGTCGGCCTCCTTGTAGATCTTGATCTCCTTGCCGTCAACGGTGATGGAATCCTCGCCAGCAACGACCTCGTGATCGCGAGCGTAGTTGCCCTGCGTGGAGTCGTACTTCAGCAGGTAAGCGAGCATATCGGGAGAGGTGAGGTCGTTGATAGCGACGATCTCGGAGCCCTCATGACCGAACATCTGACGGAAAGCCAGACGACCGATGCGACCGAAGCCGTTAATAGCAACCTTTACTGCCATTGTGTCTCCTTTCGTAAGGCCCCCGCGAGCTACAGCGCCCGCCGTTGAGGCCCACAAACTAACCACTCGCCTAATATACCTTTTTTTTGACTTGAATTTCACGAGAATGCTCGAAATTGAAAATCAAATTTACGTTAAAACGTTTTAAAGAATAAAATAGCAGCTAAATCCGTATATAAGTCGATACTTCAAACTACTTGTTTGCTTCAATGAGCTTTTCAAGCCTCAAAACGCGATGGTACAGGGCAGACTTCGACAAGGGAGGGTCAGCCATCTCGCCCAGATCGCGCAGCGACAGATCGGGATAGCGCTCGCGCAGGTCGCAAAAGACTGCCAAGGCGTCCGGAAGCGTGTCGCGCAAACCCCGCTGTTCGAGCTCATCGATCAACGCAAGCTGATGCTGGGCGGCACCCGCACTTCTGGTCTGATTGGCCAGTTCGGCATTCACGCGACGGTTCACATCGTTCTTAACCAACTTGACCGCGCGCGCCTCCTCGATCTCGGCAACGCTGCGCTTGGCACCAATCAGCTTTAAAAGATGCTCAATCTCCTCGGCACTCTTAATGTAGACAGCAAAGGACCCGCGCCGCGCGTTAACGCGCGCATGGACCCCAATCTGCTCCAATAGATCGCAAAGGCCCCGTGCATACTGCTCGCCCTGCACCGCGATCTCCAAATGAAAGTCGCCGCGCGGATCGGCCACGAAGCCGCCCGCGATGAGCGCGCCGCGGATATAGGCAAGTCTACAGCAAGAACGGGCAACGATATGTCGGGGTACGCCGGCGACAAGTCCTCCCCTACGGTCGAGGATACCCAGCAGAACCAAGGCCTTATCCAGGTCTGGCTGATCAGGCAAGGTGATGAGGTAGTTTCGAACCTTATGCAATACAGATTTACGGACGGTGAACTCCGTTTTGAGCTTAAGGATACGATGCGTCAGCGTGATCATCGTGCGCGCGACGGCTCCCGTCTCAGTCGCAACCGTCAAACGATACCGCCCAGAGCCGGCAAGCGAGAGCGTACCGCTCACGCGCGTGAGGGCGGCAAGCGTCGACAAGTCGCAGTATTCACATTCGGGTTCGCAGCGCGCAAGCTCGTCGCGCACCTCAGCGGTAAACGACATGCAGGCCTATGCCTTCGTGTTGGCGCGCGACAGGTCGCGGTGGGAGATGCTCACATGATACTGAGCGCCTTCCAGGTAACGGGCCGTGGCCTCGGCAATGGCAACGCTGCGGTGCTGGCCGCCCGTACAGCCGATGGCGATAGAAAGCTGCGGCTTACCCTCCGCGATATAGCCCGGCATCACCGTATCGAGCAGCTGTGTCCAAGCCTTCCAAAACTCCTGCGTCTTGGGATGATCCAGAACAAAATCGGAGACCTTTTTATCGAGACCGGTCATCGTGCGCATCTCGGGATCGTAGAACGGATTGGGCAGGAAGCGGACGTCGATCATAATGTCCGCCTCGACGGGCATGCCGTGCTTAAAGCCAAACGAGAACACGTGGACGTCCATGAGCTGCTGGTCGGACAGCTCGGAAAATGCCATACGTAGCTTGTTGCGCAGCGCAGAGGTACGCAGACGGCTCGTGTCGATAATCATATCGGCTCGGTCGCGCACGCCCTGCAGCTGAAGGCGCTCGCGCTGAATGGCATCGGCCGTAGTCTCCCCCGGCTTGGCAATGGGATGACGGCGGCGATTTTCGCTGTAGCGACGAATCAGCACCTCGTCAGAAGCCTCCAGGAACACGATGTCGCAGCTCATCTCGCGCTCTTCGAGCGCGGCGACCGCATCGAGCAACTCGTCAAACAGTCCCTGGCTACGCAAATCGCAGGTGACGGCGAGATGCCTGCCCACGCCCGTATTGATGCCGACGAGCTCGGCAAGCTGGGCGATGAGACGTGGAGGCAGGTTATCGATGCAAAAATAGCCCATGTCCTCGAACACGTGCATGGCCTGCGTGCGGCCCGATCCGGACATTCCGGTGATGATGACGATATCGGGGATGCGCTCCGAGCGCTCCGCCGCATCCATGGCATCTCCCTTTTGCATGTGCTGCCTCCCGAAAACAAGCGCGGGACCCAGCAACCCGGATCCCGCGCGGTCAATTGCCTATATTGAGTATACCGCCCCGAGCGGATACGAGGCCTGTCTTACGCCTCAAGCGCAGCCTTGAACCAACTCGTAATACTCGTGGGGTGCGTGATGGCGGTGCCGACGACAACGGCCCAGGCGCCAGCATCGATCGCGGCGCGAGCCTCCTCGGGCGTATGCACGCGACCCTCGCAAATGATGGGAAGGCCGGGGAATTCCTCGGTCGCCTGACGCAGGAGCGGCAGATCGGGGCCATCGGCCATGGTGCAGTCGATGGCGGCGACGCCGTGAGAAAGCGTGGTGGATACCAGGTCAAAGCCCATATCAGCAGCACGGCGAATATCCTCGATGGTGGCACAATCCGCCATCAGGAGCACACCCTCCTCGTGCAGAGGACGGAAGGTATCCTCGACCGTCTTGCCATCGGGGCGCGGACGATCGGTGGCGTCGATCGCCACGATATCGGCACCGGCAGCAACGCAGGCGCGAGCGTGACGCAGCGTCGGCGTGATGTAAACGCCCTCGTGCCCATCCTTCCACAGACCGATGACGGGAACCTCACAGCGACCCTTAATGGCGGCAATGTCGGCAAGGCCCTGGCAGCGAATGGCGGCGGCGCCGCCGAGCTCGCAAGCGCGAGACATTTGAGCCATGGTCTCGGGCGTACGAAGCGGCTCGCCCATATACGCCTGAACGCTCACGACGAGCTTGCCCTTCAGGGACTGGATCAAAGGATCAACGGTCATGTTCGACTCAACCTTTCTCAAAACAGCCTTCTGAGACACCGCACCTTGACGTTCAAACCGTCGCTCGCGTACCGAAGTACGCTTCGCTCCTCTTTCACGTCAATCCGCGGCACCTCAGAAGGCGCACTTGGTAGTTATGTTTACTTCAACGAGGCAAGAAGATGCTCAGCGGCACCGATGAGCGGAGCATCGCCCTCCAGAGAACCGATGAGGATCGGCGTGTCCTGAAGCGGATCGAGCGCCTGGCTGGCATAGCCCTCGTGCACCGAATCCTTCCACGTCTGTGAACGCCAATCGGGACCTTGGTGAATCACGCCACCCGAAAGCACGATGACCTCGGGGTCCAGGATGTTAGCGAGCGAGCCCAAGCTGGCACCCAGCGCAAAGCCGGCGTCATGGATGACCTCGGTCGCCTTTGCGTCGCCCGCGCGGCACAGGTCGTTCACATCGCGACCGACCGAAGGACGGCTGGGGTCGACGCGGCCAAAACGCTCATCGTACATTCGACCAATGGAAGTGCCCGAAGCAACCGACTCCAGATGGCCAGAACGCCCGCAAGCGCAGGGAATGCCGGCGGCAGCCGAGCACTCTATGTGGCCCATATGGCCAGCAGCACCATGGAAGCCTTGCATCACGCGGCCGTTCTCGACATATGCGCCGCCGATGCCCGTACCGATGCCAAGACACAAGACGGAGAACTTGCCCTTGCCGACGCCCCAGTGGGCCTCGCCCAGAGCATGAGCCTGCACGTCGCCTACAACGGCAACGGGAAGACCGAGGTCCTCGCGCAGACGCGGCCCCAACTGGACGCCGGACCAGCCGGGCATGATCTCGTTGGCATACGCGATGGCGCCCGTCTTGGGATCGACGACGCCGGCGGCACCAATGCCGACGCCAAGGACCTCGACATCGGGATTCGCCTCGAGAGCAGCCTTGATGGACGCCTCGATACGCTGGAAGACGGCCTCGCCGCCCTCTTGGGCCTCGGTGAGAACCTCGGCCTCAAAAACGGGATGGGGCACGCTGCCGTCAGCCGGGTACTCCATGATGGCAGTCGCGATCTTAGTTCCGCCGATATCGACAGAGCAGACGTACTTGTTCTCCATGTCGCTCTCCTTAGGAGATAAAAAACAACTACAGGAAATGAAAGCGGCGTTATCGCCGCAGCTTGGTAAAGGTTTCCCGAGTGCCCGAGGTTGGGGTGAAAGCGGTCGGGCGTTGACCTAATGGGTCACGCTCGACCGCTTGAGCCCCAAGATCGGGTGCCCGGGGAAGCTTTACAGGAGACCGTTGTCCTGGAGGACCTTCCTAATCGCCTCGACATTCTCGCCGGTCATGGCCTTCACCGGGCGCGGCATGGTCGGGCTGTCGAAGATGCCCATGAGGTTCATAGCGGTCTTGAAGGCGCCGACGCCACCGGCATAGCCCTGGACACCCGAGGTGACATCCCAGATGTGCGAAATCTCATTGAGGCGATCCTGCTCGGCCTTGACGGTAGCCCAGTCACCAGCCTGAGCGGCCTTCCACTGACGCACGTAGCCCTCGGGCTCAACGTTGGCGAGACCCGGAACGGAACCGTCGGCGCCACCGAGGTAGGCGCCGTCGACAACAACCTCGTGACCGGTGAGGATGCTCATCGGATGGCCGTTCTTCTCGTTCTCCTGAACGAGGTAGCGGAACGAGATGTCATCACCCGAGGAATCCTTGACGCCGGCCAGAACGCCCTCGGCACCGAGCTTGGCAAGGAGCTTCCACGGGAGCTTGGTGTGGACACACACGGGGATGTCATAGGCGAAGATGGGCAGGTCGAGTTCCTCATGCAGGATGCGGAAGTGCTCCTCGACCTCGGTCATGCCCTGCAGGGCATAGAACGGGCAGGTGGCGACAAGCGCATCGGCGCCCAGCTCCTGAGCGACCTTACCGTGCTCGATCATGCGCTCGGTCTCGGTGTCGATGATGCCGACCAGAACGGGAACGCGGTGGTCGACGATACGGACGGCCTCGGAGATGATCTGACGGCGACGCTCGTCGGTGGAGAAGACGACCTCGCCCGAGGAGCCCAGGAAGAACAAGCCATCGACGCCGGCATCGATCATGCGGTTGATGCTGCGCTCAAAGGAGGCAACATCGAGCTGGTGGTCTTCGGTATCGGGAACAACGACGGGAGGGATAACGCCGGTGAATTTCTGAGTTGCCACAAGAATCTCCTTAGTTGTCTGGTGGGCAGCCCTATGCCGCCCACTCTTGTTGGCAGTGTCCAGGCCGTCTAGGCCAAAGAACACGAGTAGAACGTTTGGTTAAAAAAGTCGACGACTTCGTTTTCGAACGCATTGATGCGCTCGTGAGCGTATTTGGCATAGATGATATGTCTCCGGTCACACTCAAGACCGTTGAATACGGCAAACTGATCCTTGGGATCGCTCACGGTATCCATGAGCGATGTGCCCATGAGCACCGATCCGCGCACCCGAGACGACAGCGCCTCGAGGCCGCCAGGAAGCGGATTGGCAACCGCCGTGCAGGCGAGACCCCGCTCGTCCAGAGCAGAAACCGCCAGCGCGACTCCGCCGCCTAGACCCTCGCCCCATGCAAAGATGCGGTCGGGGTCCATGCCATCAAGATTGCGCGCCACCTTCGCCAGCGCGCAACCCCAACGGACGCGCTCGACAAAAGCGGGCGAAGAAATCCCCCGCTGCAGGTCGTCCGCACCAGCAACATCGTCATCCAGCGCGAGGACGGCATACCCCATGGCGGCAAATCTCGTCATGTGATGCCAGCCGCGCACAGGCCGATCGATATCGTGGAACATCAGGCACAGCGGCACGCGCTCAGACACTCGGGCACGACCGACAGGCTCGATCAAACGAGCGTGAATCGCATCGTCACCGAGCTCAAAGGAGACCTCCGAGTAACGGGCGCAGGGGTTAACAAAGTCAATCGCCGTAATGGCCAGGCCTTGAATCTCAAGATTCGAAGCGCATGTCTCTAAATCAGAAACATCTGCTTGGACATCACCGCGCCAGTCCCGATATTCTGCGAGCCTTGACGAAACCGTTCCAGGAATTCCCACGAGCCCGGGGACAATCAGCTCATTAACATTGCTCTCGCACTTAGACATGAGCCTCCCCTCCCTTGCAGAAAAACGGAATGATCAGATCGTCAAAATCCTGAATCTCCTCGTGGCCAAAGCCTTCAAAGAACTCATGACGCTTTTCGCAGGTCAGGTTGTTATAGACCGCAAACTGCGTCGCTGGCGGGCAGACGATATCGGCTGTGCCGGTGCCAAACAGCACGGGGCATTTGACCATAGGGGCAAAGTTCTTGGAATCGAAGTACGCCAGCTTGGCATAGGCTTCGTCAATACGAGTCGAGTCCTCGTCAAACCAGCGAGACCAATAGCGCAGGCCCTCGTAGGCAATGTCGTCTGCATCCAAATCCCAGACTAGGCGGAAATCTGACAGGAAGGGATAGAGGATGGCGGCACGATTGATAAGCTCGCTGTTAAGCGCACAGGTCGCAATGCCCAAACCACCACCCTGCGACGCGCCGTTCACAAACACACGAGAAAGATCGATGCCCTCGAGCTCGCGAACAATACGGCACAGGATGCGAATATCTTGGTGCAAGCGGACATAGTAGAGGTTGGCCGGGTCGCCGTCGATGCCGGCGACGATATGCCCGGCAACCGTTGTGCCTTCAAATCCACCAATGTCCTCGGAGGGACCTCCTTGGCCGGGGCAGTCGAGGGCGATGAGTGCCATGCCCATGCCCGCAAACGACGCCTGCTCAAACCAGCTGCGGCTTGCACCCGGATACCCATGGAACTGAAGCACCAATGGCACGGGCTCGTCCGAGACGGGTTTAAGGTACTTGGCATGCAGGCGAGCGCCACACATGCCGGTATACCAGAGGTCGAAAAACCGACAGGTCGCGGAATCCGCAACCGAAGCCGCCTCAATCGCATAGTCGAGCTCGACGGCGTCGGCCTCGGCCATGCGGTCCTTCCAAAAGAGATCGAAATCTGATGGACGGGGCATGGCGCCTCGATATTCACCAAATTGATGTTGTAGCTCCTGAGCACTTGGCATGGCTCGTGAACCCAACCTTTCGAAATCGCAACGGAGGTGCGCCCGGCAAGGGAACCGGGCGCACGGGAGGGAAAGCGAGGCTATTCGCCGAGCTTGGGATGCAACAGCGACGGCGCAGCGCCGAGCAGCATCTTGGTGTAGGGGTCCTGGGGGTGCTGGAAGACCTGCTTGGCCTCGCCCTGCTCGACGATCTTGCCGCCATTCATAACGATGATGTCGTCAGAGATATAGCGGACCGTCTGGATGTCATGGCTGATGAACACCATGGCCAGGCCGAGCTCCTTCTTAAGGTCGGTCAACAGGTTGAGAATCTGCGCGCGGACCGAAACGTCCAGAGCCGAGGTGGGCTCGTCGGCGATGATGGCATCGGGGTTCAGCGACAGGGCACGGGCAATTGCGACGCGCTGACGCTGGCCGCCCGAAAGCTGGCCGGGAAGAACCTCGGCGGCGGAGCTGGGCAGACCGGTGAGCTCCAAAAGCTCCTTGACGCGCTTCTCCTGCTCGGCCTCGGTACCCAGGTTGTGGACGCGCATGGGGTCGAGCAGCTGCTCGCGAACGACCATGCGGGGGTTGAGCGCCGTGGCCGGGTTCTGGAACACGACCGAGATGACGCGACCCATGTGGCGACGGTCCTCGGCGGTACGTTTGGTAACGTCCTTGCCCTTAAAGTAGACCTTGCCGCTCGTGGGGGCCTGCAGGCCGCACATGACGTTAGCGGTGGTGGACTTACCGCAACCGGACTCGCCGACGATGCCAATCGTCTGACCGGGCATGAGCTTAATCGTTACACCCTGGACGGCGTGAACCAGGTTGGGGTGCAGAATCGAGCCGGTACGGGTCCTAAAGGTGACGTGGACGTCATCAAGGAAGATGATCGGCTCGACGCCGTTTACTGCGGTCTCGCTCATCTACATCACCTCCGCGTGAGGGGTCAAACCATTTGCCTTGAGCACCTCGTCGGGGAGCTCGGAATAGAAGTGCTCGGTGCCGGGCACGCGCTTGAAGACCGGACGGGTGTCCAGGCCAATACGCGGGTGGCTCGAGCGGGGCGCGAAGCGATCGCCCTTGGGGAAATCGCGCGGGCTCGGAACGGCGCCGGGCACCTGGTGCAGGCGGCCCGAACCGCTCTCGATGGACAGAACGGAACCCAGAAGACCGCGGGTGTACTCGTGGATCGGGTTAGTGAGCAGCTCCTTGGTGGGCGCCTGCTCGATAACCTGGCCAGCGTACATAACCGTGATGTTATGGGCGACCTCGGCGACCAGAGCCAGGTCATGCGAAACGAAGATCATGGCAAAGCCGAGCTTGGCCTGAAGATCGTTGAGCAGCTTGATGACCTGCTTCTGGACGGTAACGTCCAGAGCGGTCGTGGGCTCGTCGCAGATGACCAGCTTGGGGTCGCGGGTAAGGGCCATAGCGATCAGGACACGCTGACGCTGGCCGCCGGAAAGCTCGTGCGGATAGCTCTCGAGCGTGCGCTTGGGATCGAGGCCGACGAGCTCCAGGAGCTCCTCGGCGCTGCGGGTTCCGCCGCGCTTGGTGAGCTGCTTCATCTGGGCAGAGATGAGCATGGAGGGGTTGAGCGAGGACAGGGCATCCTGATAGACCATAGCGATATCGGTACCACGCAGGCCGAACCACTCCTTCTTGCTCATCTTGAGCAGGTCACGGCCCTCCCAGAGGACCTCGCCGGAAAGGTGCTCGTCCTCATCGGTCAGGCCCATGATGGCCAGCGTGGTGATGGACTTACCGCAACCGGACTCGCCTACCAGGCCCATGGTCTGACCAGGACGGACGTCAAAGTTGACATGGTCGACAACGTTGATATCACCGTGATGCTCAAACTGGATGCAGAAGTCACGGACCGAGAGAATCGGTTCGACAGACTCGTCGGGCACATGGCGATCGTCACGCTTGAGCTCGACATCGCGCAGGGCGCCAAGGCGAGCGGAGAGGGACTGGGCCTGCTCCTTGTAGGCGCGAACGGGGTCGGAGACCAGCAGATCGGCCTCGCGACGCTTGGAGGAATCGGTAGGATCCAGGGCGGCGGAGGGAGCAGCGGCCATGGCGTCGGTAATGCCCTCGGAGAGGATGTTGAGCGCCAGGCAGGTGATCATGATGGCCAGGCCCGGGAACAGCGCCTGCCACCAACGACCGGCGAGCACGCCGCCGCGGGCGTCGGCGAGGATGTTGCCCCAGGTAGCGGTGGGCTCCTGGATACCAGCGCCGATGAAGGTCAGCGAGGCCTCGAAGATGATGGCGTCGGCGACCAGGGTAACGGTGAAGACCATGATCGGAGCGATGCAGTTACGCAGAACATGCTTGATCAAAATCCACGGAGCCTTGGCGCCGGAAACGATGACCGCGCGGACATAGTCCTCGCCGTACTCGGACACGATATTGGCGCGCACGATACGGGCAATCTGCGGAGTGTACATAAAGCCGATGGCGAAGATGATCGACGGCACGGAGTTGCCCAGGATGGAGACGAAGACGGCCGCGAGGGCGATGCCCGGGATGGACATGATGATGTCCAAGATACGCATGATCGTCTCGGAGACGGCCTTGCGCGAAACCGCTGCAAGGGCGCCCACGACCGAGCCGCAGACCAGAGCCATGGCAGTGGCGCCAAAGCCGATAATCAGCGAGTAACGACCACCGTAGAGCATACGCGACAGAATGTCGCGACCTTTATCGTCGGTACCGAAGATAAATCCGTTGCCGGGAGCCTGACGAGCCGTAAAGATCTCGACCGGGCTATAGGGGGCAAGAAGGGGCGCCAGAATCGCAGTCAGGGCGACCAGCGCCAGCACGACGGCGGCAATCTTAGAAGACAGCGTCATCTTCTTCCAGCCACCGAGCTTGAGCCCCTTGGAGGCAGCCTTCTCGAGCTGCTCGGTTTGCTTCTCTCGAATCTTTACCATAATCTACACCGTCCTGATGCGCGGGTTGATGAGCAGGTAGAGCATGTCAACCACGATGTTGATGATGATGAAGGCAAGAGCAACGACGATAACGACGCCCTGAACCAGGTTCGCCTCGTTGCCCTGAACGCCCTGCAAAATCGCGGTGCCCATGCCGGGGAGGTTGAAGATAACCTCGATGACGACGGCGCCGCCCATGAGGTAACCGATCTTAAGACCGAGGGTGGTGACCGGGGTGATCAGCGCATTGCGAAGAACGTTGATGCCGACGACGACCTTCTCGGGAACGCCGGCGCCGCGAGCCATACGGACATAATCCTTATCGAGCTCCTCGACCATGGCGGTACGCACGATACGAGTCATCTGGCCCGTCAGCGGAAATGCCAAGGCGATAGCGGGCATGATCATACGTCCCAGATAGCCAACCGGATTCGTGGTGAAGTGAGGCAGAGCACCCGATGCCGGGAGCACCTTAAGGTAGGAAGAGAACAGCAGGATCAACAGAACGGCAAGCCAGAACGACGGGGTTGCCAAGCCGGCGATGGAAAAGACGCGGATCACTTGGTCCGGCCATTTGTCGCGATACAGTGCCGCGATGACGCCGAGCAAAAACGAAACGACCGCACCGATGGCAAGACCGATGAAGGTCAGCTGCATCGTGACGGGCAGGGCCGTGGAGATGCGCTTGGCAACGGAGTTGCGAGCAGCACCATAGGTGCCCATGTCGCCATGGATCAGATCGCCCATATAGCGCACGTAGCGCACGGGCCAGGGGTCGTCCAGACCATACTTCTCATGGTACTCGGCAACCGCCTCGGGCGAGGCACCGTCACCCAACGCCGTATAGGCGGGGTCGGTCTTGGAGAACGACATAAGGAAGAACACCAGGACGGTGACGCCCAATGCCATGATCGGCAGCGCCACGAGACGCCTTCCAATCAAACGTAGAAAGTTGTTCACGTTCTCTCCCCTTTCTTTTGTCGGTAGGACCAACTGGTATATGAGTATGGATACTCATTACAAGACCCGAGCGACATCGAGGCCGCCCGGGTCTTTGTTTCAACTATGAGGACGTTGCCTTACGACCGACGCCCCACATATGACTCAAGCGAGTCTTAGGCCTTGACGGTCGCGACGCCCCTGAAGGACATGCTCGTCGTGCCGATGCCCTTGAAGCCATCGAGGGCCTCGCCGTTGGGCGCGGTGGACGGATCGTCCCAGGAAGCGGAGACGGTCTTGACGTGGACAACGGGGTACAGAACGGCGTTGTCGGCGATGATGTCGAAGCACTCGTTCCACTTCTTCTGCTGCTCGTCGCCCTCGGCGGCAAGAGCCTCGTCCATGAGACCGTGGAGCTTCGCCCACTCAGCGGAATCCTTCCACGGGCAACGGGTCTGCATCCAGACGTTGTCGCCATACCACCAGTTGAGCAGCAGGTCGGGATCGGCGCCGAAGCAGGACGGATCGCCAGGAGCGAGAAGGATATCGTAGGCCTCGCCGCCGTCGATGGCAGCGTAGGTGGCCGGCGAGGTATCGGTCTGGATGGTCACATCGAAGCCGAGGGCGTCGAGGTCGTTCTTGACCTGAGCGGCCATGCCCTTAATCTGCTCGTTGTCGGTGGTGCGCAGGGTGATGGCGCCCGGGGTGATGCCAGACTCTTCGATGAGCTTCTTGGCCTTCTTGGCGTCAGTCTTGTACACCGTGGAAGCCTCATGATAGTTGGTGAAGCTCTTGGGCAGGTAGCAGCTGGCAGCGGTGGCAAGGCCGGCGAAGGTGTTGGTGATCATCTTCTCGGTGTCGAGCGCATACATGACGGCCTGACGGACCTTGACGTTGTTCCAAGGCTCCTTGGCGACGTTGAACATGATGAAGCGGGTGCCGAAACCCTGAACGTTATCGATCTTGCAGCCAGCGCTCTCGAGCTGGTCGACGGCGTCAGCGGTGACGAGCTCCATAACGAGCGTGGAGCCCTCCTGCTGAGCGGTAACGCGAGCGGTGGGGTCGGTCAGGATGCTGTACTGGATCTTCTTATCCTCGGCAGCATACTCACCGTTGTACTCGGGGTTGGGAACCAGGGTGATCTCGGTATCGGAGATAGAGTCGTACATCCAGGGGCCGGAACCGATCGGCTGCTTGGCGCGATCCTCCTCGGCCTGGGTAGCCGGGGTAACGCGGATGATGGCCAGACGATCCTTGAGCAGGGAGAAGTTGGGGACCTTGGTCTTGACCGTTACAGTGCTGGCGTCCTTGGCCTCGATGGACTCGAAGGGCTGGAAGAACGGAGCATAGGTAGCGGAAGCGGCGCAAGCGGTGTAGGAGGCAACGACATCGTCAGCGGTGACCTCGGTGCCATCGGAGAACTTGGCGCCCTTGCGGATGGTGACCTCGAAAGTGGTGTCGTCCACAGACTTGGGATCGTCGGTGGCGAGCTCGTTGAAGGTGCTGTAGTCGTGGTAATCGATGCCGTAGAGGCCCTCGACGACGTGCCAGTTAGCACCCAGGCCCACAGCGGAGCCGGTGCTGGCGGGATCGAAGCTGGACGGAGCGTAAGCGGAACCAGCGGTGATCACGCCGCCGCCACGGTTAGCGGAATCGGTGGAACCGGAAGCGGAACCCTCGTCGCTAGAGCTGCCACCGCAGCCGGTGAGACCAAGCCCTGCGACAGCAGCGACGCTGCCGGTGAGGCCGAGGAACGAACGCCTGGACATACCCTTGTTGATGATGGCCATGTCTTCTCCTATCAATAGAGAATCTTACTCGGGAGCACCTAGACTTGCCCCCGCGCAACTTGCGGACGATATATACCTTACCTACCGACGAACCCAACTGAGGTGCCGCGCTCGGCGACCGATACATACATACGCTTGAACGGTATTTACTACCGTTCACCGAATTCGTTGACAAACGATTCGCCAGACAGTATGTATCGGCGAGGTGAGATATCAGTCTTCGTCAACCCGCAGGATAGCAGGGTTTTCGCTTGGGTTAGTCAAACGTTTTAGCGTTAATAAAACCCGAAACCAGCAGGCAATCATGGCGAAATAAATGGTTGAAAATCGCGCAATCATGTATATCAGTTGTTTGGCTCGTGTTTAGCTATCGGAATGGCCAGCCGCCGCCTCGGCGCGCTCGGCATTCCATGCAACGAGCGCCTCGTGGACCGCCTTGGCAACATCGGCAGGTATGCCGCGAACTTCCGCGATCTCTTGCTCGCTCGCCGCGCGCAAACGCTTCATCGAGCCAAAATGGCGCATAAGGGCACGTTTTCTGGTGGGTCCCACGCCTGGAACGTCATCGAGTACCGAAACCGTCATGGCTTTATCGCGCAACTCGCGATGGAACGTGATGGCAAAACGGTGCGATTCATCGCGAACCTGTTTAATTAGATAGAGCGACGCGGACCCGGTCGGCAGCACGACGGGAGTCTCGTCCCAAGGCACGAAAACCTCCTCATCGGCCTTTGCCAAGCCACAAACTGGTATATCGAGCCCAAGAGCCTCAAGTTGCTTGATCGCAGCGGTCAATTGCGGCTTGCCGCCGTCGACAACGAGCAAATCAGGGCGCGAGCCAAAGCGCTCGTCGGCCATGCGCTCGGGAGCATAGCGTCGTCCCAAAACCTCGGACATCGACACGAAGTCATTTGCCTCATCCAATTCGGCCTGAATTTTAAAACGACGGTACTGGCTCTTGTCGGCGCGTCCGTTGGTAAACACCACCATCGAGGCGACGGTAAAGGTTCCGTGCAGCGTCGAGATATCGAAGCACTCGATACGCATCGGCGGCGCCGGCAGAGCCAGCGCGCTTTCGAGCTCCAGGAGCGCTTGATTGGTGCGGTCGTCAGCGTACCCCGTTCGCATCATGTAGCGCATGAGGGCATGGCGCGCATTTTTGGATGCCATATCGAGCAAACGGTGCTTTTCGCCACGCTGCGGCCTATGGAGATGGCAGGAACGCTCGCGCTTGCCTGCAAGCCACTCCCCCAGCGCCTCCGCATCCTCAAGCTCGACAGAGAGGTTTATCTCAGCTGGAATATCAGCCGTCTCGTCGTAATAGCGCTTAAGAAAGCCCGATTGAAGTTCCTCTTCGTCGACATCCAAACCCTTATCGAGAATAAACTCGCAGGTGCGAACTGTTCGGCCCTCACGCACGACAAAGACGCAAGCGGCAGAGATGGTCTCCTCGCGATAGAAACCGATGACATCGATATCGACACTGGAGGGAAAAACGACTTGCTGACGGTCGTCCAGACCCCTGATGACCTCCAAACGACGCTTGACGCGCGCCGCACGCTCAAAATCGAGTGCCTCGGCGGCATCCGCCATCTCGGAAGTCAGCTCGTCGACGACATCCTTGCGATGGCCCGACAAAAAGCGCTCGACACGCTTGACGTTCTTGGCATAGTCTGCCGGGGAAATCGCGCCGACACACGCACCCGGCCCGCGCCCGACATGGTAGTCGAAGCAGGGACGCCCGTTTTGTGCGCAAATCATATTGACGATGTCTTCCTCGCCCTTGTGGGACTCGATGATACGGCGACAACGACGCCACTCCGCACAGGATGCAGAGCAGATGGGGATAACCTTGCGCAGCGTATCTATCGTCTCACGTGCCGCACGGCTATCGGTATAGGGTCCAAAATAGCGCGTTCCCGGCTTATGACGCTCACGCGTGTATTTGATAGCGGGATACAGGTCGCCCTTTGTAATGGCGATAAAGGGGTAGCTCTTGTCATCCTTGAGGTCGACGTTAAAGTACGGATGGTACTGGCCGATCAGGTTGCGCTCGAGTACAAGCGCCTCATGCTCGGTTTCGACAACGATGTAGTCAAAGCTCGCAACCAATTGCATCATGAGCGGTATTTTTTGGCGCTCATCCTGCAGCGTCACGTACTGGCGCATACGGGAACGCAGGTTTTTCGCCTTGCCAACGTAGATGACATCGCCCTTGGCATCTTTCCAAAGGTAACATCCGGGCTGCGTGGGAACGCGCGAAACCTGCTCGGCGAGTGTTGGAATGTTGTCGTGACCGGCCACACGCACCTACTTGCGACGAAGCAGCGCCGAGACCTCGGGCATCTTAAGGACGACGGCAAGGCCAAAGGTAACAGCAAGCGAGACGACACCCGCAACGCAAACGTAGCCAAGAGTAATCAGAATCGAGCCGCCAAGTGCCCCGACAAAGTGCTCAAGCGCCCACATGACGCCGGCGCCTGCGGCAGCACCCAGGCCACCGAGCAAAAGGCCAAAGAAACCGCCATGCAGGATAGATTTGACCTGAAGGCCGCGCAGACGACGACGCAGCCACCACAGCGAGCAACCGACCAAGATCACGTAGTCGACGACATACGAAAGCGCGATTGCCGGCATACCGAAGCCCAGCACAACGCCAAACAGCAGAACCGAGCCGGCCTGGCCGATGGCGGAATACAGGCAATAGCGGCTATAGGGCTTCATGTCGAGCAAGGCAGAGAAGCTCTTCTGCATCAACACGACCACGCCGTAGAGCGGCAGCGAGAACGCCAGGTAGACAAGGAACTCGGACACCAGCGCCACGCCGGATTCATCGAACTTGCCGGCACAGTAAATCATGTTGAGCGGACGCGCGAAGACAATCAGGTACAGCGCGAACGGAATCAGGAAGAACAGCATCTGGGCGACGCCACGCGAAATGCCCGTGCGAACGCTGTCGTAATCCTTCTCCTGCGCGTCGTGAGAGAGCTCGGTATAGAGCGCCGTCGAAAGCGAGGCGGCAATCAGCGCGTAGGGCAGCGTGTACCACAGGCGCGCATAGGCGATGACGGAAGGACCAGTCTCGGGCTGGACCACCAGCGCGGCAGCGTTGGTGATAGAAGTCGAGACAAACATGCACACCGTGGCGAGCAGCGTCGGGATACCAAGCGCAATCGTCTGGCGCAGCGCGGGGTCCTTAAAATCGATATGGATATGGGGATGCACGCCGTGCTTGCCAAGCGCGGGAATCTGACATGCCATCTGAACAAAGACACCGAGGGTCGTACCGGCCGCAATCAAGATGATGCCGGCACGTTCGCCAAACTGTGCGGACACGGGCGCAAAACCCATAAAGCTCGCAATGACGATCACATTGTTGAGGACCGGGGCAAACGTCGACCAGAAGTAGTCGCGGTGTGCGTTGAGAACGCCCGAGAACACCGAGCCCAAACCATAAAACAGAATCTGGATGGCAAAGAAACGGAACATGAACGCAGCGGTATCCATGCTGCCGCCGTCACCCGAAAGGAACGATTGCGTCCAGATAAAGCCCGGGGCAAACACGGTCCCCAGCAACGAAATGCCACCCAGCACCAAAAGCAGAATGCCGAGCAGGTTGCCCACGTACTCGTTCGAGGCCTCGCGACCCTGCTCACGCCTCACGCCCATGTACACGGGCAAAAACGCCGTCACGAGCATGCCGCCCATCACGAGTTCGTAGAGCATATTGGGCAGGTTGTTGGCGACCTGATAGGAGGACGAGAGTAGCGACATGCCAATAGCGGCCGCCATTGCCCACGTTCGGATAAAACCGGTGACGCGAGACACGATGGTCAGGATGGTCATAAGCCCGGCGGAACGACCAACCGTGGAGTAGTCCGACGAGCCCATGTCGTCAGTGTCATCTCGCGACGAAGGAGCTTCGGACGAGGGTGTCTGAGGCGCAGATTCTCTTGCAAAATGAGCTCCGCGCTTCAATTCTTCCTGCGGCATCGCTCAGTCCTCTCTCGTAATCGCGGCAACCGTCGCCCCGCAAAATGCAATTAAATCATCGGGTGCAAGCTCGAGCTGATAGCCACGCTTGCCTCCCGAAATAAAAATGGTATCCCAAAGGACACACGTCTCATCAATGAGCGTCCGGTAGCGTTTTTTCATACCGACCGGGCTGCAGCCGCCGCGAACGTAGCCAGTCGCCGCAAGCAAATCCTTCACATGCATCATGACCAAGGACTTCTCCCCCGCGGCACGCGCGGCGGACTTTAGATCGAGCTCATCGGCAACAGGGATGCAGCACACGACATGGTCGTTGGACGGCGTCACGCAGACCAAGGTCTTAAATCCTTGACCGGGCTCCTCGCCAAGCTGCTCCGAAATCGCGACCCCCAGGCCCACCGACTCATCACCATCGTCTTCGTACGTATGTAGAACATAGGAAATGCCGGCGCTTTCCAGCTCGCGCATCGCATTGGTTTTTGGCGTCTTTACAGCCTTTGCCATGACATATCCTTTCCCTCGCATTCGGACGCAAAGATTAAGTATATGTCCAATTCGGCTGCATACGTCACTTCGACACAGCAAGCGCCATCGAATCACGAGGAGTCGATGGCGCCCATAAACTGAATCGCCTATTTATTGAGCATCAAGTTGAGCCTGACGCTCCCGGTCACGCCTGAGCAACGGCGCCAAAAACTTGCCCGTATAACTCTGCGGACAGTCCGCAACCTGCTCCGGTGTGCCCGAAACCACGACGGTTCCGCCGCCGTTACCGCCCTCGGGACCCATATCGATCAGGCGGTCGGCAACCTTGATGACATCAAGGTTATGCTCAATCACCAGCACCGTGTTGCCCGCATCGACCAAGCGCTGCAGTACATCGAGCAGCTGGCGGACATCCTCAAAATGAAGGCCGGTCGTCGGCTCGTCCAAAATATAGAACGTCTTGCCCGTCTGGCGTCGATGAAGCTCCTTGGCGAGCTTCACACGCTGCGCCTCGCCGCCCGAGAGCGTCGTGGCGGGCTGGCCCAGGCTCACGTAGCCTAAGCCTACATCGTACAGCGTCTGGAGCTTGCGCTTAATCTGCGGGATATTCCCAAAGAAGGCCAGCGCCTCGGTGACACTCATGTCGAGCACGTCCGAGATGGTCTTGCCACGGTAGGTGACCTCGAGTGTCTCGCGGTTGTAGCGTTTACCGCCGCAAACTTCGCAGGGAACGTAGATATCGGGAAGGAAGTGCATCTCGATCTTGATCTGCCCGTCGCCCTTGCACGCCTCACAGCGCCCGCCACTCACATTAAAGGAGAAACGACCCGGCGAGTAGCCGCGCGCCTTCGACTCCGGCGTACTCGCAAACAGTGCGCGAAGATCATCCCACAGGCCGATATAGGTAGCAGGGTTGGAACGCGGTGTACGGCCAATCGGCGACTGGTCGATATCGATAACCTTATCGATACACTCGATGCCCTCGATTTTCTTATACGGACCCACAGGGCGCGTCGAACGGTGAATGGCATTCGTAAGGGCAGGCGCAATGGTGTCGGTAACCAGGGAGCTCTTGCCCGATCCCGACACGCCGGTAACAACCGTAAGCGTACCAAACTCGATCTTGGCGGTAACGTTTTTGAGGTTGTTGGCTCGAGCGCCCGTAATTTTAAGGCAGCCGCGACCGGGCTTGCGCCGTTCATCAGGCACCCGGATCATTCGTTTGCCGGTCAGATAAGCGCCCGTCATCGACTCAGGACACGCCATGATATCGGCAGGCGTTCCCGCCGCGACTACGTGTCCGCCGTTGACGCCGGCGCCGGGCCCCATGTCGATCACGTAGTCGGCGGCACGGATTGTATCCTCGTCGTGTTCGACGACGATAACGGTATTGCCGATATCGCGCAGGCGCTCGAGCGTCTTGATCAGGCGCTCGTTGTCACGCTGATGAAGACCGATCGAGGGCTCGTCCAGAATATAGAGCACGCCCATGAGACCCGCGCCGATCTGCGTTGCCAGTCGAATACGCTGTGCCTCGCCACCGGAAAGCGTCGCCGAGGCACGGTCGAGGGTCAGATAGTCAAGTCCGACATCGACCAGAAAACGCAAGCGCTCCAGGATTTCCTTGACGATACGGCCGCCGATAAACTGTTGGCGCTCGGTGAGTTCCAGGCCCTCAAAAAACTCGAGCGACTCGCGGCACGACAGGCAGCAAACCTCATAAATGGACTTGCCGCCCACGGTGACGGCGAGCATCTCGGGGCGCAGGCGAGCGCCATGGCAGCTCGAGCACGGCTCCTCGCGAATGTACTTCTCCAGGCGCGCCTTGGTGTTCTCGTTCGTCGTCTCGGTATAGCGTTCGTACAGGATGTTGCGAACGCCCGAAAACTTGGTATCCCACTGGCTGCGACGTCCGTCGAGCTTTTGGTAGTCGACCGAGATCTTCGTATCGCCCAGGCCATCCAAGAATGCACGACGCACGCGAGGGGGCAAGTCCTCCCACGGCGTATCGGCGCTCACCTTAAAGTGTTTGCAGACCGCAGCAAAAATCTGCGGATAGTAGTTCGAATTGCCAAACAGGCTACCAAAGACTCCGTCGGCAATGGACTTCGAGGGGTCCTCGATCAGCGCCTCGGCATCAACGGTTTTCTTAAAGCCCAGGCCGTCGCACTCAGGACATGCGCCATAGGGAGCGTTAAACGAAAAATCACGCGGCTGAAGATCGTCAATGGAGTGTCCATGCTCCGGGCACGCCAAGGCCAACGAATACTCCAGCAGCTCGCCCTCGGTCCCCTCGGGAGCATCACGATCGGGCAGCATGTACACGTTTACATTGCCGTGAGCCAGCGCGGTCGCATGCTCAACAGACTCGGCGATACGGCCCAGAGAATTCTCACGGATCACGATGCGATCGACCACGACCTCGATATCGTGCTTGAATTTCTTATCCAGATCGATCGGATCGTCGAGCGAGCGCACTTCACCGTCGACACGCACGCGGCTAAAGCCCTCGGCGCGAAGGTCCTCAAACAGTTTGGTGTACTCGCCTTTTCGCCCGCGCACCACCGGTGCCAGCACAAACGCGCGGCGGCCCTCCCCCGCCGCCAAGACCTTGTCGGCAACCTGGTCGGTCGTCTGGCGCTCAATGACGCGGCCGCATTCGGGACAGTGCGGGGTGCCCACACGGGCGAACAGCAGGCGCAGATAGTCATAAATCTCGGTTACGGTGCCAACCGTCGAGCGAGGGTTTTTAGACGTCGTCTTTTGGTCGATCGACACCGCCGGCGAAAGGCCGTCGATTGAATCCAAGTCGGGTTTGTCCATCTGGCCCAAGAACTGGCGCGCATAGCTCGAAAGACTCTCGACGTATCGACGCTGGCCCTCGGCATAGATAGTGTCAAATGCCAGCGAACTCTTGCCCGAGCCAGAAAGACCGGTAATGACCACGAGTTGGTCACGCGGAATGGAAACATCGATATCACGGAGGTTGTGCTCACGAGCGCCGCGAATAACGATAGAAGAATCAGACATGGAAGCTCCTTGCCTCCTATTGCATCGAATCATACTGTCGATGAGTTTAGCGCACTCGACGCGCACAGATGTTCGTAATACAAGATTCGCAGACCTTTAGCTTTGCGTATCGGGCGCTTTGTTTCTCGAAATGCCGTGGAAAGGTTACAGTAATCTAATACTGAACTTAATTTGCCGTAACAGAGGAACGTCCATGACCGAAGATATCCCCCTTGAAATCACTTCGAGCGACATGGCCAATCTGCCCATATTCATCGCCGTCCTTATCGTGGCCATCGTCGTGGTGCGCGTATATTTTTCAATCAAACACAATGAAAAGCCGCCCATTGCCCGCGTCTTTTGGTGCGCGACGCTCCTCATCCCGCTCGGCATGGTAGCTGCATGGATTACGAATCAATTGCTCGTAAATGAGGACAATTCCCTATGGGTCCTTTCTTATTCGGCGCTCGGTGCTACCGCCGTCACACTTCTTGTCGAGCCCTTGGTTTCGGGACTTATCGACCAAACCGATCTTGCGACGGGAACGGTTGCCTGTATTTGCCGTGACATCCTTGTCATCGCCGCTGTTTCAGCGCTCTCGTTCGTTTCACTCGAAATTGCCTGTAACGAAACGTTCTATCGCATTCCCGCCAACTCATTCGGGTTTTCCGTCGGGCTGCTCGCGACGGTTCTGCTCTCCCTTTATTTGCTGGGACAGCGTCATGGAGGCGTCATGGCCCTCGTGCCCGTCGCCTGTTGCATCCTTGGCATTGCCGAGCACTTCGTCATAACGTTTAAAGGCGAGGCCATCCTGCCAAGCGATATCTTGGCCCTTGGCACCGCAATGGAAGTGAGCGAGGGATACGAGTTTACCTTTACCGCCGGAATCGTAACCTCTCTAGCCCTGCTGGAGATTTCCCTGGGGCTTCTTTCGCTTATCCGACCGCGAAAGCTCCGTACGCCCACCCATGTCTTCCCCGCAATCGCCGCTAACCTCTGCGCTTTTCTGCTAGTGACCGTTGTGGGGCTCTCGGGCTTTTCCAGCATCGACTTGGAGCAGGCGCTGAATTTTGGATTTGACCGTTGGCAGCCCATCACCACGTATGCGTCTCAGGGTTTTATCACTTCGTTCACCGAAATGGTCAACGAGTTGCCCATTGAGAAGCCCGAAGACTATACGCCCGATGAGGCGCAGAGCATCGAGCAGGAGCTCGCCGCCACCTACGACAGCACGTATGGCTCGAGCGAGCAGCGCGCGGCGGCCGTTGCCCAGTTCAATGAAATCAAGCCGACGATTGTTGCCGTCATGAATGAGAGTTTTAGCGACCTTTCGTGCTTTGAGCAGCTCCAGGCGGCCGGGTACACCGGCCCCGCATTCTACAACTCGCTTCCCGACACACTTGTTCGCGGCACCATGCTCGCTTCGGTCGCCGGTGGCGGAACGGCGAACTCCGAATTCGAATTTTTGACCGGAGCGACAACGGCCTTTGTCGGATTAGGCAAAATCCCCTATCAGCTATATCAGATGAATGGCGTCAACAGCCTGGCAAAGGACCTTAAGGAGCTTGGGTATACCGCTACCGCTATGCACCCGCAAAACCCCGTCAACTACCATCGAGATAAAATCTATCAGCAGCTGGGCTTTGGAGACTTTCTTTCAATCGGCGATTTCGAAGGTGCGCCCTGTTACCATGCCGGCGTATGCGACTACGCCACCTACGACAAGATACTCGACCTGCTTAGAACCGACGAAGCCCCGCAGTTCATCTTTGACGTCACGATGCAAAATCACGGCGGCTACGACTATGGCACCGTTCCCGCCGAGGAGCTGACAAACTATTGGGTCGAGGGAGCCAGCGAGGGCGCCAATAGCGCGCTCAACACCTATCTCACCTGCATCAACGCATCCGACCGGGACCTCGAGTACTTTATCAACGAGCTCCGCAATATCGGCAGACCGGTTGTTCTTGTCTTTTTTGGCGACCATCAGCCGAGCGCCGCAACGACTCTCAACGACGAGCTGTACCCTCAGGAAGATACGGCAAGCCACGCTTTCCGTATCTATCAGTCGACATATTTTGTCTGGGCTAACTATGAAATCGCCGGCAATACCGAGCTCAACGTCTACGACACCGTCGGGGCAAACGAGGTTGCAGCCATTACCCTTAATAAGATCGGCGCCCCGCTCACCGACTATCAAAAGGCTCTGCTTGCAACAAGGTCAGATGTGCCCACCATCAATGTCGCCGGCTACCTTGGTGCCGACGGGCTGCGCTACGACTTGGAATCTGAAGACAGCCCATACGCCTCGACGATCGACAAGCTGCAGCGCATGCAATACCTCGAGTTCGCCAGCAAAGTTCAGTAAGCCCGCCCATTCGCTTGGACCCATCGTATTGCAAGCACGCTCGGCCCAAATGCATCGTAAATGACTCCCGCTCGCAAACGAGGGTACAATGACGCTCGTGTCACATCACGGGGCCCCGGCCCCAACATATACAAAGGAGTCATACATGGGTTGCGAGCACGCACAGGCCGCCGGCGGACAAACGTCGCCGTCGCAATTTGAGGAGAATACGCTGTCCGAGGTCAAACGCGTCATCGCCGTGCTTTCCGGCAAGGGCGGTGTCGGCAAGTCGTTTGTCACCGGTGCCATCGCCACCGAGCTTGCCCGTCACGGCCACAAGGTCGGCGTCCTCGATGCCGACATCACCGGTCCCTCTATCCCCAAGATGTTCGGTATGAGCGGACGCCACGTCCATGCCCTTGGCAACCTTATGCTGCCCGAAATCTCCGAGCATGGCGTCAAGGTCATGAGTTCCAACCTGCTGCTCCAAAACGAGACCGACCCCGTCCTTTGGCGCGGTCCGGTCATCGCAGGCGCCATTAGGCAGTTCTGGAGCGAGACCTCGTGGGGCCCCATCGACTACCTGCTGGTCGACATGCCTCCGGGAACAGGCGACGTCGCGCTCACCGTCTTCCAGTCGCTGCCCGTCGACGGCATCGTCATCGTCACGAGCCCGCAGGATCTGGTCTCGATGATCGTCGCCAAGGCGGTCAACATGGCCGAGAAGATGAACGTCCCCATTCTGGGCATCGTCGAAAACATGAGCTGTATTGAGTGTCCCGACTGCGGCAAGAAGATCGAGGTCTTTGGCAAGAGCAAGCTCCCCGAGGTCGCAGAGCGCTATAACCTCGACATCTTGGGCCAGCTTCCCATTAATCCGGCACTCGCCGAGGCCTGCGATAAGGGCGAGGTCGAGACCGCACTGCCCGATGGCATGTTGCCCAAGGCAATCTCTGCCGTCGAGGCCATTACCCCGCACGAGACCGACGAGGCCTAAGTGAACACGAGCGCCTTCTATGACGTCTTGGTAATCGGCGGCGGGGCTTCAGGCCTCGCCGCCGCCATTACGGCCGCACGCGCTGGCAAAAACGTCTGCATCGTTGAGCGCGATGTCGCCTGCGGCCTTAAGCTCCTTGCGACCGGCAACGGCCGCTGCAACCTCTCCAACGAATTGATTGATCCACAGCGGTATAACCACCCCGCATTCGTCGAATCTGTCATGGGCCCCCAACCCGAACAAGAGCTTATGGGTTTCTTCTCCTCGCTGGGCATCATGACAACCTCCGAGGAAGGCCGGCTGTACCCGCGCTCCCTTCGCGCAGAATCGGTGCGCGACGCGCTTCTCAACGTTTGCGACCGCCTAGGTATCACCTTAATCTGCGGAGCCAACGTTACCTCGGCGCACAAAGCTTCCGAAGGTTGGGCACTCCAAATAGACCGTCCAGCGCGGGCGCTCAAGGCAAAAAAGCACGACGACCGAAAATCGGAGCTCCGCTCGCTTCGGAAAGCGCTCGCCGATGTCCCTCGCAAGAACGAGGCCCTGCAGGCACATGCCGTAATTATCGCCACGGGCGGCAACCCCACCGGTATCGCCGATACGTTTCGCCTCCCCCTCACTTCGCTGCGCCCCATCCTCTGCCCCGTATCGGCAACGGTCGTCGGCGATCGGGCGGCACTCAAGACGTTGGATGGCCTGCGCGTCCGCGCCCGCTTGACGCTCGCCCGCAATCATAATGAGCTCTGGCACGAAGACGGTGAAGTCCTGTTTCGAACCTTCGGTATCTCGGGCGTCGCTGTCTTCAACCTCTCCCGTCGTATCCAGCACGGCGATACGATCCTGCTCGACGTTTTCCCCGACCTCTCCAAAGACGAGCTGCTCGATATGCTCAACCGGCGCGTTGAGCTGCTCGGCGGCTTTTCGCCCCGCGATCCCCGTTGGCTCGACGGCATGCTCGCCCCACAACTCTCCCGCGTCGTCTGCACAGCGTTCGAGCAGTGCCATCCAGGCTCCAACGATGTCATCCACCTGGTCTCGATCCTCAAGCACTTTAAGTTGCTCGTCGAGGGAACAGCCGAGGAGCGCTCGGCGCAGGTCACGCGTGGTGGCGTATCTGTCGAGAGCATCTCAACACCCAGTCTACGCGCGAGCAGCGCTGTCGACGCCCCGCTTTACGTCTGCGGCGAAGCGCTCGACATCGACGCCGATTGCGGAGGCTTTAACCTTGCGTGGGCCTGGCTCTCGGGCATTCGCGCTGCAAGCAGCCTGTAGCCGCGCAGTCTATAATCAAAAACGCATTCGGGCCGTCTGGGATACCGGACGGCCTCTTTCTTGCCTCTAAGGAGACCTCGATGATCGAAATCACCCAAGTCAACGCGTCACTCGATGAAGCCGGCGATGAAAATGCCTGCCTCATTGTTGGCAAGCGAGTCGCCAAGCGCGTCCTACGTTGCAAGGACTCCGAGATCAAGTCCATCGAGCTCCATCGCAAGTCAATCGACGCCCGCAAAAAACGAGACGTCCATTTTATCCTGAGCTTTCGTGTTGAGCTGACTAGTCCCCACCTCGAGCGAGAAGCGATCGACAGCATTGCCGAGCGTGACCGCTCGCGCGTACGCGCGATAGAAGACGATGGGTCTTCATTCCCCTCCCCCGTCTCCGACGCATCCAAAGAGCGCCCCGTCGTTGTCGGCGCCGGATGCGCTGGCCTTTTCGCTGCGCTCACCCTTGCCGAAGCGGGTCTTAAGCCCTTGCTCATCGAGCGCGGCGACCCAGCATTTCGCCGCTCGCATGCGATCGATCTCTTTCTAAAGGAGCGCATCCTCGACCCCGAGAGCAATATCCAGTTTGGCCTGGGCGGCGCGGGGACCTTCTCGGACGGCAAGCTCAATACGGGAACCAAAAATCCCGCCCATCGCCTTATCCTCGAAACCTTCGTCGAGGCGGGCGCGCCCCGCGATATTCTGTGGGATGCCAAGCCGCACATTGGCTCCGACATCCTTCCCACGGTTGTCACCGCTATATCCCAGCGCATCGAGCAGCTCGGAGGTGTCGTCCGTTATCGAACAAAGCTCGTCGACATTCGCATCGACGCGTCTGGCGCCATCACCGGTATCGATGTCCAATCGTCCCAAGACGCCGCTTACGAGCCAATTGAGACAAAGCACCTCATCCTCGCCTGCGGGCATTCTGCTCGCGATATTTTTGAGCTCCTTAAGGACCACAACGTGGCCCTCGCACAAAAGACCTTTGCCATGGGCGTTCGCATCGAGCATCCGCAGCGCGACATCGACCGAGCCCAATATGGAGCCTCGGCGGGACATCCTGCCCTCGGAGCAGCCCCCTACAAGCTCGTCGCCCATCTTCCCAACGGCCGCAGCGTGTTCTCGTTTTGCATGTGCCCCGGCGGGCAGGTTGTCGCCGCCTCTTCCGAGCAGGGCCACCTGTGCGTCAACGGCGCCAGCCTCAATGCCCGCGACGGACGCAACGCAAACGCCGCCCTGCTCGTTAACGTCACGCCTGAGGACCTTCCCAACGATGACCCGCTCGCCGGCATCGAGCTCCAGCGTGCCTGCGAGGCGGCCGCCTATCGCCTGGGTGGTTCCAACTGGAACGCACCGGCACAACTCGTCGGAGATTTCCTCGCAGGACGCGCCAGCAAGGCGCCCGGAAAGGTAAAGCCCACCTATCCGCTCGGTGTGACCTGGACGGCAATTGACGAAGCCCTGCCGCAGCATATCATCGAGTCGCTCCGCCTGGGACTTCCCCTACTCGGAAGAAAGCTACGAGGCTATGACCGCCCCGATGCCGTTCTTACCGGCGTGGAGACTCGTTCGAGCTCACCGGTTACTGTCACCCGAGACCGAACGTGCCATGCCGTGTCGACCCCGGGACTCTACCCTTGCGGTGAGGGAGCTGGATATGCCGGCGGCATCATGAGCGCGGCCACCGACGGCATTCGTTGTGCCGAAGCCCTGATCGCAGACCTCTAGCACACGAATTCCAGCACGCAAAAGACACAGGCCCCGAGCTCCACAGGGAACTCGGGGCCTGTTCGCTATTTCTTAAACCGTGCACCCTGGCGTTTTCTGCCCGATGCGAACGTGGAACCCTTGCGGGCCTGCGAACGTAAGCGCTCGATCGTCTCGTCCTCAGACGCACCCTCGAGCATCGCCCGAATCTGAACGACGGCATCGCGCAGGCGCGCCGCCTCCTCAAAGTCCATAGCGGCAGAAGCGTTACGCATATCCTCTTCCATGGTTTCGACGATCCGCACAAGCTCGTCATGCGGCAGTTCTTCCAACTGCTCCGCAAGTGTCTGCTCGGGCGCCACCGTTTCCGGCACACCGCCCTCGCCCGACTCATCGGGCGTATAGAATGCGCCATGGCCAAGAGAGTCGCCCTTCGAGCGCCCCTTGGAACCCACGGTTTTTTCGGCCTCGGCAATAAAACTTGAGATGTCGTTGATGGCCTTGCGCACTGTCTTGGGCACAATGCCATGCTCTTCGTTATATGCCATCTGAATCTCGCGACGGCGCTGCGTCTCCTCGATGGCCTCTTTCATCGAATCGGTCACAACGTCCGCATACATGATGACTTCGCCATCGGCGTTACGGGCCGCACGGCCAATCGTCTGAATCAGCGAACGGCGGTTGCGCAAGAAGCCTTCCTTATCGGCATCGAGAATTGCCACCAGTGAGACCTCGGGGAGATCCAAGCCCTCGCGAAGCAGGTTGATGCCAACGAGAACATCGATCTTGCCCTCGCGCAGCGTTCGCAAGATCTCGACACGGTCCATTGTCGCCGTATCAGAGTGCATGTAATTGACCTTAATGCCCGCATCAAGCAGATGGTCGGTCAGGTCCTCGGCCATGCGCTTGGTCAACGTGGTCACCAGCACGCGCTCCTTGCGGGCAACGCGCTCGCGAATCTCGTCCTCAAGATCGTCAATCTGCCCACGAACCGGACGCACATCGATCTTGGGATCGAGCAGACCGGTCGGACGAATAATCTGCTCAACGTCGTTCTGGCTAACCCGCAGCTCATAGTCACCCGGTGTTGCCGAAACGTAGATGAACTGGGGAATCCTCGCCTCAAACTCATCGAAACGAAGCGGGCGGTTATCGAGCGCCGAGGGCAGGCGAAAACCGTGTTCCACCAGCGTCACCTTACGCGAGCGGTCACCTTCGTGCATACCGCGAATCTGCGGCACCGTCACATGGCTCTCATCGATGATGCAGAGCATATCCTTAGGAAAGTAATCGATTAGGGTAAACGGCGGCTCACCCGGCTTGCGACCGTCCAGATGACGCGAGTAGTTCTCGATGCCGTTGCAAAAGCCCATCGTCTCGAGCATCTCAAGATCATAATCGGTGCGCTGCTGCAGACGTTGCGCCTCGAGCAACTTGTCGGTCGCCTTGAGCTCCGCAACGCGCTTCTCGCACTCTTCGCTGATCGATTTCAGAGCCGCCTTGACCTTCGGCTTCTCGGTCACGTAGTGCGATGCCGGCCATACGGGGATGGCCTCGTACTCACGAAGCATCTCACCGGTGACCTCATCGATCTCGGCAATCAGCTCGACCTCGTCGCCAAAGAACTCAAACCGCAACGGATGCTCGGCATAAGGCGGATACACGTCGACAACATCGCCGCGCACGCGGAACGTGCCACGTGCCAGGTCATAGTCATTGCGATCATATTGAATGTCGATAAGTGCATGGATAAAGTCATCGCGCTCGAGCGGCACCTTCTTGTCGACGTTTGGAGCCAGACCCGCATAGTCCTCAGGAGAGCCAATGCCATAGATACACGAGACCGATGCGACAACGATCACATCGCGTCGAGAGAGCAGTGACGCGGTCGCCTGATGGCGCAGCATCTCGACCTCTTCGTTAATCGAGGAGTCTTTCTCGATATATGTATCGCTTTGCGGCACATACGCCTCGGGCTGATAGTAGTCGTAGTACGAGACGAAGTAGACCACAGCGTTGTTGGGAAAGAACTCTTTGAGCTCGCTCGCAAGCTGAGCGGCGAGCGTTTTATTCGGAGCCATGACCAGCGTCGGCTTTCCCAGGGCCTCAATAGTCTTTGCCATCGTGAAGGTCTTGCCCGAACCAGTCACGCCCAGCAAAACCTGATAGCGGTCTCCGTCCCTCACGCCCTGCACAAGCGACTCAATGGCCTTAGGCTGGGAACCGGCAGGCTCATAGGGAGACACGACCTTAAACGGCACGTCAGAGCCTTCAACGCCAAAGCGCTTAAGTTCACCACCAACGCGTTCTACTTCAAATTCCGCCATGGATACTCCTAACTCATATATCTGCAGTATACGCAGGCGGCAGGCATAGTCCTATACGAACCGATCGGGATAGAGAGTCTTGTAGCGAACCCAGGCATTATTGACACGAATCAGATACGCCTGCGTCTCGGGAAAGGTGATTGCATTATGAAGCGACGTACTCTGCTGCGCCCATCCGTCGACATTGCCCATGCCGGCGTTATAGGCGGCAATGGCACTGTCAGTCGACCCGTTAAAATACGCTAGAAGATACGAGAGATACGCACAGCCAAACTCGATATTCGTAGCCGGATCGTTAAGGTTGTCGGCCGAATACTCGCCACCGTCGACAAGGCCCTTGGCGATCATATCCTGGGCAGTCTCGGGCATCAGCTGCATCAATCCCTGAGCACCCTGATTCGACTCGGCCTCGGGATCCCAATTCGATTCAGACTTAATGACAGCGCACACCAGATACGGATCCAGATTATGCGAAATACTGGATTGCTTTACATACGCCTCGTAGTCAATCGGATACAGCGGCTTAAAGAAAGCGGCAGGAGCATACGAGTAAACGAACGAGATAAGGCCGAAGGCAAAAACGGCAGCCAGCGGTATAAGGCGATACCACGCAAAGAAACGTGTCTTAGGCATCGGTATCCTCCTTATCCGCAGTGTCTATAAACCCATGGCACGCAAGCCATGAGTCAAGCTGCTCAAAGAGCGAATTATCGCCTGAGGCATTATCAATCACCGTTGTAGCGAGATTGCACAGCGCAGACTCATCGGGCTGACAAGCAGAACGGGCATCGAAATCAGATGGCTCCATGCCACGTTGAATAGCGCGCTCGCGACGAACTGACAAAGGGGCGCTGATGACCAGAATTTCATCAGCCAAGCCAAATGCATCCTCAAAACCAGTCGGAGCAGAAACCTCGACCACCGCAAAGGGATAACGGGGAGATGAAACCGTACAACAAACCGGATCGAGAATCCTAAGCGAAAGCTGTTCAATGAGAACGGGATGCACAATGCCATTGAGCCGTGCGACCGAATCAGGAGAAGCAAAAGCTCGAGAAGCGAGGATGCTGCGGCGAATGCCGCCATCCTCATCCAAAATGTCCCAACCGAATTCATCCGCGAGAGCATTGACGATATCAGAGCCCGGCACATACAGCGATTTTGCAAGCTCATCCAGATCGATTAGCATAGCGCCACGAGATTCGAAATAGCGGCAGGCAGTCGACTTACCCGAAGCAATATTGCCCAAGACAAATACGGTAAACATCAAGCCCTCCCTAACGCCAATGCGAGTAATTATCGCTCAAATACACTAGAAGGACTCAAAATACAGCCAAACAGTAAGAGCGCATACGGGGGAACTAGGTCCCAAAGTACAACGTGTATATAACGCAAAAAAGGGGGAGGCCGCGAGGCCTCCCCCTTCTCAGTTCAAGCGTACGGCTCGGTGCCGTCCACCGGTCAGCGGCGCCCTGGCCTCCCACGGGCTGACCCCGCAGTACTCTCGGCGCGATGGGGCTTAGCTTCCG
>DBFELT010000027.1:0-8415 GCA_048323995.1 Collinsella sp. | reverse complement strand
TCTACGCCCGCAACACCGTCACCAACGACGTGCTGTACAAGGAGGGCCTGGACCTTCTCGTCGTGCCCTCCGCCGAGCTCTCCCGCGGCCGCGGCGGCCCGCGCTGCATGAGCATGCCCTTCTGGCGCGAGGACCTCTAAGTCTTTCCGTTTCCGGTGCGGTCCCCCTACGACCGCACCGGTTTCGCCCGTCAAACGGGCAACACTAATACTTACGTAATTCATTTTTTCGAAAGGAAACGAACCATGGGTGTTAACCTCTCCGGCCGTAGCTTCCTCAAGCTCCTCGACCTCTCCACCGAGGAGATCGAGTACTTGCTCAAGCTTTCCAAGAACTTCAAGGACATGAAGCGCGCTGGCGTTCCGCACCGCTATCTCGAGGGCAAGAACATCGTTCTGCTCTTCCAGAAGACCTCCACTCGTACCCGCTGCGCCTTCGAGGTCGGCGGCATGGATCTGGGCATGGGCGTCACCTACCTCGATCCCGGTTCGTCGCAGATGGGCAAGAAGGAGTCCATCGAGGACACCGCTCGCGTTCTCGGCCGCATGTATGACGGCATCGAGTTCCGTGGCTTTGCCCAGGACGACGTCGAGGAGCTCGCTGCTAAGTCCGGCGTGCCCGTCTGGAACGGCCTGACCACCGAGTGGCACCCCACCCAGATGCTCGCCGATATCCTGACCGTCCAGGAGAACTTCAACTACGACATCAAGGGCAAGACCCTCGTCTTCATGGGCGACTGCAAGAACAATGTCGCTCGCTCCCTCATGGTTGTCTGCTCCAAGCTCGGCATGAACTTCGTGGCCTGCGGCCCCGAGGAGTGCATGCCCGCTGACGACGTCATCGAGGCCTGCAAGCCCATCGCCGAGGCTAACGGCTGCACCATCAAGCTGACCACTGACGTCAAGGACGGCGTCACCGGTGCCGACGTTATCTACACCGATGTGTGGGTTTCCATGGGCGAGCCCGACGAGGTCTGGGCCGAGCGCATCGCTCAGCTCACCCCGTATCGCGTTACCTCCGAGGTCATGGCTATGGCCAACCCGGGTGCCATCTTCCTGCACTGCCTGCCCAGCTTCCACGACACCAACACCACCATTGGCGCCGAGAAGTGCGAGCAGTTCGGCATCACCGAGCAGGAGGTCACCGACGAGGTCTTCGAGAGCCCCGCTTCCAAGGTCTTCGACGAGGCCGAGAACCGCATGCACACCATCAAGGCTGTCATGTACGCCACGCTCAAGTAAGAGCATCTAGCATCTCGCTCGGGGTGTATTGTTGAACACCCCGAGCGGCTTTATCTGGTATAAATCTCGCATCGAGCGGCAGGCACGGCACGGAAGAGCCGCTTCGGGCGAGATCAGTAAATGATTTATGAAGGGGGGATGAGAACTATGACTGAGACCGCTAAGAAAAAGCGCGGTATGCCTTCATCGTTCACCATTCTTCTTGCTCTGCTGGCAATTGTTGCAGTTGTTACCGTTATCGTCTCCGGTACGTCCGGCGGCGCGGTTACTGCCGCCCGTCTGAGCGATTTCTGTACCGCCCCGATTAAGGGCTTCGCTGACGCTCTGCCCGTCTGCCTCTTCGTTATGATCCTGGGCGGCTTCCTCGGCATGATGACCGAGACCGGCGCCCTGGACAACGGCATCGCCGTTCTGGTGCAGAAGCTTAAGGGCAACGAGATCATGCTCATTCCCGTGCTGATGCTCATCTTCTCCCTCGGTGGTACTACCTATGGTATGTGCGAGGAGACCGTTCCCTTCTACGCCCTGCTCGCCGCTACCATGATGGCCGCTGGCTTCGACCCCATGGTCGGTGCCGCTACCGTCCTGCTCGGCGCTGGCTGCGGCTGCCTGGGCTCCACGGTTAACCCGTTCGCCGTCGGCGCTGCCGTTGACGCTCTGACCGGCGTTGGCATTGAGGTCAACCAGTCCATCATCATCGGCCTCGGTGCCGTCCTGTGGATTGTCACTACCGCTATGTCCATCGTCTTCGTGATGAACTATGCCAAGAAGGTCAAGGCTGACAAGGGTTCCACCATCCTGTCGATGCAGGAGCTTAAGGACGCCGAAGAGGCTCACGGCAAGGCTGCTTCCGAGGTCCACAAGGAGGTCAAGCTCACTGGTCGTCAGAAGGGTGTTCTGATCGCCTTCGCCTTCACCTTCGTCGTCATGATCGTCGGCTTCATCCCGCTGGCCGACCTCAACGAGGGCGTCGCCAACTTCTTCGACGCTGGCGCTGTCTACGACGCCGACGGTAACGCCGTCGTCCAGGGCTGGTCTGCCCTGATCACCGGCCTGCCCATTGGCCAGTGGTACTTCGACGAGGCTTCCACCTGGTTCTTCCTCATGGCCGTCCTGATCGGTATCATCGGTGGCCTGTCCGAGAAGCAGATCGTTAACACCTTCATCACCGGCGCTGCCGACATGATGTCCGTTGTTCTCGTCATCGCCCTCGCCCGTGGTATCTCCGTCCTCATGGCTAACACCGGCCTCGATGTCTACGTCCTCGACGCTGCCGCCAATGCTCTGGCTGGCCTGTCCGGCGTGATCTTCGCTCCCATGAGCTTCCTGGTCTACTTCGGCCTGTCCTTCCTGATCCCCTCGACCTCCGGTATGGCCACCGTCTCCATGCCCATCATGGGACCGCTGGCTGTTAAGCTCGGCTTCTCGCCCGAGGTCATGGTCATGATCTTCTCCGCCGCCATCGGTGTCGTGAACCTGTTCACCCCGACCTCCGGCGCCATCATGGGCGGTCTCGCCCTGGCCAAGATCGAGTGGACGACCTGGCTCAAGTTTGCCCTTAAGCTCATCGTCGCGCTCTCCGTCGTCTGCGCCGTCATCCTGACCGTCGCCTGCGTGCTGCTCTAAGTACCCAACGGGTACCCCACGGAAACCTTGACGATCCTGTAAAGGATCACCTGGTCATCGTCTGTCCGGTGGGGTAAACCCACCGGTAGACTCCTACCTTTAGCCCCCTTCCGTTCCGTGCGCGGGAGGGGGCGCTCTCATGTTGCGCGGTTCTACGAACCGCGCAACCAGTCGACGCTGCGCGCTGCCCAGGACGACAATTTGTCATTCAAAAGGCAAGGCATGACCAGAAGGTCTATGCCTTGCCTTTTTCATGCCAACTTGTACGTCCTGGACGTCGCTCGCTGACTTATGCTCAACCTGCGACGTTCCCCTTAATTGGTGCAGGGGGCTGCTTGTTCGCTCTGGTACCCGTTCGCTGTCCGTTCTCTGCCCGCGACGTTTCTGTTGTTGGTGCAAAGGGGTCAGGTTACTTCGCGCCAAAAGGGGAAGTTGCGGTGGAATAGTTCCTGTTTGGCCGTCATGAGGGGTTAAACAGGAACTATTCCACCGCAACTTATCGGTGGCGTGTTTGGTTGGTGCCTGTTGATGGTCTGGGTATCGGGGAGGGCGGGCTCCGCTATAATCGCCTAGAACATTAAATGGAAACGGGACGGGAGCCATATATGCGCCAGGGTTTCGACAACGCGAAGTATATCGAGCTGCAGGCCGCTCATATTAAAGAGCGTATCTCGCAGTTTGGCGGCAAGCTGTATTTGGAGTTTGGCGGCAAGCTGTTTGACGACTATCACGCGAGTCGCGTGCTGCCGGGTTTTGAACCGGACAGCAAGTTTCGCATGCTCAAGAGCATTGCCGATGACGTTGAGGTCATCATCGCGATCAACGCGAACCACATCGAGAAGAATAAGGCCCGTGGCGACCTGGGCATTACCTATGACGAGGACGTCTTGCGCCTGGTCGACCTGTTCCGCGGCAACGGTTTTGCTGTCGCGGCCGTGGTTATCACCCAGTACGCCGGCCAGCCCGCCGCCGATGTCTTCCGCAATCGCCTGAACGCGCTCGGCATTCCCGCCAAGCTGCACTATCCCATCGAGGGCTATCCCCACGACGTCGATCTGATCGTGTCCGACGACGGCTACGGCAAGAACGAGTTTGTCGAGACCACCCGTCCGCTCGTCGTGGTCACCGCGCCGGGTCCTGGCTCGGGTAAGCTCGCCACCTGCCTGTCGCAGCTTTATCACGAGCACAAACACGGCACCGCCGCCGGCTACGCCAAGTTCGAGACCTTCCCGGTCTGGAACCTTCCCCTCACGCATCCGGTCAACATCGCCTACGAGGCGGCCACGGCAGATCTCGACGACGCCAATATCATCGACTCCTTCCACTTGGAGGCCTACAACAAGACCACGGTCAACTACAACCGTGACGTCGAGGCTTTCCCGGTGGTCCGTGCTCTGATGGAAAAGATCCTGGGCAAGAGCCCCTACCAGAGCCCCACGGACATGGGCGTCAATATGGTCGGTTTTGCTATTACCGATGACGATGCCTGCCGCGACGCTTCCAAGATGGAGATCGTCCGCCGCTACTTTACCGCGGTCGAAAATGTGCGCCGTACCGGCGTGGGCGATGAGCAAGTCGACCGTCTCAAGATCATTATGAAGAAGGCCGGTATCGACAAGAACTACTCGCCGGCACGCTCGGCCGCCCTTACCAGGGAGCAGCTGACGGGTGGCCCCGTAGGCGCCATGGTCATGCCCGATGGCTCCGTGGTGACCGGCAAGACTTCCACGCGCCTGGGCGCCGCGAGCTCGCTCATCATGAATGCACTTAAGCATGTCTCGGGCGTTGACCTTGAGCTCGAGGTCATTAGCGATGAGGCGATCGAGCCTATCAGCAAGCTCAAGACGCATTTCCTGGGTAGCAAAAACCCGCGCCTCCACACCGACGAGACGCTTATGGCGTTGTCGATCACCTCGGCCACGAGTGAGACGGCCGCTCGCGTCCTTTCGGGCTTGGAGCAGCTGCGCGGTTGCGATGCCTTCTTTAGCGTGATCATCTCGCCGACGGACGAGACGGTACTGCGCAAACTGGGTATCAACGTGTGCTGCGAGCCCAAGTTCGAGCGCCGCGGTTTCTTCCATCGCTAAGTTTGAAGCACCGCGGTAATTGCATTGCATTTTGGCCGTATCGGGTTAGCGCCCGGTACGGCTTTTTGATCAATAAAGCGCCTATTTCGGCGAAAAATAGCCGTTTACCTGCCTAGAAACAATTTGAGCGGTATACAATAACCGTAACTGTTTCATCCTTAGCGGGATGCCGCATGATGGATATTACCTGCCATCGTGAGGTGTGTCGGTCGCGCACGGCGCGTTAGATGCTCGTGCTCGGTTTGAGGAGGCTGCTATGGCGGGCAAGGGTCGTGCGAGTGTCAACGATATGAAGCGTGTCGAGGTGCTGGTGTTGATGGAGATCGACCAGCAAACCGAAGACAATGGCGGGCCGTATGGTTTCTCGCGCAAAACGCTTGCCGAGCGCGTGGGGGTTTCGCCGTATCGTGCCCGCGCCGCAATCGATCGCTTGGATTCCGAAGGCATGATTGATGTCGTCTCGCGTTATAGCGACGACGGCGGTCAGCTTGCAAATGGCATTTGCCTCACCGAACGTGGCAAGTGGTATCTTGAGGGCGTCCGTACCGGCATGCTCGTTCAAGAAATGCTCGAAGACGAGGTTGCTGATCGATAGCATCATGTAATCCTTGCCATAGCGACGCCGCCTGGGAAACCGGGCGGCGTTTTGTTTCAAGATTGAGAAATGCAATCGCACGCGAGAAAAATTGCGAACGGTTCGCGGTGCGAGTATTACAATGAAGACCCGTAAGATGTGGATAAACAACTTCTACGGGAAGCGCAGGTAACTCAATATGACCAAGCATGTGTTCGTAACCGGTGGCGTGGTTTCGTCCCTGGGCAAGGGTATTACCGCGGCCTCGCTGGGCCGTCTGCTCAAGTCGCGTGGCTACAAAGTAACGATGCAGAAGGCCGACCCGTATCTGAACGTCGACCCCGGTACCATGAGCCCCTTCCAGCATGGTGAGGTCTTCGTTACCGAGGATGGTTACGAGTCCGACCTGGACCTGGGTCATTACGAGCGCTTTATTGATGAGAACCTGACCCGCGATTCCAACTTTACGACCGGCGCCATCTATAAGAGCTTGATCGCCCGCGAGCGTCGCGGCGACTTTTTGGGCGGTACCGTGCAGGTGATTCCTCACGTCACCAATGCCATTAAGGACAAGTTCCGCCGCATCGAGGAGCAGACCGGCTCCGATGTAGTCATCACCGAGCTGGGCGGCACGATCGGCGACATCGAGTCCCAACCGTTTGTCGAGGCCATCCGTCAGTACCGCAAGGAGGCCGGCCCCGAGAACGTCTGCTACATCCACGTGTCGCTTGTTCCCTATATCGCCGCCGCCCACGAGGTCAAGACCAAGCCGACGCAGCACTCCGTCAAGGAGCTCCGCAGCTTTGGTATCCAGCCCGATATTATCGTTCTGCGCTCCGACCACCATATCGATGATGCCATCCGCGGCAAGATTGCAAGCTTCTGCGACGTCGACACCGACTGTGTCTTTACCAACGAGGACTGCGCGAGCATCTACGATGTTCCGCAGCTGCTCGCCGAGCAGGACTTTGACCTGCGCATTTGCGAGCGCCTGGGTCTGGACCCGCGTGAGCGCGACATGAGCGAGTGGAACGAGTTCCTGCGCAAACAGAATCACGCCAACCATCACGCCGACAAGGTGAAGATCGCCGTCGTGGGCAAGTATACGCAGCTGCCCGATGCGTACCTGTCGGTTATCGAGGCCCTGCACCATGCGGGCGTCTTCTACGATCGCCATGTGGACGTCCAGCTGGTCGACGGCGAGAGCCTCGACGAGCAGAATGTCTCCGAGGTTCTGGGCGACGTCTCGGGCATCCTGGTCCCCGGCGGCTTTGGCAAGCGCGCCCTGGAGGGCAAGATCCTCGCGGCCGAGTTTGCCCGTGAGCACAAGATTCCGTATCTGGGCATTTGCCTGGGTATGCAGGTGGCCGTGTGCGAATTTGCGCGCAACGTCGTCGGCCTTGCCGGCGCCAGCTCCTCCGAGTTCGATCCGGATGGCCCGTATAGTGTCATCGATCTGATGAGCTCGCAGGAGGACGTGACCGAGAAGGGCGGCACCATGCGCCTGGGCGCCTATCCGTGCAAGCTCGCCGCCGATACCCTCGCTCGCGAGGCATATGGCGAGGAGCTCGTCTACGAGCGTCACCGTCATCGCTTTGAGTTCAACAACGCCTTCCGTGACCAGCTCGAGGACGCCGGCTTGGTTATCTCGGGTCTGTCGCCCGACGAGCGCCTGGTCGAGATGGTCGAGCTGCCGCGCGACGTGCATCCGTGGTATGTGGCAACCCAGGCTCATCCCGAGTTCAAGAGCCGCCCGACCAACCCGCAGCCGCTGTTCCGCGAGTTCGTGCGCGCTTCGATCGGCCAGCACGAGGGTGTCGACCGTCTGCAGGTGACGCCCATGAACCTCGCTACGGACTAAGGGTGCCGGCGAATAAGGAACATACCGAAGCTACTCCCTCGTCGCTCGCCGTGGCGGCGGGGGAGTATCTCGATTACCTCGCGGTCGAGCGGGGTTTGGCGCGCAACACGATTGCGGCCTATCGTCGTGACCTGACGACGTACTGCGCCTATCTGGAGCGGGCGGGTATTGTGTCTTTTGAAGAGGTGACCCGTCAGGTCGTGGAGGGCTTTGTCGCCGACCGTCGCGATGGGGGCTATTCCGATGCCTCGGTGGAGCGTGCGCTTGCGGCCGTGAAGGGCCTGCATGCCTTTTTGGTGCGCGATGGGGCTGTGGCCCAAAATCCAACGGCGGCGTTGCGCCTGCCTAAAAAGGCTGAGCGTTTGCCGGAGTATCTATCGGTGGAGGATGTCTCGGCACTTCTCGATCAAGATTTCCCCGAGGGCGAGATGGGCTTGCGCGACCATGCCATCTTGGAAGTGCTCTACGGATGCGGTTTGCGTGTGAGCGAGTTGGTGGGGCTCGATGTGGGCGATATCCATATCGACGATGGCTTTGTGCTCGTTCGCGGTAAGGGCTCAAAGGAACGCCTGTCCCCGCTGGTGGGAAGCGCGGCGCGAGCTCTGACGCTCTATGTAACTGAGGGGCGTTCTCGCTTGGCGGCCCATGCGCGCGGAACCGAGACCTCGGCGGTCTTTTTAAATAAGAACGGACGTCGCCTGTCGCGCCAGGCCGTGCATGCGATATGCGAGCGGTATGGGCGCCAGGTGGGGCTGGTGGGGCTCCATCCCCATACCTTGCGCCACTCCTTTGCCACCCACATGCTCGCGGGCGGTGCCGACTTGCGTGTGCTGCAGGAGATTTTGGGCCATGCCGATATCTCGACCACGCAGGTCTACACGCATGTCGACCGCACGCAACTGACCGAGGTCTATCTGGCGGCGCATCCGCTGGCACATCGCTAGCACCTCGCTGACCTGCATATTTATAAATATTAAAGGGGACGGGCCCCAGATTGCCGAGACGCACTTTTGCGCGCATGGGCAA
>DBFELT010000026.1:0-85784 GCA_048323995.1 Collinsella sp. | reverse complement strand
CAAACTTAACCCCCGCCCTCAGCCCCGGAGACCCTCCCTGCCGTCACTTTGTCCAAACAGTTCTTGCTCCTCGCCGCTTCCGCGGCTCGAGGCCCCCGTTCTCCGCGGTGGGATTGGTCTGATTATTCTTGTTGAAACTCGGCCTTTGGCTCATAAAAAACGGGAGATGCGGTTTTACATCCCCCGTTTTTGTTGCGGTTAGTCTAGGTCAATAAACTTGGTGCTTAGGATCTTGCCGTCTTTGACGAGCATTCTGGCCATGGTGGGGCCTCGGGTGCCTCTGGGGTAGCTGGCGCTGCCCGGGTTGAGGACTAAGCAGCGGCCCACTTGGGCTTCTTTGGTTACGTGGGTGTGGCCGTTGATGGCTACGTCTACGGATCCCACCGGAAGGTCTTCGCGGTAGTGGGCTACGGCGAATTTGAGGCCTTCGTAGGTAAAGAGTGCAAGACGGTCTACATCGGGGCCGTAGTCGCGGTAGTAATCGTTGTTGCCCAGTACGGCCCGCACGGGGGCGATGGTGCATAGGTGCTCGTAGTCCATCTCTGACGTAAGGTCGCCGGCGTGGATAATCAGATCCGCGCCCTCAAGCTCGTCCAGGAGCGCAGGCGATAAATAGCCGTGGGTGTCCGAGATGATGTCGATGCGCTTGGCGCTTGCACTGTTCATGGGATCCCTTCCGCAAAAAAACGATTCGGCAGATACATACAAAAAAGGCCCCACAACTCCGCAGACGATGGGTCTACAGGGCTGCGGGGCCAGTGTGCTAGAGACTCAGGGCCTTCTTGAGCGGCACGACGCGGCGGCGCGAAACCGGCACGCGTTCGTCGACGCCCGTAATGCCCAGCTGGATGGCGCCCGAGGGCACCGTCTCCACATCCGTGACGCACGCCAAGTTGACGATATAGCGGCGGTGAACACGGAAGAAGCCAAAGTCGCAGAGCTTGGCCTCAAACTGCGCCAGCGAGGTCGTCGACAAAAAGCGATCATCGACGGTATAGATGCAGGAGTAATCGTCCTTGGCCATGATAAAGCGAATGTCATCCACGGGAATGAGCACCTTGCGGCCGCCCTTTTCCACCGGGATACGCTCGATGGTCACCTTGCTGTCCGAAACCGGCTTGGCGCGTTGCATGACCTTCTCGATCGCGCGATCCAAGCGAGCTTCCTCGACCGGCTTCATCAGATAATCGACGGCATCCACGTCGAATGCCTCGACCGCATGGTCACTATACGCAGTCACAAACACGATCGCCGGCGGATTTTTGAGCTTATGCAGCGCCTCGGCAAGTTGCAGGCCCGAGGCACCGGGCATCGAGATATCGAGAAACACGACATCCACGCGACTTTCCATAAGCATCTCGATGGCGGAGCGGACGCTCGACGCCTCCGTGATCGTGCCGATCTTGCCCGTTTGCTCGAGCAGGAAGCGAAGCTCCGAGCGAGCCGGCGCCTCGTCATCCACAATCATCGCACGCAGCATAGGGATAAAACCTTTCGTCAACTAACTACGCCGGGCATCCGTCGCATGACGTTGAGCCCGTAGCCTTTTATTTTACTCTTGAATGTCGAAGATGCTCTCTGACAAATCAAGATGAAGGAGCACTTTGGTGCCCTTGCCCGGCGCCGATTCGACACGCGTATAGGAGTGCGGCCCATAAAAGCGATGGATGCGCTCCGAAATATTGTGCATGGCCACACCGGCGCCGCCACCCTGGGGAGAGCTGGCGTCGGGACGGGCAGAGCGCTCGTCAAACAGTCTGGCGGCGGTACCCTCATCCATGCCCACGCCATTATCGGCCACGGCAATCAAGATTGCATCCTCGCCGTCTTGGTGAACGGTCACGTCGATCCTCAGGGCGTCGTCATCGCCCATACCATGACGTACGGCGTTCTCGACAATCGGCTGGATCACGAACGCCGGCACCAGCGTATCTTCCACGTCCTCGGACACATCGAACGTCGCAAGCACGCGGTCCTCGCCAAAGCGGGCCTTCTCAAAGGTAAGGTAGCGCTTGGTCTGTGCGACCTCGCGCGAGACCGGAATAAGCGATCCCGAGTTGTCGAGCGTGGCACGATAGAACGATGAGAACTCACGAAGCAGTTCGCGGGCCCGCAGCGGATCGGTGCGCGTAAACGATGCAATGGTGTTCAGCGTGTTGAACAGGAAGTGCGGGTTAATCTGCGCCTGCAGCGCACGCACCTCGGCGCGCGCTGTGAGTTCCTTTTGCACCTCGAGCTCGTGGATGGCGAGCTGCGTGGACAAGATCTCGGCAAAGCCCGAGGCAAGCGCGTACTGGGTACGGTCGACGGCGCGCGGGGTCTTATAGTAGAACTTGAGCGTGCCGACGGTACGATCGCCCACCTTGATGGGAGCGATAATGCCGGCGGGGACTTGGTTGTGCGATCCGTCCGAGCCCACGACATCCACCATACGGTTGAACGACTGCACGATGCCATGTTCGATAACGTAGCGCGTGGCAAGCGTGTGGATGGGAGAATCTGGCAGTAGTTTTTTCTCAAGCTCGCCCGCGCAGGCCAGCACGTTGCCCTCGTCGGTAATGGCAACCGTCATGGCACGCGTCTCGGGCAAAATGCGCTGGCACACCAAACGCGCCGACTCCTGCGTCAGACCGCCCTTAATGTCCTCGAGCATGGCCGAGGCCACCGAGAGCGTCTCCTCAGTGTACTGGGAGCGCACCGAATCGGGATTGAGCGTCAAAAAGATAAAAATGCACAGAAAGATGCACAGCAGCGCGCAGGCAATCACCGTGGCGATCGGCTCGATACCGGTCACCAAGGCAAAAATAAAGTACACCAGCACGCAAATGGCGCAGGCAACGGCAATGATGCGAAAGATTGATATTGAACTATCGCGCTGGGCGCGGCGGTCGATCATTCGGCCCCCTCCAGGATACTGATCAGTTGTGCGTCACGCCAAAGCCCGTCCATGATCTTGGGCCAAAAGCTCTGGAAACGCAGGTAGCTTGCAGCGTTTTGGCGCGCATAGGCCTTTGCCTCGCCGATACCATGGCGCCAAATGCGCAAGTAGCCCTCATGCTCGCGGGTAAACACGCTGCGGACCATAGCGGTCTTGCGCACGCGGTCGTCGAGCTCGCGCGAAATCCACGGGCCCGGGTAGGGCATGAGCGATGCCGCCGTAACGGGAATGAGCTCCTTTTGATGCGCGGCGAATGTCAACTTGGCCCGTTCGTAGTACCAACGGTATACATCCTGCATAAAGCGCGGTGAGCGCTTTTCGGACTCCGGAGGCAGATGGCGCACGGTCCACTCATTATCGAACCACACGTCGTAGCCAAACATGCGCATGTTAAAGAGGTAATCCAAGTCCTCGCCGCGGGTGATAAACGGGTCAAAGGCCACACGCGTAAAGGCGCGGGCGTGCAGGGCCATCAGGCCGCCGCACACGTAGTTGGAGCGCGAGATGCGGGTGCCCGAGAGCGCCTTTTTCATCCAACGGTTGAACTCGATGCGCTTGGTCCACCAACGATGGCAGATGCCCGCCTTGTCCGTGGGAGCCAGCGGCGAGCCGTCGCGATCGTAGAAATAGCCGCTCTTGACCAAGATCGGCAAGCCCTGACGCGTCTGCTGCCCCAACGCATAGGTCGCGCGCTTCATAAAGTCGGCGTCGATGACAGTCTCATCGTCATCCAAAAAGATAACCGCGTCATGCCCCAGCACAGCGGCACAGGCTAGCCCCATATTGCGGATGGCACCGTAGCCTCGCAGGCTCACGCACTCGCCCGAACCCTTGGGCGCGATCTGAGCAACCCGGTCTGCGATATGCGAGGCCTGGGTGTTGGTGACAACGGTGACCTTGAGCGTGGGATGCGCATCGACAATCTCGTGCACGCGCAGCGACACATCGGCTGTGGCAGAAACGGGACAGACCACCAAAAGGATGATGCGCGGGATGTCACGTACCTGCTCAAGCGAGGCCAGGCAGCGGTCGAGTTCGGGATTGTCGGCGTTGAGTCGCGTCGAATGGTCATAGGTGCCAGGGGCGTTTGCGCAAGCGTCATCGCCCGCCCAATACGTTGGAATCACGACTGTGGCGTTCATGCCTTACCCTCCCTGCAACACAAAAACGGGACGCCGCCAAACACAGGCGACGCCCCGCGACCTAGCTGATTCCATCATACCCACTTGGGCAAATCATTGCTCGCAAGTCGCAATGTTTATTGCGGATAACCCCAAAAGAGTACCGTGGACAGGCACAATATCCGCTCGCTCCTATGCGGCATGCTCTGCCGCCCGAGTCATGCGGGACAGGCGGACCAGCAGCATAAAGCCAACGACCAGCAGCACACCAATGGAAAGGACGCCCAGCGACGGGTTGCCGGTCAGCGAGGTGACAACCGACACCAGGAAGGTGCCCATAACGCTTGCATAACGACCAAAGATGTCAAAGAAGCCGTAGTACTCGTTGGACTTTTCCTTGGGGATAATGCGGCCAAAGTAGCTACGGCTGAGCGCCTGCACGCCGCCCTGGAACAGGCCGACCAAAATGGCAAGCACCCAAAACTCAAAGGCGGTCTTGAGGAAGAACGCGGCAAAGAGCACGATGCCCATATAGGCGGCGACTGCCACCAAGATCATGTTGAGCGTGCCCACGCGGCCGGCGAGCTTGCCGTAAATGATGGCAGACGGAAAAGCAACGAACTGCGTGACGAGCAGCGCCAGGACCAGCTGCGTCGAATCGATGCCCAAGGCCGATCCGTAACTGGTGGCCATGGAAATGACCGTGTGCACACCGTCGATATAGAAGAAGAACGCGATCATGTAGACCAGCACGGTCTTGTTGTGGGCGATCTCGCGCATGGTGTGTCCGACCTCGGAGAACACACCGCCCACGATGTGGCCGATGGTGTCCTCAGGACCGCGCTCGCGACCGTACTTTTGCTTATAGGTGTGAATGAGCGGCAGGGTAAAGATGAGCCACCAGGCACCAGTGATGATAAACGACAGACGCGTTGCCAGCATGGTGGGGACGCCAAGAGCGGGGCCACCCATGATGAGCGCCAGGCAGATGACGAACGGCACGGTGGAACCGATATAGCCCCAGGCATAGCCCGAGCTGGACACGGCGTCCATGCGCTCGTCGGTCGTAATGTCGGGCAGCATGGCGTCGTAGAACGTCATAGAAGAGTTAAGGCCGATGGTGCACAGCACGTACACGGTCAAAAATGCCATGGCGGACATTGGGATAGCCTGCGCCAGGCAAAGCACCAGGCCCGTGAGGAAAAAGCCCAAGAAGAACTTGATCTTGTTGCCTGCGTAGTCAGCAAGCGCGCCCAGAATGGGCATGAGCATGGCAATGACCAGCGAGGCGATCGTCTGCGCATTGCCCCAGGCGACCACCAGGTCGGCCGAGGAAGCGCCGGTATTGATGGCGTTAAAGTAAATGGGCACCACCGAGGTATTGAGCAGCACAAGGGCCGAATTGCCCACATCATACATAACCCAGTTACGCTCGAGCTTGGTGTATTTCATGGACAGGGACCCTTCGTATTCGCCCGATATGCAGTTAGTTCATCGTACCCCAATTGTCCAGAAGCGCCGGTAAGGATTCGGCAAAGGGGCACGCACGAGCCCTACTCCTCGCGGTCGAACTCTTCGTCGGCGCCGAGCACGCGACCGCTGAAATTGACGTGGTTGGTCACGGCTTCCATATCGCCGGTCTCGATAAAGCGGGCGACGGTGAGCTCGTAATCGAGCAGTGCGCGGTCAAAGACCTCGGGGAAGCTCTCAGTTGAGACTTCATCGGTAAAGGGGCTCTTCCATGCCAAGTGGCCCAGGTTGCCGGTACGCTCGGGCAGCTCGGTCGTCACGCGGTGCGCAAGGCCGTCGAGCAGCGAATAATCGTGCACCAAGCCCTCAAGCAGGGCAATCGCACGTGTCTTGGCCGAACCGGCCGGCTCGATAGTGCGGTAGAGCAGCTGCATGTCGTCTACGGCGCCGGCGTACTCCCCCGCCGGGATGTCGATACCGTACACGCGTCCGGCGACGTAGCTCATCAGCACGCCGGCAACGCGATTGATGCGGTCGGTGGTGACGATCTCGCCCGCCGGCGGATAATCCTCGACCGTAGCCCCATCGCGCTTGAGCTGCAGCATCAGCACGTCCAAGTCGCTTTCGAGCACGGCATGAACTTGACTGCCCGAAGCCTCGAGCTCGGGATCGGACTCGACAATGCCAAACTGCTGCTCGTAGACAAAGGGATGGGCATTGCGATCGAGCACATAGTGCGACAGCAGGCCCAGCGCAAAGGCGCGACCCAGATTGGCATCGCGCGGCTGCAGGTGCGACACGCCGTCGCGCAGGCACGAGAACTGGCGCGACATGCGCGAGCGGTGCATGACCTGAGCAAGCGACATGCAGTCGGAAATGCGCGGCGTGAGCATGTGGAAGAAGAACGGGTCGGGACCTTGGTTTCCCAGGATAAAGGCGATGCGCTCCTCGTCGGACGTGATAACGCCCCGCGGAAGACGGTCGATGCTTTCCTCGCCAAACAGATGATGCGTAATGAGCGCGGGCATAATGATCCTTTCGATTTCATTCGATGCAATCCATTATGCCCACCGCACAGTCATACCAAACCTGCAACGGCAAACGATGGCGCACCGACCCTCAAGCAAGCCCCAAGTGCGATTTGACCTCGGCAGCGCGACGGCGGGACACGGGCACCGTCGAGCTCACACGGTCGAGCCTGAGCTCCATCAGGCCCGTGGAGCCGATCTCGACATTATGCACGTCTTCCAAATTAACCAGATAGCTGCGGTGGACGCGGATAAAGCCCTCGGAGGCCAGGCGACGCTCGAGCGAAGAAATCGACTCATTGATCAGATACGTCCCCTCGGCACAGACCGCATTGCAAAAATCGGCGCGCGCCTCAAAGTAGCAGACATCCGCCACGGGAATGAACACCCTTTTGCCCCCGCGATCCACCGTCAGGCGCAAAGGCTGGCGCGGAGCATGGACGACACGACGAGCACCCAGGGCAGTCTCGATCTTGTCAAGCGCCTTTGACAAGCGGGCACCCTCAACCGGTTTGACGACATAATCGACAGCATCGAGGTTATAGGCATCGGCCGCATACTCGGCAAATGCCGTCACAAACACCACGACCGGCGGCCTCTTTAGGTTTTGCAGGGTCTCGGCAAGCTCAATTCCCGAGCGGCCGGGCATGGTAATGTCTAAAAACAGCACGTCGGGCTTGCTCGACAGAATCAACTCCACGGCTTCGGTGACATTGCCCGCCTCGGCAATCTGACCCACACGCATATCCTTTTCCAACAGATAGCGTAGCTCAGCCCTAATTGGAGGCTCGTCATCAACCACCAAGATGTTCCAGCCTTCGGACATATGCGCTTCCCCTCTTTTTCTCTCAATCCAACCGTGTGCTACACCGTTAGCGGTGCCGGCTCATGCGGCTCGCCGTTCAACTCAACGATGACCTGCGTCCCCACGTCCTCCTGGGACTTCACGCGCATGCCAGAATCTTCTCCGTAAAAGAAATGGATGCGCTGAAGCACGTTGAAGAGCGCCAGGCCGCAACCTCGCTTGACGGAGCCGTCGGCGGTAATGCTCTCGGGCTCCTCTCGGCGATGCTGCTCAAACAGATGCGCGCAGACTTCTTCGCTCATTCCGATGCCGTCGTCTTCGACGATGATCTCCAAGCCGTCATCGGTCTCGAAAGCCCTAACACGAATAGAAAGCGGCTCGATCTCGCGCTGCGCATGCTTGATGCAGTTTTCGAGCAGCGGCTGCAAGATAAACGGCGGCACCAGGCTGTCGCGCACCTCAAAGTCGATGTCGACCGAGACGCGCAGACGGCCGTCGCCATACCGGGCCTGCATAAGATTGATATAACGAGTGCCCTGTTCCACCTCGTGCTCGAGCGTGGTGAGCGTATCGGAGTCAGAAAGCGTCTGACGATAGTAGTTGGAAAAGTCGATCAGCAGCGATCGCGCCTTGTCGGGCTCGGTTCGAACGAGCGACACGATCGTGCTAATGGTATTGAATAGAAAATGCGGGTCGACCTGCGACTGCAGGGCGCGAAGCTCAACGCGGGCTGTGAGCTCGTCCTGGCGCTCGAGCTCAAAGCTGGCGAGCTGCGTGGAAATTAGATCGGCAAAGCCCGAGGCCAACGCCGTCTGGCGCATATCGATGCTGCTCAGGCGGGGATAGTACAGCTCGAGCGTACCCACGCAATGTCCGCGCACGGTAAGCGGCGCGACAATGCCGGCGCGCAGGCGGGGAAAATAGCCGCCCGTCTCATTGGAGGTGTCACGCGAAAACACGCTCTGCTCGCCCGTCTCAATCACACTGAGCGTGGTCTTGAGCACGACCGGGGTGCCGGCAGGGCACTTTGCCGAGTCCTCGCCCCAGCTTGCCAACACCTGTTTGCCATCGGTAAAGCAGATGGCCGAGGCGATGGTCTCGGACAGGATGATTTTAGAGGCGCCCAGGGCCGCTTCGGGCGTAAGGCCGCGCGACGTGTAGGCGAATATTTTTGATGCGATGGCGAGCGTACGGTCGGTTGCGCTCGATGTGAGGTCGTCGGGGACCACAAAGACATACGAGAAGAAGAAGCACAGCATGACCAGGCCGGCAATAACGACAACGCCCGGAACGGGATTGGGATTATCGGTTAAATCCCAGATAAGCAGCAGGATAAGCGCCGGAACGACAACACCGAGCAGGATGGCCTGGACCACATGTTGGGCCGTACGAAAGACCTTGGTAGAGTTGTAGCTCTTGCCCAGAATCAGCCTGTTTAAATCCACCGTCATCCCCTTTTATCTATCGCACCCATAGCAATAAAGAGGGCCGCAAGCGACCCTCTCCATTGCATTATGCAATCAAATACTGTGTTTTACATCCAGTCGTCGATGAACGGTAGTTTAGGCGCTGTATTTGTTGGCCTCGCCAAAGGTGCCAGCCTCGACGATCCAGCCGTCCTTCATGATGACGTCCATGTTGTCGGTGTTGAGCACGTGGATGTCGGCGGCGACGTCACCGTTGACGACCAGCAGGTCGGCGCACTTGCCGGCCTCGATGGAACCGGTCTCGTCCTCGATGTGGCACATCTTGGCACCGTTGAGGGTGGCGCAGGTGATGGTCTCGACCGGGGTGAAGCCAATCTTGTCGACGAACTCGTACATCTCCTCGATGGAGCAGGTGCCGTACGGGGTGACGAAGGAGAAGGAGTCGGAGCCGATCGTCATGACGACGCCGCGCTTCTTGGCCTCGCGCAGGCAGTCGTAGTTGCGCTGCAGCTCCTTCTCGACCAGGGTGCCCTCGTACTTGTCGTGCAGCTCGGGGACGTAGACGGGCGGATAGGTGGCGTACCAAGTGGGCAGGAAGGCGATCGTCGGGGTGAAGAAGGTGCCCTGCTCGGCCATGAGGTCCATGGTGCGCTCATCGATATCGAAGCCGTGAATCAGCTGCTCGCAGCCAAAGCGAACGGAATCGTAGGCAGCGGCGTGGTTGTTGTAGCAGTGGCTCCACACGGGGATGCCGACCATCTTTGCCTCTTCGACCACGGCCTGGATTTCCTCGGAGCAATAGTGCTGGTCGCGACCGGAGTCCCAGCGCCAGATGCCGCCACCGGTAGCCCAGATCTTGATGGCATCGGGGTTCTCGCGCAGGCGACGACGGACGGCCTTGCGCAGATCCCAAGGACCGTCGACCTGGTCGCCCCAGGGATGGGATTCCTTGTTGAGCTCCTGGGTGCAGTGGTGGGAGTCACCGTGGCCGGCAACACGGCAGAAGCCGAGGCCGGTGGCCAGAACGCGCGGGCCCTTAAAGACGCCCTTGTCGATGCAGTCACGGATCTGGATACCAAAGCGGCCGATCTCGCAGACGGTGGTGAGGCCGTGGGTGAGGCAGTCGTAGGCCTGCTTGACGGCGACGGCCTGCTTCTCGAGGAGCGGCTGCATGACCCAATCGGTGTCATCGTCGGTCAGGTTGCCCGAGAAGTGCAGGTGGGTGTCGATCAGGCCGGGAAGGACGGTCTTGCCGGCGGCGTCGATGACCTCAACGCCTTCGGGAAGGTCCTGCATAGCGCCGGCGTACTCGATCTTGCCGTTGTCGTCGACGAGAACAAGGGAGTTCTCGACCGGCTCGGCACCGGTACCGTCGATGAGCTTGCCGCCAACGATTGCATACTTAGTGGACATGGTTCCTCCTTATGGATCCATATAGTGGGCGAGGCCGTGTTGGGTTAAGGCCTCACAAAGCTACCCAAGTGGTGCCGGGTTCGGTGCGCGGGAGAGAGGATACCGCGCACCCGATCCGCCCCGGCTAGGCGTTACTTTTTGCGGGAATTAGTGAAAGCCATGAGGGCCAGGCCAATAGCCAACCAGCCGATTACGATGCTCCACTCCACCATGTTGAGGGAGGCGGGAGAGAACGGAATCACGAGCAGGCCGATGATGATGGCGCAGGCAGCGATAGCGAGGCCGATGCCAAACTTGCCGCCGGGCACCTCGTAGGGACGAGGCAGGTCGGGCTCGGTGAAGCGCATGCGCAGGCAGGCGAGGGCGACCATACCGCAGGAGAAGATGAAGGCGAGAGCCGACACGTTGGTCAGGGGGATGAGCATGTTCTTGCCCAGGAACGGACCGATGACGGTGATGACGCCCAGAACGACACAGGCGAGCTTGGGAGCGCCGGACTTGGGGTCGACCTCAGCGAACTTCTCGGGCAGTTGGCCCTTGCGGCCCATGGCGAGCATGATGCGGCTCGTGGCGCCGTAGAAGGAGTTCATCGGGCCCATGGGTCCAAGCGTGGCGATGACGAGCATGGCCAGGTACAGAAGCATGTTGATGCCCTTGAGGCAGGCAAGCGCGGGAACCGGGCTCTTAACAAACTCATGCCAGTCGAGAATGGTGCCGAACGAGTAGATGCAGACCATGTAGAAGCCGCCGGCGGCCAGCAGGGCCAGGGAGATGATCTTGCCGAACTTGTTCCAGTTGAGGCCCTCGGCTGCTTCCTCAGCCTGCTGAGGAATGGTGTCGAAACCGGCGTAGAAGAACGGGGTCAGAACCAGGACCGACACGATGCCGGCGAACAGGCTGGTGCTCTCGGTAGCGGCCTTGCCGCCGCCAGCGCCGGCGACCTGGGAGAACACGGGCATGGCGTTGTCCGGCGAGCCGGTGAACAGCGAGACGCCCATGGCGAGCAGCATGCCGCAAAGCAGGGCCTTGGTCAGGAAGGCCTGGAGCTTGGCAGCCGAGCTGGCACCGCGGAAGTTGAGGAAGATGACGTAGACTGCAAAGCCGAGCGCGATCAGCGTCGGGAACAGGTAAACGTCGGCACCCAGGATGGTGTAGAGCTTGACGGCGCGCAGCCACTCGAGACCGGGCAGGCTGCCGAACATCTCGGACACGAGGGTCGAAATGGCGATGGCCTCCCACGGGCACAGGATGCCGTTGCCCAGGGCCAAAAGCCAACCGGTGATGTAGCTCAGCGTACGGCCAAAGCTACGATCGACATACTCGACAATGCCGCCCGAGATGGGGATAGCAGCCGTGAGCTCACCAAAAACAGCTCCGACGGGCACGAGGAAGATTGCACCCAAGAGGAATGCGATCATAGCGGGAACGGGACCGCCGCCCACGACCATCCAGTCGCCGACCTGCAGAACCCAACCGGTACCGATGATGGCACCGAAACCGATGGTGAAGAAGTTCCAGAGCGAAAGCGTTTTCTTCATGCCGCCGTTATCCTCGACTGCAACTTCTGCGTTCTTGTCCGCCATTGTTCCCCTCCTTTCCTTTTTGACGCCCCTTGACGTCACCCCTTGCGCGGTCCGTTTCGCCGCGCTCTTTTATTTCGTAGCTTTACAATACGGCCTTGGCGCAGCAGCTCCGCTTGTAGCTCGACCGAAGGCAGAACTGCAAAACGAGCGGCGCCGTTTTTGGGACGAACGGCACGGTTTGCCGCTCATTGTTGCCGCCCGCCCGACGGGCGTACGCTCATCGGACGCATATTGAGATGATTTTGAGGCCGTGTGTTTTGCGCCTTTCGTACCGTTTACCGAGCTTTTGACGCGCAGACCCATTTGTTGCACATCTTTTTTGTAGGATGGACAGGTTATACATGAGACAAGGCGGTACGAATGGCATACGGATACAACGACGGTGATCAACGGCGACAAAGCGTTCGCCTTGCTGGCCGTACCACGCCTACGCCCAGAAGTGCCACGAGCAGCAATCCGCAACGCCTCCAAGAGCAACCCAGGCCTTCGTCTCGGCAGCAGTCAAGCAGAACACGGCAGAGTGGCCGTCTGAGCACGGGCACAAGCGCGCAGCAAGATAGCCGCTTGGGCGCGCGCACTCGACAGCGTCAGGCCGAGGTTCCGCAACTGCGGCGCAACGGCGCACGTCAGCCCGGCATCCATACCAACCGCTTCTTTTCGCATCCCCAAGGCGGACGCGACGGCAAGCCCTACCGCTCGACATCGCACGCGAATGCCCCCGCCCTGCCGGCTCGTCGACTTCGCCTCGCACTGTGCTCTATCCTTACCTGTCTGGTCTTTGTGCTTATGAGCTCCTGTATGTCCCACGGGTCGGCCGGTCTCGAGCCCACCGCCGAGGACAAGCTGCTCAAGGCCCCGGTCGCGCCCGGTTATTCTTTCGCCTTTTCGACCCCACGCTCGCAATGGCAAGCCGGCACGATGCCCCATATCTATCAGATCGACCCTGCGTGGTCGGAGCTGCCTTACGCCGGCGGCACCATCCGCCAAAATGCCTGCGGGCCCACGTGCCTCACCATGGTCTACATCTTTAAAACGGGACGCACCAATATGACCCCCGTCGATATGTGCGCGCTTTCCGAGGCGGGCAATTACGCCCCCACCGGCGCAACCGAATGGTCGTTTATGACGAGTGGCGCGTGGCAGTTGGGACTTAACGGAACGGAACTCCATATCGATCGCAGCTCCATCACTCAGGCGCTGCGTTCGGGAGCGCCCGTCATCGCCGCCGTTCGGCCGGGCACCTTTACCAGCGTTGGACACTACATTGTGCTTTACGGTATTGACGACGCCGATCAGATTGGAGTCTTCGATCCCAACTCGGCCAGCCGCAGCGCCCGCCGCTGGGGCGTCGTAGAAGTCCTCAACGAAATCGAAGCCATGTGGGCCTACTACTAGTCGTTGGGGACAGACTTAAATGAGTGGGCGTTGGGGACAGCCTTTAAGGACTGTCCCAAGCTGCCGGCAGGAAAGGAACGTCCCTAAGTGCCGGGTTAAAGCAAAAGCCCCGCAGTCGGAGCGGACTGCGGGGCTCATGAAGAGAGGCTAGTTTGTGGGCGTCTTGCCTGGCGCCCACGAGAGAGGCAATGGAGTAGAGGCTACTCGTGGATGCGGGTACCGGAGAGGCCGGCCATGGTCTCGGCGGCCTTGTCCAGGGCGCCGATGATGCAGGTGCGGCCCTTGCGGGAGCGGGCGAACTTGATGGCAGCGCGGACCTTGGGCTCCATGGAACCCTTGCCGAACTGACCCTCGTCGGCCAGGCGCTCGGCCTCGTCGGCGGTGAGGTCCTCGAGCTCCTCCTGGTTGGGCTTGCCAAAGTTGATGGCGACATGCTCAACGGCGGTCAGCAGGAACAGAACGTCGGCGTCGCAGTCCTCGGCCAGCAGCTCGCCGCCCAGGTCCTTGTCGATGACGGCGGGAACGCCCTTGTAGCAGCCCTTGTTCTCGTAGTCGCGGACGACGGGGATGCCGCCGCCACCGCAGGCGATGACGATGAACTCGTTGTCGAGCAGGTTAAGGATGGAATCAGCCTCGACGATCTTCTTGGGATCGGGGGAAGCGACAACGCGACGCCAGCCGCGGCCGGAATCCTCGACGAAGACCTTGGAAGGATCCTCGGCCATGAACTCCTTGGCCTGCTCCTCGGTGTAGAAGGGGCCGATCGGCTTGGTCGGGTTCTTGAACGCGGGATCGTCCGGGTCGCACTCGATCTGGGTGACGACGGTTGCGGCGTGCCAACGCTTATAGCGCTTGTGCATCTCGCGGCCGATGCCCTGCTGCAGGTGATAGCCGATGTAGCCCTGGGACATGGCGCCGCACTCGGGCAGCGGCATCTCGGGGGTGCCGATGGCGTCGTGGGCGGCGGCGAAGGCGTTCTGGATCATGCCGACCTGCGGGCCGTTGCCGTGGGTGATGATGATTTCGTTACCCTGCTCAATCAGGCCGAGAAGGGCGTGAGCGGTGTTGCTCACGGCCTCGATCTGCTCAACGGGGTTGTTGCCGAGGGCGTTGCCGCCAAGGGCGACGACAATACGATCGGGCTTGCCAAGAGGCTTAGACATTGCTGGAATCCTTTCTGTAAAAGGCCTACAACCCATTAATAACCCGCGCCCGTGCAATACGCGAGTTTATTAAGGTTTATATTCTCTTTATCGCTCATTTTATTCATTTTGAAAATAGTTGAACGGTGAACGGTCGTTTTTATCCGCTCAGCGTACAGAACCCCAGCTCAGATATGTTTACGCCATTTACGTGCGACTTTATTTTAATAGAGCAGGGATTAGACCAGATTATGCAAACTGTATCTTTGCTAAACACAAAACAGGCAGCGTAATATCTTACTCGCACTATACGAGATTCTATGCACTTATTGGACGAGTATGCAGCCCTGCAATAACATGGCGTTTTTCATCCAGCATAAGGAATATAGATGAGCTCCGAAAAGGCAGCCAGCCCCAAAGCACGGGGATAGAAGGCAGCAACAGCCAAATCCTCCATCCATCCCCAAAGTGGCGCGAGGTTTCGCGGCAAAGCCGCGAAACAGCGAAAGGGACCAAAGGCCCCCACAACCACGTCCTTCATCCGCCCACACAATCCGAGGACGTAGTCGTAGCAGGATCTGAGGGCTGACCTTCGCGGACACTCCGCAGGACGAAAGAACCCCCGCCGCACGTAGTGCGCAGCGGGGGTTCTTTCATGTCCGAGGACGTCCGCGAAGGTCAGCCCTCAGATCCTGCGGTGAGAGACCTAGGCCTCGTTGTACACCGTCTTGAGCTTCAGCAGGTGAGCGTAGCGGTCCATAGCGGCCTGCTCGTTCTCCTTGAAGAGCTCCTCGGCGCGCTCGGGGAAGGAACGCGTCAGCGAAGCGTAACGGGCCTCGTTCATCAGGAACTCCTGATAACCGCCCGCGGGCTCCTTGGAATCGAGCGAGAACTTCTTGCCGGCAGCAGCCTCGGGGTTGAAGCGGAAGAGGTTCCAGTAACCGCACTCGACAGCCTTCTTCATCTCGGCCTGGCAGTTCTGCATGCCGCCCTTCTTGATGGAGTGCATCTCGCAGGGGCTGTAGCCGATGATGAGGGACGGGCCGTCGTAGGCCTCGGCCTCGTGGATGGCCTTGAGGGTCTGAGCCGGGTTGGCGCCCATGGCGACCTGCGCCACGTAGACGTAGCCGTAGCTCATGGCAATCTCGGCCAGAGACTTCTTCTTGGTCACCTTACCGGCAGCGGCGAACTGAGCGACCTGGCCCAGGTTCGAGGCCTTGGAGGCCTGACCACCGGTGTTGGAGTAAACCTCGGTGTCGAAGACGAAGACGTTGACGTTGTGGCCGGAAGCCAGGACGTGGTCCAGGCCACCGAAGCCGATGTCGTAGGCCCAACCGTCGCCGCCGAAGATCCAGAAGGACTTCTTGGTGAGGTAAGCCTTGTCGGCGAGGATCGCCTTGGAAGCGTCGCAGCCGCACTTCTCGAGCTCGGCAACGTAGGCAGTGGCAGCGGTCTTGGAGGCCTCGGCGTCGTTGACGGAGTCGATCCAAGCCTGGCCGGCGGCCTTGAGCTCATCGGACGGACCATCGGCAGCGATGATGTCCTGGGTAGCGGCGATCAGCTTGTGCTGAACGGCCTCATAGCCAACGGCCATGCCCAGACCGTGCTCGGCATTGTCCTCGAACAGCGAGTTGTTCCACGCCGGGCCGTGACCGTCCTTGTCCTTGCAGTAAGGAGCGGTGGCAGCGGGGTTGCCCCAAATGGAGGAGCAGCCGGTGGCGTTGGAGATGAACATACGGTCGCCGGCGACCTGGGTCACCAGACGTGCATAGGCGGTCTCGGCGCAGCCGGCGCAGGAGCCGGAGAACTCCAGGTAGGGCTGCTTAAACTGGCTGCCCTTGACGTTGGCTGCGATGAGCTCCTTCTTCTCGGAGACGTTCTCGACCATGTAGTCCCAAACGGGCTGCTGGTCCATCTCCTGCTCGGTGGGAACCATCTCGAGGGCGCCCTTGGGGCAGACCTTGACGCAGTTGGTGCAGCCCATGCAGTCGAGCGGGGACACGGCCATGGTGAACTTCATGCCCTTGGCCTTGGGGCCCATGGCGTCGAGCGTGCGGGTAGCCTCGGGCGCGGCGGCAGCCTCGTCCTCGGTCATCGCGAACGGACGGATGGTGGCATGCGGGCACACATAGGCGCACTGGTTGCACTGGATGCACTTGGTCTCGTCCCAGTGGGGAACGACCACGGCGACGCCGCGCTTCTCGTATGCGGAGGCGCCCAGCTCAAACTGGCCGTCGGCGCAACCGACGAAGGCGGAAACGGGCAGGCTGTCGCCATCCATGCGATCGATGGGCTCGAGCAGGTTCTTGACCTGCTGGGCGATGGCGGACTTGGTCTCCTCGGAGAGCTCGACGGGGGCGGCATCCTCGGCGGTTGCCCAGTCGGCCGGAACCTCGAACTTACGGAAGGCGGTAGCGCCGGCATCGATGGCCTTGTGGTTGGCGTCGACGATGGCCTGGCCCTTCTTCATGTAGGACTTGGTGGCCGCGTCCTTCATGTACTGCAGGGCGTCCTCGGCGGGCAGGACCTTGGCCAGCGCGAAGAAGGCGGACTGGAGCACCGTGTTGGTGCGCTTGCCCATGCCGACCTTGGCGGCCAGGTCGATAGCGTCGATCAGGTAGACGTTGACGTTGTTGTTCGCGATGTAGCGCTTGGCCACGGCGGGCATGTGCTCGGCGAACTCCTCGTCGCTCCACTGGCAGTTGACCAGGAAGGTGCCGCCCGGCTTGACGTCGCGGACCATCTTGAAGCCCTTAACGATGTAGCTGGGGTTGTGGCAGGCGACAAAGTCGGCCTTGGTCACGTAGTACGGCGAACGAATCGGGGAATCACCAAAGCGCAGGTGCGAGACGGTGACGCCGCCGGTCTTCTTGGAGTCGTACTGGAAGTAGGCCTGAACGTACTTGTCGGTGTGGTCGCCGATGATCTTGATCGAGTTCTTGTTGGCGCCGACGGTACCGTCGCCACCCAGACCCCAGAACTTGCACTCGATGGTGCCGGGGGCTGCGGTGTTGGGCGCATCCTCGGCCTCGGGCAGGCTCAGGTTGGTCACGTCATCGACGATGCCGATGGTGAACTCGCGCTTGGGCTCATCCTTCTTAAGCTCCTCGAAGACAGCGAACGCGGACGCGGGAGGCGTGTCCTTGCTGCCCAGGCCATAACGGCCGCCGACGACCTTGATGCCCGTCTTGCCGGCCTCGTAGAGAGCGGAGACGACGTCCTGGTAGAGCGGCTCGCCGATGGAACCCGGCTCCTTGGTGCGGTCCATGACGGCGATCTTTTTGACGGTCTCGGGGAGAACGTCGACAAAGTGCTTGATGGAGAACGGACGGAACAGGCGAACCTTGACCAAGCCGACCTTCTCGCCGTGAGCGTTGAGGTAGTCGATGACTTCCTCGAGCACGTCGCAGAAGGAGCCCATGCACACGACGACACGATCGGCATCGGGAGCGCCGTAGTAGTTGAACAGGCCGTAATCGGTGCCGAGTTTCTCGTTGATCTTCTTCATGTAGCCCTCGACGACGGCGGGAAGCTCGTCGTAGACCTTGTTGCAGGCCTCGCGGTTCTGGAAGAAGATGTCGCCGTTCTCGTGGCTGCCGCGGGTATGCGGGTGCTCAGGGTTAAGCGCGTGATCGCGGAAAGCCTGGACGGCGTCCATGTCGCACATCTCGGCAAGATCCTTGTAGTCCCACATGGCGACCTTCTGGATCTCGTGGCTGGTGCGGAAGCCGTCGAAGAAGTTAAGGAACGGGGTCTTGCCCTCGATGGCGGCAAGGTGAGCCACCGGCGAGAGGTCCATGACCTCCTGGACGTTGCCCTCGGCGAGCATGGCGAAGCCGGTCTGACGGCAGGCCATGACGTCGGAGTGATCGCCAAAGATGTTCAGGGCGTGCGAAGCGACGCAACGCGCGGAGACGTGGAAGACGCCCGGGAGCTGCTCGCCCGCGATCTTGTACATGTTCGGGATCATCAGGAGCAGGCCCTGAGAAGCCGTGTAGGTGGTGGTCAGAGCACCGGCGCCCAGCGAACCGTGAACGGTACCGGCTGCACCTGCCTCGGACTCCATCTCGACGACCTTGACCGGGGTGCCAAAGATGTTCTTGCGACCCTGGGCCGCCCACTGGTCGACATGGTCGGCCATCGGGCTGGACGGCGTAATGGGATAAATTCCCGCTACCTCGGTGTACGCATACGAAACATATGCGGCCGCCTCGTTGCCGTCCATAGACTTAAACTTACGCGCCATATACCCCTCTCCTCTCATATAGGTATACAGGCCCCGGCGATCGCCGGGATGTTGGCGTGATGGGATTTTCGTTGTTGCTTCCGATCATCTGACAGGCGGACTCAGCGGCAGGTACATGGCGTGGAGAGAAGGCATGCCGAGGCGAGGAGAGCTGCACGCGCTCCACAGGCCCAGCTACCCGTCTTGCACATGACCGAGCGCCGCAAAGGCCGCATGCCGGATGCTCCCGGGCACGCCCCGGCGATGGGAAGCGCCCGCAACGGAAATCCGCATGCGGGCTTATTGTACCCCGCCGTCAGGCCATATTTCGGCAAATATAGGTGGGCGGTAAAGGTTCACCCTAGGTGACTGCCGGGAGCAAAAATGATCCCTTGGGGACGGAGGAAAACGGATCGCCGAAGAGGTGTTCGACCCCGGTGATCCGTTTTCCTCCGTCCCCAAGGGATCATTTGGCAGGACTGGCTAGAGGGCGCCGAGGAGGATGGCGTAGGTAGTGGATTCGCCGAGTTTGAGCTCATCGCCGGGGTTGAGCTGGGCGGAGCGGCCAGGCTCTACTTGAATACACACACTCGTGGCCCCGTTTACCACCACGGTGCCGTTCGTAGACGACAGGTCCTCGACAAACCATGTGCCAGAATCGTCGCACCAGATATGGGCATGGCGGGCCGATACGTCGTCGCCGACGTCGGTGATGTCGCCCTCCCCCGTTGCCAGCGCGCCGATCTCGACGCCTTCCTCACTCGGCTGAATCCAGCGCGGGGCGCTCACCACATAGCCGTTTTGCACGCGCAGCAATCCCAGCGGATGCGCCGGCGCGACCTCGTGCTCGCCCGTAACCGAAGATGTGCTCAGCGAGCGCGGCGTCGACGTGGCGCCGCCGCAGGTCGCATGAGCGTAGTCGACGGCATAGGTCACCGACGAGCGGACATCTGCCGAGCAACCCACGGCGACAAACAGCACCAGGATGGCCTCGGCGCGCTCGGCGGGCATGAGCTCAGCCGCCTGCGACAGGCGCTCGAGCGCATTGCGATAGAGATTCGTGTCCTGGTGGCATTCCTCGAGTGCCCGCACCATGGGCTCGCCAGCGGGGCCGCACACCATATTGGTCACGGCCGCGGCGTCCATGGGATTGCGACGGCGCAGGGCCAGCTGCGACATAATGCGCGCGGCCGAGGTTCCGTAATCGGCAAAATAACGTTCCTGCAGCGTGCCGACCGGCGCGCGCACGATAAAGCGCGAAACCCAGGAGCGATCGGCGGCACGGCTCTGCGGACTACGGCCGTCGGCGAGCGGGCGGCTCGAGAGCACCAGGCCGCACAGTTCGATATGGCTCAGGTGCGCTGCGCGCTTAAAGATGTCAAACATTGCCCCGCACGGGGTGAGCTCAGCTTGAGAAGCCATGGCTTAGCCCTCCTTGGCCGCAGAGATAGTGTCGGATACTTCGGCCGGCCCGCCAAAGGCGCGGGCAGCCGCGGCTCCGCCGGCAAGCGGCGTCGCCATGGGAATTTTCGCACGTCGTGCCGACACGACGGGAAGCTCAAAGGCAAACCCCATCGCCAGCAAAAACCACGTGAGCGCATAGGTTGCAATTATGGCGGCCACCAGACCACCCGCCACGGCATGCTGGGAAAACACGGCACATGCGAGTGCCGCCAGAGCCGGAACCTCACAGGCGGAAAGGGCCAACACGCCCTGCAGGAATCCCGCACGGCGGTCGCGCGCCAAGGCCCCGGTAGCGATGCCCACCATGCCCGGCAGCGCCAACGCCAGTGCGGCGATAATGGCCGGCAGCTTCCCGGACCACATAAGCGGTCCCACGACGAGCGTCACATGGGCGCCCGACGCCAACAGCGCCGCTGATACCACGACCACAGCCCAAAGCACGCCGCATACCGCCGTCGCACCAACCATCGCCGCACGCCGGGCCGTGTGCCCCGACACCTCCATCGGGCACGGCATGAGCGGCTCGGCGCGAAGCGAGCGGGCGACATTTTGCGCATAGTGGTCGCAAAATGCCGAGAGCGCCGCCTCCACCGCAGCCGGCTCGGGACGATCTTCCTGATGGCAGGACAGGCAGGCCATCACCACATCGAACAGCTGAGCGTCGACAAACGCCAGCGCATCGCGCAGATCCTCGGAATTTGGATCGAGCCCCAGTTGCTGAGCCTGTTCGGCCGCGGCAAGTGCCACATCGGGCTCGCGTCGCAGCAGTTGCGTCAAGTCGCAGCCGGGCGCGTGGGCGCCGACGGGATAATCGGGCAGCGTATCCATCTTGAGGCGATAGGGGCTGGCGATATCTCGTGTCTTTTTGCGCGAGCCCGAAGTACCCGACGCACCCGGCGCCACTTCGTACGGCGCGACACCGGCGATGAGCTCGTAGACCGTACTCGCCGCTGCATAGACATCGATCGCCGGCGACATGCGAAGCATGCGCAGGTCGGGGATATCGTCGGTGAGCATCTCGGGCGGGGCGTAGGCCACCGTCGCGCGGCGCAACGTGGCATAGCGCTCAGTAAACGACGCCTTGCCGCCGGTGCCGGCCACCGCAGAGGCGGGCTCGAGCGCCAGCGACGAGCCAAAGTCGATCAAGCACAGGTCGAAGGTGCCTTCGGCAAGCTGTCGGTCGAGCGGCAGGCGCGCCGTGCGCACCATTATATTAGCGGGCGAGATATCACGATGGACGAACCCCTCGCCTACCAAGCTCATGCGGCAGAGCAGATCGAACAGGTCGCGACCCAGGCGCGCCGCCACGAGCGGCGACAGGCGCCCGGCATCATCTACGGCAAAGCGCGAGCGCAGGCGAGCGAGCGTCTCGCCCTCGACCCACTCCATGACAATCGCGGGCACGCCGTCGACCTCGCCCCACCCGTATAAGCGGGGAAAGCCCTTAAGGCCCGAAAGGGCACGATGGCATTCATATTCCTCGCGAAACGCCGCCTTGAACTTGGCGACCAGCGCCTCGTGGGCGACATCGTCATCAAATTCGTCGCGCGTTGGCAAGATGAGCTGCTTGAGCGCCACGGCCTCGCCCTGCGCGTTGACGGCACGCGTCACACGGCCGATACCGCCGCGGCGCATGGTGGCGTCATCGGCAAACAGCATCGTAAAACGGCGCAGGTAGGTGGGAAGCTCGTCCGTGCCCAGGGCGACGGCCGGCTCAAACCCGTCGACGCGCGCCAGGCGCAGGCCCACCATGGAATCACGGTTGAGCGACTGGGCTGCCGTAGAAGCGAGGTCGTTCGTCATAGAGCGATCGCCGCCACATTGGTGTTGAAGTTGTTGAGCGCGACGTCGTCGTTGCCGTAGTGCCCAACCCATTGACACAGGTTGGTATAGCAGCCCCACAGATTGGCATACTGCCGATACCATTTTGATTTGGTCGAAAACCTTTGTCGGCCGAACTCGGCACGGATAACAAACATGTCATTCGCCAGGGTGTCGCACGGTCCGGTATCGCCCGTAGCGTTATAGGTCGAAACCGCGCTATTGACGCGAGTGACGTAGCCGTCGAGCATGTTGTATTTGGTCACGAGCCAGCTGTGGATGCTCTCTTCCTCGGCAGCCGAGAGGCCACCCGAGTTCGTGTCGCCGCCGGTACCGCCGTCCGTCGAGCCATCACTCGAAGATCCACCGCCAGAGGCGGAGCCCGAACCGGAGCCGCCGTCCGAGCCCGCCGAACCGGCACCAGAACCGGGCCCGTCCGAGCCGCCGGGCTTACCAGCCTGCTGCGCATCCTGCTCTTTCTGCTGCTCGGCCTTATTTATGACGGATGCCACACTGTTGTTGGAAAGCTTCGTGATGATCTTGGTGTTGGTGAGCACGATGGTCTTGCCGTTTGCCAGCGTGACCTCGTTGTCCGGCGCTTCGCCCTCGTCCGCGGGGTCAACACCAAACACAACGTGCGAGACCACGCTCGCCCACGTATATCCGGTTGTCGTTCCCAGATCGCTCTTGGCCTTGCGCCCTATATGCAGCTCACGCGCAGCATGCGCCTGCACCATGGACGGCACCGTCATGCCATAAGCCGAAACACCGGCTATGACCAGCACGAGCGAGCAAGACAGCAGCACGCATGCCCGTGGCGCCAGGCCCAGCCGGCGTCGCATGCGCACCGCGGCGCCATGCTTTGTCTGAGTGCCCCCGGGCCGCATGCGATCTCCTCCAACAAAAACACGCCGCTCGAAAGCGGCGCATTCATTCAAATTCATAGTTGAGTGTATCAGCGAACACAAAAGGTTGCGCAACGAACGCGCAAATACGGGGTGCGAGCGGAGCCATCCACGCGATAAGCGGATGAAAAGCAGGTTTGTTGCACAACAAATGCATGAACGCGCGCCCAATTATGAGCGCCCCGTGCGGCAGGCCGACGGGACATGCCGTGGAGCTGACGCCACCTAAATCGCGCGACGGGCCTCGATGGCGCGGCCAAGCGTAAGCTCGTCGGCATACTCCAAGTCGCCGCCCACGGGAAGGCCGCTTGCCAGACGCGACACCTCGACGCCCAACGGCTTGATGGTACGGGCCAGATAGCTCGCCGTGGTCTCGCCCTCGATGTTGGGGTTGGTGGCGATGATGACCTCATGGATATCCTCGTGGCCCAAGCGTGCCAGCAGCTCGCGAATGTGCAGCTGCTCGGGGCCAATCTTGTCCATGGGGCTGATTACGCCGCCCAATACGTGGTAGAGACCGTGGTAGCTGCCCGTGCGCTCGATTGCCTGGACGTCGCGCGGCTCGCCCACCACGCAAATACGAGTGGTATCGCGCATCGGGTCCTGGCAGATGGAGCACTCGTCGGCCGTGGCGTAGTTAAAGCAACGGCTGCAAAAGTGGACCTCCTGCTTGACCTCCAGGATGGCCTCGGCCAGGCGGCGGGCCTCCTCGGCATCGGCCTCGAGCAGGTAATAGGCGATGCGCTGGGCCGACTTGGGACCAATGCCCGGCAGACGGCCCAGCTCATCGAGCAGTTTTTGCAGACTGTGATTCGCACTCATTTATATGTGTGTCTTAGAACGGCATGCCCGGGATGTTGAGGCCGCCGGTGATGGCGCCCATCTGCTTGTTGGCGAGCTCGTTGACGCCGCGGACGGCCTCGTTGACGGCAGCCATGATCATGTCCTGCAGCATATCGACGTCCTCGGGATCGAGGGCATCGGGATCGATGGTGAGGTTGACGAGCTCCATCTCGCCGTTAACGGTCACCTTGACCATGCCGCCGCCGGCAGAGGCGTCGACGGTCTGGGACTTGAGGTTCTCCTGCGCGGCGGCAAGCTGCTCCTGCATCTTGCGAGCCTGCTTCATCATCTGCTGCATGTTCATACCGGCCATAATGGCTCCTTTGCGTGCGGCCGCGCAACGAGCTGCAAGGGCAGCCGGGACGCGGCGGGGCTTTCAAACTCAAAAATCGTACCACGGCACGAGGGCAGCGAGCGGGGCGGTCGCGCTACCTCAGTCGATATACATGTCCTGGAGTGTGATGCGCCCCAAGATTATGCAAGGTTGCATAATGTCTCAAACTAAATCTAGTAGGGCCGGAACCCGACATTTTCTGCATCCAGCTAGATAGCAAAATGCCGGACCGCTGCTCGGGGTGGCGCGCATGACGGCGGGGTATAATCTGATTGCCATAGATAGCAATTTGGAGGTGCCCCATGAATGCCCCCGACGCGCTCCAAAACATCCGCTCAAAACACCCCGTTGCATATGTGGTTCTCTACCTCTTTGTCGGCTGGGCATTGCTGGTTGTCATCACCCATGCCATAGCCTTTGGAGCAGAACTGCTGATAGCCAGCTCGGACCAGCCCGTCGTCAAATGGGAAGCGACCGATGAGTGCACCGACGGAACCCGAACCATTTACTACAACAGCCCGTCCCTCTACCAAGAGTTCAAGGTCAAGATAAAAGACTCCAAGATTGTCGATGCCGAACCGGGCTCTTTCTTGACAATCGGAGCAACCCTCAACGCCGAGCAAGTCGAGTACACGGACAGCTATGCGGCGTATCGTATCGACCTCAGCATCCTAGACCGACCGTCGCGCACCTGCCTGCTCGAATGCGAGATACGTGGCACCACACTACACATGTCCGAAATACAGATGCGCCCGGACAAAGAGACCTCTTCGTGAGCAGTATGCCCGCCCGCACGGTTACTCCACCGGTTTGAAGATGGTGGCCTGGCCAAAGACGTTGCGGATGAGGGCTTTGGCCTCGTCCTCGGTCTGCGGGATGCTCGGGGCTGCGCCCTGGTGGCCGAAGGGGCTGCCAGCACCGGGATTGGACTCCCAGGGAGCTGCGGGAACGTCCTCCTCTTTGGGGGCAGTTGCAGCGGGCTTGGGCGCGGACGCCGCGGCCGGCACGTCGAACGGGGGCAGATCGTCCCCGCCGGCATCGGCAGCAAAACCGCCGACCATGGCATCGTCGTAGGGAACTTGCTCGGATTCCCACGGCGCAGACGGTGCGGCAGGCTGAGCCTTGGAAGCGGACGAGCGCTCGGGTGCTCGGGGTGCGGGCTCGGTCGGGAGCTTGCCCGTGGCAGGAGCGCCGGCAGGGTTGTCGGAGCGCAGCCAGGGGGCCTTAGCCAGGTCGGATGACTTGGGCGCAGGCGCGGCGGCGGGCTTGGGTGCGGGGACCGGAGCAGCCGGTTTGGGCGTGGCGGGCTTAGGCGCCGACGGGGTCGGTGCCATCACCGGCGTCGCTTGCTGCTGCGGCGCGCTGGCGCTCGAGGATACAGGGGCCGCCGAGGACACGGGTTGCGGGTCCGCAGATACCGCAGCCCGTGCAGATGGAGAATGCTCCTCATGTTGAGGAGCCGGCGTGCCACCTCCATCCAGGACGTAGTCGACGGTGCGACGACCGAAGACCGCGCAGACCGTCGGCAGGACTACCGACTGCGTGTCGGCGCGTCCGAGCATCTTGATGGCAAAGGTCGAGCCCGCGGGGAACGAGACCGTGAGCTTGGAGCCGTCGTCGGCCGTGGCGCGGGCGTTGAGCAAAAGTCCCGCGTAGGAGGCCTGACGAGCCTTGACGCGCTCGACGACCTCGGCCCATTTGCGCTGGAGCTCGCCGGCATCCTCGACCGCGGGGGTCTCGGCGGCGCCGGCGGCAGCAACCTGAGCGGCGGTGTTGGGCTTGGACACCGGCACGGTCGATGCAGCAGGCGCGGGAACCGGAGCCGTAACGGGTTGAGGTGCAGGCGTTACAGGTTTGGGCGCGGGAGCCGGAGCCGCGGACTTGGGCGCAGGCTGGGCAGCCGGAACAGCAGCGCCGCGGTCCCAAGGCATGCCGCCCTGATGCGCGGGCGTAGCAGCGGGGGCGGCGGTCGCCGCAGGAGTAGCAGCTCGGGCACCCGAGATCAGCGTCGGCTGTTGTGTCGTCGCAGGTGCAGCCGCGACAGCCGCAGGCGCGCTCGCCTGAGCAGCAGCCACGCTCGCCGGAACGGCAGCGTTGGCAACCATGGCCTCCAAGCGAGCCACGCGCTCAGCCAAAGCCTCAATCGTTAAATCGGCCTCGGGACGTGCCAGACGCGTGCAGGCGATCTCGAGCACCAGGCGCACGTCGCTCGCACCCCTCATCTCCAGCGCGGCATCGTCGAGCACCGTCAGCACGCGAGCCAAACGGTCGGCAGGATGCTCGCCAAAGGCAGCGGCCTCGGCAGCAAGCGCCTCGGCCTGCTCGGCGCCGCCCTCAAACAACTCGGCACGGGCACCGGCAACGCAGGCAACATACACGTCGCGCACGTGCGCCACCAGGTCGCGCGTCAGTTCCAGCAGATCGTTACCTTCCTCGACCTGCGCGCGAATAAGCCCATACAGCTCGGCGACATCACGATCAGCAATGGCGCGCGCGAACTCGCCCAGAATCTGGTCAGAAACTTCGCCCAAAAGCGAGCGGGCATCGTCCGCATGCACGGTGCCGTTGCCGAAGACGCTCAGCTGCTCCAGCGTGGAGAGCGCGTCGCGCATGCCGCCCTTGGCATGGCGTGCCACGATGGCAAGCGCCTCGTCGTCGTAGTCGAAGCCCTCCTGCTCGCACACGTATGCCAGGCGGCGCTCGATATCCTCGTTACCGATGCGGTGGAAATCGAAGCGCTGGCAGCGCGAGAGGATTGTCTCCAGAATCTTTTGCGGGTCGGTGGTGCACAGCACAAAGATCACGTGCGCCGGCGGCTCCTCGAGCGTCTTGAGCAGCGCGTTAAACGCCGCCGTCGTGAGCATGTGGACCTCGTCGATGATATAGATCTTGTACTTGCCGCGCACCGGGGCAAAGTTAACGGAGTTGATGATCTCCTCGCGCACGTTGTCCACGCCGGTACGGCTTGCGGCATCGAGCTCGTAGACGTCTGGGTGGTTGCCCTCGGCGATGAGCTCGCATTCCTCACAGGTGCCGTCGGGCATGCAGCCGCTTGCGCCCTCGGCGCGCGCCGCCTCGGCATTGCGGCAGAGCAGCGCCTTGGCAAGGATGCGCGCCATGGTGGTCTTGCCCGTGCCGCGCGGTCCGCAGAACAGGTACGCGTGGGACAGACGCCCCTCGGTGATGGCGTGCTCGAGCGTCGAGACGATATGCTGCTGGCCCACCACGGAGTCGAAGGTGAGCGGGCGATACTTTCGGTACAACGATTCCATGGGTGCTCCCCCGGGTATACTGAGTCTTGTTGCCGCGGCGGCCATACGGTCGCACGGCACACTGCATCCATAATAACCCGTACGGCGAGCCCGCCGCGATAGGAGTCCAAAGAGCATGGCAGACGCAGAGAGCAACCTCGTTCCCTCCGAAGCAGCCGACCAGGTCGAGGTCGCGCTCGAGGAGCAGGCCGCAGCCGACGACGGCATCCTGTACCTCAACGAGTACCAGTACGAAAACGACCTGGTCACCGACTTCGCCCGCCTGGTCGCCTCGCCCAGGCGTCGCGGCTCGCTGTATGTCGCCGCGGCAATTGCCGCGCTCATCGGCATCGGCATGCTGGTGGCCGGCGGCAACTGGATCAAGTTTGGCGTCGTCTTGATCGTATTCGGCGCCTTTTTGGCCTGGTGGAGCAAAAACCTGCACCACACCCTCGCCCGCGACTTTATCGACGCCGTCGAGGCCGACGAGTCCATGGGTGGCCGCTATCGCCGCGTCGCCGCCAACGAGGACGGCCTGATGGTTTGGGGCAAGAGCGGCAAGTCGCAGTTCTTCCCGTTTGAAAAGCTCGACCACGTGCTCGACGGCGAGCGCATCTTTGTGGCCATGTTCGCCGACCAGGGCGTGACGATCCCTAAGGACACCTTTGTTCGCGGCGATGCCGAGCAGTTCGGTCCCTTCCTCAAGGCGCGCATCAACAAAAAACTCCGCATCGAGACCAAGAAGAAGAAAATGAAGGCCGAAAAGGCCGCTGCCGAAGCCAAACAGGGCGACAAGCCCCAGGAGACCAAGCGCAAGCAGAAGAAGAACAAGAAGAAGCGCTAAGGCCAAGCCAGACAGGCAACCTCGCATCCCGCTATCCTCCCCATGCACCCGAGCGTGCTACACTAGCAGCATCTATGCCACCGCGAACGGCTCGGCTCCGCGCCCGCCGCTCGCAAACGAACTTTAAACGCACGAGGGTTGGCCATGCCGCTTTTCTCGCAACATACCGCCCGGTTCTCGCCGGACGTTCCTTTGGAGGGCACCAGCTCTCGCGAGCTGCTCAAGCGGTACCAGCCGCTCGAGACACTTGCGACCGGCGGTTTTGGCTCCATCGAGATCTGCCGCGACACGCACCTGCGCCGCCGCGTCGCCATTAAACGCATCCCCCTTATCAACGGTGCCGGCATGCCCGCCAGCGACATCATGGATGTCCTGCGCGAGGCGCACACTGCCGCCATGCTTCAACATCCCAACATCGTGCAGGTCATCGACTTTACGCACGACACAGCCTATGCCTACCTAGTCATGGAGTATGTCGATGGCATGTCGCTGGCCGAGTTTTTGCACCGCGCGGACGGCCACTCACTTACCTTTGACGAGGCCGCGGCCATTGCCGATGCCCTGGGCCAGGCGCTCACCTTCGCCCATAGTAATGGCGTACTCCACCTGGACATTAAGCCCGCCAACGTGCTCATCGACCACTCGGGCAATGTAAAGCTCACCGACTTTGGCATGGCGCGACTGTCGTCTGCCGGTGGCTTTGGCGGTTCGCGCGGCGGCACCATCGGCTACATGCCGCCCGAGCAGCTCGATATCGAGACCGGCACGGTCGACGAGCGCGCCGATGTCTTTGCCCTCGCCTGTGTGATCTACGAGGGCCTGTGCGGCAGCGCTCCCTTTATGGCGGCCACGCCCGCCGACTCGCTCGGCCGCATCATCGGCGGCGCCACCTATCCCAGCGAGCTGATACCGCACTTTCCCCCGGGAGCCGAGGCCGCGCTCATGAGCGCGCTCTCCCCCATGCCGCAGGACCGCCCCAACAGCATCGAGGCATTTTGCGACCAGCTCCTTGCCGGTCTGGGCAGCGTGCGCGAAGGCCGTCGCAGCCTGGAGCAAATGGTTGGCGAACTTTCGGATGACGAGCAGGAGCTCGACGATATCGAGCCGTCGCACTACGAGGACGACGCCATCGAGGTCGACCCCGCACTCGGCTGGGCGGGCACGCGCTGGAGCCATGCGCGCGACTACACCATGCGCACTATCTCGGCGCTAACGTGCGGCACCTTTAGCTTTTTGCTGATGCAAACGGCCGGGGTCGCGGCGCTTCCCGGCCTGGTCATTGCGGCCATCGCGATCGGAGCGGCGGCTGGCCTGGCCCCCCAGATTGGCTCGGCCATCTCGGCTGTGGGCTTTTTGGTGCTCATGGCCAACGCCACCATGCAGGCACAGGGCATCCTGTCGATGCTGCCCGTCGCGGTGATCTTTGCCGCCGCCATGTCCGGTTGGTGGATCGCCTGGGGTCGCACCGAGGCTGCCGCGAGCGCCACGCTCACCTGTGCACTCGCGCTTGGCTGTCTGACCGGCAATACCTTCCTGGCAGCTGGGGTCGCCGCCGGCGTCGCGTCATTTTGGCTCGGCCCGGCAAGCGCCGCCGCGGCAACGGGCATGGGCGCGCTTTTTGCCCGTCTGGCCACGGTCGCGCTTTCAGCCGGAGGCGTGCTGGGGCTCGGTAACGTTGCCGCAGCGCTGGGAGACTCGCTCCTTTGGGCCGCCTTTGTGCTGGTCGCGGCAACTGCCGCAGCGTCATCCGCGCTGCTCAATGCCCATGCCAAGCGTGCCGATCAGGGCTCAAACCTTGCCGCAATCGCCGCCATCGCTGTCACCGGCATCGGCTGCGCAGCGGCGTCCTGTCTTGCACACCATATGGAAATTGCCAGCCTTGCAGCCGCGGTCATCGCCAAGGCGGCGGTTGCGGGAATCCTATCCTCTATAATCGTTGGGATATGCCTATATTTGCTCGGATACCAAAGAACCTATACGGAGAGTGATCTTTCGTGAACTTCCTGAACATCTTCGAGGACCACGTGGCCGGCATCTTCGGTGCCACCCGTGCCCCGTTCTCCTTTAAGAAGCTTGCCAAGCAGGCCGCTCGCGACATGGAGGATCAGACTCTGGTGATTAACGGCGTCAACACGGCGCCGGCACTCTATACCATCCTTATCGCCGCCGACGACGATCCCATGCTCGCCCCGTTCTACCCCGAGCTTTCGCGCGAGGTCCGCGAGTTTGTGAAGGCGCAGGCCGAAAAGCGCCGCTATGTCTTTGTCGGCGAGCCCCTCGTGCGCTTTATGATCGATCCGCAGCTGCGCGCCGGCAAGTTCTCGGTCTTTGCCGAGAACGTCGATGCGCCCACGCTCGGCCGCCTGTACGAGGAAGAGCGCGCCTACCAAAACGGCCTGGGCCAGAACAACTCCGCGGCAAGCCGCGCCGCCAGCGCCCCACGCGCCGGCCAGCAGCAGTTTGCTGCCCCGCAGCAGCAGCGCCCCGCCGCCATGCCCCAGCAGCAGCCGACGCCTCGCGCCGCCGCTCCCGACCCGCTTGCCGTGGCAGACCCCTTCGCGCCTAGCGTCCCCGACCCCGCCGCCGCACCCATCCCGGTGCCGCAGACCGTCTCGCGCGACGCGCTTGCCGGCATGGGCGGAGCCGCCGCGACCGGTGCCGCCGTGGGCCTAGGCGCCGCAGCCGGCATCGCCTCCAACATGGCGAGCACTCGCGCCCCGCAGCGCCCGCTCGCCCAGCTCGTCGACGTCGTGAGCGGCGAGAGCCATAGCATCACCTCCGCACAGGTGACCATCGGTCGCGAGCGCTCAGTTTCCGACATTGCCCTGCGCGACCCCAACGTGTCGCGCCGCCACGCCCAGCTCACCTTTACGGGCTCGGATTGGTCGATCGAGGACCTCAATTCCACCAACGGCACGCTCGTCAACAACCGCCGCATTACGCGCTGCCCGCTGCGCAACGGCGATTTGCTGACGTTTGGCCTGAGCACCTTTGAATTTAGGGGATAGTCTCTTATGAACATCGATATCGTCCTTTTTGCAGGCCGCATCGTCCTGGTCGCCCTGCTCTATATCTTCCTGTTCGCCGTCATGAAGACCGGCGTGGGACTTGTGCGCGGACAGCGCCGCGACTCGGCCATTTGGACGATCGATGTGGACAAGGGTCCGCGCGGCATCCGCGGCATCCACGTAGACATGCTCGGCCCCGTCATCGTCGGCCGCTCGCCGTCTTCGGACATCTGCATCAACGAGCCGTTTGTCTCGGCCTCGCATGCGCGCTTTTCGCTGCAGGGCCCGGCGCTCATCATCGAGGACCTCAACTCGCTTAACGGCACGCTCGTCAACGGCCGCCAGCTCGTGGAGCCCGCGACGCTGCGTGAGGGCGACGAAGTCCAGATTGGCGACGTGGTCATGAAGGTGAACCGTCGATGATCGACGAGGAGAACAAGTCCGCAACCATGACCGAGGCACCGGCTGCCGCCGTAGCTGCACCGGCCCACGCCGCTCCGGCGGACTCCACACCCGTGGAGCCCGAGGACACCGTGTTCTCCCTGCCTCTTTCGCATGTAACGCATGATATTTCGGATCTCGCCGATAACGAGGGCGAAGAGGATGCCGCAGCAGCGCCCATCGGCGCACATGCTGCGGAACAGCCCACAGCGCCCGAAGCAACCCCGGCGCCGGCTCACTTTGCAGAACCCGTCGCCGCGGCAATCAACGAGAGCGCTGCGGTGTTTGCAGCACCCGAGCCCGCCGCGCCGGCGTTTCCCATAGCCCCGGCATCCGAGGTTGCGCCCGAGGCGGGGACATCCCCCGAGGACGGCCCTGCACCCAAGACCCCGCAACCTGCGCCCGCAAGCGAGTCCGATGCCGTGGCCGAGCCCGCCGCCCAGTCGCAAAGCACGCCCGCGCCGTCGCACTTTGCGACGTCCGAGCCTATAGACGTCAGCCCGCAAGATGACGAGTCGACCGCCCGCGTTTCCGAGGAGCCCGACTCCCCGGACACCGGCGATTCCGAATCAAACGCCGAGACCGACACCGTCTCTCCCGGTGACACAGCCGAAATCGACGTTGCCGCCGTTGAGGCCAAGCTCAAAGACCCCGGCTCGACCATGAGCTTTGAACCCCTAACCGAGGAGCGCATCGAGACCGACTCGACCTATGATGCCGGCACCACCACGCAACTCATGTGGGGCGCCCGCTCCGACGTTGGCTGCGTGCGCCCGCACAATGAGGATTCCTACCTGGTGCAGTCGCCGCTCTTTTGCGTATGCGACGGCATGGGTGGTCACGCTGCCGGCGAGGTGGCCTCTTCTATCGCTGTCGAAACCATCGCCAAGACAGCTCCTCAGTCTGCCGACGCCGCACGCCTGGCGGCAGCCGTCGAGGCCGCCAACGCCGCCGTAATCGAGGCTGCCTTGAATGGCCTGGGCAAGCCCGGCATGGGCTGCACAGCCACTTGTGCCTATATCGAAAACGACACGCTCGCCATCGCCCACGTGGGTGACTCTCGCGCCTACCTGCTCCACGAGGGCACGCTCATCCGCGTGACCCGCGACCACTCCTACGTGGAGGAGCTCGTGGACGCCGGCGAGATCACGGCAGACGAGGCTCGCGTCCACCCCAACCGTTCGGTCATCACCCGCGCGCTGGGCTCGGACCCCGCCATGTATGCCGACCACTTCACTCTGCATATCGAGGAAGGCGACCGCCTGATCCTGTGCTCCGACGGCCTTTCGAGCATGATTCCCGATAGCGATATCGAGAACATCGCCACGCAGTCCTCAACCGCGCAAATCTGCGTCGACAACCTAGTGGACGCGGCGCTTGCCGCCGGCGGCCACGACAACGTGACCGTAGTAGTCGTTGACCTGGTTGACGATGGCGTCATGCGCGAGGCGCAACGCGTGCGTCGCCGCAACGTTACTATCGCCGCCATCCTGGCCCTCGTCTTTGTGCTGGCAGCTGGCATCTGGGCCTACACGGGTGTCACCGGCTCGTACTACCTGGGTACCTACCAGGGCAATGTCGCCGTCTGGCGCGGCCTGCCCGGCAAGCCACTCGGACTCAAGCTCCACTGGCTCGAAAGCGAAACCAGCATCAAGCTGTCCGACCTGCCCGAAGACACGCAAAACCGCCTCAAGGCGGGCATTCCGCAAACAAGTGTCGACGATGCGCAGGACACGATATCCAAGTACCGCCACCAGATCGACGAGGAGCAGACCCGCCAGGTGATCGACGCGCAAACGATTCGCGACAACACCAATCAGGGATCGACCTCCGAATCAGATTCCGAGAAAACCGCCGAACAGTCCGCCGAGGCCGAAGCCTCCGATAAGAATTAGAAAGGGAGTGCCGCTTATGAGTCGCCGCAACACCGAGCTGCTCTTGCTCATCGCCTCGGCGTTCCCCGTCATCCTGCTGTATGCGATGTACGTCCTCACCGCGGGCGCTGCCATCTCCTTTGAGACGCTCGCCGTACCGATCGGCCTCTTTGCCGCCTTTGCCGCGGCCCACATTGCCGTGCGCATCTTGGCGCCCGGTGCCGACCCCGCCATCCTGCCCATCGTATTTATACTTTCGGGCATCGGCATCACGTTCGTGACGCGTCTCGCCCCCGCTCTCGCCATCTCACAGCTCATCATCCTGTTTGTCTCGGTGGCGCTCATGGTGGGAACGCTTGCACTAGTCAAAAACCTCGACGTGGTCATGCGCTACAAGTACACCTTTGGCATCATCGGCATCATTCTGCTGATGCTGCCTATCTTTATCGGCACCACGATCTCGGGCTCCAAGCTGTGGATTCGCATCGCGGGCTTTACCATCCAGCCCGGCGAGTTCGCCAAGGTCTTTATCGTGCTGTTCCTGGCCGGGTACCTGGCCGAGAACCGCGAGCTGCTCTCCATCTCCAACCGCAAGATCCTGGGCTTTAAGATCCCTCGCCTGCGACTGCTGCTGCCGCTGTTTGCCGTGTGGGGTGTGTGCCTGCTCGTCGTCGTCTTCGAACGCGATCTGGGTTCGGCCGTGCTGTTCTACACCATCTTCTTGCTGATGCTCTACGTTGCCACGGGGCGCTTTTCGTATGTCGTTATCGGCCTTGCGCTGCTGGCCGTTGGAGCCGTGGGCGCCTACAAGTTCCTGTCTCACGTTCAGGTGCGTTTCCAGGTTTGGCTCGATCCGTTTAAGGACGCCCAGGGCCAGGGCTACCAGATCGTCCAGTCGCTCTTCTCGCTTGCCGATGGCGGTCTGGTCGGTGTTGGCATCGGCAACGGCATGGCCAACAACATCCCTGTCGTCGAGTCCGACTTTATCTTCTCGGCTATCGGCGAGGAGATGGGCCTTTTGGGCGGCGGCGCCGTGCTCATCCTGTTTATGCTCTTTGCCGTTCGCGGCCTGACCACAGCTGCCCGCGCAAAGTCCGACCTCGCCGCCTTTAGTGCCACGGGCCTTACGGCCGCCATCAGCTTCCAGGCCTTCTTGATCGTTGGCGGCGTAACCCGCCTGATCCCGCTGACCGGCGTCACCCTGCCCTTTATGAGCCAGGGCGGCTCCTCTCTGCTGGCGAGCTTTATCATCGTCGCGCTCCTGCTGCGCGCCGGTGACGAGGCGACCGGACGCGAGGCCGAGCTTACCGGCACCGGCACCATGGCCGCCATCACCGATGATCAGGTCGCATCTGCCGCCGCCCCGACGGGCACGCGCTTTGCCACCTCGTCTTCCTACGGCAGCGGCAGCCATTCCGTCGGCTCGCGCATGCGCCGTCGCCTGCTCGACACGCCTGAATCCGGTGTGCTCGGCCGCGTTGCGCTCGCCAACCGTCTAACCCGTGCGGTGCTCGCCTTTACGGCGCTGTTCGCCATCCTTATCGGCAACCTCACCTATGTCCAGGTCATTAAGGCCAAGGACTATCAGGACATGCCGACCAACAACCACACCATCGCCCGCTCCAAGTACATCCAGCGCGGCTCCATCATCACGTCCGACGGCGTGACGCTGGCCGAGTCGCTGCAGCAGGAGGACGGCACCTACGTACGCTCCTACCCCAACGGTAACCTGGCAGCACACGTGGTTGGCTACGTGAGCCAGCAGTATGGCACCACCGCCATCGAGAGCGTCATGAACGACACGCTCACCGGTTCTAAGGACTACTCCAGCTGGAACAACGCCATCGCGTCGCTCGCGGGCCAGACCCAGCCGGGCAACACCGCCAAGCTCACCATCGACTCGCGCATCCAGACGGCGGCCGAGCAGGCACTCAAGGGCTTTAAGGGCGCTGTAGTGGTCATCGACCCGCGTACCGGCGCGGTTCTCGCATGTGCCAGCTCGCCCACATACGACAACACCAACATCGATGCTCTGCTGCAGACGGGCGGCGGCGAGGACGGCTCCATGTACAATCGCGCCATGGACGCGCTGTACACGCCGGGCTCAACGTTTAAGGTCGTTACGCTTTCCGCGGCACTCGAGACCGGTACCGCCAGCCTTACCAGCACCTACCAGGCGCCCGGCTCCATGGACATCGGCAACGCACCGGTCACCAACTATGCCAACGAGAGCTACGGCACCATCAGCCTGCAGCAGGCCTTTGCCGTGTCCTCCAACGTCGTCTTTGGCCAGGTGGCAAACGAAGTTGGCGCAAACACGCTCGTGCAGTTTGCCAACGCCTTTGGCTATGGCCAAAAGCTCGGCCAGGACCTGACCTCCGCGGCCTCCATCATGGCCGACCCGTCGCTCATGACCGAGTGGGAGACCGCCTGGGCCGGCGCCGGCCAGCCTGTCGGCATGGACCACACGCCCGGCCCGCAGACCACCGTCATGCAGAACGCCGTGATTGCCGCCGCCATCGCTAACAGCGGCGTGGTCATGGACCCGTACTTTGTAGCCCAGGTACTCGCCCCGGACGGAACCGTGGTCAAGACCACGCAGTCCCGCTCGCTGGGTCAGGCCGTCAGCTCCGCCACGGCCGACCAGGTCAAGCAGGCCATGCTTGCCGTCGTCCAGTCCGGCACCGGCACCGATGCCCAGATCCCCGGCGTCAAGGTCGCCGGCAAGACCGGCTCGGCCGAGATTGGCGGCACCAACGTCAATTCGATGTTCGTTGGCTTTGCACCTTACGATTCACCCACAGTCGCCATCTCGGTGGCCTTAGAGGATTACGACAAGCATGACGTCAAGGCCGCCAAGATCGCCGGCATCGTCCTGACCGCGGCGCTTGCCGCACAGGGAGCGTGATGCCCATGATCGAATCGGACACCCGAGGCGCGCCGCGGCCGAAGAGTTAGCGGCAACGCGCCACACGGCCCCAGCGGCCACATCGTAGGTACTACACACATCGTTGAGCGAATAGTTATGTTAGGAGCAGGAATGGAACAGAGGGTCCTCGGGGGAAGATACCTCCTCAAGGATAAGGTGGGGACAGGCGGCATGGCGACCGTCTACCGTGCACAGGACCAGGTCCTCGACCGCACGGTAGCCGTCAAGATTATGCTGCCGCAGTATGCTGGCGACGCAACCTTCGCCGCACGCTTTAAGCAGGAGGCCCAGGCAGCAGCCGGTCTCTCCTCCCCCTATATCGTGGGCGTCTACGATTGGGGCAAGGACGGCGACACCTATTACATCGTCATGGAGTACCTGCGCGGCACCGACCTTAAGAGCGGCATCAAGAGCCACGGCGCCCTCGACCCCAAGAAGGTCGCCCAGATCGGCTCGCAGATTAGCTCCGCGCTTTCGGTCGCCCACAAGCACGAGATCATCCACCGCGACATTAAGCCGCAGAACATCATGGTGCTGCCCGACGGCAACATCAAGGTGATGGACTTTGGCATCGCGCGCGCCAAGAACAGCCACCTCACGCAAGACAACAACGTGCTGGGAACCGCTCACTACGTCAGCCCCGAGCAGACCCGCGGTCAGGACCTCGGCCCCACCTCGGATATCTACTCGCTGGGCGTCGTGATGTACGAGTGCGCCACCGGCCGCGTTCCCTTTGACGGTGACGACGCTATCTCGGTCGCACTCAAGCAGGTCAACGAGCTGCCTATTCCGCCGAGCCAGATCAACTCCGGTGTCGACGCCGACCTTGAGCGCATCATCCTCAAGTGCATGGAGAAAGACCCGGCAAACCGCTTCCAGACCGCCGACGAGCTGCGTCAGGTGCTCAACAGCTACCTGTCGGGCCGTGCCGTCAACGTCTCGGAGCCCACGCGCATCATCGGTGCCCCCGGTGAGCTGGGCGCCACCAAGACTCGCGAGCTTTCCGATCAGACGCGCGCCATGGTGCGTCCCGTCTCGGGCGTGAGCGGCCAAAATACCGCCCGTAGCTCGGTTTCGGGCTCCACCGGCTCCTACGAGGTCGAAAAGCCCAAATCCAACAAGAACAAGATCATCGCCGCCGTGGTGGCAGCCGTTGCCGTCATCGGCATCGTGGTGGCCTTTGCCACAGGACTCTTTGGCGGCGAGCAGGTCACCGTGCCCGATGTGCTGGGCAAGGACCAGCAGACTGCCGTCGAGCTGATCAAGGAAGCCGGCCTCGAGGTCGGCACCATCGACCAAAGCTACAACGACGATGTCGACGAGGGCAAGGTCGCCGAGCAGACGCCCAACGGCAACACCAAGAAGGCCAAGGGAACCAAGGTGAACCTGGTAATCTCCAAGGGCCCCAAGCCCTCCGAGAAGGTTGAGGTTCCCCAGCTTGTCGGCCTGACCAAAGACCAGGCCGAGGCCGCGCTGGCAAGCGTTGGCCTGAAGGGCAACGCCTCCGAGGAGGCCAATGAGGCCGATGAGGGCCAGGTCTTTGAGCAGGGCACCGGAGCCGGTAAGGAAGTCGAGAAAGGCACGACCATCTCGTACAAGGTCTCGGGCGGCCCGGATACCACGTCCGTCCCCGACCTGACCGACATGACCGAGGCCCAGGCGCGCAACGCCCTCGATATGGCAGGCTTTGGCGTCGACGTGAGCTACCAGGAGAACGACTCGGTTACCGAGGGCACCGTGATCAGCTGGAACCCCAGCGGCAAGCAGAAGCCCGGCGCCACGATTACCGTCGTCATTGCCAAGAAGTCCGGCAAGGCCAGTGTTCCGGGCAACCTGTACGGCAAGAGCATCTCCGCCGCCGTCACCGCGCTCAACAACGCCGGTTTCTATAACATCGGCTTCTGTGACCAGAACGGCAATCCCGTAAGCGGTAACGAGGATGCCACCGTTACGGGCGTCTCCCCCACCGGCAAGCAGTCCACCGACAGCACGATTACGCTGACGGTCGCACTTTCTGGCTCGGGCTCGGGCTCTGGCTCGGGCACGGGTGACGATTCCGGTACGACCAACTAGTCGCCACCCCACCGCTCATCACGGCTCTCACCGCAAACATATTCGCTCACAGGCGCCCGCTTGCTCCCCCAGCAAGTGGGCGCTTCGTTTTTGACATGGCATGAACCAGAAGAGCCCGGCACCGTGGTGGTACCGGGCTCGACAAATCTCTGGTGCCCCCGGGCGGATTCGAAAACTCCCCCCGCGGGGAAATGAGTGACGCGGGTGTCGACGGCCCGAATCCGGCCCTTAGACCAGAAGAGCCCGGCACCGTGGTGGTACCGGGCTCGGCAAATCTCTGGTGCCCCCGGGCGGATTCGAACCGTCGACACCCGCTTTAGGAGAGCGGTGCTCTATCCCCTGAGCTACGGAGGCATGTTGTACTAGTGTAGCAGATTTGCGCCACTACCATGCAGCGCATAGCCGCTCTTCGAGATAGTCGTCTGCGACGTTCTTTAATGACTGGTCGTTTAAGAGCGTCGCAGACGACTACCCAACGACTAGTTACCTTTGTGGAAAAGGTTTTTGATAACGGAGGGGATGCTCTTGGCGCCCTTGGCCGTCACATCGATAAAGTCAGGCGAACGCACGAGCTTATCCTCGTCGACGTACTTGCGGACCGCGCGCAACGTCTCTTTGTCGTCGCGCGTCGAGAACGTAAAGTGACCGTTATCCTTGGTGAAGATGGCAAAACGCGTAATCTTCTTGGTGCCGCGCAAAACCTCGGCGGCGATATAGTCGACCTCATCCCACGGGATTTGAATATAATCCTCGGGATTGCGCTCGTTGTAATACTCGAACGCCTTATTGCCCACCATCACGTTACCGTGGCTGGTAAGCCCCATCAGGCAGGTCGCCGGCGTTGCCAGATCGACCGTGCTGTTCTGAGATTGCGCCATGCGCGCCTCGCCCTCCAAATAAAACAATCGGACCGCATCCAGTGTACCCACCGGGTGCGGTCCGTTTCAATGGCTCAAAAGCCCTTGCCTAGCAATTCTCGGTCTTAAGCCGAAACGTGCTTACATGAAGCCGCAGACGCGACCGATGATGCCGACGGCGAAGAGAGCCAGGATGATGACGATCGGGCTGACCTTCTTCTTGAGGAGCTTGCAGACCAGCAGGGTCAGGCACACGGCGGCAAGGCCGGGGATGAGCTGATCGAGGTTGGCCTGAAGCGTGGTGACCTTCACCTGATCAAGGGCGTTAGCACCGATGGAGTTATACATCGTCAGTGCTTCCTTGATACCCTCGGAACCGGAGGGCAGGCTAGCCCAGTCGATAAAGGCGCCAGCAGACTGCGTGACCCTGGAGACGACCGGGGTGAAGGAGATGGACACCCAGCGCTCGACCAGGGCGCCGATGATGAACATACCCAGGATGGAAGCACCCTCGGTGACCTTGCCCATCAGACCGCCGGAGAGGTCCTTGGCGATGGAGGAGCCGACCTTGTAGCCAAACTCCTGCGTGTACCACAGGAAGGCGTAACGGATGATGTTCCACGCGAAGAAGAACAGCAGCGGACCGGCGATGCTGCCGGACAGGGCCAAGGAAGCGCCCAGAGCACCCAGAATCGGGCGAAGGGTGAACCAGAAGGCGGGGTCGCCGACACCGGCGAGCGGGCCCATCATACCGACCTTGACGCCCTGGATGGCGACGTCGTCAATCGGGGCACCGTTGGCGCGCTCCTCCTCGAGAGCGAGGGTAACGCCAATGACGGGGGCGGAAACATAGGGGTGGGTGTTATAGAACTCCAGGTGGCGCTTAAGAGCGGCAATCTGGTCATCCTTGCTGGTGTAGAGCTTCTTGATCGCAGGGATCATTGCGAAGCACCAGCCGCCGTTCTGCATACGCTCGTAGTTCCACGAGCCCTGAAGGAACTGATGACGGAAGCAAACCTTCTTGCGGTCAGCCTTGGTGAGCTGAATCTTGTTCTCTGCCATATGTATCACTCCCCTCCTACTCGTAATCGTTCAGAATGTCGCCGAGCGGGTCGCCGGAGCCACCGCCCATGCCGCCACCCTGCTTGGCCAGATCCTTAAGGCCAAGGTAGATGAGGGCAAGGGAGATGCCGATGAGGCCAAGGGCGATCAGCGTGAGCTGAGGGATGGCAGCAAGGACAAAGCCGAGGATGAAGAACGGCCAGGTCTCCTTGGTGGCCATCATGTTGATGACCATGGCGTAACCGACGGAAGCGACCATGCCGCCGCCGACAGCCATGCCGCCGGACAGCCAGTCGGGCATAGCGTTAAGCGCGTTGGTAACGGCCTCGGCCGGGATGATGCACAGAAGTACTGCCGGGATGGCGATACGAAGGCCCTGCATGAGGATGGCAGCGTACTGCCAGCGCTCGATGCCGGAGAAGTCGCCCTTCTCGGCGCAACCGTCCATGGCGTGAGCGATAGCGGTAGCAATGGTACGGCAGATCATGGTCAGGAACAGACCAGCGACCGACAGCGGGACGGCGACGGCGATGGCCGCGGTAACGGCCTTGGCCGAATCAGTGGCGCCGCCGTTGAGGGCGAGCACCATGATGATCGAAGAAGCGACCGAGGCCAGAGCGGCGTCAGGCGCGACGGCGGCGCCGACGTTAGCCCAGCCAAGGGCCATCATCTGGAGCGAACCGCCCAGGAGGATGCCCTCCTGAAGGTGACCGGTTACGAGACCGATAAGCGTGCATGCCACGAGCGGCTGATGGAACTGGAACTCATCCAGAATGCCTTCCATACCGGCAAGCAACGCGACAATCGCAACAAGCAGAATAGTGATTGCAGACATGTATCGGACCCTCCTTTACTATGCTTGAGCGGCCAGTTCGGCCTTAGCTTTCTTCAACATGGCGTCGAGATCCTCGGAAGCATCCGAAGGAACCTTGCGGACCTCGAACTTGACGCCCTTGGCCTTGAGGGCCTCGAGGGTCTTAACGTCGTCATCGCCCATAGCGACGGCGTTGGTGACGACGACCTTGCCCTTGGAGTGAGCCATGGAACCGATGTTGACTTCCTTGATGTCGACGCCGGCCTCGATGGCCTTGAGCAGATCCTGCGGGTTCTCGAAGAGCAGCATGGCCTTGGTGTCACCAAAACGCGTGTCCTTGACGACCTCGGCCATCTTCTTGATGGGCACGACGTTGGCATGGACTCCCGGAGGGGCAGCCTGCTCGATCATCGTCTTGCGAAGCTCGTCGTGAGCAACGCCGTCGGAAACCACGATGATGCGGTTGGGGTTAATCTGCTTGGTCCACGTGGTGGCCACCTGACCATGCAGCAGACGGGTGTCGATACGGACGTGGGCGATCTTGATGTGCCCGTCGCCGATGACCGTTCCCGGAGGGATGGCGCCTGCAGGAGCAGCGGCGGCCGTAGCCGGCTTCTTCTCCTCGGGCTCCAGAGACTCGGGCTTGACGCGCACGCCAGCCTTAGCCTCAGTCACGAGATGTTTTGCGATCGCATGTGCAGTGTTCTTTGCGTCAAAGCGCTGCGAATATGCCTCGATGAGCATAGGCAGGTTGACACCGGTGACGATAGCCCAGGAATCGTGGCCCTCGATGAGCCCGCTGATCTGGTTGAACGGCGTGCCGCCCCACAGATCAACGAGGAAGAGCACCTGCTCCTGGTCCTCGAAGGAAGCGACTGCTTCCTCGACCTTGGCACGGAAGTCGTCGGGGCCCATGCTCGGCTCGAGCGAGACCACGGCAACAGACGGCTGATCGCCAAAGACCATCGAGCCCGTCTGCTTGATTCCAGCTGCCAAGTCCCCGTGGCTAGCAAGAACAATACTTACCATCACATAACCTCCTTTTTGTCTACGTATTTCCTACACGACATGAAAGGAGTATACCTGTTTGGATTGTGGAATTATAGCTAAATCCGCAAAAGGTTGGATTATTTGTTTAAACGTCTAGGTTTGTTACAAGTTGATTACGTTACTGCTTTTTGACTCATTACACGACAAGGCGTCGTTCATCAAGCTATGTATTTTATAGATACAAGCAAGCTGTTCATTAATATCGATATTAAGCAAGTGCGAATGTGCTCGTACTGTCACTATTTTGTTTAAACAGACATGGCTTGACTATTTGCACGACTTATGCTCAACAAAACTACTCAAAAAAGTTGCGGTGAAATAGTTCTTGTTTAAGAGCCAGAAGGCTGGATTTAGGAACTATTTCACCGCAACTTATAGGGGATCCTAGACGATGTGGAGTGGGTTGGCGGCGTCGACGGCATCGGGCGCGTCGGAAGGGCCGTCGGGGGCAGCGCCTGCCGGATCCTCTTCGGGGGTCTCGATCTGTTTGATCATTACCTCTTGGCCCTGCAGCAAATAGGTCTCGCCGCTACCGCAATGGGGACAGGCCTTGCCGTGCTCGACCGTCGCGTAGTCGCAGCCACACGCCTCGCAATGTGTCACGGCCTCAACGGGCTCCACGATAAGCTCCGCACCCTCGGTGATGGGCTTTTTATCTGCCGCCCAGCGCCAAGCGTCGAGTAGCAAGTCGGGAACGACGCCCGAGACCTCGCCCAGCAGCAGCGTGACGCTCGAAACGCGACGCACGCCATTGGCGCGCGCCACGTTCTCGACATCGCGAATGATGTGATAGACGATTCCCAATTCATGCAAGGCGAAACCCTTTCTGCAGAGGTTGATTCGATGCAAACTCAAAGCAAGGGGACGACGAGATCTAGTCTGCGCCGTCCCCTTACCCGCCATGGCTACCTATTTACGACCAAATTTAATCTTGATGGCACGCTTTAGAGCGTACTTGCCGAGGCTTGGGAGCTTTTGCTCGTATTTGACCATCGTGGAGCACTCGGGGCGGTCGCGATCCAGATGGATGGCGTCGAACGCGCACTTGGTGGTGCACAGGCCGCAGCCGATGCACTTGTTGGGGTCGACGATCGAGGCACCGCAACCCAGGCAACGGGCGGTCTCGGCGCGCACCTGCTCTTCGGTAAAGGTCTCGACGTACTCGCTAAACGGCGCAGCCTTCTCGCGCTCGCGGTCCACGTGGGCAACCTCGCGGCTCGCGTTGTCGTAGCTCTCGAGCACAACGTCGTCGCGGTCGAGCGCGGTGTAGCGGCGCTGATTGCGGCCGATGGTGAGCGTGGAGCCCGGCTGCACAAAGCGATGGATGGACACCGCGGCCTCGTGGCCGGCGGCGATAGCGTCGATGGCAAAGCTGGGGCCAGTGTAGACGTCACCACCCACAAAGATGTCGGGTTCGGCGGTCTGGTAAGTCTGGGGATCGGCAAGGGCGCCCTGGCCGCGGCCGAGCTCCACCTTGGAGCCAGCCAGCAGGTCGCCCCACACAATGGACTGGCCAATCGACATGACGACACGGTCGGCATCGACACGGCGCAGATCGTTCTCGTCGTACTCGGGCGCAAAACGGCCCTCGTCGTCAAAGACACGCGTGCAGCGCTTGAAGGTGATACCGCACACACGACCGGCCTCGTCCAGGTGAATCTCCTTGGGGCCCCAGCCGCAGCTGATGTGAGCGCCGTCCTCAACGGCCTCGCGACGTTCTTCCTCGCTGGCGGGCATCTGGACCTCGCTCTCCAGGCAGAACATCTCAACGTGCCCAGAGCCCAGACGGCAGGCGTTGCGGGCAACGTCGATGGCCACGTTGCCGCCGCCCACCACAATGGTGCGGCCGGACAGGGTATCGATCTTGCCGCTGTTAACCTCGCGAAGGAAGTCGACGGCCACGGTCACGTCCACGGCATCCTCGCCCGGAATACCGGCAAGGCGGCCGCCCTGGCAGCCGATGGCCACGTAAAAGGCCTTAAAGCCCTGCGCGCGCAGCTCGTCGAGCGTCACATCACGACCGACCTCCACGCCATAGCGGAACTCGGCACCCATCAGGCGAATGATCTCGACCTCGGCCTCAATGACGTCCTTCTGCAGCTTAAAGCTGGGAATGCCGTAGGTGAGCATGCCGCCCGGGCGCTCGTTTTTCTCGAAGACGACGGGCTTGTAGCCCTTCTCGGCCAGATAGAAAGCGCAGGACAGGCCGGCCGGACCGGCACCGATGATGGCGATCTTCTGATCAAAGCCGCCAGCGCGCGTCGGCGTCACCACGGGCGGGACGTAGCGGGTCGCGGCATCCAGATCGCGCTGGGCGATGAACTTCTTGACCTCGTCGATGGCCACGGCGGCGTCCACACGGCCGCGGGTGCAGGCGTCCTCGCAGCGGCGGTTGCACACACGGCCGCAGATAGCGGGCAGCGGGTTCTCGCGCTTAATGAGTGCCAGCGCCTCGTCATAGCGACCCTGAGCCGCGAGCTTCAAATAGCCCTGAACGGCAACGTGCGCGGGGCAGGCCGTCTTGCAGGGAGCGGTGCCGGACTCATGCGTCTCGATGCGGTTGTCGTTGCGGTAGTTGGGCGACCACTTGGTGTGGTCCCACTTGGTGGCATCGGGCAGCTCCTGGCGCGGATACTCGGGCACCTGTCCGCCGGCCTTTTTGCTGCAGAGCTTCTGGCCCAGCTTGGCGGCGCCGGCCGGACACACCTCGACGCAGCGACCGCAGGCCACGCACTTGTCCTTCTCGACCTTAGCGACATAGGCCGAGCGCGACAGGTTGGGCGTGTTGAACAGCTGCGAGGTGCGCAGGGCGTAGCACACGTTGACGTTGCAGTTGCAGATGGCGAAGATCTTGTTCTCGCCGTCGATATTAGTGATCTGGTGCACAAAGCCGTTGTCCTCGGCCTGGCGCAAGATGTCGTAAACCTCGTCGCGGGTCACGTAATGGCCACGATCGGTCTCAACCACGTAGTCGGCCATATCGCCCACGGCGATGCACCAATCGGCCGGGTCGTCGGCGCAGCCCTCACCCATCACGCGACGGCTCGCGCGGCAGCTGCAGGTGCTGGCGGCATATTTGCCATCGTATTTGTCGAGCCAATGCTCGATATGCTCGATCGGCACCGAGGTGCTCGCGGCGTCGATGGCCTTCTCGACCGGAATGACGTGCATGCCGATGCCGGCGCCTCCGGGCGGCACCATCGGCGTGGCCTTGGACAGCGGTCCCTTGGACGCCTGCTCAAAGAACTTGGCATAGACCGGGTGCTCCTCGAGCTGGCTCACGCGCATGTTGAGGAACTCGGCAGAACCCGGCACCAGCATGGGCAACACCCATTGCTTGGCGCGCTCGGGGTTTTCCCAGTTGTACTCGAGCAGACCCGTGTAGCTCATGTCGTCGAGCATCTTCTCGATCTGGGTCTCGGGCATGCCGGTGAGCTTGGCCATCTCGGGCAGCGTATAGGGACGGCGCATCTTCATCTTGCAGAGCACTTCGGCCTGCTCGTCGGTCGCGGCCTCGGCAAACGACCAGTACTCGTAGCCCAACAGCTCGTCGCGATGCAGCAGACGGTTGGTGCAGTGCTCGCACAGCTTGACGATGGCCTCGCGCGGATGCTCCGGCAGCGGCGGCACGAACTCCGAACCGATGTCGGGCTCGGTGTAGCTAATCCCCGGTCCGTTGAGAATCATGGTTGTCCCTTCTCTTGCCACAGCCCGACGAGGCCGCAGCGCCCCTCTTTTTTTGCAGGCCGGGCATGCCCCATGCCGTTCACCCGCCATTGTTGACATTGTGTCAAAAATAGTATTGACGAACCGTCAACAATATTCAAGACTGTTAGGCGAACGGTCAGGCAAAAGAGGATGAAAGGCGGCAAAACATGGGCAACAACACAGCAGGTACCTCTGTAGTCGATGCCGTCCCCGCATCCGATAGCGCGGCAAAGCGCCTGACGGGCGACGAACGCCGTCGCGAGATCCTCGATGCCGTGCGCACCGTAAGCTCCGAGCTGGGCGTGTCCCACCTATCGGTATCGGCCGTGACCAAGCGAGCCGGCTGCACGCGTTCATTGTTCTACCATTACTTCGCCGACATGGACGCCGCCGTCACCTCTGTTATGGACGAGGCGATCGACGGCTTTATCTCCGAACTCGAGCAGTGGAACGCCGACCGCACCGTCGGTGATATCGAGGGCGCGCTCGACACCGTCGCCCCGCTCTTTAAGCGCCTGGTCGCCAGCGGCCACGAGCTGCCGAGTACGCTCACCTCAAGCAGCGGCGCGCTCTACGGCGGCTTTTTGCACAACGTGGTCCAGCGTGTAGCGCAATATATCTGCGACACCACCGTGGTGGATTTTGTCGCCCACCATGAGCTACGCATCGACCATGTCTACGAGACGTTCTACACCCTCATCATGGGGTTGTTGATGTATATCCGCACGCACCCCGATGTGCCCGACGAGACAGTCAAGGAAATCATCGCCTCGACACTCCACATCGAGGGCTATACCGCCAAGTATCCGGAGCGCAAGCCCCAGGACTGACGACATTTGGCCAAACTGCCCGCGATCAGAAGAGGGGCCGCGGGCGTGTGAAAGGAGAGCAGCATGCTGTTCGATGTTTGGGGTAGCGATACCCTTATCCACTGGGCCGGCTGGGCCATGGTCTTTATTGGCCTGATCGTGCTCAACGAAGTCGGCCGCCGCACCAAGCTGGGCGCGGCAATCATCTTTGGCGTGGCTCCGCTGGCCATGACCATCTACTGCGTCGCCATCGCCGTGGGCGTTTCGCAAGGCGCCGAGTGGGCGCTCACCAACCCCACCCATGTGTACCAGAACAGCTGGTTCCACTACGCCAAGGTATACGCGGCGCTCGCCGGTTGCTGGGGCTTCATTGCCATTAAGTACCAGTGGGGAAAGATCGGCAAGGCGCATTGGTTCCGCGCATGGCCGTTTGTGATCGTCGCCATCAACATCATGATCGCCGTCGTATCCGACTTTGAGAGCGCCTATCACTTCTTTGTCCTGGGCGAGTCCACCTGGGTCACCTCCGAAGGTGCTACGCAGCTGGCCGGCTGGAACAACGTGTTCAACGGCATCGCCGGTCTCATCAACATCTTCTGCATGACCGGTTGGTGGAGCGTCTACGCCTCCGAGGATCAGACCGATATGCTGTGGCCCGACATGACCTGGGTCTACATCATCGCCTACGATATCTGGAACTTCTGCTACACCTACAACTGCCTGCCCACCCACTCCTGGTTCTGCGGCTTTGCGCTGCTGCTGGCGCCCACCGTCGCCGCCTTTATCTGGAACAAGGGCGGCTGGATCCAGAACCGCGCCTTTACGCTGGCTATTTGGTGCATGTTTGCCCAGGTATTCCCCTACTTCCAGGAGGAGTCCATCTTTGTGACCCACTCCACGCTCGACCCCGGCGCCGCTACCGCGGTCTCGATCGCCGCACTGGTCGCCAACGTCGCCGCGATCATCTACATCGCCTACCGCGCCAAGAAGCTCGGCCGCAATCCCTACAAGCAGGATGTCTTTGAGGGCACCAGCGATTGGGAGAAGGCTACCGCTCGCCGCGCCAAGGTGGATTACGCACACGCCGAGTAACGCGCCCGGCGCAGACATCGCTTGAGCACGAAGCAGCATAGCCGGCTCCGCGCAACTCAACGCATTGTAGAGCCCCCGGAATGTGATTCGTTCGCGTTCCGGGGGCCTTTTGCCGCCGCGAGGATGCGGCCGAACGATGCGCTCAGGTTAAATCGGATCTTATATTTCGCACGCGCTTTATATGGCTCCATTTTTGGGTACAGTGTTGTCCCGATATTGAGCTTGGGGGATGTATGAATGATGAGACGATGGGCCAAGAGGATGCGGCCCAAGATGCAGAAGCTTGCGCTGAGGCCTTGGAGAGCTTAGACCGGATTTCACTCGATGAGATTGCGTTTGACGATTCGGGCGTTGATGTGCAGGATGAGCCGGAAACCGAGGCGCAATCCGATAATCAGGATGCAGGCGACGTTGAGCCTGCCGAGGATGAGGCAGATCACGAAGGCACCGAAAGCGAGGCCGGCAACCAGCCCGAATCCGACACGGGCGAGGAAACCGTCTTGCTCGACAGCTTGCCGGCCGAGGATTCGCTGACTCGCGAGCTTCCTGGCCTGGGTTCCGCACCAGCCGTGGACGAGACCATCGCCATGGGCGATATACCCCTGCCGTCCGTTCCCTCGGCACGCGAGGCCGAGGTCCGCCATCGCAAGATGTCGCCCAAGCGCCGCAATCTGATGGTCGCCGGTGTCGTGGCCGTCGCGCTCGTCGCCGGCGGTGCAGGCTATGCTGCCTGGAACGGATATCAGCAAGAGCAGGCTGCCGCTGTCGCCGCCAATGCCCACACGATGATGTCGGTGCAGATTGGCATGCAGGCCGCGGGCCTCGACTGTTCCACTGGCTCCAAGATTCCCGTACAGGTGAGCGGTCAGGATTCTGACGGCTCCTCCGTGAGCGAAACGCTCTATGTTGACGAGCACGGCCGCGGCATCAAACTGCTGCCCGGCGATTACACGCTCTCCATCGCTGCCTCCCCCATCGCGGCCGACGGCACCATCTATACCGTCCCGACCACCAAGACGCAGGTCACCGTTAAGAGCGATGGACAGGATTTAAGTGCCCAGGCCACCTTTAAGCTCAAGGTGCCTTCGGCCGACACGGTGACTGACGACCAGATCGATGCCGCCGCCAAGTATGCCGAGGAGGGCGGTGCGAGCTCCGCCGCGGCTGCCAAAGTGCTCCAGCAGGCAGCAACCGCGCGGCGCGACGCCGCCGTCAATGCCGTGAGCGCGCAAAAGGCACAGGCGTCCCGTGATGCTGACGCTCGCCACAAGGCAACCGACCTCTACCAGCTCGATATTCCCGTCGAGTGGTACGGCAAGGTCGCAACTTGGCAAAACGGAAGCACGCTATGCATCTATCTGGGCGACGACGCCAATACGCCGCTCGTGACGCTCGTCGCGGTGCGCGAGGGCGAGAGCTTTACGCCCGATGAAGGCGATACGGTTTTGGGTGCGGCCAATCTAGGCAACGGTTATACCGTCTACGCCAGCGGCCCCGTCTATCCGTACGTGGTGCCCCAGACCATCAACGGGCGGACGCAGAATCCCGTGTCGACCTACCCCATGGATACGGCCATTGAGCTTGTCGAGCTGACGACCGGCAACCGCTATACGTATAGCCAGATCAAGAACGACCTGGTGGGTAAAGACGGCAAGGCCGATGGTGCCACTAAGCTCGAAACCGACTACCTCGCGCAGATCCTGCTGCCGAGTATCAAAGCCCAGGACTAGCCTGGCGCAGCAAGGTGCTCCCCAACCGTGATGAAGGAGCCAGGAGGTCCTGACCCCACAGGCCCATAGATGATTAGGCAAGGAGCCACTTCCATGCGGGCATAACGTGTACCACACCGTGCTCGCATGGAATATCGGTCTGTTCATCCATGGTAACGATTGCCGACTCGCCAAGATCAAACTGGGCCATCGAGGCATCAAGCGCAGCGATTTCGCGCTCGCGCGTTTTCTCACTTGCCATATCCGCACTCACCTGAATCAGGCTATAAGCCCGCATGAGAAGCGCATCCCCAGCCACAAAGTCCACCTCATGGCTTTTGCTCTTCTCTTTGATTAGCAGGCGGCAGACCGAGCCGGTCCTCACCGCGGGAGTCCTTCTTCTTAGCGCATTGAACACTGCGGTCTCGAGCCTCTGGCCCTGGTCCAATGCCGATGCGGGAGAGAATGCTCCAAACATCGCAGGGTCGACAGCGTAGACCTTAGACGCAGACCGCATGTTATTTGCCAGTGAACGCGTGAACTCCGGCACAGAAAATAACAGGTAGGCGTCCTCATAATACTCAAGTAAGTCGCTGAGCGAATTACGACTGACGGGTATCTGTCTGCTCTTGAACTCGTTGTACACTTTGTTCACTGACAGCTCTCGTCCCGAAGATGCCATACACCGCGTCAAGAACAGCGATGCCAGGCGAGGGTTCTTGACGTCGTAACGTTCAACGACGTCCATGGCGACCGTTCGCGAAGCATATTCCTGTAGCAGCTGAATCGCGTCTGCAGGCGTCTGCTCAAGCGTCGCGATGAATCCCCCTCGTTCAAGATACCCGATCAGATGATGTCGAAGCAGCGCTGCATCGCTCGGGGAAAAGGTCGCATCTGACTCGAGAACGCTCCCCGTCTTATATCGAACGTATTCCGAAAAACTCAACGGAAAAAGCTCTCGCACAAGAGAACGACCCCTGAACTCGCTCTTAAGTTCTGAGGACAGCATCTTAGAAGAAGATCCCGTCACATAGACGGTCGCTTTCTCCGTATCGACTACACGCCGCAGAAACGCACCCCATTCGGGAATTTCCTGGATCTCGTCAAAGAAAATGTAAGCGCCCTCGGTTCGAGCAACAGGATACAGCGCATAGAACGTGTCGAGCACGTCCGCCAGCAGCGATGGCTCATACGGGCGCAAGCGCTCATCCTCAAAATTGAAGTAAAGCATCCGGTCAAGCTCGACGCCCCGGCTCTGAAGCCGCCGCATCTCCTGATACAGGCGATACGTCTTTCCACAACGGCGGGCCCCCACAATCACATTTACGATGTTGTCGCGCTTTGGCTCCTGTAGGTTTCCTAGATCAAGGTCTCGCTCAAAGACCTGCGGAACCCCCTGCTGTTCAAAGTCCTTTATTTTCTGGGCGATCAAGTCGTTGAATGCCATGATTCTCCAATCTTGCTCTCTAGCTAATCAAAATTATAGCGATTCTTGATTAATTAGAGATCAAGATTACGTCTGACTTGATTAACACTTAAGCAAGTTTTTTCACTATTACTGCTCGAAGGATGCCGAGTGGCTGAGAGGGCAACCAAGCTCGAATGCGACTCCCTGGACAGTCGATTTGGGACGGGACTTTTTTGACTACCCCGTCCCAGGAAATCATCGCCAAATTAGCTACTTGATGCAACTAGCGCCAGGGGTCGGCTTCGAACAGCGGCTCGCGCTCGGGGCGGCGATCGCTGTAGGGATCGTAGCCGTCATCGTCCTCGTTCTCGGCACGGATGTAGGGGTCGCGCGGCTTGGGCGCCGGCTTAGGCACAGGCTTGGGTGCGGCGGGTGCGGCATCGGTCGCCGGCGCGCTTGTCTTGATCTCGTCTTTCATCTGCATAGCTCCTCGCATCGCATCCGTTCAATATCATCGATTGTCGCACGAAAAAGGGCGGCGGACCCAATTGGATCCGCCGCCCTTGGCGTTTAGAGACGGCTGGTAGATTTTAAGGCATGGCCCAAAACCTACTCGGCGTCGGGGACCTCGTAGGTGGCCGCCGGCGTGTTGTCGCACACGACGGTAAAGCCGCCGTCCTTGTCGGCATCGACCGTCACCTGATCGCCCTCGCGCACCGTGCCGTCGATGATAGCGGCGGCGATGGCATCCACGACCTCGCGCTGAACCAGACGCTTGAGCGGACGGGCGCCAAAGACCGGGTCCAGGCCGCCCACGGCGAGCATCTGCTTGGCCGCCGGGGTGATGGCAAGCGTCATGCGCTCCTTGGCCAGACGCGCGCGGACGTCGGCGAGCTGGATGTCGACGATCTTCTCGATCTGCGCCATGCCGAGCGGATGGAACACCACGATATCGTCGATACGGTTGAGGAACTCGGGGCGGAAGGTCTGAGCCATGGCCGCGTCGACCTGATGGCGCATCTCCTCCTCGTCCTTGCCCGAAAGCTCGGCGATAGCCTTGGAGCCCACGTTAGACGTCATGATGATAATCGTGTTCTTGAAGGACACCTGGCGACCCTGACCGTCGGTCAGACGGCCGTCGTCAAGCACCTGCAACAGCACGTTGAAGACATCTGGATGGGCCTTCTCCATCTCGTCGAGCAAGATCACGGAGTAGGGGCGACGGCGCACGGCCTCGGTGAGCTGGCCGCCCTCGTCGTAACCCACGTATCCCGGGGGCGCACCGATCAGACGCTGGACGCTGAACTTCTCCATGTACTCGGACATGTCGATACGCACGAGCGCGCGCTCGTCGTCGAACAGGCACTCGGCAAGCGCCTTGGCGAGCTCGGTCTTGCCCACGCCGGTGGGGCCCAGGAAGAAGAAGCTGCCGATGGGCTTGTCCGGATCGGAGAGACCCGCACGGCTGCGGCGCACGGCCGCGGCGACGGCGGAGACGGCCTCGTCCTGGCCGATGACGCGCTTATGCAGCTCACCCTCCAAGCCCTTCAGCTTGTCGAGCTCGCCCTGCATCATCTTGGACACGGGCACGCCGGTCCAGGCACTCACGACCTCGGCGATCTCATCGGAGGTCACCTGTTCGTTGAGGCCCTCGCCGTCCTGCTGCTTTTGCGCCTCGAGCGCAGCCTCGGAATCCTGAATCTGCTGTTGCAGGCCCGGAATCACGGAGTAGCGCAGCTCGGACGCACGGCCCAGATCACCATTGCGCGTCGCGCGCTCCTCTTCGCTCCTGGCCTCGTCGAGCTGTCCCTTGAGCTCTTGCACGCGGTCGATGGCGTTCTTCTGGTTGAGCCAGCCAGCCTTTTGCACGTTGAGCTTTTCCTGGACCTCGGCAATCTCTTGGCGCAGGGCCTCCAGACGCTCCTTGGAGGCGTCGTCGGTCTCCTTCATGAGCGCCTGCTCCTCGATCTGCAGCTGGGTGAGCTGACGCGTGGTGGCGTCGATCTCGACCGGCATGCTGTCGAGCTCCATGCGTAGGCGGCTTGCCGCCTCATCGACCAGGTCGATGGCCTTGTCGGGCAGGAAGCGGTCGGCGATATAGCGATCGGAGAGGTCGGCGGCGGCCACGAGTGCGCTATCGGTGATGTGCACGCCGTGGAAGATCTCGTACTTCTCCTTGAGGCCACGCAGAATCGAGATGGTGTCCTCGACGGTAGGCTCGCTGACCATAACGGTCTGGAAACGACGCGCGAGCGCCGCGTCCTTCTCGATGTACTTGCGGTATTCGTCGAGCGTAGTCGCGCCGATCGCATGCAGGTCGCCACGGGCAAGCGCCGGCTTGAGGATGTTGCCGGCGTCCATGGAGCCCTCGGTGGCACCCGCGCCCACGATGGTGTGGAGCTCATCAATGAACAGGATGACCTTGCCCTCCGATCTTTGCACTTCCTTGAGCACGGCCTTCAAGCGGTCCTCGAACTCGCCGCGGTACTTGGCGCCGGCGACCAGCGCGCTCATGTCGAGCTCGATGAGGTCACGGTCGCGCAGCGTGCTCGGCACGTCGCCGGCCACGATACGCTGGGCGATGCCCTCGACGATGGCCGTCTTGCCGACGCCCGGCTCGCCGATGAGCACGGGGTTGTTCTTGGTGCGGCGGGACAGGACCTGGATGGTACGACGGATCTCGTCGGTACGGCCGATGACAGGGTCGAGCTTGCCGGCGCGGGCCAGGTCGCAGATGTTGCGTCCGTACTGCTCCAGCGCCTCAAACTGGGTCTTGTCCTCGGCAGACGTCACGCGGTCATCGCCGCGCAGTTCCTCGTAGACCTGCTCGATGCGCTCCTTGGTGACGCCGGCATCGCGCAGAACGCGGCCGGCCTCGCCCTTATCCTCGGCAAGTGCCATCAGCAGATGCTCGGTCACCACAAAGCTGTCGCCCATCTTGGTGGCCTTCTTTTCGGCCTTCTCGATGACGCGAACGAGCTCGTTGGAAAGACCCATCTGCTGACCCTCGCCCGAAACCTTGGGCGCGTGGTCGATGGCATCCTGCGTGGAACGCGCGAGCTGGGCCGGGTCGGCACCGATGCGCTCGATGATCACGGAGATATTGCGCTCGCCGGCACCGAGCAGGGCAGACAGCAGGTGAATCGGCTCCACCGCACCGGCCTGCGCGTCGGCAGCCGTGCTCATGGCGGTCTGCAGCGCCTCGCGCGACGTCATTGCTAGCTTATCGATTCTCATGGAATCACCTCTCTTGGGGTGGCCGCCCTACGGGGCGGCTTCACGTTGTTCGAGAAGTATTGTTGCCAGCTTTGTGCGATCTTATACATAAATCTAAGTCTCTATATATAAGATTTTCTGAGTGTTCCCACGACATGCAAACCACCACAAAGGGGACAGACACCTTTGTGGTGGTCGCGGTCTCTACTCCTTCGCCGGACCCGTACTTCCCGATTCGACGGTCCAGGGCATCTCATCCTCGAACAGCCATGTACGGGCAGACCCACTATCGCGTGCAGCCTGCGGGTCAGGCAAGCAGGTCTGTTTATAGGCATCTTGGATACACTGGCCCATAAAATCGTTGAGCTCGGTCTGGTCGCCCTCCATGACATAGGCGACATCGCCGTCCATGATGTAGATGCCCGGACCCTCATTGTCCTCGTAGCCCGGATCGTACGAGACATCACATAACTTTGCGCCGTTTGCAGTGTCCAGCTCGATGGAAGAGTGGCATCCGCCAACCATGTCGTTCGCTTTTGCCCGATAGGACGCATATCCATACCAGCGCTTAAAGATTTTGCCCTTGAGCAGCTCGGACGCCCTGTCGATCAGACCAGAATCCGTGGTATAGCGCATAGCCCCAAGCTGAATGCGTGGATAATTACTAATGCCCAGCGCAGCCGGTTGCTCATCAAAATCAACGGTAATGGTCTCAGGCTTGTCGTCGCCGGTCAGAAGTTCGACAGATTGAGTCACAGGCTTGACCACCGGCTCCGTCACCGCAGCAGGTAGAAATGCCATACCGACAGCGCCCGCGCCAACCACAGCGATCGCAAGCGCCAAGACAATCAATCCAATACGGGCAGGACTTCTCACAGCAAAGCACCTCACAATGCAAACCCGCGCCATTTGTCCTAATGATACCGCCGGCTAACACTATCACCAAAAGAAGCCGCGCGCTCCCCACCACCACAAAGGGGACAGGCACCTTTGTGGTGGTTTTCGACGCTAACGGTCGACCATCTCACGCCATGAGATTAAACTTGAATTGTTCTCTGAACATATCCATTTCTGCCTATCCTCAACAGCTCTTTGTCTCGAGGAGCGCATATGAAGCCGTCTCATTCCACCGGTCGCAACGTCATCGCCATTCTCGCCATACCCATCGTGATGCTCTTCCTTATCGTCATCACGCCCTTTTCTTTTGGTATCGCCTCGCCCTTCGATCTTTGCGGGATGATCGACGCCGGCTCGCGTGCCACCTCGCTCTCCTTTGTCTGCCGTGGCGTGTTCTACGAATATGCAATTCCCACCGGAAGTTGGCAGTCCAAGTTACCGTTGCTCGGCAAGGTCGACGGATGCTCTCCTTATTTCTGCCTCGAACCTCAGACAATGAATTATCTGATCGACGACCAGCCCCTTGACTCCATCACCCTCGCCTACGACTACGCACCAAACACCGATGAGCGCCACATGAACCAAGTCCTCGACAAGCTGCTTGGACAGTGCGGGCTCACCGCGGAAGCCGGTCGAACCATCTATAGCAACCAGAAATTAAAGCGAACAGAACTCCGCCGTGTCGGAAAAATCAAAGGGCGAAACGGGGCCGCCTACTGGGATGCCTGGGCAACACGCGACAAGGGCGAATTCGGACACAGCACCTATATGGTCACTGTCTACACCAAAGACGGAATTAAGGACAATGTTGACGATTTCGCGTCATCCAAACTCGGCATCCCCAAAACAACCAAACCCGCCAGCCCAGATGAAATTCTGTAGAGGTGCCCATTAACATGCCGCTCAACGATCACAACAACATCGAGCTCGTCCCCACCGCCACAAAGGTGCCTGTCCCCTTTGTGGCGGTTTTCGACAAAAAGAAGCCGCCCCGATAACAGAGGCGGCATCAAGCAAGCCTATTTATTAGCGTCCCTCAAGACCCAACGAAAACGCAGCGATGGAATCGAGAACCGACAATAGCCCGTTCGCACAGATAGAGGCGGAGATTCAAGGTCAGAGTCCGGCTTAAACGGCTTAGCTATCGCACGTCACAACGTTCTCGTCGTCCTCCCTATCGTATTTATAGTGCTTACTGTGAAAATAGTGAGTTTAGTGAGAATAGTATCGCTCAAGACTCGTGAACTGAATTATTGACCTCTCGCCCAGAATGAGTGGGGCAAATATTCCTATTAGAGGTCAAATCGAAGCCCAATAGGGCCTTTTCGCCCCGTCATTTCGACCGATCGCTTTCTTTTGAATATTGTCGTAAGCTGGTATCACTTATCTTAATGAATGCATACTGTTTGCGAGGTACCCGCCGTGAAACGCTCCACCTATATCGGCCTGCTCGTCTTAGCGTTTGCGATTACCGCAGTCGGCGTAGGAATTATCTATCTCGCATTTCTCCCTGCCTCGGCAACGCAGGCGGCGGTTGAAACCGTAAGCTACCCCATCGAAATCCTCACCGATATCGTCAAACCCGATTCGATCACCGTCGATTTCGACGGTACGCCCGCAGCGCTTGGGGTCAGTAACTATCCCCGAATCGAACTTGGAGCCACGCGCTATACCCAAGATGAGCAGCTTATCGGTAAGGCAACCAGTTTACTCAAAGGCAAGACGTTTAAGCGGTGGTACGGCGCCGCAACATATCGAGCCAAGAACGGCCAAATGGTTGGCGGGTATCATTCGACCCTTGAGCTCGATGCGGCAAACGGGAGCAAATTGTGCAACGTCTCATACGACCCCGGCTGCGTGGACAATGAAGGACCGGGGGTCTATATCTCGGATGGCGACGTAATCTACGTCATGGAGGGCGACCAGACGGCAGTCGTCGATTTTATGGATCGGTGTACCGAGGATGCCTACGAACAAACCTGCGAGCCCGATCCGCAGACAGCGCGCAACAGTGGCTCGGCACGCACTTGGCTATTTGACGATGAAATAACCTGGACCCCATCGAAATAAGGACCCGCCGGGCAGGCACCTTTGTGGTGGTTTCGGCTCCGATGTTCCACTGTCTCGATCTGTAACATCTAGCGGCCCTTTTCGATCCTAGATGTTACAGATTGAGATGAAATGATCGGCGGCGATCGTTTGTCTCAATCTGTAACAACCGCTCGTCAAATAGGGGCCCAGATGTTACAGGTCGAGACAAACGGAACCACCGCAAAGGCGCCTACCCCTTCATGGTGGTTTTCGACAAAAGAAGCCGCCCCGATAACAGAGGCGGCATCAAGCAAGTCTATTTATTAGCGTCCCTCAAGACCCAACGAGAACGCAGAAATGTAGCCCGGGGCTTACCCTTTCCCGAACGCGACCCTCGCGAAGCGCGTGAGCGGGCGGGAAAGGGTAAGCCCCGGGCGGACAATTAAGTGCGTTACTCGGCAGCGGCCTTGAACTTGTTGTAGTTGATCAGGCAGCCGGCCTTGACGATGGCACGCTCCTCTGCCGTCATATCGGCAATGTAGAGCTCAATCTGCTCGACCGCACCGTCGGCGCGCACCACGTAGGCGGCGATGTCCTTTAGGTCACCGTCGAGCGCGGCACGGATACCCGGCACAAAGACATAGTCGCCCACCTCAAAGCTGGGCTCGGCCTCCATCTGGAAGGGCACCATACCCCAGTTCATCACGTTGGAGCGATAGCGCTTGGTGGCGTACTCGTGGACGATGTTGGCCAGACCGCCGATCACGCGCTGACAGCTCGCGGCCTGCTCGCGGGCGGAACCGTCACCGGGCTTCTTGGCATAGAGCATGGAGCCGTACTCAGTCGCCTTGGCATCGGCCGCGACACCCGCGCCGACCAGCGCCTCAAACACGCCCGCAAGCTCGGCATCGAGTGCCGCCAGATCGCCTGCTGCCTCGCCGGCAACGCGGCGCTTCTCCACGGCGTCGACCTCCTTGGAGCGACCCACGTAGGCCGGATCGCGACGGCTGAGCGTAAACTCGGCCAGGCCCAGCGGGTTGGAGCGGAAGGAGCTCGTCTCGCCCGAAGGAATGAGCTCGTCGGTCGTGGTGACCGGATCCATGATCTTGGAGCACACCTTGAGCAGGATATCGTCGCCGAGCGGCTCCATCGCGGGCCACGGCTTGATGTTGGGACCCTCGACCAGCTCGTCGGCAGGCTCCGCCTTGCCAAAGCCCCAGTACACGCGCTTTTTGTACGGCGCGTCGTCAAAGGTGTACTCGCAGGCCTCGTCCCAAGTCTCCTCGGGCAGGTCGGTCGCCGGCGTCAGGACGCCGCCGTTGGCAGCCGTCGCCGCAATGGAGCGGGCGTCCATCAGGGCCACGGCGCTCAGCTGGCCATTGCCCGGCTTGGAACCCTCGCGGTTGGGGAAGTTGCGCGTAGTGTGGCGGATCGAAAGGCCGTTGTTGGCGGGCGTGTCGCCGGCGCCGAAGCACGGGCCGCAGAACGCCGTGCGCACGATCGCGCCGGCCTCCATGAGGTCGTAGATGTAGCCGCGGCGTGTAAGCTCGAGCGCCACGGGCTGGCTCGTGGGATAGACCGACAGCGAAAACTCGCCGCAGCCGGTGTTGGCGCCCTTGAGTACGCGGGCAGCCTGGACCACGGAATCGTAGTTGCCGCCCGAGCAGCCGGCGATAACGCCCTGCTGCACGTGCAGCTTGCCGTCGACGATCTTGTCGAGCAGGCTAAAGTGCGTCTTGCCCTCGCCGATCTTGGCGGCCTCGAGTTCCACCTCGTGCAGGATGTCCTCGAGGTTCTCGTTGAGCTCGTCGATCTCAAAGCCGTTGGAAGGATGGAACGGCAGCGCGATCATGGGCTTGATGCTCGACAAATCGACCTCGACGCAGCCGTCGTAGTAGGCGACATCGGCGGGCTTGAGCTCGCGGTAGTCGTCGCCGCGGCCGTGCATGGTCAAAAACGCGTGCGTGTCCTCGTCGGTGGCCCAGATGCTCGACAGGCAGGTGGTCTCGGTGGTCATGACATCGACGCCGTTGCGGTAGTCGGTCGTCATGCTCGCGATGCCGGGGCCCACGAACTCCATGACCTTGTTCTTGACGTAGCCCTTGGCAAAGACGGCACGGATGATGGCGAGTGCCACGTCGTGCGGGCCGACGCCGGAACGCGGGGCGCCCGTGAGGTAGATGGCAACGACGCCGGGATAGGCAACGTCGTAGGTGTCGCGCAGCAGCTGCTTTGCCAGCTCGCCACCGCCCTCGCCCACGGCCATGGTGCCCAGGGCGCCGTAGCGGGTGTGCGAGTCGGAGCCCAGGATCATCTTGCCGCAGCCGGCGAAGTTCTCACGCATAAAGGAGTGGATGACGGCGATATGCGGCGGGACGAAGATGCCGCCGTACTTCTTAGCAGCGGAAAGGCCAAAGACGTGGTCATCCTCGTTGATGGTGCCGCCCACGGCGCACAGCGAGTTATGGCAGTTGGTGAGCACGTAGGGCAGCGGGAACTGCTCCATGCCCGAGGCGCGCGCCGTCTGGATGATGCCGACAAAGGTGATGTCGTGGCTCGCCATGGCGTCGAAGCGAATCTTGAGCGCCTCGGGGTCTCCGGACGTATTGTGTGCCTGGAGGATCGAATACGCGATGGTGCCGCGCTTGGCATCCTCGGGCGTCTGCGTAATACCGCGCTCGGCAGCCTCGGCCGCAGGCACAACCTCGCTGCCGCCGCGCAGGTAGATGCCGTCCTCGTACAGCTTAACCATACTGTCTCCCACTCTGCCCAAAAGATTTGGGCGCATAGCATACATTCGTTCAATATCGTGCCATAGAACGGTTGCGAGTGGGTTACGAATCTACGCGTTCACTTTATCTCAGTAAAGTACAGGACGAGCCCGGCGAGGGCCGGCAGATTTGATGCAAGAGTGTCCCTTTCAACTAGTCATTTAAGAACGTCCCCAATGACTACTCCGGCAACGCCGATGTTTTGGCGCGGACAGCGAAAGCCCGCCAGAGCGAGCAAGGTGCCTTGAAACAAGGCGGCATTGATCTTTTGATCATGCCGTCGAAGTTGAAAGGCAGATTGCCGCTCTGGCGGGCTTGCAGCGTCGACTGGTTACGCGGGTTGGTAAACCCGCGTAACTACAAATCCCCGCCGGCGCCCAAAAGCTTGCGCATGACCTGCTCAGGGTTGACCGAGCCGTCGCGCGGGGCCAGGGCGGTGATCTTCTTCTGCATCTTGTACTCATGCAGCTCGTCCTCGAGCTGGCGCACGCGAGCACGGAGCTTTTCGTTCTCGCGCTCACGCTCCTCGGCACGCTCCTTCATATCGAGGATGCGCACCACGCCGGCAAGGTTGATGCCTTCGTCGGTCAGCTGGTTGATGAGCTCCAGGCGCTCGATATCGGCACGCGAATACAGACGCGTGTTACCGCCCGAGCGCTGGGGGTTCACCAGGCCCTTGGACTCGTAGACGCGCAGAGTCTGCGGATGCATGCCGGTCAGCTCGGCCGCCACGCTGATCATGTACAGCGGTTTGTTCCTATTGTCCTCGGCCATGCTACCTGACCCCTTTCCGTCTCGCACATCTCCATCATAAGCCTGCGGCCAGCCCGTGGGCTACGCAGCCAAACTAGAACGTCGCCTTGTAACGGTTGACTTTCTCGCGGTAGTCGCGCGTGTCGGCCTCGCGCAGCTTGGTCATGGCATCGCGCTCATCGTCGGACAGGTTCGAGGGAACCTGTACCTTGATCTCGACGAGCAGCGCACCCGTGCGGCCGCGATGCTTAACGTCGGGCGCACCCATCTCCTTAAAGCGGAACTTCTTGCCCGTCTGGGTGCCAGCGGGCACCTTCAGACGAACCGTCGCGCCGCCGGGCGTGGGCACATCCACCGTGCAGCCGAGCGCCGCCTCATAGACCGAGATCGGCACCTCCATGGTCACGTCGGCACCTTTACGCTTAAACAGCGGATGCTCCTCCACGTGTGTGGTCACGACCAGGTCGCCGCGCTCGCCTCCGGCAACGCCGTACTCGCCACGGCGCTTGTAACGCAATTTGCCGCCGTCGACCGCACCCGCAGGCACCGAGACCGTGATGGTCTGCTGCTCGCCCGTCGAGGGAATGCGGTAGGTGACCTTGTGCGTCACGCCGCGGAACGCGTCCTCGGCTGTCACATCGACGGTCAGCGACAGGTCGCCGCCCTTGCGCGCGCGGTTGCGGCCCGCGCCGGCACCGGCAGCACCCGCGGCCCCGGCAAAGCCCGAGCCCCAATCGCTGCCCCAGGCGCCGTTGCCACTAAAGATGCTGTCGAAGATGTCGCCCCAGCCGCTCGCGCCGGCACCGGCGCCGTAGCCACCGCTATACGCGCCGCCCGCGCCCGGCATGCCGCCGAACATGAGCATCTGGTCGTACTCTTTGCGCTTCTTCTCGTCCGAAAGCGTCTCGTAGGCCTCGCTGATCTCCTTGAACTTGGCCTCGTCGCCGCCGGCATCGGGGTGATATTTTTGCGCGAGCTTGCGAAACGCGCTCTTGATCTCTTTGTCGGAGGCGCTCTTGGATACGCCCAGGATGTCATAGAAGGTTTTGCCTGCAGCCATCGTAGCTCCTCTCCTGTTTCACCCGCCGCCCAGCGGGCGGCGGCTCATGCTTTCATATGGCACTAGGCCAGAAAGGGCCCCGGGTGTTGCCCCGGGGCCCTTCTCAATTACTCCTCGGTGCTCTCGGCCGTATCGGCCGCAGCATCCTCGGGCGCCGCTTCGGGCTCCGGTGCGGGGCGCTTCTCGCCACCGTAGGTCACCGTCACCATCGCGGAACGCAGGATGCGATCCGCCATGCGGTAGCCCTTCTGGTACACGTCGTTGACGGTCTCATCGTACTGCGACGCGTCCTCGACGCGACCCACAGCCTGGTGCTCGAGCGGATCGAACGCCTCGCCCTTGGGGTCGATGGGCTCAACGCCCTCATGCGCAAACACGTCGAGCAGCTTGGCATGTACCGCGTCGACGCCATCGACGAACTGCTTAAAGTCGTCAGAAAGCTCTTGGCTGCGGGCATGGTCGATCGCGCGCTCGATATCGTCGATCACCGGCAACAGCGCGGTGACAAGCTTCTCGGTCGCGCGCTCGCGCTCGGCGATGCGCTCGTTGGCGGTGCGGCGACGGAAGTTCTCCCAGTCGGCCTGCAGACGGGCGGTGCGCTCGGTGGCGTCCTTTGCCTTGTCCTCGGCGGCCTTCTGAGCCTCTGCCGCAGCATCGAGCTCATTGCGCACGTCGGCAAGCTCTTTCTGAGCCTGCTCGAACTTGAGCTTAAAGTCGTTGTCGGCGGCTTCTTCACCGGCGCGGATAGCGGCTTCCACCATCTCGTCCTCGGTCATCGTCGCCTCCTTGTTGGAATCCTCTACTTGGTTCTCGGCAGCCTCGGCGGCCGAGGCCTCGTTGGCCTCGGTAACGTCTGCGGCCTCTACGGGAATCTTCACGTCCTTCTCCTCAGAGTCAACGGGGGCGGCGCCAGCGGCGGCCGCCTCCGTGCGAGCTTTACGGGCGGACATGATTATTTGTCCTCGTCGTCCACAACCTCGTAGTCGGCGTCGACGACGTCATCGTCGGCAGGCTGGGCGCCGGCGGCACCGTCGGTCTGCTGCTGAGCGTCGGCGTAGACAACCTGGGCCAGCTCGTAGGCCACGGACTGCAGGGACTCGCCGGCGGCCTTGATGGCCTCGACGTCAGAGCCCTCGAGCGCCTTCTTGGCGTCGGCGATAGCGGCCTCGGCCTTGGACTTCACGTCGGCGGAAACCTTGTCGCCCAGCTCGTTGAGGGTCTGCTCGGTGGAGTAGCACAGGCTGTCGGTCTGGTTGCGGACCTCGACCTCTTCCTTCTGCTTCTTGTCCTCCTCGGCATGAGCCTCGGCGTCCTTGACCATACGATCGACTTCGTCGTCGGACAGAGCGGTGGAGCCGGAAATGGTGATCTGCTGCTCCTTGCCGGTGCCCTTGTCCTTAGCGGAGACCTTGACGATGCCGTTGGCGTCGATGTCGAAAGTGACCTCGATCTGCGGCACGCCGCGGCGGGCAGCCGGAATGCCGGTCAGCTGGAACTTACCGAGCGACTTGTTGTCGCGGGCAAGCTCGCGCTCGCCCTGGAGCACGTTGATCTCGACGCTGGTCTGGTTGTCGGCAGCGGTGGAGTAGACCTCGGTCTTGGAGGTCGGAATCGTGGTGTTGCGGTCGATCATCTTGGTCATGATGCCGCCCATGGTCTCGACGCCCAGCGACAGCGGGGTAACGTCGAGCAGCAGGATGCCCTCGACGTCGCCGGTGAGCACGCCGCCCTGGACGGCAGCACCGTCGGCAACGACCTCGTCGGGGTTCACGGACATGTTGGGCTGCTTGCCGGTCATGGTCTTGACGAGCTCCTGGACAGCGGGCATACGGGTGGAGCCGCCGACGAGGATGACCTCGGTCAGATCGGAGAGCTTAAGCTTGGCGTCGCGCAGGGCGTTGGTGACAGGCTGCTTGCAGCGCTCGAGCAGGTCGCGGGTGATCTTCTCGAACTCGGCGCGGGTCAGCGTGTAGTTGAGGTGCAGCGGGCCAGACTGGTTCATGGTGATGAACGGCAGGTTGATGGTGGTCTGCTGGGCGGCGGAGAGCTCCTTCTTGGCGTTCTCGGCGGCCTCCTTCAGACGCTGCAGGGCCATGGGGTCCTGACGCAGGTCGACACCGTTCTCCTGCTGGAACTTATCGGCCATCCAGTCGATAACGCGCTGATCCCAGTCGTCGCCGCCCAGGTGGTTGTCGCCCGAGGTGGACAGAACCTCAAACACGCCGTCGGCGAGGTCGAGGATGGAGACGTCGAAGGTGCCGCCGCCCAGGTCGAAGACCAGGATGCGCTGGTCGGTGCCCTGCTTGTCCAGGCCATAAGCCAGAGCAGCAGCGGTCGGCTCGTTGACGATACGCTTGACGTTGAGGCCGGCGATCTTACCGGCGTCCTTGGTGGCCTGACGCTGGGCGTCGTTGAAGTAGGCCGGGACGGTGATGACGGCGTCGGTGACGGTCTCGCCCAGATACTTCTCGGCGTCAGCCTTCATCTTCGCGAGCGTCATGGCGCTCACCTGCTCGGCGGTGTAGTCCTTGCCCTCGATGTCGACGACGGCACGGCCACCCTGGCCCTCCTTGACCTCGTACGGCACGGTCTTGATCTCGGAGGTGCACTCGGAGTACTTGCGGCCCATGAAGCGCTTGATGGAGAACACGGTGTTCTTGGGGTTGGTGACAGCCTGGTTCTTAGCGGCCTTACCAACGACGCGGTCGCCGTCGGCACGGAAGCCCACAACGGACGGGGTGGTGCGGTCGCCCTCGGCGTTCACGATAATGGTCGGAGAACCGCCCTCGAGAACGGCCATAGCGGAGTTAGTAGTACCAAGGTCGATACCAAGAATCTTACTCATTAGAAATTCCCTCTCTCTTTTGCGTTCGCGCCGCCTCGGCGGTCTGCCGAGCGGTGTTTCGGCTTGTCTTTCAGGATGTAGTGTATCCCCTTATGGGCCGGAATATACAAAATCTAAGTCAATTCATATAAGATTTCTTATTGCCGAGAGTTTAGGTTCGCAAATACGCAGGTAGACGCACTGTTTGAGTTCTCGGCAAATCTATCGAGATCTATGTAGAGATGGCTGAGGTTTGCGTCCGGGGGTGCCTGGGGGCCGTCTTGTGGAAAGCTCGTCCCGGTTTGAGCGTGGATTCCGGGTCGCAGTTTCCGTCTGAAGACTCAACCGGAAACCGTATCCCGTTTTGAGAGCTGATACCGGCTCGCATTTTCCGCTAGCGGGCCTAACCGGAAACTGCAACCCGTTTTTCGACAAAATAATGGGATGCGGTTTCCGCAAGCACGCTCAATCGCCCTATATTTCAAGTCACCTTTAGCTAACATTTATGCAGCTCAACGGCCCCACCTGCGCGTTTTTTAGTAAACCTTGGCATACTCGGCGAACGGTATGAAGATGCCGGCCAGAGGGTATTGCAAACGGTCGCTCCCGTGGTATGTTTTTGCCCGAATCAAACCGGCGCGCATCGCCTGTAGCGTCGGTCAACAGAGAGGAAACTACCATGGCTCATCCCGTAATTGATGCCGACGAGTGCATCGCTTGTGGCGTTTGCGTCGACTCCTGCCCCGCTGGCGTTCTGGAGCTCCAGGACGTCGCTACCGTCGCTGACGAGGACTCCTGCGTCGCCTGTGGCGCTTGCCAGGACGCTTGCCCCGCTGGCGCGATCACCGAGATCGTCGAGGAGTAACAACTCCCCCACTTGCACACTCAAAAGTACACCGTGCACAAAAAAAGGAGGCTTCCGCATCGCCGCGGAGGCCTCCTTTTGCATATGTGGGCAGCTAATTTGGAGCGGGACCCTTGGCAGTTGCGGTGGAATAGTTCCTGTTTTATGTCTTGGATGCCGATTTTAGGAACTATTTCACCGCAACTTATAGATGCGGCGTCGACTAGGACAAATCGTCTTCGTAGGGCATCAGGTCTGCTAGGTAGCCTTTTTCCTTGAGCATCGCCTCGATCTCGTCGAGGGTCTGTTCGTCCTCCGCCGCAATGCGATGGAAGTGGTAGCCGCTGGTCACCGTCAGCAGCGGAAAGCTCTTGCCGCTCTCGATATCGCGCAGATAGCGCTCGACATCGCGGCGGTTGCGGATGTCCAGGTCGGCCGTGATCTTGCCGTACACACGATGGTTGACGATCACGTTGAGCACGGCGCCACCCGCGTCGACGATACTCGTAAGCTCATCGCCCGCCTGCTCCACGCTGTGGCGAACCTTAACAAGACGTGTGGGCACGGCGGGGCTACTCGCGGCTTCCTGCAGCACGTAGCCGCGGTTGGTCGCCACGATATCGTGCCCATCAGCGCGCAGCAGGGCGATGTCCTGCACCACGACCTGGCGGCTCACACCCACCTCGCGAGCAAGTGCACTGCCCGAGACAGGGTCTTTGGCTCGCTCGAGCACGCCCATGATGGCACGGCGACGCTCGCGGGCGTCCATTATTTACCGTCCAGCAGACGCAGGTGCTTAAGCGAGAGGTCGAGGATCGGCGCAGAGTGCGTCAGGGCGCCCGAGCTAATATAGTCGACACCCAGATCGGCCAGGGCGCGAATGTTGTCGGCGTCCACGTTGCCCGAACACTCGGTCTTGGCACGACCGGCGATAAGCTCGATAGCGGCCGCCATGTCGTCATGGGTCATGTTGTCGAGCATGATAATGTCGGCACCGGCCTCCACGGCCTCGCGCACCATGTCCAGGTTCTCGCACTCGATCTCGACCGTCGTGGTAAACGATGCATGGGCTCGCGCCATCTCGATCGCGCGCGTCACGCCACCGGCGGCATCGATGTGGTTGTCCTTGAGCATGACGGCCGTTGACAGGTTGTAGCGGTGGTTGCTGCCGCCGCCGACCTCGACCGCCGCCTTTTCAAACACGCGCATGCCCGGCGTGGTCTTGCGCGTGTCGACGAGCACGGTCTTGGTGCCCTCGAGCGCCGCGGCCATGCTGTGCGTGTAGGTAGCGATGCCGCTCATGCGCTGCAGGTAGTTGAGTGCCACGCGCTCGCCCGAAAGCAGCACGCGCGCGTCGCCGCGCACCTGGCCCACGTGGTCGCCGGCGTGCACCTCATCGCCATCGACGACATCAAACAGCACCGAGCTCTGCGGATCCAGCAACTCAAAGGTGCGGGCAAACACATCCAAGCCGGCGATGATGCCGTCGGCCTTGGCGATAAGCTCCACCGTGGCGGGGCGCGCCGTGGGACACACGCTCGCCGTGCTCACGTCCTCAAACGTGATGTCCTCGCGCAGAGCCTGCAGAATCAGATCATCGACGACGAGCTTCATGGTAATGGGATTCATGGTCTACTCCTCCACGGCCTGCGTGCCGGCGGCACGGGCCAAATCATCGATTGCCAGGATGTCGGCGCTCAGGGCGCGATGACGGCCATCGAGCGCGGGATCGCCCGCCTGCTCCACGGCCAGCGACTTGCCGGTGCGCATGTACCACGCGGCGCGGCGACCCCAGACTAGGGACTCGAGCAGGCTGTTGGAAGCTAGACGATTCTTGCCGTGAACACCGTTGCAGGCCGTCTCGCCCGCGGCGTAGAGCTCGGGCATCGAGGTGCGGCCGTCCTTGTCGACCCATACGCCGCCCATAAAGTAGTGCTGCGTGGGCGTGACGGGGATGGGCTCGTCCAGAATGTCGCGGCCGTCCTCCAGGCAGCGCGCGCGGATATTGGCAAAGTGCCCGGTCACCACGTCGCGCTCGACGGGTGCAAAGCTCAGCCACTCGTGCTCGGTGCCGTCCTGCTTCATCTGCTCGCGAATAGCGGCGGCGACCACGTCACGCGGCTGGAGCTCATCGGTAAAGCGCTCGCCGGCGGCATTGAGCAAAATCGCGCCCTCGCCGCGGCAGCTCTCGCTGATCAAGAAGGTGCGGCCCGGCTGCGGCGAGAACAGTCCCGTGGGGTGGATCTGCACGTAGTCCAGATGCTCCATCTTAATGCCATGCTCCTGAGCGATGTAGCAGGCATCGCCCGTGAGCTGCGGGTAGTTGGTCGAATGGTCGTATACGCCGCCGATGCCGCCCGTTGCCCACAGCGTGTGGCGGGCATGGATCTTAAACGGCTCGCCGGCATGCGCGCCCTCGACGGCATTTACCAGCTCGTCGGCGGGACGAACCGAGTTGTCCTCGTCCACGGGAACGGCGACGACACCGGTGCACACCGTGGCGCCGTCACGCTCGCCCGTCAGGATGTCGGTCATGGCCACGTGCTCCAAAATCTGCACGTTATCCAGCTTGCGAACGGCCTGGAGCAGCTTGGTCGTGATCTCCTTGCCCGTAATGTCGGCATGGAAGGCAATGCGCGGACGGCTGTGCGCGCCCTCGCGGGTAAAGTTGAGGCTGCCGTCGGCCTTGCGCTCAAAATCCACGCCCATCGCCAGCAGGTCGTTGATGACCGAGCGGCTCGAGCGGATCATGATGTCGACGCTCTCGCGGCGGTTCTCGTAGTGGCCGGCGTGCATGGTGTCCTCAAAGAAGGCATCATAGTCCGAGCCTTCGGGCAGCACGCAGATGCCACCCTGCGCGAGCATCGAATCGCACTCGTCGACAGTGCCCTTGGAGAGCATGATCACGCGCGTGCTCGTCGGCAGGTTGAGAGCCGCGTACAGGCCCGCCACGCCGCAGCCGGCAATGACGACGTCGCACTCCATGTCGGGGTATTGTTTGGTTTCCACAGGAATCCTCTCCCTTGTAATGCGACATAAGGGACTGTTCCTCATGTCGCATCGTTTTAGCGCGCCGCGTACTCGAGCATGCGGTCGAGCGTGAGTTTGGCCTGGTCGGCGGCCTCGTCCGACACACCGATCTGCACCTCGCCCTCGCCCGTCTCCAGGCAGCGCACGAGCTTTTCGAGCGTAATGAGGTCCATGTTGATGCAGGTGGGCTGCACCGCGGGGAAGTAGAACTTCTTGCCGGTGCCCTGGCAGCGGCGCTCGAGCTCGTAGAGCACGCCGCGAACCGTCACGACAATGAACTCGCTCGCGTCGGACTCCTCGGCATACTTGATGATGCCGGCGGTGGAGCCGATGTAGTCGGCCTCGGCCAGGACGTTAGCCTTGCACTCAGGATGCGCCAGCACGAGCGCGTCGGGGTGGGCCTCCGTCGCGTCGACGATCTGCTCGACGGTGATGATGTGATGGCGCGGGCAGTAGCCGTTGTTGAGGATGACGTGCTTTTGCGGCACCTGCTCGGCTACGAAGCGGCCCAGGTTTTGGTCGGGAATGAACAGGATATGCTGCTGCGGCAGCTCGGACACGATCTTAACGGCGTTGGAGCTGGTGACACACACGTCGCTCCAGCTCTTGATCTCGACCGTGGAGTTGACGTAGCAGACGACAGCCAGGTCGTCGCCGTACTCGGCGCGGGCGGCGTCGACCGTCTCGCGCTTGACCATGTGCGCCATGGGGCAGTCCGCGCCCGGCTCGGGCAGCAGCACGGTCTTGGTGGGGTTGAGCAGCTTGGCGCTCTCGCCCATAAACTCCACGCCGCACAGCACGATGGTCTGCTGCGGCAGGCTCTTGGCAAGCTTTGCTAGGTAGAAGCTGTCGCCGACGTAATCAGCCACGGCTTGGACCTCGGGCGCCACATAGTAGTGCGCCAGGACCACCGCGTCACGTTGGGTTTTTAGTTGCTGAATGGCCTCGACGAGCTCTGCGGGCACCAGTGCCGCGCGCTCCGTTGCCGTCGTTGCCGATGCTAGGCCGGCCGCGATATCGCGTGCAAGCTCCGACGCATCCATGTTCGCGCTCTGTGCCATCAAGGCCCCTCTCTTTTGGCGAATCTTGGGGCTTTAGTATGACACCTAGGTTTACAGCTGACAAGACAGCTGTAAACCTAGGTGTCAAGTTGAAATAAAGATTCAATCATGTGGCAGGTCCATTTTCGAACTGGCAAGCTGAGGATAGCCGAGCTCTCGATAGCGCAGGAGGCATCTTTCGCCACCGCAATACCGCTCGGCGCGAGTTGCGCGACGTGGGGCGCAAATGGGACACGCCTCCGCGAGCGGTCCGCACCCAATGTGGCAAAATCGAACTACTAAGGGGGCTCAGAATGCTCAAGATTATTGCCTGCGACGACGACGTCGCTTTTCTAGATAGACTGCACCGGATGATCGACCGTTGGTCGAGCGAGACGGGCACGGCGGTCGATGTTGCGCTCGTCACGCGCGGCGAGGACCTGCTGGCCCGCCATGCCGCATCGCGCGCCGACATCATTCTGCTCGACATGATCATGCCGCTCGTCAACGGCATGGACACCGCGCGCGAATTGCGCCAGGCCGATACCGCCGTGTGCCTGGTGTTCCTCACCTCGTCGCCCGAGTTCGCACTGGAGTCCTACGAGGTCCGTGCCTTCGACTATCTGCTCAAGCCCGTGACTTACGAACGCCTGGCGCAGTTGCTCGACGAGCTTTCGAGCATGCGCCCGGCGGCAACCGACGAGCTCGTGATCAAAACTTCCTTTGGCTACCACGCCCTGCGCCTGTCCGACATCGAATATGCCGAGGCGCGCAACAAGCACGTGGTCTTCCACCTGCGCGACGGACGCGATATCGAGGCACTCGAGTCGTTCCGCAGCGTCGAGGACCGCTTGGAGCAAAACGCAGTCTTCTTTAAATGCCACCGCAGCTACCAGGTCAACCTGCGCAATATCGATCACTTTGACCGCACGGACATCGTCATGCGCTCGGGTGCGTGCATCCCGCTTTCGCGCAGCTGCAAGCAGGGATTCCAAGACGCCTACTTTGCGGTTCGCTTTGAGGGTGGGAGACACTGATGGTCTCCTCGGTCGAAATGGTCCTTTGGGCAATCCACCACGCCACGACGCTGCTCTTTGGCGTCTTTGCCTCGGCGGCGCTGTGCGGTATCGAGATCAACCGGCGTCATGCGCTTGAACTGGTGCTGGTCGGTGCCGTAACTGGATGCGCATTTGGCCTCGCCAATGCCGTCGGCGGCGAGCTTTTCGCCCGCCAGGTATATCCGCTCGTCGTGCATCTGCCGCTCGTCATCTATTTGTGCGCGCGCTACCGCCTGAGCCCGCTGCTTGCCGTGCTCGGCATTACGAGTGCCTATCTGAGCTGCCAGTTCAGCAATTGGATGGGCATTGCCGCATTTGCCGCAACCGATTCTCAGATCGCGTACTATCTGGCGCGCATCGCGACCACACTCGCCGTCTTTGCCGTCCTGTTGCATTGGGCCGGCGACATCGGCCCGCGCTTGGCGATTAAAAGCACCACCGAGTTGGGCATCCTTTTAATCCTACCGCTCGTCTATTACGTCTTTGACTATGCCACCAACGTCTACACCACGCTGTTCCACTCGGGCTCGGTGGTGACGGTTGAGTTTTTGTCATTTGCGCTCTGTGCCTTCTATCTTATGTTTCTTGCCGTTTACCTGCGCGAATACGAAGAAAAGGAAACCGCCGAGCGAGAGCGCTGGATGCTCGAAACCCGCGACAGCGCCGCCATCAAAGAGCTCGAGGCTTGGCGTCAATCTGGGCGCGAGCTGTCGATTCTTCGCCACGACATGCGCCACTTCCTACGCGGCCTGGCCGCTTTAATTGAGGAGGGCCACACCGACGAGGCGCTCAAACGCATCGACGAACTCTGCGAAGCCGGCGACCGCACCGCCGTACGCCGCTTCTGTGCCAACGAGACCGTAAACATCGCGCTTTCGTCATTTAACTCGGATATCAATAGAAACGGCATTACCGCCAACCTGCGCGCCGCCGTACCCGAAACCATCCACGTAGGTGACGCCGACCTGTTTAGCGTGCTCTCAAATGCCTTGGAAAACGCTATCACCGCCGCAAGCGCCGCACCCCAAGGAAAGCGATTCGTCGACTTTGACCTGCGATTAGAGGACGGCCAGCTGCTGCTGTTAGTTTCCAACACGTTTGACCGCGCGCCGCGCATGGTCGACGGCATGCCCGTGACCCGGCATGCGGGCCACGGCTTTGGCACCAGGAGCATCAAACTTGCCGTGGAGCGCATGAACGGCAACTGTCAGTTCCGCATTAACGGCGATCGGTTTGAGCTGCGCGCTGTGATGTAGGGACGCGATAAGCCGGCGCCGCGCTCGACCCGTCAGGGCCGCCTTACCGGCGCCAATCCGCTACAGCGGAGCGGCCGCCGGGGTCAGCTGCTTGATGTATGCCCACATGCGCTGCTTGGCGGCTTTGTCAGTGAGCGCCGCCTCAAAACCGTCGAGCGCGAGCACGCGGCGACCCTGCACATGGGCGATCAAGCCGGGCTTGAGCATGGCGGTGTCGAAGTCATCGATCGCCACGAGCATATCGGCGTAGGTCTCGCGCATGGCGTCAGCCGCGTTGTTGTCGAGCAGCAGCACCGCCTCGGGGTCCAAAGCCTCAAGCGCCTCACGGAACAGCTCGCACGGCAGAGTCTCGCCCACCGCGACCGCTCCGTCACCCACGCCGGCGACGCTTGCCAGCACGCAAAAATCCTCGGGCGCGTAGCCGATGGCCCCAAGCGCCTTGCGCAACGCCGCGCCATCCGGGCCGGCAGCAAGCTCGCCACCCGAACGCTCGGCCTCGTCCAAATCGCCTTTGACCAGAACGATCGGCGAGCACGCGTTGCCCGCGATACGCACGCCACGGACCGCAAGCGATGTGAGCTCCTGCTCGGCCGCCTGGGCGATGGCTTCTTTTTTCTGGCTTTGTGACGTGGACATGCGCTCTCCAATCGTTTGCGTGCCCACCATTATATAAAAGAGCTGCCCGCGAGTGGTTGCTTTGCGGGCGGCTGGGTATAAGCACGGTCGTACTGAGTTTTACGCGGCCAAGCCGCGTCGCATTATGGAGGTCACCATGGCTGACATTAATCAGATTACCCCCGAGAACTTCGATTCCATCGTTAACGACAGCCTGCCCGTGCTGGTCGATTTTTGGGCACCGTGGTGCGGGCCCTGTCGATCCCTCTCGCCCATCGTTGACGAGGTTGCCGATGAGCTGGCGGGCAAGCTTGCCGTTGCCAAATGCAACGTCGACGACAACCAGGACCTGGCCATGAAGTATGGCGTCATGAGCATCCCCACGCTGATTGTGTTTAAGAACGGCGAGGAGATTGACCGCTCGGTTGGCGCCCTGCCCAAGGCGAGGCTGCAGGCGCTGCTGGAGAAGCATCTGTAATACGCTTGTTACTTACTCGCCGTCTATGAGCGCTTTTGCACCGCTCGCCGGACTTCTGGATGCACCGAGTGCAACCACGGATAGTATGGTAGTCACAAACAGCCCCCAGTGAACGGGTGCGGGTCGCACAGACTCGTACCCGTTTTCTTATGCAACTGCGCGCAGAGCGGGCGTAGTAAAATCTGAGCCACTGAACCGCCCCATACAAAAGGAGATTTCCCATGCATGATGTTGGAATGAACATGAGCCAGCTTGCCATGAGCGTCAAGCAGGTCGACGACACCATCGAGCTCGCTCATGAGTGGAGCCATCAGCTGCTGCATGCGACCGAGAATTTTGACATGGAGCGCATCGGCGCCAAGCTCGAGGCCGCCATGGCGGCGCTCCACGAGGCGCATGACGCGCTCGAGGGCTACGAGGAAGCCATCGAGGCCGACCACAACTCCGTCGGATCCGTGAAGCTGGTGTAACGTGGCCGAACACGAGCACGACTGCGGGTACGAGCACGAGCATCCGCACGGGGCGGACGGTGACGCGGGCTGCCACTGTAGTGGCTCCGGCTCCGAGCTGGTCCGCTTTTCGGTTACCGCACCCGACGACCTGCTGCGCCGTTTTGACGAACAGATCGCGCGCCGCGGCGACGTGGCCAACCGCTCCGAGGCCGTGCGCGACCTGATTCGCGCCTCGATCGCCAAGGAGCAGATGCGCACGCCCGATGAACACGTTATCGGGTCGCTCACCATGATCTACGACCATCACACCGGCGATCTGACGCGCCGCCTGGACGAGGTGCAGCACGACTACACCAACGAGATCGTATCGACCATGCACGTGCATCTGGATCACCACAACTGTTTGGAGATTCTGGCGCTCAAGGGTCGCGGCGAGCGCGTCTACGAACTAGCCGACCGCCTGCTGGGCCTGCGCGGCGTCAAACACGGCGAGCTCACCTGCGCCGCCACCAAGCAGAGCCTGGGGCTGTAACAGCACACATTTCAACGAAGGAGGGTCGCATGCGACATGCGCATATCCATGTAACGGGCATTGTGCAGGGCGTCGGCATGCGACCGTTTGTGTATCGCGAGGCCATAGCACATGGCATTTGCGGATGGGTGCTCAATGCGGGCGACGGCGTGCATATCGAGGCGCACGCTTATGCCGAGGCGGTTGACGGATTTGTCGCTGCGCTTTCTGAGCATGCGCCCGCGGCGGCTCGCGTTGAGCGAGTCGATATTGCGGATTTGGAGCCTGGCGGCTGGAGCACTGCCAATGAACAGGGCTTTCGCATTGTGGCGTCGCAGGACCAGACCGCGCACACGACGCTCGTTTCGCCCGATATCGCCACCTGTGACGATTGCCTGCGCGAGTTGTTCGATCCCGCCGACCGACGCTATCACTACCCCTTTATCAACTGCACTAACTGCGGCCCACGCTTTACCATCATCCGATCGCTGCCTTATGACCGAGCGGCCACATCGATGGACCGTTTCCCCATGTGCCCCGCCTGCGCCGCAGAGTATGCCGATCCACTCGACCGTCGCTTTCACGCACAGCCCGATGCCTGCTTTGATTGCGGGCCGCATATTACGTGGCGCGAGGCTGTGAACGGCGATGCGTACGGGAATTCGTCCGCGATACCGGCCGTCGGCACCACACGCGAGACCAGCGACGCCATTATCGAGCGCTGCGTTGAGCTACTGGCCAACGGCGGTATCGTCGCTATCAAGGGACTGGGCGGATTCCATCTATCCTGTGACGCTGCCAACGAGCAGGCGGTGGCCGAGCTGCGCCGTCGCAAGCGTCGCAGCAATAAGCCGCTTGCCGTCATGGTGCGCAGTCTTGCCGATGCCGGGCGCCTGTGCCATATCGACGACGCTGAGCGCGATCTGCTCGCCGGCAGTATCCGCCCCATTGTGCTGCTGCGCCGACGTGCCGTTTGCGAGAGCGGCGGCGATTCTCCCGACGCCCTCATACTCGCACCGTCTGTCGCGCACGACTTGCCCGAGCTCGGCGTCATGCTCCCCTACACCCCGCTTCAGCATCTTCTGCTTGCAGCTGCCGCGTCGCACGGTATGCACGCGCTCGTCATGACCAGTGGCAACCTGAGCGAAGAGCCCATCGAGACCGATGACGATCTTGCCTGGGAACACCTCGTTGCCGCCGGCATCGCCGACGCGTTGCTCGGTAACGACCGCGCGATCCTCTCGCGCTACGACGACTCTGTAGTGCGCGTGGTCGACGGCGCCGTTATGCCCGTGCGCCGCGCTCGCGGATATGCACCCCAGCCGCTGCCGTTGCCGGCGCTCGACGGCGCTCCGTCCTGCGTGCTCGCCTGCGGGCCACAACAAAAGGCCACGATTGCGCTCACGCGTGAAGGGACGAACGGCGAGGCAACCTGTTTTGTGTCGCAGCATATCGGCGATGTTGAAAACGGCGGGACCTTCGATGCCTGGAACGCCGCGCGCACGCGCTTGGAAGATCTCTTTGACTTGGCGCCTGCCGCCTTGGCCTGCGATTTACACCCCAGCTATCTATCGGGCCAGTGGGCGCGCGAACAGGCGCGAAAATGCAATCTGCCGCTCGTCGAGGTGCAGCACCATCATGCGCATATCGCGAGCGTAATGGCCGAGGCCATCGCCGCGGGCCAGCTTACAACCGACGCGCGCGTCCTTGGCATCGTCTTTGACGGCACCGGCGCCGGCACCGATGGGACCATTTGGGGCGGCGAGTTTCTTGTCGCCGGCCTTGGCGGCTTTGAGCGCGCCGCGCATTTGCGCACCTGGGCGCTCCCCGGCGGGGCGGCCTCCGTGCGCGACGCCCGCCGCAACGCCTTTGCCCTGCTCAGCGAGCTCGGCCTGCTCGAGCACCCAGGTGCCGCTCGGCTTTTGGACAGCCTCGACGAGCAAACGCGCAGCGTGACAGCCACCATGATTGAGCGCGGCATCAACAGCCCGCGTACCAGCAGCATGGGGCGTCTCTTTGATGCCGCGGCAGCAATTCTGGGCATCTGCGACAAGGCAACCTACGAGGGCGAACCCGCCATAGAACTCGAAGCCGCCGCCTGGCGCGCGCTCGACAACGAAATCGCCCATTTTCCCGACGACAACGCCGGCTATTTCGCATCTGGCCCATCGTGGCTGGACGGCCCCTATGTTCTGGACCAGAAAGCACTCTTTGAGGCACTTTTGGGAGGAATTGAAGCCGGAGCGCCCGCCGACAGGCTCGCACTCGACTTCCATGTCGCCGTCGCGCGCTCCTCGGCGCGCATCGCCAGCGATATCTGCGTGCCCGAGGGCATCGACACCGTCGCGCTCTCGGGCGGCGTGTTCATGAACCGACTTCTCCTTCAGCTCCTCACCCGCGAGCTCAAAAGCGCAGGCCCTACTGTCCTTGTCCCCCACACCGTACCCATCAATGACGGCTGCATCGCCTACGGTCAGGCGGCGGTCGCAAGCGCTCGTCTTGCGCAGATTGCATCACAGTAGCTCGCCCTCGCACGCCGCCGCGCCCAGCCGTCTCACAGGCGTAACGCGTTTGCCCGCGAACCCCGCGAGCGCTACCATCAACTGATGGATTATTAAGCGCCCATCCAGCGCAAAGCGTATAAAAGGGGAACAATATGTGCCTTGCCGTTCCCGGCAAAGTAGTCAAACGCGACGACGACCTCAAGGCCACCGTCGACATGATGGGCATCGAGCGCCCCGTGTCGCTGCGACTCGTGCCGACAGCGCAGGTTGGCGACTATATTCTCGTACACGCCGGCTTTGGCATCCAGATTGTCGACGAGCAGGAAGCACAGGAAACGCTCGAGCTTGTTAATGCCATGTCCGAGCTGGTCGAAGAAGACCAGCTTGCCACCAACCCGGCGGAGGCTTACTAGTGGCGCCCGAACAACCGGCTCGCTCCGGTATCGACTTCTCGGCATTCCGCAATCCCAAGCTGGCTCGCGAGCTCATCGAGCGCATTCATGAGCTTGTCGGCGACCGCGCCATCAACCTTATGGAAGTCTGCGGCACGCACACCGTGAGCATCGGCCGCTATGGCTTTCGCTCCATTATGCCGGCCGGGCTCAAGCTGCTGAGCGGACCGGGCTGCCCCGTCTGCGTCACCGCCAACCGCGACATCGACCACGCAATCGCGCTCGCCAACATAGACGGCGCCATCATCACCACCTTTGGCGACATGATGCGCGTGCCCGGATCGTCCACCTCACTTTCTGCGCAAAAGGCGGCGGGGCGCGATATTCGCATTGTGTACTCCCCGCTCGACGCGCTCGACATTGCCGAGCAAAACCCCGATCGCCCGGTCATTTTTATGGGCGTGGGCTTTGAGACTACGACGCCCACCATCGCCGCCGCCATTTTGGAGGCCGATGCACGCGGGCTCCAGAACTTCTCGGTCTATTGCGCCCACAAGACCACGCCGCCGGCGTTGCGCGCCATCGCCAACGATCCCGAGACCGCCATCGACGGTTTTATCCTGCCGGGGCACGTCGCCACCATCACGGGCTTGGCGCCTTTTAGCTTTTTGGTCGACGAGTTCGATACCCCGGGCGTGGTCACGGGATTTGAACCGGTCGATATCCTGCAAGGCATCTGCATGCTGGTCCAGATGGTTGTCGAGGACAGGCCCGCGATCGACAACGCCTACCGCCGTGGCGTCAACGCAGACGGCAACCCCGTGGCGCGCCAGCTGGTCGAGCAGGTGTTTGAGCCATGCGACACCACGTGGCGCGGGCTGGGGCCGATTGCCAACTCGGGCCTTTCCATCCGCCCCGAGTTCTCGCGCTTTGATGCCCGCACTCGCTTTGACGTGCCCGTCGAGGAGACGGTTGAGCCGCGTGGGTGCCGCTGCGGCGACGTGCTGCGCGGGGCCATTACGCCGAGCAGCTGCCCGCTCTTTGGCCACGCTTGTACGCCCGAGCATCCCGTCGGCCCCTGCATGGTGAGCTCCGAGGGCAGCTGCGCAGCATACTACCGTTACCGAGTCTAACCCGAACGCCCCCGCGCGCTGACACCTCCCATGATTGGAGTTTTCGATATGTCCCATAGTATCTCCGATAGCGCTGTCTTGCTGGGCCACGGCTCTGGCGGCCAGATGATGAAACGCATCATCGACGAGGTCTTTTTGGATGCCTTTGGGTCGCCCGAGCTGCTCGAGGGCAACGACGCCGGCATCGCCGCACTGCCCGCGAGCGGGCGCATCGCCATGTCGACCGACAGCTTTGTGGTGACGCCTCAGTTCTTCCCCGGTGGCAACATCGGCCGCCTAGCCGTGTGCGGAACCGTTAACGATGTCGCGACCTCGGGCGCCAACGTGCGCTACCTATCGTGCGGCTTTATCCTCGAAGAGGGCTATCCCATGGATAAGCTCCGCCAGATTGTGCAGACGATGGCCGAAACGGCGCATGAGGCGGGCGTGTCCATAATCACGGGCGACACCAAGGTGGTCGAGCGCGGCGGGGCCGACGGCGTCTACATCAATACCGCCGGCGTGGGCGAGGTTCCCACGGGCGTGGCGCTCAGCGGCGCCAACTGCCGCCCCGGCGACGTCATTCTGGTGTCGGGCACACTGGGCGACCACGGTATCGCCATCATGAGCCAACGCGAGGGCCTGGCGTTTTCGAGCACGATCGAAAGCGATGCCGCGCCGCTCAACCACCTGATTGCCGACGTTCTGGCCGCAGCGCCCGGCACGCGTTGCTTTCGCGACCCCACGCGCGGTGGCCTAGCGTCCACACTCAACGAGTTTGCCCAGGCCAGCGGCGTTGCCATGGAGGTCGACGAGGATGCCGTGCCCGTGCGTCCTGATGTGCAGGCGGCTTGCGAGATGCTCGGCTACGATGTGCTGCAGGTAGCAAACGAGGGCAAGATGGTCGCCGTGGTGCCGGCCGAGCAGGCCGATGCCGCGCTGGCCGCCATGCGCGCCGCCCGCTACGGCGAGAACGCCGCCATCATCGGTCGCGTGCTGCCACTTGCCGAGGGCTCCCGTCCCGCCGTGCGCGTGCGCACCGGCTGGGGCTCGACCCGCATCCTCGACATGCTCGTGGGAGAGCAGCTGCCGAGAATTTGCTAGCGACAAAGGCTCAGGGCTATTAAAGATATTCAGATTCCAAACATGCCCGGCACGCATGCCCAGTATCATGGGGTGCGTTTTGAAACCCAATGACGGGAGCTTTCATGGCAGTAGCTTTTTCCCATGTGATCTTTGACCTAGACGGCACCATTCTCAACACGCTCGAAGACCTGGCGGCCGCCGGCAACCATACCTGCGAGACGCACGGCTGGCCTACGTTTGCCGTCGACGAGTACCGCTACAAGGTGGGAAACGGCATGCTCAAGCTGGTTGAGCGCTTTATGCCTGCCGAGTATGCGGGCGACGGCCGTATGTTTGAGCAGACGCTTGCCGAGTTTAGGGCTTACTACGGCGAGCACAAGGAGGACCACACCGCCCCCTATGCCGGCACAATCGAGATGCTCGACCGCCTGCGTGCCGCGGGCGTGCAGCTTGCCGTGCTCACCAACAAGGACCACATCTCGGCGGCTCCGCTTATCGAAAAATACTTTGGTCCTAAGCGATTTGCGCTGGTGCAGGGACGCGTCGATGCGTTTCCTCCCAAGCCCGAGGCGCCTGTTACGCTGCATGTGATGAAAGAGCTAGGCGCCGATCCGTCGACCACGCTCTATGTGGGCGATTCCAATGTCGATATCCTGACCGGCCACAACGCCGGCCTTAAGAGCGCGGGCGTCAGCTGGGGCTTCCGCGGCCGCGCAGAGCTGGAAGCCGCCGGCGCCGACTACGTGGTGGACACCCAGGACGAGCTCGCGGCGCTGGTGCTGGGCGAGTAACGAGCGACACTGCTTAACGCAGCTGCGACAATTCTTCCGCGCGGAAAGCGCATCCCGTTTTGGAGCTCCGGAATGGGATGCGCTTTCCGTTTGAGGCGCATCAGGGAAACCGCATCCCGTTTCAGAGCAATATTCCGGGTCGCACTTTCCGCAACCCACCCCATCCGGAAAATGCGACCCACTATTCGGCCAAAAACCGGGTCGCATCTTCCCAAGCACTCGATGCAACGCTGGCACAAGGAGTGTCCCCAACTGCCGGCAGAAAAAGAACGTCCCCAGCTGCCGCCTGGTCATTTAAGAACGTCCCCAATGACTGCCATGGCAACGCCGATGTTTTGGCAACGACAGCGAGCGGGCACCAGAGCGAACAAATTGGCATGAAAAGAGGACGGCATAGACCTTCTGGTCATGCCGTCCTCTTTGAATGACAAGTTGTCGCTCTGGTGCCCGCGCAGCGTCGAGCAGTTGCGGCGTTTGGTAAAACGCCGCAACGAACTAGCTCAGCATTGCATCCATCATCTCGGAGTTGACGGAGTCGTCGGCAGACCACTCGCCGTCGTCGTTGCAGGTGTACTTGAAGATAACCGTGGTCTTCCTGGGCTCGGTGGCCTTGGTCACATCGACCATAACCTGACCGGCCATCTTGTACAACTCGTCATCGGAAGGAACCGTGTCAAGCGCAGCGACCTTCTCCTGATACTGGGTGGAGAAGTCCTCGACGATCTTGTTCATGGACTTGCAGGTGATGGAGACCTCGGCGGTCGCGACACCCTTGTCCTCGTCGACCGTCACGTCGCCGATCTTGTAGTCAAAGCCTTCGAGATAGGTCTTGGCATACTCCTTGGGATCGATACCCAGCTGCTCGAACTCGTCGCCCGACGCCTCCTCCAGACCAGAGAGGAAGTCGTCGCCACCGTTCTTGACCTCGTCAAACTGCGTCGTAAGATCCTCGGTGATGAGTTCCTCAACCGAAGGGGCTCCGCAACCGGAAAGCACGACCACGCATGCAACCAAGACGGCCATGAGGGGCGCAAGCAGCAGCTTCTTTTTCATGTTGTTCCTCCCAATGAGCGGCACTGCGCTTCCCAGACGCGGCGCACGTTGTAATAAGTAAGCCCATACTATCCACTTATGAACGCCCTCGGCAACGCGAAGGCACGGTCGGTTCGTTTTAGCGTCCGAACGGTTTGCAAGCCCGCCCAACGTGCAATAAAACGCTTTCCCGCGGTGCAATAAAAAGGGTGGCCGGAAAACCCGACCACCCTTGCACATCCTTTGGATGCCGCAGTTTACTTGCGGACGACCTTAACGATGGCGTCACCGGCGGCGACAGCGGAGTCGGCCTCGACGGCGAGTTCGACATCGGCAAACTCGGCGGTGTTGGACACGGCCACGACGACGCAGTCCTTGTAACCGGCGGCAGCAATCTTGGCGCGGTCGATCTTGAGGATGGGCTGGCCGGCCTTCACGACGTCGTCGGCCTTGACGAAGCCCTCGAAGCCGTCACCGTTCATGTTGACGGTATCGACGCCAACGTGCACCAGAACCTCGATGCCGCTATCGGACTGCAGACCCACGGCGTGACCCATGGTGACGGTCACCTTACCATCGCAGGGAGCGTAGACCAGATCGTCCTCGGGCCACACGGCACAACCCTTGCCCAGAACCTCGCCACCAAAGACGGGATCGGGCACGTCGGCCATCTTGATGACCTTGCCCTTGACGGGCGAGCACAGCACGTCGGCGCCAGCAGAAGCAGAGATGGAGGCCGGAGCAGCGGCAGCCGCGGGCTCAGCCTTCTTCTTGAACATGTCAAACAGACCCATACGTTTTCTCCTCTTGATTAAGCGCAACGTTGTGCGCATGCCTACGGTAATTATAGTGCCAAATGGTTCAAATGCTAAGGTGGGGACTCGAATCGTGAGCCCTTCCCGGTAGTGCTCGTGGGACGAGCATCTCCTTTGCATCGCGGGTCGATAAGCCGAGTATCGCCTGCGCACGGGACGGGCAGAAGCGGGCGCACCAAACCCGATACTTCTTTTCGCTCTCGAGTCCTGCCGCCGCCCCGTCCCTGGCACTTCCTGATACCGACCGAAACGTGCCAAAATAAACCCGTCCCTTTTTGGTAGGTTTGGCGAGTGTGGATTTTCGGACACTTAACTAACGAGCGTGGATAATCTCCCACTTTGAGGCCGTCACCGAGCCAAAAACGGGAGATTATCCGCTCTCATTTTGGATAACCCCTCCCCGTACCAAGCCGAGCTCCATGGTCAAGTAATAACGACTTCTCATCATTAGATTGTTTACATCAATTCTAATAACTATTTAATCCTTAAACTCGTTATTAGAATTGATATGATTAGCCTAATAACGAGTTTCCGGCACTAAAGATATGGAGGGCGCGATGCAAATCGAGGAGAACGGCCAGGGAACGCTCCGCAATAATCTATCGGGGAAATTGGCTTACTATTCGTTTTTTCCAACGCCCTTGCAATCATTGAGGCAGCTAAACCTCACCGAGGAAACCTATCGCACGCTTTCCGCATGCTCACGAAAGCTTGGAGAGCTTGAAGGCATGCTCTACTTTGTTCCCAACGCCGACATGTATCTGACAATGTACGTGCGCAAAGAAGCACTCCTTTCTTCGCAAATTGAGGGAACCCAGTGCACGTTTGACGACCTACTTAGTCCATCGCAAACACAACTCCATCATAAAGATGTCGCAGACGTCGTGAATTACGTCCGTGCTGTCGACCGCGGCGTAGAACTGCTCAAAAAGATGCCCTTGTGCACGAGACTTCTTAGGCAAGTTCATGCGGTCCTGCTGGACGGAGTGCGCGGAACGGAGAAGAATCCAGGCGAGCTGCGCTCCTCACAAAACTGGATTGGCCCCTCAGGCTGCACCATTGCAACCGCATCGTTTGTCCCTCCAAACATTGAAGATTTGAGCAACACGCTCCAGGACCTCGAACGCTTTATCAATGAGCCTCAAGTCGAAATGGATCCGATTGTGCGGGCGGCGCTCGTCCATTACCAATTTGAAACTGCCCATCCATTCCTAGACGGAAACGGTCGCCTGGGCAGGCTTCTCATTACACTTATGCTCATCAATGATGGCGTTCTTCATTCTTGCTTGTTCTATCCATCGTTCCAGTTCAAGAAAAATCGAAGCGAGTACTACCGGCAACTCACATCCGTAAGGGAGAGAGGCACTTACGAGGAATGGATAGAGTTTTTCTGCAACAGTCTTCTCGAGAGTGCGAAGGACTCGGTAGGGTCTTTAAAAAACCTTGTTGACCTCCATAACCGTTCCACAGCAACCATTACCGAAAATCTCGGAAGGACTGCTGCAAACGGGCAAAGGCTGTTGGGCATTCTTGAAGAGCACCCCATCGTCGACACCGCATTCATCGCTGCCCAACTCGATATCGGCAGGAGTACCGCGAGCTCGCTCGTCAAATCATTTGAAGAATTGGGTATCCTCCGTCCTCTCGACGAGTCAAGACAGAGATACCGGCAGTACGGGTATGAAGAGTATCTTTCGATTCTCAGGGAAGACGCCGAGCCGATTAGATAGGCATCGCAGCCCAGGCAAATTAAAGCGAGCGTGGATAATCTCCCACTTTGAGCCTGCACACAGGCCAAAAACGGGAGATTATCCACGCTCATTCCTGAGTAGTCATTTATGAACGTCCCCGATGACTAGTCCGGCAACGCCGATGCCTTGGCAACGACAGCGAACGGACCGCATTTTGCCGCATCCGGAGCAAGGCAACGCCACAGGTAGAGGACGGACAGCGAGCGCCGTCCAGGGCGAACAAGTTGGCATGAAAAAGGCGAGGCATTGACCTTCTGGTCATGCCTCGCCTTTTGAATGACAAATTGTCGCCCTGGGCGGCGCGCAGCGTCGAGCCGTTACGCCGTTCGGCAGAACGGCGTAACTACTCCCGTGCTCCGTACTGCTCGTAGTAGGCGTCGATAGCGGTCTTGAGCTCGTCATCGATGACAACCTTGCCGTCGATCTCGTGGTTGTAGAGGGTCTCGACGACCTCGGCCATGGAGACGATGCTCGCGACGGGGAAACCGTACTTGGCCTCGATCTCCTTCTGCGCGGTGGTCACGCCACCCTTGCCGACCTCCATGCGGTTGAGGGACACGATCAGGCCCTTAATCTCGACATCGGCAGCAGCCTTAACCTTGGGATAGGTCTCGTCGATGGACTTGCCGCTGGTGGTGACGTCCTCGACCATGACCACACGGTCACCGTCCTTGGGCTCATAACCCAGCAGGTTGCCCTTATCGGCACCGTGGTCCTTGGCCTCCTTGCGGTCGCAGCAGTACTTGACCTCCTTGCCGTACAGCTCGTGGTAGGCAATGGCGGTCACGACGGCCAGCGGAATACCCTTGTAGGCCGGCCCAAACAGCACATCAAAGTCGTCGCCAAAGTTATCGTGGATGGCCTGGGCGTAATACTCGCCCAGCTTCTTGAGCTGATAGCCCGTCACGTAAGCGCCGGCGTTCATAAAAAACGGGGACTGACGGCCGCTCTTGAGCGTAAAGCTGCCGAACTTAAGAACGTCGGACTCAACCATAAACTTGATGAACTCTTGCTTGTAAGCCTCCATGCGGGCTCCTCTCGTAATTGCGTACGTGCTCTTCAGTTTAGCGCAGGCGAGGCGTCGATGTGGGCGTGCTTTGGAGCCACGGCATTCTGTAAAGGCTTTGTCAGGGGGAATGGTTTTCCGAACAATGGGGTTGACATGGCAAACCCCCTCATCAAAAATACGGGCGGATTAAAAGGGGTACGAGATACCCAAAGCGCGCTGCGCTCAGCCTTTAGGAGGTGTGCCATGGAAGGCAGTCCTAGTCGAAAAACCTGCATGTCGCCCTCGGCACGCCGCGAGGACTCCGCACACGCATAAACGCCACCGGCAGATCGCCAAAACCACCACAAAGGCGCGCTGAACCCTTTGTGGGCTCAAGAGCTTGACGTGAGCGACATCTAGGTTTTTTGAAGCAAATACGACACGTACGCTAACTCCCTTCAACAAGGAGGACCCTATGCTGATGCTCAAAACCGTCACGGTACTCGAAGCCATCTCCAAGCGCCGCCGCACGGCGCGCCCTGCCGCTCATACCGGCCTGTCCAAGAACACCATATTCGCCGCCACCCATAGTGCCGAGGACGCCCTCGTACTGCTCGACGCCACCGCTGACGGCCTCACCGCCGAGCAGGCAACCGAGCGCCTGGACGCCTCCGGCCCCAACACCATCGAGGCACCGACCAAGACGCTCGCCCGCCGCATCGCCGACGCGTTCATCGATCCCTTCGCCGGCATCCTCGCCGCACTCGCGCTGGTCTCGCTCTACATCGACGTGCTCGCCGTGCCCGAGCCGCAGCGCGACCCCTCCACGGTCATCGTCATCGGCATCATGCTGCTGGTATCGGGCGGCATGAAGTTTATCCAGGAAGTCCGCAGCGGCAATGCGGCAGAGGCCCTCAAGGACCTGGTCTCCAACACTTGAACCGCCCTGCGCGACGGCGAGCGCATCGAGATCCCCTTCGACGAGCTCGTCCCCGGCGATGTAATCCGCCTCTCTGCCGGCGATATGGTGCCGGCAGATGCCCGCATCATCACCGCGCGCGACCTGTTTGTGATCGAGTCCGCACTCACCGGCGAGAGCGAGGCCGTCGAGAAGACCACCGCCGCCACCGTCGTCGAGGGCGCCGACGGCTCCGCACTGCCACTCTCTGCCTGCAAGAATATCGTCTTTACCGGCACCTCCGTGCAAAACGGCGCCGCCATGGCGCTTGTCGTTCCCACCGGCTCGGACACCTACCTGGGCGGCATCGCCAAGATGCTCAACGGGCGCGGCGAAAAGAGCGCGTTTGACCGCGGCGTCTCGAGCGTCTCCATGTTGCTCGTACGCCTCATGCTCGTTATGGCGCCGGCCGTCTTTGCCATCAACGCCGCCACCAAGGGCAACGTCATCGACGCGCTGCTGTTCGCCACGAGCGTGGCCGTGGGCATCACGCCGCAAATGCTTCCCGTCATCGTGACCACGAGCCTATCGCAGGGCGGTGTTAGCGCCGGGCGATTTTAGCCGCTAATAGTCAAACGATTTTGACCAATCCCGGTCACCGAATAATGGCCACCGTGCCTCCCCGCCGCCACTACGCTGGTGGTGCCAACACGCCGGCGTTAGGAGGACCATTGAG
>DBFELT010000025.1:0-86101 GCA_048323995.1 Collinsella sp. | reverse complement strand
GACACTTGAAGTGTCCATCCTCGCAGTATCCGGTTCTCAAGGTGCACGCTTTGCGGCTGATCCGGTCCGACCGGGCCGCGCGGCAAGGAGATATATTGCCAGACCGGAGGGGCCCCGGGGGCGGGAATCGCGCACTCCATATTTTGTTCACAAATGAATAGGTCCCTCAGTCGCATCACTGAGGTTAAAACTGAAGCATTGACTTCTGATATTGGCGATGACCAGCTGTTTTATGAGTATTGAGACATCGGTCATCTCTGGAGCGCTACTTTACTCCAAAGGCATCAGCTATTTGTTTCCCATCGGTAAAAGGCGGGTTTTGTTCGCCAAGCGTTCTTATATATAGATAGATACGGGTTCGAACCCGTGCACCGGCAACAAAAAAGACGGCCAACCGAAGTTGACCGTCTCAACAATCTTTGGGTGGGCCGTCAGGGGTTCAGCCTGCTTCGCAGGCGGCCGCTGCGGCGCTTTCGCGCCTTGCGCGCTGCGCTGGCAAACGCTCACGCGTTTACTCAGCTCCGCGCCCTTTCGGGTTCGAACCCGTGCCGCGGTAACAAAAAAGCGGCCGGCATCCGCCAGTCGCTTTTCTATTCTATGGTGGGCCGTCAGGGGTTCGAACCCTGGACCTTGGGATTAAAAGTCCCCTGCTCTGCCAGCTGAGCTAACGGCCCGCGGGTGGCATTGTACCACGGTCTGGGACTATTCCCAACTCCATTGGCCGTTCTGGAAAATCACAACTTCACGTCCATCAGGCGTAATGCCCGTAATATCGATGTCGTCCGTGCCGATCATAAAATCGACGTGCGTGCTCGAGACGTTAACGCCATGCTCCAGGAGCTCCTCCTTGGACATGTCATACCCACCCTCGATGCATTCGGGGAAACCGACACCTAGCGCGAGATGGCAGCTAGCGTTCTCGTCATAGAGCGTATCGTAGAACAGAACACCACTTTCGCGGATCGGCGTGTTCTTGGAAATGAGCGCGACCTCTCCCAGGTGAGCAGCGCCCTCGTCAGTATCGATGATACTTGCGAGCGTCGCCTTGCCCACGCGGGCGTCGTAGTCCACCACGCGGCCGCCCTCGAACTTAATCCAAAAATCGTCGACCTTATTGCCGTGGTGGATGAGCGGCATGGCCGAGTACACGATACCGTCGGCGCGCATGCGATCGGGCGAAGTGAAGACTTCCTCGGTGGGAATGTTGGGGAAGAAGGGGTGCCCATCGGGCGTCTTGCCCTTGCCGCCGGCCCACTCGTGACCTTTCGTCATGCCAATCGTCAGATCGGTTCCATTTGCCGCGGTGTAATGCAGGTAGTCGAAACGATTGTCGTTCAGGAAACGCAGGTTCTTTTCGAATGCGGCGTCATGGAGTTCCCAGTCGCTCTCTGGGTCCTGGCCATCGGCGCGCGCGGTGTGCAGAATCGCATTCCACAGCTTATAGATTGCAACCTCATCGGCGTCTCCCGGGAACACCTCGTGCGCCCAAGCCACGACCGGAGCGCCGGCGATGCACCACGGATTGATGTTGTAATCCAGTCCACGGCGGAAAACTTTGCACTGCGTATTCCTCGCCTTTGATGCCGCGGCCGGCTTGGCTGGATCGATGCCCTTGAGGGCCGCAGGATCCGCACCCTCGATAAAGACAAAGCAGGCACCATCCTGGGCTAAGGAATCCAGCTGAATGCGCTTCCACTCGGGCGTCTGCTCAAAATAGCTTTTCTCGACATGCTCGTACGTGAGCCTCGTCACGGCATCATCGGCCCAAATGACCGTCACGTGGCCGGCGCCGGCAGCATAGGCCTCCGCGACCACCACGCGCGCAAACGGCGCGCACTCGACCGGAGACTGAACGACGACCTCCTGGCCGGGCTTGACGTTTACGCCCTTGCGGACGACCAGGCGCGCGTAGTTTTTAATCTTGGGCTCCAGGGCCTTCATGCCCTCCAGAGCCTCTTCGACCGTCAGGGCAGCTCGAATCATGTGCCACTCCATCTATCTATAGAACAGTAAAAAGGCGCGCCGCAAAAACGACGCGCCTTATATCTTAGCGATATGTATGGATACAAACGCTACTTCTTCTTGGAGTCCTTCTTGTCCTCCTCGGCAGCTGCGCGCTCGATAAGAGCGTTGAGCTTGTTCTCGGACATGCCCTCGGCCTGCGCGCGGTACATGTTGCGCAAGGGACGAATACGAGCGAAGTCGTAGATAAAGTCACCTAAGATGATGACATAGGACAAAACAATGCCGACCATCTGGACGGGACTGGACACCGTGCCGCCGGGAGCGAAGTAGAGCGAAGCCCAAATTGCCACGACGAGCACCATGCCGATAGCGAGCACAGCCCACCAAATACGGCGGCGCTTGGTGTAGTCCTCATCCTGCTTGAGAAGGATATTCGACACCGTGTAGATGCGATCCTCGCGGGCGCGCTGCCTAGCCTTGCGGGCGCGCTTCTCCTCTTTAGAGAGGCCCTCGAGGTTCTCACCCTTCTCGAGCTCTTTGCGGCGTGCCTTAGACGAAGCCGGCACGACGCGAACGGAGCTCGCTGCCTGGCGGGCGGGCTTAGCAGATGCGGCGGACTTGCGCGCAACCCCGGTAACTTCGTGGGATTGCGTGCGCTTGTTCGTGGCGCTACGGGTACTCACTTATGCGTTCTCCTTCATGCTTGTGAACTGGGAGCCCGTGATGATCTGGAAGGCCTCGCGATAGCGCTCGGACGTGCCATCGATGACCTCGGCGGGCAGGTGCGGGGTCTCCCCCGTCATATCCCAGTTGGCCTTGAGCCAATTGCGGACGAATTGTTTGTCGTAGCTAGGCTGGATCTTGCCCTCCTCGTAGCTGGCAGCAGGCCAGAAACGGCTGGAGTCGGGCGTGAGGCACTCGTCGATCAGCGTGACCTTGCCATCTATGACACCAAACTCAAACTTAGTGTCGGCGATGATGATGCCACGGGTCGCGGCGTACTCGGCGGCAGCCTTGTAGATCTTGAGGGAAAGGTCGCGAATCTGCGTGGCGATGTCCTCGCCCACGATCTCGCAGCAACGCTCGAACGAGATGTTCTCGTCGTGGTCACCGATCTCGGCCTTCGTGGACGGCGTGAACAGCGGCTCGGGAAGCTTGGAGGCCTCGGTCAGGCCCTCAGGCAGCTGAATGCCGCAGACGGTGCCGTTCTCGTCATAGGTCTTCTTGCCCGAACCGGTCAGATAGCCGCGGACGATGCACTCGATAGGAATCGTCTGGGCCTTCTTGACCAGCATGGCGCGGCCTGCGAGGTAGTCACGATACTCGGCAAACTCCTCGGGGAAATCCGCCGGGTCGATGGAAACGAGATGGTTGGGGACGATGTCGGCAAACTTATCGAACCAGAATGCCGAGATGCGATTGAGCACCTCTCCCTTAAACGGAATCTCGTCGGGAAGAATGAAGTCGAACGCAGAAATGCGGTCGGTGGCGACCATCAGCAGGTTTTCACCGGCATCGTAAATATCACGAACCTTGCCACGGGAATCCGGACGACGCTCCATCGTTGTCACGTGAGTCACTCCTTACCTAAATACGACAGAAATGCGGGTTCTTTCCCGCATGTTTTCGCAAACTCGGAGCGGCAGGGACGCGGTCCCTCCTTCACCGAATAGCGAAAAGCTAGTGCTCCATTGTAGTAGATGCCGCGTCCGCCGTGTGCTCGCGGGGCAGATGAATTGTAAAAGTCGTACCCTTTCCAAGCTCCGACTCCACGGATATGTAGCCATGGTGACGCTCGACGATCTGCTTGGTCACGGCGAGGCCAACGCCCAGGCCGCCAGCTTCGCGGGCGCGGCTGGCATCGGCGCGCCAAAACCACCCGAAGATGCGCGACAGATCGTCCTTGGCAATACCGATGCCGGTATCAGAAACGGCAATGCTGACGTGCTTGCGGTCACTGAGCACCGACACCACGACCCAACCGCCCTCGGGGGTGTAGCGCATGGCGTTGCTCATGAGGTTGATAACACATTGCGTGATCATGTCGGGATCGGCCTCGACGACATCGTCGTGACCCTGGGTCTCGTCCGCAAAACGCAGGCGCAGATCGCGGTCGACAAACAGGCGCTCTTGGGCATTGACGATGGAACGCACGAAAGGAACCATGTCCACCGGCTCAAGGTTGAGCGGAGCCGTGCTGTTTTCCATGCGCGACAGGTCGAGCATCTGCTGCACCAGACGAGCCAGGCGACGCGTCTCGGAAGCGACCGTCTCCAGGTGCTCGTCGTCGGTGGGATACACACCGTCTTGCATGGCCTCGACCGTTGCAAGCATGGCCATGAGCGGCGTGCGCAGCTCGTGTGCAACGTCTGAGGTCAGGCGCTTCTCGTGCTTCATATCTTTCTCGAGTGAGGTGGCCATCTCGTCGAAGGTCTCTCCCAGCTGATCGATTTCGTCATCGCCGCGCAAGCCCGTACGAGCGGACAAATCGCCGTCGCGAATCTGCTTGGCGGTGCTGGTAATACGATGAATCGGCCTGGTGAGCATGCGCGACACGAACGATCCGATAACAACCGAGATGCAGACCGCAACAACCGCGGCAAGGGCCATGGCGTTAAAGGTCTTCTCCCTAAACGCAGAATCTGCCTTGGTGAGTAGGGCGTCGGAGCCGATGGCCCATAGCTTTACCTGTCCGACATGTTCGCCAGAGGACGTAACGATTTCGACGTTGGCAACGCTATCGGAGTCGGTGGGCGCTGACGAGACCGGGCTATGCGAGGCCTTTTTACCGCTCGAGCTGCTCGACGGCAATTCGCTCTCGCGTACATCGGCGGTGGCGCTTGCCGAGGGCCAGGAATCGTCATAAACGATCACGCCCTTTTTATTGACGACCTGCATACCCAGATCGTCGGAAACCAAACTCGACGTTGCGACCGTGCGCAGTTCCCCCGCGGTCCAAGAGCCGTTTTCCTCATATGAGGTTGCCAACTTCTCGGCAGCGGAATTTGCGATTTCGGCGATATTGGAGCGCGTGTAATCCGAAAAGACCGTGCCCCACACAACAGAGACAACGCCCACCAGCACCAATACCGTCATGAGTGATGTCAGAGCAAAAGCAAGTGCCATGCGCGAGGGATAGCTCATCGTTGGCCGTGAATCGGAACGAGGCGTGTTCCAACTAGCCTTGGAACCCGCCTCGCTCTCCTGCTTGTGCTTTTGTCCGATTTCAAAGCGCGCAGGTGTCATATGTGATTTCCCTATTTCTCGTCCGACTTATCGGTCTTAGCCGGAGCCTCGAAGCGATAGCCGACACCATGGACGGTGTAGAGCCACTTGGGCTTCTTGGGATCATCGCCCAGCTTGGCGCGAAGGTTCTTCACGTGGCTATCGATGGTGCGCTCATAGCCCTCAAAGTCGTACCCGAGCACCTTCTCGACCAGCTCCATGCGGTTATACACACGGCCGGGATGGCGGGCAAGCGTGGTGAGCAGCTTGAACTCGGAAGCCGTCAGATCGACTTCCTTACCCTCGACCAAGATCTTGTGGCCCGAGATATCGATGACCAGATCGCCGAAGTCGAGTACCTCGACGGCGGGCTCGTCGGCCTGATGGGCACGGCGGAACAGAGCGCGAACGCGGGCGACGAGCTCGCGCGGCGAGAACGGCTTAATCAGATAGTCGTCGGCGCCGAGCTCAAGACCGATAATACGGTCCTCAATCTCGCCCTTAGCCGTCAGCATGATGATGGGGACATCCGAGGTATCGCGAATGGTGCGGCAAACGCGCTCGCCGGGGATCTTGGGGAGCATAAGGTCGAGCACGACCAGGTCGAACTGATGCTTCTCGAACTCCTCGATCGCGGACTGGCCGTCGCCGACGCCCACAACCCAGTAGCCTTCGCGCTCGAGATAGGCAGCGACGGCGTCACGGATTGCCTTCTCATCCTCGACCAGCAGAATCTTTTTTGCATCTGAAGCCATAACACGGCCCCCCTGTCTCAATTAGCTAAGAACAAGCCCATTTTAACGCACCTGAGCCCGCCGGATGCCGCTATGACGCGGCAGCTCGGCGGGCGGTACTCACAATTACAACGCGTTTATTCCCCTGTTGGCGCCTTTTTAACCCCTCTAAGCTTAAAGAGAAAATAGGCGTGCAGTGACCGTCTCTGGTATACCCTGGCTGTTGCGCACCGTGGCGTACGTAAGGAATGAGTCCGATTTTCCCGCCGTAGCTGGATAATCGCCATACTCCAAAGCGCGGTCGGGCGACAGCAGCGAGCCATAGGTCTTGGCAGAGGTGTCGATCAGGAAATGCGACGCCTGTACCTTAACAAGGTATTTATTCTTCTTGCCAGCCGCACATGCGAGCGGCTCGCGTGACAGAAAGAGGTACGGCCCTCCCTCATTACCGATATACGTGCCCATATTGCCCAGGCTGCCCACGCCACTATAGGCCGCCTCGATAGAAAACACGAAGGTATCGCCCATATATACGGCCTCGAAAGGCGAGACTGACGAGGGAAGGACTAGCTGGGCACGCTTGGTGTTGTTGCCGTCGGTCAGATCGATTGCCGTTATGCCGTAGTAGACGCCCTCGTCGTTGCGGACACGCGGCGAGATGGTCAAAATGCCGTCGCTCGCGCGCGGGGCCGATGCAAAGCGGCCCGTCGATTTCCAAATTGTCTCGGCCTTGGATTCATCAAGCGAGCGACGATAGCAAAACGAATCACTACTCGTTTTATTGCCGCCTGCCGAAGGCATTTTATACCAGATGACTGATGACCCGAACGCCGTAAACAGGGGCGGATCATAGTCCTTGCCACCTCGATCGAGCTCAACCGCATCGCCAGAGAGCGAAGCGCCCGACAGATTTTGAGCGTAGAGCTTCCACGATGAATTGGCAAAGTTCATCTCAACCCACGCGAATACGCCGTCGCCGGCGCGGACATCGTAGAATGCATATCCCGTGCCCTCGACAGGATCCTCGATTAATGTGGTAAGCGAGCCATCGCCCAGGTTAAGCACACCGAGTGTGTTGGCGTGCAGTGCCGATGCGGGCGCCATCATCGCCGCGGCGTAATCGCCGTCGCAGTAGTACAGCAGCGTACCCAGAGGCAGCGTCCACGACGCCGCCGGCTCAAGATCGATGTCGACTGCCTCGTACTCATCCGTAATCGAGATGATTTTGGAATCGTCCTTGATAACCTGCGGCTCGCCGGCGGCATCATCGCTGGTGCCCGTTTTTTTCGAGCATCCGGCAAGCACCGTGGCAGCGCCCGCGGCAGCCCCACCGAGTACAAAGCCGCGACGCGATATTCCGTTCTTGATGTGATCGGCGATACCCATTAGGCGATCTCGGCGCGAGCGGCCTCGATAGCGCGCGTAAGCTGGTCGGCGCAGGAGGTCTTTTTCATACCGCAGGTATTACCGGCGAGAACCTCGATTACCCGATCGGCAGGAGCACCCTCGACCAGCCTGGAGATGGCCTTGAGGTTACCATCGCAGCCGCCGGTAAACTCAACGCCCATCACCTTGTTGCCGTCATCGGAAAGGTCAAGGTGAATATTGCGAGCACACACGCCCTGAGGCTTGTAATCAAACGAAATCATGCGATCCCCTCTCAGAATGTTATTCGAGACGACTATTATCCCCGTCTTTCCCTAAATGCAACGAGGCGCTTTGCCGGCAACACACATTACCAGCAAAGCGCCCTAAAAAGCTAACGTTATGCCCGAACCTACTCGAAGCTCAGCTGCTCCAGACGATCAAAGACTGTGTCGATACGGGTGAGGAAGTCCCACGGATCAAAAATCTCGTCGAGCTTCTCCTGGCTGACGGTGCAGCGCGGGTCGGCCTCGAGACGTTCCTTAAAGGTGGGGCCGGAGACACAATCCTGTACCTCGTGCCAGGTTGCCATGGCGTTCTCCTGCACAATGGCGTACGCGTCCTCGCGGGTGATGCCCGTGTCGACGAGGGCGAGCAGCACCTTGGAGGAGAAGATGAGGCCGCGGGTCTTATTGAGGTTGGCCATCATGCGAGCGGGATACAGCTGCAGGCCGTCGATAACGCGGATGAGGCACTGGAACATGTGGTCGAGCGCGATGAAGCTATCGGCCTGGGCGACGCGCTCGGCAGAGGAGTGCGAAATGTCACGCTCGTGCCACAGGGCGACGTTGTCGAAGGCAACCTGCGCGTTGGCCTTCACGACGCGCGACAGGCCGCAGACCTTCTCCATGGTGATGGGGTTGCGCTTGTGCGGCATGGCGGAGCTGCCCTTTTGACCCTTACGGAACGGTTCCTCGGCCTCGAGCGTATCGGTCTTCTGCAGATTGCGAACCTCGGTAGCGATGCGCTCACAGGTGGCCGCGGTGGTGGCAAGAACGCCGGCGAGGTAGGCGTGATGATCGCGGCTAATAACCTGCGTGGACAGCGGGTCGTGAACCAGGCCCAGGTGCTCGCAGACATATTCCTCGACAAACGGCTCGATGGAGCTGTACGTGCCGACAGCGCCCGAGATAGCACCGAAGGCAACATTCTTGCGGGCATCCTCAAGACGGTCCAGATCGCGCTTGAGCTCCCAGGCCCAAGAGCCAAACTTCATGCCGAAGGTCATCGGCTCGGCATGGATGCCATGAGTACGTCCGGCGCAGAGCGTGTTGCGCTCCTCGAAGGCACGACGCTTGCAGATCTCGCCGAGTTTCTTGACGTCCTCGATGATCAGGTCGCAGGCCTGGGTGAGCTGGTAGCACAGGGCCGTGTCGCCCAGATCGGAGCTGGTCATGCCATAGTGAACCCAACGGCTGGGCTTGGGGTCGCCCTCGGGAACATCGGCATCGATGTATTCCTTCATGTTGGTCAGGAAGGCAATGACGTCGTGGCGCGTGACTTCCTCGATCTCATCGACTTTCGCCTTCTCAAAGTTGGCATGGTCGCGGATCCACTGGGCCTCGTCTTTGGAAATACCGATCTTGCCGAGCTCCGCCTGGGCCTCGCAGGCCAGAACCTCGATCTCCTGCCAAATGGCGTACTTGTTCTCGAGGGAGAAGATGTGTCCCATCTCCGGGCGGGTATAGCGATCGATCATAGCGGCTCCTTTTTGGTTATTGGCACGTTGGTCGTAACCCAACCATTGTACCGTGCGCAGGTGCAAGTATGGGCAGTAGGCATTAACCTAACATTTTGGAATTGGAGCGGGCAACGGGACGTCCGCGTATTTGCTTCGCAAATCCGCACCGGCTTCAGGCGAGCCCCTCAGCTTCACGAAGCCGAAGGGGAAGACTTTGTTGAATTGGCCGTCCCGAGGTCTTCCGCGCTCGGTGGAGCGGGCAACGGGACGTCCGCGTATTTGCTTCGCAAATCCGCACCGGCTTCAGGCGCCTGTCGGCGCCTTTGCCTGCTCGCTACAAACGCTTCGCGTTTGCTTAACGCTCGCACCCTGTCGGGTTCGAGTCCCGGCGCTTTGTTGAAAAAAGCACGGCACCGAAACGGTGTCGTGCTTTTACTTTTTTGGAGCGGGCAACGGGACTCGAACCCGCGAGTGTCAGCTTGGGAAGCTGATGCCTTACCACTTGGCGATGCCCGCATATGTGGGGGATAGTATAACGCGGTTGTCTTGTTCGATACAAGGGTGGCGATGCTTGTTTTAGCTGTGGAGATTCGTTTGAAAATCGCGTCAATTGTGGAGATGAGGACCTTTGGCCTCCTGTTCTCCCTATCTTCTACCTGCGCTTTTGCTTGATTGTTGTATTTGAGCTCAATTTGTCAGGAAATGGGCAAGCTTTTGATCAGGCTCCGGTACTTACCCGCATGAACCTCGGGGGTAGCCTCATCCTACGCGTCGCAGCCTCCCCGTGCGGCGCACGAGGGATAAGGAGCAGCCATGTCCAACGCACCCACGCACTCTGTCCACAGCGCAATCGCAACAGGTCCGCTGCTCCTGCTCCTCTTCCTGCTTTTCGGCTGCCTGGCACCGAGAGCCGCATTTGCCGTCGATGGCTACGACCAACTCGGCTTCCGCACTATTAGCGATGATTGTGGGCCCTTCTTCATCGGCAAGTATGAAGCTCAAGACGCCTCGATTGCCTACTGCATGAACCAGGAGCGCCCCGGCCCCACCAAGCCGGGCGGCCCATGGCTCAACTTTGATCAAGGCTGGGTGTGGCTCGACGACGAGTTCGCGGCAATCGTTTGTCACGGATATCCTACCGCCACGTCGTTTGGCGGTTACCACCTTTCACCCGATCGCGCCCGCGCCGCAACCCAGCTTGCCGTGTGGATGCTCAACGGCACTACCCATGTCGACGGTACCTATTCCTACACGACCGCTCAGGGCAAAACCAAGAGTGGGCACTTTACCGCCGACAATGAAGTCGTGGCGGCTGCGCGGTGGCTCCACGACAACGCAAAATCAGGAAGCATCAAAGCCGCTCCGCACCGCGCGCGGCGCTATCTAGGAGCCGTATCGGGCGGCAGCAAACGTCAAGACATGCTCTATGTACTGCCGGCGGTCTCTGTTTCCTTCAAAAAACAGTCTGCAAACGCCGCCATTACCAGCGGAAACAATACTTATCAGTTTGACGGGGCATCATTCGATATTTTTGAGAGCGCCAGCGGCGCGCATGTCGGCACCATCCAGATGGACAGCAACGGTCGGGCGCAAGCAACACTTCTGCCCAACACGGCATACTACCTAGTTGAAGCGAAGGCGCCGGCCGGCTATGTCCCCCGTCGTGATCGCATCGCCTTTACCACGGGGAATGACGGTGGACAGGTCGCCATTGATGAACAGCCCGGCACCATCAACCTGCGTATCGTAAAACTCGATGCCGCGACGAATGCCGGCCCCCAGGTGGGATCTTCACTCGCAGGAGCAGAGTTCACGTGTGTGTCACAATCAACCCCTGGATGGGCGCAAATCCTCACGACCGACGAAAGCGGTCGGGCCACCCTCGCCGATGTCCCCTTAGGAACCTTTACCATCTACGAATCAAAAGCCCCCGAGGGCTACCTGCCATCCAACGACAGCTGGACCTATACCGTCGGAGCCGACCAGCTCGGCGATTCAGGCGTGGTCGAGATCGAATCTCGCATTTCCGATATCCCCATTGCGTTTGACCTTGAGATTTCCAAATTCAAGGATTACGGCAATAGCGACCAATCCGGCCTGGAGCAGCCGGCGGGTGGTGTTGTCTTTGAGGTTGTCAGCAACAGCTCTCAGCAGGTTGTTGGCACACTGACCACAAACATCTATGGCTTTGCCTCCACCAAAGACCAGCCAGAAGCATGGTTCGGCACAGGCAAGCGACCCGCCGGTGTCCACGGAGCCGTCCCATACGACCGTGCCGGCTACACGATTCGCGAGGTTCCGGAAACCGTCCCCGAGGGTTTTAAACGTGCAGGGGAATGGACCGTCGGGGCCAATCAGATTTCCAACGGCGCCGAGCTTCAATATATCGTGGACAACCACGCTCTGTCGACGCATCTCCAGATTGTAAAACGCGATGCCCAAACAGGCGCTTCTGTTCCACTAGCCGGATTCACCTTCCAACTCCTCGACATCAATCATGAACCTGTCTCACAAACTTGCTGGTATCCAGCACATAACGTAATGGACACCTTTACGACTGACGCGACCGGGACCGTCACACTGCCCGAATCGCTCGTGCCGGGCACCTATTATGTACGCGAAACCTCGGCCAAAGAGCCCTATCTTGTCGACGAAGAGATCGAGGTAAACATACCCGCCGACATGAACCTAACGCCCGTTGCAATCGCCTCGTATTATGACCACGCCGCGACCGGAAACATCAGGATCGTTAAAACCGATGCCGTAGACGGCAGCAGCCTCGCGGGCGCCATCTTTGAGATCCGTGCCTCGGGTGATATCGTGCGCCCCGACGGTAGCATTGCCGCGCTCGACGGTGAGACTGTCGCGACCGTCACGACGGATGAAACTGGAGAAGCACGCGCGGACGACCTCCCGCTGGGATCTGGCACCGCACGCTACGAGGTTGTCGAGACTCAAGCGCCGGCAGGCTTCTTGCTCGATCGGACAACCCATATTGTCGACCTTACTTATGCCGACCAGAAAACACCCGTTGCAGAAGCACGGCTTAACGTATCCGACGATTACACCAAGGTTGATATCTCCAAGGTCGATGCAAGCGGAGAGCAGGAAGTGAAAGGCGCACAACTCACCTTATATGGTCCCGATAAAACCGAAATAGACTCCTGGACCTCATCCGACAAGCCGCACCGCGTCGAACATCTTGCACCCGGCACCTACTCGTTGCGCGAAATGATTTCTCCGCGGACCTATGACCTTGCCGAGGAGATAACGTTTGAAATAAAGGATACGGGAGAAGTCCAATCCGTCGCGATGAAGGATGCGCCCATCGAGATCAAGGGGCAGGTCGACAAGCGTCAGGAACTTGTCCAACCTATCGAAAAGGGCCTGTTGGCTAACGGCGATGGTAAAAACCGCGCCACGACGCAAACCAATAGTGATGGGCTTTTCTCCTATACCATCGATGCTCGAAACGATTCCGCTACTTGGGTTGATGAGTTTACGATTACCGATGATCTTGAGTGCGCCAAAGACGGCACAGCGAGATTCATCTCAATCGAAACCCCCGTCGCCATCGGCGACCTCAACGGTCTGTGCAACGTATGGTATCGCACGACGCCGTTGGACTCGACAGACGTCGATGAGCCGGCAAACGCGACACTTGACGATGGGCACGAAAATCCTTGGCTTGAGTCCGACGAAGTAAAAGAGAGCCTGGGTGAGGACTGTCGCCTCGTCGATTACGACGGTTGGCACCTCTGGAAGGCGGATATCTCGACCACGGAATCCACCACACTCGAGGCGAAAGAACTCGACCTTGCATCCAATACCGTCGTAACGGGCATTCGAATTGAATACGGTGCGGTAGCCGCCGACTTTACGACTCGAAGCGATGCGGATTCTTGGACCCGCGATGATCTCAAAGATGAGCACGACGACCTTGACGATGCCAAAGCAATCCTTGGCACAGACGCTCGGGGCGCAGTCGTACACATGCAGGCAACGTCGGCTTATACGCCCCAAACCGCACTCACCAACAGCGCGCGCGTCGATCTTTGCCGCAACGGCGGCGGCGATAAACTTGAGTCACATGACGAGGACAGCGTCATTCAACGCTGTACCCTACCGCAGGACCTACCGGCAACAGGATCAGTTCCCATCGCCGCTTGCATCACCGCGCTCCTGACCTCGGGTGCCGCAGCCCTATGGTTCGCTCGCCTTAGGTCGATCCCAAAGAAGCGCTAGCGCGATGAAAAAGCGGGCGAGCCAGTCCCCTGGCTCGCCCGCTTTCAATCATTTAAATCGCCGCATCTACTCTGCAGACGAAGATCCACCATCAACGATTGCCTGCTCGGACTCAGGAATCCCATCGGCACCCGTACTCTGTTCTTGCTCCACCTCTTCGCTGATTGCGGAGGCGGGGGTCGAGCCCTTTGCACCCACGATGTAGGCAGCCCCAAATCCTAACGCAATGGCAATCAAGGTCAAAATCACGTAGACAGGCCAATGGCGCTTAATATACGAAAACACGTTGACTCCTTAGAGCTCCGTCTACGAACGGCGGATAACCTCGGTCACGACCTCGGATACCGTGGCAATGTTCGTCGGGTTGACATTGTGGGGCAGGTCGTCCTCGGTACGAGCGCAAGCCAGACGCGTGCCGTCCACGCCGGCGATGGTAAGGGCTCGGCGGCTCGCCTCGAGCGCAGCATAGGCATCGGTCTTGGCATAGGGCATCTCGAGCGCGCCACAATCGACATGGAACGACTTGCAGACCTTGCTGACCAGGTTCATGATGCGGCGATCGCCCTTGAGCAGTTGTTGTTCGCCCTCGACCGTCACCACCGAAAGCCTACCGGCGCCGACGGATTCAAGATTGATAAAGAATACGCCGCGGAGCTTATCGCGATGCGAAGCCAAGAAGGCCTTCATGCCAGCGCCATCACAATCCGAGGCGCCCGTTGCCACAAACCAGATATCGTGACCGAGCAGCTCATCATCGCCCATAGAGGCGACAGCCGAGAGCATATCTTCGGAAGAAGCGCCATCGGAAGACGTAGCGCCACCCTTCCAGCCATCGTTATCGTCCTCGAAGTTATCCCACGAACCGATACCGCGACCGGACTTCTTGGCATCGTAATCGTCTTCGACGCCCAGCCAGTCACTCATGCTGTCCTGCTCGTTTTTCTTTTTACGGCCGAACAGACCACCCAGGCCGCGCTTACGAGACTTGGGTGCCGCCGGGGCGGGAGCCGAAATGGTCTCGATCGGCTGCGCGCCCGACGCAACGGGCATAGGAGGCGCAACGGGTGCCGATGTGGGTTCGGGGCCCTGGACAGTAGCAAAGGGATCGTTGACCTGTGCGGAGGGGTCGGGAAGGTCGAACAGCGACGTGCGAGACGCAACGTTTGCCTGCTTCATAGACGGCAGCGACGGATCGGGGACCGAAGCCAGCGGAGACGAGGAAGGTGCAGGCGACGGTGCCGACGCCGGATCGGGAACATTCATCTGCGGGCGCGGCGATGCCTGGGAGGAAATCTGGGCCATAAGGGAATCGACCGTTTCGTCCTGGGTGGGAGCAACATTGGCAACCGTGGCACCGGAACCACTCGGGGTCGGCATGGTGAAAATCTGCGTGGAATAAGGCCTCGACTCATCCGTCTCGGGAGTCTCGGAAACCGCAGGCACTTCCTCCTGCTCGACCTCGGTCGAATCATCTTGCTCGGCTGCCGCGTATTGCTCTTCGTCAGAGTTGGCCTCGACGGGCTCGTCCTCGGCGGCATCTTGGATTTCGGCAGCATCAACAGGCTCGTCATCGTCTGCCGCGTCGCCCTGCTCATCGGAAACAGGAAGGGGCTCGGCAATCGCGGTGCCCTGTTTTTCAAACGTTATCGTGGAATCGAACTGCGCGGCATCAAACGACACGGTGCTATCGACGTGCTGCTGAGCCTCGAAAGACGTCGTCGCTTCAACAACATCCGCGGACGCCGGTTGCTGGGACTCAAAGGACGTTGTAGCTTCGGCGGCTTCGACGGGCGCGGACTGCATAGCCTCGTTCTGCTCGAACTCTTGCGCCGCGAGCTCACGTGCCGCCTCGGCTGCCTGCTGCTGAGCGATAGCCTCCTGCTCGGCAGCCTCGCGTGCGGCAGCGCGCTTCTCCTCGAAATCGTCGACAAATTTCTTGCCCTTTGCAAACGCACCCTTAAAGAAGTTGGAAGCGCTGGCGCCAATCGACGAGAACGCGGATGCAATGTCGGCATGCGGCGTTGCCGCGGGAATCTCGGCCGAGAAATCAGTATCGCTCTCGTAAGACACGCGCCTCGGTTGTTCAACGTAATCGTCGTCAGACTCGTCCGCAACGTCTTGCGCCGGTGCGGCGGGAGCCAAAATGTCCAGTCCTGCCGCGGGATCGAACGCGGACACCGCCTCGGGATCGGCAACGGCAGCGGTAACCGCGGCAGACTCATCATCCGCAGCCACGACGGGGGCAGGCTCGGGCTCAAACGTCGGCTCCTCGCCCTCCTCGTAATCGAGCGTGCAGGACTCGGGAAGCATTCCGAGCGCACGGATGGCATCCGAACCAAAGCGGATGTTGCCGGCGGCGTTGCGATAGAGCTTGGGCTCGGGCTCGGCAGACTCCTCCGCCGGCTCGGCAGCGGGAACCTCGTCATTGAACTCTTCGGCTTGGGCAGCCTGATTCTGATCCTCAGGCACGATAGCGCCGATCAGCGTCTCGTCGGCAGACGCACCCTCAAAGCCCTCGATTTGCTCGTCGAAAGCCTCACCCTGTTCGGGCTCGGTCTGAGCGTCGGGAGCAATCGGCTGACCGAATTCGTCCTCGGCGTAGGTAGGCTCTTCATACTCGATGGTGTTGCCGTAGTCGTTTTGCTGCTGGGCCGCGGCATATTCCGCCGCTGCGCGCGCCATTTCCTCGGCACGACGCTTCTGCTCCCCAAAATAGGTATCGAACGGAACATCGTCGGGAAACTCGTTTTCGCCCTGGAAGGGAGCAACGTTGTCCATAACGCCGAGCATAGCGGCGACAGAAGACTTGTTGCACACCGCGCCAGACGTATAGGGAAGAATGTGGCGGTTAGAGATGATGTTTACCGCGTTGGCGAGTGCAACGAGGGAAGCGAGGATCGCGACAATCCACAGCAGAACCTTGAGCGCGCCGGGGAGCGGCAGAATACGCAGGATGGCAACGGCAGCGGGGGCAACCGTGGCAACGGGCAACAGCTTGGCGATGAGCGCACGATACGAAGCATAAGGCTCGCGGGCGAGCAGCTCAGCACGGGGAGAGTCGTAGTGTGCGACAACGACCACCGGGCGGTTACGCGGGGACGCGAGCGGGCCCGAGGCCTTGTGGTAGGCGATGACATTTTGGCTCACGCCCGTCTTGCCCAGGCGCGAAACCACGGGGTGGCCCGTGCGCTCGAGCACGTAAAGAACGGCGCCGACAATGGCCAGCAAGGTGCCGACCAAGCCGATACCGCCGCCGATGCCCATCAGCAGGGCACCGGCAAACGCAAGAATACCGGTGACGGCAAATGCCGACCTACTGGGCGCCGGGGCATTGAACTCCTGAACCTCGGGATCAAAGCCGTGGTTGCGGAAGATCTGAGCGATATCCTCGGCAGCCAAGCGCTCTTCTTCGCTGCATGCCGGCGTAATGCCGGTGTTCTGCAGCAGGTGGTTAATATAGTTCTGGGTGTTCGCCATGTGCGCTCCACATCCATAATCCGACAAATAGGCCCAATGCATGCACATTAGAACCGTATATAGTCGAAAGTATACCCCGAGCAAGCGCAAACGACCGAATTCGGGCCATCTTAACGCCCCGAGCGGACAAGGATATAGCCTAATCTCCATATCGGACTAAAATCATGGCAGCAAACCACCTTCTCATGCGAGGACTCTATGACGGCAAGCGACCCGACCGCGACAATTAAAAAGGGGAATTCGGAGCCCAGTTTCGATAAAACGGCTCAGCGCATCCTCAATCTTTTCTTTGTGCTCAACAGCTCCCCCGAACCGCTGACGACCGAGCAGATCGTCTTGGATTCTGACCTGGGATATGACTCGGGCAACATCGACTCGGATAAGCGCAAGTTTCGGCGCGATCGTGACAAACTGCTCGAGCGTGGCATCTTAATCAAGGAGGTTCGCCCCGCCGGTGCACAGGAGACCGAGGAAAGCTCGTGGACAATCGACCGCGAGCACACCTTTGCAGCAGGCGGCCTCATCACCGCAGACGACGCCGATATCCTGCTCAACGCCATCGACCAGACACTAGCGGCCGGCTCATCCACTTTTGCCGCACCGCTTGCCGATATTCGCTCCAAGATTGCCTATCTCACCGGTAGGACGACGGTGGACGAAGCACCAATCCGCCGCTCTCCCACCGTCGATGCGGTATGGAGCGCCTTTGCCGAGCGATGCGCGCTGCGATTTTTATATCAGAACGGACGCGGCGAGCAGAAAGAACGCACCGTCTGCGTCTACGGCATGTTCGAACGCGAGGGCGTGGCGTACTTCTGCGGCCTCGACAATGTCACCGACGGCATCAGGACATTCCGCTGCGACCGTATCGTTCGCGCTTGGCGTCCTTCGAAGGCCTACGCCATCCCTGCGGACTTCAATCTCAACGACTATCTGTTCTTTGAATTCGATTTTGCCGACCGACCGCCCGTTGCAGCCACGTTCTCGTTCGCCCCTCAGACGCAGATCGATATGATCAACGGCCTCACGCGCGGGCGAGGTGAGCTCGCACACACCGATGTGGGATGGGCCTGGACCGTTGACGTGCGTGACCTTGAAGCCGCCGCCTCATTTTGCATGGCCCACGCCGTGGACGGCATGAGGCCCGTGGCCCCCAAATCGCTCAAGCAGGCGTGGAACCGCCTCATTGAAAGGACGGTGCACGAGCATGCCCGTGCGTAAACTCACCAGCGAGCAGAGACTCTCGCGTGCCATCGACATCATGGAGGCCCTCTACGCCGCCGGCGAGAGCGGCATGACACGAGCCGAGATTTGCAGCCGCTTTGACATCACAGGGGTGTCGCTCGACGAGATTCTCGAGATCGTCTCGACGCTCGCGGACCGAGAATCGGGCGCGCGCATCATCTGCGAATGCCGCGGCGCGCGTGTGGTCCTCACCGGCGACGCCGGGCGTGTTCTACCGTTGCGCCTGAGTGCCGCCGAGGGCGCTGTGCTCAACCACGAACTTGAATCGTTGGGGATCGAGCCACAGACGGCAGCCCGGATTCGGCATGCTCTTCTACCCGAAGAGCTCGGCTATAACCAGCGCGTCTTTGACACCGTCAACCACGGGTCGCACTGGCAGCAGCTGAGCTGCGCCATTCAGGACGGCGTTCGCTGCCGCATCTCGTATCGCTCGATGGACGATGCACGGCCACGCGAGCGTCTGGTCGACCCCTTGCGCATTACGGCAAACGGCGACCAAACATACTTGATTGCCTGGGACATCGCAGTCGATGAGCAGCGCACCTATCGCATGGATAAAATCGAGGGACTCACCTTGACGGAAGACTCCGCCGTGTCTCACGCACCGGACGTCGCATCCCTCCACGATTCCCTTGCCCGGACGCAGCATAGCGCAAAGCTCCTGATGCCATTCGATATGGCGGAGCATCTGGACTGGGCCGGCATCACCCTAATCGAGCGCAGCGGGACAGACACGGCAACGGTAACCGTGCATTACGGCTCCGAGCGTTGGCTACTGAGCCAGATAATCGCAGCGGGCGGAGCCATCCGCATCTTGGATGACCCCGCCCTGTCAAAGCGTCTGTGCGATATGGCAAAAACCCTCGTCTGTCCGCTTTAGCGCCGCCGCTCGTGGCGTGCGCGCCACAGTTGCAGATAGTGCCCGATCTGCGCCGATTCGATGCGCTGGTAGGAGCTCGTGGGCAGCGACGTTAAGAACTTCTTTCCGTAGCCCTTCGTCACCAGGCGCGGGTCGGCCAGAATCAGCACGCCGCAATCGGTCGACGAGCGGATAAGGCGGCCGGCCGCCTGCTTGACCTCGAGCACCGCCTCGGGCAGCGAATAGCGCGCCCAAGCGCGGTCTTCGCGCAAGTTGCGCTCGCACGAGAGCGGGTCCATGGGGCTCGAGAACGGCAGCTTGGGAATGATGACGCAGCGCAGCGTCTCGCCGCTGGCGTCGAATCCCTCCCAGAAGGCCTTAAGCGCAAAAAGCGACGAGGTCGGCTCGTTGATAAACCGGTCGCGCAGGCGACGAGGAAATGAGTTGCGCTGCTGGCAGTTGAGTTCCAGACCCGCACGGGCCATCTTGGGCTCAACGCGGGTGTACAGGTCTTCCATGTCGCGCCGATTGGTGAACAGCGTGAGCACCGATCCGCCCATGGCAAGATGGGCGTCGACCAGCACGCGCTCGAGCGCCGTAAGATAGCTCTCGCGATCGCGCGGATCGGGGATATCGCCCGCAACGACTACAGCCATGTTCGAATCGAAGTCGTAGCTCGAGTCCAAGTGCAGCGATGAAGATGTTGAAGCACCGATGCGATCGAGGCCGACCGCGTGGTTAAAGTGTTCAAAGCTTTTGGACACCGTCATGGTCGCCGAGGCAAAGATAGCCGTGTGAACCTCGGGCAGCCACTCGGTTGCCAAGGCCTCGCCAATGTCGATGCGCTCTGCGGTCATTGACTCTCCGCCGGCACGCAACCTGCGATTGACCTGCAGCGAATACACGTAGTGTTCATCGGTGCCGTCGATGATGAGTTTGAGGTTCTCGACCAGCTCGTGCAGGCGGCGCGAGATATCGCCCAGGTCGACAACAACCTCGGGCTTGTCGGCGGCGACGGCCTGCACCAGCGCGTCGACGCTCTTGTCAGCTTGTTCCAATGCGTCGATGGCAGTGTAGGCCGACTGTAAGAAATCATGCCAGTCGTCAGATTCGCGCAGCTCGGGGCCAATCCATAGATTGGCATTGTCATAACCCCCACGGGCACGGCGGCCGAGCTCGCGAACGCCATCGAACACGTCGGCGATTGCCATGCTCGCGCGCGCAACCGTCGACGTCGCCTTGGCAGTAAGGCCCAGATAGAGCGTAGAGCCCTCGGAGGTTGCCAAATCACGGGAAACCTGGCTTAGCGCGCCGGTGGTCGAGCCGCCCAGGCGCTCAAACAGAACGCGTGATTCGTCCGCCGACACCACGCGCGCCCACTGACGGCGCGCCTCGCGCTCGATGGAATGGGCCTCGTCGATTACCCAATGACGAATCGGAGGTAAAATCCTGCCCTCGGCCGCAACATTGCGGAACAGCAGGGAATGGTTGGTGACCACCACGTCGGCATGCGCCGCACGACGGCGAGCGCCGTGGACCAAACATTTATCAGGGAAAAACGGGCAGAGGCGACGAGCACACTCGCGCGAGGCTGTCGTAAAGTCGGGGCGGTTGACGCTGCGCCACCGAATGCCAAGTGAGTCGAGGTCGCCATCGGCTGATTGGCAGACGTACGCCATAATGACCGCGACCGCCGTGAGCGTGTCCGCCGGATCGCGCTTGGTGGTAATCTCGACCTGGCCGCGGCTCATGCGCTCAAGCTTGCGCAGGCACGGATAGTGGTCATAGCCCTTGAGAGCGCAAAATGACAGGCCACCGTCCAGTTGCTCGGCAAGTTTTGGCAGCTCATGGTACATGAGCTGGTCGGCAAGATTGTTCGATTTGGTCGCAATACCAACCGTGATGTTGTTACGGCGTGCTGCCTCGGCAAAAGGCACCAGATAGGCCATCGATTTGCCGACGCCCGTACCCGCCTCAATTACACGATGAGTGCCCGTGACCAGCGCATCGCGGACCTCGAGCGCCATCGCGATCTGCTCATCACGCGGCTCGTAGGTGGGGTACATGCGATTGACCAGGCCACCTGGCGCATAGTCTGCCTCAATCTCCTCACGACTCGGCATCTTGAGGACCGGCAGTTCGTCGGCGTCCACCCGATCGTCGGCGCGATCGGCCTTGAGAACGTCAGCACGAGCGGCGCTGAGAGAGAAAATAGAACCAGGGTTCTGCCCCGCCAAGAACGAGAAGATAGGACGATAGGACCAAGGCACGTCCGGATGCATGTCGGCTAGGCGCGCCATGAGGCCCTGGGGCAAGTCGGTGAGCGCCACGAGTAACACGCGCCATACGCCACACAGGGCGTCGACGTCGGCATTGGCACGGTGTGATACCGAGTCACAGCCAAACAGATCGGCCATAAAAGACAGCTTGTGCGAGGCCAGGCGCGGAAGCGCGATGCGCGACAGCGCCAGCGAATCGATCCAAATATCGCTCACGTTGACGCCGCCTTTGACCGACTCGATAAACGAGCGGTCGAACGTGGCGTTATGTGCGATTACCGGGCAACCACCGACAAAATCGGCGAGAGCGGCTACGGCCTCAACGGCCGACGGGGCATCTGCCACATCGGCATTTGTAATGCTCGTGAGCTCGGTAATCTCGGCGGGAATCAGCTGCTTGGGATGCACGAAGGTATCGAAGCGGTCGACGATCTCGCGGCCCGAAAGACGGGCCGCCGAGATCTCGATCAGCTCGTTGTCCTGCACCGAAAGACCTGTGGTCTCGGTATCGAGGACAATTACATCTTCCTCGATAAGGCCGAAGGGCTGCGTTTTGGCGCGTTCGGCAATCGTGGCATAGGAGTCGATGACAAACTGCGGCGTTCCTGACGAAACCGCGTCCTCGATTAGCATGCAATGCCCGCTCGACGAAGGCCCATACGGATCAGGCTGTCACAGACCTGCGGGAACGTCATGTCGTCGGTGTGGCGGATCTCGTCCGGATACAGCGACGTATCGGTCATGCCGGGAATGGTATTGGTCTCGAGGATAACGGGGCCGTCCTCACTCACGATAAAGTCGCTGCGCGAGATACCCAGGCAACCGAGGGCCTTGTGAGCAGCACAGGCAAGCTCCTGGGCACGAGCGTAATTCTCGGGTGAAATCTGCGCCGGAATGCGATGGATGTCCGTAGGGTCGACATACTTCACGTCCAGATCGTAGAACTCGCAGTCCTCGGGCTTACGAATCTCGACAATCGGCAGAGCGCGCACGTCATCTTCGCCGTATACGCCGACGGTGACCTCGGTACCCTCGATGCACTTCTCGACCAGCACTTTGTCGCCGTACTCAAACGCCTTGGCGATTGCCGCGGGAAGCTCGGAGGGCTCATGAACCAGGGAAATGCCATAGCTGGAACCGTTTACGGCCGGCTTCACAAAGCAGCGCTCGCCACAAACCTCGACGATATGATCGATATCGACTTCATCGCCCACTTCGAGCGCCAGGCCGGGGGCAATGGGAATGCCCGCCTTAGCGTATAGGAGCTTCGAGACCTCCTTGTCGGCACCGCAGGCGCTCGCGAGCACACCCGACGCCGTGTAGGGGATACCCAGGGTCTCCATGGCACCCTGCATGGCACCATCCTCGCCGCCGGCACCGTGCATGGCGATAAACGCCACATCGAAACCGCCAGTCGCCATGGTTACCATAAAGTCATCAGCGGCCGTGTCGAGCAGCTCCACCGAGGTGTAGCCGGCCTCCTTCAAGGCCACCACGACGTTCTTTCCCGAATTGAGCGAGATCTCGCGCTCGGCGGAATGACCGCCCGCCAAGACCGCTACGTGCATGTTCTCTAGGCTTTTACCCGGCATGGGCAGACTCCTCCTCTATAATTTCTGCAGCTGATACCATATTGTAGCGATACCCTCTACGTTTCCCCAAAATCGAAAGGCTTCCATGAATCCCAGGACTAAATCTCAGGACATTCGCGACTTGAGCCAAAACGATATTCGCGAGCTCGTGGCAGAACTTGGCCAGCCCGCCTTCCGCGCGAAACAGCTCATCGAATGGGTCTTTGAGAAGAACGTTTGTTCGTTTGACGATATGACCAACCTTCCCAAGGCCTTCCGCGAGCAGCTTAAAGAGGCTTTTGCCTTTGACACGCCGACGGAGCTTATCAAGCAGGTTTCCAAAGACGGCTCGCGCAAGTATCTGCTCGAGTACCACGACGGCATTTCCGTCGAGACTGTCGGTATGCCTCGTCGCAATAAACTCTCCGTCTGTGTTTCTACTCAGGCTGGCTGTGGCATGGGCTGTGCTTTTTGCGCTACCGGTCTCAACGGCCTCAAGCGCTCTCTGACCGCTCAAGAGATCGTCGACCAGGTGTTGCATGTCTCGAATGATTTTGGCGAACGTGCAACAAGCGTTGTCTTCATGGGCCAGGGCGAGCCGTTTGCCAACTACGATGAGGTTCTCAAGGCGCTGCGAATCCTCAACGACCCCGATGGCATTGGTATCGGTGCTCGTCACCTCACCGTCTCCACCAGCGGCGTTATTCCCGGTATTCGCAAATTTGCCGATATCCCCGAGCAGTTCACGCTTGCCGTTTCTCTGCATTCCGCCATTCAGTCGACGCGCAATAAGCTCATGCCCGGTGTTAAGAAGTACACGCTGCTTCGCCTTCACGAGGCGCTTCAGCTCTACACCGAGAAGACTGGCCGCCGCCCGACCTATGAGTATGCCATGATCGAAGGCGTTAACGATACGAATCCCGAGATGCAGGCGCTCTGCGGCTTCTGCGAGGGAACGCTGTGCCACGTTAACCTGATTCAGCTTAACGACATCGAGGGCAGCCCGCTCAAGCCGTCGCCGATTCATAAGGTTGAGGATCTTCAGCGTCGTCTTGAGTCCCGTGGCATCGAGACCACGATTCGTAACTCCCGTGGTAACGATATTGACGCCGCTTGCGGACAACTGAAGCAGCGCTTCAAAGTTCAGAAGAACGCATAGGGGAGTCGCACCCCAAAACGTTTCATGTGAAACATCGAACGACCCCGGTTACAGAATATGCAACCGGGGTCGTTTCATTTATTGACCTTTATTTTGAATCAGCTGCTACCTGTCCCATTTTTTACGGCCAAAATAAGGGGTCCTTGTCTCGTGAACCGGACAAGGACCCCTCAATATATGCTGAGTAATTGTTAGGTACCTAATAGCCTACATTTTCCCATTGGTTACTAACCCAACCTTGATTAATCTTGGGATTCTTCGTTACCTGAGCCGTACGCATGGCAACATCTTCTGTCATAACATCCATTTTCTTCTTGGATGTATCGACAATATCTTGCGCACTACGAAGCAAACGACCTCGAAGTTCATCGTCTGTCGCGATCTTATAGCCAGCAAAGGCACCAGCCGCGACAGTCGTCGCCAATGCAATCGCAGTTAAAATCCTATTCCTCATCTTGGCCTCCTTGATCAAACTGAATCATTTCGCCAAGAATACGAGAGAGCTCTTCCTCGTCTTTAAACTCAATCTCAATCTTATTCTTTCCACGCGAGCTCTTAACACGCACGTTGGTATTAAAAACCTGACGAAGCACGCGGGCAGCCTTTTTAAAAGACTGAGGCGTTGCAGGCCTCGGCGTCTTAGGTGTCTCTCCGGCAGAAAACAACGGAGCAAGATTTTCTGTCGCTCTTACGGAAAGGCCCTCTGCAACAACCTTCTCTGCAAGTCGAATTCGAGCGTCCTCATAGGGAACTGCAAGAATCGCACGTGCATGACCAGCAGTAAGTTTGCCCTCAAAAATCATCTGCTGAACAACTTCAGGGAGATCGAGAAGGCGCAGCGAGTTTGTAATTGCAGAGCGTGACTTGCTGACTGCCTTCGACAATGCCTCCTGGGTCATACCGCTGGCATCGATAAGCTGGCGATAGCCCTTAGCCTCTTCGACGGGATTCAGATCAGAACGCTGAAGGTTTTCGATCAGAGCAAGAGCCAGCATCTCTTCATCATTAACATCTTTAATGATGACAGGCAGCTCCTCAAGACCAGCAAGCTTTGACGCTTGGTAACGACGCTCACCAGCGATGATCTCATAGCCGTTTCCATGCTTGCGAACCAAAAGCGGCTGCAAGACGCCATGTTCTTGGATTGATTCGCTCAACTCACGAAGTTCAGTTTCGTTAAAGTGAATTCGCGGCTGATTAGGGTTGGGAACGATATCCTCAATAGGTAGTTTTGTTTCAGATGCGGCATTCGAAGCCGATGAAGCCGAACCACCGGTCTCATACTCGGCCTCTGAGACCAAAGCATTGAGTCCACGTCCCAATCCGCCACGTTTCTTTACACTAGGCACGCTTGATCACCTCTTTTGCAAGGTTCATATATGCTTTTGCACCCTTATTTTGAGGTGCATAGGTAATTACCGGTTCCCCAAAAGACGGAGCTTCGGAGATTTTAACCGTACGGGGGATCAACGTCTTAAATGCCTTATCACCAAAGTACGATTGAACCTCCTCAACAACCTGATTCGATAGAGAAGTACGCGAGTCATACATGGTCATAAGCACACCGTAGGTGTCTAAGCCCTTGTTCAGACGAGATTTGACCATCTTCATTGACTCAAGCAGCTTCGTAACGCCCTCGAGTGCGTAATACTCGCACTGGATCGGAATCAAAACGCTGTCTGCTGCGGTCAAAGCGTTGATAGTAAGCAGGCCGAGCGAAGGAGGGCAGTCAATGAAAATAAAATCGAACTCGTCCTGAATCGGCTCAAGCAAATCTTTGAGACGGGTTTCACGAGCAATTGCGCTTACGAGTTCAATTTCCGCGCCTGCAAGCTGAATTGTAGCCGGAATTACGAATACCTTTTTGCAATTTGTATCAAGAACAAGCGATTCTGCCGGCACATCATTCAGCAATGCATCATAGATGCAGTGATCAAGGTCTTCTTTTTCAATTCCGAATCCACTGGTGCTGTTTCCCTGCGGATCAAAATCAACAATCAGTGTCTTACGACCCTGCTCACCCAGTGCTGCTGCAAGGTTTACAGCCGTCGTTGACTTACCGACGCCGCCTTTTTGATTGATGATTGCAATGATACGCGTGTCTTTTGCGCTCTTAGAACGCTTAACGTCGCGAAATCCCACGGTCCCTCCTGGTGTGTATTAAAGCTGTCAAACGGAGGATGTTTCACGTGAAACATTCCGAATCGATAGCAACTGCTATGTTTCACGTGAAACACTGCAAGCTGTTAGTAACCATTATGTTTCACGTGAAACATCTAGGCAAGCGGATTCTTCTTTGCCATGCCATTTGCACGAGGCAATGAAACGGATGCTGAATGACTCTTCTTAAGAACAATGAACTCCCTGTGACCCAAGCCTTCAGGCAAATCAATTGCGTCATTCAGAAGCAAAGTGAAGCCGCAAATCTTAGCTGCTGACATGCCGGAAGCAAGCTCCTCATCCGAAGGATTGCCCTTGGTGATAACAAATAGCCCTCCATCCTTCAGGTACGGAGCCGCATACTCAACAAGAATCGGTAGAGGGGCCAGTGCGCGGGCGGTTACAACGGAGAACTGCTTCTTATGGCTTCGAGCATATTCTTCAAGACGATCATGAACCGCATGAGCATGTTTCAATCCAAGAGCATGGACAAAGGAATTAACCGCATCAACCTTCTTGCCAACAGAGTCAATATAAGTAGCTTTACGATGCGTGGTTATGGTTAATGGAATACCAGGGAAGCCCGCACCTGTTCCCATATCGAGCAAAGCTCCCTCAGGAGCCTTATTGATATAGGGGAGCAAAACAAGTGAGTCGAGGATATGAAGTACGGCAGCATCTTCTACGTTAAGAATACGGGTGAGATTGGTTGTCTTATTTGTTTCTAGAACCAAATCCAAATGCTGGATACATTTCCTCAGCTCAATATCAGTTACGCTCAAGGAATATTCTTTGCAATAGGAAGTTAGGCGACTCAACATCTCGTCAGCCTGCTGATCGGTAAGTACAAACAACAGAAGCTCCTTTCTGACAAAAATCAGCGTATCGAGAACTTTTGACAAAAAAAGGGGACGTGGAAACCACGTCCCCCTAGCATAAGCTCGAGTAGATTATCGAGCAACAATCACCACATGGCGATCAGGGTCAGAACCCTCAGAATGAGTATCGACTGCATCGTTGCCACGAAGTGCAATGTGAACCAGTCGGCGCTCGTAGGCATTCATGGGCGGAAGCGAAACACTCTTATGAGTGCGGATGGCACGCTCGGCAGCAGACTGAGCCATGGAGGCGACCTTATCCTGACGGCGACTCTTGTATCCCTCGACGTCCACTACAACCGGATACCTAAAGCCAAGCTTGCGGCTCACCAGCAAAGAGAACATAACCTGAAGAGCATCAAGAGTGCGACCATGACGGCCAATGAGAACAGCAAGGTCGGGAGCCGTTACATCCAAAATCAGCTCACCCTCGTCGCCCTCATACTCATCGATAGGAGAGTTGGCGGCATCGAAGTGCGAAAGGATGGAACGCAGGATGGAAATCGCAACATCGGCAATGGTGTCGAGCTCCTCATCGGTCAGCTCTTCACCAGCCTTGTAGCGCTGTGCAATCTCGGGATAATCGCCCGCGACCTGCGGGGCAACCTCCTCAAGCATATCCTCGATGATCTCTTCAGACATAACGTACTCCAAAAGTTAGGTACCTAAATAAGATTGATATCCCACTACTTCTTCTTGTGCGGGCGCGGCTTCTTCTCGCGACGAGTGACCTCAACCTGCAGCGGAGCGTTCTTAAGACGCTCCTCCTCATCGGCCTTCGCCTTGTCGATGACCTTCTGCGTCACAAAAATCTGCTGGATAACCTGCCAAGCAGACGAGACGTCGTAGTACAGCAGAACACCAACGGGAAGGCTCCAGCCCATCCAAAGCATCATGACCGTCATGACAACGGCCATCATACGCATGCTCTGAGCCTGCTGGCCGGTCTGGTTGCGCGACATATAGAGCTGCGGAATCAGGGTCAGGACGGCAAACAGGATCAGGCAAACCAGCGCAGGCAGTGCAACCATAAAGCCATCGTCAAAGGAAGCGCTCGGCGTGGTGGTCAGGTCGGGCAGGATGTTGAAGAACGAGAACGTGCCGTCGTTAAAGTACTGCGGCAGGTTGCGCAGCAATGTAAACAGGGCGAACAGGATAGGCATCTGAATCAGCAGCGGCAGACAGCCAGCCATGGGGTTGAACTTGTTCTCGCTGTAGAACTTCTGCATCTCCTCGGCCTGACGCTGGGGATCGTCGGCATAGCGCTCCTGGATCTCGAGCATCTTGGGCTGCAGCACCTGCATGCGAGCCGTCGACTTGGTCGACTTGAGCATAAGCGGCGTCAGCAGCAGACGGATGATGACCACCAGGATGATGATGGACAGGCCCCAGTCGACCGCAAAGGTCTGGATGAGCTTGAGCAGCTCGAAAAGGATGTTAACGATCCAATCCCACATGTAAGTTTTCCTCCGATAGCGAGTGCCCGCTAGGGCACAGGGTCATAACCGCCGACGTGCAGGGGATTGCAGCGAGCGATGCGCCTCACGGCAAGCCAGCAGCCTCTCAAAAGACCGTGCTTCTCAATCGCCTGGATGGCGTATTGCGAGCACGTTGGGTAATAAATGCAGGCGTCAGGCAATAAGGGCGAAATAACCTGTTGATATATGCGAATAGGAGCGATGGCAACACGTCGCAAAACGTGATTGCTCATCGCTCCTCCCCGGCAACGCCGGCGCGCTTCATAAGCGAACGCAACGCCTTGTCCATCTCCTGCGGCGAGGAAACCCTCGTCTTGGGAGTTGCAAACAAGATGATGTCATAACCCGCAACGGGAAATCCGCAGCTGCGGGCGGCCTCGCGCATCACACGCTTAGATCGGTTGCGCACGACGGCACAACCGAGTCGCTTAGCACCAACGAAGGCGACCCTTCCGGAGTCGCCTTCGCCAACCGATTCACATATGGTCATTCGAATCAGAGGGTGATTGAAACGACGCCCCTGACTGAACACATGCTCGAAATCTTGCCGAGACTTAATAGTCTTCATGCGAGATGTGTGTATCGCTGCTAGACAGTGAGACGCTTGCGGCCCTTGGCGCGACGACGGGCGAGCACGGCACGACCACCCTTAGTGGCCATACGGGCACGGAAGCCATGGGTCTTGGCACGCTTACGCTTATTAGGCTGATACGTACGCTTCATCTTAAGTTCCTCCTGCTGCATTTCGAGTGTCCGCGGGGACGCGGACGCAGATATAGACACGTGAGCTTGAAGATTGTAGGGAAATCAATGTTCAAATGTCAAGAAATCAAAGGTAAAAGGTTGCGCAGTTCACACGGTTCCCCCATAAGCCAAGCTCGATTTAGCGGTGCATGGCAACTTTTCATGATATTTCATCGAGTTTTCAACAGGTCATGTTGGCAATGTTGAGAACTTTTCGTCCGTTTTCCAAAGTTTTCAACAGGTTTTGAAAGTTTGTCGAAAGATGAGAAACATTGCACGGTGAGCTACTATTTGTTCGAAACCTTTTGGAAGATTGCGAGCGGCATGTCTGACGACTTTTACACCATGGTCGATTCCGGAGACCCGGCACCCGACAACGAGCACATCACCGGCGTGCGCGAAGAGCGTGACGAAGGTGAACAGACGACAACGCAGGCGCCAAAAGCCATGTACGCCGCGCGCATCGCCGTCTATGACGACATGCTGTCGACACCGCGGGTGATCGTCATCGATCCGCAAGATGTCCGCACGTATTTGGAAGAGACGACCAACACCGTCTACCAGTGCATGAAAGAACAAGGTGGCCATATCTCGCTCATGGTCATCCGCGAGATTGTCGAAAACTTTATCCACGCACACTTTGCAGAGCCCATCATCTCGATTCTGGACGGCGGAGACACCATCCGCTTTGCTGACCAAGGACCCGGCATCGACGACAAGGAACGCGCTTTCGACTTTGGCGTTACCAGCGCAAACAGCAAGATGAAGCGCTATATCCGTGGAACCGGAGCAGGGTTTCCCATGGTGCAGGAATATTTGGAAAACGCCGGCGGTGCCGTATCCATCGAGGACAACATGGGCAACGGCACCGTGGTTACGGTAAGCCTGAACCCTAAACGCGTGCAGGAAATCGAGCGTGCCGGCGGACGCGGTGCTGCCGTGCGGCCCGAGACGGAGCAGCCCACATATCCCCTGCCGGGAGCTTTTGCGCAGCAGCCCATGGCAACGCAGCAGATGCAGCCCCCCGTGGGGCAGATGCAGCAGCCCGGAATGCTTCCCACACAAGAGCCCCAGGCGGCATCTATGTCGATGACGCCAAACATGCCAGAGGCCATGCCGCTGGCAGATCAGGATGCAGCAGCAATGCAGCAGGCGACGGGGGCACCGGGTGGCCAGCAAATGGGCTATCAGCCGTACCAACGGGGATATCCATATCAGCAGATGCCGCCACTGGGGTATGGCCAGCAGTTCCCGCAGCAGTACCAGCAGGGATATCAGCAGCCGTACCAGCAGATGCCGCAGCAGCAGTACAACCCCTGGGCCCAACAGATGCCTCTGCAGCCTTACCAACAGTGGCCTCAAAGTTTTCAACAGCAAATGCCGCCGATGCAGAGTTCTCAACAACCAGCAGCTCAAATGATGTATCCTAATGCAGCAAATCAGTATGCGCAGCCACAACCGGACGTGTTCGTAAGCGATCGCGGCAACGCCGCGCTGGGCTATCTGGCGCAAAATCAAGCGTGCGGTGCAACCGATCTGGCGAGGGCGTTTGGAAACTCGGCCCCCACTTGGTCACGCACGCTCAATGACTTGGCGCAGGCCGGCTTGGTCATCAAGCATGGCCAGAAATACCATCTGACCGAACTCGGCGCCGCTCGCGTGCGAGCTCAGAGCTAAAGAACGGGAGAGACAGTGGACGAGGAAGCAAGCATCATCCTGGGGGATGCCATCGCCTTTTGCCAGCGCGACGGCCAAGATGCACGCCTCATCAACATGCTGGGGCAATCGCGGGCCATAAGCCTGACCGAAGATACGCTCACGATCGAGGCCCCCTCGCGCTTTGCCATCGCGCAGCTCAAAAAGCATCAGCCGACTATTGAGGCCTATCTGGAAGAAATCGCCTTTGCACCGATCGCGCTCGACATCGTGGCACCGCAAGGCGCCGCAACGGAATCCGCTGCCGCGACGGCGCCCGCCACGGCTCCCGCCGCTTCCCCGGCGGCACCGACCTCCGCAGGCGACGTGCCGACAATCGAGCACCAGCACAGCGATGTTTCCCGTGAAACCATGGCACCGTTGCCGACCGCGGCGGCGACGTCAACGAACGCACCCGTCACGCACATGCCTATCGCTCACGACGCAGCGGCGGGCGCGGATTCGGGCATTGCAATCAAGAACACGCTCTCGGCCGATGATTTTCGTCGCATGATGAACCAGATGAAGGGCGGAGCGCCGACTAAATCCACGCAAGCTGCGACCCCCGCTTCACCCATACCGGCGCCGACCGTGCCGGCCGAGCAGAATACGGATGGAGCCCCGCTCGCCGCGAACTCAAAATTTACCTTTGAGAACTTTGTCTACGGCCCCGAAAACAGCCATGCCTATCGCTCGGCACTCAAGTTTGCCGCCCTCGCGGACGAGCGCGGCACATGCACATCACTGTTCATCTACGGCAAATCGGGCCTGGGCAAGACGCACCTGCTGCTTGCCATCAAAAACGAGCTCGCCGAGAAGTCGCCCGAGATCAAGGTCAAGTATGCCAACTCCCAGGCATATCTGGACGACCTGATGACCGAGTTCGACCGCCAAAAGAAGAGCAACGCCCCCATCATGCAGGCGTACCACGGCGTGGACGTGCTCATCATCGATGACATCCAAAACATCATCGGCAAGCGCGCGAGCGTGGACTACTTTTTCCAGCTCATGGACGAGTTCATCCGCAACAACAAGAAGGTCGTCATCGCGGCAGACCGTGCCCCCAAGGACCTGAGCATGGACGAGCGTCTGACCAGCCGCTTCAACGCCGGCATGCTCTGCCTGGTCGCAGAGCCCAGCTACGAGATGAAATACAAGATCTTGCAGCGCTATTACGAGAACACCATCGTCGCCGCTCCCGAGGCAGGCGACGACTCGCTGCTGGCGGCCTATGGGGGCGACGGCGGACACCTGACCGACGAGCACTTTAAACACATGGCCGAGGTCTCGGGCACCAACATCCGCGAACTCGAGAGCTTTTGCGAGCGCTGCGCCGGCGAGGCGGGCGACCGCGAGCGCGAGGGCGGGGAGCTCACCTTTGACGATATCGACGCCATCGCCAGCCAGTACTTCGACACATCGGCCAAAAAGATCAACGTCCAGACGGTTCAGTCCGTCATCGAAGAGCAGTACGGCGTGACGCACGAGGAGCTCATCGGCCCGCGTCGCAACGCCAATATCGCCAAAGCACGCCATATCGCTATCTACCTGGCCATCGAGATGTGCGAGATGACGACCACGGCGGTGGGCGCCGAATTTGGCAACCGCAACCACTCGACCGTCAGCACGAGCTACAAAAAGGTCCAGAAGATGATCCAGGAAGACCGTACCGTCACCGAAGACCTCAAATCGCTGCGCGATAAAATTACACTGCGCTCGTAGGGAAATAGAGACACCTGTTGAAAACTTGTCGAAACCATGGGCATAAGGTGTCTAAAACCCAACCCGCGGTGGTGAAAAGTTTTGCGCAGGTTTTGAACGTGGAAAACCACCCCCGTTGCACACAGGTTGCTGTCGATTCTCTTTCTGGGTCTGACCTGCGTCTTTGGGAGTAATCAACAGTTTCGTCAGTGCTATTACTATTATTAAGATATTTATATCTAAAGAAAGGTATTAAAAGATGAAGTTCACCGTCAGCCAGAGCTCGCTTACACAAGCCATCGGCGTCGTTATGAAGGGTGTCGCTTCGGCGTCCACCCTTCCCATCCTGTCGGGCGTGCTCGTCAAGGCGCAAGACGGCATCTTGGAATTCCAGACCTCTAACTACACCATCTCGATCCGTCATCGCATCGCGGCACATGTCGAAGAAGGGGGCGAGATGGTTATCCCTTGTAAGATGCTCTCCAATATCACCAAGACCCTCCCCGATGCCCCGGTCACCTTTGAGCTGTCCGAGCGCCAGGTGCTGATTGGTTGTGAGAAGAGCTCTTTCCGCCTGAACACGCTCGATGCCAATGACTTCCCCGAGTTTCCGGCCTATGCCATCGAGAGCGCCGTGGAACTGCCGACCGATATCTTGTCCGAAATGGTCGGCCGCGTGTGGCGCGTCACCTCGACTGACAAGGCCCGCCCCATCCTGGGTGGCGTGCACATGAAGGTCGAGAACAACACCGTGCGCCTGGTGGCGACCGATTCCTTCCGCTTGGCCGTGTGCGATACGCAGGTCGAGACCTCAACCCTCGAGGGCTCCTTTGAACTCAACGTTCCGGCCGACGCCTTTAACGACGCGCTGAACATCATGGCCAGCCAGGCGACCATCATGATCGGGGCTACCGACACCCAGGTCGTCTTTGAGGCCGGCAACACCACCTACGTGTCGCGCCGCATCGAGGGCGTGTACCCCAACTACAAGCAGCTCATCCCCGATTCGTGCGTGACGAGCGTCAAGATCGACGTCGCCGCCTTTAACGCCGCCCTCAAGCGCGTGGCCGTTATCGCGAGCGCCAACCCCGCCGTCAAGTTCGAGATCGATGTCGAGAACGGGCAGATGGGCCTGTCCTCCATTTCCAATGACCAGGACCTTGCGCAGGAGACGATCGATGTCGAGGCCGAGGGCGAGTCGGGCACCATCGCCTTCAACTACCACTACATCTTTGGCTGCCTCAATGCCCTGTCCAAGGAGAAGGAGATCACGCTGGAGCTCAAGAGCTACTCGCAGGCGGGCATCTTCAAGTCCTACGACAAGATCAACTACCTGTGCCTGGTCATGCCGGTCCGCATCTAGCAACTGCCCTATGACCATGTTCGCCCGCGATCTTTCCGTCGCGCACTACCGCAGCTTCGATAGCTATCGCCTTGCCCTGGACGAGGGCGTGACGATACTTGCGGGACCCAACGCGGCGGGAAAGACCAATCTCATAGAGGCGCTGCAGCTGCTGACGAGCGGCGCCTCGTTTAGGCATCCGACCGCAGCCGAGCTCGTCCATGACGGCGTGGGCTCGTGCAAGGTCGAGCTGAGGCTCGAGGGCGACGGCCGCGTGCTTGATATGGGATTGAGCGCGGAGGACGGTAAACGCTCGTTTAGCCGCAACGGCAAGAGATGCTCTGCCGCCGGTGTGCGCGGGGTTCTGCCGAGCGTGCTGTTTTGCCCCGACCATCTGGACATGGTTAAGCGAGGCGCCAGTGTGCGCCGCGCCGCCCTCGACGACTTTGGCATGCAACTGAGCGCGCGCTATGCCGATCTTGCGAGCACCTATGGTCGCTGCGTGACCCAGCGTAACGCCTTGCTCAAGGAGGCCTGGTGCTGCCGCGAGATGCTCGGCGCGTGGAACGATTCGATTGCCCGCGCGGGCGCGGCTCTGCTCGTGCACCGGTTGGCCCTGCTCGACCGGCTGGCGGGCCATGTGCGTACTGCCTACGGGCAAGTGGCGTCCGGTGAAGCCGCCAACGTGTCCTATGCGTCCACGCTGGGGGATTTGCCCCAGGTCGATGATCGCGAAGAGCTGAAGGGCTGGGCGTACGAGCGCATGCTGGCTGCCCTTGATGAGCACGCCGACGAGGAAATTCGCCGCGGCGTGACGTTGGTGGGACCGCATCGCGACGAGATTGAGTTTGCTGTGGCGGGTCGCTCCGCCCGTTCATTTGCCAGCCAAGGTCAGCAGCGAACGTTGGTTCTGGCCTGGAAGGTGGCGGAGGTGGCCGTGGCTCGCGATGTCCTGGGCACCGCCCCACTGCTGCTTTTGGACGACGTGATGAGCGAACTCGACGGCGAACGCCGCGGTGCTTTCCTGCGGCTGATCGGCGATGATATCCAGACGGTCATAACCACGACCAACCTGGGGTACTTTACCGATGACCTGCTTGATCGAGCCAAGGTGGTGAGCATGGGTGAGACGTGCTAATTACGAGCGCGAGAGCGAAACGGTCGCCTTCAGTGGCTTGTTGAACGCAGAGCGCCAGCGCATCCTGGCGGCTGCGACCCCTGAGCGCCGTGCGCAGATGGAGGCCGCCGAGGAGTCGCGCGCGGTCTATCGCGCGTGGAACGCGGTGTGCTCGGGCACGCGCGAGGGGCGGCATGTGACGGGCCTGCGCTACCTGCCCGAGTCCAATGAGCTGCTGGTATATCTCGACTCGCCCTCGTGGACGCAGGAAATGACGTTGTTGCGCGAGATCATCCGCGCGCGCATGGAGCGCGCCGGTGCGCATGTGGATGGCCTGGTGTTCAAAACCACCGCGCCCGGTCACACGCCGCCCGCCGCCAAGGAGCGCCTTCGCCCAGCGGCGACCGAGCGCCCGCCGGCCCCACACGCCGACCTCAGCGATGCCGAGCGCACCGAGATTGAGCGCCAAGTGGCGCCCATCGAAGACCAAAAACTGCGCGAGGCCCTCGAGAACGCCATGAGAGCCAGTGCCGAGTGGGCCAAGGGCGTGCAAAGCAAAAAAGAGCCTTAAATCGCATCTGGTGGCCTTGTAGAGCCAAATACCCTCGTTCCCGAGGGTATTTTTTTACGATAAACTAGTAAGGCTGTACACATTTTCTTGACTGAAGGAGGACGTGTGGCAAACGAAAACGATTACGATGGCGGCGAGATTAAGATTCTCGAAGGTCTCGAGGCCGTTCGTAAGCGCCCGGGCATGTATATCGGCTCGACGAGCGCCAGCGGTCTGCATCACCTGGTGTGGGAGATCGTTGACAACTCCGTCGACGAGGCCATGGCCGGTTTCTGCACCGAGATCCAGGTGACGGTCCACGCCGACAACTCCATCACGGTCGTCGACAACGGGCGCGGTATCCCCGTCGACGAGCACCCTGTTAAAAAGATCCCGACGCTCGAGGTCGTCATGACGATTTTGCACGCCGGCGGTAAGTTCGATAATTCGGCCTATAAGGTCTCGGGCGGCCTGCACGGCGTTGGCATCTCCGTCGTCAACGCACTGTCCAAGCGCGTGGTCGTTCAGGTTCGTCGCGACGGCAACACCTACGAGATGGAGTTCTCGCGCGGCAAGACCGTCAAGAAGATGGAGGTCGTGGGCACCTCGGATTCGACGGGCACCACCGTCACCTTCTGGCCCGACGACGAGATCTTCGAGACCTGCATTTACGATTTCGATACGCTGCACAACCGTCTGCAGGAGACGGCGTTCCTCAATAAGAACCTCAAAATCGTGCTGACTGACGAGCGCGAGTCTACTCCCCACGTGGAGGAGTTTTGCTACGAGGGCGGCATCATCGACTTCGTCAAGTTCCTTAACGAGGGCAAGGACGTCCCCGAGGCCTTTAAGGAGCCTATCTACATCGAGGGCAAATCGGACCCGGACGCACCTGTGGCCAAGATGGGCGAGGTTGAGGTTTCCCTGCAGTGGAATAGCGGCTACGGCGAGAACGTCATGTCGTTTGCCAACGACATCTACACCCCCGAGGGCGGCATGCACCTTGAGGGCTTCCGCACCGCGCTCACCCGCGTGATCAACGACTATGCGCGCAAGCAGAACCTGCTCAAGGAAAAAGACGCCAATCTGACCGGCGACGATGTGCGCGAGGGCCTTTCGGCCGTTATCTCGGTCAAGCTGCCCGATCCGCAGTTTGAGGGCCAGACCAAGGCCAAGCTCGGCAGCTCCTATATGCGCGCGCTGACGCTCAAGATCGTGACCGACGGCCTCGCCGATTACTTGGAGGAGCATCCCAAGCCCGCCCGCGAGATCGTCAAGAAGGCGCAACAGGCCTGCAAGGCGCGCAACGCCGCCCGCAAGGCGCGCGAAGCGACCCGTCGCAAGAGCCTGCTCGAGACGGCGTCCCTGCCCGGTAAGCTCGCTGACTGCTCGGTGCGCGATGCCGAGCTGACCGAGCTCTTCATCGTAGAGGGCGACTCGGCAGGCGGTTCGGCCAAGGACGGCCGTCGCCGAGACATCCAGGCGATTCTGCCCCTGCGCGGCAAGATTTTGAACGTCGAGCGCGTTGGTGACCATCGCGCGTTCTCGAGTGACACCATCCAGTCGCTGATTACCGCGATCGGCTGCGGCGTCACGACGAGTGCCGGCGACGGCGGCGATTTCGATATCACCAAGGCGCGCTACCACAAGATCATCATCATGACCGATGCAGACGTCGACGGCGCGCATATCCGCATCCTGCTGCTGACGTTCTTCTACAAGTACATGCGTCCGCTGATCGATGCCGGCTACGTCTATGTTGCCTGCCCGCCCATCTTTGGCATTAAGGTGCGCAACAAGATCCACTACGTGTATCCCAACGGCCGCCAGCCCGAAGACGAGATCCTGCGCGATACCATCCAGAGTCTGGGCCTGAACCCCGATGATAACGACGAGGACGGCAAGGCCAAGGACGGCAAGATCACCAAAAAGCGCAAGGGCTATACCGTCCAGCGCTACAAGGGCCTGGGCGAGATGGACCCCAAACAGCTTGCCTCGACGACGATGGACCCAAAGACCCGCATTCTGCAGCGTGTGTCGATCGAGGACGCCGTGGTGGCGGACCGCGCCGTGCGCGAGCTGATGGGTTCCGAGGTCGGCTATCGCCGCGAGTACATCGAGAAGCATGCACATGACGCACGATTCTTAGACGCCTAATCCCTGCGGCTTTCCCAGCCACCGCACCTTCGCCCTCAATCGTCGGTCGCGTACCCAAGTACGCTTCCCTCCTCTTTCGGGCGAATCTGCGGCACCTGGAAAAGCCGTCTCCGTGGTTGGGAACTAATGGACCACGCAAACCATGAGGAGGTAACGTGGCAGACGATATCAACAACAACGAGGGTATGGGCGAGGCCGGCGATGCCGGTATGCCCGATGATCTGAAGCGCCTGCTTGCCCGTGCTGAGCAGGGCGAGGACGGCGATCCGGACGCCTATAACCCCGATGCCGATGATGATGAGGAAGAGGACGACGACGGTGAGCTCGAGGAGAGCTTTGGCGAAGTCGATCGTGGCGCCTCGGCCGGCGAGGACATCAACGGCGGCCAGCTCCAGATTTCGGAGTTCGGTCGCGAGATGAAGCAGTCGTTCATCGAGTATTCGATGTCGGTTATCACAGCGCGTGCCCTGCCGGACGTGCGCGACGGCTTAAAGCCGGTACACCGCCGCATCCTGTACGCGATGAACGAGAGCGGCATCTACCCCAACCGCCCACACAAAAAGTCGGCCTGGACGGTCGGCGAAGTTATCGGTAAGTACCACCCGCACGGTGACTCTGCGGTCTACGAGGCCATGGTCCGCCTGGCGCAGTGGTTCTCCATGCGCACGCCGCTCATCGACGGTCACGGCAACTTCGGCAACATCGATGGCGACGGCGCGGCGGCCATGCGTTACACCGAGAGCCGCCTGGCCAAGCCCGCCATGGAACTGCTGCGTGACTTGCAGAAGGATACCGTCGACTGGCAGCCCAACTACGACGAATCGCTCGCCGAGCCCGTGGCACTGCCTGCGCGCTTCCCCAACCTGCTGGTCAACGGCAGCCAGGGCATCGCCGTCGGCATGGCCACCAACATCGCCCCGCATAACCTCACCGAGGCGATCGAGGCCACCTGCTACCTGATCGACAACCCCGACGCCACCGTCGACGAGCTCATGCAGATCATGCCCGGTCCGGACTTCCCCACCGGCGCCATCATCATGGGCAGCGCCGGCATTAAGCAGAGCTACGAGACCGGCCGCGGCTCCATTACCGTGCGTGCCAAGGCACATGTGGAGTCCACCAAGACCGGCCGCAGCCGCCTGGTCTTTACCGAGATTCCCTACATGGTCAACAAGGGCACCCTGCAGGAGAAGATCGCCCAACTCGTCAACGACAAGCGCATTGAGGGCATCTCGGATATGCGCGATGAGTCCAACCAGAAGGGCATCCGTCTGGTCATCGAGCTCAAGAAGGGCGTCATTCCGCAGGTCGTGCTCAACAACCTGTATAAGTACACCTCGCTGCAGACGACCTTTGGCGCCAACAACCTGGCACTCGTCAACGGCGTTCCCAAATGCCTGAGCCTGCGCGAGATGCTGCAGCACTACATCGACCACCAGGTCGACGTCGTCACCCGCCGCACCCGCTTCGACCTTAAGAAGGCCCAGGCCCGCGCGCATATCCTTGAGGGCTACCTGATGGCCCTTGACCATATCGACGAGGTCATCAGCATCATCCGCTCCTCGCAGACCGACTCCGAGGCCAGCAGCCGACTGATCGAACGCTTTGGCTTTACGCCCGAGCAGACCACGGCCATCCTCGAGATGAAGCTGCGCCGCCTGACCGGCCTGGAGCGCGACAAGATCCAAGAAGAGTTGGACGGCCTGCGCCGCGCCATCGCCTACTACGAGGACCTGCTGGCGCACGAGGAGAAGATTCTGGGCGTCATCAAGGAAGAGATGCGCGAGATCTCCAAGAAGTTTGGCGACAAGCGCCGTACCGAAATCAGCCAGGTTGAGAAGGACCTGGATGTCGAGGACCTCATCGCCGACGAGGATATGGTCGTGACCATCACCCACACCGGCTACGTTAAGCGTATCCCAGTGGCTGCCTACCGTGCCCAGAAGCGCGGTGGCAAGGGCGTGTCGGGCGTCAACCTCAAAGAGGACGACGTTATCGATGAGATGTTCATCGCGTCCACGCACGAGTACGTGCTGTTCTTCTCGAGCAAGGGCAAGGTCTATCGCCTGAAGGTGCACGAGCTGCCGGTGGGTACGCGCCAGGCGCGCGGTACCGCGATCGTCAACCTGCTGCCCTTCGAGGAAGGCGAGAAGATCGCGAGCGTCATCAGCTGCCGCGAGTTCCCGGCCGACGAGTACCTGATGTTTGCCACCAAGAGCGGCATGGTCAAAAAGACCGTGATGAGCGCATATGACCGCAGCCGTCGCGACGGCCTGATCGCTATCAACCTGCGTGACGACGACGCGCTGCTGAACGTGCGCCGCATGCGCGAGGGCGACAAGATTATCCTGGCCACCACCGCGGGCAAGGCGATCATGTTCTCCGAGGAGCAGGTGCGCGCCACCGGCCGCGATACCAGCGGCGTTCGCGGTATCGGTCTGAAGGACGGCGTGAGCGTTCTGGGCATGGAAGTCACTAACGGCAACGGCGATCTATTCGTCATCACCGAGCGCGGCTACGGCAAGCGCACGCCGGTCGCGGACTACCCGGAGCAGAATCGCGGCGGTCAGGGCGTCTACACCATTCAAATGACCGAGCGTAAGGGTAACCTCGCGGCCATGAAGACGGTGGGCCCGCAGCACGAGCTGTTCATCGTGACGGAGGGCGCGACGGTCATTCGCGTCAAGACCGACGAGATCAGCCAGACCGGCCGCGCCACCCAGGGCGTCAAGATGATGACCGTCGACGACAACGACCGCGTATGCGCTGTCGCCCGCATGACGGCAGCCAAGGAAAAGCCCGAAGGCGAAGCCACAGAAAACGGCTCTGCTTCCGAAGAAACCCCTGTCGATCTAGGCGACGGCAACGACATGCCAGAAGATCTCCTCGACGAGTAAGAGGCCCTGGCTGGTAGAAAATATCAGACCCCATATATCGGCGGTCGGCGCACTGCGCGCCGACCGCTTTTTTGAAAACCTTGGGACTCGTGTTCGCCCCGGTCGCACGGCGACATGTGAAGTCGATCGCGAGTTCCGCACGAGCCAGAGAGCACTTAATGTGCTCTCTGTGCGAGTCAGGACTGTCCGAGTAGGCGACTTCACATGCCGCCGTGCGACCGGGGCGAACACCCTTCAAAGATTTTCAAAAAAAGTTGTTGACGCGCGCGTAACGACTCGTCTAATATATCCCTTGCGCGATGGACCTGTAGCTCAGTTGGTTAGAGCGTCCGGCTGATAACCGGGAGGTCACAAGTTCGAATCTTGTCAGGTCCACCACTTTCTTTCGCAATAAACACCCCAGCGAGAGCCGAGTCGCCGCTGGGGTGTTTATTACTGTCTCCGTGGGGGTTTAGCTCAGCTGGGAGAGCGCGGGCTTTGCAAGCCTGAGGTCAGGGGTTCGATCCCCCTAACCTCCACCATGATGGACCTGTAGCTCAGTTGGTTAGAGCGTCCGGCTGATAACCGGGAGGTCACAAGTTCGAATCTTGTCAGGTCCACCATCAAAACTGTGAAGAGCCCTGGGGCATTGCCTCGGGGCTTTTTTCTTGTCTGCGATAAATCTCATTTTGGTTTTGTGTGCTGTGCGAAAGTTTGGGTAGTATAGCTATTCAATGCGGCGGACTGCCGCGTGTTAACCGCTACGTACCGGAGGTGTCCCATGGTTCGTGTCGACATAGAGACCATCGTCATGGCCGCCGGTCCCGTGCCATCGCTTATCGTGCTTCGCGAGCGCTGCAGCAAATCGGACTCGCCCGCGCCACTGCGTTCCCTCTCCATTCAGACTGGTTCGTTTGAAGCTGCTGCCATCAGCCGCGGCATCGATAGCGGTCGCGCCGAGCGCCCGATTACCCATGACCTGTTGCTCGATACTGTTGGTGCCCTGGGCGCCAAGCTCGAACGCATCGAAATCGTTCGCGCCGAGCCGCCCGTGTTTTACGCGACGGTTGTCGTGTTGGCCGATGGCAACGAGCATAAGATCGATGCGCGTCCGAGCGACGCCATCGCCCTCGCCGTACGCAGTAATGCCCCCATGTTCGTTGAAGACGACATCATGAATCGCCTGGGCACCGTTTCTGCCCATGCCGAGGAAGTCGACGACGAGCAAGAGTTCGAGAAGTTCGACGAGTTCGTCCATACGCTCTCCCCCGATGACTTCTAAATGCGGGGCGTCCAGGCTGCGGAGCGTTCGCTGATGGCCGGCGGTATGTCGGCTGAGGCGGCGACCATTGCGCGCGAGGCCCAGATGCGCTCGGAGGCTTCTGAGGCGGCTCGCATTGCCTATGTGACGCAGGCCCGCACGCTTCGCGAACGCCGCGGCTCGTTTATCAAGATGGTTGTCGTCTCCGCCCTTGTCGCGGCAATCTGTTCGCGCCTTCGTGGTACAGTTGGTGCGCTTGGGTTTTCGATCTCTACGGGCCTTATGATTTGGGGCGTGGTCGATGCGGTCATGCTGACCAGTCAGATCAAGGTACTCGACAAGCGCGCGATGGATATGATGCGCGCCCGCGACGCTGCCGCCAGGATCGCCGCCGAGGCACAGGAACTGTAACGACGCCGGACTCGATGGGAAGGTCTAAAGATGGCACAGGATATGCAGGACGCCGGTAACGTCTCCGCCGAGCTCGACGCCATGGTGTGTGACCTGATTGGTGCGTTCTTGGACGACCTTGCCGCCGGCGAGAATCCGGGCGTAGTTGTGGCGATTGAGGACGCTGCTTCCAACCGATATCTGGCGGCGCTCGACGAGGACGGCGAAGAGGCGTGCCTGGAGGCGGCCACCAACTTTATTTCCGAGCACAAGATGGGTCTTAAGGACGAGGGCCTGGGCCGTATCGCCCGCTATGCCATCGGCTACACCGGCTGCGTCGAGATTGACGGCGGCTATCACGATGCTCTGCTCGTGAGTTTCTTCGAAACCACGCTCGAGAGCGGTTTTTCGGCATATGTGCTGTATGAGGGCATGGGCGCCGGCGATGGTTTTATGTGGAGCGACCCTGAACCTGCAGGCGAGGAAACCCCTCTCATCTAAAATCGCTAAAATAAACGAGTTTTCGGTAAAAGGCTCAATATTCCCGCTGAGCGTTGTATCGCTGGGCGGGCCGCATACGCGTGCCGTTTGTATATGGATAGAAGATAGGGGAACTACATGCGCGTAGACAATCTGAGGAACATCGCCATCATCGCTCACGTCGACCACGGCAAGACGACGATGGTCGATAAGCTCCTGCGTGCCACGGACGCCTTCCGTGCCAACCAGCAGGTCGAGGACCGCGTCCTGGACTCTAACGACCAGGAGCGCGAGCGCGGCATTACGATTCTCGCCAAGAACATCTCTATCGAGTATAAGGACGTCAAGATCAACGTCATCGACACCCCAGGCCACGCCGACTTTGGCGGCGAGGTCGAGCGCGTGCTGCGTATGGCTGACGGCGCCCTGCTGCTGGTTGACGCTTTTGAGGGCCCCATGCCCCAGACCCGCTTCGTGCTGCGTCACGCTATCGACACCGGCCTTAAGATCATGATCGTCATCAACAAGATCGACCGTCCGGGCGCCAACCCCGAGAAGGCCTACAACGACTGCCTGGACCTCATGGCCGACCTGGGCGCCACCGACGACCAGCTTGAGTTCGCCATGGAGCACGTGGTCTACGCCAGCGCCATGAACGGCTTTGCCCGTCTTGACCCCAACGACGGCAACATGGACATGTACCCGCTGCTCGATATGATTATCGACGACATGCCCGCGCCCGAGGTTGACGAGAACGCCCCGCTGGCCATGCAGTGCGTGACCATCGACCACTCCAACTTCGTCGGCCGCATCGGTATCGGCCGCGTGTACTCTGGCGCCATCCACCAGGGCGACCAGATCCTGGTTGTCAAGAACGACGGCTCCAGCGCTACCGCCACCGTCAAGCAGCTCTTTACCTTCGACTACCTGGGCCGTACCGAGTGCCAGGAAGTCGGCGCCGGCGACATCGCCGCTGTCGTGGGTATCGACCGCACCGATATCGGCGATGTCTACACCGATCCCGAGAACCCTGTCGAGCTCGAGCCCATCGAGATCGACCCGCCGACCCTGTCCATCGTCTTTGAGGCTTCGACCTCCCCGCTTGTCGGCCGCGACGGCGACATCGTGGGCGCCCGTCAGCTCAAGGAGCGCCTGTTCAACGAGGCCGAGAACAACGTGACCATGAAGATCGAGGAGCTCGAGGATAAGAGCGGCGTCGAGGTCTCGGGCCGCGGCATTCTGCACCTGTCCGTTCTGATGGAGTCCATGCGCCGCGAGGGCTTTGAGTTCCAGGTCGGCCGTCCCCGCGTTCTGTTTAAGAAGGACGAGAACGGCAACAAGATGGAGCCCGTCGAGCAGGCCGTCGTCGAGTGCCCGGACGAGTACTCGGGCAAGGTCGTTGAGGTCTTCGGCACCTCCGGCGGCATCATGACGAGCATGGATACCTCGGGCATCGTGACGCACCTCGAGTTTAAGATTCCGACCCGCGGCATCATGGGTCTTAAGAACCGCATCATGAACGTCACCCACGGCGAGGGCGTGTTCTACCACACCTTCCTGGAGTACGGCCCCTATGCCGGCGAGATCGGCAACCGCCAGAACGGCGCAATGATCTCTATGACCACCGAGAAGGCCGTTGCCTATGCCCTGGGTACGCTGCAGGAGCGCGGTCAGCTGTTTGTTGAGCCAGGCACCGAGTGCTACGAGGGCATGATCGTGGGCGAGCGCAGCAAGGCTGGCGACATGGTCGTCAATATCGCCCGTACCAAGAACCTGGGCAACCAGCGCTCCTCGACCTCCGATATCTCCGTTCAGCTGGTGCCGCCCCGCACCTTCTCGCTGGAGGAGGCGCTGGAGTACATCGCCGACGACGAGCTGGTCGAGATCACTCCCAAGAACATCCGCCTGCGCAAGCGTCTGCTCAACGCCACCGACCGCAAGAAGGCTGCCGTTCGCGCCGGCCAGGTCAACAAATAAGCGCTGGGCTTTATAGCGACTAACAAGAAAGGGCGTCGACCATCGCGGTCGGCGCCCTTTTTGTGCAGTGGACAGGTTCGTTTGCACCACAGCTGGGGCGGTTATCCCTCCGAGCGGCTTTCCGGTCAAAGTTAAGTTGTTTAAACATATACATAATTCTACAGAATATAGTCGATATGATACAAAACTGTTAACAGGTAAATATCAACTGGTATTAAATTAAAAGACCTCTTGACCTGCGGTTTACATGATTGGTATCTATATTATATTTTATGCATTGTGGCATAGACGAACCGTCTTAGAAGGTGCTCCCCAATGGGTTCTTGCAATGCGCTAGGTAGGTTCTCGTTGATGTTGGGGCTTGTGTTCGATCCGACGATTCGCCGTATTCCACGCTGTGTTGTAGGAATTAGGGGACAACTATGGACGCACACCGCTCACGGTCACTGGGTATGGCGACCCTGGTCTTCATTTTAATTAGCCTCACCGCCGCAGTTTTTCACGGTGCAGCCCCCGTGCGCGCCGAGGATGCGACGAGACCGACGCCGATTGTGATTGATGAGAAGACGGCGACGGTTGATGTCAAGCTGTATAAAGATGGCGGTCGTACAGAGCTTTTGGGCAATGACGCCGTGACTTCAGTTTCGACCCTCTACGGAACCTTCTCGGCGAACTTTCTGACTGGTCAGGCACCTACGTCTAGTAACTATGTCGCCGTCTATAAATTCCCTGACACCATTGACGTCGGTAACAATGATGGCGGCGATTTTAGGGATGGGCCCGGTGCTGACGCTGAAAAAGCCGGTGTATGGAAGATTGAAGACAATAAGGTTGTCTTTACGTTTGACAAGGGTTGGCTTGAACGGAATCCTGCGAACATTCGTGTCGCGGCAAACTTCTCGTTCCAGCTTAAAAACAAGGATGTCGGTTCTGGTGGCAACGCATCTGTCGTGTTTCCCGGTACGGGTGAGACGATTAGTATCCCCGTCAAGGACGGCAAGGTCACGGGGACGAAGGCGGGGGTCTTCTCCCAGGGATCCGATGGCGTAGCCAAGGTTACCTGGACCGTTACACTTACCGTTGAGTCGTACGCCACGAATGTCAAGTTAACCGATACGCTGGGCGAGAACTTTGAATTTGCGAACGACAGCTTTATGCTCGACGGAGAGAAGCTCAATCCACAGCCGAAGATCGACGGCCAGACCGCGACCCTCGACAGCATAGGCAACCTTTCCCACGGAGACCATAAGATTACGTATGAAACGGTGCTGAAAAGCGGCGTTTCTGTGAGCAACGGTGAATTTATCGACAAGCAGGAAGCATCCAGGAACACGGCGTCGTGGGGATGGGACGGTGCCGATGATCCCCAGAAGCCCACGGCTACGGCGTTCCCCAGCAACTTTCGCTACGACATGATTGGCAAGTCTAGCGACCGCAATAGCACGCCGTCCGACATCACGTGGACGGTCACACTCAACCAAGGCGAGCTCAAAGCCGACATGAGCGGCTACGTGTTCACCGACAAGCTGGACGACAAGCAGATGTATGCGGGGAACTATACGGTTTATAAAGGCAGCTCGGGGTCGACTGTTCTTGCCACCGGTGAGCTCGATCAGTCTGAGAAATCCTTTACCTACAAGTTCTCGGACAACCTTGAGGATAAGTACATCACCTATCGCATTGTTTATCACACCAAGATGAATGAAACGGGTTCGTATGACACCGTGCGCAACAGCGCAACGATCGAGCACGATGGTTCCGTTTCCGGCGCTGGTAAAGGTGAGTTTACGCCGCAGTTGGTGGACACACCGATCACCAAGGAACTCGTGGGTCGAGAGAACGCTGCAACAACTGGCGAGGCGAAGTGGAAGACGCGCGTGGCGCTGAAAGCTATTGTCAATGCGGGCAACCTTGATAAGGTGACGGTGAAGGATACGTTTCAATCGGCGTGGAAACAAGATATCGGTGTTGATGTCAACTCAATAAAGATCAAGATTGGTGAAACTGAGCTAGTTCGAGGCGACGACTGGAAGCTGACGACAAATGAGCTGAAAGATGGAAATAACGTTGTGCAGAAGGATGGGCACAAAAGAAACTTCAACCTCGACATAAACATTAACGACAAGGTGAAGGCGGCTCTCGCGAACGAGGATTACGCCGACATCACGTACACCACCACTTCTGATGCGCTGCCGGGCTGGTACTCGAACTTCGCATCTGTTACGGTGCCGGGGCAGAATGGCGGTTGGCCGTACTACACCGATAGTCCAATGTATGTTGTCAACAAGGAAACGACGCCCGCGGTCGAGAAGCCGGAAGCTGAGGCGAAGGTGTCTTGGAAGGAGGGCTTCGAATGGAGCGCCGTCGACGGCTCGGAAGAGAAGGGCGCATGGATTGTTGAGTGGACGGTGTACGCGAACCGTCACAAGAGCGACGCCGGAGAATATTATGGAGCCGGAAAACTCTACGGTAAATCGCTGAATATCGTTGACAGCCTTCCGGACGGCATGAGCTATGTTGTGAATTCCGCCAAGTACACGCTCGTGCAGAACCCCTATGAGCAACATATGGGGCTTGGGCGCGGAGGCGAGGCCAAGGAGGTCGTTACGGGTCGGACGCTCGCCGACGACAACGTCAGCAGGAATGGTAAGACGGTCACCTTCTCCATTCCCACAACAGAGCTTGATAAGTATGCCGGTTACGCCAAGCTTACGTACCAGACGGCGGTCAAGCGTAGCGAGCTCGACACCTCCACGAACGAGGTGAAGTTCACCAACTCGGCCAGCGCGGGGTCAGGAGATAAAAAGTTCGATTCCGGTAACGGTACCGTCATCATTAAGAACAACGTCATCAAAAAGTCCGGCGAGCAGGTTGCCAGTAGCAATCGCATCAAATACACCATTCATGTTAACGAGTCTGCCGTTGCCCTTAAAAATGGCACCGACTTCCTTGAGCTCGTTGATACCATGGATGCCAAGTGCACGCTGGTTCCGTCGACGCTTAAGGTCTATGAGCGTCTGAACGGTGACTGGGTTGCGCTGTCCCAGAAGGACTATCCATCGAAGATGGAGCAGGTCCCAGACAAAATTGGCACACGCACGAAGTTGACGCTTAATGTGCCCGACGAGAAATACCTCAAGGTCGAGTATGAGGTTATCCCGACTGGAAACCCCGGTGAAGAGGTGCCTCTTTCCAATACCGCCGAGCTTACGGGTGTGACGGAAGGCTCGGCGATCGACGAGAACACATGGACCATCCAGAGTGCTTCCGCCAGTGCGGGCGGCAACGGCTACGGCATCACGATGACCAAATACGATGCGCAGCAGGTTGGAGCGACGCTAGGGGGAGCTGAATTCACGCTCTATAGCGTGAACATGGATCAGGTCGCAAGGGTAGGTATCGAGAATGCAAGGACTAGGTTTGAAACCGCTAAGACCGACGCCAATGGCAAGATCTCATTCGGTACAAGAGACAAGGCGATGAGCAATGGCGTGCTCTACCAGCTCGTGGAGACGGATGCGCCCGAAGGCTACGCTGTGGCAAGCCCCACGTGGATCATGCTCAAGGGCGGCGTGAGCGACGAAGATTATCAAACTGCGCTAGCTAAGGCGAAGACCATCGCCGGCGGTGCGGAGATCATAGGCGATGACAAAAAGGACGAGATTTGGGTCTATGACAATCGTCTAAAGGGATCCGCAACAATTCGGGCTAAGAAAGTGCTTGAAGGGGGCACATTCAAGAAGGGGCAGTTCTCGTTCGCACTCAAGGACGCCGACGGCAAGGTGCTCCAGACGGTGACCAACGACGCCGAGGGCAACGTCTCCTTCAACGTCGACTACAACAAGGCCGATACCTACACTTACACCATCTCAGAGGTCGAGCCCGAGGGTGCCGTCGACCATGTTAAAGATCACATCGCCTATGACACGACCCCGCGCAAAGTCACGGTTAAGGTGACTAATGGCACGGACCAGCTCAACGCCGTAGTTACCTATGACGAGGGCTCTACAACCCCGCCGACTTTTATCAACAGGTATTCGACCATGCTTCCTGAGGCGGGCGGGGCTGGCTTGACTATGACATATCTTGCTGGCGCTTCGTTGCTGTGCTTCGCCGCGACGTGGATGCATGCTCGTCGCCATCGCGATCTGGATCGAGGTGATCGCCATGAGTAGGCTTAGCCGCAGCTTGTTGGCTGTCGCGACGATAATCATGGTCGCTATTCTGTCTTTCGCGATTGCTCCTGGGGCGGCCCGTGCTGCCGATACCGGAGCCATTACGGTGGACGGTACAGTCGCGACGCGTTACGACGCGTACCAGCTCTTTTCGGCGACCGTTGTCGACGATGACGATGCTGGCCAAAAAATTGCAACTGACGTAACGTGGGCGAATGGCGCGGTTCGTCAAGCCGTTCTTCCGGTGCTTCATGATGCGGGGCTCGATAGCTCGGCATCGACGGCGCAAGCGGCAGCCGAATGGATGAATGCCGACGGGCATATGACGACCGCGCTGACGGCAAAACTTGCTCGCGCGATTTGCAATGTCGGCGCAACTTCCGTGGCCCTTAACGCGGACACGGCGGCCGAGCTGCCCTGCGGCTACTGGCTCATCGTCGCCGACGACGACGCCATCGCCCAGGGCGAGGCCGGCACCGCGCCGATCATGGCCCTGGTCGGCGGCAGCGCCGTCACCGTCAAGCCCAAGGCGGCGACCCCCAAGGTGTCCAAGCACGTGCTGGAGGGCGGCACCGCCGCCTGGCAGAAGGCCGCCGACGCCACGGTCGCCGACGACCTGTACTGGCGCCTCTCTGCCACGGTCCCGGCGGGCCTCACGGCCTACGACACCTATACGGTGCGGTTCGTCGACACCATGGGCGCGGGGCTCGACCCCTCCAAGGTCGCCGCGAGCATGCGCGTGTGCGTGGCGGCGGGCGCGGACGGCGGCTTTGATGCCGTCTCGGCCGGTAAGGACGGCCGCGCCGGCATCGAGCCCGCGAAGGGCTGGACCGACATCACGGCCCAGTGCGCCACCAAGGTAGCGGCCGACGGTAAGACCTTCACCGTGCGCACCGGCGACCTGATCGCCGCACTCGGCGGGGCCGACGCCTTCACCGCGGGCGCCCGCGTGGTCGCCGTGTACAACGCGCCGCTCAACGGCGCATGCAGCCACGGCATCGCGAAGGGCAACCCCAACGAGGTCTACCTGCGCTACCCGCGCTCTCCCTTTGCCGACCAGTCCGGCGACGCCGGCTTCACCCGCACGCCGAGCGATGACGCGTGCGCCTACACCTGGGGACTCAGTCTGATCAAGCGCTCAAGCTCGGACGATAAGCCGCTCGCGGGCGCCAAACTGCGCATCATCGACGACCGTGGGCGCATTCTAACGACTGACGGCTCGTGGTCGACGGATGCCGACGCGTGCGTCACCACAGGCGCGGATGGCCATGTGGAATTGAGCGGTGTGGACGCGGGTCTCTACACCGTCGAAGAGGTCGCGGCTCCCAAGGGATACACCGCCTTTGAGGGCAAACGAACGGTAACGGTTGCGTCCGAGGGTCTGGACGTTAAGCAGGTAGCAGCCGCGAAGCCCAAGGTGACCGTGTCGGCCGAAAGCCCTCTGCGGGTTGATACCGCCGATGCCGGGACGGGTTCGATCGAGCTGTCGGTGCTCAACACCCCAAGCAAAGAAGCAAGTCGAGGCTTTATGCCCTCGACGGGAGATAGAACGTTGGTACTGGTGGCGGTTTTGGCTGCCATCGGAGTGGCGGCTATTGTTGTCGCGCTCGTCATCAAGCGGGGAGCAGGTCGCGGTGAAAAATGATTGTCCCCTGCTCGGTGGCGTACTGCCTCCGTAGCGAGTGATGCGCAGGCCTAGCGACCTGATGGTCATTGGTTTTGAAAAAGTTACTAGAGAACCCTCCAAGAAAAGCGGGGCACCCGGTCGATATGACCGAGTGCCCCGCCTCGTTTGTTGGTGCAAAGTAACCTGACCCCTTTGCACCAACACAAAGGTGCCTGTCCCCTTTGTGGCGGTTGGTGGCTAAGCGGTGGGGAGTCCTGGCGTGTTAGCCGGCTGCTGCGGCTTGAGGCGGGCGTTTCGCCAGATGATCTGGATAACGTAGCCGAGCATAAAGACAAAGGCCACGCCGCTGATGAAGTCACCTACGAGGGGAAGCCCCGTGAGGGCGCCTGCGATTATGCCGCCCACGGCTGCCATGGCGTAGCGGTTCTGGTTGTGTCCGACCATGCGGGCGAGCGCGCACCCCGAAAAGGCACTCGACACCAATGCGATGCCGATAACGCCGCACAAGAGGGTTCCAGCAAGCGACAGACCAGCGATAGAGATAATCAGCAGTAGGACGGCGGGGGCGATAGCAATCGTGCCCAGAAGACCGCTCACCCACAGGGGCATGGGGCGCTGGTGGAGCATGCCGGCGGCGCCGGCGGTCGCGCGCGGAAAGACGAGCTCGAGCAGCAGAGCGACAAAGCAGGTCGAGAGTGCCGCGGCGACGATGCCGCCGATGACATCGTTAACGGTGGAAGTATCCTCGTTCTCGGTGCGGTCGATCTTGAGCGCGCCGACCTCGGCTCCCGCGGCACGCTCGGGGTCCTCGGAGACGTGCGCGTTCACGGTGCCGGTGATGTGGGCGTTCTTGCCTAGGATGAGTTTGTCGGCCCAAACCTCGACATCGCCATCGACGGTGCCATCGATGGTCACCGTATCGCCCGCGAGCGCTGCCGACTTGGTGGAGCCTCGCAGAGCAACCGTCTCGCCTATCGCGTAGAAACAGTTGGCGGTGCTGTCGGAATTGAGCACGACATGCTGGCCAGCGATGGTCACGCTGCCATCAACCGCGGTCTTGGCAATGTCGATGGTGCGTGCCGCCAGACGGACGGCGCCGCCCACCGTGCAGTCGCGGATGGAGAGGCTCTCGCCTGCTGCAATTATGTCGCGGCCGATGGACGCATCGTCCAAGTTGAGGGCCTGACCTGCCCAGTACAGGTCACCTTCGACGCCGGACGGATTGGCGTCATTGTCGGTCGCAAGTACGTTGCCTGCGGTGTCCGTGCCGGCGAACGACGCCGTGGGAAGCGCGGTGATCGCCAGCGCGATGAGCGCGAATGCCATAAGCAGGCAGCGACGCATCTTGTGTGACGGCGCCGCCGCGGTTTGATTGAAAGCCATGGTTGATCCTTTTGTTAGGTGTTTGGCATATACCTAACAGGGTACCCAACGCGCGGGCGCTCTAAAAGAACCTCTCGGTTGCATTTCGAAGGATGGGCCCGCGCCACCTATTTTTTGCGGTGCAAAAAGCGTGCGATGTCTTCCTCGGTGGGGCTTTTGATGTCAAAGCGCAGCGAGAGCCAGCGCAGACCCATGGTCACGACAACGCATACGACCAGCGCGGCGACATTGCTCATGATGCCGCTCATAACGAGACACACATAGCTTGTCGATCCGGCGATGGCGGCGATGGCATAAAAGTTAGTACGTTGGAAAATGCCCGGAACCACGCCCATAAAGCCGTCGCGCAACATGCCGCCGCCCACCGCGGTAAAAAAGCCCATCATGATGCACACCGCCGGTGCAAAGCCGTAGACCAGCGCCTTGTCCGCTCCGGTGGCGGCATAGATGCCGACCGAGATGATGTCGAGCAGGGGAATGAGTTTTTCGGGTTTGTCGACGATTGCCGGGAAAATGTAGATGATGGCTGCCGTGGCAATGGAAAGCGGCAGCGCCATTGGCTGGTTGAGGATGTAGACGTTGCCCACCTGCAGCGTCATGTCGCGTAAAAGACCGCCGCCCAAGCCACAGACCACGGCGAGCGCAACTGCACCCACCAGGTCGAGTTTGTGCTCGCGCGCGACCAACACGCCCGAGATTGAAGCCGCGACGACGGCGAACATTTCGAGCCAAAACGGGATGGCGACCATGGCATCCGTGGCGTGTGAGGTAACGGTCATAGCGGCGACGACGGGCAAGATGGGGTCCTTTGGGTTGTGGGTTTAGACAATGCCCGTACATAGTACATGGTTGGTGAGCGTGGCGACCCTATTGCTCGGTAAACGGTTGGGATCGGGTGGGGGCGTAGGTCCCATGTTTGGGGATCTGGACTGATGCTGAACGCGATGGGGGCGTGGCTGAATAGGAGGGATGTTCAAATTTTGAGCTTTGCTCAAAATTTATCCGGTCGGCTTACGCCGACCGCGCTGCGCTAAAAACGCGCCACGGGCGCGTTTTCTTTACGCGTCGCGCCCTGGCGGGTTCGAATCCCTCCTCCTCCGCCGTATTTGCTTGTTAGAGACTCAAAACAAAAAAAGCTCCCATTCTTGGGAGCTTTCTCAACCAAAATGGCGGAGGAGGAGGGATTCGAACCCTCGTGACCTTATACAGGCCAAACGGTTTTCGAGACCGCCGCATTCAACCACTCTGCCACCCCTCCGCGTGGGGTAAAAACAAAGCAGGCTCAAAGGCCTGCTTTGGAATTAACTGGCGGAGAGTCAGGGATTTGAACCCTGGAGACGCTTTTGACGCCTACACGATTTCCAATCGTGCTCCTTCGGCCACTCGGACAACTCTCCGTTAAATGCGAAAGTCAGTATACACGAGGAATCGCAAAGTGCAAACAGAAAAGTTGGCATTTTTTAAAACGCTTGGCCGCGCTTGTCGTTGCAGTGGGGTTTGAGGTGCCAAAAAACGGCTTCCGACCAGCGTGGTTGATTAACTCAATTGTTCAAAAGGGGTATTCATAAGCGACTTGGCAATGAATTTAAAAAATCTTTGGGTGGTGCTGTGGACCACTGGTATGCATTTTGCGACCACGGCCTTGTGCCCGTTGACCTGCGGCTTGACTCAGCTTGTCCCCGCGGCGTCGTATCTTGTCCACAAATCCGTCAAGCTCTTGGTCGGCATTTGGTTGGAATGCGCATGAAACGTCGTGCGAGTATGGACATATGTGGAGGTCATGAGGTTGTAGCTGCATATTCTTGCGGCCTGGGAGGTTGAAAGATATTATTACCAAGTCTTTTCCTGCTTCAGGCGCACCTTCACGACCTGAAGCCACATTTGCCCAGAGGAGGTGACAATATGAAGGCTTATGAACTGCTGTTCTTTGTTGACCCGTCGCTCGACCCCGAGACTCGTCTCGCTGTTATGAAGCGTATCGATACCACGATCGCTGAGGGCGCTGGCAAGGTCGACTCCGTTGACGAGTGGGGCAAGCGCAAGCTCGCCTACGAGATCAACGACCTCACCGATGGTGACTACACCCTCATCAACTTCCATGCAGATCCTACCCAGATCGCCGAGCTTGATCGCGTCCTGCGCATCACCGACGCTGTGGTCCGCCACATGATCGTCCGTCGCGACGACCAGGAGTAAGACTGTCGTTTTGGACTGGGCTTGTGCCCCAAGAGGAAGTAGTGAGTTATGAGCATCAATCGAGTGAACATCACCGGTAACCTCACCCGCGATCCCGAGCTGCGCGCCACCGCCGGCGGAACCCAGGTTCTGTCCTTTGGCGTCGCCGTGAACGATCGTCGCCGCAACGCGCAGACTGGCGAGTGGGAGGACTATCCCAACTTTGTCGACTGCACCATGTTCGGCACCCGCGCCGAGGCCGTGAGCCGTTTCCTGGCAAAGGGAAACAAGGTCGCGATCGAGGGCAAGCTGCGCTACAGCTCTTGGGAGCGCGACGGCCAGCGCCGGAGCAAGCTTGAGGTCATCGTCGATGAGATCGAGTTTATGAGCTCCCGTGGTGGCCAGGGTGGCTACGATCAGGGCGGTTACGCCCCCGCAGCTCCCGCGCCCGCAGCACGTCCTGCCGCACCGGTGGCTACGCCGCCCGCGGTCGACGTCTACGATGAGGACATCCCGTTCTAAGGGTTGTTCACCTATTTTTGAGTGAGAGGCGGCTTCGGTTCGCCGAAGTTGCCAAACGAAAGGTATTTTGACATGGCTAATGATTTTTCTGCACGTCAGCCGCGTCGTAAGTACTGCCAGTTCTGCAAGGAGAACACTGAGTTCATCGACTATAAGGACACTCAGCTTCTCCGTAAGTACATGACCGACCGTGGCAAGATCAAGCCCCGTCGCGTCACTGGCGCTTGCACGCAGCATCAGCATGACATCGCCAACGCCATCAAGCGCGCCCGCGAGATGGCTCTCCTGCCGTACACCGTCCCCGTGGTTTCCTCTCGTGGCAACCGCGACCGCGGCTAAGAAGGGAGACGCATCATGAAGGTTATTCTTCTCGATGAGATCAAGGGCAAGGGCGGCGAGGGTGACGTCGTAGAGGTCGCTCAGGGTTACGCTGAGAACTTCCTGTTCCCCAAGAAGCTCGCTGTTGCCGCCACCAAGGGCAACCTCAAGCAGCTTGACGAGCGTCGCAACAACATCGCCAAGCGCGAGGCCGTCCGTCTGGCTACCGCCAACGAGACCAAGGCTGCCTTCGAGGGCAAGACGGTCACCGTTGACGTCAAGGTCGGCGACGAGGGCATCCTCTTTGGCTCCGTTACCGCCGCTATGATCGCTGACGCCATCAAGGCTCAGCTCGGTATGGACATCGACCGCAAGCGCGTCGAGCTCGGTAAGCCCATCAAGGTTGCCGGTGCCCACACCGTTGCCATCTCGCTGTACCGCGAGATCAAGGCCGAGGTTGTCGTTCTCGTCGGCGTTACCGCCGAGGAGCTCGCTGCCGAGGCTGAGGTCGAGGAGGCCGCTGAGGTCGCCGAGGCCGAGACCGCCGAGGTCGAGACTGAGGCTGCTGCCGAGTAGCATTTGCTGCAACGCAACAATCTTGTTCTAAGAAGGGCGCTCTGGGAAACCAGGGCGCCCTTTTGTTTTTTTGCGCTGAGTGAGTGTCATAGTGAACGTCGCGTCGAAGTCCTATGTGCAGGACCGTTCATCCGTTTGGTTCGGTGATGATTGGCCGCGCGCGGCGCGTTTTGGGACCGTGGCTGATACTATGGATGCTCGCAAGCGATATGAATGAGGATGCTCATGGCATATGACGATAGGGAGATCGGGCTGACGGTCGAGGACCGCGGCTCAAAGTTGGGTCTTCCCCAAAACCAAGATGCAGAGGCCAATGTACTGGCCGCTATGCTGCTATCGCCCGAGGTGGTCGAAGAGGCCCAGGTCGAGCTGCAGCCCGATGACTTCTACCGGCCCATTCATAAGACCATCTATACCGCGATGGTCGATATGTACAACAGTCGCATTCCCATCGACTCCATCTCGCTGATCGATTACCTGCGAAGCATCAACAAGCTCGATGCCGTGGGCGGCGAAGCGTACATTTTGGAGCTGATGGGTCAGACCCTGTCGCTCGTCAACTGGCAGCACCATGCCGCCATCGTGCGTCGCGACTCGATGCTGCGCGAGTTGATCGGCGCCACCAACGAGATCAACGCGCTGGCCTATAACGCCCCTACCGACACCAAAGAGGTCGTGGAGCTGGCCGAGAGCAAACTGCTTAAGGTCACGGCACGCGAGGTCAAGTCGAGCTACAAGACGCTGACCGAGTTTATGGTCGAGGCCTATAACGAGGCCGAGGAAGTGTGCCAGGCCGGTGGCCAGGCTGCGGGCGTGCCCACGGGCTTTCCGTCACTCGACCGCATGCTCATGGGTTTTCGCGAGGGCCAGCTCATCATCATCGGCGCCCGCCCTGCCGTGGGTAAGACGTCGTTCGCTCTGAACTTGGCGCTGAATGCCGCCGCTGCGGGCTATACCGTCGGCTTCTTCTCGCTGGAGATGTCGGGCAAGGAAATTGCCCAGCGTCTGATTTGTGCCTACGCCATGATCTCGATCAGTGACTTCCGCATGGGCCGCATTAGCCCCGAGCAGTGGGCCAATATCAACGAGGCCACGCAGACCTTGTCCAAGCTCGATATTCTGATTGACGATACGCCCGGCACCACAGTGACCGAGATTCGCGCCAAGAGCCGCCGCATGCTCCACAACAAGGAGAAGGCAATCATCATCCTGGACTACCTGCAGCTGGTGAGTCCTCCGCCGGGACGCCGCTCCGAGAGCCGTACCGTCGAGGTTTCGGAGATGTCGCGTGGTCTGAAGATCATGGCCAAGGAGCTCAAGATCCCGCTCATCGCGCTGTCGCAGCTCTCGCGTCAGGTCGAATCCCGTACCGGCAAGCGCCCGCAACTTTCCGACCTTCGTGAATCGGGCTCCATCGAGCAGGACGCCGATATCGTTATGTTCTTGGACCGCTCCGCCGACGAGGCCGAGGCCTCGCGCGACGATCGACCCGACGAGGGCGTTACGCGTATCGTCGTGGCCAAGAACCGTTCGGGCCCGATCGGCGACGTCGACCTGATGTTCCTGCCGGCATCCACCAAGTTCTATGAGCTTGATGGGGCACATGCCGAGGAGTAGGACAGGCGCCCGTTGCACGGGTATACTGGGAATGTTTTGTGCTTCTGCGTGCCGGCGTGGCGCGTAGACAGTCCATGAATGTAAGGAGTAAACATGCCGTCAACCGTTTTGGTCGGTGCCCAGTGGGGCGATGAGGGCAAGGGTAAGATTTGCGATCTGGTCGCCGGCGACTTCGATGCCGTCGTGCGCTACTCGGGCGGCAACAACGCCGGTCACACCATCGTCGTCAACGGCAAGAAGTACGGCCTGCACCAGGTGCCCTCCGGCATCATGTATTCCGACCACGTGTCGGTGATCGGTAACGGCTGCGTCGTCAACCCCAAGGTTGTCCTTGAGGAGATCGACATGTTCGAGGCCGACGGCATCACCACCAAGAACCTCAAGATTAGTGGCAACGCGCATGTCATCATGCCGTACCACATCGATCTGGATGGCGCCTTTGAGCAGAAGCTCGGCAAGAAGAACATCGGTACCACCAAGCGCGGCATCGGTCCGTGCTATCAGGACAAGATGGCCCGCATTGGCCTGCGCATGCAAGACATGCTGGACGAGGCACTGTTCCGCGACAAGCTGGAGACCGCTCTCGCCCGCGTGAACCCCGAGCTCGAGCTCATCTACAACCTGCCCACCTACACCGTGGACCAGATTTGCGACGAGTACCTGCCGATGGCCGAGCGCCTGCGTCCCTACATCACTGAGACGAGTCTGCTGCTCAACAACATGATCGACGAGGGCAAGGACCTGCTGTTTGAGGGCGCCCAGGCGACGCTGCTCGACATCGACCACGGCACCTATCCGTACGTAACGTCTTCCAACTGCACCGCCGGCGGCGCCATTACCGGCTCCGGCGTCGGTATGAAGAATGTCGACCGCGTGCTGGGCGTCATGAAGGCCTATATCACCCGCGTCGGTTCGGGCCCCATGCCCACCGAGCTTTCCTATGAGTCCGAGGCTGGCCACACGCTGACCGAGGAGGGCTATGAGTACGGCGTGACCACCGGTCGCCGTCGTCGTTGCGGCTGGTTTGACGGCCCTATCGCCAACTATGCCTCGCGCGTCAACGGCCTCACCGACATCGCCGTGACCAAGCTCGACGTGCTTTCGGCCTTCGACACCATCAAGGTGTGCGTGGCCTACGACGTCGATGGCGAGCGCTACACGAGCGTGCCCGAGCATCAGGTGCGCTTTGAGCATGCCAAGCCCATCTACGAGGAGCTCCCTGGCTGGAAGTGCGATATCACCGGTTGCCGCAGCTTTGACGAGCTGCCGCAAGAGGCTCAGGACTACGTGGCGTTTATCGAGGATCTGGCACACACCCGTGTGACGTTCATTGGCGTTGGCGCTGGTCGCGAGCAGATCATCAACCGATTCTGGAAGTAATCGGGACTATTTGGTTATTGCGATATACCCCTTTGCAGCCCGGACGGGCGGCCGAGGGGTATATTTGCTTGCAAAGGGCTCGCGCGGAGCGGGCCATTCATCCATAGAGGAGGCACCCTTGAAGGCGGACACTCAAACCATCGACATCCTGTTGTTGGGCAGCGGCGGCCGTGAGCATGCTTTGGCAGCCAAGCTCGCAGCATCACCGCGCGCCGGCAAGCTCTACATTGCGCCGGGTAACGGCGGCACCGCGAGCTGTGGCGAGAACGTTGTTCTCGACGACTGCGATCCTGCGGCCGTGGCGGCGTTTGCCCAGAGCCACGGATGCGGACTCGTGGTAATTGGCCCCGAGGCTCCGCTCGTGGCGGGCGTGGCCGACGCCGTGCGTGCGGCGGGTATTCCCTGCTTTGGCCCGGGTGCCGAGGGCGCCCAGATGGAGGGCTCCAAGCTGTTCTCCAAGCAGCTCATGGAGCGCGCGGGTATTCCGACGGCAGCCTACGGCTCGTTTACCGACGAGGCTTCGGCTCTCGCCTACGTACGCGAGCAGGGCGCCCCGCTGGTCGTTAAGGCCGACGGCCTTGCCGCGGGCAAGGGCGTTATCGTGGCGACCGAACTTGAGCAGGCCGAGGAGGCCGTGCGCGAGTGCTTTGGCGGCACCTTTGGCGATGCCGGCAACACCGTGGTTATCGAGGAGATGCTCGTTGGTCCTGAGTGCTCGCTGCTGGCCTTTACCGACGGCAAGACCGTGCGCCCCATGGCCACCTCGCAGGACCACAAGCGCGCGCTCGAGGGCGACAAGGGTCCCAACACCGGTGGCATGGGCGTCTACAGCCCGGTGCCCATCGTGACTGACGAGGAGCACGCCACCATGGTGAAGGTCATGGAGCAGACCGTGGCCGAGCTCGCTGCCGAGGGTATCGACTACCGCGGCTGCCTGTACGGCGGCTTTATGCTCACGCCTGCCGGCCCCAAGGTGCTGGAGTTCAACGCCCGCTTTGGCGACCCCGAGACGCAGGTCGTGCTGCCGCGCCTTAAGAACGACCTGGTCGAGGTCATGCTCGCCTGCGCCAACTGCGAGCTCGATCAGATTGAGCTCGACTGGCGTGACGAGTGGGCCGTGGCCGTTGTCCTGACGAGCGCGGGCTATCCCGGCAGCTACGAGAAGGGCAAGGTCATCACTGGCATTGAGGATGCCGAGGCCATGGAGAACGTGACCGTGTACCACGCGGGCACTGCCGTGGTGGACGGCCAGCTCGTGACCAATGGTGGCCGCGTGCTTGCCGTGACCGCTCTCGGCGACACGTTCGAGAACGCTCGCAACCTTGCCTACGAGGCTTGCGAGAAGATTGATTTTGAGGGCAAGACCCTGCGTCACGACATCGGCCTGCGCGCGCTGCGCGGCCGCGACGCCTGGGATGCCTAAAATCCGAGAGGAATGAGACGGATGGACGAGAAGAACGAAGAACTCGTGGACGCGCAGATCGTCGAAGAGGACAGCCGCATGTATGGGCACGCCGAGGGCGAGCCTGGTGGCGAGGTCGCTGACGAGCCGGCTCTGGTGCTGGGCGATGACGACCCGCACGATGCCGAGCTGCACGAGAAGATTCTTTCGGAGGAGTGCGCCTGGAAGGGCAAGATTCTCGACGTCCACCGTCTTGAGGTTGAGCTGCCCAACGGTCACCGCAGCGCCCGCGATATCGTTCGCCATCCGGGTGCGGCGGCCGTTGTGGCACTGACCGAGAGCGGCAAGATCGTACTGGTGCGTCAGTACCGCACCGCCATCGACCGCGTGACGGTCGAGATTCCCGCCGGCAAGCTCGATCCAGGCGAGGACCCGCTCGATTGCGCCAAGCGCGAACTGCACGAGGAGACGGGCTTTAGGGCCGGTCGTATTCGCTTTTTGACGTCGATTGTCACGTCCTGCGGTTTTTGCGATGAGATCATCCACATCTACTTGGCTACCAAGCTCGAGTTTGATGCGCCCAACCCCGATGATGACGAGTTTGTCAACGTGGACCTGGTGCCACTGCACGAGCTGATCGATGCCGTGCTCGACGGCAAGATCGAAGACGCCAAGACCGTCGTAGGCGCCTTGGCCTGCGATAGCATCGCGCATCGCCTTGGGGGCGCGGAGCTTTAACGAGCGGGGATGATCCCGCAGGTTTGTGTAAGTCAGCGAAAGTGCTCCATTTGAGGCAAGGTGGCCTAAAAGAGGAGGGAAGCGTATGGATATACGCGACCGACGATTGAAGGCCAGATTGTCCAAATGGGGCACTTGCAGCGTCGAGACGAAACGCGGTTTGGTAAAACCGCGTAAGGTGATTATGTTTAAGAGGTTTCTTTCGTATTACGAGCCCCAGATGGGGCTTTTTGTTGCTGATACTGTTTGTGCTCTGGTGCTTGCCGCCATTGACCTGGCGTTCCCCATTATCCTGCGCAATTTGACCGGTGGGCTGTTTACTCAGGGTCAGGCTGCCATTATGCAGGCGCTCGGCATGATCGCGGTGGGCTTGGTGCTGATGTATGCCGTCCGCTGCGCTTGCCGCTACTTTGTGAGCTATTGGGGTCACGTGATGGGCGCGCGCATGGAGTCCAAGATGCGCGAGGACCTGTTTGACCAGTATGAGCGCTTTAGCTTTGCGTACTTCGACCGCAACAGCTCGGGTGACATGATGAGCCGCGTGGTCAACGACCTGTTCGATATCTGCGAGGCGGCGCACCACGTGCCCGAGTGGATCATCATCTGCGGCATCGAGATCATCGGCTCGTTTGTGATCCTCTTTACCATCGCCCCGGTGCTGGCACTCGCCATGGCCGTGGTGACGGCAGCGTTTGCGGTCATCATGTTTTGGCAGAACATGCGCATGCGCGAGGTCTTTAGCGACAACCGCAAAAAGATCAGCGGCATCAATGCGCAGCTGCAGGATTCGCTGGCGGGCATGCGCGTGGTCAAGAGCTTTGCCAATGAGGAGACCGAACGCTTCAAGTTCCGCGCCTCAAACAATCGCTATCTTTCGTCCAAGGAGAATATGTATCACGCCATGGGCGTCTATACCGCGACGTATGGCCTGCTCTCGGGTGTGCTCTATGTGATCGTGGTACTGCTGGGCGGCTGGCTGGTCGCCCAGGGACAGCTGCAGGCGGTCGATATGGCGACCTTTGCACTCTATATTTCGCTGTTCTGCACGCCGCTTGAGACGCTCGTCAATTCGGCCGAAACGTATCAGAAGGCTATCGCCGGCTTTAAACGTATGGACGAGGTGCTCTCGACCGCGCCGGATATCCAGGACAAGCCGGGCGCTACGGATCTGCAGGTGACTGCCGGCGCCGTGGAGTATCACGACGTGTGCTTTAACTACGAGGATGTCGAGCTGGGCGAGGGCTATGCCGACGAGCGTCCCGTTATCGACCATATGGACCTGTCCATCAAGCCCGGGCAGACCATCGCTTTGGTTGGCCCTTCGGGCGGCGGCAAGTCCACGACCTGTTCGCTGCTGCCGCGCTTTTATGACGTGGCTACCGGATCCATTAGCATCGACGGTCAGGACGTGCGCGATGTGACGCAGCAGAGCCTGCGCCGCGCCATCGGCCTGGTGCAGCAGGATGTCTATCTATTTGACGGTACGATTGGCGAGAACATCGCCTACGGCAAGCCGGGCGCTACGGCAGAAGAGATCGCCGAGGCCGCCCGTCGCGCCAACATCGATGCCTTTATCGAGTCGCTTCCACAGGGCTATGACACGGTCGTGGGCGAGCGCGGCAGCCGTCTTTCGGGCGGACAGAAGCAGCGCGTTGCCATCGCGCGTGTGTTTCTCAAGAACCCCAAAATCTTGATCTTGGACGAGGCGACGAGTGCTTTGGATAACGAGAGCGAGGAGGCGGTGCAGGAGTCGCTCGAAGAGCTGGCACGCGGCCGTACCACGATCATCATCGCCCACCGTCTCTCGACCATTAAGCATGCCGACGAGATTGCGACTGTTGAGCATGGTCGCGTTGTGGAGCGTGGCACGCACGAGGAGCTTCTCGCCCGTGGCGGCACCTATGCCCGTTACTATCGAATGCAGTTCGAAGGTGCGCGTGCGCACGAGCTCGACTGATTGATATGACAGGAAGTTTATGGCTGACAAGAACCCTTTGACTCCGGAAGAAGTGACGGAGTTATTCTCCGAAATCGATGCATCCGGTGTCTTGGATCCCACGCTTGCTAAAAAGCGAACCGAGCGCATGCGTGAGAAGGAGGCTGCGGCCAAGCGCGGTGACAAAGCGGCGCTAGCGCAGTTGCGCAGCGAAGACCGCGCGAGCCAGGCAAAACATATCGACCCGCTGTCCGAGGACGATCCTTCGGGCTCGCAGGTGAGCCATACCATTACGAAGACCGCGATGGCCGTGGTCATTGGTATTTTGGTGCTGATCGTGGGCATGCAGATTGGCTACGGCGTGATGCGTCGTCTGAACACCGCCAACCTGTCCGAGAGCGTTTCGGTCGATACCGTTTCGACGGCGCTGAAGGGCGGCCTTGAGTGGGGCAACGGCTTTACGCAGTTCCCGCTCGACTTTACCGTCGATGAAGCCGATGAGCGTACGGGCACGGTCGAGGTGACGGTGTTGGACACATCGTCTGCCAACGAGCTCGAGCTGCTGTCCAACGGGCAGATTCAGGCCGCGGCGCTTGCGACCAACGCGCTGCTCAACGATAAGATCGACCGCGTGGTGTATAACGTTCACGCCTATATCGACGAGGATAGCAACATTCAGCACGATTCCTTCTTTGGCATGTTTCCCGCCCATGGCCACCAGAGCGCCATCCTGACGTTCGTGTGGACCAAGAGCTCATCCAACGCCACGAATATCGACTGGAAGATGCGCATCGTGAGTATGGATGACACCATCGCCGAGCGCATTCAGAAGCAGGTGAACTCGGTGTCGTCGTTGATTGAGGACCCGGTGGTGAGCCAGACCAAGATTGACGAGGAAAAGGCCGAACGTGACCTGGAGCATCGTCTGCATGGCCGCGAGATTTTCCGCGGCGGTAAGCCCGACCGAACGCCGTCCGATCTGCTGGAACAGGACAAGAAAAAGTAAGACGCCGTCATCCCGCGTGAGCCACAAGCCCCGCGGGATGATTTTTAATCCCCGTCCCAGAAAAATCATTATGCATAGAAAGTCATAATTATCATTTCGTAAACATTTCGATGAAATTAACGCCATGAGGCATGCTTGCGGTTACAATACCGCGAGGCCTAACTACACACCTTTAAGCCGGTCCTGTGAGACCGGGAAGGAGAATTATGGCGAACAACCATACCGCGGGCGCTGCCGCCCGCACCTTCGCGCCCAGCGAGCTTTGCCAGCGTATGCTGGCCAAAACCAGCAAGGGCACCTGCGGTCCCTGCATCCTGTATCTTGAGGATGGGACCATTTTTTATGGACGTGCATGCGGCGCCGAGGGCACCGCGACCGGCGAAGTCTGCTTCAACACCTCGCTCGAAGGCTACTTTGAGGTCATGACCGACCCGAGCTATGCCGGCCAAATCGTAACCATGACCTATCCGCAGATCGGCAACTACGGTATCGACGAGACCGACGTCCAGTCGGCCTTCCCCGGCGACGCCGTGCGCCCTGCGAGCGCTCCGGCTATGCGCGGCATGATCGTTCGCGACATGTGCACCACGCCTTCTAACTGGCGCTCGGCCGTCAGCGTGCCGGAGTATCTGCGCGCCCACGGCATCGTCGCTATCGAGGGCGTCGACACCCGCGCTCTGGTGCGCCATCTGCGCGACAATGGTTCCAAGATGGGCATTATCTCGACCGAGATCTTCGACGTCGACGAGCTTGCCGAGCGTCTGGCCGCAGCGCCCACGCTGGTAGGCGAGAACCTGGTCAAGACCGTAAGTTGCCCCGTACCTCACGAGTTTGTGGCCGCCGATCTGCCTGCCACGCATGACTTTGCGCTTTCGGCTGCCGCTCCTGCCCGTCACAAAGTGGTCGCATACGACTGCGGTGTGAAGCGCGGCATTCTGGAGGGGCTGGTCCGCGCCGGCTGCGACCTTACCGTCGTGCCGTGGGACACGCCTGCCCAGCAGGTGCTCGACATGAATCCCGACGGCGTCTTTTTGTCCAATGGCCCCGGCGACCCCGACGCCGTGGTGGAGACCTACGAGCAGGTGCAGCAGCTGATCGGCAAGGTGCCGGTCTTTGGCATTTGCCTGGGTCACCAGATGATCAGCCTGGCCTGCGGCGCCCAGATGGAAAAGCTTAAGTTCGGTCACCGCGGTGGCAACCAGCCGGTTATGAACCTGGTAAGCCGCCGTGTGGAGATCACCGCGCAAAACCATGGCTTTGGCCTGCTGTTCCCCAGCTTGGGCAAGCTTGTCTCCGAGCTTTCCGGCGGCGAGACCGAGCATGCGGCCGATGGAGATCTGCGCGTCTGGGTGCGCCGCGGAATCGCGCCGGTCGTGATGAACGAGCGCTTTGGTCGCATTCGCCTGACACATGTGAACCTCAACGACGGCACCGCCGAGGGCATCCAGCTGCTCGACGCACCGTGCTTCTCGGTCCAGTACCACCCCGAGGCCTCGCCTGGCCCCACCGATGCCCACTATCTCTTTACCGCCTTTACGCGACTCATGGACGGCGAGGAGAACTACCTGGACATCGACACCGCGAAGGACCGCCTTGCCGGCTGGAACTTTGCTGAGTCCGAGACCGCTGAGACCGAGGAGAACTAACATGCCGAAACGTACTGACATCAAGCGTATCCTCGTCATTGGTTCGGGCCCCATCGTCATCGGCCAGGCCTGCGAGTTCGACTACTCCGGCGCCCAGGCCTGCAAGGTGCTCAAGGAGGATGGCTTTGAGGTCATCCTGGTCAACTCCAACCCGGCGACCATCATGACCGACCCGGGCTTGGCCGACCGCACCTATGTCGAGCCCATCACCGCCGAGTTTATCGAGCGCGTAATCAAGAAAGAGCACCCGGACGCGCTGCTGCCCACGCTGGGCGGCCAGACCGGTCTGAACGCCGCCGTCGAGCTGGCGAAAGACGGTACGCTCGACAAGTACGGCGTCGAGATGATCGGCTGCGACCTGGCCGCCATCGAGCGCGGCGAGGACCGCAAGCTCTTTAACGAGGCCATGGCCGAGATTGGCCTGGAGGTCGCGCGCTCGGGCTATGCCTACAGCGTGGCCGACGCCGAGGCTATCGCCGAGCGCGTGGGCTATCCCTGCGTACTGCGCCCGAGCTTTACCCTCGGCGGCGCCGGCGGCGGCATCGCTCACACTCACGAGGAGCTCGTCTCCATCGTGAGCCAGGGCCTCGAGCTCTCGCCCGCCCACGAGGTGCTGGTCGAGGAGTCCATCGAGGGCTGGAAAGAGTACGAGATGGAGGTCATGCGTGACCATGCTGGCAACGGCATCATTGTGTGCTCCATCGAGAATCTCGACCCCATGGGCGTGCATACCGGCGACTCCATCACCGTGGCGCCGGCGCAGACGCTCTCCGACCTTGAGTATCAGCGCATGCGTGTCGCCTCGCTCGCCATTCTGGAGAAGATCGGCGTCGAGACCGGCGGCTCCAACGTGCAGTTTGCCGTGAACCCCAACACCGGCCGCCTGATCGTCATCGAGATGAACCCGCGCGTGAGCCGTTCGTCCGCGCTGGCTTCCAAGGCCACGGGTTTCCCCATTGCCAAGGCCGCCGCGCGCCTGGCTGTGGGCTACACGCTCGACGAGATCGTCAACGACATCACCAAGGCTACGCCCGCCTGCTTTGAGCCCACGATTGACTACTGCGTTGTCAAGGTGCCGCGCTTTGCCTTCGAGAAGTTCAAGGGTACCGACCCCACGCTCACCACGCGCATGAAGGCCGTGGGCGAGATCATGGCGATCGGCCGCACCTTTGAGGAGGCCTTTGGCAAGGCTATGCGCTCGCTGGAGGATGGTCACCAGGGCATTTGCGCCGGTGGCAAGGAAGGTGCCGATAAGCTGAGCGACGACGAGCTTGCTCAGGCCGTGGCAACCCCGACCGAGCATCGCATCTTCTTTGTGGTCGAGGCCCTGCGCCGTGGCTGGGACATCGTTCGCATCCATGCCATCTGCGGTATCGATCCGTGGTACCTCAACCGTATCAACGATATGGTGCAGGTCCAGGAGAGCATCCGCGGCCTGCGTGTGGAGGATATCGACGCCGACGCGATGCGCCTGCTCAAGCAGTACGGCACGAGCGACGCCGAGATCGCCGCGCTGACCGGCTCGGACGAGCGCTTTGTGCGCGCCTATCGCAAGGGTCTGGGCGTGGTTCCCAGCATGAAGACGGTCGATACCTGCGCGGCCGAGTTCTCGAGCGCCACGGAGTACCATTACAAGACGTACGAGAACATCTACCGCACGAGTCCGGATGCTAAGAAGTGCGTAGCTCCCGACGAGACCACGCCGGCGGACAAGCCCAAGGCGATGATCCTGGGTGCCGGCCCCAACCGCATTGGCCAGGGTATCGAGTTCGATTACTGCTGCGTGCACGCGAGCTACGCGCTGGCGGCCCGCGGCTTTGAGACCATCATGGTCAACTGCAATCCCGAGACCGTTTCGACCGACTACGACACGTCCGACCGCCTTTACTTTGAGCCGCTCACCTACGAGGACGTCATGGATGTCATCGACGTTGAGCGACCCGACGGCGTCGTGGTGACGCTCGGCGGCCAGACCCCGCTTAAGCTGGCGCGCATGCTCGAGGAGAGCAGCGTGAACATCATGGGTACCAAGCCCGATGCCATCGACTTTGCCGAGGACCGCGAGCGCTTTGCCGCCCTGCTCGACAAGCTGGGCATCATGTACCCGCCGGCGGGTCAGGCCACCTCGTTTGAGGAGGCCGAGGCCGTTGCCGCACACATTGGCTACCCGCTGCTGGTACGTCCGAGCTACGTGCTGGGCGGCCGCGGCATGATGATCGCCTACGATGCCGAGCACCTGCGCGATTACATGGCCGAGGCCGCGCGCATTAGCCCCGACTACCCGGTGTATCTGGACCGCTTCCTGGAGGGTGCGATCGAGTCCGATGTCGACGCCCTGTGCGATGGCGAAGAGGTCTACATCGGCGGCATTCTGGAACATATCGAGGAGGCCGGTATTCACTCCGGCGACTCCGCGACCTGTATCCCGCCGTTTAGCTTTAGCGAGAGCCTGCAGGCAAAGCTTCGCGAGACCACGCGCCGCATCGCGATGGCGCTGGGCGTACGCGGCCTGGTCAACGTACAGTACGCCATCAAGGGCGAGACCGTTTACGTGATCGAGGCCAATCCGCGCGCAAGCCGTACCGTGCCGTTTATCTCCAAGGCCACCGGTGTGCCGCTCGCCAAGTGTGCCGCACGTATCATGGCGGGCGATTCCATCGCGAGCTTGGGCCTGCCGAGCGACGAGCGTCAGCTCGATTGGTTCTGCATGAAGGAAGCCGTTATGCCCTGGGGTCGTTTCCCCGGTGCTGACGTTATCCTGGGGCCCGAGATGAAGTCGACGGGCGAGGTCATGGGTATCGCCAAGAGCTATCCCGAGGCATACGCCAAGACGCAGCTGGCAATTGACTACAAGCTGCCCGACCCGAGCGCCGGCAAGGTGTTCATCAGCGTGTGCGACCGCGACAAGCGTCATATCCTTTCGGTCGCTCGCATCCTGCGCTACCTGGGCTTTGATATCTGCTCCACCGAGGGTACGGCGCGCGTTCTGCGTGGAGGCAACGTGACGTGCGAGGTCGTGGAGAAGATTAGCGGCCCGCACGACGGCGAGCGTCCCAACATCGGCGACCTCATCGCCGATGGCAAGATTGCGGTAATCATCAACACGCCGTACGGCCCGGGTTCGCGTGGTGACGGCTATCTGTTGCGTACCGAGGCGGTGCGCCGCGGCGTGACCTGCGTGACCGCGATGTCTGCCGCCAACACGTACGTGAGTGCCATCGAGGCGGTGCGCGAGGACCAGCAGGGTCACGGCAGCGCCAACGACATGGGCATGGACGTCATCGCCCTGCAGGACCTGCCGCAGCACACGGTGTAGTGTGACCTGTCCGGCCGGGACGGAGGGGGCCGAGTTTCCCCTTCGCTCCGGCTGCAAGCAGAGTCGCTCAGGAGGAAACTCGGCCCCTCCCGCCCCGACGCACTGTGTCTAGACGGATTGCACCCCCCCTGTTTTTAGAGATAAATACCATTTAGCGGTGATATTCAACCGTTCAAGATATTATGTAATGGCATATTACGTCATATGACGTAATATGCCATTGGCAGTCAAGGATGATTGTCTGTGTTCAAGTCGAGAAAGGGGCAAAATGATTAAACTGTGTCGCGTCGATAGCCGGTTAGTGCATGGGCAGACCGTGTTCTCTTGGTATCCAACGCTTGAAGCAAACGCTATTCTTGTGGTTTCAGATGAGTACGCCGCAAGCAAAGAGCGAATTCAAGCGCTGCGAATTGCAAAACCCGCTGATGCCAAATTGGTTGTCAAAAGTGTAGAAGATTCCATCGTGGCCCTTAACGGAAGCGCGGTGGATAAATACGAGCTAATTGTTGTTGCGGGAAATGTACATGACGCCTGTGAAGTTGCGCGTGCGTGTCCAAAAATAACGTCTGTGAATTTAGGCGGCGCTCGACCGTTGGGGGATAGCGTAAAGGAGCTTGGCCCTGCTGTGCGCCTTTCCCAATCCGATATTAATGAAATTAAGAAAGCCATGGCTGATGAAATCGAGTTCGAGGTAAGGCAGGTTGCTAGCGAGAAAAAACGCATCGTAACAAGTTTTGATTTGTAGGAAGAGGGAGAAATATGCTGCTTCAGGCTTTTCTGGTTGGTCTTGCCGCTGCGATAGGTCAATCGGATTATTTACTCGGTACTGCGATGGTCGAGCGGCCGATTGTCCTCGGAGCGATTGTCGGTATTTTTTTTGGGTGATATTCCGACTGGCGTTATTGTTGGTTTCCAGCTCGAACTCGCGTTCATGGGGGTCTGGCAGGTTGGTGCTGCCGTGCCGCCCAACGTAATTGTTGGTTCAGTTTTGGGAACAGCCTTTGCGATTACTATGGGTGCGGGTCCCGAGACCGCTCTGACTATTGCTATGCCCACTGCGGTGCTTGCCGGCATGTTTGACAGCCTTATGTATAGCGTTGTTACGCCTCCTATGGCTGTCTGGGCTGATCGTGGCGCCGAAAAAGACGACCCCAAAACGATTGCAGCCGCTATGTGGACCAATGGAATTCTCTACATCATTGCGCTTGGCTTGATTTGCGGCGTGGCTTTTTACGTTGGAAATGATGCTGTTCAGGCACTGATTGACGCCATTCCTGATTGGCTTACGAATGGGCTTACGATCGCAACGGGTATTCTGCCCGCGCTTGGATTTGCGCAGCTTATGTCAATCCTGTCCACCAAGGAGCTGAGCTTCCTATTCTTTGGAGGCTTCTTGCTGAGTGCCTATCTAAACATTCCGACGATCGGTATCGTGGCGTTTTCGCTGATCCTGATTGGGATTCTCAATATGGCTCACATTTTTATGCCTGCCAGTGCGGCGGTCGCTAAGGAGGTTGACGATGACAACGAATTCTAATGATGTTCTTGAGCTCTCGCCGGAGTCAAATAAATCGACCGATAAGAGAATAACCAAGAAAGACTTAAAGGCGTTATTTTGGCGTAGCTTTCCACTCAACATCATGTGGAGCTTTGACCGACAAATGAACGTTGGTTTCTGCTACGACATGATTCCGGTAATCAAGCGGTTATACGATAAGCCTGAAGACCGGATCGAGGCATATAAGCGTCATCTTGAGTTCTACAATATTCAAGTTACGTTTAATCCTCTGGTCGCCGGCATTGTGGCCTCCATGGAGGAGGAGAACGCCAACAATCAGGACTTTGACACCGCCTCAATTAACGCCATGAAAGCATCGCTTATGGCTCCGCTTTCCGGTATTGGAGATTCACTGATTGCCAGTACGCTTCGCATGATTGCGACGGGCGTTGTGACAGGACTTTGCCTTTCGGGCAGTCTGCTCGGCCCAATCCTGTTCCTGCTTCTTTATAATGTCCCAACGATCCTGATCCGCTGGTTTGGGCTTCAGTATGGTTATTCGCTTGGCAGTGGCATGATTTCGAAGCTGAACGATTCTGATGTAATGCACAAAGTTACGTCCGGCCTGGCGATTGTGGGACTAATGGTAGTTGGTGGAATGGTGGCGACCACCGTTGCAGTTACCACTCCGCTCGCTCTTAACTTCGGCGACACCGCGTTTAAGTTGCAGGAAACGCTCGATGGGATATTCCCGGCTCTTTTGCCGCTCTGCGCGTTCGGGATTATGTGTCTTTGCAATAAGAAACAGGTCAAAATTATTTGGCAGATTGTGGGCATTCTCGCTGCGGGTATTGTGCTCGGCGTCCTGGGGATTTTGGGCTAGAGAAGGCGTCCATCTTTTGAGATGCTGAACTCGAAGGACGATGCGTCTGCTCGCCAAACGGTTTTTGAATAGTGGAGCGGCATTTCATCGCAGGCATATGTGACGTGCTCGACAACGCTCACGGGGGCTCCAACGATATAACCGAGAAGGTTTGCTTCTTGGAGCCCCGCTATTCCTGCGGTGATTTTGAGCTTCTCAATACCGGTTGCGATGCTGTAATGGTTGGCGATCAGGTCGAAAAGACTGACATTGTCTGTGAGAAGCTCCAGTAGTCCGGGCAGAGTGCCCTGCGTTGCATAAACGGTGTCGATGGCGCAGGGGGCATTTTCGATATAAACCAAGCGCGCAACTCGTTGCACTACGGTTCCGTTGTCAATTTTGAGCTCCCGTGCAATGTGGGCATCAGCCTTGATCAAGCCTGTTTCCAAGATGGACTTGGTTGTTTTATCGCCGTATTGGGGGTCGGAGCTCAAATTGAAAATGGTGCTTGTTCCTCGTTTCAGGGTGAGCTTCGATGGGTTTACGAATGTTCCCTTGCCTCGCAGGCGGTAGAGCAAGTTTTGGTCAATGAGATTCTGTACGGCGCGTCTTACGGTGATCCTGCTTACTTTGTATTGCTTGCAAAGCTCGGTTTCGGTGGGAATCTGACTGCCGCCGGGGAGTTCGCCAGAAACTATTTTCTTGAGGATATCGTTTTCAACGGTCTGATAGAGAAGCTCTGGCTGAGTGAGCTCGTCTTTTGCTGCAGGCATGGTGGACCCCTTGGTCTTCAGTTTCTTTAGTACATAGATATACGACAACTGAGGACATCATAAGCCGTTATCTCAAAAGTTATGGAAATATCGATTTGGCGTTATCGCCGAGAGGGGATTTAAGATGGGCAGACAATACGACGAGGCGTTGATTGGCGCCATCTCCGGTCGCTCGTTTATAACCGAGAAGCGGGGGCTCGAGGTTCAAATTCGTCCGGTTCCTGATGATGAAAGAGAGCATGTGCTTGACCCACGAATTCTCGAGGTATCTCGCAAGAAGATGCGGAATGTTAGCATGTCTCCGAGCTGGACGAGCCTTATTGGAATGCGCCATCGCCCGGATAAGCCGACATACCGCCTACTCGATGGTGAGGTTCAGTGCGATGAGATCCTCATGGAGGCGGCCGATCGCTATATAGATTTATTCGTCTGGACGCCACCAAATCATAAGAAGGCAAGTCCAGCGCTCGTTTACCTGCATGGCGGCGCGTTTATGGCGGGGAATGTTCTGCAATTTGAACATCAGCTCGAGTTCATCGCCGAAAAGTCTGGTGCAGTGGTGGTTTATCCAGAATACCGCTTGGCGCCGGAGACGGCATTTCCCGGGCAGATCGAGGATTGCGTTCTTGCTCTTGATTATGTGTGCGAGCATGCCGGGGATCTCGGAATCAATCCTCATAAAATAATGGTCGCCGGCGACTCCGCAGGAGGAAGCCTTACTAATGCGTGTGTTCAGCTCAGGGGTGCTGGAGCTGTAGCCCATGCCTTCGAAATCTATCCTGAAGTCGACCTTGCGGGCGAACAGGGCGAGGGATATGAGGATTTTCCTGCGATAGCCGATCAAGAGGACGTTGCGCGTTTTCGCATCGACCATCTTCGCGATTCGGACGGCCCGATGGTCGAACTTTGTGCACACGGAAAAATGTCTCCTCATGACCCGTTGATTTCTGCGCTAATGCTTGAGGACTGCACTGATTTCCCCCCGGTGACTATCGTGACATCCGAATACGATCCGCTTCGTATCCCCGATGAAAAATGGGCTACAAAATTACGGTCTTCAGGAATCGATGTCGAGGTCATCGAATATGCCGGATGTGACCATGGTTTCTTCGATCATTTTGGCGTGTACCCGCAATCGGAAGACGTGTGTTTGTTGATGGCTGAGAAGCTTAAAGAAATGGCTGCACAATAACGTCTCTCGGCGATAAGGGACTGAAGTCGCCTGTGTTTCTGCATTCGTGGTTCTCAGTCTGATTAAAAATGAGGCTTGCTCCTTGCCCGAGTGGGTGGGGAGCAGTTTGTTTTTTGTGGCGATGCGAGGCGAGTGCCGCGCACTTTAGATCGCCATTTTGCTTCGCTGTATACCACTTGACGTAATAAAAGAGGCAAGGGCGGTGCGAGGGCCAACAGTCATTCTAAGCTCGGATTCGTATTCTAAAAGGTTGTTTCGGTTGCGCGGTACAATATAGCAAAAAAGAATGATAAAATGAATTCGAAAAAGAATTCATTTTTAGGAGGTATGTATGCCTGCTTTGCAGATGCTCGACAACCTTGTTTCAATTAGCGATTTCAGCCACGGTAAGGGCTCGGCTGCATTTTCGAAGGTTGGGGACGACAATCCTGTTGTGGTTCTCAAACACAACAAGCCAGCGTTTGTGATTGTGACACCCGATGAATATAGGGAAGCGAAGCAAGCGGAGGAGGACCTCACCTTGTTAACGTTGGCGCTTAAGAGAATGGCTGTGGCAAGTGACGATGCGCTTGTTTCCCTGTCTGATGTTATGGAAGAGCTGGGTGTGAGCCAGGACGAACTCGATCAGATGGATGAGGTCGAGTTTGAATGAGTGGGTACGAAGTCGCTTTCTACCCGGATGCTCTCAAGGATATTAAGCGTCTGGACGGCTCCCAACGAAAGATCGTCCTTAAGGCTATAGAAAAAATCAGAACGAACCCATTGCCGCAGAACGAAGGTGGATTCGGCAAGCCTCTTGGAAACAAGGCAGGTACGGATTTGACTGGCTTTATGAAGATCAAGCTCAGGGGAAGTGGCATTCGAATCGTGTACCGCCTCATCAGAATTAAAGAAAAGATGGCCATCGTAGTGGTAGGCGCTCGCGAAGACATGGAAGTCTACCGAACTGCTCAGAGACGAGAGCTCGATTTCGAGAAATGGGCGGAAGAGAATATCTAGCTTTAACGATGAACGACGAGTGAGCGTTGGTGGGGCCCTGACGAATTAGGTTTGTCAGGGTTTTTCGCTGAACCAATTGCCTTCAGCCTCCGTTGACCTTTCCTTCCAATTCATCAGCAAACGTACGTCATAGCAATTCCCGGTAGGTCGCAGGGCGCTTCGCGGGCGGGCCAGGCTTTATCTGAACGACTTTGCAAAGCAACCGGAGTGAAGATAAAGCCTGGCCCGCCCGCGAAGCGCCACACAGACCGCAGGGACGGGAGCAGCTATACTACTCTCAGTAGTTAAGGGTCGCGGATCCGCCGCGTCGCCGTTCTCAACAGGAGGTCTTTGTTTATGGCAGATCAAAAGCCGGTTGTCGGGATCATCATGGGTTCCAAGTCCGATCTGGGCGTTATGGAAGGCTGCACCGCCGAGCTCGAGGCGCTTGGTGTGCCCTATGAGCTCGTCATTGCGAGCGCACACCGCACGCCGGCGAAGGTCCACGAGTGGGCCTCGACTGCTGCCGATCGCGGTATCAAAGTGATTATCGCCGCCGCCGGCAAGGCCGCTCACCTGGGTGGTGTCGTGGCTGCTTTCACGCCGCTGCCGGTTATCGGCGTGCCTATGAAGACGAGTGACCTGGGCGGTATGGATTCGCTGCTGTCGATGGTGCAGATGCCTTCGGGCGTGCCCGTGGCCTGCGTTGCCATCAACGGCGCCAAGAATGCCGCCATCTACGCCACACAGATTCTGGGCGCTTGCGACCCCGAGTACCGCAAGGTTATCGAGAAGATGAAGCAGGAGATGGCCGACGCCTAGGCGTTCCGCCGTTTCACCGCAGTATAAGGAGAGCCATGTCCGACTATCAGGGAAAACGATTCAAGGCTTCTCAGATTCCCGATCCGTCGAAGCCGGGTGCTGCCCATGCGGCGCAGCAGGGTCGGACATCCTCTCCTCAGCAGCCGCGCGCGCCGCGCCCCGTGACACCGGCGACGCATCGTCGGCAGGACGCGCCGGCCGCATATCGACCTTCATCTTATAGCACCGCTAAGAAGCCGCCCCGGTCTTCATCGCATGCCGCGCCGTCGGATTACACCGAGCCGCCGCGCAAAAAGCGCCGCTCCATTATTCCCATTCTGCTCATCATCATCGGCATCGGCCTGATTGTTGCCGCCGCTGCCATCTTTATCAATGCTCAGATTGGCTATAAGCAGGCAAGCGATTCGTACCAGAAAATCGAGAAGCAATATGTAAGCGATAAGGACGCCAGCGGCGTGCCGATTATCGACTTCGATGCACTTGCCCAGACAAACCCCGAGATTGTGGGTTGGATTTATGTGCCGGGAACCAACATCAACTATCCCGTGGTGCAGACCAACAACAACTCCAAATACCTCAACACGCTGTTCGACGGTACGGCCAATGCATCTGGGGCCATTTTCCTGGATAGCGATGACACCGCGCCGGGAATGGTTGACCAGCAGACCACGATCTACGGCCACCATATGAACGATGGGTCGATGTTCAACGTGATTTCGGATACGACTGACCAGGCAACGTTCGATAGCATTGAATATGTGTACTACATCACACGGGATGCTACGTATAAACTGCGACCACTGGCGACCAAAGTTGTCGAGGACACGTATGCCAAGGCGCGCACTCCCAATTTTGAGGGCGACGACGGGCTCAAGAACTACCTGTCCGAGATGCTCGACGGTGCCTCTGCCGTGGCGAGCGATGCCACCGATCGTGCCGCTTCGGCAACCAAGGTTGTAACGCTTGTGACCTGTCGTTCGTTATCGCTGAGCAACACGCGTGCCGTCATGGTGCTCACGCCGGTCGAGGAATAGATAATGGGCTACTCAATGACGGTGAAAGGGGAAATGATGCTCGAGAATGGCAAAACGATGCCTTCGGTTGATGCTTGGCTGCGCGAGGCCAAGGCCGATTCGTCGGCACCTGCGTGCGGTATGTACCTGACGCATAACGGTGTGGTACGTGCGACGCCCAAGGCCGAGGTGCGCGGAGTCGAGACCGATGGCGTGGCGCCTGGGCATAAGGTGAGCGGCATGGTGTTTGACTACGACTCCAGCAAGGTGCAGGCTGCTATCGAGGCCACGCGCGCGATGCCGGGTATCGGCTATGTGCGCGTGTGGCTGGCAAGCGGCGAGCTTGCCGTAGGTGACGACATCATGCTCGTACTCATCGGCGGGGACATTCGCCCACACGTGGTCGATGCGCTGCAGGCACTCGTTGGCACCATCAAGAACGAATGCGTGAGTGAGGTCGAGCGCGAGGCGTAGAGGCTTGCGTCGATAGAAGGCTCGTTTATAAAAATGCCCGCCGGTACGTGTGATACCGGCGGGCATTTTGCGTTTTGGGCGCGGTTGGCGCTACACGCGCGTCGCATCCTTGGGACTCATGGTCATGCTCTGGAAGCGATTCTCCATAAAGTCATTATCGAAGTACTTGCCGTAGAACTGCGCAACGGGAATATCCGGCTCCGTGCCGTTGACGCGCTGGTACCAATAATCGAGCGACTGCAGCGTCATGACGCCGTCGACCAGCATAATGATGGTGAAGATGACGGTAGCCGAGTAGCGACTCTTCCACGGAATCATGTTGATGAGCTTGAGCAGCCTCGGCAGCAGCAGCTTGATCCAGATGAGTCCACCCAGACCCCACAGGCAGGCGAAGCCTGTGCAGGTACGTCCGCCCGTAAGGACGGCGAGCGGATCGGGCATGCCAAAGAGCTTCATATGCGAGTAGCTCCACGAGACTACGCCAAACGAGGTCTGCATAAACCAACCCACGAACACCTCAAAGCTTGCGCCGAGCAGCGCGCTCACCAAAAAGATAATGATGGGGTTCTTTTTGTAGAAGCGGTTGAGCACCATGGTCATGAGTACGGCGCCAAATCCGTAGATGGGGCTGAAGGGACCAAACAGCATGCCGGCGCGGTTCTGGTAGACGCCGGGGTCGTCGACCGTCATGTGCCAGATGTCCTCGGCGATCAGGCCGAGCACGCAGCAGACAAAGAACACCCAGAATAGGTTGAAGTAGTTGAGCTTGATGTAGCCTTCGCCGGTTTCATCGCGACCGAGCATGCCCTCGTCGGCGGCGTCGCGATCGAGCATCTCCTGCAGGCGGCGCTGCAGCTCGCGCTCCTGGCGCAGCGTGGGGTCGACGGTGGCCGAAAGCGCGACGAGGATGCCGAGCTGGATGGCAGGGCGAAGCAAGAAGGGCCCGATGCCCTGGAGCATCACGTCAACCAAAAGCTCGATGACGGTGAATGCAATAAGGATGTAGGACAGGCGAGCGGCGTTGCGGCGCTGGTTTTTGATAAGGTCCAGGCCAAAGATGATCAGGATGACGGCGCTTGCCGCAGAGAGCATGATGCCGGCGACGATAAGGCCGACCGCGACGAGCGTGTTGTCGCCGAGCTTGGCGGCGGCGTTGCCGTTGATGAGCGCGGTGATGACCTGCCACATAAAGGCGCCGACCGAAGGGAGCGTGCCCACGCCGGACAGGATGCATAGGACGGCGTACACCTTAATGATGAGGGGGATCTTCTTGACCTCCGTGGCGCTGGGGACGCTGGGGTCGAGTTCGTTTCGATCCATATAGAACCTTTCTCGTTTTGCTGTAGGTACAAGGATACGCCGCCGACCTGCCAAAAGACAGGACGAACGTCCCAATTGCAACTTTGTAATCCCCAACGGTGGACGCGGCGGCCATCTGGGGGCGCGGGCGCTTGCACTGGGCAGACCGATAAAATGTTTGGCCGCAAAACGGATTATTAGCTCGGTGGGCTTTTAAAAAGCGCTGCTCATGCGCTGGGGAGCGCGTCGCGCCGTGCGTATAATAAGGCGGGTAACGCCAAAATACGAGGCTCTGAGGGGATGCCATGTCTCAAGAAACCATCCGCGCGGCCGAGCGTGCCGCGGGACAGGTGAACACCATGTCGACGTATGATCCGGACTCCGACCAGCTGCATGAGGAATGCGGCGTTTTTGGTGTGTGGGCGCCCGATCGCGACGTGGCTCGACTGACGTACTTTGGCCTGCGTGCACTGCAGCACCGTGGCCAAGAATCGGCGGGAATCGCCGTTGGTGACGGCGGTACGGTTATGGTCCGCAAGGATCTGGGCCTGCTCGACCGCGTGTTCTCCAATGCCGACTTGTCGACGCTCTCCGGTCAGCTGGCCGTGGGTCATGTGCGCTACGGCACCGCCGGCGCCAAGAGCTGGGAAGCCTCTCAGCCGCACCTCTCTACCATCAATAGCGTCATTATCGCGCTCGCGCACAACGGCACCCTCGTCAACACCGACGAGCTGCGTCGCCAGCTGATCGAGCTGGGCGTACCGTTCCTCTCCAACTCGGATTCCGAGGTCGCGACCAAACTCATCGGCTACTTTACTCAGCGTACTGGCCATCTGCGCGAGGGCATTCGCAAGACCATGGAGCTCGTGCGCGGCGGCTACGCCATGACACTCATCAACGAGCAGGCGCTCTACGCATTCCGCGACCCGCACGGCATTCGCCCGCTCGTGCTGGGCAAGCTCGTGGACGAGGGCCTGGACCAGGCCGACGCCGCATCCGTTTCGCAGCTGCCGTCGCAGGACGGCGCCGCGACGGTCGACGCCACCACCCATGTCACCCGCGCCGGCGGCTGGGTCGTCGCCTCCGAGACTTGTGCGCTCGACATTGTGGGCGCTGAGTACGTCCGCGACGTCCGTCCCAGCGAGATTTTGCGCATCAGCGCCGAGGGCCTTGTGTCTGAGCAAGGCGTGCCTGCCGCCGAAGAGCCCGCTAACTGCATCTTTGAGCAGGTCTACTTCGCTCGCCCCGACTCCATCATGAACGGCAAGAGCGTCTACGCCTGCCGCTATGACATGGGTCGTCAGCTGGCACATGAGGAGCCCGTCGAGGCCGACCTGGTCATCGGCGTGCCCGACTCCGGCCTGCCGCCCGCGGAGGGCTATTCGCACGAGAGCGGCATTCCCTTTGGCGAGGGCCTCATCAAGAATCGCTATGTGGGCCGTACGTTTATCGAGCCTACGCAGGAGCTGCGTGCCATGGGCGTGCGTATGAAGCTCAACCCGCTGCGCGACAACATCGAGGGCAAGCGCCTAGTCGTCATCGACGACTCCATCGTCCGCGGCACCACCATGGTGCAGCTCGTCAAGATGCTGCGCAACGCCGGTGCCAAGGAGATTCATATCCGCATCAACTCGCCCGAGGTCATCTGGCCGTGCTTCTACGGCATTGATACCGACGTGCAGTCGCAGCTTATCAGCGCCAACAAGACGGTCGACGAGATTTGCGAGTATATCGGCGCCGATTCGCTGGCCTTCCTTTCGGTCGAGGGCCTGCTGAAGGTCATGCCCAAGGGCGGCTACTGCGATGCGTGCTTTACCGGACGCTACCCCGTGGCGATTCCCGAGAGCTTTGGCCGCGACAAGTTCATGGAGGGCTTTAAGCCCCGCAACCTGGATAAGCCGCTGCATTTTGACGACGACGCCGTGGTCGAGAAATACGATGACCGCAGCTGGGAAGAGGAGCACGGCGAGGCCTAAGAGCTGCCATGTAGGGACAGGTTTATTTTGGTAAGTTTTTACCTGCTGTTTTGTTGATATGACGGAGCGTGCTGTTATGGTGCGCTCCGAAATGAACGCAACTATGAGCACCGTTTGGCGTCCGCGCGGCGCCACGGTAGTGGGAGAGGAAGGCTCAGATGAGCGACAGCAAGCATGTGACGTACGAGGACGCCGGCGTCGATACCGCCGAGGGCGGCCGCGCCGTCGACGCTATTAAGCAGATGGTCAAGGACACCAACCGCCCCGAGGTCATCGGCGGCATCGGTGGCTTTGGTGGCCTGTTCTCGGCCGCCGCGCTTAAGGATATGGAAGACCCGATCCTGCTCAGCGGCACCGACGGCGTGGGCACCAAGCTCGTGCTCGCCCAGATCATGGACCGTCACGAGACGGTGGGCCAGGACCTGGTCGCCATGTGCGTCAATGACATTTTGGCTTCGGGCGCCGAGCCGCTGTTCTTCCTGGATTACGTTGCCATCGGTCACATTGAGGCCGAGCACATGGCAAAGATCATCAAGGGTGTGGCCGACGGCTGCAAGCTCGCGGGCTGCGCGCTCGTGGGCGGCGAGATGGCCGAGCACCCTGGCGTCATGGCTCCCGCCGACTACGACCTCGCCGGCTTTACCGTGGGCGTCGTCGACCGCCCCAAGATGCTCGACCCCGCAAACGTCCGCCCCGGCGACGTGATTCTGGGCTTGCCCTCCACCGGCGTGCATTCCAACGGCTACTCGCTCGTGCGCAAGGTCATTGGCGTCGACGGCATCAAGCCGGGCACGCCCGAGGCCGCCGCTAAGGCCGAGGAGCTGAGCCGTCCGCTCGAGGAGCTCGGCGGCGCATCGCTGGCAGACGCCCTGCTGGCCCCCACGCGCATCTACGTCAAGCCGATTCTGGAGCTGCTGCGCGGCGGCGCCAACGTGCACGCCATCGCCCACATCACTGGCGGCGGTATTACCGAGAACCTCAACCGCGCGCTCGCCGACGACGTCGACGCCGTGGTCACCCGCAACGGTGCCGAGATGGGTTGGGACGTTCCGTCCGTCATCACCTACGTGTCGCGCCAGGCCGAGCTCGCGCCCAATGAGGCATGCAAGACCTTCAACATGGGCGTTGGCCTGTGCCTGATCGTCGCTCCCGAGGACGAGGCCGCGGTGACCGAGGCCCTGGTCGCGCTGGGCGAGAAGCCGTTCCGCGTGGGCGAGTGCGTCGAGGGTTCCGGTAAGGTCGTGTACTCCGATGAGCGCTAACGAGCAGATGGCTGCTGCCGGGGGCCTGGATTTTGTGCCCTATACCCGTCCGACCGGTACCGATACGGCCGAGCCGCTCAAGATCGGTGTGCTCATCAGCGGTTCGGGTACCAACCTGCAGGCGCTGATCGATCTGATTGCCGCCGGCAAGCTCAACGCTTCGATTGAGCTTGTGGTGTCGAGTCGTCCTTCGGCCAAGGGCCTGCAGCGCGCCGAGCGTGCGGGCATCCAGACACTCACGCTGTCCAAGGATGTCTATGCCGACCCCATCGCGGCTGACGAGATCATCGCGCATGAGCTGCTCGAGCGCGGCTGCGAGTACGTGGTGATGGCCGGTTACATGCGCATGGTGCACACGCCGCTGCTGGCGGCGTTCCCCAATCGCGTGGTCAACCTGCATCCGGCGCTGCTGCCGAGCTTTACCGGTGCCCATGCGATCGACGATGCGTTTGCGCGCGGCGTCAAGGTGACCGGCGTGACCGTGCACTTTGCCAACGAGATCTACGACAACGGCCCTATCATCGCCCAGCGTGCGCTGGCTGTTGAGGAGGGCTGGGACGTCGACACGCTCGAGGAGCACATCCACGCGATCGAGCATGTGCTGTATCCCGAGGTCGTGCAGATGCTCGCCGACGGCCGCGTTCACGTGCTGGAGAGCGGCAAGGTGGCAGTTGACCCGACGCGCTAGTCGTTGGTTTGTGTTGGCGGTTAAGCGTCGGAGGTACGCTTAACCGCCATTTTTATGCATTGCGATCTGCGTTGTTTGAGGCAAACGATTGCCACAGCTTGATGTTCATAGTCCAATTGCTTCGCCAAGAGACGCGATCCGGCAAGAGATTAATTTAGCCTAATAGAGCCATTTGCTCTTCTTTATGCTCGGGATACGTCGGACCATAATCAAATGATAATGCGCTAAATAATCTTATGGGGATAATCAAATTATCTTTTGTACGGGTGCTGTCTGTTGGGAGCAAAGATGGGTGCACAATTATTTTCGAGACGAACAGCAATTAAAATGGCCGTTGCCGCGGCTTCTGTCCCGCTGATTGGTCTAGTTGGATGTGGTGAGAAGTCGATTGTTGGAACTTGGGCAAACGACGACGGAGACGAAATTCTCCAATTTGATGAGAATGGTGATTGTTCGGTTCCTTTTACCTATAACGGTGCGTGGCTGGAAAGCTGCGATCGCTATACGATTCAAGAAGACGAGACATTGGTTCTAAGTAGCAGTCAAGGAAATATCAGCTCTCAACATTGGAAGAAAGCCAGCAGCAAAGAGGAAGCTGAAGAGGCGGATGATAGGCTCTATTTTCTCAATGGGGATGAGCTTGTTATCAACAACGAAACGTACACGAGAGAATGAGAGCTAAGACACGCCGACCGTGTGAAGATGGGGAATGCCATAGATGAATACCATGCCGGGCTCGTGACAAACATCATTGTCACGAGCCCGGCACACATCAAAGTATAAATTGTTCACCAGTCCGCATCCTCTTTTTGCTCAGATTGAGCCGTTTGCTACTAGTGCGGTTGTTGCTCAGATGCCGCAGGGGCGTTATCAAATGCTAATGCCTGTTTGTTTCCAGTGTGGATAATAAAGTTTGCCTAAATAATTTCGTGTTTGATTTCGAGCCCAAACGAGGGCTATGGCATTAAAGCCACCATGTTTTCTAGAAATTTGAACGGTGGGAGTCATGTCGATTGCGAGATTTGACGGGTTGGTTGCCTGACTGGAGGGTGGATCTAATGAAACCAAAAAAAGAAACCGTTGCATTGCTGTCACTTGGCTTGGGGCTTTTTGCGCTGGTCTACGGGCTTATAACAAAAGCGATGCTATCTCATCGTTATACATTTAAAGCTCCTCTTACCAGCATGGAGCTTTCGGTTTTGGCAATTATTGGAATCGGATTTGTTTTACTGATTGTTGGCGCGCTTCTATTTATAAGCGTGCGCTATACATCCAAGAATGTTGTTGATATTGATTCGACACGGAACAAAGGCAAAGTATGTCCTTATTGCCAAACTCGAATCATAGGAGATGCAAAGCACTGTCCGAACTGTGGTCAAGAGTTGGGTCAATAAGAAGGGGCTTGAGATGCCGAGGACAACAGTAACGATTTGCGCGCACGGTCAAATTGATACGCCAAGAGTCTTAGAGATCTGGAAGAGCATCATTGAAGGCGCCGGTTTTCAACAGAAACTAATTAAGGGTGAACCTTGTTGGTCGAAGGGCGACGGCGTACTGATGCTGCAGCGCAATTTTACGATTGCTTTTGGCGAAAGGGAAATTGTGCTTGAGGGATGGATGGGCGATGCTCTCTTGGGTGAATCCGATTTGACGGGCGTTAACGGGTGGATGCAAAAGAAAAAGATGAAAGGGCTCCTGTCCCAAGCGGAGGGTGCAATTAGGAGCATAGTCTAGGCTGCATTAGATAGCGATACGGTGTTTATTGATGACTGAAATGCATGGCTGGGCCGTAAAAATATAAGGATACTGGTAGCCGGGTGCCCGATTTAATTTGGACACCCGGTGATTTCGTTAATCTTGTCAGCGAGCTTCAAGCCAACGTTATCCGGTTGCCATTGGCTTCTGGAAAGACTTAGGTTAAGTGACAAGTGATCGATGCTAGAGGCCAAGCGAAGGATATGGGTATGTCACTGTCTTCGGTTGACCGTGATTCATTTTGACTTGATGTGGGCAAGCGGTCTTTGTCGTGAGCGCCGTTAGGGTATGGCTTTTTCCATGTCTGCTGGAGGCCGAAATCTAAACAAAGTAGCCAATAGCGGCCAAAAGACTATAGGACGCTAGAAAAAAGCGATATTTGCGGATAGGGGTAAAATGAGAAAAGCAATCGATTTAATAGCAATTTTTATATTTGGAGCAATGGTTGTATACATTGCTTCGGTCGTTTCATCCAATGGGGCGGCGGCGCAGTATGCTGTGTCGGGCTTTTGGGGCGAATGGGCGGAATCTCCCAAAACCTCAACCATCGCATTTTGGATAGTGCTTGTATATCTTGGGCTTGTGGTATTGACTTGTTCGCTGTGCTGGAAGAGTCCCCTATTGGTGTTGGCGGCTATGAGCGCAGTCTCGATTATGGTTTTCGTCAATCCCTCTTATTCAGTTTATATTTGCTACGTTATGTTCGGTCCAGGGCATTTCATTGGAGACCTGCTTATGCCCATTGCGTCATTTTGCGGAGCGGTTATTTTTGGCGGTCAATTTGCCTTTGAAAACGGATATGGCTGGTTTGTAAGGCTGATTTGTGTCTTGTTCTGGTCAATGGGATTCTTGGCGATCGTTGCAGCTCCGGGCGAGTTCTTTAGCGAGCTGTTCTCCGATTCAGGAACGACGCAGTCAATATCGAGCAGAAGCACAAGATCTGATTGCAGTGACGAGATTGATAATTTATTGCGTGATGCCAAGATGGATCGGATCCAAGAAACGTTGGACGACATTAAATACTGGGAAATTCGTAACGGAGGCCGCAAGTAGCTGTGTCGAGATTACGCGGATGAAATGAAAGACCTTAATACGCGACACAAGGCAGATGATGTCGCTGTGGCGCAGAGACTTGTTATATCTGCCGAGGTGCTGCATGTGGGGGACCAGAACGCCATCGCCTTTCGGCGATAATGGCTGGTTAGTGATTGATTGCGATAGTTAGCCAGCAAGCTAAGAGGAGGATAATATGCCACTGCTGCCAGTTGACCATGAGCCATTCCATCTTGATGCGGGTGAACGATCCACGCCGCGCATTGAGTTGATCTATGATCTTGAAGAAGAAGCGCGAAGACTTGAAGATGACTATCAGGTTCTAGTGGATGCGTTATGCGACGATATCGTTAAAAGCGAGGGCGAAGATGAAATACGGTCGAGTATTGAGCATCGAATCGGCATGCTGATAAACATCAAAGAGAGCCAGCGCCTCTGCTATGCCCAAATTGAAGATTTGGTGCCTAGACGTCATCCTTGTCCGGTCCCTCCAATGAAAAAACGTCCCAATTGTTGCGATGAGATCGAATGCCAATGCTGCGGTACAAAAAATGAGATAGATGCTCAATTCTGTACAAATTGCGCTAGTCCTATTGATATGGGCGACATATGGCGTTATTGCAAGAAGTGTAGGATTGCATACAGTAGAGAGATCAACTTTTGTCCTGAATGCGGCTCAGCAATAACCGTTGAGATTAAACGTAAAAGGAAATAGTTTCTCGTTGCTATATGTTTGCCCTTACGCGTGAAAGCGTAATTGGTGACATGCCCAAAAATGATGAGATGCGCGAATGGGGGACCCTGTCGATAACCCCCGGATACTCCTCGAGAAACCATTTGTAGCGGTCACGAGCCGGCAACAGCCTAAGGGCGGATTCGGTTTTATAATGATCGTGCCAAGCCCTTGATAGATATCGGTTAATGAGAGTTGCAAGTCCTGGATTATATTGGGCTTTATTTTGAACATCGCTTATCTTGAGAAGAACGAGCGTGCAGTCTGTTAAAGCTTCAATATAAGTCGGGGATGGAATGTCAAACTCGGGGCTAGGCATTACAGGCATGCCCGGCTCCGCCATTATGCAGTCAGTGATTTCCGAACCATCGCTTTGTAGAGAATACGAACAGGCTACCCCCTGTTTTAAAAGGTAAAACCATTTTTGTTGGGTACCCATTTCAAGGATAATTTCTCTTTTTTGAAATTGCTGGATTGAAGCCATTGCCACTAGCTCGGCTAATAGGTTTTGGTTGTCGCACGGGGCGTACTGACAGAAAAAATTCGGATCCAGGGACACGGAATCGCTCCAACGGGCACATATCGTTAACAAATGCTAACCAAGAATAAGATACGCCATCGGGGGGGGGGGCATTATCAAATGCTAATGAGATTCTGGCTTTTTCGGAAATTTCAGAAATACATAAAAATGGAGTGCCGCTGCGCCACTGTTTGCCAGCTGTGTTTTTCGTTGCTGTGCCGCTGTTAGCGTCGGATTATTTTAGCCAAATATAGTCGGCCGAGATTGACCAATCCCGGCCGACCCATTTTAGCCAACACGCCCGCATCTATGTCTTTCCTATCGCTTCCCTACATCCCCTCGGGCTGGATCCCCCTCACCTTCACCGCCTGGGGGACGGCCTCCACCGAGTAGGTGTCGAGCCCCCTGCCGCGGTAGCTCGGGCCCCGCATCACGAACACCGACGCCTTGTCGAACAGCCTGTCGAGGGCGCAGAGGAGCGTGTCGTCGCCCGTGAAGAACTCATCCCACCCGCTCGGGGCGATGTTGCTCGTGAGGACCATCGCGTTCGGCCCCTCCTTCTCGTAGCGCCTGTTGTTGATGTTCACTAAGAAGTGGTCCGAGTGATCACTGGGAAATAAGCACCGTGAGCACGAAAAATTGAGCAGTTTAAGCAAGAGGGCCGCGCCCCGGGGACCGGGGGCGCGGCCCTCGCCGTATGGTTTCCCCGGGCGGT
>DBFELT010000024.1:0-58718 GCA_048323995.1 Collinsella sp. | reverse complement strand
CGTCGCGTGACGACGGAGGGCCGGAGTGGGGCGACAGGGCAGTGTGGGAGGACCTCCACCACAGGGACCCGTACCCGTTCTGGCTGGATTAATGGATGGAAACGGGTGTTCTATCGGGACACACATTTTGTCCTATAAGCCGATTTGGGCGGCTAAGTGTTACAGATCGAGATGTTTCGGCAGGACGGTCTTCGTTTGTCTAAATCTGTAACACGAGAGACGGATTTTGCCGAGTTGTTGTTATAGATTGAGATTTTTTAGCAGGCGGGTTTGGTTTGTCTCGATCTGTAACAGTAAGACCCAGTTTTGCCGCGTAACTGTTACAGATTGAGACAAACCGACGGGCCGCCCTGCCCCATCCACCTGCCGCCACCTGATATTCGCCGATTTTCGTTGTGCCGCTGTGCCCCCATGCCATATCCTCTAGACAACTACGCGGCATCATCGCCGCCGCGCCTACAAGAGAGGAATGTCCATGACCGCACCTGCATCCAAGCTGCTCCAGCCCATTACGGTTGGCCCCCTTGAGCTCAAGAACCGCATTATGTTCCCGCCGCTGACCACCGGCTACGAGGAGCGCGACGGTTCCATCGGCGAGCGCAGCCTGGCCTTTTACGAGCGCTTGGCCCGTGGCGGCGTGAGCTACATCGTCATCGGCGACGTCGCTCCCGTCATGACCGCGAGCCCCACGCCCAAGCTGGCAACCGACGCCCAGATCCCTACGTTTAAGGCGCTGGCCGACGCCGTCCACAAGCACGGTGCCAAGGTTGCGCTGCAGCTGTTCCACCCCGAGTACGACGTGCCCGGTGTCGGCCGCATGGTCATGAGCTCCATGGTCGCCGCCAAGGCCGCGCAGGAGGCCAAGGCCGCCGGCGACGAGGAGACCTTTGCCGCCAAGATGGCCGAGTCCAACGAGATTCGCAAGCAGGCATACGCCAAGCTGCACCACGATATGCAGCACTTTGTGAACGAGGCCAGCGTAGAGCAGCTCACCCAGATCAAGGAGGCCATTGCTGCCTCGGCCGCCCGCGCACAGCAGGCCGGCATCGATGCCATCGAGGTCCATGGCGACCGCCTGGTGGGTTCGCTGTGCTCGGCCATCCTCAACCAGCGCACCGACGAGTATGGTGGTTCGTTCGAGAGCCGCGTCCGCTACGCGCTGGAGGTCGTCGCCGCCATTAAGGAGGCCGCGCCGCAGCTGATGGTGGAGTACAAGCTCCCCGTGATCATGGAGAACCCCGACGGCACGCCGCGCGGCAAGGGCGGCCTGCAGCCCGACGAGGCCTGCGAGTTTGCCAAGCTGCTCGAGGGCGCGGGCATCGATATGATCCAGGTTGCGCAGGCCAATCATACCGGCAACATGGGCGACACCATTCCGCCCATGGGTGCCATGCCCTACAACTGGACGCTGCCCGTTGCCGAGCGCGTCAAGGCCCTGGTTTCCGTGCCGGTGGCAACCGTCGGCCGTGTTGTCTCGGTCGAGGCCGGCGAGAAGATTCTGGAAGACGGCGCGGCCGACATCATCGCCTATGGCCGCTCGCTCATGTGCGACCCCGACATTGCGCTGAAGGCCGCCACGGGCGAGCCCATTCGCGAGTGCCTCAACTGCAACAAGGGCTGCGTCGACGCGATTCAAAACCGCAAGTACATCTCGTGCGTGCTCAATGCCGAGAACGGCGACGAGGCGACCATCGCCATTAAGCCGGGCGAGGGCGACAAGAAGATCGCCGTGGTGGGCGGCGGCATCGCCGGCCTGGAGGCCGCGCGCGTGGCGGCCAAGCGCGGCTACGATGTGACCGTCTACGAGGCGAGCGATCACTTGGGCGGCCAGATTGTGCTGGCGGCCGCGCCCCCGCGCAAGGACGAGATCATGCGCTCGGTCGAGTATTACGAGAAGATTCTGCCTGGCCTGGGCGTGAAAGTCGAGCTCAACCATGCCGCTACCGCTGAGGACCTCAACGCCGCCGACGCCGCGATTGTGGCTGTGGGCGCACACGACGTGGTCATCCCCGTTCCGGGTGCCGACTCGGACAAGGTCGTCTCGAGCTGGGACGTGCTGGCTGGCAAGGTGGAGCTTGCGGGCCGCGTCGCCGTCATTGGCGGTGGCCTGGTGGGCACCGAGACTGCCGAGTACCTGCTGCAGCACGGCTGCGAGGTGGCGATCGTGGAGATGCTCGACAAGATTGCCGCGGGCGAGTCCGAGACCATTCTGCCGCTGATTATGAGCGACTTTGCCGAGCACAACGTGGAGCAGCACGTGAAGACCCGCCTGACCGCCATTACCGACGAGGGCGTGGAGGCTGTTCGCACCACCGAGGACGGCGCCGAGGAGCCGGTGAAGATCGCCTGCGATTACGTGGTGATGGCCGTGGGCTCCAAGGCCAACGCGTTTGACCTTGATGGCGTGACGGTGCCCGTGACCTGCGTGGGCGACTGCTCGGGCGAGCGCACCGCCGATATTGCGAGCGCCATTCGCACGGCATATCACGCGGCCAACGAGCTGTAGTTAACTTCGCGGCCAGGCGGGGCGGTAGCACGGACCTGTCTCGCCCGGCTGCGTCCCATCGGGTGTCAACCGGGGCGGGGTCTGCAAGCGCAGCAGGTCCCGCCCTTTTCGTTTTGCTCCGGTGGATGGCAAGCGCGCTAATCATGAGGAGTGAGGACGTCTGCTGCCTTGCAGACCGCTCAAAATTATTAGGGGAGGGGTTAATAATTGCGCAAACCATACCAGCCAAACAAAAAGATACCAATCTGGTTGGTAAAACACCGTCAATGAGCCGCGGGCCAACTAGCTGCGTAAATAAAACCTAAAGAACTGTTGCAAAGTAATGGCAAATGCCCAGATGCCACCGTTGCGATTTTCAATTAACTGCTACGTGCAAACAGCAAAATGCTACTATCTAACATGCACGTAAGAAGGCAGATTAACGGTTAAGGCTAAGAAGTGGCAGGTATGTCGGAAGCAACAAGGACTCGCACGCATGCGCCCGAGGTTAGGCAGCGCGCCGTCGAGATCCTCCAAGAGGGGGTTGGTCACCGCGCCCTCGCCGCAAAGCTTGGCATTCCCCAGGCCACGGCTCGTCAGTGGGCCCGCGCATATGACGTGGGCGGTGCCGATGCCGTGCTCAACGCGGGCGCTCGTCATCACACCTATTCGTACGAAGTAAAGCTCGCCGTGGTTAAGGACCGTCTGGAAAACGGCCTGACGGTTCGCGAGACCATGATCAAGTATGGGATTCCCAGCGAGTCTTCAGTCAAGGCTTGGTGCCGCCAGTATCGCGAGAGCGGCGAGTCCGCGCTGGTCGATAAGCCGCGCGGTCGCAAGCCGCGCGTTAAAAAGGAGGAATAGCGAACGGGATGGTGCGCCCACAGGGGCGCATTTTTTGCCGCGCCAACTTTTCGGACTGCCGCAAGCCTATCGGGACATCTTCCAACGTGGCCAATAAACCGCGCACAGTGGCCCGCGCGCCTGCCGCTGCGGTAAGGGAGCGTCACCCCCCTACTCCAATGCGGACAGACTCCTTACCCCGTACGCCTAAAACTCCCCAGTTGACCGAAAACCTGCCGCCGCCACTCCTCAATTGAGCTATAACGTTAAACAATTGCAGCGTTTTTGCATGGGGGAGTGATGGTATGACGCTACTGTATTTCCTTACCCTGTTTCCGCTGGTGCCGGCGCTGGGCATGCTGCTCGCGCGCGGTGACCGCGCCCGCGATGCGGTGGGGCTCATAGGTTCCGGCATGATTATGGCGGTGACAGTTGTAGTCGCCGTTATGTTTTTTGGCACGGGTCCGCAGAGCTTTGAGGTTGCCCCCGGCACCTCGCATGTGCTCTCGATCATCAGCTCCGTCATCGATGTCATCCTGTGCGCCGTCATCCTGTACAACGCGTACAAATATAGGAACGCGCTCACCACGGTGCTCGGCGTGGTGCAGCTGGTGGGTTCGGTTGCCTTTGCGACCATGACGCTGCCCGCGGCCGAAGCCGTCACGGCGACGCCGCTCTACCTGGACTACATGAGCGTGATCATGGTCCTCGCCGTCGGCATCGTCGGCAGCCTTATCTGCGTGTATGCCCTGGGCTACATGAAGGACTTCCAGGCCCATGACGAGCACGAGGCCGCACTGCACGGGCAGACCGCGCCCGACCGTCGCCCGCAGTTCCTGGCGCTTATGTTCCTGTTCCTTTCGGCCATGTTCGTCATCGTGACGAGCGACAACCTGGAGTGGCTGTTCTGCGGCTGGGAAATCACCACCGTGTGCTCGTTTCTTATGATTGGCTACACGCGCACGCCCGAGGCCATCAAAAACGCTTTTATCCAGATCATCCTCAACATGCTGGGCGGCATCGCGTTTTTGGCCGGACTCATGTACCTGCACGTCAACGGCATGCCGCTGACCATCTCGGGCATGATTGAGCTTTCCGGCGCCGGAACCGCGCAATCCGCGCTGCTGGTGATGCCGGTCATCCTGTTGTCGCTCGCCGCCCTTACCAAGGCTGCGCAGATGCCGTTCCACACCTGGCTGCTCGGCGCCATGGTTGCCCCCACGCCCACGAGCGCCCTGCTGCATTCGTCCACCATGGTCAAAGCCGGCGTGTTCCTAATGGTCAAGCTGAGCCCGCTCTATGCCATCTATCCCGTGACCGGCTTTATGGTCACGAGTGTGGGTGCCATCACGTTTTTGCTCGCTGCCCTCATGGCCATCTCGCAGAGCAACGCCAAGCGCGTGCTCGCGTACTCCACCATTTCCAACTTGGGCCTCATTAGTGCCTGCTTGGGTGTCGGCGCGCCCGAGGCCGTATGGGCGGCCATCTTCCTGATTCTGTTTCACACGGTGGCAAAGTCGCTGCTGTTCCTGTGCGTGGGCACGGCCGAGCATCATATCGGCAGCCGCAATATCGAGGACATGGACGGCATGTTCAGCCGCATGCCGCACCTGACGCGCCTGATGATGCTGGGCATCATGGGCATGTTTGTGGCGCCGTTTGGCATGCTCGTGTCCAAGTGGGGCGCCCTGGTGGCGTTTGCGCAGACCGGCAACGTGCTCATGATCATGGTGCTTGCCTTTGGCTCGGCCGCGACGTTTTACTTCTGGGGCAAGTGGCTTGCCAAGCTTTCGGGCGTCGATCCCACGGCTCAAAACGTTGAGGTCAATGTCCATAAGACCGAATGGATGGCGCTCAACACCATCGCCGCGCTACTGATTCTGTGCTGCGTGGCGTTCCCGGTTATCTCGAGCGGCCTGGTGTCGCCTTACTTGGCCATGGTGTTTGGCCGCGTGCCGTACGTTATCGGCAAGGACGCCATGTATCTGATGGTGGTTATCGTGGCTTTTATCGCCGTGGTGCTGCTGACTTCATTCCGCGTGAGCAACAAGCCGCACGTAAACGTATATCTTTCGGGTGTGGGAACCGACAATTACCGCCATTTCCGCGGCTCGATGGGACACGAGGTGAAGGCCGAAAAGCGCAATTGGTACTCGGAGGACGCCCTTGGCGAGAAGCGTATTGGCCCCGCGGGTAGCGTCGTGTGCTGCAGCATTATCTTGTTTGCGCTGCTGTGTTGCGCGTGGATTGGGCCCGAGCGGCTTGCCATGAGCGCGCCCTCGGTGCTGCGCGGCAAGTATTTTGAAGGTTCGGGCGTCTTGGGCATTTTTATTGGTACCGTGGCGTTTGCCTTGCTGGCGCCGCTTGTGGGCGGTTTGATTGACGGTCTTGACCGCAAGCTGTCCGCTCGCATGCAGGGTCGCGTGGGGCCGCGTCTGCTGCAGCCCTTCTACGACGTTGCCAAGCTGCTGCGCAAAGCCCCTGCCAGCGTAAACACCATGGACGATACCTACATGGCGTGCGCGCTCATCTTTACCGTCGTGGGCGGCGGCATCTTTGTGTCGGGCTCCAACACGCTGCTGTGCGCCTTTATGGTGACGCTCGCCGCGATCTTTGTGGTGCTGGCGTCCGCCTCGACGCAAAGCCCGTTTGCCCAGGTCGGCGCCGATCGTGAGTTGCTGCAGGTTATGAGTTACGAGCCCGCCGTTCTGCTGATGAGCGTGGGCTTGTACCTTGCCACCGATAGCTTCGATTCCATCGCCGTGACGGGGCAGTCGGCCCCCATCATCGTGTACAGCGCGCCCATTTTCCTCGCGCTGCTCGCGGTGCTCACCATCAAGCTGCGCAAGTCGCCGTTTGACCTTTCGTATTCGCATCACGCGCATCAGGAGATCGTCCAGGGCGTCGCCACCGAGATGAGCGGCGGCACGCTGGCCAAGATGACCCTTATGCACTGGTGCGAGACCGTGCTCTTCTTGATGTGGGTGGGCATGTTCTTTGTTTGGGACAACCCCGTGAGCTGGGTGGTCGCCCTGGTCGTGATGGCTGCGACGTACTTTGTCGAGGTGCTTATCGACAACACCTTTGCCCGCAGCACCTGGCGCAGCTGCTTTAAGCTCGGATGGGGCGTGGCGCTGGTGTTTGGCCTGCTCAACCTTATGCCCATCCTCGTCGACGTGTTTATTTAGGAGGCGGCATCCATGGATCATAAAATGTCGCGCTCGCCGTGGGTTATTCATTACGACGGTTCGAGCTGCAACGGATGCGATATCGAGGTGCTGGCCTCGCTCACGCCGCTGTTCGATGCGGAGCGCTTTGGCGTGGTCAACACCGGCAACCCCAAGCATGCGGATATCTTTTTGGTGACGGGGTCGGTCAATGCCCAGAACCTGCCCGTCGTGCGCCAGATCTACAACCAGATGCTCGAGCCTAAGTGCGTGGTGGCGTGCGGCATCTGCGCGTGCTCGGGTGGCGTGTTCCGCGATGCCTATAACGTGATCGGCGGCGTGGACCGCGCGATTCCCGTGGATGTGTACGCGCCCGGGTGCGCCATTCGTCCCGAGACCGTGATCGATGCCATCGTGGAGGCGTGCGGCATCCTGGACCAGAAGGAGGCCGTGATGCGCGCCGGCGGCGACCCGCTCACCGTGGGCGGTGCCGCTACCTGGGATGGTGGCGTTGAGCTAGGCGAGGACGGGTTTGTAGCTGCTGCGGGGGCCGGGGCCGGTGTCGACGCAGGCGCGGCTGACGGTGCGCCCGCCGCTGCAAAGGAGGCCAAGTAATGCAAAAGGCTATCTATACCACCGTCGGGATCGACGAGCTCCTGCCGCATGTTCAGGTGCTCAAGGGCGTCGGCGCGCGCTTTGTGCAAATGCACGCCGAGCGCAACGTCGACGACGGCTCGTATCGCTTGGTCTATACGTTTATCAACGTTCGTGCTGCTCAGGAGCAGATTGCGCAGGACGGCAGCTATGCGATCGAGAACCTGGTGGTTGAGGGCATCGACCAGTACCAGGAGATTCCGTCCATCAGCTCGTATTACCCCGCGGTGTTCCCGTTTGAAAATGAGGCCCACGACCTGTTTGGCCTTGCCATCACCGACATGCAGATCGACTTTAAGGGCTTTTTCTACCAGGTTTCGACTGCCGAGCCCATGAGCGTTATCACGCCCGAGGTGAAGGCCGCGCGCGAGAAGGCCATGAAGGTCCGTGCCGCCGCCGAAGCCAAGGCGCGCAAGGCCGCTGCCGAAAAGGCCGCCGCTGCTGCGGCTGCTGCAGGGGAGGGCGCTGCGAGCGCCGGCGATGCCGCGGGCTCCGATGCTCAGCACGATGAGGCTGCTGCGAAGGCCGCGCTCAAGGCTGCCGAGATGGAGGCAAAGCTCGCTGCCATGGATCCCGAGAAAGCAGCCAAGGTCCGCGCGGCGCTTGCCGCCAAGGCCGCCCGCGACAAGCAGAAAAAGGAGGCGTAAGGCCCATGGCACATCGCTCCGTCATTCCGTTTGGCCCGCAGCACCCGGTGCTGCCCGAGCCGCTTCATCTGGACCTGGTGATTGAGGACGACCGCGTTCTCGAGACAATTCCGCAGATCGGCTTTGTGCACCGCGGACTCGAGAAGCTCACCGAAAAGCGCGACATGCACCAGTTTGGCTACATCGCCGAGCGCATCTGCGGCATCTGCGCCGTGGGCCACAGCTGCGGCTATGCCAGCGCCTGCGAGCGCATGCTCGACATCGAGGTGCCTGGCCGCGTGCAGTATATCCGTACCATTTTGCACGAGCTTTCGCGCATTCACTCGCACCTGCTGTGGCTGGGCCTGCTCGCCGATGCCTTTGGCTTCGAGGCGCTGTTCTATCGGTCGTGGACCCTGCGCGAGCAGATTCTCAAGATCTTCGAGAGCACCTGCGGCGGCCGCGTGATCCTTTCGATTAACGAGATCGGCGGCCTTAAGCACGACATTGAGGACTCCGAGCTGGTGGGCATTGTCCAGACGCTCGACGCCATGCGCCCCGACTACGAGACCCTGGTGCATACGTTTTTGGACGACGCCAGCTGCGGCGAGCGCCTGCATGGCGTGGGTGTGATCAGCAAGAAAGATGCACTGGAGCTTTCGATGGTCGGCCCGTTCGGCCGCGCCTCGGGCGTGGATTACGACGTGCGCATGTTCGGTGACGGTGCCTATGCGGACCTGGCTGCATTTGAGCCCATCGTTGCTACCGATGGCGACTGCTATGCCCGCTGCCAGGTGCGTTGCGCCGAGGTCACGCAGGCCATGGACATTATCAAGGAGCTTGTCGGCAAGATTCCGCACGACGGCATCGGCGGGCGTACCAAGCTCACACCGGCCGACGGCGCGCGCGGCGAGGTTGTGATTGAGCAGCCGCGCGGCGAGGCGTATTACTATGTGCGCGGCAACGGCACCAAGAACCTGGACCGTTTCCGCGTACGCACGCCGACGTCGCAGAACTTGGCGGGTCTGACGCATGCGCTGCAGGGCGTACTCCTTGCCAGCGTTCCCATGATTATCCTGACCATCGACCCCTGCATTAGCTGCACGGAAAGGTAGGCGCGGCATGAGTTTGCTGACATTTGCCAAGACGGCCTTGGGTTCTATGGTCAAGCAGCCGGTAACGGTGTGCTATCCGCAGGAGAGGCTCGCGGCGCCCGAGCGCCTGCGCGGGCACATCGTTAACGACATGGACGTGTGCATTTGCTGCGGCATGTGCGCGCGTCGCTGCCCGGCGGGCGCGCTCGCGATCGATCGCAAGGGCGGAACGTGGTCGATCGATCCGTATGCCTGCGTAGTGTGCGGCGAGTGTATCGAAAGCTGCCCCAAACACTGCCTGACTATGGACACCGCCCGTACTCCAGTTGCGGCGGATAAGACTCCCACGGTAGAAACCAAGCCGGAATAGCGCTGGAACAGGGGCCGGTGGGGCAAAAATGCCCCACCGGCCCCGCGCTTAAACGCGCGGTTGTGCCGTCGCGAACAAAACTATGCCGGATTACGGGGCTGGATAGCGAATCTCCGACCATGCATAAAATCGCAAAAACAAAACCGCAGGTAGATAGCCTGCCGTTTTTCAAAAAATGAGGGCATGGATGAGGGTCCCGGCTTTAGCCCCGTAATCCGGCATAGTTTTGAAATGGCACCATATCCGTAACAGCTCCTGATCCCCCAAGGACGGAGGAAAGTGGGTCATTTTTGCCTGATGGCTCCGAGTCGCACCCGTTTTCCTGCGAAAACGCCGTGTCTCAACTTTGGTGAGACATTTGTCTCACGCTCAAAACCGAATCTGGAACATGTGTCACCTGCCCTAATTGTGTCTCATTCCGTAACTTTAGGCTGAAGCAAGGTCTGAGACCGCGAGAAGGGAGACACGATGGGTAAGTACACGAGGGGTCTCTTGGCGGTGATACTGGCCGTAGTGCTGGTGTTGCCAGCCGCAGCATTCGCCATGCTGCCCGAGGCCAACGCCAGGTCCAGCACAGGAATGGACGGACCGGAAGCGACAAAGATAGTCGACCACGACACCAGCAACCATTGGAAGTTCTGGGCGGGCGGCTATGGCGGCAGCAAGGTCACGACGCAAAACGTCGGCCGAATTTGGACGGATAAGACGGTCCAAGCAATCGATGACGGGAAATCGGACTTTTTGACTACGCTTTCGGCGATGTCTTCGACATCCGATACGACGTCGCTGGTTTCCAAGCCGCTCGACATCGTGATGGTGCTCGATGCCTCTGGCTCAATGGATGATCCTATGGGTGGTAAAGGGTCCCCTAAGCGTATCGTTGCGCTCAAGAATGCTGCCAACCACTTTATCGACACCATTGCCGAGCAAAACAAGAACGTTAAGGACGCGAGCAAGCAGCACCAGGTTGCCATCGTAAAGTTTGCGGGCAAGAAGAGCGATAAGGTTGGTAATGATACCTATCGCGACGACGGCAACACCTACAACTACTCCCAGACCATGTTGGGCCTCACGGTCTGCAAGGATGGGGGCGCAAAGAGCCTCAAGAACACGGTTAATTTAATCGAGCCTGCTGGCTCTACTCGTGCCGACTATGGCATGGACCTGGCCAAGGGCATCGCTGGTCGTGAAGACGCCCAGAAGATCGTTGTGTTCTTCACCGATGGCTCTCCTACGAGTTCTAATGGTTTTGAGGCCGAGGTTGCTAAGGATGCCATCAATATCGCCAAGACCATAAAGAGTGGCGGGGCGACCATTTATACCATCGGTATCTTCAACGGTGCGAAGCCGGGCGACGATCCAACAAGCAGCCGCACGAGCAACGAGAATAAATTCATGCATGCCGTGTCGAGTAACTATCCGGATGCCACATCGTCCGTAAGCCATGGCTTTTTTGGAACTGAGGAGTGGAATGTCAATTTCGGCAACCCCGTTGCCGGTGCTAGCTACTACAAGTCGGCGACCAACGCCGCCGAGCTTGATCAGGTCTTTAAGGACATCTCGAGTGCCATTACGTCGGGCAAGGGTTTCCCGACCAAGGTCGAGGGCAACAATTCCAACGGTTCCGGCTACATCACATTCGAGGACGAGCTGGGCGCCTTTATGCAGGTCGATAGCTTTACCGGTGCCGAGTACAACGGCAAGACCTATGGGGCCGCCACCAAGTCGACCGATGGCAATATCGATACCTATACGTTTGATGGCGAGCTCGCCCATCTTGTAATTACGGTTGATCGCGCGGACGAGAACAATCCGCAGCGCGGCGACATCGTGACGGTCAAGGTCCCCGCATCGCTCATTCCGCTGCGCCGTTTTACCGTTGACGAGTCTGCGGGCACGTTTGTGGTTGACTCCACGGATGCCATCTCGCCTATCCGCGTTGCGTATGCATCGAGCGTAAAGGCTATTGCACGCAAAAACCTGTTTACTCCCAATAACGTACCGGGACTGCAGGATTACATCAATGAGCACAAGGACGCCGATTCCAATACCGTTAGCTTCTACGCCAACAAGTGGACCGGCGACGATGCGGGCGATACGGTCGCAAGCTTTGAGCCTGCTGCTATGAACAGCTACTACTACTTCCAAAAGCTAACACCCGTCTACACAGACGCGGCTTGCACCAAGCTCGCAACGGAAAAGCCTTCGGGCTCTAAGACCTATTGGTACAAAGATGAGTTTATGGCGCAGAACTCGTCGGGCGCGCCGTACGATGATTCCGTTTCGATCCCGGTTAAGGGAAGCGAGCTCGAAAACTTTGAAGGTGCTTTGGTAAAGGATGGCGATCACTGGTCGATTAAGGCTGGCACCGCGCGCCTCGCCTTTATCAACCAGCTTCACACCACCAAGGAGCGTGTGGGCGGAAACCCGACGGGCACCGCACGCGACGTGATCAATCCCCAGTGGAACAACACGAAGGTTGTTTCTGGTGCGACGAAGGTCAATGTCTACCTGGGCAATAACGGCAAGATTAGCTTTACGCTCAATACCACGCCGACAACGTTGACAACTGCCGACTTTGGCCTGACCAAGGTGCTCGAGGGCCGCGACTGGACGGATGAGGACAAGTTTGAGTTTGGCCTGACGTCCGAGGACAACGCCCCGATGCCCAGGTCCACGACTGCGTTTGCAACCAAGGGCCATGCGGACATTAGCTTTGGCGAGATTGCCTATGACAAGCTGGGCACGTATGTCTACAAGGTTAGCGAGAAGCATGCCGGGACCACGGTCGACGGCATCGCCTACAGCAAGAACGTTGCAGAGTTCACCGTAACGGTGACACCCAACGCAAAGGGAAAGCTCGAGGCTTCTGTGAAGAAGACCTCGGGCGAGGTCGAGTTCAAGAACACCTATACCGCCAATCCCGCTGAGTCGAGCGTCACCGATCAGATTACAGTTACCAAGGTCCTGACCGGCCATAAGCTCCAGGACAATGAGTTCTCCTTTGAGCTCGTTGAGGGTGAGGACGAGGACGCGTCGGTTGTCGAAACCGTTAAGAATGATGCCAACGGCAACGTTGCGTTCAGCGCCATCAAGTACACCGAGATCGGTCAGCACATCTATACGCTGCGCGAGGTCAAGGGCAATGCCGGCGGCATCGCCTACGACAAAACCGTCTATACCGTCGTGACGACCATCGCCGACAATGGCAAGGGCCAGCTTGTGGCCACGCATAAGCTGAAGGGCGCCGAGGACGTCAAGAAGATTGAGTTCAAGAACTCCTACACCGTGACGCCCAAGAGCTCCAGCGTCACCGACCAGATCACCGCGACCAAGTCCCTGACCGGGCGCAAGCTTGCCGCCGGCGAGTTCTCCTTCGAGCTCGTCGAGGGTGACAAGGTCGTCGCCACCGGCACCAACGACGCCAGCGGTAACATCACGATGGGCACCGTCAAGTATGACAAGGCCGGAACGCATACCTACACACTGCGCGAAGTCAACGGCGGAACCACCAGCAAGGGCATCGCCTACGACGGCAAGACTTACACCATCGTGACCACCATCACCGATAAGGGCGACGGCACGCTCAAGGCCGAGCATGTCCTGAAGGATGCCAAGGCTGCCGAGTTCAAGAATTCCTACAATCTGACCCCCACTGAGTCCAGCGTCACCGACCAGGTCAAGGCGACCAAGTTCCTGACCGGGCGCGCGCTTGCCGCCGGCGAGTTCTCCTTCGAGCTCGTCGAGGGCGACAAGGTCGTCGCCACCGGCACCAACGACGCCAGCGGCAACATCACGATGGGCGCCGTGAAGTACACCGAGGCCGGCAAGCACACCTACACGCTGCGCGAGGCCAAGGGCGGAACCACCAGCAAGGGCGTCACCTACAGTGATGCCAAGTTCACCATCGTGACGACCATCACCGATAACGGCGACGGTACGCTCAGTGCCACGCATGTTCTGAAGGACGTCAAGGTTGCCGAGTTCAAGAACACCTACAGCGTGGCCCCGCTCGATGCGGAGCTCGACTTTGACCTGAGCAAGGTCATCAGCGGCCGCGACTGGACGGATGGGGACGAGTTCAGCTTTACCATCACCGCCCCCGAAGACGCCCCACTGCCCGATCCCGCAACCGTAACCGTGAGCAAGAAGGACGCGAAGGACGGCATTGCCGCCATCAAGTTCGGCAAGATTCACTACGCTGCCGCCGGAACCTATAAGTACGAGATTCGCGAGAACGCGGGCAGCACGGTCGGCATGACGTATGACGCGCATGTCGCAACCGCCGAAGTGACCGTGACCGAGAACGGCGATGGCAGCCTGACCGCCAACGTCACCAAGAAGGAAAACGGACGCTTTACCAACACGTACCGCACTGAGCTTAACTACACCGCTGCCGGCGGTCTGTGGCTCAGCAAGTATCTGGATGGCCGCCCCATGACCGAGGGTCAGTTCACCTTTACCGTGACACCTGCTGACGACGCTTCGGCTCGCGCGCTCGGTCTGCTGCCCGGGGCTAATAGCTTCAAGTCCCCCGCAGCGGCAGAGGCAACGGTCGGACTGATCGACATTCTGGCTGGTCATGAGGTTATATTTACGCAGGCTGACGCCGGCAAGACCTTTACGTACACCGTGGCCGAGAAGAACGACGGCCAGCCCGGTTACACCTACGACGACGCCGTGCGCACGGTGACGATCGCCATCGCCGACGACACCGCCGGCACGCTCACTGCTACGACGACCGTTTCCGGCGGTCCCGAGGGCACGCATGAGACGGTCCACAAGAGTGGCGAGAACAAGGTCGAGAAGGCCCTGGTGCCGTTCCACAACAGTTACAGCGCTACGACCAACACGCCTGGCGGCACCGCCGCTCAGGTCGTTGCCACCAAGACTCTGACCGGCCGCCCGATGGCCGACGGCGAGTTCTGGTTCGGCATCGCCTATCAGGGTGAGCTTGTGGCATACGAAAACCTCAAGCCCAATATCGGCGGGCACGTGAGCTTTGATACGCTGCACTACGACACTAAGATGCTTGCTAATCTTGAGGCTGCTGGGCTTACTTATCGTACCGATAAGGACGGTAAGCTCGTCTGGACCATTAACTACACGGCCTACGAAGATTTATTCGGGCTGCCGAATGGCGTTTCCGCTACAACGTGGAGCTTTGGCTTTAAGGTTATCGTCGTCGACAACGGTGACGGTACCCTGACGGCAACGGTCGACTACGGCGGCGTCGAGCCCTTGTTCGAAAACGTCTACGGCGCCGAAGCCGTCGATGCCGTGCTCACCGGCACTAAGAAGCTCCAAGCTGCCGAGGGCCTGACCCCGGCTGACATCACGGGCAAGTTCACCTTTACCGTGACCGCCGACGAGGCTGGTGCCCCGATGCCCGAGCGCACGACCGCAACCAACGACGCGGCTGGCAACGTGGACTTTGGCAAGATCCACTTTACGCTCGAGGACCTCAACCGCGCTCTGGGCGTGACGGACGATGCGACCGATAAGGCCGACGCCGACGAGGCCGAGGTTGACGCCGACGCCACTGACACCGACGAGTCCGATCCCGCAACCCCCACCGCTCCGCGCTCGCACACCTTTACCTATACGGTGACCGAGTCCGGTAGCGCCCCTGGCGTGACTAACGATGCCAACGCCACGCGCAAGGTTTCCTACACCGTGTCTGACGACGGTGCCGGGCATCTGAGCGTCAAGCGCGAAGGCGACGACGGTGCTGCCTTCACGTTTACCAACACCTACGGCGTAGCACCTACCGATTCGTCCGTGACCGATCAGGTCAAGACAGTCAAGCGCCTGACTGGACGCGACCTTGCAGCAGGCGAGTTCACGTTTGAGCTGCTCGAGGACGACGTGGTTGTCGCTAACGGCACCAACGACGCTAACGGCACCGTGACGCTGAGCCCGATTCGCTACGAGGCACCCGGCACGCACACGTACACGCTGCGCGAGGCTTGCCCCAACGCGCTCGGCCTGTACAAGGGCGTCACCTATGACGGCACGACCTACACCGTCGTGACCACCGTCTCCGACAATGGTGACGGCACGCTGACCGCGACGCACAAGCTCGAGGGAGCCACCGAGTCGGCTGGCTTTACCAACAAGTATCACGCCATGCCCACGCAGGTTTCCATCGGCGCCATTAAGGTGCTCGAGGGACGCGAGCTCAAGAAGGACGAGTTTAGCTTTAAGCTCGTTGGCGAGGGCATCGAGGCCGCCGTCACCAACGATGCCGACGGTAAGATCAACTTCGACAAGTTTGAGTACGACGAGCCCGGTACGCACGTCTACACCATCAGCGAGGTCAAGGGCGACGAGGCCGGTATGACCTACGACAAGTCCGTCTTTACCGCGACCGTCAACGTGGTCGATGACGGCGAGGGCAACCTCAAGGCGAACGTCGCCTTTACCAAGGGCGACAGGAGCGTCGAGGGTATCGTGTTCAACAACACGTACAAAAAGCCCGAGACGCCCGTGCCGACGCCCGATCCCGGCACGCCTAAGACCGTGACGAACATCGTCAAGACGGTCAAGGGTTTCCTGCCCACCACAGGCGACCAGCAGACTGCCGCTCTGCTTATGGCATTTGTTATCGCCATGGCCGGCGTCGGAGCCCTGGTCTGGGGTATCCGTAAGCGCTAGGCACGTCGACAGCGCCCGGGGCCAAAAGGCCCCGGGCGGCCGGTAGGGCTAAATCCCGACCTACTCCTACCCCTAGCCGCCACGGAGGCATCTCCCTCCTCCGTGGCGGCGCTTTTGTGCGTTGGGGAGGAGGGCGCGCCACGAAACCGGCCCATCTACTACGTTTAGTCCCTTACCCCCAACCATGCCAAAAAGCGCGAAAACAAAACCGCAGGTAGAACGCCTGCGGTTTTGTTCAAAACGAAGGTATGGTCAGGGGTGTCGAGTCAAACGTAGTAGATGGGCCGATTTCGTGGCGGGCGGTTCCGGCTGATCCCTTGGGGACGGAGGAAAACGGATCATTTTGGTCCCGCGAGGCTGGCGGAGACACTCGTGCAGGGCCGCCCGAACAAAACTATGCCGGTTTACTACGATGAATCCGAGATTCCTGACCACACCCGCATTTTTGCAAATATCGCAAGTGTTCTACCTGCGGTTTTGTAAGTGCGCAATTTGCCGTGGTCGGAGATATGCGGTTCATCGTAGTAAACCGGCATAGTTTTGAAATGGCATCAAATTGGCGGCAGCCAGCGGCTAGCCTCGCAGATAGGCGATGGCGATTTGTGTGCGGTTGCGCAGGCCCATTTTGGCCAGGATCGAGCTGATGTGGTTGCGCACCGTGCCTTCTCCCATATAAGCCGTGGCGGCAATCTCCTTGTTGTCAAGACCGCGGGCGATAAGCTCGGCGACTTCGAACTCGCGGTCGGTCAGGCTGACAAAGGCCGCGGGCCGGCGGGCCGTGCCGGCCTCGACGCCCGCCCCATCAAAGTTAATATCCTCGATCGCCTTGCCCTCGAGCACGCGTTTGCCGTCCATGACCTGCGCCAACGCCGGCGGAATAGCGGCGACATCGGTTTTGATTAGATAGCCACGGGCACCCAGTTTGAGTGCCGACACAATGTATTCGTCATCCGAAAACGTCGTCAGAAACACTACGCGCGCCGCAGGGTCGCGCTCGAGGATCTCGCGCGCCGCCGATAGGCCGTCGCGCCCCGGCATCTGGATGTCGAGCAGCGCGATATCGGGTGCGTGCTCGGCGTAAAGCGCCACCGCATCGTTGCCGTTGGCACCGGTGCCCACCACTTCGATCTGCGGCTGGGCGCCCAGGATAATCTTGAGCGAATCGACCACTAAGCGGTCGTCGTCGACAACGATGAGCCTCATCGGTCCTCATCTCCTTGCTGTTTGGGAATGGTGGCAAACACGCGCCAGCCGGGGGAGCCGGCACGCGGGCCGGCGGTAAAGGCGCCGCCAAGCGCCTCGACGCGCTCGCGCATGGAGCCGAGCCCCATGCCCTCCGCGGCGCCGCGGTCGCTTGCTTGGACCCCGCCCACGCCATCGTCGGTAACGATGAGCTGGTAAAACGACGGATGCTCCATGCACCGTACGGTGACAGCATGGGCACAAGCGTGGCGCATGGTGTTGGAGAGCGCCTCGCGCAGGACCGCTGCAAAGCAGTTGGCGACATTTGCGGGCGCATGCTCGGCCATAGCTTCAAGCTCAATCTGCGGGCCGCCGTCCGAGCGCGCGCCTTCAACAATGCGTTCGAGCTGCATGGAAAGATCGACAGCGTTGTCGTTGAGCGCGTGGACGCTGATGCGCACAAGCTGGAGCGCCTCGTCAACCGTGCGTTTGACGTCGGCGAAGTCGGCGGCGACGCCGGGCTCGTCGGCATGGACCACGCGCAGGGCTTCGGTCTGCAGCGAGGCGCGTGTGAGCTGGTGGCCCACATTGTCGTGGATCTCGCGCGCGATGCGGGCGCGTTCGGCGAGCGTCGCGAGTTCGACCTCGTAGTCCTGGCGATCGGCAAGGTCGCGGTTGCGCGCTTCGAGCGCCAAGGCTCGTTCTTGCAGCTCGTCGCGGGTACGGCGCATGCGCTCCTGCTCGTGTTCCAGCTGGGCGGTACGTAGCGATAGCAAGGTGGCGGCAACCGAAAGGATGGCGGTCAGCAGGAGCGTTCGGGCGGTGAGCGCGTCGGCGCGTAGGTTCGCGACGAGCGCAAAAGCAAAGACGGAGCCAATGCCCAGCGCGACCCAGGCGTGCTCGCGGCGCATGCGTCGCGCGATGTCATAGAGGGCGAGAGGCGCAAACGGCACAAACGGCGGCACGAAGACAGCCGCGATGATGTAAGCGTAACTTGCGGTCTCGCTTGCGCGCCGGGTGCGTTCCCCCTGTGCGACCTCGGCCAGTGAGGTGGCAATAACGCCAAGGCAAAACGCCGCGACCAGGTGAGCGTCCACAGCAAGACCCATGGCGGCTGCAATACAGCACGCCAGCACGATCGATTTGTCGAAAAGCCTGTTCATACGGGTATTGTACGCGAAGCCGCGCATGGTGGAGGGGCCGCCTGCGCAACCGTGACATTCCTCCCGCGCAGCAAAGCGGGGGGCGTCGGCAGGCCGCACGACAAAGACCCCGCACTCGTGACAAAGCTCACTGGTACGCGTCACTCGCTCCTGCGATGATGCAATCGTACCGGGCCGCGATCAACAGAAGGGCCGCCTCATGACTGACATCGTCCACGTCGAAAACCTCGTCAAGCGCTATGACGATCTTATTGCGCTCGACCACTTTAACCTGAACATCGCCCCTGGCGAGATCTTTGGCCTGCTCGGCCCCAACGGCTCGGGCAAGACCACGTCCATCAACTGCATCCTGCAGCTGCTCGCCTACGACAAAGGCATCATCGAGCTGTTCGGCGAGCCCATGACGCCCACCCGCTACGACCTCAAGCGCCGCATCGGCGTGGTGCCGCAGCAGGTGGCGGTATTCGATGAGCTTACGGTGCGCGAGAACATCGACTATTTCTGCAGCCTTTACGTCAACGACCGCAAGTGCCGCCGCGCGCTGGTGGACGAGGCGATTGACTTTGTCGGGCTGGGCGACTTTGCCAAGTTCCGCCCCGGCAAGCTTTCGGGTGGCCTGGCGCGCCGCCTTAACATCGCCTGCGGCATTGCGCACAAGCCCGAGCTCATCTTCTTTGACGAGCCCACGGTGGCAGTCGACCCGCAGAGTCGCAACGCCATCCTGGAGGGCATCTGCCGCTTGCGCGACGAGGGCGCCACGGTGGTGTATACCAGCCATTACATGGAGGAAGTCGAGCAGATTTGCAGCCGCATCATGATCATGGACGGCGGACGTGTGCTGGCGCAGGGCACCAATGACGAGCTCAAACGCATGATTCAAATGGGCGAGCGCGTGACTGTCGAGGTCGGCGCCGTCGAGACCGCCACGGTCGAGCGGCTGCGCGCCCTCGAGCACGTGCTCAGCGTCGAGCTGTCCGGCGGCGAGCTCATCTGCACCTGCGAGGCGAGCCCGCACAATTTGGTCGACATCCTCGACACGCTGCGCGCCGCCGACGTGGCGCTCGGCCGCGTGTGGAGCGAGCCGCCGACCCTCAACGACGTGTTCCTCGAGATCACCGGCCGCGAGCTGCGCGACTAGGGGGCGGCCATGTTCAACACCATCATCACTACGGTCAAGACGCTGCTGCGCCGGCCGAGCACGTGGGTCTGGGGCGCTCTCTTTCCCATTGCACTTTCCACGATGTTCATGTTTATGTTTGCGAACCTCAGCTCCGACGGCAAGATCGACCCGGTGCCGGTTGCCGTCGTGGCGGACGAGGCTTGGGACGCTTCGACCTTTAAGGGCGTGGCGACGTCGCTTGCCAAGGAAGGTGACGATCATCTGCTCGAGATCCACGAGCTCGACGACGCAGCCGATGCGAACCGTGCGCTTAAGGCCGGCGAGGTTGCGGGCATCTATACGGTCGACGACGCGGGCACGCCCAAACTCACGTTGCTTTCGAGCTATGACAACTCGCGTGCGTCGTCGGTGCTCACCGACCGCAGCATTTTGGAGACGGTGGCAAGCTCGTATACACAAAATGCCGAGCTCATGTCCCAGATTGCCCAAGACAACTCGGCGGCGCTCACCGACCCGGAGGCGGTTGCGCGCGCCCTGTCGCTCGAGGGCGGCACCCGCCGCGTAAGCCTGACACGCACAACGCCCGATGGCACGGTCATCTACTACTACGCGCTCTTTGGCCTGGTCGCGATGATGTCTGCCGAGTTTGCCGCCTTGAGCGTCGTCGACCTGCAGCCCAATCTGTCGGGCCTTGGCGCACGTCGCTGCGTGGGCGGCCTTTCCAAGACGGCGTCGCTGACCGGTATCTTTGTGGGCTCGTGGCTGGTTTCCTTTGCCTCGATGACGATTGCGATCGGCTACGTGCGCCTGGTCGTGGGCGTCGACTTTGGCGGGCGCGAGGGGCTGTGTCTGGTGGGCGGCGCCGCTTCCGCGCTTGCCGCCACGGGCCTGGGACTCTTTGTGGGCACGCTTCCCGTTAAGGGCGGCAAGGCGTCCAAGTCCGGCATCCTCACGGGCTTTGCCACCACGTGCGCCCTGTTCGCCGGCCTCTACGGCGAGCCGGCGATGGCGCTTGCCGACGACGTCGCCCGCGCCTGCCCGGCCGAGTGCTGGCTCAACCCCGTCAAGCTCATCTGCGACATGTTCAACCGCCTGTATTTCTTTGAGGACCTGGGCCCCTTTGTCGTTCGCACTGGCGCGCTGGTCCTTATGGCGCTGCTGTTCGTTGCCGCCGCCACGCTGATCTTTGGAAGGAGCCGCTATGAGCACCTTTAAGACTGCGCTTCGCATGGCGCTCGCGCACCCGCTCTATCTGCTCATCTACACGGTGTTCATTTCGCTCATGGGTGTATTCATCGCGGCATCGGTGAGCTGGAACTCGTCGCAGCTCACCGAGTACAAGCCCTACGACACCAACGTGATTGTGGTCGACCGCGACAATAGCGACCTTTCGCGTGCGCTTACCAAGCATCTGGGTTCGCGCTTTGAGCTGGTCACGGGCGTCGGCGACGGCACCTACGACCTCGCGGACGCGCTCTCCAAGAGCAACAGCGCCAAGGGTAGCGCCGATTGCGTGTTCTTTATCCCGGAGGGGTTTGAGGGCGACCTTGTTGCAGCCGCCCGCGTGGGGGAGTCCCTGCCCAAGCTCGATGTGACCTACGGTGCCGGCACCATGGCGGCGGCGCTTTCGTCTGCCGAGGCCTCGCGCTGGATCTCGCTCGCGGGCGCTGCGGCCGCACTTGAGCCTGCTGCCTCCAGCGGTGACGTCGCCAAGGCTGCCGAACACGCGGCCACCGAGCGTGCCGAGGTCGAGATCGAGCAGGTCAAGGTCGACTCGACTGCCGCCGCCACGCTCGAGTCGTATTTCAACTTTGACGCGTACGCGATTATCTCGTCGGTCATCGTATCGGTGGGGTTGGTGTTCTCGGGCATGAACGAGCCCGAGCGCGTGCGTCGTATGGATGCCGGCCCAATCTCCGAGCGCCAGCGCTCGCTTGCCGTGTTCGCGGCTGCTGCAGTGCTCACCGTCTGCATCTGGTTTGTGTCGAGCATGATGGGCGTCGTGGGCTTTGCCGGCGCGGTTGCCGAGGTCGGCGTGGGTCGTGTGTGCCTGGCGCTGGCGGCGACGTTTGCCCTGGCGTGCACGCCTCTGGCCGTTGGCTTTGCGCTGTCGAGCCTGGGTGCGCGCGAGGAGCTGCTTAACGGTGTGGGCAACCTGTTTGGCATGCTCATGACGTTTTTGGGCGGCGCTTGGATGCCGCTGTCGCTGATGGACTCGGCCGTGCAGACGGTGGCGCACTTTGTGCCGACGTATTGGGTGAACGACGCGATTGGCAAGGCGCTCGCTTCGGATCTGACGTCCACCGTGTTGGGCGACATCGCCTGCGACCTGGGCGTCACCGTGCTCTTCGCCGCCGCCATTGCCGCCGTAGGCCTGGCCCTCTCACGCGCCAAATCCCGCGCCTAGTCTGAAATAAATCCTAGGCCTCGCCCCAAAATAGTTCGCCAAGGTTTACTATTACGTTCATAAAGTAGTACGAGGCTAACAATGGGGGATACCATGGCAACGCAGGAAGCCTACGTCCAGGTTAAGGATCTCAAAAAGCACTACGGCGACGGTGATGCGCGCCTGACGGTACTCGATGGCATCGACACGTCTATCAACCGCGGCGAGATCTGCGTCATGCTGGGGCCCTCGGGCTCGGGCAAGTCGACCTTTCTCAACCTGATCGGCGGCCTGGAGGATGCCGACGGCGGCTCCATCATGGTGGACGGCTGCGACCTCACCGTGCTCAAGCCTGCCGATCTGGGCGAGTATCGCCGCCGCGAGCTGGGCTTTGTGTTCCAGTTCTACAACTTGGTGCCCGATCTCACCATCAAGGAGAATATCGAGGTCACGGCGCACCTGTCCAAAAACCCGCTCAATGTCGACGACCTGCTACGCTCGCTGGGCCTCTACGAGCACCGCAACAAGTTCCCGCGCCAGGTTTCGGGCGGCCAACAGCAGCGCTGCGCCATCGGCCGTGCGCTCGTCAAAAACCCGGGCCTGCTGCTGTGCGACGAGCCCACGGGCGCGCTTGACTACAAGACGTCCAAGGAAATCCTGCAGCTCATGGAGGATGTCAACCGCACCTACGGCTGCACCATCATCATCGTCACCCACAATGCCGCCATCGCGCGCATGGCCAATCGCGTGCTGCGCCTGCGCGACGGGCACATCGTCGAGGATGAGCTCAACGAGTCGCCCGTCGCGGCCGCCGAACTCGATTGGTAGGCGGCGCCATGACACCTCTCGCAAAACGTCTCCCGCGCGAGCTGCGACGCAATATCGGCAAGTACCTGGGCATCTTTTTGCTTATGTGCGGAAGCATCGCTCTCACCTCGGGCTTTTTACTCGCAGCGCATTCCATCGGCTGCCTTATCGACGACATGCGCGATGCGTACACGATTGAGGACGGCCGCGTGACCACCTCCTTCGAGGCCACCAAAGACCAGCTCAAGGCGGCCGAGGATGCAGCCGGCGACGTCGGCGGCGTTACGCTCTACAAGAATTTCTCCATCGACGCCATCATCAAAAAGACCGCCGGCGACGACGGCACCAAGCGCACGCTGCGCACCTATGCGCACCGCACCAAGGTCGATATCGCGTCCTACTGTGAGGGCAAGGAGCCCAAGACGGACGATGAGGTAGCCATCGACCGTGTCTTCGCCACCAACAACGACCTCGCCGTGGGCGATAAGGTTGAGCTTGAGGGCCGCACCTACATCATCTGCGGCATCATGACCCAGCCCGATAGCCAGGCGCTGTTCCTCAACAATTCGGACTTTACGGTGAACACCATCACCTATGGCGTGGCCGAGGTCACCGATGGCGGCTTTGCCGCGCTCGAAGATGCCGGCGGCGCACCCGCCTACACCTACTCCTTCACCTTTACCGATCGCGACCTCCCCACCGCGGACCGCATCGACGCCGAGCAAGATATGGTCGAGGCACTGACCGACGCCGATGCGCGCGTGGACGATCTGATCGACGCCGATTCCAATCAGGGCATTGGCTATGCGCGCGATGACGTGGACGGCGACTCTATGATGTGGATGACGCTGCTCGACATCATCATCGTGATCATGGCGTTCGTCTTTGTGGTCCTCACCGACGCCACCATCGAGGAGGAGAGCGCCATCATCGGCACGCTGCTCGCCAGCGGCTATCGTCGACGCGAGATCGTGCTGCACTACCTTGCGCTTCCCGCCGTCGTGGGCGTGGTCGCGGCGCTTTTGGGCACTGCGCTCGGCGTTGTGTTCTTTACCGAGCCCATGCGCAGCCTCTATTACGGTTCGTATAGCCTGCCGCCCTTCCAGGTGCACTGGAGCTGGGAGATCTTTGTGAAGTGCGCCGTGGTTCCCGCCGCCGCGCTCATCCTCATCACGCTGGTGGGCCTGCTTCGCAAGATGGGCAAGACGCCGTTGCAGTTCCTTCGTCACGAGGCGAGCGGCAAATCGGGCACCAAGCGCGGCTTGCAGCTGCCGGAGCGCATGGGTTTTGTTTCCCGCTTCCGCCTGCGTATCTTCCTGCGCAACCTGGGCAACTTCGCCACGCTCTTCGTGGGCATTGCGTTTGCCTCGCTGCTGCTGCTCTTTGGCCTGGCGATTCTGCCCACGATGACGCACTACGCGGACAACCTGGAGACAAGCCTGGTCGCCGAGCACCAGTACACGCTCAAGGCGCCGCTGGAGCTCGAGGGCACTGCCGAGGAGCGCGAGCAGTGGTCGGCACTCGAGCGCTTGCAGTCAGTTGACGGCGCGCTGCTTTCCGCCGCTCAGGATGCCGATGACGAGCTTGACGACGCGGCCGATGCGGCGCAGGCGGCAGCCGATGCCGCGACCGCATCTCCGTCTGCCGAGAGCCTGACTGCGGCGCAGGATGCGCTTGCCAAGGTCCAGGACAAGAAGGATGCGCTTTATGCGCGCCTCGATGACCTTGCCGATGCCCTCGGCTGCGACCGCGACGAGGCTATCGACCTGATCGACAAGGCCTCTAAGATCGACACCGACAACGATGATATCCACCCGGTCAACACGACCGACAACGGCGCGGGCGCAATCGCACAGGCCGAGAAATATGCCGTTTACCAGCTGCAATACGACCGCGGCGATGGTAATGGCGAGGAGACGATTTCCGTCTACGGCATCTCGCCCGATTCGCGCTATTGGAAAGACCTCAACGTCGGCGATGGGCGCGTTGTCTTTGGCGGCGGTCTGCTCGATAAGTTTGGCTGGAGCGAGGGTCAGAAGGTCACGCTCGGCGACAAGTACGAGGGCGAGCATTATTCCCTTGAGTACGCGGGCAAGGACTGTGCCTGGGGCTCCAAGTCGGACATGAATATCTATATGAGTATCGACGACTTTAACGAGCTGTTCGACAACGACGCCGCCTACTTTAACGGCTATGTGAGCGACGAGAAGCTCGACCTCGATGCTCGTTACTTTGCCGGTGACACCACGCCCGACGACATGCGCGCCGTGGGCGACCAGTTCATCGGCATGATGAGCAAAATGATCGGAATGATGATCGGGCTCGCGGTGTTTATCTTCCTGCTGTTTATGTACCTGCTGACCAAGGCGGTGATCGACCACAGCGCCCGTTCGATTAGCTACATGAAAGTCTTTGGCTATCGCGATAGCGAGATCTCGCATCTGTACATCCGCTCGATCACGCTGTGCGTGGCGGCGTCGCTCGTGCTGAGCCTGCCGGTCATTATTGGCTCGCTCACGGCCATCTTCCGCTCGATGCTGCTCGCCTACAACGGCAATATCGAGATCTACGTGCCCGCTTGGTCCATGGCGGCGTGCGTGGGCATTGGCTTTGTGACCTACCTGGTCGTGGCGCTGCTGCACACGCGCTCCATCAAGCGCGTGAGCCTCTCCGAGGCGCTGAAGGTCCAGGAATAGAGAACCGCCCGCACGCGGGGGCACGAACCGAAGGAAGGGTGCCCCCGCGTTATTTGCCCGCCAGGCCCGACGTGGGCAAACGCGCGCAACGTCAGACTTCCCCGAACAGAAGGAGACCCATGGCAAGATCGGCAGAGGAGCTCAAGCAGCTCTCCATCAAGGAGTTCACCGAGGCGGCAAAGGTCTACGAATCCGGCCATGCCGGCATTTACGAGATGTGCAAGGACGACTATCCGCAAATGCTCGAGGAGCTTGAGCTCGAACCGTTCGAGGACGCGCTCGACGTGGGCTGTGGAACCGGAGCCGTCCTAGAACTGCTCCACGCCCGGTACCCCAGCAAGCACTTGACTGGACTCGACCTCACACCCGGGATGATCGACGTCGCCCGGGCAAAGCAGCTCGATAACGTCAGCTTTGTCGTCGGAGACGCGGAGGCACTGCCCTTCGAGCCCCGGAGCTTCGACGCCGTGCTCTGCTCTAACAGCTTCCATCACTACCCGCATCCGGAGAGGTTTTTCGCCGAGGTGGCACGCGTCCTTCGGCCCGACGGGCGACTGGTCCTTCGCGACTACACCTCGAACGATGTCGCGATCTGGCTCATGAACAACATCGAGCTACCGCTGGCACGCCTCTTGGGCCATGGCGACGTGCGCATCCTCAAGCTGTCCGAGCTACGCGCGCTCGTCGAGGAATCCGGGCTCACCCCGCTCAAGCTCGAGGCACAGAAGGGATTCCGCGCGCATCTGGTCGCGCGAAAGGGCTAGCGGTCCGCGCCAGGGCGCTCCGTCACGCCGGGGCACGCCGTCAAACCAGATTGTGGCCACGCCAGAACGCGCCACCAAACCAAGGCGCGCCGCCACAAACGTGACGGCGCGTCCCTAGCTGCCAGGTGGCGAGGCACTCATTTAAGTCCGTCCCCAATGAGTGGTTTCAGTCATTTAAGTCTGTCCCCAATGACTAGGTGCCATACTTGACTTTAACTCTGCTTTAACTGGTACCATCCTCTATGTCTGTAACGCCATATAGACCGAGGGGATATATCTATGACCGCAACTACACCCGCAGCACCCGCCAAGGTGTACTTCACCAACCTGCGCACGCATGCTCGCGAGAGCCAGCTCGACAAGCTCAAGCGCCTCATCCGTCACGCCGGTATCGAGCAGATCGACTTTGAGAACAAGTTCGTCGCCATCAAGATTCACTTTGGCGAGCTGGGCAACCTGAGCTTTTTGCGCCCCAACTACGCCCGCGCCGTCGCGGACGTGGTGAAGGAGCTGGGCGGCAAGCCCTTCCTCACCGACTGCAATACGCTCTATGTCGGTAGCCGCAAAAACGCGCTCGAGCACATCGACACCGCCTACCAGAATGGCTTTACCCCGTATGCCACGGGTTGCCAGATCATCATCGCCGACGGCCTCAAGGGCACCGACGAGGCGCTCGTCCCGGTCGAGGGCGGAGAGTACGTGCACGAGGCTAAGATCGGTCAGGCGCTCATGGATGCCGATATCGTGATTAGCCTCACCCACTTTAAGGGCCATGAGCAGGCCGGCTTTGGCGGCGCCATGAAGAACCTGGGTATGGGAGGCGGCAGCCGTGCCGGCAAGATGGAGCAGCATGCCGCCGGTAAGCCGAACGTCGCGACCGAGCACTGCGTTGGCTGCCGTGCCTGCGAAAAGATCTGCGCGCACGACGCCGTCTCGTTCAACGACACCCGCGAGCGCGAGCTTGCCAGCGGCGCTACTCGCACGGTGCACGTGGCCACCATCGACCACGATCGCTGCGTGGGCTGCGGACGCTGCATTGCGGCATGCAACCAGGACTGCATCAAGCCCGGCTATGACGCCGCGGCCGACGTGCTCAACTGCAAGATCGCCGAGTACACCAAGGCCGTCGTCGACGGCCGCCCGAGCTTCCACATCTCACTCGCCATGGATATCAGCCCCAACTGCGACTGCCATCCCGAAAACGACACGCCTATCGTCAACGATATCGGCATGTTCGCGAGCTTCGACCCGGTCGCCATCGACCAGGCCTGCGCCGACGCCGTCATGGCGTCCGAGCCGCTGCCCAACACCGAGCTCACCGACAGCGCGGCCAAGATGGAGCACAACCACGAGCATCTGGAGGGCGAGCAGGCGTGCGATCCCTTCTGCATCACGCATCCCGACACCGACTGGCGCACCTGCATCGCGCATGCCGAGAAGATCGGCTTGGGCACGAGCGAGTATGAGCTCATCGAGGTCAAGTAGCACCTGTCTATTGGACATATCAAGCGCTTTTGTAGCGTAAGTTGAGCAAAAGCCGCCCACGAGCACAACGCTCGCGGGCGGCTTTTCGGAAGTGCGGTGAAAAATCGAATACCGCCGACCACAAACCGATTTTTGGCAACAAAACCCCAGACGTTGCTTTTTGCCTAAAAATTCTTGTCGAGGAAGTCGTCGACCGTATTCCAGTAGAGCTCGGGGTCAACTTGCGCACTCTTGGCGTGGGTGGCGCCATGGATGGTGAGCTTTTGCTTGATCTTGCTGGCGCACGCGTCGTAGTTTTGGTCGAGCATGCTGTACGGTACAAAGGTGTCCTGGTCGCCGTGGATAAACAGCATGGGAACTGTCGCGTGTTTGAGTTGCTCCACACTGCTCGCCTTATGAAAGTCGTAGCCTGCGCGCACGTTGCACACTAAGTTTGCTACATCGAGCAAGGGAAAGCTGGGCAGGCCGAACACGTCCTTGAGCTGCAGAGAAAACTCGTCCCAAACACTCGTATAACCGCAGTCCTCGATAATGCATTTCACGTTTGCGGGCAGAGATTCCCCCGCGACGTTCATGGCGGTTGCCGCACCCATCGACTCGCCAAAGACCAGGATGCGCGCCTCGGGGTCAGCCTGAACGATTCGCTCGATCCATGCGACGATGTCGAGGCGCTCGGGCCAGCCCATGCCGATATAGTCGCCGCCGGAGCGCTCGTGGGCGCGGGCGGCGGGTGCGAGTACGTTCATGCCGCGGTCGTGGAATCGCTTGACGTATCGGGCCATACCGATGGGCTCGTTGGTATATCCATGCAGGCAGACTGCGTAGTCGTGCGTGCTCTCCGACGCAGCAAAATACCAGGCGGCGAGCTCAGTCCCGTCGTCCGCGGTGAGGCTGCTGCTCTCGCGGTTCTCTTTAAACCACGCCCGCGCCTCGCCCTTCTCGGCGTCCATCTGCTCGCCCTTTTCGGCGTCCTTGCTGTCCTGCATCATCTTCATGGTGTAGGGCGCTTGGGGATTCAGGGCAAAGTCGAACAAGAAGTTGCCGGCAAACCCCAGCAGCGCGACAACGAGCACCAGCGCAACGACGCCGGCTATCTTGAGCTTTCGATGGGAACGTGCGTTTTGAGACAGAAGAAGCTTTCCTATAAGATGTTAATACATCAACATTTAATGCAAGCGCATTATGGACGTTCGCCGTTGATGCGTCAACAGACAAAGAATGGGTAAACAAAGGGTCACGTATGGTGCAAATTTCGCACGTACCTAGACGCTTTGATATAGTGTTGAGAACTCTTTACGTTGGAGGATGTAACCGGCATGTCCGATTCGAGCGACAGTTCTAAGCCGCGACCCAAGACCGCGGCCGTTCCACACTACACGGTGGGCGAGGAGATCATGAACTCCGTCACCCATGGTGTCGGCTGCCTGCTGGGTATCGCGGGCCTGGTGCTCCTGATCGTATTCGCTGCCCTGCGCGGCGGAGGCCCGGCCCACATGGCCGCGGCGATTGTCTATGGTGTCAGCATTATCCTCGAATACCTAGCCTCCACGCTCTACCACGCGATTCAGCCCGCGCGCGCCAAGCGCGTGTTTCGCATCATCGACCACAGCTGCATCTACCTGCTCATTGCGGGCAGCTATACGCCGTTTTGCCTTATCACGCTCGCAAACGACGGCGGCCCTGCGCTGTTCTTTGCCGTATGGGCCATCGCCATTATCGGCATCGCCCTCGAGTGCTTTATGCGCGAGCGTCAACCGCACTGGGTAAGCGGCCTGGTCTACCTGCTGATGGGCTGGCTCGTTGTCTTTAAGCTGCCCGAACTTGTGGCGCTGCTCAACCCCGTGGCACTTGCCCTGCTCGCCGTCGGCGGCGTGTGCTACACCGCGGGCGTGCCGTTCTATATCGCCAAAAACGTGCGCTACCTGCACAGTGTGTTTCACTTGTGGGTGCTCGCCGGCAGTATCTTCCAGTTCATGGCGGTGATCCTCTTCGTAATCTAGCGATCGCGCCTGCGCCCGCGGGCCCGTCCGGGCGCCCGCCGGGTGCAACTGCCCTATCCGCCATCAACGTTTTACCCTGACGTCCCGAATCTTGGAGGTTCGAGAAACTCCCGATGGACATAACCATCTCTCTTATCACCACGCTCGTCCTGACGCTTATCAACGGCTACTTCTCCATGTCCGAGATGGCTCTCACCACGGCTAAGCGCGCGGTGTTGGAGCACGATGCCGAGGAGGGCGATAAGCGCGCCGAGCGCGCCGTCCAGCTCGCCGCCGACTCCGACCAGCTGTTGGCCACCATCCAGGTCGCCATCACGCTCGTGGGCTTCGCCTCGTCCGCCGTCGCGTCGACGAGCCTGTCCGACCCGCTTGCCACGTGGCTCATGAGCTTTGGCATCGCGCCGCTTTCCGCCATCGCGCGCGGCCTGGCGCCGGTCATCATCACCGTCGCCGTCGCCTTTGTGTCCATCGTGATCGGCGAGCTCGTGCCCAAGCGCATCGGCCTTGCTAACGCCGAGGGCGTATCCAAGCAGGTTGTGGGACCGCTCTCCGTGTTCCAGAAGATTGCTCGCCCGCTCGTGTGGCTGACTGGCGCTTGCTCCGATGGCCTGGCCCGCATCCTGCGCATCAAGAGTGCCGACGACCGCCAGAACGTCTCGGAAGAAGAGATCAAGTACATGGTCTCGGAGCAGGACGACCTGCTCGACGAGGAAAAGCGCATGATCCACGAGATCTTCGACCTGGGCGACACCGTTGCCCGCGAGGTCATGGTGCCGCGCGTGGACACCACCATGTGCGAGGACGACGAGACGGTCGCCGACGTGCTGTCCACCATGCGCCAGACCGGCTTTAGCCGCATCCCCGTCTATCACGAGGATCCCGACAACGTCGCCGGCATCGCGCACATCAAGGACCTGATTCAGCCCGCGCTCGACGGCAAGGGCGACCAGCCCATCGCCGGTTTTTTGCGCGACGCCACCTTTGTGCCCGACACCAAGGACATCCTGCCGCTGCTGTCCGAGATGCAGACCTCTCACGACCAGATCGTGGTGGTCGTGGACGAGTACGGCGGTACGGCCGGCATTATCACCATCGAGGACATCGTCGAGGAGATCGTCGGCGAGATCGAGGACGAGTTCGACCCCGACAACAAGTATCTCACGCGCCTTTCGCGCCGCGAGTGGCTCGTTGATGGGCGTTTTTCGTGCGATGACGCGATTGAGCTTGGTTGGCCGCTCGAGGAAAGCGATGATTATGAGACCATCGCCGGCTGGATTTTGGAGCTTTGCGACTCGGTGCCCGACATCGGAGAGGTGTTTGAGGTTGCAGGGTACAAGTTCAAGGTGCAGTCGATGCGTGGCCAGCGCATCTCGCTCATTCGCGTGATCGCTCCGGCCGAAACCGATAAGAAGGATTCCGAGTCTTCGTCAGAGAAGCCGACGACGTCGGGTGCGGGCTCTGTGGATCCGCACGATGGCGACGAGTAGGGCAAGGAAGAGTAGGGGAGAGTTATGGCAGGCCTGTTCAACATCCTTAAGGTCACCGTCAGCGAGGACAAGATCTGCGCGCATGTGCTGGTGAACCCCGGCATGCCGCTCATGACCTCGGAGGATATCGAGGCCACGGCGCGCGTGTATTACCTGGTGCCGGCGATTGCCAAGCACCTGTGCCTGGGTGATTCCGGTCGCGAGTTCCAGGACTGCATGGGCCAGACCGAGCTCTGCCACCTGCTGGAGCACGTGACGGTTGAGCTCATGAACGAGACCGGGCTTGCCAGCAGCATCTCGTGCGGCCGCACGCGCGTAAGCGAGCACGACAAGCGCGTTTTTGAGGTTGAGCTTTCGTGTCCCGACGACGCGCTGGCCATCGGTGCGCTGTCTTCGGCCACCTTTATGATGGACTGGGCGTACCTGCACGCCGACCAGCCTGCCCCCGACGTGGAGGGCACGGTCGCGGGTCTGCGCAACCTGGTGTTGGGCATGCGCGCCGAGGCCGAGGGCAAGGATCCTCACGAGGCCGTCGCCGCTGCGAACGGCGAAGATGCTGCCGAGGACGAGGGCGCTGACGAGGGCGATGTGCCGGTCGACGCCGAGCTCGTTGCCGATGCGACCGCCGAGCCCGTTCCCGCCGAGCCCCAGGGCGTCCCCAACTTTGACGACGAGCCCCAGGTGGCGATTGATACCGAGGGCGCGGTTGCCGAGAACCACGAGGCCTCCGCTGCCGTCTTTGGCGGTGCTGCGACGGTTCCGGCAGGACCTGCGCATGAGGGCGGCCTGCCGCTCGTGGACGGCGCCGGCGAGGACCCGGGTGCCACGGTGGCCATGCCGGCTATGCCCCAGGAGTAGGCCTACGCGTTTATCACCATCACGTACCTGCGCCTTTGCCGTACGCAGATGAGCGGAGCGGCAAGTGATGCGCTGCGGGTATAATGGACAGCATTCAAACGGTGGGCACCGACGTGCCCGCAGGAGAGGAATGATCATGGGTAAGACTTTCAGCTTTGTCTCCGGCGCACTTTTTGGTGCCGCTGCCGGCGCTATTGTCGGCGTTGCTCTGGCCCCGCGCTCGGGCGCCGAGACCCGCGCCATGGCTGCCGATATCGCCAACGACGCCTGGGACAATATGCGCGACACCTACGAGCACAGCGCCGAGGAGGCCCGTGCTGCGGTGAATGACTTTGGCCCGATGGTCGACGCCAAGACCGACGACCTGCGCGCCAAGGTCGACCTGGCCCGCGAGCGCATGGACCAGCTGCGCGAGCAGCTCAACGACGCCATTTCGGGCGGCAACGTGACGCCTGCCGCCGACGTCGTGGTCGAGAACGCCGTCGAGGCTGATACCGAGGCTGCGGAGCCCTCGACCGAGGCATAATGCGCGCCGGGGATTTTGTCGGCGCCAAGATCTATCGCAAGCCTACTGAGGACAAGCGTACCAAAAAGGACGGCACACCGCGCAGCCCTAAAAAGCTCGGAAAGATTCACTTTCCGGTCTTTACCCCGGGCGGTACGCGCGTGGTCGGCTTTATGGTCCGCCAGTCCGATATCGCGGGTATGATCGAGCGTCCCGACCGATTCGTAGCGCTCGACGCCATTGGTGTCTACGAGGGCGCCATCGCGGTTGACGACGTCAAGGGCACCTACGATACCGCTGCGGCCAAGCGCCTCGACATCAACCTGGACGATTGCATCATCTGGGTCGGTATGGACGTGCGCACGGAATCGGGCGACGTCGTGGGCTATTGCTCGGACGTTGAGTTCAAGCCGCGCTCGGGCATCGTGCAGGCATTCTATGTGACCGCCGGTGCTGCTTCGAGTGTTTTGGTTGGTGACACGCAGGTGCCGCCGACGATGCTGCGCGGCTACGAGAACGGCGCGATGGTCGTCTCGGACGAGGTCAAATCGCTCGGGTATTCGGGCGGTGCGGCTGCCAAGGCCGCCGAGGCCAGCGTCGTGGTGGGCGACAAGGTCAAAAAGGGCGCCAAGGTGCTCGACGACAAGGGATCGGTTGCCGTGGACAAGGGCAGTCGCGCACTGGGCAAGCAGCTCGGCAAGACGCGCGGCATGTTCAAGGCCTTTAAGGACGAATACCAAAAGGCGAGCGGAGGCTCGTCAAAAGCTACAAAATAGCGACGTACCAAATGATGGGAGGCAAGCCGGAGACCTGTTGCTCCGGCTTGCTGTGTTTATGGGGGGAGGGCACATGCGCCAAAACGGATCCAACTTAAACGGGCGTTCGGGTGCGCGTCCGACGGCGCGCCGCGATCTGGGGCAGCTGCCCAGCGGTCAGCGCAAGCGTCACCGTAAGCCCGGCGCGATGTATCTCAACCATAGCCGCGGCTTTAGCGACCGCAGCGCTCGCATCGGCAACAGCCGTACGCCCCGTCGTTCGTCTCGCTTGCCATACGCGCTCATTGCCGTGGGCTGTGCGCTCGTGCTGTTTATCGCTGCCGTCGTGAGCTACGTCAACCGCAGCGTGGACGTGGAACTCAACGGCCAGAAGACCGCGGTGCGCGTGGGCTCTACGCTGCAGAATCTCATCGACGACCAGGAGTTGACTGACGCTTTCGACGCAGGCGACCTGCTGGCCGTCGATGACAGCGTGCTCAAGCGCCATGGGGGCGAAAAGCTGTCGGTGAAGGTCGACGGCAAGCGCGTGAAACAGGGTAAATGGGATAGCCGCGAACTTGAGGGCGGCGAGAAGGTGACGGTCAAGGATGGCCGTAACACCTACGAGAAGCACGAGATTCAGGCTACGGTTATCGAGCCCAAGCTCAAGGTCGAGGGCACGGGCGCTATCGAGTATGTGCAGACATGGGGTGTCCAGGGCCGATCCGAGGTGTGGGTTGGTGAGCAGTCGGGCAAGACGCAAGACCGCGGCGAGGTTGTGCCCGCCACCGATTGCGTTGTTGCGTGCGCCAGCGTGGCGCCCAAGGGCAACAAAAAGTACGTGGCGCTGACGTTTGACGAGGGTCCGAGCGGCGCTACCAAGCAGATCTTGCAGGTGCTCAAGGAAAAGGGCGTCACCGCGACGTTCTTCCTTTCGGGCGATGCGGCCGAGGCCTCGCCTGCCACGGCCAAGGCGATTGTCGATGCCGGGTGCGAGATCGGATCCAACAGCTACAGCGACGATTCGCTCAAGGGCCAGGACCGTGAGGCGGTACGCGAGCAGATCGCGAAAGGCACCGATGCGATTAAGTCGGCGACCGGCGTGAAGACGATGCTGCTGCGTGCTCCCTACGCTGCCTTTGACGAGCAAAACTGGATTGATGCGATGGACCTGGTCTCCGCCGTGGTCTCGTGGAATATTGACTCGGGCGACTGGCTGCTCAACGGTGCCGACGAGCAGGTCTCGACGGTGCTCGATTCGGTGACGCCGGGCAATATCGTGCTGCTCACCGATAGAGACGAATGCGCCGAGCAGACGCTCGAGGCGCTGCCGCAGATTATCGACGGCCTCATTGCCGACGGCTACAAGATCGTGACGCTCAGCGACCTGGTCAAGACGGACACGTCGCTGAGCAAAAAGCTCACCTCGCTGACGAAGGCCACCATGCCCAAGGACGCCGTGTTCCCCCAACTTGCCGAGGACAACGACACCACAGAGTAGTTATTGGGTAGTCATTTAAGAACGTCCCCAATGACTATGTCACGGATGCGTCAGCGTTTGGTATGCCTGCAATGTGCAGCGCATAAATTCGATGCCGCAGGGCGATGCTGATGCTATAGTTACTGCGGTTAATGAGGGTCAAGAGAAAGGTTACAGGTGAAATCCAAACCTCGACCATACAGTCGATGACCCCATGCAGGTGCTTTTTGCGCATGCACGGGGTGTAAGCGTCGAGCGGCGTGCCGCCCGCGCATGCGTATACATATCCAGAAGCCCCCGGACGCCGCACGCGCGGCCGCGTCCGGAGGAATAATGATGGGGAGCACCATTGAATTATCTGAGTGAGATGCTCAAATTGCCGGTCTTGGACGTCGACGGCGAAAAGCTCGGCGTGGTCAACGATTTTGGTATTGCTACCGGCGAAGTTTTTCCGCACGTGACGTCGCTCGCGTTCCGGGGACCCGGCAAGACGCCGTTTATGATCAGCTGGCGCAAATGGGTCGACCGTATCGACGAGACGGGTGTACACCTTAAGACGTCGGCCACCGAAATCCGTTTTTCGTATCTGCAGCCGACCGAACTCCTGCTCGCCCGCGACGTGCTCAACAAGCAGATCGTCGACACGCAGGGCATGAAGGTCGTGCGCGTAAACGACATCAAGTTTTCCATGTCGGGCGAAAACCAGCTGCGCCTGCTGGGCGCCGAGGTCGGTGCCCGCGGTCTGCTACGCGCCATCAGCCCCGCGCTCGAGCATATCGTCGAAGGCTTTATGAAGCACCTGGGCAAGCCGCTCAGCGAGGACATCATCGCTTGGTCCTACATGGACCTGCTCGACCGCTCGACCAAGAACATTCAACTCTCGGTGTCGCACAAGACGCTCGGCGAGCTGCACCCTGCCGACATCGCCGACATTATCGAGCAGCTCGACCCGCGCCTGCGTGCGCAGGTGTTTGCGCAGCTCGATACTGCCCAGGCCGCCGAGGCCATCTCGGAGTTCGATGACGACGAGCTTATGACCGAGATGCTCGAGGGCCTGTCCGACACGGACGCATCGTCGATGCTGGCCATGATGGACCCGGACGATGCAGCCGACCTGATCGACGAGCTCGATTACGAGAAGGCCGAGAAGCTCCTGCGCCTGATGGGCGTCAAGGAGGAGAAGGCGATTCGTAACCTGCTGGGCTATGAGGACAACACCGCCGGCCGCATCATGACCTCGGAGTTTGTCTCCCTGCCCGCCACGGCGACGGTCGGTGACGCCATCGAGGCGATTCGCGAGCTCGACGAGGACTTCGAGAGCGTTTACTACGTCTATACCGAGGATCCGAGCGGCATGCTGACCGGCGTGCTTTCGCTGCGCACGCTGATCGTAGCCGACCGCGACGCCACGCTGGGTCAGCTGGCCTATCGCGACCTGGTCTATGTGTCGCCCGACGAGGACCAGGAAGACGTGACGGACGAGATGACCAAGTACGACCTGGTTGCCATCCCTGTCTGCGACGAGAACCGTCATATCCTGGGTATCGTGACCTTTGATGACGCCATGGACGTTATCGCCGAGGAGCACCAGGAGGACCTGCAGATCGCAGGCGTCGGCTCGGGCGATAGCGCGTCCGACGACTCGACGAATGTGCTCAGCTGGTTCGTGCATCGCCAGTACTGGGTTGTCGTGTGGGGCATTGCCTCGTGCATCATGGCAACGGTGCTGGGGACGGCGCTCGGCTCCGCGCATCTGGTGGTGTTCCCCATGTGCGCCATGCCGCTCGTGCTGCTGGCGGCCTCGCGCATGGTGTCGTTCGTCAAGAACTACTTCCTGGAGTATGACGGTCACGATGACGAGCCCAAGCCGTATCTGGGGTTCTTCTTCCAGAGCACGGGCATGGGCCTGATCCTGTCGCTCGTGACCTACCTGTGCGCCCAGCTGGTGCGCACCGCCGCGTTCCCCGACGCGCCCATGTTTGAGGAACAGCTCTTTACCGGCTGCTTTAACATTGCGGCCATCGTCTGCCTGATTGGCAACATGAGCGCCGTGATTTACCTGATGGTGCTGTTCTGGCGTGACGAGCATGACCTCAACACGTCGGGCACCGCCATGAACGTCATTGCCGTCATGATCTCGTGCGTAGCGTACTGCGCCGCTGCGGTGCTGCTCACCATGTCGGTCATGGGTTAGGTGGTCGCGTGCAAAATACCAAGCAAAAGTCGGGCACCAAGCAAAAGTTGACCATCGCGGCCATCTTTGGCGCTATGGGCCCCGGTCTGCTGGCGGCGCTTTCGGGCAATGACGCCGGCGGCATTGCAACGTATTCCAGCGCGGGCGCCAGCTATGGCTACAAGATGCTCTGGATGCTTCCCGTCATGACCGTGCTGCTCATCGTGACGCAGGAGACCGCGGCGCGCTGCGGCTGCGTCACGGGCAAGGGCCTGGCGTCGCTCATTCGCGAGCGCTTTGGCGTGCGCAAGAGTGTACTTGCTATGGCGGCGCTGCTGATCGCCAACACGGCTGTGACCATTTCGGAGTTTGCGGGCATCGCCAGCGGCCTTGCTCTCTTTGGCGTTCCGGCGAGCATCTCGGTGCCGTTGGTGGCGCTGCTGGTGTGGATGCTTACCATGTCGGGTAGTTTCCAGCGCATCGAGAAGATTCTGCTGCTGGTGAGCTGCGTGTTCGTGACCTATGTTGTCGCCGCGTTTATGGCTGGCCCCAACTGGGGTGAGGTCGCGGTCGACCTGGTCGTGCCTAACATTCAAAATGACCCCAGCTACGTGTCGCTCGTGGTCGCAACGATCGGTACCACCATCGCGCCGTGGATGATTTTCTTGGCGCAGAACAACGTGGTCGATAAGAACGCGGGCGAGGACGATATCGTGCTGCAGCGCATCGATACCGTGAGCGGCTCGCTTGCCGCCGATGTCATTGCCGGCTTTATTATCATCACGACCGGTACGGTGTTGTTCCCGGCGGGTATTCAGATCAGCGATGCTGCCGATGCTGCCCGCGCGCTGGAGCCTATTGCGGGTCAGTGGTCCACGGTACTGTTTGCCTCGGGCCTGGTCGCGGCGAGCTTCTTGGCCGCCTGCGTGCTGCCGGGCGTTACGTCGAGCGCTATCTGCGAGGCATTTGGCTGGGAGCGCGGTGCCGACCGCAGCTGGGACGAGGCCCCGGTCTATCGCGGCATCATTACGGCCATCATCGGTATCTCTGCCGTGCTGGTGCTTATGCCCGGCGTCGATCTGTTCCAGATTATGATGACCTCGCAGGTCATCAATGGCGTGCTGCTGCCCGTGGTTCTGGTGTTCCAGGTGGTTATCGCGGCGGATCGCCACATTATGGGCGCCAACCGCAACGGCCGCGTATGGAACGTGCTCACTTGGGCGACTATCGGCGTGATTACGGTGCTGACGGTCGTCATGTTTGTGCTGCAAGCGATGGGCTACAGCGCTTAACGCCCACTTTTGCTTCCGAACAGGCCGCAGCGATGGGCTGCGGCCTGTTTTTTGTCTGCTATAGGGCGTTAGTTATATGGCGGTGGACAAAAAATGCCAAATATGAGTACTGTTGCTAAGTGAATAGCATTTACATCCAAAAAGATAATGAACATAACCTATAGTATGTTCATTAAAATTGGCTTCAATACGCCTTAAACCAGTCGGGTTGGCTGCTTTAGGGGGTTATAGGGGTCGCCCGAACGTCAATTTGGGTGGTTTTGCCTGCTACTAAAATGGTATCAGTACTCATATTTGCCCTTTTTTGCCCACAGACCTTTGAGGTCGCGGCGAAAAGGGCTTGTTTTGATTGTTTGGGGCAGGCGCGAGGCACGGAAACGATGTCTGGAGCGGCGGAGCGGCTTGGAATTCATCCGTAGAGGTCTTCATTGGCTGGCGCCAGGAGTGCCTCCAGGTGCCGGTACAAAAGGAGCGTCCCTAACTGGCGCAGGGGGCGTCGGCCGTGGCTGACGCCCCCTGCGGGTGTACGCAGATTTTGCTGCGCGTTACTTGTCGTCACCGAGCTTGTGTGGCTTGTAGGCGAGGGCATTGACGAGCGCGTCGACAGCGGACTTGACGGCTGCCGGCTGCGGATCGTTGACGTGGTCCTCGGGGTGCACGGGCAGGTCTTTCTTGACTGCATCGTGGATCAGGTTGAGGTACTCGGTCACGCCGGTAGTCGACAGATGCGTGCCGTCGCCATCGAACAGGTCGTTGCGGTTGGCGCTGTGCCCGTACCAGTCGATAACGCGTACATTCTTGTAGCGCGTGGCGGCGTTGGCGATGGCTTGGTTCGTGGACTCGACCCACGGCTGCGGGCTACGCGTGTTTACAAACACGACGATACGCTGCTCGCCGGCGTCGGCCATAATCGCGTCGACCTGGGCGTCCGTTACCAAACCGTTGGTGCCCAGGGCAAAGACCACGATCTTGCCGGCAAGGTTCTGCTGGATATAGCCCTCAAATGTCGCGCGGCCCGCATCAAACTGGCGGCCCTTTTCGGCATCGATATGGCTGTGTGGGAACACGCCGTCAAAGGAATCAACGGCGCGCAGCGACACGGAGTCACCGATCATCAACAGATCGTAGGAGCCATCGGGGAAGCCGTCGTTGTCCTTGTCGGTGTCGTCGGCCGCCTGCTGGTCGGTGGGCGCGGTGTTTTTGGCTTCCTTGTTCAGAACTTCGGCGCCCTCGCCGCTCAGCGCAGACGTCTCGGGCACAAAGATCAGACCGCCCAGTGCAACGACCAACACGACAGCGCAGGCTGCGCAGACGGGGACGTGCGCGCGTGCCCAGTTGGCGGGCGTGGTGGTGCCATCGCGGAATTCGGCGACGGTGCGGCCGAAGGCGCCCTTTCTAAACGGAGTCTCGATAAAGCGATAGGAGCACTCGGCTACGGCGACCACCAGCAGCACCTGCAAAATGTATTGCCACCAGGGCGTATCGTTGATGTTGGCGACCGGGTTCATGAGCAACAGCAGCGGATAGTGCCACAGGTAGATACTGTACGAGCGCTTGCCAACCCACACGAGCGGCTCGGCGGACAGCGCGCGGGCAACCATTCCCTGGGGCTGCACACAGGCCGCGATGACCATGAGCGTGAGGATGGAGCATAACAGCGTGCCTCCGCGATACTGGAACGCGGTGTAGCCGTTGGTGAGCGCGACCATGGCGGCAAGGCCAGCCAGGCCCACGACACCCAACACATCGATGGATGCGGGCGAGGACCAAAAGCGTACGAGGGCGCTCGGCTGTGCCGGGGTGGTCTCGGCTGATTCGTCGGTCTTCTCGCCAGGCTTGTCCTCGGCGTTCTTGCCGTGCTTGGCGGCGCCAGCCAGGCGATTGAGCCCCAAACGATGAGCGAGACGCACCGGCGCCAGGTCGCGATCGGGGATAAAGGCCATCCAGGCACCCAGCAGCAGCGAGAACACGCGGGTGTCGGTGCCGTAGTACACGCGGCTGGGGTCGGCGGCAGGGTTGTAAAGCACCATCATGGCGAGGGCGGAAACCGCGGCAAGGCCCAGAACCACGCGGCGCGTGTTGGGCTTGCTCACATGCATGGATACCATGGCAAACAGCAGTGGCGGCCAAATTAGGTAGAACTGTTCCTCGATGGCAAGCGACCAAAAGTGCGTGAGCGGCGAGGGGTCGCCCAGGGCATTGAAGTACGAGACGTTTTGGGCAATCTGCCACCAGTTGTTGAAGAACAGCAGCGACGGCAGGATGTCGGGGCGCATCTTGGTGAGCATCACGTGGTTAAAGATGGTGCACAGCGCGCAGGTCACGAACACTACCGTTACCACGGCGGGGACTAGGCGACGGATGCGGCGAATCCAGAAGCTCTTAAGGTCGATGCGGCCGGTCTTAGCGACTTCGTTGAGCAGCAAGCGCGTGATCAGATAGCCCGAAAGCACAAAGAAGATCGTGACGCCGAGCAGGCCGCCCTGAGCCCACGTGAGGTTGAGGTGATAGAGCACCACCGCGACGACGGCAAGCGTGCGCAGGCCGTCGAGCGCAGGAATGTAGCGGGACTTGGGACGAGCGGGCGCCTGTTCTTTTGCGGCGCTGTTGGTGTGGGCGCCCTTGTTGGTGGGCGTTCGATGCGGGCTTGGGCCGCGTCGTGACTCGCCGGTGCGGCGGTCGGCGCGCGGGCGTTCGTGCGGCGCTTGGTTATCGGGCGCGCGGCGCGGGCCGCGTGGGCTCGATTGTGGGAATTGTTCCATAAAACATCATCCAATGACGAGGATAATCAGCACATATTTATTGTAGCTGCCTGCTCCTGTGAATGCTTGCTGCTGGCGCAACCTCAAGGGCGCGTTCACATCAAAGTGAACTAAAGTTATAGAGGTGAGAGAGTGCACGATCGACGGCCGACGGTGGGCATAAGGCCCGCAGATGAGGAGGTTTCCATGGCAGATCGCGGCATCGTTGCAGTGTTCGGCAGCATGAACATGGACCTTTCGGTGGCGTGCGAGCGCATGCCGCGCGCGGGCGAGACCGTCGGCGGTAGCGGTTTTATCGCCAACGCCGGTGGCAAGGGCGCCAATCAGGCCGTAGCTGCCGCGCGTATGGGCGCGTGCACGCACATGATCGGCGCGGTCGGTCGCGACGCGTTCGGCGCGTCGCTCGTGGTGGGGCTCCAAGACGCCGGCGTGGACTGTGACTTTGTAGTGCATCGCGATGACGTGGAGACGGGAACGGCGACCATCATTCGCTGCGAGAGCGACAACCGCATCGTGCTGTCACCGGGTGCCAACCATGCGCTTGCGGGTGAGGACGTTGCCTGCGCGCTGAGACGTCTGGTGGCCCATGAGCTCGACGGCGACGCCAGCGAGATTGCCCCGGCTGCCGGAAGCGTCTTTATCGCCCAGGGTGAATGTGACCTTGCAGCGACGGCCGATGCGCTTGTTTGCGCTCACGAGCTGGGGTTCTATACGGTCTTTAATCCGGCGCCTGCTTGTGAGTTGCCTGCGGAGGTCTGGCCTGCGGTCGACTTGGTCTGCCCCAACGAGACCGAGTGCCAGGTGCTGACGGGCATTCTGCCCACGGATGATGCGAGTTGCGTCGCCGCGCTCAATGCGCTGCTCGACAAGGGCGCCGGAGCTGCGGTCATCACGCTGGGTGGTGCCGGCTCGGTTACGCTCGGTGATGACGGCGAGCTGCTGCGCATGCCGGCGCTTTCGAGCACGGTAGTCGATACCACGGCCGCCGGCGATACGTTTATTGGCGCGTTGGCGGCGGCTCGCCTAGAGGGCCTGCCGCTCTTTGAGTGCATGGCCGCGGGTGCTCGCGCCTCGGCAGTGACGGTGTCGCGCCTGGGCGCTCAGCAATCGATTCCCACGCGCGCCGAAGTTGAACATTGGTTTGGTTAAACGATAAAGACGGAGAAGCGGAGTAGAACAATGGCAATCAAGAAGCTGATCCTTGATCTGGATATGGGAGTGGACGATGCGATGGCGCTGGCCTATGCCATCGCGAGCCCCGAGGTGGAGCTCGTGGGCATCACCACGTGCTTTGGCAACGTGCGCGTCGAGCAATCGGCGCACAATTGCCTGGCGGTGCTCGATCTGCTGGGTCGCCCCGAGGTTCCGGTGTACCTGGGTGCCGACCGTCCTCTGCAGGCGACTGAGCCCTATACGCCGCCGGCGTCCACCGCGCTCATTCACGGCAAGAACGGCATTGGCGGGGCGAGCGTGCCCGCGTCGCCCTACGAGCCGGTGGGGGCGACCTCGGCCGACGGTAACGCTGCGGCCGATTATCTGATCGATGCCGCGCGCACCTATGGTCCCGATCTGATTTACGTGGCGACCGGCCCGCTCTCCAACCTGGCGCTCGCCCTGGAGCGCGATGCGGCGGCAATGATGTCCGTCGGCCGCGTGGTCGTGATGGGCGGCGCCCTTACCGTGCCCGGTAACGTGAGCGCGGGCGCCGAGGCCAACATGGCAAGCGATCCCGAGGCGGCCGATGCCGTGCTGCGTTCGGGCCGCAAGCTCACTATGGTGGGTCTGGACGTGACGCATCGCGTGGTGCTCACACGCCGCGACATTGCCGGCTGGACGGGCTCGGGCACCATGGCGGGCTGCGCATTTGCGAGCATGGTCGAGCACTACATTGGCTCGTACGAGATGAACGCACCCTACCTGGGTGGTTGTGCGCTGCACGATCCGCTGGCCGTTGCCGTGGCGATCGACCCCACGCTCGTAGGTGCGCTCGGCTGCAACCTGCGTGTTGATCTGCTGGGCGAGTACCGCGGTCGCACCATCTGCGATGAGCGCCGCCTGTCCGATCCGGACAAGAGCGCGCTTGTGGCACTGACCGTGGATGCTCCGCGCTTCCTGTCCGAATTCAAGACGCGTATGGCCCGTGTCCTTGGCTAAGTTGTCTTTTGGACGGGGCTTTTTTGACTGGTATGATTGGTGCGACCATTCGAACCAGCTAAAAGAGTCCCGTCCCAATTTGACTATCGAGAGGATCTGCCATGGAGCGCATCGCCAGCTTTTCCGTTGATCATCTGCTGCTTGAGCCCGGCGTGTATGTGAGCCGCATCGACCGCGATCCGGCGACCGGTGCTGCCGTTACCACGTTTGACCTGCGCCTGACCACGCCCAACAAGGAGCCGGTCATGAACACGGCCGAGTGCCACACCATTGAGCACCTGGGCGCGACGTTTCTTCGCAATCATGCCGAGTGGTCGAGCCGCATTGTCTACTTTGGCCCCATGGGCTGCCGCACGGGCTTTTACCTGGTTGTCTTTGGCGAGTTGACGAGCGAGAAGGTCTTGCCGCTCGTCCGCGAGCTGTTTGAGTTTGTCGCCGGCTTCGAGGGCGATGTCCCCGGTGCCGCTCCCGAGGAATGCGGTAACTACCTGGACCAGAACCTCCCCATGGCCAACTGGCTTGCGCGCCGCTACCTCGACCGCGACCTGGCCGATATCGACGAGAAGCACCTGCACTATCAGCAGGCGTAAGGGCTTTGTCGTCCAAAACGCGCGCATTGGGCGCCTTCGCTTATGCGGGGGCGCCTTTTTGTTGATTGGTCGGGGTGAGCGTTCAAAATCGCTCATGTTTGTTCTAGAATGTTCGTATAGTCACATTTACGAACAGGAGTGAACATGCATATCTACTCTGTCAACGATCCCGAGTTCAAGTCCTATGGCAACGTTTGGGATAACGTTCCGTCCGAGCTCATGTCGCCCGTACTCGAGGCGCTTTCTGCCACGCCCATTCCCGAGGGCAGCAAGTACGTTGCAAGCGCGCCGGAGCTCGAGGGCGTCAAGGATGCCGATAAACTGGGCTTTCTCATGTTTGGTGGCCGTCCCTTCCAGCTCGGTTGGTGCAACGGCCACAACACGCGTCTCAACTGCCTGGAGTACCACCGCGCGAGTGAGTTCAACCTGGGCGCGCGCGACTTTATCCTGCTCGTGGCGCATCGCTGGGAGATCGAGGACGGCAAGCTCGATACCGCGTGCGTCAAGGCGTTCCGCGTGCCGGCGGGCAAGGTTGTCGAGGTCTTCAACACCACGCTCCACTACACGCCGTGCATGGTCGACGACGGCGGCTTCCAGGTGATGGTGGCGCTTCCCGCCGGCACCAACGGCCCGCGCCCCGAGGCCGCAACCGACATGCCTGCCGCCGGTGACAGCTACTGCTATTGGAAGGCCGACAAGTGGGTTCTCTGCCATGCTGACAGCCCCAAGGCTGCCGAAGGTGGCTACGTAGGCCTCATCGGCAAGAACCTCGACATCGCCTGCGACTAGAGTCTTCCGTCTCAATCTGTAACATCTAGCGGGCTAAATCGTCTCTACCTGTTACAGATTTAGACAAACTGCAGGGAGCTGCCCGAGAATCTCGATCTGTAACACCAAGCCCGGTTTTGGCGGTCTACCTGTTACAGATCAAGACAAACCGCCCCCAACCATCACAAAGGTGCCTGTCCCCTTTGTGGTGGTTGGGGGCGGCGGTATCAAAAAGTGTCAGACGGGGCGGCTGCCGGGCACCTGCGCGCGAAAAGAAGTATCGGTCTGCGTCGTTGCCGTTGAGCGACGCGTTGTTTGTAGGGATACTGAGCCTATGACAACAGCGTGCGAAAGGATTGATGCATGGCTTTCCGTAATGACTTCCTGTGGGGCGGCGCGACGGCTGCCAACCAGTGCGAGGGCGCCTACGACGTGGACGGCCGCGGCCTTGCCAACGTGGACGTGGCTCCGCACGGCCCCGAGCGCTATGCGGTGGTTTCCGGCCAGCGCAAGATGCTCGACTTTGAGGACGGCTATTACTATCCCGCGCAGACCGGCATCGATTTCTATCACCACTACAAAGAGGACATCGCCCTCTTTGCCGAGATGGGCTTTAAAACCTTCCGTATGAGCCTGGCTTGGACCCGCATTTTCCCCAACGGCGACGAGACCGAGCCCAACGAGGCTGGCCTGGCCTTCTACGAGGACGTATTCCGCGAGTGTCAGGCGCACGGCATCGAGCCGCTCGTGACCATCACGCACTTCGACTGCCCGATTCACCTCATCAAGGAGTACGGCGGCTGGCGCAACCGCAAGCTCATCGACTTCTACAAGAACCTCGCGACCACGATTTTCACCCGCTACAAGGGCCTGGTGAAGTACTGGCTTACCTTCAACGAGATCAATATGATCCTGCACCTGCCGTTTATGGGTGCCGGTCTGGTCTTTGAGGAGGGCGAGAACAAGGAGGCCGTCGAGTACCTGGCCGCTCACAACGAGCTCGTCGCCAGCGCTTGGGCAACCAAGATCGCCCACGAGATCGATCCTGAGGTCAAGATTGGCTGCATGCTCGCCGCAGGTAGCTACTACCCCTACAGCTGCCGTCCGGGCGATGCGCGTCAGGCGCAGCTCGACAACCAGGACAATTACTTCTTCGTCGACGTCCAGAGCCGCGGCTACTACCCGGCATATGCTGTCAAGAAGCTCGAGCGTTTGGGCATCGATGTGGGCATGACGGACGAGGACCGCGAGATCCTGGCCGCCAACACCGTCGACTTCATCAGCTTTAGCTATTACAGCACCCGTTGCTCCGCCGGTGCCGATAACCCCGATGTCGAGCGCACCCAGGGCAACGCCTTCGCCGGCGCCAAAAACCCCTACCTGCAGGAGAGCCAGTGGGGCTGGGCCATCGATCCGCTGGGCTTCCGCGTCACCCTTAACGACCTGTACGACCGTTATCAGAAGCCGCTGTTTGTGGTCGAGAACGGTCTGGGCGCCAAGGATGTTGTCGAGGAGGATGGTTCCATCAACGACGACTATCGTATCGACTTCCTGCGTCAGCACATCCAGACCATGCGCGACGCGGTGACCGAGGACGGCGTTGACCTGCTGGGCTACACCACCTGGGGCCCGATCGACCTGGTGTCTGCCGGCACGGGCGAGATGTCCAAGCGCTACGGCTTTATCTATGTGGACCGCGATGATGCGGGCAACGGCACCCTCAAGCGCTCCAAGAAGAAGAGCTTCGACTGGTACAAGAAGGTTATTGCTTCTAATGGTGAGGACCTTTCCTAAGGAAGCTGAGACACTCGACTTCATAGCCTCCTAACCAAGGCGCCCGGCGAGTAGTTAATGCTCGCCGGGCGCCTTGCCGTCTGCGGATTTTGGGACATGTGGCCCGCTTTTTGGGCCCACCTGTCGGTACACTAAAAGCACTATGGGTACCCGCGAGCGACATATCGGCCACGCGGCCGCCCGATCCGCACCCGTGGCGGATCCCAGGGGCGGCAGGCTCTTCGCCATGCCGCGATTCCTTGTTGGCATAACACATCAGGTGTACCGCCGCCGCGTCTTTGCTATCGCCGGCGCCATCACCGCGCTGTTCCTCATGCTTTTGGCAGTCTTGCCGGCGCTGTTCGCCTTCGACCCCAAACTTTCTAACACCGTGCCCGCCTATAGCGAGGTGTCCGAAGAGGTCGTGGATGCGCTCGTCCATTCGAGCTCTCTGCCGTTGCTTGTCGCCGCAATTGTATTTTCAATCTGGGGCGTATCGGTCTATCTGCGCTGTTTGGACTATGTGTTGCGCCGCAGCCTTGTTGCCATCGCCACCATCTGCGCCCTGTGGATGATCGAGGTCATTCTCAAGTACAAGTCGTTCACGCCGTTCTATGCCACCGTGCTGTGGTACCTGTACTACGTGCCCATGACGCTCATTCCGCTGCTCTACCAGTTGTGTGGTCTGCGCCTTGCGGGCCTGGAGCAGCACCGCCTGGGTCGCCGCTACTGCGCTGCGCTGTGGATTGTGGCCATCCTGCTTATCGGATTTGTGCTCACCAACGATTTTCACCAGCAGGTCTTCCGCTTTGACCGCACAAGCGACACCTGGAGCAACGACTACACGTACGGCTGGGGTTATTTCGCCGTCCTCGTGTGGACGGCCTTTAACTTCGTGGCCTTTTTTATCCTGGTTGGCCGGTCCTCGTCCTTTCGCATCCAGCGTTTCTCGGGCACGGCGGCGCTCGTACTGCTGGGCGGCGCATTCTTTGCCATCTCATATGCTCTGCGCGTGCCCTGGGCATGGAGGCTCAACTTCTCGCTCGTCTATTGCGTCCTGTGCGTGGTGGCGATGGAAATCTGTCTCGATTGCGGTGTCATTCCGTCGTATCACGACATCGCTGGCATCTTCGACACCTTGCCGCTCGACCTCAAAGTTCTAACGCGCGACCTGCAGGAGGCCTATGCCACGCCGGTGTCAAAGCCAATGCCGGTAGGCGTGCGCGAGGAGTTGCGGACCCAGGAGCACGGGCGCGCTCATGCCTTTGCCGTGGCGTCCGATCCCGATGTAATGTACCGTGCCTTTCCACTGCTGGGCGGATCGGCGCTGCTTGCCCAAGACGTGTCGGAGCTCAACGAGCTTAACCGTGAACTGGCACATCGTCGCATGGAGCTGCAGCGTCAAAACGAGCTGCTCGCCGCCGACTACGACCTTAAGACGCACCTGGCAGATCAAGAGGCCGAGACCTTGCTGGTCCAAGACGTGGACCAGGCGCTTGCCCGCGCGCTCGAAGGGATGTACGACCTGCTGAGCTCGCTGCCGCCGTTGACCGATGAAGCGTCTTCGCACGAGCGTTACCGCATGCTGCAGCGCGCCAAGATGCTCGTCGCCTATTGCAAGCGCAAAGGGTCGCTCACGTTGGCACAGCACGGGGAGAGCGGTTTTGATCGCGACCGCATTCAGCTCATTGCCAACGAGCTCGCAAGCGACCTGCGCACCATCGATATCGATTGCGCTTCGATTATCGCCATACGGCGCCCGATGCACGCCAGTACGGTAAGCGCCCTGTACGACTGCGTGTATGACTTTGCGTTTTTTGCCTACACCACCGACCATCCGGCGCTTATGTATCACTTGGGCGACCATGACCGATGCAGTGTCGAGCTGCGCGCCACGCTTTTTTCCAACGATGATGAAGATCTTTCGCAGACGCCCGCCGCGCAAGAGCTCGAAAGCGCTCTGCAAGGGCGCAACGTGGCATACCGCCTTGAGGGCGAGCCCGGCCAGCTGCGCATGATCGTCTTGATGCCGCGGGCGGGTGAATGACGATGCAGATTTCGCTCATCCTTCCCCAAATCGTTGCGCTCGATGTTGTCTTTGCCCTGGCTGCGTGTCTGCAGACGATCCACGTCCCGCTCATCGCATCGCGCCGCTCGTCCTATAACCGTAAGGCGGTTTGCGCCTACGAGGCGAGCCTTGTGCTTCACCTGATGATTTCGGCGCTCATCTTATTCGCGTCGTCTGGCTCGTATCTGGTGGCGCCGCTTAACGTTTGCGCCAGGGCAATGGGCGGAGTGCTGTGGCTCAATGCCGCGATCTTTGCCTATGGTGTGACGCTTATGGTGCACTATCGTCGCCTCGTCATGCTGCCCGAACTGTTGCTCGTTGCCGCCGTGACACCGCCGGTGGTTTTTGCCATGGGCTCGGCGTGGACCGTTGTCCTTATCGCAGAGGGAGCGTTCTTCCTGTTCCGCTCCATCGCGGCGCTCTTGATGGATATCCGCAACCGCCAGGAGGATATCACCGCGTTTTCGACGATCGAAACCATCAACGTGATTCCCGTGGGCATCCTGTATCTGGACTCGAGGGGCCGTCCACTGCTCATGAACCGCTGCATGCGCAAAAACCTGGTGGAGTTTCATATGCCCACCGACCTAGGCGATATGAGCGGTACATGGAACGACCTGCGCAAACTCAGCATGCAAATGCCCGAAAGCAGCCAGAACCGCGTGCGGATTAATCTGGACCGCTTTGGTGAGGCGCGGGCGGTGGTCGAGGTTTCTCCCGCCGAGATTCGCTTGTTTGTGCACGATGACGTTATGGTTTCGGGCCGCCTCTTTGAGCGCATTGTCGGCCTGGATGTAACAGAGTATGCGCATGCTCATGATCGCCTGGCGCAAGCCAACCACCTGCTTGAGCTTGCGGGCCAAGAGCTCCAAGCCCAGATCGAAGAAGTCAAAAAAGTTGCTGACAATGCGGCCTATCTGCGTATGCGCGCTCGCGTGCACGACGTGATCGGGCAGCGTCTGTCCATCCTCCATCGTTATCTGGAGGAGGGGCGCCTGGATGACGAGTCACTCGAGCAGATCGACCCGCTGCTGCGCTCAATCGCTGCCGATCTGCGCAGCGGGGGCGACACCGAACCGGCAGAGCAACTGGGCGATATCGTCCATGCCTTTGGCCTGGTGAGCGTGCAGATCGATGTTGAGGGGGCGCTGCCTGAGGACGCGCGTGTCGCCGCAGCCTTTCTGCAGATTATCCGCGAGGCCTCGACCAATGCCACCAAGCATGCGCAGGCGCATCGGGTCCACGTGCGTCTGTGGCAGGAGGGGGCGGATACTGGCGCCGTCGCGCGCATGACGATTTCTAACGACGGGTCTCCGGCCCCCGTATCGTATCGCGAGGGAACGGGTATCCCAGGTATGAGGCATGTCGCGCAAGATCTGGGTGGCAGCCTAGAGGTCCACGCCGCCCCGCCCTTTACGCTTACGGTATCCATTCCGCTTAACGCCAACGATACGTCCCAAAGGAGAAGCTCATGATCCGCGTCCTTATAGTCGAAGACCAGGCCATCCTGCGCGAGAGCCTGGCGCGCTCCGTTGGCGACCAGCCCGATATGACCGTCGTCGCCGCGATTGCCGATGCCTCCGAGGCCTTGGGTGTCGCGCTCAAGGAGCGCCCGGACATGATACTGATGGACGTGTGCACCGAACACGATTCAAACGGCATCGTGGCGGCGGCGCGCATCAAGGAGCGGCTGCCCGAGTGTCGCATCATTATCATGACCGGCATGCCCGAGATCACCTTTGTCGATCAGGCCCGCGAGGCGGGCGTCGATAGCTTTGTGTACAAGAACGTCGGTATCGACGAGCTGTTCGCCGTGATGCGCTCCACGCTGGCGGGCTATTGCACGTTTCCCAAGCCGCCCGAGAGCATTTTTTCGGGCACGGCGGCACTCGACGATGTCGAGCTGTCGATTTTGCGCCTTGCCTGCGAGGGCAAGAGCCGCCGCGAGATCGCGGCCGAGCTGTTTATGAGCGAGGGCACCATCAAGCGCCGCATTTCGGAGATCCTGAGCAAGACCGGCTACGACAACATCATGCGTCTTGCCGTGCATGCGGTGACCGAAGGCAGCATCGTCCCCAACATGGAGCGCCCGTAGTCGGTGTGCCGCCCGTGCTCCAACGCCGAAGATAGGTCGCCCGCCGTTTTGCATCTAAAAACGGCGGGCGACCTGCTTGTATGGGCAGTGCTGTCGGCATAAAGCGGCGGGGCCGCAGGATCATTTCCCGCGGCCCCGCCTGGCATGTGCGCGGATGTGTCCGCCAATCCGCGGCTATCGGTGTCTGTCGCTACGCGATGGTTGCGCTGTAGGAGGCGACGTCCTCGTAGGAATCGGTCAGGTAGGCGTCGATGCCGATGGTCGTATTGACCAGGTCGTCAAGGCTGTCAAGCTCGCCGCTCGAGAACGTGAACTCCTCGGTGGCGTTGGTGCCAGGCATCAAGTTAGCCGAGAACCAGGGTTCCTTCATGGTGCCGTTGACGTTGGTCTTGCCGGAGGGAGCGTAGAAGGTCAGGTCCTTGTCGCTCTTGTTGGTGATGTTGACGACAAAGCCGATGTCGCCCCAGTCATCCTTGAATTTCTCGGTGATGGTGATGGTGCACAGATCGTCATCGGCGACGGTGACGGCGGGGGAGATTTCGACGTTCTGGACATCGTCGTCTTCGACGGCCTCATCGATCTCCTCTTCCTTCTCGGCGTTCTCGCGATCCTTCTTCACCGTACCGGACAGATCCTTGTCGGACTTGGTGAAGATAAGCTTGTCGTCTTCCATTTTAAGGACGAGCTTGCCATCCTCGAGCGTCATATCCTGCGATTCGCCTTCGGCAGTGATGGTTGCGGTTGTGGCATCCTTGGCCTCCCACTTAAGGTCGATGACCTCAAGGAACAGGTCGAGGGCGCCCGTGCCGTCCTCATCGAGGACTAGGATACAGTGGACGCCCCCCTCCTCGAGCATATCCATGTACTCGTCGGTCAGCTCTTCGCCCTCTACGGTTCCACCCGAGAACTTCCAGCTGCCGACGAAGTCGGCCTTGGGGTCCTTGCCGCCGCCGCTGCAGCCTGTCAGGGCAAAGGCGAGCGCCAGGACGCATGTCAGGAATGCGAGTGCGGACTTTTTGAACGTTGTCTTCATGGTGTCCTCCTTTATCGAACGAAACCCATAGAAGCAAATGCGGGGGTGGCGGACCCCCCGCCAATTACCAGATAGAGGGGCTAGGGCCTAGGCGTTCCGCAGTTGCTGCAGAACTTGCCGCCGTTTTCGCTGCCGCAGTTGGGGCAGAACCACTTGGCCGGTGCCGGGGCGGGTGCGGGACTGCCGCACTCGGAGCAGAACTTGCCGGTGTTGGTGGCGCCGCAGCTGCAGGTCCATGCGCCGGCCGCAGGTGCGGCGGTGGGAGCCGGTGCGGGGGCGGGAGCCGGAGCCGGCTGCGGAGCAGCCTGCTGCTGTGCCTGGCCGGCGGCGAACAGCTGGCTGGCGTTCATGCCGCCCATGCCGCCCGCCATGCCCATGCCCATAAAGCCTGCCATCGCGCCGTTGGGGTTGGCGGCTGCCGCGCGCATTGCGTCGCTCTGGGCGCTGGCAATGTTGGCTGCCGCCATGGTGGGATCGCGCATGACCGCGGCCTTCTGCAGGTCCTTGATCATCTGCTCGTCTTCTTGCGAGGCGGCGATGGAGTTGACGCCAAAGCTCACGATCTCGACGCCGCGCAGGTCACGCCAGTCGGCAGAGAGGACCTCGTTGAGCGCGCGGGCGAGCTCGGTGGTGTGGCCGGGGATGGCGCTGTAGCGGATGCCCATCTCCGAGATCTTGGCAAAGGCGGGTTGCAGGGCGGTGAGCAGCTCGGACTTAAGCTGGCTGTCGATCTTGTCTCGCGTGTAGCTATCGGTCACGTTGCCGCATACGTTGGTGTAGAACAGCAGCGGGTTGGTGATGCGGTACGAATACTCGCCGTTGCAGCGCACGGAGATGTCGACGTCCAGGCCAATGTTGTTATCGACCACGCGGAAGGGCACGGGCGAGGCGGTGCCGTACTTGTTGCCGATGATCTCCTTGGTGTTGATGAAGTAGACGCGCTGGTCCTTGCCCGCGTCGCCGCCAAAGGTAAAGCGGCTGCCGATATTGGCGAAGGTCTCCTTGATGGAATCGCCCAGGTTGCCGCTAAAGACGCTCGGCTCGCTGCCGGTATCGAAGACGAACTCACCGGGCTCCAGCGCGACTTCGATGATCTTGCCGTTTTGCACCACGAGCATGCCCTGTCCGTCGTTGACGGCGATGACGGAGCCGTTAGAGATGACGTTGTCCTCTCCGCGCGTGTTGGAGCTGCGGCCACCGGTGCGTTTGCTGCCCTTGCAGGCCAAGACGTCAGCGGGCATCGATTCGCAGTAGATAAATTCCTTCCACTGGTCGGCCATGACGCCGCCGGCAGCACCCAATCCAGCTTTCAAGAGTCCCATGGTGATCTTCCTTTCTCGTCAAAGGCCGGGTGGTATTGGTCAGGATGGTTAATCGTCCTTGTCGTCCTTCATGACAACGGTGGTCTCGGTGTGGCTGAAGGTGTCGTGCTTCTCGGTCAGGTCGAGCTCGCCACAGTAGCAATCGGCGTGGGTGGCCTCGTTGGCCGTCTTGAGCTGGCCCACCAGCAGCACGTCTGCGATGACCACGATGATCAGCGGCGCGACGATGTTGATGAGGATGCCCTCGATATCAAAGGTGAGGTAATCCGGATCGAAGGCGTTCTCACCCATGAAGAGGATCTGGGAGAGGACAAATCCGATCATAAAGAACAGCACCGAGGCGATGACGAGCTTGGGCTTGGAGCAGGGGAGCTCGCCGACCAAGCGGCCGGTCTGGCCGTTCATGGCAAACAGGTAGCTCTTGCCGTTCCACGAGGTGGAGAGCATCCAGACGGGGAACAGGGCGTAGTCGCTGTCTTCCCAGGTGTAGTCGAGCTGCTTGCTTTCGACCGTGGCATCGTCGTATTCGTCGACGACGGTCTCGCGCAGGGCCGAGATTGTGCTTTCTTCCATACGGCGTTCGGCGCGCGCCTTGCAGGTTTCGCAGTCCTCGTCGTAGCGGTTGGCGATGTAGCCGGGCATATACGCGACCGAAAACGGGCGCAGCGCGTCGTAGTCAAACGGCTCGATGGCGTCCATGTGGCCGTCGGGCATCTTGGACGATCCGTCGACGGGCACGCGCTCAAACGAGATATTGCCTTTACGGTAGGCGTCGTAGTGGTCGGTGGTCGTGACGGTACGATCGGATTCCTCAGTCACGGTCTCGTTGGTAGCATCAAAGTACACTTCGCCGTCCACGCGGGCGCCGTAAAGCCAAAACGGCACGTAAACGCCTTGGACTTCGTCGATGTGGTTGCCGGTGACAAAGCTCTTGGGCAGCAGGATCTTGCCCTTGTAATGCTCTTTGAGCGCGGCCATGACATCATCGCGCCCGAGCTTAAACGGAATCACCAGGTCGGGTGAGAAGTCGCCCGAGAGCTGACCGGGTGCCACGGCGGGGTTGCCGCAGTACGGGCAGGTGGTAACGGCGACGGTACCGTCCGAGATTAGTTCGGCGCCGCACGACGAGCAGACATAGCCGGCGTTTTGGGCGAGCTCCTGCACCGCGCTGTCGGCGGCGGGCTTGGCCGCGGCGGCCGCGGCATCGGCTTTGGCATCTGCCTTGTTCTGGCGCTCGCGATAGAGGGCCTCGACTTCTTCGACTTCAAAACGCGAATCACAGTAGTCGCAGATGAGCTTTTGCTCGGTGCTGGCAAAGTGAAGGGGGCCGCCGCACGCGGGACACTGATAGTTGACGCTCTCGAAGGCCATGATCGGTCCTTTCGCTGCCGGGGGCTATGCGCCGATGGCGCCGCCGCAGTATTCGCGGCGCCCACTGGCATCGGGGATGGTGGTCGCGCCACAGAAGGGGCAGGTGACCGCGGTCTTGGGGGCCTTGGCGGCCACGACGCTGTCGCGTGTTTCCTGACGCAGCTGCACCAGCGCATCGCGAACTTCGGTTGCCTGGCGCTTGGCCTCGCGGTACTCGATGGACCCGCGCTGCTCGATGGTGGAGTCGTTTACGCGCAGGTTGATCTCGGTAAAGTACGGCGTGTTGACGTGGATGGTCAGGTTAAAGTCGTAATCCAGGTCGTAGCGCGGCGGATTGTAGCCCTCACGTTCGCCGTCTTTGGTCTCGCGATAGATCTCGGTGCGGTGCTCGTCAATATCCATATCGCAGCCGAGCACCTGCGAGAACTCGATGATGTCCGGGTTGGCGTCGCGCCAGCGGCTCTGCGAGGTAATGATCAGCAGTCCTGCGTCCTCGTCGAGCATGATGTTGGTACGCCCGGCAGAGAGCGTGCGCGTGGGGTTGAAGGACGTCAGGCGTTCGGCGTTGGCCTCGCGGTAGGCGAGTTGCTCGCGGATGTCGTCTGCAGAGCTGGAGCGATAGCCGTGGAAGAAGGGGGAGAGCTTGCCGGCGCACTCTTTGCACAGGTAGCCTTCATCAATCTTGGTCTTTCCTAAAAGGCCTAGCTCAGTACCGCAAATCGCGCACTCTTTCTTCTCGAACATCTTGTCAAAGAAGCCCATGGCTGCCTCCCATCAACAGGTAGCGTGTGTCACTTTTGATGATGGGTGAGTGCGCGATCTTTCACGATACCCAGACGGCTCAACGAGTCTTCGCAACTGGGACACATGGCTCATTTTTGGCTAGTCGTTGGAGACGTTCTTAAACGACTAGTCGCGCGCGGGGGGCACTCTTTGCCGAAGGTACTCATTGGGGACGTACTTAAATGAGTGGCAGTTGGGGGACACTCCTTGCCGAGCTGCAAGCCGTGCGCGCCCCTTCTTGGCCATGCGGCTCAAAATCGGTTTACGCCGTGGGCTGTTGGGGTCAAATTAGCGACATTTTGAGGATGGGTTCGATATTAGGACTGGTTCTCTAATAGAATAGATTTGCAGGCAATTAAACGACTGCGGGGGGGGGGATATTCATGAAAGGTATGGGAGGCACGGCCGCGTACTTTCGTCGGGGCATTCGGGAGATTATATGCCTGGCGCTGTTCTATTTTACGTTTTTGGCTGGCGAGTACCTCTTCGACATGCGCGTGGCCGAGTTTGTGCCGCCGAGCGAGGTTGCTACCTACGAGACCCTCATCGTCGGTGCGAGCGTAATCGGCTTTTTTGTGCGTCCTATTCTGTACTATCGCCGCCCCCGCGCGATCGATACGACGAGCGACATCACGGGCGTGCTGCTGGTGTCGGCATTGCTGCTGATGATTATGGCGGTTCGGTTTGAGGTGGTAATTGCCGGCGGTTTGATGGCGTGTTGCACGCTGGGCTACTGCGGATCGACTGCTCATGCAAATTTTGCGAGGCGCTTTGCGCGAACGCCCTGCTTGGCGCGCGCCGCCGCACTTTCTTACGCCATGGGCGTTCTGGTGCAGGTTCTCAACCACATGGTGATGCCTGTCGGCATTCCTCAGCAGGCTGTTCTGGTCGTCTGTGCGATCGCGCAGGTGGCGTTGCTCCACGGTGCCCGACGCGCCAAGCTGCGCGACGAGTCCGATCCCAGCTTTGAACCCAGTGCTGCCGGGCTTTCGGTAGATGCTCTGGAATATGGCGCCAAGTGGCATGACGATCCCGAGGCAAAGGCGGCATTCCGTCGCGCCGTAGTTCGCCTGACCGTGGCGACGGCGTATCTTTCCATCGTATTCGCCGCTCTCAACGCGGGCTTCACGACCCTGCATGCTGTCGGAACCGTCGATTTGGGCGATTGGCCGCGCCTGCTGCTTGTCGTGAGCTCGTTGGTCGCTGGCGCACTATTTGACCTGCACGGCCGCTCGTATATGAATATCGGCATGACATGTGCCGCCATACTGTCCACGCTTTCGTTCTTTGTGCTCATCGTCGATGGCAATGGCGGCAACGAGCTTGCTGCCACGATCATCTTTTATCTGGGCTCGGGCTTTTTCGTGGTGTTCTTTACCACAAAATATGCCGCCGTCTCGCTCTATGCGCGCTGGTCATATTTTTGGCCGTGCATGGGTCGCGTCGTCAACAACGTGTGCTCGATGTTCGTGACGGCGCCGGCAGTGGCGATTATCTCGAGTCAAAATGTGCTGGCTGCGGTCGGTGCGGCGCTCGTGATGTTTGTGGGCATTGCGATTACGCTGCTGGGGCAGTTGGGGCAACGAGCCGATGATGCCGCGATGCGGGACGGACTGCCGCTTGCCACCGACGATCTTGGTGGGGATCTTGCGCCCACATGCTCCGACCCCGAGCCCGTGGAGGCAGCGGAGCCCACGTCCGATGAACGCCTCGATGCCTTCGTCGTCACCTTTGGGCTTACAAGGCGCGAGCGCGATATTCTTGAGGTCTTGGTCGTTTCGGACCAGAGCGTTCAGGACATCGCCACAACGCTTTTCCTTTCGCGCTCCACGCTCTATCGTCACATTTCCTCGATCAACAAAAAGACCGGCACCGCCTCGCGCGTGGCCCTCATCAACTTCTTCTGGTCCTGGACACCCAAGGACTAGCTAATCTCCCAATAAGTCGCGGTGGAATAGTCCCTAAATTAAAGTCACGCGGCTTTAAACAGGAACTATTTCACCGCAATTGCTGAGGGGATAGATTGCGGCAGCGGCAGAGGCAACGGCAGCGGCAGAGGCGTTGGCAGCTGTGGTAGTGGCAACGGCAACTGGCAGGGTGTTTTCCGTCTGCTTGCTACAGCAGCTCGCCGTGGCGTGCAATGTAGCGGCGCTTTGCCAGCTGAGTGAGCGCGATGTAGGCGGTGACGATGCCGACGAGCAGCGCGAAAAAGCTCGCGGGCAGTGCCATGAGGCCGAGCGCATCGGCGATGGGGCTTGCCGGCAGCCATGTGACGAGCGCCAGGCCCAGCACGGTAAGAACGCACAGCGCGGGGGCGGCGTGGTCGCACGGGTTCGGCAGGCGCGGCGAGCGCAGCATGTGGATCACGAGCGTCTGCGACCACATGGACTCGACAAACCAGCCGCTCTGGAAGATCGCGGCGAAGGTCGCCATACCCGTGACGTTGCCCGCGGCGGCAAGCTCGGCCCAGCTCGCGCCCACGGCGGCGGGGCACACCACAAAGAAGAGCGCAGCGAAGGTCACGATGTCAAACAGCGAGCTCACGGGGCCCAGCTCGAGCATAAAGCCCTTGATGGACGCGGCGTCCCAGGCGCGCGGGCGGGCAGTCCAGGCGTCATCGACGGTGTCCCACGGCAGCGCGATGCACACGATCTCGTAGACGAGCGACAGCAGCACCAGCTGCAGGGCGCTCATGGGAAAACGGCTAGAACAGGCTCGCGACGGTCACGGACAGCACGTTGCCAAAGTTGGAGCTCACCGTGGTCTTGAGGTACTTGAGTAGGTTGCCGTAGGTGCGGCGGCCTTCGATGATGCCGCGCTCGAGCACACCCAGGTCCTTCTGAAGCAAGATGATATCGGCGGATTCCTTGGCAATGTCGACGGCCGAATCGACCGAGATGCCGCAGTCGCTCGCACGCATGGCGGCGGCGTCGTTAATGCCGTCGCCCATAAAGCCCACGGTGTGGCCGAGCAACTCGCGCATGACGCGCACTAGGCGCGCCTTCTGCAGCGGCGAGAGCTTGGCGAAGAGGTGGGTTTTCTCGGCACGCTCGGCAAGCTCTGCGTCGTCGAGCGCATCGATCTCGGAGCCGAGCAAAACGCTGCTCGCGTCAATGCCGATCTGCTCGCAGACGGTGGCGGCGACGCGGTCGTTGTCGCCGGTCAGGACCTTGACCGCCACGCCCTTGGCCGCAAGGGTGGCGACGGCGCCCGCGGCACTTGCTTTAGGCGGATCGAGGAAGGCCAAAAAGCCCATCAGCACCATGTCGCACTCGTCGGCGATTCCAAACTCGCCCACGCAGCGCGGATTGGTCTTCTGCGCCACGGCAATCACGCGCAGGCCCTCGGCGTTAAGTCCGGCGACCTGCTTGCGAATCTGGGCGAGCTTCTCGTCGGTGAGCGGCTGAGCGATGCCATCGATCTCGACAAAGGAGCAGATCTCGAGCATTTCCTCGGCGGCGCCCTTGGTAACCATCTGGGTTTTGCCTTGGGCGTCGGCGACAACTACGCTCAGGCGACGGCGCGAGAAATCGAAGGGAACCTCGTCGACCTTGGTATAGCGGTCGCGCAGACTCTGGCCCAGCATAGAATCGGGCACGACGGTCGAGGGCGTCACATCGGCACGGTCGATTACGGCCAGGTCGATAAGGTTTTTGAGGCCGGTTTGGAAGAAGCTATTCAAAAATGCATGGCGCAGCACGCGTGCGTCTTCGTTGCCGTCGGTGCTGAGATAGCGCTCGAGCACGATGCGGTCTTCGGTGAGGGTGCCGGTCTTGTCGCAGCACAGGACGTCCGTCGCGCCGAGGTTTTGAATCGCCGGCAGCTCCTTGACGATAACCTGGCGACGGGCGAGGTCCTTGGCGCTGTTAGCGTCGGATTATTTTAGCCAAATATAGTCGGCCGAGATTGACCAATCCCGGCCGACCCATTTTAGCCAACACGCCCGCATC
>DBFELT010000023.1:0-35893 GCA_048323995.1 Collinsella sp. | reverse complement strand
CGAGGTCGCGGTCGCCGAACTTGTTCATGAGGTACTCGAGCTGCATGAGCTCGTCCCAGGTGCCGCCGACGCCCATCAGGAACACGGCGTCGTAGCCCTCGTCGGCGACCTTGTCGGCGAGCGCGGTCATCTTCTTGCCGGTCTCGTAGAGCGCCTTACCGTCCTCGAGATAGCCCTCCTGGTCGAAATGCATGATCTCGATCTTCTCGGTTTCCTTCATTTGTCTCTCCTTTCTGGGGTTGTTTCCACATCCCCCATGCCAACGGGCATCAAAACCCGCTTACATTCCGTAACACTCAGCCGCTTTGGCCTTAAGCGCATTGACTGACTCTTCGTAGCCCTCTGCCTTGACCTCCATTTGCTTGGAGACGGCATCGAGATACGGGTGCACGTCCCATGACTTCAGACGCTCGGCGATCATTGCCGCAATCGTCTGGAAGAACACAAGATTGGGAATCGCGCTGAGCAGCGGAGCCACCTGAGGCACCGCAACCTCGTGAGCCCTACCCCTGGGATGGGCCGTGAGCAGCACCGTTTTTGTCGTAACGTTCGATAGCGCATCGGCGATATTCGCAAGACGCTCCGACCCCTGCGGATCGTCGACAATAAACACCAGATAGCCCGGAACGATCTGCATCTCGGGACCGTGGACGAACTCCTCGCCTTCGTGATGCATGGCAGGAATCTTGATGGTCTCGCTCAGCTTGAGCGCCGCCTCCTCGGCAACACCGTAGTTGGGGCCGTTGCCGACGACCATGGCGGGCATGTGCTCAGAAAGCTCGAGCATGTGGCCTTGGACATATGCCTCGGCGGTCTTGCACATCACGGCATTGGCCTGGATAGCCTCGCGCAGGTCGTCAAGACGCTGGGCAACGCCCTTGGCGTCAATCGTTCCGCGCGCCTGACCGCCGTAAATACCAAAGAGCACCAGGTACTCAACGAGAACCTCGACGCCCAGAGTCACAAAGTCCACCGACTCGACGCCCACACCGTAGTCAAGAACGATGTCAGTGTGCTCCTTGATGGGTGCCTCGACGTTTGCCGTAAGCGCAACTGCAGCCATATCGTGTGCGCGCATGTAATCGAGCGCCGCAATCGTATTGGTCGAATAACCACTCTGCGAGACGGCGATGTTGAGCGCATGCTGCGGATAGGTGTGTTCAAAATCGACGAAGGCCTCGGGCGTCACAACGGACACTTGCATCTGCAGCGCATCTTGCAGGTAATCGCGGGCGCAATCGGCGGCATGGCGCGACGAACCCGAAGCAACGATGCGCAGCGCGTCAAATGAACCGGACTGGAAAATATCAACGAGCTGCGCCACCAGCTCAGACGAACGCTCGAGGTTCTCTCCCATACGCACATGGGCGAGTTGAACGTAATCGAGCATCTTCATCGTCTCACCTCGCAACAAATCATTAGTATTTGATACCAATCACGATTACAGGTTACGGCTTTTTGATACCTCTTTGTCGATTAATTTATCCCCTTCGGTGAACGGTCGATTTTGCGCCATGTAAGGTTGTATATACAGTCGGTCAAATTGCCCAAACAGACCGGCTGTTACCGCGCGCGATGCAAAGCCCCAGCTAGTACGTATAGGTGTAGCCGCCCGCATCGCCACGATTGAAGGACTTTACATACTCGATAGCCTGACCGCTCGCGTCATAGCTCACGCATTCCAAAAGCAAAACAAGATCCCCTTGTTCCAAGCCAAGCAAGCCCGCGTCGCGTGCACCCACCGCCTCGATATCGAGCTTCTCCTGCGCCATGACCGGCTTTCGGCCCAACATCTCATAGGTCTCGTACAAACTGAAGACCGACACGTCAATATTTTCGATTGTGGGAAACAGCAGGCACGGAATGAACGCCATCTCAATCGATACGGGATCGCCGTTGACGCAGTTCAAACGCCGAATCGAATACAGCAAATCGTCCTCGGCAATGCCAAACAGGTTGGCATAATATGGGCCCGCATAACGCTTGGAACGCGCGAGGATGCGGACGGACGGCTCGCCGCCCGAAGCACGAACCGACTCGCGAAAGCCTCCTGTTCGCTCGTAGGCAACGGGCACTTTCTGCGCCACAAACGCGCCCTTTCCGCGGACGCGTCGAATCTGCCCGCGCCGAACCAGCTCATCGACAGCACTTCGAATGGTCAAGCGTGTCGTACCAAATTCCTCGGCGAGGTCTTTTTCGGACGGAATCATGGAACCCGTGGGATATATGCCACGCTCGATACGCTCCTCGACGCGGCGTCGAATGCGCATATAAACCGGGGTGGCATCTACTGTTTCAGCCATTGTTCACCTGCCACGCTCCTCATGCCGTTCTTTTCGCCGTTATCGGCAAAGCGGAACTTTGTGGGCAAAATCACCGATTTGCAATGCTCCACAAAACGCATGTCCTTATCAAATTCGATCGTGCTCTCATAGAACACCGGCGTTCCCTCTTCTTGCTGGAGTAGCTCGGCCTCTTCGACGTTCAAACGCGAGATGGAGATGTGCTCACGTCCATGCTCAACACGCACGCCACCTTCTTTGAGCAAGACATCGTAAAGGCTCTCACACTCAAAATCGTGCTCGGGAAGCGATGGGCACAGGGACAGGTTAACGTGAGCGGTCTCGATTGACGCCGGCTCGCCCTCAATAAGTCGAACGCGCTGCATGCGGAGCAAAGGAGCGCCTACAGCCACTCCAAGCTTGTCGGCAAGCGCCTCATCCGCCTCGATGATCCCGGTGGAAACCAGACGAGAAGAGGGGTGCAGGCCGGCAGTCCGCACAGCATCGGAGAAGTTATACGTTTCCTGGAAGATATTCAGCGGCTTGGGAGGACACACATACGTACCCGATCCGCGACGGCTCTCGAGCGTTCCACACGAGATGAGCCGCGTGATACCGGCACGCAACGCCGTACGCGAAACGCCAATCTCTTCGCACAGCACGCGCTCGGCCGGCAGGCGATCGCCGCTGGCAAGCTGATGGTGCTGGATATACCAAAGAATTCCCTCAACAGCACGATCTTTGGGGGGAATCGCATAAGATTCGCCTGCCATTGCACAGACTCCTCATTCAGAAACGTATGCCGCCAAAATTAGGCCAGCCCTCCCATGGCATCAAATTCGGCCTTGATCTTCTCGGCGACATTCCGATACGACTTATATAGGCTTGAATCGCGTTTGACTTCGTCGGTCATAACGGGAATCTCTAATTTGGAAACCTCGTCTTTTCCCGTCTGAACCGCCACAACAACGCCCATACCAAGACACATATTACGCTTGGCAGCGTTCATTTTTGCCGCCTTGGCAGGATTTGCCAGGATACGCTGGGCAAATTCCTGTTTAGAGACCGCTTCTTCGGCCTCCGGATCGCCCGCCTCGGCCACTTCGCACTGCAACACGTCCGCATAGTCAAAAATCTTCGGCTCGCCGCCGCGTTGATGCACAGCCCACTTGCGATGCGTGGCATCCTGGTAGATAGCCGGCAAAAATGTAAACCGCGGCGGGTCCAAAATCGTATCCGTGATGGTAAACACATCGGGATCAAAGGCATCCTGCGGGTTTTTCTTCTTGAACAGCCCCATATCAGCCTCCCGTACTAGCATTAAACAACTCAAGCCGAATATAGCACCAATTTCAAGCCACCGCTTTACCGCATCGGTGCGCGGCGTCTATAGCTCGCCCAGCGGAAGAGCTCACGGACGAGGGCCGGGGTGCCTGCCTTGTTTTGAGAAGTGGGCTCCGCGAACTTCTCAAAACAAGGCAGGCACCCCGGCCCCGCCGGTAAATAGCGGACACTCCGCATGCAATCTATGCAAACAAACAAGTACGCTTAGCTACATTCGGTAAGATCGAGCACGCTGCCCTTCACGATAAGCGCCGGCTCCAGAACGACTTCTTCGGCACGTCTACCGCCCCTACCGGCAAGACGCTTGGACATGCAGCCAAAAGCATGCTCCGCAAGGACACCAGGATCCTGCTCAATCGCGGTCAGCGCCGGCTCAAAGAGAACGTCGGCCGCCGAGTTGTCATAGCTTACGACCGAAATATCGCCCGGGATGCTCTTCCCCATCTCGTGCAAGCGCTTGAGCAGACCGAGGGCGATGTTATCCGAACTTGCGAACACAGCGGTAGCATCAGTTGCGAGCACCGCCTCCGAGGCCTCGTAGGCACTCGGGATGTAGTACTCGCTCTCAAACTCTAAACGCGCGTCGATAGGCAAGCCAACCTCGCGCAGTGCGCGCTCATAGCCGGCAAGTCGTTTGCGACCCGTATTGGAGCGGCGTGCGTTAACCAGACAGGCAATACGGCGGTGGCCTTGCTCGATCAGATAGCGGGTGGCCATGTATCCACCCATCTCGTGATCGAACATCACCTTGTCGCACTCGAGTCCCTCAATGGCACGGTCGACCATTACGGCCGGGATGGGCAGGTGGCTGACTTCTTCGCGCAGGGCGCGGTCGTCGGAGAACTCGTCGCCCACGACCAGGAAGACGCCGTCGACGCCGCGCGTCACCAGCTGGCGCAGCAGCTCCAGATCGTCATCGGCGCTTCCGCCCGAGCTGGTAATGAAGAGCGCATAGCCGTCCTCGCGGCAGCGCTTTTCCAGGCTACCGGCGAGCGAGGCAAAAAAGCGGCTCTCGATGTTAGGGACGATAAGGCCCAGCGTGCGCGACTCGCGCATGACCAGACTACGCGCAATCTGGTTAGGAACATAGTGGTTGCGCGCCGCGACCTCCTTGATGAGTTTGCGGTTTTCTTCCGAGATGCGACAGGGCCGATTATTGAGCACAAGCGAGACCGACGAGGGGGAAAGCCCCACCTCCTGGGCAATCTGCTTGAGGGTGACTTTGTTGGCCATCTCGCTCCTTCCAGGTTTACGCGCAATCTCTTGAAAGTATAGCGACCGCCCCTCTACCTCGGTGATAAACACTTTACCAATCCGGTAGACGGCTGTTTTATCGCCGCCAGCGCACCAAATCCGTCCGGGTGGGGTATATTGCAATCGATTGATGACAACGACCACCAAAAGGCGGATATTCGTATGCACGAGAACGACTTTTTTAACGAGGACCTGCTGTGCGCGCTTGCTGGCGTTGCCGGCGAGGACAACGTGCTGATGAGCGAGCCCATGCGCGAGCACACCACGTTTAAGATCGGCGGCCCGGCCGACGTCTTTGTCATGCCCGATACCGAGCAGGGCCTCGTCGCCACGCTCGACACCTGTTATCGCTGCGACCTGCCGCTCACCATCGTGGGCAACGGCTCCGACCTGCTCGTCGGCGACAAGGGTATCCGCGGCGTCGTCGTGGCGTTGGGCGAAGGCCTCTCCGACATTACGGTCGACGGTACGCACGTCACGGCAGCGGCCGGCGCCTTGCTTTCCGATGTCGCCGCGGCGGCAGCCGAGGCCGGTCTCACCGGCATGGAGCCCATCTCGGGCATCCCCGGATCGGTCGGCGGCGCCTGCTACATGAACGCCGGAGCTTACGGCGCCTGCATGGCCGATGTGCTGGAGTCCGTGCGCGTCTACAAACCTGCTCGCCAGCTCGACGACGGCACCCGCGGCAGCGGCAACATCATCGAGTTCGATGTCGATGAGCTCAATCTGGGCTATCGCAAGAGCCGCATCGCCGACGACGGCTTTATCGTTCTTTCTGCCACCTTCAACCTCGCACCGGGCAACGCCGCGATGATCAAGGCCGACATGGACGACTACCGCCAGCGCCGCGAGGACAAACAGCCGCTCGACATGCCGAGTGCCGGCTCCACCTTCAAGCGCCCCGAGGGCTACTTTGCCGGCAAGCTCATCATGGATGCCGGCCTGCGAGGACACGCCGTTGGCGGCGCGCAGGTAAGCGAAAAGCACTGCGGCTTTATCGTCAACGCCGACCACGCCACCGCCGCCGACGTCGACGAACTCATCCGCCACATCCAGGCAACCGTCAAAGACCAATTCGGCGTAGACCTAGAACCCGAAGTCCACCGAGTAGGCGAATTTTTATAAAAAGAAGGCCCCGAAAGGGGCCTTCACCATATTCATTCAGATAACCCAGTCCGGTGTGTCGCGCCCCAAACCCGAGAGGGCCGCGTGCCCGCCCGCATTATATTTGATTGATCGCGAGTTCCGCACGCAAAGAAGGCCACTTAATGTGGCCTTCGTCTTGCGCAGGACTGCCCGAGCAGGCAATCAAATATATTGCGGGCGGGCACGCGGCCCCGTCGGCTTTACGACAGCGCAATACCGCCGAGCCAGCCCCAACGCACGCCAGAGCCAGTGCCATAGAAGCTAATAAACGAATCGAGCGACTTAGACGTAATGGCACCCTCGTTGCTCATAACGATGCCGCCGCCAACATAGATGCCCACGTGGCCATAGATCAGACCCGGCATGCCGGTACCGCTATGCGATGAGTCGGCCACGATCATGCCCACCTGCAGCGCCGAGCGATCGGAGCTATAGCACCAGGCGTTGAACATGTCACACGCGTTGCCGCCAAAATAGCCCACGCCGGCGTTACGGAAGACATTGGTAACCCACGCCGCGCACCAGTTCTGACCCGGCGAAGGCGTGGAGTAGCACGCGTTGACGACGGCCTGCTGTTTGCCCGAGCCGGCATTCTGTTGCGGGGTTCCGGGCGCATACGATCCGCCACCCGAGCTTGAACCACCCGAGTAGGAATTGTTCTTGTTCGCGGCGGCAGCGGCAGCGGCGGCCTTCCTGGCAGCCTCCTCAGCCTGGGCGGCAGCGAGGATCTCGGAATCGCGCTGAGCCATGAGCTCCTTGACGTCGTCGGAAAGACCGTTCAGCACGGTCTGGACTTCTTGCTGCTTGGCCTGCATATCCTGCATCTGAGCCGTCTGCTGGTCCTTGAGTTTTTCCAGGTCGGCCTTTTGTGCTTCGAGCTCGGTCTTCTGTGCGTCGAGCTCAGCCTGAATCGTCTGGATATCCTCGATGGCATCGCGGTCGCTCTTGTTGATCTTCTCAACGTAATGCGCGTTGGCGACGAGTTCCTCAAACGAGCCAGAGGCCAGCAGCAGCGACAGGATGTTCGTGCCGCCGGACTTGTAGCTGGCGGCCACGCGATCGGAAAGGTCGTTGCGCTTCTTCTTGAGCTCGGCCTTCTTTTCATCGATCTGGGCCTGCGTGTCGTCAATCTTGCCCTGGACATTCTCGATGTCGTTGAGGGTCTGGGCATTCTTGTTGGCCAGCGCCGCATACTCATTTGCGATGCTGTCGAGCTGGGCCTGAACCTCGTCGAGTTGGGCCTGGGCGGCATTCAGTTTATCGGTGGTTTCTTTGGAAGCCTCCGCCGCATGGGCGCGAGCGGGCAGGCCAAAAAGAACCGCCGCAGAAGCGGCGCCGAACAGAGCCTTGAGGGCAGTGCGGCGCGAGAGCTCCTGGGAAAGGATGGAATCGCTGTTTGGTGACATATGTACTCCGTTACATGTTTATTTATATGTCGCTCAACTCATACATATTAGCGTACATATGGCGCGTCCCAACGATTTCCACGAACGGCAGGAAACTACAAGGTCAGCGGCTCGTAAGCAAATGCCAAAGATCAGGTTATGCGTACGCAAGCTCTTCTATGAGTACGTTAGCACAATCCTCTGCTTTTCCTACAGCGCACGATTTGGGTGTCCCTGCCTGCGCTATACTCCCCTGAAGAAGTGTTCCTGATTCGATAGGAGACTACATGTCCAAAGCACTCGACCCCAAAGACACCTGCGTCCTCGTTACCGGTGGCGCCGGCTTTATCGGCTCGCACACCGTCGTTCAGCTGCTCGAGGGTGGCTACCAGGTCGTCATCGTCGATGATCTCTCCAACTCCAGCGCCGTCGCCGTCGACCGCGTCAAGACCATCGTGGGCGACGAGGCCGCCAAGAACCTCACCTTCTACGAGGCCAACGTGCTCGACCGCGATGCGATGAACAAGATCTTCGATACCCATCAGATCGACCGCGTCATCCACTTCGCCGGCTTTAAGGCCGTCGGCGAGTCGGTGAGCAAGCCCGTCGAGTACTACCACAACAACATCGAGAACACCCTGGTGCTCGTCGACGTCATGCGCAACCATGGCTGCAAGTCCATCATCTTCTCGAGCTCCTCGACCGTCTACGGCGATCCGGACAATCCGCCTGTCACCGAGGAAGACCCCAAGAAGCCCGCGACCAACCCCTACGGTTGGACCAAGTGGATGATTGAGCAGATCCTCATGGATGTCCACACCGCCGACCCCGAGTGGGACGTCGTGCTGCTTCGTTACTTCAACCCCATCGGTGCCCATCCGTCAGGCTTGATCGGCGAGGACCCCAAGGGCATCCCCAACAACCTGGTTCCCTATGTCGCCCAGGTCGCCGTGGGCAAGCTCGAGGCCGTTCAGGTCTTTGGCAACGACTACCCCACCCCCGACGGCACCGGTGTGCGTGACTACATCCACGTGTGCGACCTGGCATCTGGTCACGTTGCCGCCCTCAACTGGATGAACGGCAAAACCGGCGTCGAGATCTTTAACCTGGGAACCGGCACCGGCACCTCGGTGCTCGAGGTCGTCGCCGCCTTCTCCAAGGCGTGCGGCAAGGAGCTGCCCTACGTGATTCGCGAACGCCGTGCCGGCGATATCGCCGCCAACTGGTGCGATGCCTCCAAGGCCGAGCGCATGATGGGCTGGAAGGCCCAGTACGATATCGCGGACATGTGCCGCGACAGCTGGAATTGGCAGAGCCATAACCCCAACGGCTTCGCCGATGCCGAGTAGCAAAAAACCTACAAACCGTTCTTGCCCCGATCTCACGATGTGAGACCGGGGCTTTTTTCATGGCGCGTAACCATTTACCGAAAATGGGCCAACTTTTTAATCTCGCCTATACATGTTTAAACAACATGTTCTACAATAGGGGCATCGACTCTAAAACTCGAGACGGGCTGTTCACCCATCTGCAGGCCGATCCCACAACAAGAAGGTTGGTGAGCACATCCATGGAGCGTGCAAGCGGTGTTCTCATGCCCATCTCGTCCCTGCCCGGACCGTACGGCATCGGCGGCTTTGGCTGGAACGCCTACGACTTTGTCGATTTCCTCGCCTCGTGCAAACAACATTATTGGCAGATTCTGCCCCTTACGACGACGAGCTATGGTGACTCGCCCTATCAGTCGTTCTCGGCCCGCGCGGGCAACCCCAATTTCATCGACTTTGCCGAGCTTATCGAGGCCGGCTATCTGGAGCAGCGCGATATCGACGGTGTGTATCTGGGCTCCGACCCCAACAACGTCGACTATGGCGCGATTTTTAGCGGTCGCCGCCAGATTCTCGACCGTGCCGCCGAACGCTTCGCCTCCGACAAGCCAGCCGATTTCGACGACTTTGTCCAGGCAAACAAAGACTGGCTCATTCCCTACTGCGAGTTCATGACCGTCAAAGAGGAGTGCGGACTCAAGGCCTTTTGGGAGTGGCCCGCAGAACTACGCACCCGCGGCGAAGCATCTGCCAAGGTCTGCGCTACCCATCCCGCGCGTATGCTCTACCATCAGATGACGCAGTACTTCTTCGACCGCCAATGGAGCCGCCTCAAGGCATACGCCAACGAGCGCGACATCCTGATCATCGGCGATCTGCCCATCTACGTCTCGCGCGACTCCGTCGAGATGTGGGCAAGCCCCGAGCTCTTTAAGATCGACGCCGCCGGCAACCCCGTCAGTGTCGCCGGCACGCCGCCCGATCAGTTCTCCGCCACCGGCCAGTACTGGGGCAATCCCATCTATGACTGGGATGCCATGGAAGCAGACGGCTTCTCCTGGTGGCAAGGCCGCATCCGAGCCGCCCTCAACATGTACGACGTTATCCGTCTGGACCACTTCCGTGGCTTCGAGGCCTACTGGGAGGTGCCGTTCTCCTCGCCCGACTCGTCCTACGGTTCGTGGACACAGGGCCCCGGCCTCAAGCTCTTCAAGACACTCGAGGAAAAGCTCGGCACGCTGCCTATTATCGCCGAGGACCTGGGCTTCCTTACCCCCGGCGTCATCGATATGCGCGACACCTCGGGCTTCCCCGGCATGAAGATCTTGCAGTTTGCCTTTGAGGGTACCAACTCGTATTACCTGCCGCATAACTACATCGCTAATACCGTCGCCTATGTAGGCACGCACGACAACGAGACGGCGCGCGGTTGGTTCGAGGGTACGGCCACTCCGCGTCAGCGCGAGCAGGCAGCCCTGTACACCCACCAGCAGGCAGGCGAGTCCATAGCCGACGCGCTTAACCGAACCATCGCCGCCAGCGTGAGCGATACCTGCATCTACACCATGCAAGACTTGCTCAATCTGGGCAACGAGGCGCGCATCAACACCCCCGCCACCCTGGGCGGCAACTGGACCTGGCGCATGCTCGATGGCGCCATCACCCGCGAGCTCGAGCACAAGCTTACCGACTGGACCGAGACCTACTTCCGCATCCCATCGGAAGCCGAAATCGAGCTTCCCCAATAGGAGCCACTGCGCCCGACCCCACCCCACCGTGCGGACGCGATCGCTTTTCCCGCGCGAGGCCACCCCAACCCCCTCGCGCGGGATTCTTATGAATTGCAGACATGTAATCAACCCGTTACAGGAGGAAACATGCCCCGTATCAATCTCGCAGAACTCGCCGAGCAGTCTTTTGGCATCTCACTCGAGCAGCTCGATGACCGTCGCATTTACAAACTGCTCGTTAAGCTCGTGCAGGAGCGCTCAGCCGCCTGCCCGCTCAACAATGGCAAGAAAAAGCTCTATTACATCTCCGCCGAATTCTTGATCGGCAAGCTGCTCATCAACAACATGATCGACCTCGGTATCTATGGCGAGGTTAAGGACCAGCTCACCGCCGCAGGCCACGACCTCAATAAGATTGAGGAGTTTGAGGTCGAGCCGTCGCTCGGCAACGGTGGCCTGGGCCGCCTGGCCGCGTGCTTTCTGGATTCCATCGCCACGTTGGGCCTGACCGGCGACGGGGTGGGCCTCAACTACCATTACGGCCTGTTCCGTCAGCGCTTTGTCGACAATCAGCAGAAGGCCGTCCCCGACGAATGGCTCGGCGAGCAGGATATCCTGATCGATGACGACCGCTCCTACACTGTTGAGTTCGGAGACTTTGCCGTTACCTCAAAGCTCGTCAACATCGACGTGCCCGGCTACGGCCAGCCCGCCAAGAATCGCCTGCGCCTGTTCGACCTGGCAAGCGTCGACGACGGCCTGGTACCCGGCAGCTCCATCGACTTCGACAAGACCGAGATCGCCAAGAACCTCACCCTGTTCCTCTACCCCGACGATTCCGACGAGCAGGGCCGCCTGCTTCGCATCTACCAGGAATACTTCATGGTGAGTAACGCCGCCCAGCTCCTGATCGACGAGGCCATCGAGCGCGGCAGCAACCTGCACGATCTGGCCGACTACGCCGTGGTCCAGATTAACGACACGCACCCCACCATGGTCATCCCCGAGCTCATTCGCTTGCTCACCACCGAGCACGACATCGAATTTGACGAGGCTGTGACCATCGTACGCTCCATGGTCGCCTACACTAACCACACGATTCTTGCCGAGGCGCTCGAGAAGTGGCCGCTCACCAGCCTGCAGAAGGTCTCCCCTGCCATCGCCGACATTATCGTCAAGCTCGATGAGATCGCAAAGGCCGAGCACGACGACCCGCGCGTCGCCATCATCGACGAGCACGACACCGTCCACATGGCCCACATGGACATCCACTTTGGCTTCTCCATCAACGGCGTCGCCGCACTCCACACCAAAATCCTGGAGGACACCGAGCTTCATCCGTTCTACGAGATCTACCCCGAGAAGTTCTCCAATAAGACCAACGGCATCACCTTCCGCCGCTGGATCCAGGGAGCCAACCCCGCGCTTGCCAGCCTGCTCGACGATGTGATCGGCACCGATTGGCGCAGCACCGGCGACTTGAGCAAGCTCGCCGACTTCGCCGACGATAAGAGCATTCTTGAGCGCCTGGCCGCCACCAAGGCCGAAGCCAAAACCATCATGCGCGAGTTTATGGCGCTCGAGCAGGGCGTGACGATCCCCTCCAACGCCATCATCGATGTTCAGGTCAAGCGTATCCACGAGTACAAGCGCCAGCAGATGCTCGCGCTCTACATCATCTGGAAGTACCTCGACATCAAGAACGGTAACAGACCTAAGCACCCCGTCACCATCATCTTTGGCGGCAAGGCAGCGCCTGCCTATACCATCGCTCAGGACATCATCCACCTCATCCTGACGCTTTCCCAGTGGATCGCCAACGACCCCGACGTGGCTCCCTACCTGCAGGTCGTCATGATCGAGAACTACAACGTCACCGCCGCCGAGCGCGTGATTCCCGCCGCCGACATCTCCGAACAGATCAGCCTGGCCTCCAAGGAGGCGAGCGGCACTTCTAACATGAAGTTCATGCTCAACGGCGCTTTGACCCTGTGCACGCTCGACGGTGCCAACGTGGAGATTGCCGAGCTCGTGGGCGACGAGAACATCTACACCTTTGGTGCCTCGTCCAAACAGGTCGAGCGGCTCTACGCCGACGGCACCTACAACGCCGGTGCGCTCTACTGCAAGCCCGGCATTAAACTGCTGGTGGACTTCATCACCAACCCGGCCTTTATGGCGACCGGCAACGCCGAGCGCCTGCAGCGCCTGCACGACGACATTAAGGGCAAGGACTGGTTTATGGCCCTGCTCGACATTGAGGAGTACATCCAGACCAAGGAGCGCGTGCTAGCCGACTACGAGGACCAGGACGCTTGGATGCGCAAGGCGCTGATCAACATCGCCAACGCCGGCACCTTCTCGTCCGACCGCACAATCTCCCAGTACAACGACGAGATCTGGCACCTGAGCTAATTCGCTTCCCTTACCCATCCTCTTGAAAACGGAGTCGCGGCAACGCGGCTCCGTTTTTTTGTGTCCCTGTGTTGCCCGTGGCCTGCCTCGACCAAACAATCTCGGTCTGTAACATCTAGCCGACAAAATTGAGTCTACCTGTTACAGATCAAGACGGAAGGACAGGCAGCTCGACGCTGTCTCAATCTGTAACATCTAGGCTCAATTTGGCCCTCTACCTGTTACAGTTCGAGACAAACAAACCTACAGACAACCCCGATACAAAGAAAGGCTCCCCTCTCGCCCAGTGGACGGGAGGGGAGCCTTATATGTGACCGCGGCAAAAGGATGGCAATACCGCAGTCGCCCAAAGGGAGGGCCTGGATGCACCGGGCCTAGATAAGGTTCTTGCCAGATACCTTATCGAAGAGATGGGTCGCGTTCTTCTCGAACTTGAACCAGATAGTGTCGCCAGCCTTGAGCGCGCCCTTGGCCTCGAGGTCGACGACGGGGATAATCAGGACAAACTGGCCGTCGGGAGCGGTCACGTGGACATGCTCGGTCGAGCCCATGAGCTCGGTCACCTCGACGGTGCCCTGGAGCGCACCCTCCTCGTCCTTGTCGGCAAGCAGGATCTGCTCGGGACGCACGCCGGCCGTAATCTCCTTCACGTCGCCGCCGTCCCAGTTGAGGGCAAGCTGAGCGCAAGTCTCGGGGGCGAGCGCCACGTTCATATCCTCGGTCTTGACGGTAAAGCCATTGCCCGAGCGCACCAGCTGGGCATCGAAGAAGTTCATCTGCGGCACGCCGATGAAGCCGGCGACGAAGATGTTCGCGGGATGGTTGAAGACCTCCTGCGGCGTGGCGATCTGTTGGACGACGCCGTCCTTCATGACCACGATGCGGTCGCCAAGGGTCATGGCCTCGGTCTGGTCGTGAGTAACGTAGATGAAGGTGCCCTTGATTTCGTGGCGCAGCTTGATGAGCTCGGCACGCATCTGGTTACGGAGCTTGGCATCCAGGTTGGACAGCGGCTCGTCCATCAGGAAGACCTTGGGGTCACGCACGATGGCGCGGCCGATGGCGACGCGCTGGCGCTGGCCGCCCGAAAGCGCCTTAGGCTTGCGGTCGAGATACTCGGTGATACCCAAGATCTCGGCAGCGGAGCGAACCTTGCGGTCGATCTCGTCTTTGGGAACCTTCTTGAGCTCAAGCGTAAACGCCATGTTCTCGTACACCGTCATGTTGGGGTACAGAGCGTAGCTCTGGAACACCATGGCGATGTCGCGGTCCTTAGGAGCGACGTCGTTGACGCGCTTGCCGTCGATGAGCACATCGCCCGAGGTGATGTCCTCCAGGCCGGCGACCATGCGCATCGTCGTGGACTTACCGCAGCCAGAGGGGCCAACGAGGACGATGAACTCCTGGTCGTGAACGGTGAGGTTGAAGTCCTCTACAGCGAGCACACCGTCCTCGGTAACCTTGAGGTTGTGCTTCTTCTCCTCGGTCTTCTTCTTTTTGCCAAAGAAGCCCTTCTTTTTGGACTCGTTGTTGGGATACACCTTCTGAACATGTTTGAGAACGATCTCGGCCATGTCTCTACCTTTCGATATGCGGCGCCACACTGAGGGGCGCCGCAGAAACTTGCAAAACAGTTACGGCATCAGCCCTTGACGGCACCTGCCACCACGCCGTCGATGATGTACTTCTGGCAGAGGATGTACATGATGACGATGGGGATAACGACCATCATGATGCAGGCCATCATGGGGCCGAGCTCGACGTGGCCGTAGCCGCCGCGGAAGTACTGGATCAAAATAGGAATGGTCTTGTACTTGGTGGAGTCGAGCGTAAGGTAGGGCAGAAGATAGTCGTTCCAGACCCACATGGTCTCGAGGATGCCGACCGAAAGATAGGTGGGCTTCATGATGGGAAGGACGATCTTAAAGAACACCTGGACCGGGTTGCAGCCGTCGATCATGGCCGCCTCTTCGATCTCGAGCGGAATGTTCTTTACAAAGCCGGCGAACATAAAGACCGCCAGGCCCGCGCCAAAGCCGAGGTAGATAAAGCAGATGTTGAACGGCGTGTTGAAGCCGATGCGGTCCGCCAAATTGGACAGCGTGAACATGAGCATCTGGAAGGGCACGACCATCGAGAAGACGAACAGGTAATAGAAGAAGTTCGAGATCTTGCTGTTGACGCGCACTACGTACCAAGCACACATGGAGCAGCACACCAGAATCAGCACGACCGACGTGACCGTGATGATGAGCGAGTACATAAATGCCGAGGCAAAGCCCTGCTCGTTAAGGGCATGCATGTAGTTTGCGAGGCCGTTGAACGTCTCGGGCGTGAGCAGATCGAATGCCGTGGTGGTGCTGATTGCAGTTGCCTTTTTAAAGGAATTGAGCGCAATCATGAACACGGGGTAGATCCACGCGAGCGACAGAATCGTAAAGAAAATCGAGAGCGCGCGGTTGATAACCTTATCGCGTTTCATTACTGCTGCACCTCCTTGGACCTCGTGGCCTTAAGCTGAATCATGGAGATGGCTACGACCAGGATGCAGAAGATAACTGCCTTGGCCTGACCGATGCCCTGCCATGCGATACCGGCACGCGAATAGAACGTGTTGTAGATGTTCAGGGCGAGCATCTCGGTGGAGTGCGCGGGGGCGCCGCCGGTAAGGGCGAGGTTCTGGTCGAACAGCTTAAAGCCGTTGGTGATGGACAGGAACAGGCAGATAGTGATGGTCGGCATCAGGTTAGGGATCTTAACCTTCCAAAACGTCTGCCATGCCGTGGCACCGTCGACCTTGGCGGCCTCGATGTAGTCGGACGGAATGGACTGCAGACCAGCGATGTAGATGATCATCATGTAGCCGACCTGCTGCCACAGGGTCAGGATGATAAGGCCCCAGAAGCCAGCAGCAGAGTTAAGGGCGATGAGCTGGGCGCCCACGTTGGAGAGCAGGCAGTTGATCAGAATCTGCCAGATGTAGCCCAGCACGATGCCGCCGATCAGGTTAGGCATAAAGAAGATCGTACGGAAGATGTTGGTGCCCTTGAGCGCTTTGCGGGTGAGCGCCTGCGCGATGGCGAGGGCGATCACGTTGATGAGCACCGTCGACAGGAAGGCAAACGCCACGGTAAAGAAGAACGACGTGGCAAACTGCGGATCGGACAGTGCGCGCACGTAGTTCTCGATACCGACAAAGTGCGTGTTGTTGATGGTAATAAACTGGCAGAACGAGAGATAGAAACCCTGGATAAAGGGGATCACGAACCCGATCATAAACGCCAGACACGTGGGCAGCATAAAGAGCGGCCACCAGCGCTTGAGTGCTTTGCCCATAGAAGGGTCCTTTCAATATGCAGGGGGCGGGCAAACCAACGTCTGCCCGCCCCCTGTCGCTAATCAGATAGCTTGGGCAGCAACTGCTTACTCGGAAGCAGCCTTCTCGGTCTTCCAGCCATCGACGAAGGCGTTCTTGACGCCGTCCCACTTGCTGTTGTCGGCAGCATAGGCAATCAGAGCCTGCTTGAGGTTCTTCTTCCACTCCTCAGAGGGGATGTAAACGAAGTCCCAAGCGACGGTCTTCTTGCCGTCCTTGGCCATGGCAACGGCCTGCTGCGAGAAGACGTTGGTGGTCTCCTTAGCGCTCTTGAACGGGGCAGTCAGACCCATCTTGTCAGCGATGATGCTGGTGGCGGTGTCAGAAGTGACGCACCAATACATGAAGTCCTCGGTGGCCTTCTGGGCATCCTCGGAAGCCTGGGAGCTGACGCACCAGTAGTTCTCGCCGCCGGAGCACAGGCCCTGGTTCTCCTCGCCGTCGACACCGATGTAGATGGGCATCATGCCAATCTGATCGTCGGTCATGCCGGCCTTGGTGAGGTCAGCGTAGGCCCAAGAACCGTTCTGATAGAAGACGGCCTTGCCGGTTGCGAACTCGTTGGTGGCGTCGTCGCCGGTCTTGGAGGCAAGCTGCGAAGGATCGCAGGTGGAGTCGGTGATGTACAGGTCGAAAATCTGCTTGAAGTTATCGAGATACTCGCCCTTGATCTCGTCGTCCTCCTGGTTGTGCTCCTTCTCGAACTCGTAGTAGAGCGGGAGGTTGGCGAGGTGGGTGGTGTAGCGCCAGCTGGAGGAGTCATCCATGCCGGCGGAAGTAAAGGCACCCTCAACACCAAGCTCGTCCTTGCGGGCCTGGATGTCGTCGGCACAAGCCTTCAGCTTGTCGAAGGAGTTGATGTCCTCGGCCTTGTAGCCAGCCTTCTCGAGCAGCTGCTTGTTGTAGATGATGCCGTAGCTCTCCTGGACCCAGTCGATACCCAGATCCTTGCCGTCGGACTGCAGAGCCAGGGAGTCGTCAATGAGCTCACCGCGAAGCTTGGTATCGGACAGGTCGGCGCAGTAATCCTTCCAGTTCTTAAGGCCGGTGGGGCCGTTGACCTGGAACAGGGTCGGAGCGGAGCTCTTGGACATCTCGGACTTGAGCTTCTCCTCGTAGGTGTTGGAGGCGGCGGTCACGATCTTGACCTCGACGCCCTTCTCCTTCTTATAGGCCTTGGCGATCTCCTTCCACTCCTTATCGACCTCGGGCTTGAATTGGAGGAAGTAGACCTCGGCAGCGTCACCAGAAGCAGAGGAGCCGGAGCCGGCAGAACCACCGCAGCCCACGAGACCCAGACCAAGAACCGCAGCCGCGGAACCAGCAAAGCCCAGGAACTGCCTTCTGCTCATTTCGTTCTTCATTACAATCCACCCTTTCACACCGTGGCGGCACCCTTTGCCGCCGCCTTCGGAGATTGGCTCGGGGACTTTGCCCCTTTTGCTGATTTGTACGATACGCTATTTGGCTAGTTGTTTGAACAAGTATTACTAGAGCGGTAGAAAAACTTCGGTGAACGGTAATTTCAACTTGATACTTGACAAGTTTTGTATAAACAATTATTTGTTATCGAATGCAGAGAAAACGCCCGGTCAAGCCGATGCATCGTCGGTTTGACCGGGCGTTTTCTCTTTGAGGGCATGAGTCTCGTCAGGCTGCGAGCTAGCCGGCTATCGCTTGGAATTGACGCGGTAATGGAAGATCTCGGGGTGTGTGCGAGTGTGCGTCACCTCAAACAAGATGCCATCCGAGGTGTACGACTGACTCTCCATGACGGCAACGCAGTTGTATTTGCCGAGGTCAAGATAGCTGCAGTCTTCATCGTTGGCGAGCTCGACACTCACCGTACGGCGGCTCGCCATCACTTTGACACCGCGCTTGTGCTCCAGATAGCCGTAAATAGAATCTGCCGCGATCTCGGGGGTCAGGCCCTTGGCGATCGACGCCAAAAAATAGCCATGGTCCACTTGGCGCGCGTTGCCGTTGAGGCTTCGGACACGCACTACGCGAATAAGCTCCTCGCCCACCCTAAAGCCCAGGCGACAAGAGAGCTGCTCGGTGCAAATCAAATGTTCAAAGGACTTAACGACCGTCGATGCAACGGCATTGTTGCGCTTTGCAAACTCGCCAAACGACTCAACCTCTTCGAGTGCGCCCAACATGTCGGTTTCGCCCTTAAGCCAAATAACGCGCACGCCCTTGCCGTGTATGGGCTGCACAAACATCCCGTCGGCCAGCATGCTCAAAGCGCGGCGGACGGTATTGCGCGTGCAGCCAAATTCCGCGGTCAGCTCGGCTTCGGTTGGCAGCATCTCCTGAAACGCATAGGTCCCGTTAATGATGCGCGAACGGATCTCGCGGTAGATTCCTTCGTATATCGCTTTTGGCATTGTTTCACCTCTACATAATTTATTTCCGGCTAGGCACGATAGCATTTCTTAAAGTTGTTTAAACCGAATATCGGTAAAGCGACAGGATTTAACCGTTGACGGTTTCTGTCGTGCCCAAATCGGTTTCGCTCAAAACTGCCGGTACGACAATCGTCTGGTCCTCTACAATGAATCCATTGTTTAAACGTTTCCCCACGCGCAACGCGCCTCGATATTCGGAAGGCAGAACATGCTGCAAAAAAATCCAACGCTTTGGCGGGGCGATGTTCGCTCCCGCCATGCTGTTTTCTATATCGGGCCTCATGGTCGGCGTCTCCGCTCTCGCAACGACTGCGGACATCGTCGGCGATCTCGCCGTATACGGAACCCCTTGGTACGTTTTTTGGACCATCATCCAGCGCGGCTCATGGACGGTCTTTAAACGCCTCCCGCTCCTTTTTGCCGTAGCGCTGCCTATCGGTCTTGCCCAAAAGCAACCGGCACGCTGCTGCCTCGAGGCACTCGTGGCCTATTTTGCCTATTGCTTCTTTTTGAGCGAGATCATTAAGCTGAGCGGAGACAACCTTGGACTTAAGTACCCGTCATCTTTGACCCCCGCCAACGGTATCACCGTCATCGACGGCATTAAGACGCTCGACACCGGCATTATCGGCCCGCTGGCGGTATCGGCAACCGTCGTCGCCATCCATGACCGCTTCTACGATGCCAAGGTTCCCGATTGGCTCGGCACCTTCTCGGGCTCCTCGCTGGTCTACCTCATCAGCTTTTTTGCCGTGTTTGCCCTTGCCGCTATCTCGGCCGCCATCGTGCCCTCCGTATACGCAATGACCGAAACGCTGCGCCATGCACTTACGAGCGTCGGCCCCTTTGGCGTGGGCATCTTTGTGCTTTTGGAGCGAGCACTCGAGCCCATGGGGCTGCACCACCTGCTCTACATGCCGATCTACTACGACAACCTGGTCATTAACGACGGCATCTACGCCACGTGGAGCAGCTTGCTCCCCATCCTCTCCCATAGCACGCGCCCCCTTAATGAGCTTGCGCCGTGGGCCGGTTTTACCGCCACTGGCTGGGTCAAGCTCTTTGGCCTTCCTGCCATCGCAGCCGCGTTCTACTCCACCGCAAAACCCGAGCGCCGCGCCGGCCTCAGGGTCATCCTTGTTCCCGCCATCATCGCCTCGGTGGTTTGCGGCGTTACCGAGCCACTCGAGTTTCTCTTTATGTTCACCCACCCCGGGCTCTTTTTTCTCTACGCCGTCTTATCGTCTTGCCTTGCCACAACCATGAATCTCTTTGGCATCGTCGGCATCTTCTCAGGCGGCCTCATGGAGATGGCAGCCTTCAACTTTATTCCGCTCATGCGCACGCATGCCGGTGCCTATCTTTTGGCGCTCGGTATCGGCCTTGCCTTTAGCCTCATCTTTTTTGTTAGTTTTCGAGCACTCATCTTGGCCTATGACCTTAAGACGCCGGGCCGCGAGGATCATGTCGCCAATCGCGCGGCAATCGATCGTTTAACGGAAAGCGGCTTTGCCAAAGAGCAATCTCCCAACGACGAGGTCGATAGTCGATCCGATCAAGATCACGTCCTCGCTGAGCGGGTAATTCAGCTTTTAGGTGGCGTTGGCAATATCGTGGGCGCAACCAACTGCGCCACGCGTCTGCGCGTCGAGGTCGCAGACCCTTCCATCGTTGCAGATAACGCATCGTTTGTCGCGGTGGGCGCCAAGGGCCTCATCATTACGGGCAAGACCGCCCAGGTGGTCATCGGCATCTCCGTTCCCCGCGTTAAAGAGCATTTTGACCAGATTATGGGCCTCGAGCCGGGATTTGTGCCCACCACCTCGGCCTCCCCTGCCGCCAGCGCAGCCCATAAGCGCGGCGATATCTGCTTCTTCGATATCGACGGAACGCTCGCCTGGCAAGACCCCAGGCTCGCCCAAGACCTTCCCGAAGACGAGCGGGACCTCTCCCCCTATCCCAACGAGGCGGTTTCGCAGGCAATCCGCGAGTTTGTCGCCAACGGCAACATGGCCTTTATCTGCACGGGACGTACCCTCAGCTGCATCCACCCCAAACTTCTTGAGCTGCCCTGGACCGGCATCGTCTGTCTTGCGGGCGGTTACGCCGAGATCAACGGACACGCAATTCGCGATCTGTCGATGACGCCCGGTATGCTGCAGCGTCTTGCCCCCTACCTTGAGCAATCGGGCGAGGTCATCCGCTTTGAGGGCCTCAACGGCGTCGTGCGCATGAGTGCCGATGCCCCCGATGCTCCCGGATACGCGCGCACCCTGGGCGACGCAGTCACGCAGCTGCAACATTACAGTGTCTACAAGATCTTGATGTCTACATCGCTCGCCAACCACATCGCTCAAGATAAGGCACTTGAGCCGCTGCTGTGCTTTAACGAGCTCGAACTCGAGGTAACCGAAATCTCGCCCCGCGAATGCACGAAGCGCGGGGGCATCCAGTCTGTACTCGACGCCCTCGATCCCCACCACGGAACCGTATACGGCATCGGCGACGCCAGCAATGACGTCTCGCTGATGAACGCCGTCGATGTCGGTATCGCCATGGGCAATGCGCCGGACTATCTCAAAAAGCGCGCCGACTACATCACCGACTCGGTCGACAAAAATGGCGTCGTCAAGGCGCTCGAGCACTTTAGGCTTATATAAGCAGCCGGCACGCGCACGCGTCCCGTTTCCCCAAATCGCCAAAACAGACGCGCCGGCAACTCCAATGTGGCAATATGGTATCTGCACACCGCAACGATGCAACCTAAGAAAGAATGCGAGAACCCGTGTCCAGTCCGTTTACCAGCTTTTTAGCCCAGCACTTTGACCAGATCAACGACTATCTGGCCACGTTCTTTGACGGACAGGCGACCTCTGCCGATATCGAGCGCTACCTGTATACCCCGCTCTCGACATTTACGGCCAATGCCGGCAAGCGCCACCGCCCGCTCATCTGCATGCTCGCCGCCACCGCGGTAGGCGGCAGCTTTGAGAGCGCCCGCAGCGCGGCGGCAGCTATCGAGCACTTTCAGTCGGGAGCGCTTATCCATGACGACATCGCCGACAACGGACAGCTTCGTCGAGGTAAGCCCTGCATGCACCTTACCGAGGGCACGGGCCTTGCCATCAATTGTGGCGACCTGGCGCTCACCATGGTCACCAAGACGGTTCTCGACGACCCCACGCTGGAGTCCGACGTGAAGCTGCGTGTGCTCCACGAGCTTACCGAGATGATCGTCCGCACCATCGAGGGTCAAGCGCTCGACCTGGGTTGGGTCCGTGACGGGCGCTTTGATATCTCGGTTGATGACTACCTGGACATGGCGACGCACAAGACCGCGTTTTACAGCGGAGCCACGCCGCTTGCCGCCGGGGCCATTATCGGCGGCGGCAGCGATGAGCAAATCGAAGCGCTGCGCGCCTTTGGCCTGCACACGGGCCTCGCCTTTCAGATTCAGGACGACCTGCTCAACCTTGTCGGCACTAAGGAAGCCGCCAACAAGGACTTCCGCACCGACATCACCGAGGGCAAGCGCACGCTTGTCGCCGTACACGCCCTCTCTGATGAGCGCCACCACGACGAGATCGAGGCGATTCTTTCCTCGGGCACCGATGATCCCGCGCAGCTCGCACGCGCCGTGGAGATCTTCCAGGAGACCGGCTCTATCGATTACGCCCACACTTACGCGCTCGACCTGACCGCTAAGGCCAAAGCGGCCATCGAGAACGTTGAGCTTGATCCGCACGCACGTGAGCTGTTCCTCTCCATGGCAGATTTCTTTGTGGAGCGCCTTAACTAACGGGGGTTATAAAACCTGTCAGCAGCGTATTTAGGCACAACTTGCTACACTGTTGAGTGCATGTTTATGCATCCCTTTGCGTTGTCTATCCGACAGACGCTCAAATAGTACGAATGGTACGCCGAAAGGGGTTCGTTCATGGAACCTATTACAACGGGCATGCAAGGAGCAGCCGTCGAGGACGTGCAGTCTCGTCTCCTGCAGCTCGGCTACACGATTGATGCCGCCGAAGTCACCGACAAGTACTTTGGAGCCACCACTGAGCAGGCCGTCAGCACCTTCAGGCTCGACAGCGGCCTTGCTGCCGGTCATGCCGTCGATATCCCCTGCTGGAGCGCCCTTGTAGACGCTTCGTATAAGCTGGGCGACCGCACCCTCTATCTGCGCATGCCCAATTTCCATGGCGCCGATGTGCAGGCCCTGCAGCGCGCTCTCAACGTTTTGGGCTTTGCCTGTGGTGAAGACGACGGCTACTTTGGTCCGCATACCGAGGCCGCCCTGCAGCAGTTCCAGGAAAATGTCGGCCTGTTTGCCGACGGCATGGCCTTCCAGGACACCTACGCCTACATCAACCGCCTGCACCATGTGTGGGAGGGCAAGCCCTCGGTCACCGAAGCCGAGTCCCGCATCGGTTTTGCTCGCGCCGCCAACGTGCTCGAGCGCTTCCAGATTGCCGTTATCGGCGAGGACCCCATCGCACGCAGTGTTGCGTCGCGCATGTGGAATATCGCCACGGCAACGACCGACAACAGCGGCATGATGCTCTGCGACTCCGAGGTCCCAACCGACGTTGACCTGGTGCTCGAGATTGCAAGCGACGAGCTGCCCGCCGACGCCGCACCGCGCGCCACGATTGCCCTCGCCGAGTGCCACAACCTGGCCCAGCGCATCCGCACTGCCAATGTCGCCGCGCAGCAGAAGCCGGCACGCATTCGCATTGAGCTAACGGGCATGACGCGCTACAACGGCACCTTCACGGCCAGCGACGCGCAGACACTCGCCGTACGCCTGCTCGATGGCGTTTGCGATGCCCTCGCAGATTAGGTAAACTAAACGAGTTGCTTTTGGGCAACACCACACATTGGGACGTAGTTCAACGGTAGAACTCCGGTTTTTGGTGCCGGCTGTTGGGGGTTCGAATCCCTCCGTCCCAGCCCTTAAGAACACAGCGCTCCAGGCCCTTATGAACCTGGAGCGCTTTCTTGTGGGCAAGCGGAGGGATTCGAACCCGCAAGGGTGCGGAGCTGAGGAAACGCGAAGGCGCCCCAAGCCCATTAGGACCAAGAGCGCCTTACATCAAGAAAATATCAGCCCCGTTCCGAAAAGCGAGCCGTCATCTACAAAATGGCGTGTGGCCCCGACGGGCCGGGCATTAAGTTTGTCGCGAGTTCCGCACGAACAGGAGGCCACTTAACCTCGATGTTTTGGACGTGACAGCGAGAGGGGCCCTGGTATGGCAAGGTGACGTGAAACAAGGCGGCGCTGACCTTCTGGTCGCGCCGCCGAAGTTGAACGTCAGATTGCCGTGCCAGGGCCCCTCGCAGCGTCAAGAAGTCCGCCGTTCGGTAGAACGGCGGAATCTAATTGTTCAGCATGCGGTCGAAGCTTCCCGAGTCGCCATCCCGATAGTCTGCGGTCATCAGAATCTCCTGCGGAATGCGCCCGCCTTCACGTAGCACGTTGCGGAACTGCACGCGCGTAACCATGGGCAGATCCTTGATCGTCGCTGCCAGGTTCTGCGGCACGCCCTGGTTGGCAGCCGCGGGCTCGCACTCGCCGCCGGCCTTCACGCGACGCTTATGCTCGGCGAGCATGGCGCGGTACATGCCGGCATGCAGGCGAATCTCAACCACATTGGCATTGCGAGCCTGCTCGACGATGCGCGCGCCCTCGCGATCGATATCACCCACGTAGTAGACGTAGTTAAAGCGATAGCCAATCTCAGCCAGATAATCATCCAGTGCGTGCGAGACGCTCGCCTTGCAGCCGCCGCCAAAAATCACGCCGCCCACCTTGGTACCAAAGAGCTTGGCATGTTTGCGTCCGCGCAGGAGCTTGACGATCTCGTCGTAGGTATCCAGGTTCTCGACCATAATGAACGGCTTGTCGGCACCCAGCGTAAAGAAGCCCGTAAAGTGCACGGGGCGATTGGGGGCGACCTTGATCGCCTGCATGCTAATGCCCTTTTCGGTCATACGTCTGATCAGGCGCTCACCGTGCTTGCCGTCAAAAGCCTTCTCGTCGTTAAAGATCTGGTAGGCACGCTGGCGGCGCGAGGCAACCGGCGTATCGGCACCTCGGTTCTGCTCGATCCAAGCCTGGATGATTGCGATTTCCTCGGCAATCTTGCGGTTGGACATCTCGTTGTGCTGAGTGCGCTGCGGAGCCTTTTTGCCGTCCTTGCCCTCGACCTTTACGATCTGTGTCTGCTGCTCCTTGATCTTAGAGAGCGCCGTAGGCGTAGGGACAACTTTGAGCAGCTGCCTGCCTAAAACGCGGGCAAGGGCAAACGCCGAGACCTCGCCGTGGACTGCCGACTTGGGCTGCTGGGCAGCGGTATCTGCTGCGGTAGACTCCGGCTTCTTCTGAGACTTGCGCTTAGAATCGCCTTGGGAATTGCGCTCGTGCTTCGGCATAGGCGCCTGCTTCTGCGGACGATCGGACTTACTCTCCTTCGCTGGCTGGCGCTTAGGCTGCCCCGAAGAAACCTCGATCTTCGCATCCTCGTCCTGCGGCGTGGTCTTCTCGGCCGCAGTCTCGGCATGGGAACTGCGGCCCCCACGATGGCGACGGCGGCGAGGCTTGCTCGACGCGCCCTGCTCCGTCTGCTCATCAGTAGGCTGCTGACCCTTGGCCTCGGCATCAACCTCAAGCTGCGGCTCAACAGGCTTCTGTTCGCGAGCCGCCGGCTCAACGGCCTTCTCGTCCTGAGTGGTCGAAGCCGGCTCGCTCTTCTCCTGACGCCTTACGGGATACGCGCGTCCCGCAAAACCGCGGCCGGGACGACACGAACCCGGAGCCTTCTTGACCGGTTCATCGGACGCGTCAGCAGCCTCGACGGAATCCTGGACCTCGCATGCAATACCTCGCTGCTCGGCCTTAAAGTGGGCACCGCGGCGACGCTTGGGCTCCTGGATCTCAGCATGCTCTTGAGTGCGAGTCGGCTCCTGTATCCCGACGGACTTTTCCTCGACGGTCTCAGCATCCGTCTCACCTTTTTGAGCAACGGCGCGACGGAAGCGCTCCTGCTGGGCACGGCGCTGAGCATCGCGCTTGCCGCCCCCGCCAAAACCGCCGCGTCCTGCCTTGGCCGTAAAGGCGCGCACGACGTTCTCATCGAGCAACTCATCGGTATCGACATGCTCACGCGGAGCAGCTTCTTCCACAGCAGGCACGTCAGCGGAATCCTCGACGACAAAATCCTCGACGGACTCGGCAGGTTGCTCCTGGGCATCGCGGATCTCGGCATTGATGGTATAGAACGCCGGGCGCCCGTTAATGCCGCTACCCTCGATCTTGGTCACGATATTTGCCGCGATAAGCTCATCGCGCATCGCCTTGGTGTCACATTCCTTATCGACGGAGCGGAAAATCTGCGCCAGCGCACTCGACTTAATCTTGAGCGCCTTGCGGCAGAGCAGGTCGTAGGCAACCAGCTTGGCACGCTCGGCAGAAAGCGACGTCTGGCTGCTCAGACGTTCAGCCAGGGCATCGACATTATTTTGGTTATCGGAATATACCGTCTTGGCCACGGGGCCCCTTTCATATGCACACATATACGTCTATATGGTACAACGCGCGCCCTTATCCACGCAAAACATCTGCGAGAACACTCGAGCGTCACCCGCTTTTGCATGAAAAAAAGACCGAGCCCGCGAAGTCGCGGATCCGGTCTTTCCGAGTCATATAGATGTGACGTTCAACGCGTCAGGTCGACTAAGCCTTGGCGGCCTCGGCGTCGACAGGAGCCTCGGCAGCAGCAGTGCGGCCGTACTCGGCCTTGCCCATCTCGGACCACTCGGGCTCCTCGTCGGGCATGGAACCGGCCTCCTTGCCGAAGAACTCCTTGAGGCAGTTAACGGCAACGATGAGGCCCAGGACCATCAGCAGGACGGCGAAGACAAGCTGCAGGCCCTTGGTGGCGGCGACGGAGACGGCGGCCGTGGTGGCGGTAGCCGGGATGGTGCCGAAGAAGCCGTAAGCCTGGACAGCGGCCATGCAGCCCATGGCGCTCTGGACCAGCGAGGTGAAGGTGCAGCAGAGCAGGAAGGCGACGGGCACATAGAGCATCCAGCCCTTGCGGCCGGTGCACTTGCAGAACACGGCGAGGGTGATCATGGTCATGCCGCCGAGCAGCTGGTTGGAAGCACCAAAGAGCGGCCAGATGTTGGCATAGCCACCAAAAGCGAGGGCGAGACCGGGAAGCAGGGTAACGACCGTGGCGAACCAGGGGTTGCCGAGGACCTTCATGTAGCCGGCCTTGGACTCGATGGCCAGGGCATCGTTGGTCTGGGCAAAGAACTCGGAGAACGAAGTGCGGGCGATGCGGGCGACGGCGTCGAGCGAGGTCAGGGCCAGAGCGGAGACGTTCATGGTCATAAAGACGGTAGCGAGCGTGCCGTCAACACCGAAGGCCTGCATACCGCGGGAGATGCCAGCGGCGAAGATCTGGAACGGGGTGGAAGCGACACCGGCGTTGAGGGCGCCGGTACCGGCGGTGTTCATGTCGGAGAACATGATGCCGGCGACGATGATGGCAAGGATGCCGACGAAGGACTCGACGATCATGGCGCCGTAACCGACCTTGACGGCGTCCTGCTCCTTCTCGACCTGCTTAGAAGAGGTGCCGGAAGAAACGAGGCTGTGGAAACCGGAGAGAGCACCGCAAGCGACGGAGACGAACAGGACCGGGAACATCATGCCGGAGGCAGTGGAGAAGCCGGTGAAGACCGGAGCGGTGATAGTGGCCTGACCGTTGACGCCCAGGACGACGATGCCGAGGACAGCGCAGACGATCATGACGATCATCATGATGGAAGTGAGGTAGTCACGCGGGGTCTTGAGCATCTGGATGGGCATAGCGCCAGCGAAGACCAGGTAGACCATGACGACGGCGAACCACTGGAACTTATCCAGGTAGACCGGGAACTGCATACCGACGGCGAACATGAGAACCATGAGGACAACGCCGGTGACGAACTCGGCAGCGCCGGTGAGGTTGAACTTCTTCTGGGCCCAACCAAAGGCGATAGCGACGAAGGTGAACAGGATGGAGATGGTACCAGCGCAGCCGGCGGCATAGGACTTGGTGAAGTCGATGGCACCGGTAGCAGCACCAGAAGCGTCAACGGCCGGGGTGAACATGAACGTCTTGCAGACCATGTCGGTGAAGGCGGCGATGACGATGATGCAGAACAGCCAGCAGAACAGCAGGAACAGGCGACGGCCGGTCTTGCCGATGTACTTCTCGATGAGCTGAGCGAGCGACTTGCCGTTGTTCTTCATCGAAGCGTACAGGGCACCAAAGTCGTGGACGGCGCCAAAGAAGATGCCGCCGATGAGGACCCAGAGCACGACAGGCAGCCAGCCAAAGGCCATGGCGACGATCGTACCCGTGACAGGGCCAGCACCGCAGATCGAGCTGAACTGGTGCGAGAACGCGGTGAAAGCGGAGACGGGCGAGAAGCTCTTGCCGTCCTTCATGCGCTTGGCCGGCGTGAGGGCCTCTTTGTCGACGCCCCACTTGTTGGCCAGCCAGCGGCCGTAGCCCAGATAGCCGCAGGCGAGCACCGCCGCGGCCACAACCATGAGCAAAACTCCGTTCATTACATTTCCTCCTCTAAAAAGAACTTCCTAGACATAAAAAATGAGGGCCGTCGGTTGCGCTCGACGGCCCTCATCTTCATCAGCCGCCCGTTATCGTACGGGCTAGCTGTATGTGCTAACCCGCATCAGATAATTACTACGCTGATAATGTTTAGCTGATGCGTGAACATGTCTAAGAAATCCTCTTCAATCATGATGTGAACGATCCGTGCGTGTTCACATCCCCCAGTGGTTGAAAAGGAGTATGAAACTTTAGTTACCTAAAGTCAACGCAAATATGTAATGAATTTTCAACTTTTTTTGAATTTCTCGGTATAAAACGCCGCTGACCTCGGACTTTACCCCACGACAGTTTTTGCATGAGAGATGCCCCTGAGAGCCGCGGGAGCCGGGCGGAGGGGCCGGATATAAGGTTTATCACGAGTTCCGCACGCAAAGAAGGCCACTTAATGTGGCCTTCGTCTTGCGCAGGACTGTAGAGCAGGAAACCTTATATCCGGCCCCTCCGTCCGGGGACCGCGCCGTACCAGCTACAGCGTCATGTTTGGATCGGCGTCGACGTCGAACGGCGAGATTTCACCTCGGTCGAATTTACGGCGAGCGACCTCCGCAATCATAGCTGCGTTATCGGTACAGGCAGACAAGGGCGGCACCGTTACACGAATCCCCTGACGCCCAAGCTTCTTGATCATCATCTCGCGCAGATGCGGGTTGGCCGAGACGCCGCCACCGATGCAGTATTCCTTGCATCCGGTAGCGTGCAGTGCGTTTTTGGCCTTCTTGTACTGCACGTCAAAGACAGCTGCCTCAAACGAAGCCGCCAGATCGGGCAGGTGAATCGTGCGACCGGCCTCGGTCTCTTGCTCGATGTAGAGCGTCACCGCCGTCTTGAGGCCCGAAAGCGAGAAGCGGTAGTCCCCCCTGCTGTTAAGCGCACGGGGGAAATCGATCGCCTTGGGGTTGCCCGTCTCGGCCAGCTTGGAGATGATGGGGCCACCGGGATAGCCCAGACCCAACGCCTTGGCCACCTTGTCGAAGGCCTCGCCCACAGCATCGTCGAGTGTCTCACCAAGTACCTCGTAGTCGCCCCACGCCTTCACGTGCACGAGCATGGTGTGCCCGCCCGAGACAAGCGTGAAGATGAACGGCGGCTTGAGGTCGGGCTGCGCCAGCAAGTTGGCAAACAGGTGCCCCTCCAGATGGTTGACGCATACGAGCGGCTTACCGGCAGCGTAGGCAAAGCCTTTGGCAAAGGCAACGCCCACCACGAGGGCGCCCACCAGGCCCGGACCCTGTGTCACGCCCACGGCGGCAAGCTCGCTGGGAGCAATGGCCCCGCCCTCAAGACCAAGCGATGCTGCGGCATCCTCGAGCGCCGCATCCACGACACTCACAATCACCTCAACGTGTTTGCGCGAGGCGATCTCGGGCACCACGCCGCCAAAGCGGGCATGAAAATCAATCTGTGTCGACACCTGGTTGGCCAGCATATTGCCATCCGCATCGATAATCGCCACGGCCGTCTCGTCGCAGGAACTCTCGATAGCGAGCACTAGGCGGCGGCGCTCAATTTCGGCACGCTCCCCCTCTGAGCGCCCAGGCGCAGGCAGCGGCCATACGCGCTGCTCTGCCGCCGTCGGCTCGGGCGAAGCATTGTCGACCGGAAGCACGAGGGGCAGCGGAGCCGTCATGACGATGGCATCCTTGCCGGCACCATAGTAGCCGCGGCGCCGTCCTGCCTCGGTAAAGCCCAGAGCGTTATAAAGCGCGATCGCTCCCTCGTTGCCGTCCTCGACCTCGAGCGAAGCCGTGGTGCAGCCGAGCATCTGGGCATCATAGCTCACGTGCGACAGCAGCTTGCGGGCAATGCCCTCACGGCGATGTGCCGGGTCGACGGCGACATCCAGAATCTGCACATCACCGTCCACGACCATACCGCCGGCAAGGCCCAGCAGCTTGCCGTCGTCGTGTGCCACCCACCAACTACGCGGTGCAGCGACGTCCTCGCTCAGTTCGGACAGGAACATGCCCGGCGTCCACGCCTCGTGTCCGGCACCTTCAAAGCAGGCAGCCTCCAGCGCGCTCGCGCCCTCGGCATCCGCCGCGCCCATGGGACGGAACTGCAGATGACGACCGGCGAGCTCATCGGCAACGCCCGTAATTTCGCTCTGTGCACTCTCGGCAAGACCAAGACGCTTGCGCTCGTTTTCCTCGGCATCCGAAAGGCGCGTGTAAATCGGCAGGACGCGAGCCGGATCGCCGTCACCCGCAGCGTGCGCGAGCAGCAAGCCCTCGCCCGAAGGCCACCACAGGTCGCGCTCCACGCAGCGGGCGGTCTCGTCCTCACCCAGCAGCTTGCCATAGCGCACGAGACCGTCACCGGTCAGCTGAACCTGGTCCCAGTCCGCTGCTCGGCGCCACTCATCGAGCGCCACGGCGGCCTTGACCACGTGTTCGCGCTCAAATTGACGCTCGGGACCCTCATCGACCAGCATATACAGCGCCGGATATACCTCACCGCGCATAGCATCGGCCAAGATACCAAGCTTGCCGCGCACGCCAGCCTTCCACGCCGTCCAAGCGCAAGCGTCGAGCGTCGACACGCCCAGCAGCGGAACATTGGCACCACGCGCGAGGCCCTTGGCAGTGGAGATGCCGATGCGCACACCCGTAAAGGACCCCGGGCCGCGACCGACCACATAGCAACCAACATCGCTGCGATCCAGACCGGCTTGAGCCAGCACGCCATCAACGGTATTCACGAGCTCAACGTTGGCGTGACGGCGACACATGTGGTCGCCACTCACGAGCTTCGTCTCGCCCGTCTGCCCATCAATCCAGCTTGCCGCGCAGGCAAGCATGTCGGTCGAGGTATCAAGCGCCACCACCAGCGCGTTGTCGTTATGCAAGCTCATCTTGTACAGCCTTATCAATCAAATGGGAAAGCTCCATTGCGCGGTCACCATGCGCCTCAAGCGTTATCGTTCGCACATCGCTGTCGCCCTCATCACGCTTGAGCGTCACCGAAAGATACTCATCCGTCAGCTCGTCCTGGAATTGTTCGCCCCATTCCAGCAGGCAAGCACCCTCATAGCCCAGCACATCGAAAATGCCCGTATCCTCGAGCTCGTAGGCATGCTCCAGGCGGTATAGATCAAAGTGAAACAGCGGAATACGACCTTGATCGTGAACGGCCATGAGCGCAAACGTAGGACTCGTAACCATATGCCCATCGCCCAGCCCGCGCGAGACGCCCTTGGTAAAGTGAGTTTTGCCCACTCCCAGGCCACCGGTCAGGATAAGCACATCGCCGTCCTCAAGGCACGGTGCAATTAGCTCGCCAAAGTACTCCGTATCGGCAGCGCAAGTCGTTTTGTAAGTACCTACCCCCAGGCGCTCCAGGGACATATATGCTCCTTATTATTCCGAGGCGTCCTCTAGTGCGGGATGTCGCTCCAGATAATCGCCCAGCATCTTAAAGTCTTCCTCCAGCAGCTCCTGCCACGCCGGATTGCGCAGCGCTGCTGCCGGATGAAAAGTGGGCATTACTACAAAATGCCCCATCTGGTGGAACCTGCCGCGCAGCTTAGTAATGCCAATCTCGGTCTTAAGCACAAAGTGCGTCGCGGGGTTGCCGAGCGTCACGATAATATCAGGCCAGATGCTTCGAATCTGCTCACGCAAAAACGGCGAGCAAGCCAGCACTTCCTCGGGACGCGGATTGCGGTTTCCCGGCGGGCGGCACTTAAGCACGTTGGCAATGTAGACGTCTTCGCGTTTGAGCCCCGCCAGCGACAAAATGCCGTTGAGGTCCTCGCCTGCCGCCCCCACAAAAGGCTCACCCTGCAAATCCTCATTGCGGCCCGGCGCCTCACCAATAAACATCACGCGAGCGCGGGGGTTTCCCACGCCAAACACGATATTGTGACGCGACTGGTAGAGCTGGCAGAGGTGACAATCGCCCAGAACGGCCTCAATTTCCTCGAGTGCGACCTCACGTGGTGCCTGATGGGTATGGCCGGGGATGTGCATGACGCCCATAGCGGCTCCTACACGTAGACCTTGTCGAGACGCATGCCAAAGCCGCAGGCGACCTCGTAGTTAATCGTTCCGCGCAGTCGGGCCATCTCGTCCATAGTGATCTCGGCATCGCCATCGCGGCCGACAATGATCATCTCGTCACCATACTCGGCCTCGGGAATCTCGTGTGCCGGGTTGGACTGAATGGCGACCATAAACTGGTCCATGCAGATATTGCCAACCTGATGCACGCGCTCGCCGCGATACAGCACATCCATACGATTGGAAAGCGTACGCGATAGGCCATCGGCATAACCGATCGGCAGCGTGCAGATCTGAACGCGCGTACGCGGTACGCGGTAGGTAAAACCGTAGCCCACACCCTCACCCATCGCAGGGTGTGCCACGCGCGTCACACGCGCATGGACGCTCATAACGGGATCAAGCTGCATCACGCGGCCACTCAGCTCGCACGGCTGCATGCCATACAAGCCAACGCCGGCGCGGATCATATCAAAATGCATCGAGGGGTCGAGCATCGAGGACGGCGTGTTGGCGCAGTGCACGATACCGCACTCAAAACCCGCATCCTTAATGGCCTGAACGGCCTCGGTAAAGCGCTGACACTGCAGCTTGTAGTCCCAGCCCGAAGGTTCATCGGCCGTGGCGAAGTGCGTAAATACGCCGTCGCACTGAATACCGCGATGGAAATTTATACCGCGGACAAAGTCGAGCACCTGCGTGTAGTGAACGCCGATACGATTCATGCCCGTCTCGATGGCGAGATGATACTTGCCCACTTTGCCCGCCGCGACGGCACATTCGCCATACGCAAGAGCAAAGTCAGACGTATAGACCGAGGGCATGATATCAAACTCGAGCAACGTCGGAATGGCCTCGATAGGCGGCTCGCTTAGGATGAGGATGGGTTTCGTAATCCCGCCCTGTCGGAGCTCAACGCCCTCGTTAACCGTCGCCACGGCAAACATGTCGGCACCGGCCGAATACATGATCTTGGCGCACTCAACAGCTCCATGACCATAAGCATCGGCCTTGACCACGCAGCACAGGCGCTGACGTGGATTCAGCAAGTTCTTATAGGCCCTCGTGTTGCGACGGAGCGCCCCGCGGTCGATCTCGACCCAGGACCAGCGCGTCAAATCGGCTTTATTCATGATTAGTCATCCGACCCTTCGTCCATGATTCCCAGATCTTCGAGCGCATCCTTTGCCGCCAGTTCCATGGCAGGACCGATCAAGTCGATAAGATCGGTAGCGATAACGCTCTTCTCACCATACTCCGTCGCCGCGGCAAAACCGGCGTAGCTGTGAAGTGCGACGGCGTACGAATACAGCAACTCCCAACGATCCATCTCGTCGCGCATGGTGGCAAGCGTGCCGGCCAAAATACCCGCGAGAACATCACCCGAACCGGCAGTTGCCAGAGAAGCCGGACCCGAGAGCGGCAACAGCACGCGCTCAACGCCACAGATAGCCGTCGTCGGCCCCTTGGCAATGACCACCAGATTGTCAGAGCCTGCAGCCCAGACAACCTTCTGCGCGGCTGCAATCGCGGTACCAAGGTCGTTCACCTCGTCACCGGCAACCAGACGCGAAAGCTCACGATAGTGCGGCGTCATAACCAACGGCTGCTCGCGACGATACATCTCGGGATTACTATCAATACCGTCAATGGCAATCTTAGCAAGGCAGTTGAGTGCATCGGCGTCCAAAATAAGCGGTACATCAAGCTCGAGCAAGCCCGAAACCACCTGCATAGCGCCGGCAGATGTCGTCATACCGGGACCGCACAGTACACAGCTGTACTTCTTTGCAATCTCGCACACAGTCATGCGCGCAGCGGCGCCAAAGGAGCCGCGGGAATCAGACGGAATAGCAAAGACGGGAATCGAAGGAAGTGCCATGCGAATAAGATTGGCGCAGGCGTCAGGAGCCGCGACTGCCACGTAACCAGCACCCGCGCGAGCTGCAGACTTGGCCGCCATAATGGCAGCACCAGGATATTGCGCAGATCCGGCGACAATAAGCACAGAGCCACGGGAATACTTATCGATATTCGTAGGTAGTGGAGCAAAGTAATCAACTAAGTCACCGGGCTCGACAATCTCGGCGGCGTGGTCGACATCATCGATGACCTCGTCAAGACGGTCGTAAAGATTGCCGCAGATCAAATCGCCAGCATACTCAGGGCCATCAGCGCTATACAGACCAATCTTGGGCGCAATCATCGTCACCGTATGCTCGGCACGAATGCAGTCGTCATCAACAACGCCCGTCTCGGCATTCAGGCCCGAGGGGACATCAATGGATACGACACAATCGGCGCATTCATTGACCGTAGGAATCCAGATGGAGAACGGCGCACGCAGATTCCCGTGGAAACCGGTACCAAAAATGGCATCGACAACAACATCGGCCTTATCGATCAAAACCTCGAGTTCGTCACGCGAGGGGCCGACGCAAACGTGCACATCGCGGCCGGCAGTACGACGAGCAACATGACGTGCCAGAGCAGCAGGAATCTCATCCGGCTCAACCGGAGAAACGATATCGACGTCCACACCCTTATGGCTCAGAATATCGGCGGCAACCCAACCGTCGCCGCCATTATTACCAAAACCGACCAGAACGAGAACCCGATCGGGATTGAGCTTCAAGACCTCGTTGGCGGCAAACTCACCCGCTAGCTCCATAAGCTCGGCCTTCGAAGTCCCTTCGCGTTCGATGATATCCTCGAGACGAACGACTTCTTCGGTACTCAAAACCGGTTTCATCTATGCTCCTAGCGTATCTTGCGAAGCATCGCCCAGGTGCTCCGTCAATGCTGAATTCTGCAGCTGCTCAAGCTCATCTAAAACAGAGCGAGCCTCTTTAAATGTCTGCGCTACGCGTTTCTTGGTGCTCACCTTTACCTCTTTTGGCTTAGGCCGAGCATCTTCGGTAATCGCGATGGCATTCGCAACGGCTAAGTCTCCTGTAAGCGTAATGGAAAGAGCGACCTCAACAACACCCAGCTCTTGAGCGATCTCGAGAGCACGGCCCGAAAGCAGCGCCTTCGGTTTGCCGAGTTTATCACGCGTAACCGAAACATCCTTGCGACCAACGCCTTGACTAAAACCCGTGCCAAGAGCTTTAAGTACCGCCTCGCGCGAAGCAAAGCGGCCGGCATAGTGAGCAGCGGGACGCGATGATGCATCACAATACGCACGCTCTTCTTCGGTAAACACACGCCGAGCAAACGACGGCGTCTTTTCAAGAATTGATTTCATACGGGAAATCTCGACGATATCAACGCCGATACCAGCTTCAGCCATGTTCACCTCCATATCGCACAGACTAAGTTATTGTAGCCCGTTCACAGAAGATGCGACAAACGAGGGTTATAAAACACAGCTACTATGTGAGACAAAAGCCCTTAAACGCAAAAAAGGGGGAGGCCGCGAGGCCTCCCCCTTCCAAGTTCAAGCGTACGGCTCGGTGCCGTCCACCGGTCAGCGGCGCCCTGGCCTCCCACGGGCTGACCCCGCAGTACTCTCGGCGCGATGGGGCTTAGCTTC
>DBFELT010000022.1:0-16630 GCA_048323995.1 Collinsella sp. | reverse complement strand
GTCCCCCTGCGACCCCCTCGGCCGCCGGCTGCGCCGGTGCGGCCACTGCCGTGGCGTCCGCGTCCACCGCCGACGGCCCGCGCGGGGCGCGGCCGCGCGCCAGGGCGGCAACCCGATCGCGCACGCTCCGTCGCCACGGGGTCGTGAGGTGCACACGCAAGGGGCGGTGCCGACGCCGTGCGGTTAGGAGGAGACAGATGGGCTACTACGCATGGGGTACCGGCGAAATTAAGTTTGCGTCCAAGGAGGAGCTCGAAGCCGCCGTAAAGGCGTTGAAGAAGATCCCTGCTAGCGCGAATTTCAAGGGCATCGAGAAGGATTACCCCGACCATGAGTCGTTCGAGTTCTGCAAGGCGATGTCTGAACTCGGGTTTTCCGCTGTCCACTCCAAGGATGATTTCTACCCCTATTCCTTCGATATCGAGTACGAATGGGACAAAATCGGGTCTTGGACGGAAGAGCCGTTTGAGGCGATCGGCCCCCATTGCGTCAAAAGCTATTTCAAGTGGAGCGGAGAGGACGGCGAGAGGTGGCTTGAGTCCGGGCTGCACACCGAGAAGGACATGCTCGTCGCCAGTTTCCCGGACGGTGGCGTTGAGTGCTCGAACGGCAGCATGTTCATCGATCTGACCTATGCCGACCAGAGGTTCCAGCTGTTCATCAACGTCAACGACTGGGGTGTCCCCACGTTCCATATCAGCCAAATCAAATAGATCCAATGCCGGGACGGTCGCCGTCCCGGCCTTTATTCCCCCGGCCACCGCCCAGGGGGAGCGCTCCGGCGCCGCCTAATTTCAAGAACAGCCAATGGCGGGGGCCTGCGAGCCCTCGCCCCACTCCAAAGGAGAGAACCATGAAGATCATCGACGAGAAGATCAGGAAGATCGTCGCCCTCATCGACGGGGCCGCGACCGAAGGCGAAGCGCGTGCCGCCTCGTTGGCGCTCCAGAGGCTCCTCGTTGCGAACAACCTTAAGTTGGAGGACATCAATCTGGACGATTCACCGGCAGAAGTCGGTGAGGAGGTTTGCGATCTCGGCCGTCGAATTCCCGAGTGGAAGAAAACCCTTGCACTTGTTGTTGCAGCGAACTACAGGTGCAGGGCCTACACGTCATATAGCAACAATGGAAGGACTGTCGTGTTCGTCGGTGAGGGCGAGGATTCCGTTGTCGCCTCGTGCTGCTTTAGGGCGAGCGCCAATGCGGCCTAGAACTGCTTCAGGACCTATTCCGCGCGAATGAAGGCCATGGGGTACGGGAATGTCTCACGTCAGAAGGGCGTAAAGGGAACGTGGATGCTTGGCTTCATCTCCGGTCTCAAGCGAGCCTATGCGGAGCAGGTCAGCAATGACGAGTCCATGGCGCTCGCGATCGTCGTCCCCGAATCCGTCAACCGTCACATGGATGGGATCGGCTTGAGGACGACCAAGATTAAAGTCAGGACTACTAGCGATCCTTATGTCAAAGCCGACGGCTATGAATCCGGTTATGGGTTCGGCAGAGGCGACAGAGTGACCGCCGCATCGGCATAAGACGAAATGCCGGGGCCGCCAAAAGACGGCCCCGGCATTTTTCTATTTAACTCGATCTAAAGGACAATGGGGCTCCGGTATCGAATGGGAAACCATTTATCGCCGGGCCCCATTGCCAGTTCGATCGTTAGACGAACTACTGAAATATGGAAAAGGTGAATACATGAACAATGAGAAAAGCGAACTACAGAATTACGTAATAACGACAAGTTGCAATAGCGTAAAGGCAGCAAACCGTAAAATGCGAACCACGAAACTACGGAATAGCAGAACTATTGAACATCGTACCGTTCGGTCCTGAATTTTGTCCGCAAGTGTCGTACGCTGCCGTACAAAACTGCGTTTTGCCCGGTAGCGTACCGCCGCCAAGGGCGGCGCTTGCTAGGGCTCTGCCCTAAAACCCGGCGCCTACGGCGTTACGTAGTTTCGGTCTTACATAGTTGCATTACTTCGTAGTTGCTCTTTGCCGCAATTACGCTATTGCATAGTTAAGCAGTTCACTCTTTTCGTTTTTCAGCTTCTCTACTGTCACGTTTTAACGTCAATGAGTTGATTGCCAATATTTTCATTTCGATGATTTGGAAAAATCGCCGGTCGTCAATCAATAATGAGCACGGCAAGTTCGGCTTCGCATTCGAAAGGCGCCGCAATAGCGCCGGATGGATGGACCGGACTCCGATCCTGTCGTTATTCACCTCATTACTTGATAGCCAAATTGGAGTCATTAGACCGACGGGAGACGGTTAGTCAATTTGACTCACGGCTTAGTTTCACTGGTACGTTCAGGCAGGAGCCCAGGGTCGCTGCTGGTCGTTCTTGGCGAAGGACATTGGCTAAGGTTTTGGGCGGGTGCGACCGGAACTTACATTCTTTGAATGTCCAATAGTGCCGTCTTGTTGCAACTGCATGGTAACGTTGTTCCGATATTTCGTTGTTACTAGGTTACGTAGTTCAGTTATGCAGCTATTGCACAATAAAGCTGTTCGCCTTTTACGTTATTCACCTTTTCGACTTGTACGTAACAATGCGCTGTAAATGGCCCAAACGAGATATCCGCAATCGGCTCCAGCCACCCGTCTTACCTTGAACTCTTAGGCAATACGTGTGGCGTGGGCTCATCGAGAAGCTCCGGATGAATTCCGATATATAGACTGGTTCATTGTGTCGATCGAGCTGTAACTCTGAATAGCGATGACCGTTTTAGATGAAGGGGGCTACCCAGCGTCGCTCTTGGCTGTGGCAAGCCTTCCCCAGCTTCCGTATTTCAATTGTTCCCTTACTACGTTGTTTTGTGGTTATGTAGTTGCGTTATTGCACAGTTACTTCTTGACGTTAATGAGCTATTACCCAACACCTTCTTTTCGTTGATTTGGAAAGACATCGCTCGTCAATCAATTTTGAGCGCGGCACATTCGTTCTCGAACTCGCAGGACGCTGTGCAGTGCCGGACAGATGGGCCGGACTTCGATCCTGCCGCTATTCGCCTCATTACTTGTCAGCCAAACAGGGGTCATAAGGCTAACGAATCACTAAGCCTGTTTAAACCAAGGCCTAGTTCCCCGGATCGTTTAGGCGGGGGCGCGGTCGATGGTGTCTGTTTTGCCAACGGGCATTGTCTAGGGTGTGCTGGCGGGTGCGACTAGATTCCCTTTCTTTGAATGCTCAACAGTATCGATATGTTGAAGTTGCATTGTTACGTAGTTACGTTATCTCATTGTTACGTTATGCAGCTATGTCACAGTTCGGTTGTTCACCCTTGACGTTATTCGCCTTTTCGGTATGTACGAGACAATGCACCGTAATTGAACAAAATGGGATGTCCGTAATCGATTCCAGCGACCCATCTTGCCTTGAGCTCTTAAGCAGGACGTGACCCACAAGCTCGTCGAGAAACGCTCGGATGGATTTTGATAGAAAGGCTGGTTCCTTGTGTTAATCGAGCCGGAATTCTGAATAGCGATGACCTCTTTAGGTCGAGGACATTACTCGACGTTTCGGCTGACTGTGGCAAACGTTTCCCACTTTCCGAATTTCAATTGTTCCTTTATCACGTTGTTGCTTAGTTACGTAGTTACGCTATTCGGCTCTTACGTTGTTCCGTAGTTCGCTTATTGCATTGTTCGTTATTTCAGTTTGTTTGTAGTTCGGTAATGTCATAGCTCGGCAATGCCACAGGCATTCACCTGCAAAAACATTGGCACCGCATGTCACCAAGTTGTACGGCACGGTACGTGTCGCTGCTCTACGCTTGTTAAAGCATGAGTTAGGAGTCGGCGCATGGGTGAATTGTCCCGTGAGAAAAAGCCAAAAAAGGCCCGTATAGAAGCCAGGAGCACCGTTGAGGAAGCGGAGGCCATTCGTGCAATGGCAAACAGCCTCAACATGAGCGTCACTGAGTACATTCTGTACAAGGCGCTTTACGAGACCAATGCCTCATCAGGATCGACCTTAAGGGATATCTGGGACGAGCTCTTTACTATTTCGACGCAGCTGTCTGAGCTCAATTTAAACGCAAGGGCGATAGCGGGACAGTCGCGCGCCGCCGAAGCGAGAAGGCTGTCTATGGCCATATTCGCGGCAATCGATGCCGTCGAGCCGCGTCTGATGGATGCCTGCGAGCGTCTCTCGCGTGCAATCGAGGCTGAGTATCCGACTGAAAGGAGGCGTAATGCCCTTTCTTAAGACGCTTTCGGGTGGTGGGGGCAGCTGTAAACAGGTCGATGACTACCTTTCATTTGGGCATCGAAGCGCCGAAGACCATGAAGAGAGAATGGAAAAGTACCTTGCCGGAGATAAGTCCGCCTCGCGCTCCATGGCGTTCGGCCACTCTCCAGGTCTGCCCGACACCCCCTACGGATGGCATAAGGTGATGGATGCGACGAGAAAGAGATTCGGCAAGGATAAGCCCCCAGAGTGGTTTGAGAAGAAAAGGAAATCAAATCCAGATCTTATCTGGAGAAACTACTATCAGTGGGTTTTGTCGCCGGACCCCAGGGACCGCGCGTCGGCAGAGGAGGTTGGCCAACTCGCCCAGGAATGGTGTGAGAGGGTTTGGCCTGCCGATCGGGGCTGGCAGTGGATCTGGTCCGTACACGACGACAACGCAAGTGGCGTCATGCACGCCCACATAATTCTCAATGCTGTAAATGCGTCCACGGGTCTCAAAGTTCAGATTTCACCTGAGGATAGCGACATGCTCGACCATCAGGCTCAAAAGATCGGTGAGGAGCATGGAATGAATTACTTTCCCGATCTTGCTGATTGGCGCGCAGCAGTACGTGAGGGACGGCAGGCCCCTACGATTCAGTCAGTTCGCATGAGTGCGGCCGAGCGCTCACTTAGGCGCCGTGGAGGCCGAAGCTGGGTTGCGGAAATCAGAGATGCGATAGACAGGTCAATCGCAAACAGCTCCAACTGGGATGAATTCGTAGAGAGGTTCGAGGCCGATGGCTTTACTGTCGAATGGAGTCGCAGGGGTATCGGTTATAGGCATCCCGATAGCGGCGGGCATGACAAGAAGGTACTTGCGTCTTCACTCGGTTCAAATTACGACGAGTTCGGCATTCGTGCCCGGCTGGGAATACCTGTTGATGTTGTAGCCGGGAATATCGAATCACGAATCTCCAGCCGCAAACTGAATGAGGCAAAGGCAAAGAGTCTTGGCTACACTCCGCGAGATAAGGGTTTTGACAATGCGCTTAAGTGGAGGATTGCATCCAAATCGAAGCGCGCCGGCATCGGCGCAATTAGCGCCGGGGTCAAAGCCTTGTCCGTCATTTCCGCAAATGGGTATAGCAGCGTCTCGGAGGTCGAGGGTGCCTTCAGGTCTCAGATGCTCAAGGTCGAGGCTATGGAGCATGAGGTCCATGAGATCGAGTCATCGATATCCATTGCGGAGGAAGTTCTCGAACGCTCGGAAAAGATCTCGTCTGCCAGGGTAAGACTTGCCGAGCTGGAGTCGTCAATTTCTTTTTCGCCGGCTGACAGGAAGGAGAGAAACGCTCTTTTATCCCAAATTGATAACGATACCGCTTTCTGCAGCGCGGCATTATCAAAGATGTCTGCCGATACATCGGAGGCTGAGCGCTATGCCGTCGAAGCGAGTTTAATCCTAGATGGGCTGAGAAACAGGCTTGGTGAGCTCTCCGTGTCGCTCGATAGGGCGCGAGCTGATGCCGAGTCGCTAAATGAGTCTCTCGTTGCAATCGAGGGTTTTATCGGAGTCAGGACAGTGAGGGACCTAAGGGGAGTCCCCTCGGCCGGTGAGTTTCTGAGAAGGTCACACGGCCGGAGACTCAGCGTTCCGACTTCAATCCGGACAAGAGACTCGATTGCGGTCGCCGCCGCATTGGAGTCAGCCGCCTCAAGGCACATTCTTCAGGAGGGCAGTGACCGCATCGAGAGCATTGAGAAGGCGGCGAAATCGCAAATGCCTTCGGTTTACGTCCGTCCCGAAGCCGGAACGGTTTCCGAGAGAAAGAACACGGTTTAAAGATGAACACTTCTTCATTGAGGATTTACTACGAGACGGGATGTATCGACGAAGTGCATATGCCAGATCCGTCTTTTGAATCAGGCGTCGCACTCCAGCGTGAGTACCTCGATATATCTAATCCCGACAGTGGCATATTCCTCGATAGGAGCTATAAGATGCCCGGGGGCGACAATGACGAGTATCGCGAGCTGTGTGACAGGATGCTTGTCGTGAGCTCGGACGACCTAGCGAGGGCCCTTCTCGTCGAGTCCCATGGCCTTGCCCTCCTCACGCGCGACCCTCTATCTGATTTCGATTGCGGTCTATCTATCACGCTGCCAGATCGCCTGGGCTTCAACGATGACGCCTGCTTGATGAACGAGGATTGGTATTTCGGAAACATCCAGAAACTCATCGAAAAGGTTCTTGCGATGGGACCCGCCGCGCACGCCGCGCTCGTCAACGGATTGGCGGCCGGCGTTGAAGGGCTTACCGTTGAGGAAGGCTGGAGCGATGGCACCCGATGAGATTGTCCTCAGGGACTATCAGCAGGAGTGTGTGGATATCTGCGACTCCCTCGAGAGCGGGTCGCATCTCGTGCAGATGGCAACGGGGCTCGGTAAAACCGTAACTTTTAGCAGGATCGCCCGGAAGGGTAGGGTCCTTCTGCTTTCACACCGCGAGGAACTGGTTACCCAGCCGGTTAAGTACTACAGCTGCCCGGTAGGCATCGAAAAGGCCGAACGGCACTCGCATGGCGAGGAGGTTGTCTCGGCTTCTGTCCAGACGCTCGCAAATCGACTCGAGAGAGACTTTGAGCCTGGCGAATTCGATATGGTTATCACCGATGAGGCGCACCATGCCCTAGCGCCGTCTTATCGAAAGATCTATGACTACTTGAGGCCGCGCCTCCACATCGGGTTCACCGCGACGCCGAGGAGGGGAGACGATCGAGGCCTCGGGGCGGTTTTCGACGATATCGTCTTTCAGAAAGATCTGCGCTGGGGAATCTCCAATGGCTATCTATGCGATATCGACTGCCGTAGAACCATCGTGGACTGGTCGACGAAGGGCGTCCGAACCGGAATGGGCGATTTCCGGGTAGGAGAGCTTGCAAAGCGCGTTGACCGCCCTGAGACGAACCGGCAGGTCGCGGCTGCATATAAAGAACTCCATATAGGCCAGACACTCGTCTTCGCTTCGAGCGTGCACCATGCCTACTCGCTGGCCGAGCTCATTCCCGGCTCCGTGGTTGTCGATGGAAACACACCGGAAGATGAGCGCCGACAGATCATTGACGCGTTCACGGCGCGAGAGATTCCATGCCTCATCAACTACGGCGTTTTTACCGAAGGCACGGACATGCCACTCATTGAAACCGTATTGTTGGCCCGACCGACGAAGAACCCATCGCTCTACACGCAGATGGTCGGGCGAGGGCTGAGACTCTACACCGACCCCGTAACCGGCTATGAAAAGAAGTCCCTCAGGCTTATCGACTGCTTGGGCGTTTCTGACGATAAGAGCATCTGCACACCGCCAACTTTATTTGGACTCAATGAAAGTGATTTTCCCGACAGGGTTGGCAGGAAGCAACTCGATGGCTCGCTTCTCGATTTGGGAAGAAGAGTCGAGGAAGTGGAGGATTGTCCATCCGGTTGGGTGCTTACGTCGCGCAAGGTCAACGTGCTCTCTTCCACTGGGTCCATCGCGTGGGTCGTGCACTACAACGGCGATCGGAATATCGCCGGTCCCGGTGCATCCGACAGGGGGTGGCAGGTCACGCTATACAAGCCTGACCTTCTCGACTGTTGCACCGCGGATCTTACGAGACTGGGGGAGACCCAGCGCAGGTATTATAGGTCGCTTGATGTTGCCGAGCAGGACATACTCCTGTGGCTTGAATCGAATTATGAGACCTCGCACGATAGGGCCCTTTGGGACCGCGAGCGCGCGGCAAAATGGGCCGAGGACCCCGCTTCAGAGCCGCAGTTGACTTTTATCAGGAGGCTTTTGGGTGATTCTGCAGGTGACCTAAATTACGATGACCTTACCAAGAGGGATGCGACGATACTCATCGAGTGCGCCAAGAGGCGCGCCCAGGAGACGAATCTAAGGAAATACGGAGTCTGCCCGCTGTGTGGGCGCGCGCTGAAGGTGTCTAAGTCCGGTAAGTCCATCGTCTGTGAATCCAATAGCTGGGAATATAGAAGCGGTTCATTTGTGATTGCGTCCGGTTGCGGTTTTCAGGTCAAGCGCTTTCATGAGCATGAAGAATATTCGCCTGAAAAGGCCATGAAATGGCCGGGCGTTAAGGAGCATCTTAAGGAGAAGCAGGGATGATTCCCCTCGTAGGTCCGTTTAGCGAAATTGCGAAAAGGCGTTTCGATCGGAATTGTGAGCGCGTTGCATCTGGTACCAGAAGTTCCACTGCCGTGAAATTGACGGTTGGTGTTCTTGTTGCCTCAGTGCTTATCTTCATATGCCTGGGTACCGAGGTCGTTAGAGAGGCTGCGATCGCAAATGCGGCTGAGCAGAAAGCGCAAGCAGACGGCGGCGTGTCTCTAAAAGATGAGAACCCGGACTATGTCGGTTGGCTTACAGTCGAAGGGACCTCGATCTCAACGCCCGTTGTCTCATGCCGCCAGGGTGACCCTAACGGTTTCTACCTCAATCACGGTTTCGATCGCCTACCGTCATTCTCCGGTTGTCCGTTTATAGCTGAAGGCTCATCGCCATCAAGTTCAAACATGCTCGTGTACGCTCATAACATGGGATATGGAACTCTAGGCTTTACCGAGCTCCAGAATTGTTATCGGACGGATTGTTTTGCAAATATTGGAGCCGTGGCATTCACGAATGTAAATGGCAATACCGTTCGCTATAGGCCTCTGTTTGGCATGAGGGTGCCTAAAAGCTTTGATCTGCTTCTACGGTTTGACTTTGCCGGAGAGTCAGACTTCAAGGCCTGGCAAACTTCATTGGCCGAGCACGCTAGCGCGAAGTCGGATTCCGCTGGTTCCGACTCTGTCGTCACGTTGGTGACATGCTCTTCAGCGATTGGCGGGGACCGGTATCGGAGCGTTTTGGTTTGCGAAAGGACTATTTAAGTCATGTGTGGCGCCATGGGCTAACGCAACGGCTGAAACGGTTAATAGCAATAAAGGTCCGGATAATCAATCTTGCATTTAGTATCGGGCATCTTCAAAGCACCTATATAATTAAATAATTAGTTAATTAATCAAAGGAGCTGTACATGCCAGATTCGTCCTCAATTAATGACAGCCGGATAGGGGTGCAACAGGGTGAGCCCCTTCGATCTTGTCTTTCCTCCACAAATCTTGATGACACAATTCGTACGACTCTTTCGCTGTCACTAACCGTTGGCGATAAGAAAAGGCTCAAATCTATGGCAATGAATAGGGGAATGACAATCGCAGCACTTGTGCATGAATGGATTGTTGAGTTTGCAGGGGAGGATAATTAATGGCCAAATTCGATACCGAGCGCGAGGGACAGATCAAGTTCTATGAGACGTTTATCCCAAGAGTTGACCCGGACTTGGATTTGGACGAAATTCTTGCAGATGATAATGATGGCGTCATCAACGGCAACCTCCTTGAGTTTAAGCTGATCGTCACAGACCTCAATGCCGTTCTATTCCAGTGCATCAAGTACCTCTCCGCCCGCCGCCTCAAGGGGAAGCCGGTCCCTGCGAGCGTTGTTATTGTCTCGCTCGAGGAGTCCGTTGCCTACGTCTATTGCTCCAAGGACTACCTTGAGCAGATCGAGACTGTCTACAATGGTCCCTCGTCCAAGAACAATAGTGGATTCACGGCTGGCAAGTATGCAGACAGACTGGACTACTCAGACCAGCTTGCTGCCGAGAGGCTTGTAAAGACGCTGAAAACCGATAACTATACGAAGACTCACATAGATGAGAATTGCATCGTTGGATGGGCGGAGGAATACTATCGCCTGAGGCCGGATGCACGTAAAGAACATTTCATTGGCGACAGCACCGGAAAGCATAAGGTCACCGGCGAGATTAGGCAGCCCAAGGTTTTTGCCCGATACTTGATTCCGTATACCGGGCAGACCAATGTCAAGTTCGACTACCTAATGGACTGTCTGAACGATTTCCTCCAGAAAAAGGACCTAGGGGCTTTTTTCACCCCGGAGCCCTATGCAGAAAGAGCCAGGGAGCTATTGGAGGAAGCCATCTCGCGAGTTCCATCAGGAAATGATTACGTCATTATCGATCGCTGTGCAGGCACGGGAAACCTAGAACGGGGTCTATCTGAAGACGTGCTGTCACATTGCATTGTGTCGACAAAGGAATACTACGAGTACAAGGTGTTGCAAGAGCTGATTGGCTCGAAGGTTCGCCACATCATACCTCCTATCGAGGCTGAGGACACCTTCGATGCCGGTAATGTAAGGGGTGCCGACGCTCTAACGCGGGAGTATGTCGAGAATCCTATTATCAGGAGTTATGTCGATGACCCGTCCTGCACGATAATCCTGTTCGAGAACCCGCCGTTCGCCGAGACCACTTCGATGGAGCATCAGAAGCGCGGCGAGGGAAAGAAGTCGTCATCTGGTTGGAAGGCCAGCTGGGTCGTCGAGCAGATGAGAAAGGCCGCGAAGGAGGATCCGTCGATCTCGGGAACGTCAACCAACGATATGGGTAACGTCTTCATCTGGTCTGCGTTTGAATACTATCTCCGGCAGCCGACCGACAGTTATGTTGTCTTTTCGCCTGTTAAATACTGGAAGGCCCAGGGGCTCGTCAAAAAACGCTTCATTGACGGCTTTGCCGGAGACAGATTCCATTTCCACGCAAGAAAACACTCATGCGTTCTCGTAGCCCTATGGTCAAATGAGGATGCAACGGTCGATTCGTTCACGGTAGATGGTTTTGATATCATCAAGGGGAAACTCGGGCCTGCAGTTCCGCTGGATTTCAGAAGGATTGATTCGCTCTATAGTTCCCGTTACTACGACAAGCGCAAAATGGAAGATGACATCGACGGCGGAATCCTTCTGCAGAAAACCGGAGATGAGGCCACGACGCAGAAGAAAAGGCTAAAACCCCGCTGGAATAAGAACATACTTGGCTACATGGTCGTAGACGGATTTGGGTTCGACAACCCCGACCTTCATTCGATACTCGTCTCGGCCGGCATATTCAATGGCAATGGCTTCTATCTTCGTCGCGACAACTATCTGCAGAAGCTGCCTATGTTCGCCGCGTCCCGCTACATCTCCTATGACGGATCCTGGACTGAGCGCGGCCGCATCATGAAGTCGGCAGATGGAGCGGACAGGTTCCTGAAGGACGTTACCGCTGGCAAGTTAGACCAATGGCTGTTGAGAACGCTCCTGTTCACATGTATGGAGTATCAGAATCACATGCGGTCGTTCAAGGGCAGCGATGGTAGAGCCTACAGAAATGAGCTGTGCCTTGACACTACAAATCGCAGCACGGTGGCTTCTGCGGCACTAGAAGGGCTTCAGTGCGGCGAGCGTGAAAACGAGCTTCTGACGGCATGGACTAGGGTCTTGGAGGAAGCGAAGGAAACGACCCTATATGACAGGTCGCTCACGTATGGCCTCTATCAGATAGGCGAAGAGCTCAACACATGGCGTGAACCATCGAATGGGAAGAAGGGACGTATATATGATTACCCGTCGCTAAACGGGTCGATTCGTGCTCTTAAGGAACTCAACAAGAAGTACTACCTCGAGGAGATTGTCCCTAAGTTGTTTGAATACGAGTTTCTGAAATAGTGCATTAGTTGAATTGAATAATCTGCCTCATCTGGTTATGCCCGCTGAATCTGATAACCGATTCAGCGGGCACAATTCAATTTATTTATGAAAGGTGGCCTTATGCAAGTTTTGGTCTAACAGGGCTACCTGATTTCGAAGGCGCGCCGGCTGCTCGTTTCTTATTCTCGAGAGCTTTCAGGTCTGCCTGGATTTTCGAGGTCGAAGGGGTGGAATGATCAATCGAGCGTTTTCCCTCCTCGAGCGTCTCCGGGGTATATTGAATGAGAATATCGGCCCCTATCTCGTGCATTCTCGCGTCAAAGGAACATTGGCACTTCCGCAGGACTTCATCGAAGAATCGGAAGTTACCTTGAGTCTGCGCAATCTCCATCCAACTCTTGTATTCGTCCGCACGCGCTTCGTCAATGACGATAAGGTCCACCCCGTTCTCGATGCACTGCTTCATCATGATGAGTCGACCGATTCGCCCGTTGCCGTCCTGGAACGGATGCAGATGCTCGAACCTTGTGTGAAAACGGGAAATCGACTCGAAGTCCTTTGGGCTGCTCTCCCATTCGGCAAGCAGTACCGGTATGGCAGTCGGAATGTCGCTCGGAAGGGCAACCTGCACCGAGCTGTTCCCAATACGGTTGGGAATGTACTTGAAATGACCGCTTTCCCCGTTGGCCGCCATGGTCGTTCCCTTGTGAAGAATCGTCTCGAATTCAATGAGGAGTTCCGGCGTCAGCTCGACTCCGAGCGTGTCGACCATTCGATCGAACATCTTGAAAGACTTCTTGGTCTCAATGATATCGTCAAAGTCGTGGTCTCCCGTAACCTTATTCCGTGCATAGAGCGTCTCGATCTGATCGAGCGTGAAGGTGGATCCCTCGATCTTGTTAGAGTGGTAGAGGAATTCTAGAAGGATGACCTCATAGGCGGAATTCGGTGCCGCCTTCAGTGTCTGCATCTTACTTGGGGAGATAATCATTGTGCATCCTTCGTAAAAGGCGTATCAATCACAGTCGTTTCTATATCTAGGATAATTGAATAAACGATATTAAATTTGTGTTTCCCCAGCAGGACAAGCGCCCCAATGCCTACAGCGGCCGTAAAAGATACACCCTCGGCGCTTCGCTATCAAAGGCGGTTGTGACTTGGCCGTCACCTTTAAGGACGAGTTAGACGTTGACTAGATTCTCCCGCGGCAATCGCGATAAGTTGGCTCACAGGAACTTCTTCTGGCTTACAGTCGCGGCATGTTCTTGTAGACACCCTGGCGGTGGCCGACCCTCACGACCTCGATGACGGCTTTCCCGTCCTCGATCCTTGCCAGTATGCGGTAGACGCCGACGCGCCAGCGCCAACCGGAATCGGTGCCCTGAAGCTGTTTTCCGTTCGGTGCGCGGCGCGGATCCTCGCATCCGTTAAGGTGTTCTTGAACCCAGGACAGGATGATGAGCCGCTGCTTCTTAGGGATGTTGAGGAGTTGCTTGGTCGCTGCCTTTGACCACTCGACGCTGAAGCTCACTCCGCCTCCATTGCCATACGCATGACGTCATCCATCGAGTAGCGGGTGCCATCGTCCTCCATCAGCGCCTCGTTGTACGCCTTGATGTCGGCAGCCTCCTCAACTTTTTCGAGGGCGGCACTCCTCACGAATTCGGAAAAGGACATGCCGAGGACGCTCGCATAGGACTGGATCCAGTCCTTCTCACACTCGTCGAACCTGATGGCGGTCGCACTCATGGCCATAGCTACTCCAATCAACGTACTACACCGTAGCACGCTCATTATACCCATTCGGCATGGGATCGGTCTCAAATAGGTGTTCAGAATGAGTATGCGGTTCCGCACCAGGACAAGCGCATCCAAATGCCCTACAACGGCCGTAAAAGAGATGCCCCTTACCGGAAGAAGGGCTTAGTTTCTTGTTTTTGCGCCCTTCATGGGGTATAAGTGGTTTAAGTTAAGGTGATTAGCACCGTCAATGCGCCGCTATGAAAGGCGCCCATCAGTCCGAGATAGGGATTTAAGGAGACGGTGCCATGCCGAATGAATCATTCCGCTACTCAAAGCAAATATCGGACCAGGGCCGAGAACGCTCTGTCGAAGTGCGCCGGGAGCGTGCTGCCCTCAAGGAACGCCTCAAGGCGGGGGAGATCAGTCCCGCCGATGTCCTCAACGATGAGGGGAACGTCGCGGCCAAAATCAGGCTGTTCGCGTTCCTTAAAAGTTGCCCCGGTGTGGGGTCGGCGGGGGCAAGGACGCTCCTTCGCGCATTGGGCCTGTCCGAGACGAAGACAATTCGCTCCCTGGGTCCCGTGCAGAAGGCCCGCATACTGACCATGCTGGAGATGATCGCCGGTGGTGCCCGGGTCGACCGCGTGGCCGAGATCATCATGTCCGAACGATAGAATAGAATCCGATAGGGGATTAGAGAAAGGCAACATCATGGATGAGAATAACCTCAACAATCAAGACGGCCAGGGCCAAGGCCTGAACCTCGTTCCCGATGGAGGCGGCAGCGGCAAGATGCCCCTGAAGCGCAAGGTCGCCATCGGCGCGACGGTCGCTCTCGTTGTCGCGGGGCTCGGGCTCGGCGGCGCATGGGCGACCGGCGCCTTCGCCCCCAAGTCCGAGATCACTAAGATCGAGGCCGATGGCGACGGCGGCAAGAAGCGGGTCTCGGAGAAGACCGAGCCGACCGTTGACTGGACCGTCAAAATCGAGGCCGAGGGCGTGACTGCCGACTCCTCGCCCCTGATCACCCGCTACGTCTGCACCGACGGCGCCGATAAAGGCGTCGAGTTCTACCACGCCACCTCCGCATCCGACGCCATCGAAGGCAAGGACGGCGTCCAGCTGACCGAGGGCACCTGGGAGATCACCGCGATCCCGATCATCAACCCCGACGGCTCCATCACCACGCCCGCCGGCGGTGGCGAGCAGGCCGTTTCAGGCGCCTCGAAGGACTCCGGCTCCACCGAGTTCACCGGCGAGACGAAGCCCGCCGGGGACGTGACCCAGGACGACATAGACAAGGTTCTCGACAAGGTGAACGAGGCGGTCTCAAAGGGCGACGGCACGCTCACGGGGGACGCCGGCAAGGATGTGGTGAACAAGGTCACGGACAACGCCTCCAAGGCCCCTGCCGCCGACAAGGAGAAGGTCGAGGAGAAGAAGGACGCCGCGACCGATAGCGCCGTGAAGGCCGAGGACAAGAAGACCGATGTGGCAAAACCGTCCACGGGCTCCGGCTCCGCGCCGTCCAAGTCTGACTCCAAGCCCTCTTCCGGCTCCTCCAGCAAGCCGTCCCATGAGCATACATGGCAGGCGCAGTACCGCAACGACCCCGTATACGAGACTCGCACTCGAACTGTTGTAGACCAGGACGCATGGGACGAGCAGGTTCGTAGCGGCAGTCATTTTCTCTTCTCTGACGGCCATATTTGCTATGACAGTATGGAGGCAATGAACTATCAGTTCGATACTGGCTGCTCTTATTCGGTAGTAGATGACTACAAGACTGTTCACCATGAGGCGGTGACGCATCAGGAGACATATCAGGTGCAGACTGGAACCAAGCAGGTGCTTACCGGCTACCGCTGCTCCGGTTGCGGTGCCACGAAATAGGTCTGAAGCGGATGGATGGGCTCTTGGGAATCAGGTTCGAAATTGCTCCATGTCATATCGTTATTCGGTCGTTTATACTTCGCATTGCTCCTGATAGTCCGGCCGGGGTACTTCGGGAAGAGGACGCACCTTTATAGGACAGCCGGGATCTTCGTACTGCTCGGTGCTTTCCTGCGTCTGGCTCGCGATATCCTGCCATATCTTGTCGTCCTGGCATGAGCCTTTCTCGTCGCACCCAGTGGACGGTCGCATGATATTGGGGTATTGATACGGTGGTTGATGCCGTGTAGCAGTGCTGCCCTCAATGCTACACGGCATTGTGTTTATGTGATAATATGTCATTATCATATTGTGAGGTGATGTATATGGCACTGATACAGCTGAACGTCCCCGACGATGTAAAGGAACGTGCGGATAGGGCATTCGCGAGGAGCGGGCTCACGACACCGTATGCGATGCGCATCATGGTCAACCAAGTTGCCGAGACGGGCAGGACACCTTTTGACGGTCTGTTCTTATCCCCATCCGGGCGGCTCTACTCGGAGGATGTGCGCCTGGCGATGTTGCGCGCGGAGGCCCAGGAGTATGGCCTGATCGAGGATGATTCCGGAGATGACCCCCTGAAGATCCCTGATGACATCCTTGCGGAAATGGGAATCAGTCCCGAGGAGGTCGGGCAGTGAGCCACTACGAAGTGAGGGTTCCCGGCTCTTTCTGGAACACGCTCGCCGCGCTTAAGCCGAAATACTCTCATGCCGAATACGTTGAGGTCGTCAATGCAGTCAAGGCCTGTATCGCCGAACTCGAACGCACCGGCATGATAGAGGAGAGCGGGTGGGATGATCATGTGCTCGTGCACCCGCCATATTCTGACGGCAAGCACCGTGAGGCCCATACCTACGATGATGACGTCCTGGTCGTGTATTTCATTCGCGAGAGGAACCGCCGAATCCGCATGGTGGGCGTTTTCGATCATTTGAATATACCGCGTTCATAACCGCATTTCTGTGATTCAAATATAGGAGATGCCCCACGGTTATCCTCTCTTTGTAACAAAGAAGGGCCCCGCTCATTGAACTGCATCCCAATTCTTGGACGGGCTAATTAGCGGCCTACGCCGCACATAGGGACTGATTCCGGAACTCCTCCGGGGTCAGTCCCTTTAGTTTAACCTGCCTCCTTCTCGTGTTCCAGTGGACGACGTATTCGTCGAG
>DBFELT010000021.1:0-97527 GCA_048323995.1 Collinsella sp. | reverse complement strand
GTAGCTGCGCGGGAGGTGCCCCGTCGCCCACTTCTTGGCCGCGCCCACCGAGACCCCCGCGAACTTCGCGGCGGCGGTGGGCCCCATGCCGTCCTCCGTCGCCAGGAGGAAGAGCTCGACCTTCTCCCTGCTGTACATGCGGACCTCCAGTCCGGACCGCCCCGCGGTCCAACTTTCTGTCCGCACCCCCCATTCGATGAAAAAGGGCACCGATGTTAGTCGATGCCCCAAAGCGGCTGCAGGTTAAGCCCTACAGCGTATGTCTAAGACGAATCGAACTATTCGTCCCAGGAGAGGTTCTTACCAGTCTTTTTTGCCAGCAGCAAGAACAGGCCGATAATAACGTTGCATGCGATGCAGAAGATGAAGACGCCCTGGAAGGAGCCGACAAGCTCATAGACCTTCATCATAACGGGCATGCCAAAGGCGCCGACGATATAGCCCACGGAGCAGATCAGCGCGAAGATGCGACCGAAATCGCGGGAGCCAAAGACATCCATAACCAAAACGGTCAGGGCAGTGCCAGCGATGACGTACATTACGTCGTTCACGCCTGCTGCGAGGATGCTGAGCGTCGAGTTGCCGCTGCTCATCATGAGCATGACAAAGGAGAGGATGGAGACAGCGAGCCAGCCCAGAATGGCCTTCGTGCTGCCGAACCTATCGCAAGTGGTGCCGACGATCGGATTGAGGAACAGATCGAAGAGCGATGCAGCGGATACCATGAAGCCGCCCACCATGGGGCTAAAACCAACCTCGGAAGCATACGTCGGGAAGAGCTGGTTCATGCAGCAAGTGAGCTGAACGAGACAGAGGAAGCCGATGCAGAAGAAGAAGGCAGGCGACTTAATGGCGCGCGCATAGCTAACGCCACGCGTGCTATCCTCGGTCGTCTCCTCGGTCTCGGTGACCGTCTCGCCCTCGACGTAGCCATAGGGCAGCATGCCCTTGTCCTGAGGCTTGTAGCGGATGATCAGAATGGAAGCTGGGAGAATGAGCACTGCGGAAACACCGGCGAGCACCAGATAACCAGTTCTCCAGCCAGCGGCCTCGATGACAGAGGTGATGACGGGACTCATGATGAGCATGTAAATCGAGTTCACTGCCCAAGCGAGACCGATTGCCAGGCCACCAGATTTTTTGAACCACTGGTCAATAACGTCGGACATAGCGACGCCGGTGGTGAAGGCGAAGCAAACGCCAATCAGGGCGCCAGCGGCGATGAACATCCAGACTTCGGTGTAGAAGGCCATGCCTGCGCCGGCAGCGAGCAAAATAAGCTCGACAACGGGGAGCCAAACCTTGCCAACGACCTTGGGAATGAGTTTTCCGACAAACGGAAGGGCTGCCGCAAGACCAATGAGCGTTGCGGTGAAGTAATACGAGAAGATGGAATAGTCAAACCCGAACTCCTCGCACACGGGCGCGACGAAGGAGCCCGCGATGACGCTATAGGATCCGGTCGTGCCGGCAGACATAAGGCCGAGCGCGATTACGAGAACCCATGCGTAAACCTTGCTGCTCTTTAACTTTGCATTTTCCATTGACGCAGCTCCTAGAGACCCAGAAGGGCACACATAACGGCCTTGATGGTGTGCTGACGGTTCTCTGCCTCACGGAAGATGACCGAAGCGTTGGCCTCAAAGCACTCGTCGGCAATCTCGAAACCCTCTGTGATGATCTCGCGATGAAGGTCGTTCTTGCACTGGTCGAGGAGCATCTTGCCAACACGGTGATCCGCGTTGTGGACAGAGGGAAGCTCATGCATGCAGAAGATGTCGGGATTGTTGGTGCGCTTGCACAGCTCGCTGGTGACGCGATAGGGGTACAGAGACTCGGCATCGCCCAACCAGGAGTTGTAGTCGTCGGGATCCAGAACCTCTTCTCCGCACTCGGGGTTGATGTAGCGCCACTCCTCGGTAACGATAACGTCAACGCCATCCAGGGCATCGAGGTCAGAGGTGATGGTAAAGGTCCTATTGGGAGCGTACTTGGCGTAGCAGGCCTCCACCTCTTCGATCATTTCCTTGCACATCTGATGACGGAGGTCGTCGGGGCCGATGGCGAGGAAGTCCATGTCGAGCATAGCGCACAGACGGCCATACCACACTGGGGCGCCGGCGCAGTTGCCAACGAAAGCCATCTTCTTGCCGCGGCTCGTACGCAGACCGCCCCATTGCTCTTCCATCGTAAGAGCGTCAGCGAGCATCTGAGTCGGGTGATCGCCGAGAGTAAGGGCATTGATGACCGGGATGTCAACCAGGTCGGCGACGTCATAGAGGAACTGCTCGTCCTTCTGTGCGCGGTAGACGATGAGATCGTACATGCCGTTAAAGACGCGCATGGCATCCTTGACGGTCTCGCAGTCACCCATGTGGGAGTTGGTCAGATAAGTGAAGCCCATGCCCAAATCATTGCAGGAGGTCTCGAATGCGCAACGAGTACGGGTCGAGCCCCACTCAAAGTTGGCGAGGACGTTTTTGCCGGGGAAGTAGCGCTGGTCGACACCAGACTTCTTCTGAGCCTTAAGGTTCCAGGCAAGATCGATGAGATAGCGGAAATCCTCGGAGGAGAGATCATGGATGTTGATGTAGTCGCGACCGCGGAGGCTGTTGTTCATGCCTATTTCCTTTCGAATTATTATCAAAATTATTGTTGAATGTGTCCCCGAGGAAAACACGGATATCCCTCGGGGAGCGGTACATGTGGCGCCTAAGCCAAAGAGCGCAGGCTCTAAGGCTCACTAACGACTGGCCGCCACGTCCTTAGTCCAGCAGTGCACGCCGCCGCCGGACAGGTTAAGCGCGAGGGAATCAATCATGATGACTTTGCGATCGGGGAAGCAGCTCTCAAGAACTGCCTTGGCCTGCTCATCCTTCTCTTTCACGACCTCGCTCATGCCCTCGTGGTAATAACGCTGGCCAAGAACGACGCCGTTGCAAATCAGGAAGTTGCAGTAGCTCGCTGCGGCGTAGAAGTGGACGGGGCCCTCGGGCCAGGGGGTGCCATCCATAAACTTGCCGCCCATTTCGTCGATGAAGCCCTTATAGAGCTCGTAATCTTCATCGCCAGGGGCGATAACGACTTCAATAGGCTCGGCGGTGGGCATACGAACGATCTCGAAGGGCTTGCCCTCCCAGTCCGTTTCGTTGCTCAGGATCTCGTAGGCTGCCTCAATGCGGCGACGAGACTCTGCTCCAGCCTTGCTCGAGGCTGCCTCTTCATCGGACACCTCGGCAAGAAGAATCTTGTTCGGAGTGATAAAGCGACACATCTCATCAATGTGAGCTGCAAAGCTCATGCCAAAGACGGGAGTTCCGTCTTCCTTCTCGTCGAGGATGCCCAGTCGATAGTCGTCGTCCTCGAGCATAGGCTGCGGAAGCCAGATGACCTTGTTGAGGTTGTAGATGCGCTTATACTCGGCCTCTACTTCCTCTTTCGTGAACTCGGGATTACGCTTGCGGCATTCCGTGTCCTCGATGGCGATCAGAGTGCCGTGACCGTCAAACTCGCGGTCGCCGCCCTCCGAAACCATTTCGGAATTGACGATATCGAAGCAACCGAGCGCAACCGCCATGTGAACGGCTGCCTTACGTGCGGACTGGCACTCCGGGGAGTTCTTGTCCCACACGCCGTAATAGGTCCAAGCGGGGTTGACCATATAAGAATGGCCCTTGTCGTCGACCATGATGCTGGGACCGTTGTCGCGGACATAGAAGTTGGAGTCTTCGAACTGCGTGATCTCGATGCGATCGAGATCAACCCCCTCCTCCTTCAGGCGCGAGCAAGCCTCCTCATAGGAGCCGGGGGTGCCGCAATTGAGGTTGACCGTAACGTCGCCATACTCGAGCAGAGCCTTGATCACGTCAACGCAGGGCTGGCGGTTATCGTAGCCCTCTGCACGGATGTAATCGGGAAGCCATGTCACATAGACGTTGGAGCGCTTCTCGAACTCGCCCGGCATACGATAGTTCTCGTACATGGTTGGTCCTTCCGTCGGGTTTCCCGCAATGCTGTCCGGCCGCGACAATAGCGGGGTTTCACCTGCTATAGTACTACTATACCTACCGTTCGGTAGATAATTTTGAATAATTGCCGCTCGCCTACTGATACATACCGTTCGCCGTATATAGTGGTCATGTTTGGACACGAATTGATGTCCCGTTGCCATCCTTAATAATGTTGGTAGTGCGGAAGTGATTTGCAATGGAGAAATGCAGCGTGAGCACAAGAAAAAAAATATTGGACGCAATGTACGATCTTGTGGCAGAAGTCGGTTATGACAAAGCGTCTATCGGAAAGATTTGCGACTTTGTCGGTATATCCAAGCCGTCGGTGTACTACTACTTTCCCTCAAAAGAGGAGATTTTCACTACGCTCTTGGACAGCATGTTTCCGACCATTGACTATCAGCGCGACTACTCGCTAATAGTCGATAGGGACGGGTTCAAGGCCGCGCTTATCGAGCTCGGCAATTCAGTTATAGGTGGCTATCGAAGCGATGAAAAGCGCCGGCGCGTGCTGGCCGAGGTTAGCGTTCAAGCAAATCGAATTCCTGCAGTTCAGGAACGTCAAGCGACGGCGACCAAACGAACCATGGATGCGCTTAAAGACATCCTTCTTCATGGTGTAGAGATTGGCGCGTTTTCCGATAGCGCCGACGTAATGCTCTACGTACAAATTCTTTATACCGTTCTGGAGGGAGCAAGCAATACGGTCGCTCAAGGTGAGGATATTGATGAGAAAGCGGTTTGGGCGGGAATAGTCGAGCTTATGTTCAAATAAACCAGCCAAGCTGAAGCGCATGTTGGCACCCATGGTGCCTGCGGGCAACCTTTAAAACGAAAACAGGGGTCGACTCCAGTCTGGCTTGGAGTCGACCCCTGTTGCATGGCAATCTATGCCGATGCAAATCGGCGCTTATTACTTTTCAGCAGCCTTATTGAGAAAGCCGGAAACGATAGCAAACGCAGCAATCATAAGGTTGCAGGCAATGCAGAAGATAAATACTCCCTGGAATGGCCCTGCCATGCCGTAAACCTTCATCATGACCGGCATTCCAAAAGCACCGACGACATAGCCCGCTGAGCAAACGATCGAATAGATCCTTCCAAAATCGCGTGATCCAAAGAGCGAGAGGAGAAGCATCGGCATTGCGGTTCCAACGATGGCGAACATGACATCGTTTACACCAGCTGCAATGATGGAAACGGTCTCATTGCTTCCGCCAATGATAAGAAGCAGGAATGAAAGAATGCTGACACCTGTCCATGCGACCGTTGCTTTAATAGCGCCAAGCTTGTCGCATGTTTTGCCCACGAAGGGATTTAGGAAGATATCGGAGAGTGAAGCTGCCGAGACCATTAAGCTTCCTACGATAGGATTGAAACCGACCTCGCTTGCATAGGTTGGAAACAGCTGGTTCATGCAGCAGGTGAGCTGCGCCACGCAAAGCAAGAGGACACAGAGAATAAAAGACGGCGTTTTCGCGGCATCGCGGAGTGCCATGCCCGAAAGGACATCTTCCTGCTCATCGGCGCTGCAGCTCTCATGGGTTTCGGAGGCGGTCTCTCCGTACGGAAGCATATTGCGATCAGAGGGGTTAAGGCGAATGATAAATGCGCTTGCAGGCAAAATCATAGCTGCAGAAACGGCCGCAAGCACGATGTATCCCGTACGCCAGCCTTGCTGCTCGATGACCAGTGTAATGACAGGACTCAATAACAGCGTGCAGAGAGAATTAACGCCCCAAGCGAGGCCGATGGCGAGACCGGACGATTTGCTGAACCATTGGTCAATGACATCGGACATGCAGACGCCCGTTGTAAACGAAAAGCAGATGCCGATCACTGCGGCGGAGACGGTGAACATCCAGACCTCGGTGTAGAACGCCATTGCGGCGCCGGCGGCAATAAGGACGAGTTCAATGCAAATATGCCATGGTTTGCCGATTACTTTTGGAATGAAGCGACTCAAAAGCGGAAGCCCAAGCGCAAGGCCAAGAAGAATCGCGGTGAAATAGAAAGAAAAAGAAGTGTAGTCAAAGCCCAGATCTTCACATACTGGAGCAACGAATGAGCCGGCAATAATGCTATATGTGCCAGTTGTTCCGGCGGACATTAAGCCGAGCGCAATAACGACGACCCAAGCAAATGCGCCGCTTTCACGGAGACAATCTTTTTTGGCTGGTGTGGTGAGAGTCATGGTTGCTCCATTTCTATCGGCAATACATCCTATATGCCTACCGATAGGTATATAAACCAGAGGACTCTTCGTCAAGCATTAAGCGGGGAGAGGGAGTTCTTAACCTGCCGAACGGTAATTAGACCCCGTTTTCGCAAGGGTCTCAATGTGACAAAGGGACTGCCCCTTTGTCACATTATTCGGAGCGCAGGGCCTCCACGGGATCCTTCCTGGACGCGCTACGGGCCGGCAGCAGGCCAGCGACAACCGTCAGCAGCACCGAAATTGCAATGAGCACTAGCGCATCCTGCACGGGCAGGCTCATCAGATTGGGTACCTGTTTGGCAGTAAGCGCCCAGGCATTAACCGGAAAGCTCACGGCCACCACGACGACAACAGCAAAGACGCCGGCAATGAGGCCCTCGATAAAGGTCTCGGCATTGAATACGTTGGCCACGTTACGCTTCGACGCGCCGATCGCACGCAGGATGCCAATCTCCTTTTTGCGCTCCAGCACGCTGATGTAGGTGATGATGCCGATCATGATGGAGCTCACCACCAGGCTGATACTCACGAATGCGATGAGCACCAAGCTGATGGTATTCACAATGTCGGTCACCGAACCCATGATGATGCCCATGTAGTCGGTATACGAAATTGCCCGATCATCGTGGCCGGCGGCTTTGACCTGTTTGTTGTACGCATCGATGTGATCGAGTACGCGCTCCTTGGCCTCAAAGTCGCGCGGGAAAATCTTAACCGAGATGGGATCTGCCTCGTCCGCATAGCCCAACGTGGTCAGATTGTTGTCGTAGGTGAGCTGTGACGCCTTGGCGTAACTCATCATGAGCGAACTCAGGTCTTCGGCGTCCATGTTGAAATGGATGGCACGAGCAAAGGCGCTCGCATCCACGTGCATGGCGCTCGCCAGGTTGGCAAAGCTCGAAGACATCTGCGTCGCCATCTGGTCCATGAGCCCTGCCGCGCCTATCTTGAGCTGAGCTGACACCGTCGCCGCAATCTGATCGCTGATCGACTTCATCACCTGATCCATAGCCTGCTGCAAATACGGAGCCAGCTGCTTTTGCACGTAGTCGGTCATCGCCTGTTTCAGGCGCTCGGCAAGAGCATCGCCGCCCAGCGCTTTGAGCTGGGCCAGGATTTGCTGGGCCGCAGCATCATTCTCAAGATACGTCGAGAACGCGGCGGCGAGCTTCGACGCGTCCTTAAGATCCTCGGGCGACAACGCCTTAAACTGCTCCGACTGCAAAAATCCCTCAAACAGCTGGTTGGCAAGCGTTCCCACCTGCTGCATTTGCTCGGGTGTGAGTTCCAGGCCGTCAAAGATGCCCGAGAAATCTGGTGCCGGCGTTTTGGCCATAATGTCGCTGAAATCGATGTCCTTCCCAACGCCCGAAAGGTCAATGTCCAGCCCGGATAAGTCGATACCAGAAAGGTCCATACCGCCGGCAACACCCGAGAGCGCAGATGCATCGAACGAGAACGCGCTCTTCAGCGCTGCCTCGTCCACACTGAACATGCTGCCTAGATCAACTCCTTGTTTGGCCTCGCCCTGCAGTTCATCGAAAGACTTGCCCGTAAAGACATCCGTCTCGGGATGGGCAAGCTGTTCTTGCACAATCTGCGAATCGGCGGCGCGCTCCATAAGCTGGCGAGTCAGCGCATGCGCATAGGCAATGCCCGGGGACAACGCGCTCGCATTGGCTGTCTCGTTAGGTCGCACCACGCCCACAATGTGCACGTCGATACCGTCGGCAACCTTGGCTGCCATAAAGTCGGCGTCGCCAGACATGTCAGTCCACATGCCGGTCTCTTCGTTTTTGCGATACGCATCGGCCGGCGACAGCACCTTAAACGTCGTGGACAGCGCATCGTCGTATGTAAAGTCGTCGCCGGTCTCGGGCGTCTCAATCTTACCGTCAGCCGTCATAGCACTGTTTACCAAATCGTTGAGCTCATCGATATCCAGCGCACCGATGCTGTAGAGCGTATAGTCGCCCACCGTACCGCGGCTCGAAAGCACCATCACGGCTTCGTTGGCAGACGTGGGCCAATGGCCGGCGACGACATCGTACTGGCTGTCGAGCAAGCTCTGGTCGTCGATCATCTCGTTAAAGACCGAGGTTCCCATGGATTCCATGCTCACCGTTGCCGCCGAACTCGCACCTCCGCTCATAGCCTCGGTCATAGCGTTGGGCACCAGCCGGACAGGCTTCTCATCGCCCTTGCCGGCACGATAGACGACCGGTGATACACCGTAGCCGTACTGAATGGCGTTGACCTCTTTATCGATGCCGTCGCCACCGGCATCGAGCCATGCCTTAAAGCTCGTCATGTCGTTGGACTTAACGCTCGCAAACATATCCTTTACGGCCGTGACCACAGGAATCTTATCGGTTCCCTGAGCCTTGCCGCCGGCACTGTCGTCGGACGAATCCACGTTTTCAGGCGAGTCATCATCCGCAGCCCCCTGCCCGCCCATCATGGACGACAGGTCGTAGTCCTGCTTGGAGATTGTAAGCGGGTAACTCGAGAGCGTATCCTCCTCGACCTTTTTGATGTAGCCGTTTACGCCGTTGGACAGCGCCAGAATCGCCGCGATACCGATAATGCCAATCGAACCTGCAAAGGCCGTCATGGCCGTGCGACCCTTCTTGGTCATAAGGTTTCGGGCAGAAAGCCCCAGCGCCGTCACAAAACTCATCGAGGTTTTGCGCGTAGGCTTGGCCTCGCGGCGCGCGGCCTTGGCAACATCAAAGGGGTCGGAATCGTCAGTGATCTTGCCGTCCGCCAGGTTGACGATGCGCGTGGCGTACTGGTACGCCAACTCGGGATTGTGCGTGACCATGATGACCAGACGGTCGCGCGCAACGTCCTTGAGCAAATCCATGACCTGCACGGATGTCGTTGAATCCAAAGCGCCGGTCGGCTCGTCGGCCAGCACAATCTCGGGATCGTTGATCAGGGCACGGGCAATCGCCACGCGCTGCATCTGTCCACCCGAAAGCTGGCTCGGGCGCTTGTTAACGTGCTCTCCCAGGCCAACCGCCTCGAGCGCCTCGCATGCACGCTGGTGGCGCTCGGCATGCCCTACGCCCGTGAGCGTAAGCGCCAGCTCCACGTTTTCCAAAATAGTCTGATGCGGAATGAGGTTATAGCTTTGAAACACAAATCCGATGCGGTTGTTACGATAGGCGTCCCAGTCGCGGTCACGGAAGTCCTTGGTCGAGATGCCGTCAATCAGCAGGTCGCCCGAGTCAAAGTGGTCGAGTCCGCCGATAACGTTGAGCATCGTAGTTTTACCCGAACCCGAGGGCCCCAGAATGGCCACGAACTCGTTATCGCGAAAAGACAGGCTTACGCTGTCGAGCGCCACCTGCGTAAACGACTGGGTAACGTACCTTTTGCAAATACCTTTGAGCTCCAGCATGGACGGCAACCTCTCCTGTGCAGGCACCCCGCCCGCTCTCCCCCGCCGTTCGTATTCGACGCGTTTGTCCTACTCTATCCCCATTTTTTGCCGGCGCCAGTGAGGAATGTAACGAACCGCACCAAAAAACGAGCGGGACGGCGCCCAAAAAAGAGGTCCCAAGCGGGACCTCTATATGGTGGAGCTTATCTTAAAAGGTAGCGGACTACTTCGCACAGCGGCGCACGATCCTCGCTATGCTTTACGCGTTGTTTAGTGCTCGCTATTCGCAATCGCCTGGTCGATAAGCTTGTCGAGTGCTGCGCGCTGCTCGGCGGAGCTGATGGCTCCCACGATTGGATCCCCTACGATGTTGCCATTCTGATCGATGACATACGTTGTCGGGAACGAGAACAAATTTGACGTGAACTTACCGGCCTCGCTATCCGACTTGAACCAGATGTTCTTATATGTCACGCCCTTCTTGCTCAGCACGTCCTTGGCATCTGTAATCTCGCCCTTGTTGCCATCGAGCGTAAAGGAATTGACGCCCACGACCTGGCCGCCCTTCTCGGCAAGCTCCTGATTCAGTTTCTCAAGATCGCCCAGCTCGCCCACGCACGGCTTGCAAGTAGTGAACCAGAAGTTCATGACGGTAACCTTGTTCTTAGAGAACAGCTCGTCGCTGTTCACGTCGTTGCCATCCAGATCCTTGCCCGTAAAGCTGGGGAACTTCGTCGCCTCGCTCGAAGCATTGGCACCAGCCGTCATGCCAGCGGTCGAAGCGTCGACGCTCTCGCCTGAGCTCGGCGTGCTTCCACAGCCGGGGAACTCCTTCTCCAAGCTCTCGAGCTTGTCCTCGATCTCCTTGATCTGCTGTGCACCGGCCTTGAGCGTCTTAAGCTCATTCGCCGTGAACTCATCCTTGGCGCCGTCGATGGTCTTGAGCAGGAAATCGCCGTAATTGCTGCCGTCCTCAATCATTGCCGAGTCTTTATTTGCCGCATTGAATACCTTTTCCCACAGCGCGTTATCACTCGAAAAGATCTCGTTCTCCTTCTGCATGAGCTTCGCATACAGCTCGGCGGCCTCGTCGGCATTGGCCGGCTTCTGCGCAGTGAGTTCTGCGATCTTAGGATCGGAGCTCGCAGATTCGCTCGCATTGCCACCGGGCGCCGAACATGCCACAAGGCACAAGGCCAATACCGGCACCATAAACAGGGCCGCAATCTTAGAAAGCTTCATGGTCATTCCTCCGTTTTGTCGAAGCTTGTTTACTTTTTATCGGCGGTCAAGGGAAGCTTTTCCGCCGACACATCCAGGCCATAGCGATAGCTGATGGCATCGACGGGACAGGCCCCGATGCACTTTCCGCACCGGATGCATTCGGCATGATTGGGCGCGCGAACCACATCAACGTCCATCTGACAAACCTTTGAGCACTTGCCGCACGAGACGCATTTGCATGCATCGACCCGGATCCCCAGTAGGGACACCTTATTCATGAGCGCATAGAATGCGCCGAGCGGGCAAATCCATTTGCAGAAGGGGCGATAGAACAAAACGCTCAGCACTACCACGGCAATGAGAACGGCAAGTTTCCAGGTAAAGAGCTGCCCCAGCGCAGATCGAATGCCGGCATTGGCAATGGCCAGAGGAATGGCGCCCTCGAGCACACCCTGTGGACAGATGTACTTGCAAAAGAACGGATCGCCCATCCCCAGATCGTTGACCAACAGCACAGGTAGCAATACCACGGCAAATAGCAGCACAACGTATTTGATATACGTAAGCGCCTTGAGCCTTTTCGTCGAAAGCTTTTTGCCGGGGATCTTGTGAAGCAGCTCCTGCAGCCACCCAAACGGGCACAAAAACCCGCATACAAAGCGTCCCAGCAGCACGCCGAGCAAAATGAGCGTACCGGTGACGTAGTAAGAAAAGTTGAACTTGGATGAACCTACCACCGACTGGAACGACCCGATGGGGCACGCACCCGATGCCGCGGGGCACGAATAGCAATTAAGTCCAGGTACGCAGACTGTTTTTCCCGCGCCCTGATAGATGCCGCCTTTGGCAAAGTTTGGCAGGTGAATGTTGGTGATGAGCGTCGCCGCCGCCTGAATGAATCCGCGAAATCGAGCCAAAACATGCGACGCAGTGTTTTCTCTTTTATCCAATTCCGATACACTCCAAGCACAGCCTAATCGCTTTGGCCAGCACGGCATCCGCCTCGCCACGCATAACGCCAAAGCACACCATGGCAATTCCGACGATCAACAAAGCGACCTGTACCACGGGTTTTACCGCTTTGAACAACCTACCACTCCTTTCGTTACGCGACCATTGGACCATATCGACTATAAAATCCGTGTTAAGCGCGATTTGAAATGTGCAAGGAGACTGTTATGCGTATTTTGATCGTCGAGGACGAGCGGGCGCTGTGTGACGCAATCGCGCGCAGCTTGCGAAACTTGGCGTACAGCGTCGACTGCTGTCACGACGGACAGGAGGCGCTCGACCTACTGAACTTTGAGGCCTTCGACCTCGTGGTACTCGACCTCAACCTTCCCCGTATCGACGGCATGACCGTACTCAGGGAACTTAGGAAAACTGACTGCGAGACTAAGGTACTGATTCTGTCCGCACGTGGCGAAGTATCCGATAAAGTCGCCGGACTCGATGCCGGCGCCAACGATTACCTCACCAAGCCGTTTCATCTGGACGAGCTTGCGGCAAGGATTCGCAGCCTTACCCTCAGACGCTTTACACAAAGCGACATAGTTTTAACCTGCGGAAAGCTCCGCTTTGACACCAAGGCGCGCATCGCTTCCGTGGACAGCGAGGCTTTATCTCTTACGCGCAAGGAAACGGGAATCTTGGAATACCTGATGCTCAATCAGGGGCGTCCGGTAAGTCAAGAGGAGCTTATCGAGCACGTTTGGGATAGCAGCGTGAACAGCTTTAGCAACGCAACCCGCGTTCATATCTCGTCACTCCGCAAAAAGCTACGCAGCGCTTTGGGATACGACCCGATTCGCAATCGGATTGGAGAGGGCTACGTTATGGAGGATAGCGAATGAAAAGGCTTTCGCTGCAATGGCGCATAACGATTATGACGGCACTGCTCACGTGTGCGGCATGCGTGCTGACGAACTGTCTGGTCGGCTATACGGGCATGCGCTACATGGATGCCATCGGCAGTGACATCTCGGCCTTTAACGCAACCGGCGAAGATTCGCCCCAGGCGTTCGACCCAACGCAAGCGGCCCTCTATGACAAAGTCACGATCGTCGTAAACGACGCACAGGAGTCTTTTGGCACGACAGCCTGGTACATCACGGCTGGAGTCACACTCCTTGGCGGCGTGCTGGCATACTTCGTGAGCGGCCGCGCGCTCAAGCCGCTACGGGATTTTGCCGCCCAGGTAGAGCGCGTGCAGCCTGACAACCTAAGCGAAATCAGACTCAGTGAAGATGTGCCCACCGAGCTGCAGCGATGCAGCGCCTCTTTCAACGACATGATCACCCGTCTTGGCGAAGGGTTCTCTGCACAACGTCAGTTTACCGGCAACGCCGCACACGAGCTGCGTACCCCGCTCGCCCTTATGCAAGCACAGATTGAACTATTCATCTCCGAGCACCCCGGTTTGCAACCCGAAACAGCCGAGCTGCTCGGCCTGCTACAAGAACAAACTGAGCGCATGTCTCGAATGGCCAAGGTATTGCTCGAGATGAGCGAGCTCCGCAGTGTTCCTTGCGAGGACGATGTGGAACTTGGTCCCTTGTCCGAAGAGGTCCTCACCGACCTTGCGCCACTTGCCGAAAATAAGGGCATAGCCCTCAATTGTGCTGGAGACGCTTTAGTGATCGGGAGCGACACGCTCCTCTATCGGCTGGTGTTTAACCTGGTCGAAAATGCCATCCGTTACAGCCGCCCCGGCTCGAATGTCAACGTCTCCATCTGCGACAACGACAGCCACGTGTTCCTGCGAGTCAAAGATGAGGGCCCGGGAATACCCAAGCAGTACCGAGAGAGCATCTTCCAGCCGTTCTTTCGTCTAGACAAATCCCGCAGCAGGGCATACGGCGGCGCAGGACTCGGGCTAGCGCTTGTTTGGGAGATTGCAGCACTTCACGGTGGCACGGTAGAGGTCGAAACAAGTTCCGAGAACGGGACCACCATGCTTGTAAGCCTTCCAAAACGATCCGAAGCGTTAACCGAACAGTAAAACGAAAGGGGTCCCGAGCAACAGGAGTACAATTGCTGCTATTGTTGCCAGCTGTTGGGAGATGGAAGATGGACTGCGATGGCTACCCATGCGTTCCCATGCCGTTGATGTGCGCCGCCTTTGTGCCGGGGCAGATTGACGCTGCGGTTGCAGGCATTTCCGACCCCAATTCGCGCGCCATTGCCACGGCAGAAGCGCTGTACTTTCGCGGACAGGCCGCCCTCGCTGCCAAGACGGCGCGCCCCCATCTTGACGCCACCGATCCCGCACTGCGCTATTCCGCATGCTTTATCTGCGGATACGCCAGTCTGTCGCTCAACCGTATCGCCGACGCCCGCTGGTGCCTTGCTGGCATCCTCGATACGCCGGCCGACGAGGAATCATCCGCTATCCACGCCACGCATATCCTGTTCGCCTCGGCCGCAAGCGTCCTGCTGCACTTGCCTTCCCCGTATTCTGCCGAAGAGTTTTATCCACTTGCGGCGCATCTGCCCGAAGGCCTGCGCCTGTTCGCCAGCTACGTGATGGCGCACGCCTTGTATCTGCGCGGCGAATACGGCCGCAGCCTGGGCATGGCGGAAAACGCCCTGATCATGAAACAGGGAAGCTATCCGATCTCGGAACTGTTCCTGCACCTGGCAGCCTCCATGGCATGCATGAGCCTCAAGGACATCGACGCCGCAAAGGCACACTTCGGAGCCGCTTGGGGCATTGCGCGCCCCGACGGCCTTATCGAGCTCATTGGCGAGCACCACGGCCTTTTACAGGGGCTCATCGAGGCGTGCCTAAAAACGCAATACCCAGACGACTTCGCGCGCATCATCGAGATCACGTACCGCTTCAGCTACGGCTGGCGGCGCATCCACAACCCTGATTCGGGCGAGGACGTGGCCGACGATCTAACGACCACGGAATTCACCATGGCCATGCTCGCCTGTCGTGGGTGGACCAACGCCGAAATCGCACGCCATATGGGAGTATCGCCGGGCACCGTCAAAAACCGCCTATCCGGCGTATACGCAAAGCTTGGTATCGGCACACGCGCCGAGCTGGTCGCGCATATGTTGCGTTAACAACCGGGCTGCCAAGCGCATCGAACGCGTTCCGGAACCCGGCGCTTCGCTCGATCAATTTGGACATTTTGACCCTTGAACGGCACTACCACCACGGGGCACCTTCTCGCAAAATTGGATTATTTCCACCGATATCTGCGGGATGGGAGCCCAAAATGCTTGATCGCCGTTCGCTACTCGTTGCCGGAGCGTCCTCACTGGCGAGCATTATGTTGCCGCGCGCGCCGGGAAGCGCAAACGCCTTCATATTGCCGTTCGCGCCCACCGAAGCCTATGCCGACGAAAAAGACCCTTTCAGGGTGCTCGTTCTCTCGCGCACCATGTTTGGTGTGGTCGTGGTCGACGTCGCCAACAAGAATACGCCCATCACGGGTGCCCAGGTCACGCTCACATCGCGCTATGCCGCAGGCAAGCAGCTCACCGCCACGACCGATGACGAAGGCACGGCCATCTTTGAGATCGCACCGCTTTCGGAAGGCTACGTGGACGAGGCAACGCTTCTCGACGTGTACGACTTTAACGGCGGCATCTCCATTAGCATGGCAGGCTACCGCGATGTCGAGATTCCCCTCGCGCGTATCCAGGGTGGCACCGCCATAACCGCGCCCACGCGTCCGCTTTCCGACGGCGAGCCGTACTTCCGCCAGCTCACATTCGACGAATGGGACATCCAGTACGCCGACGCCACGTTTATGGCAATGCCAGCGGACGCAGCAGCAAACGACCAGCCCGATACGCACGCCTTTACCGTGCAGGCACATCTGCCACAGGGTGGACAGGCAACGCTGCACATCAATAAGGTAATGCCCGCCACGGACAGCTCGCCCGAAACCGTCACGCAGATTGGCCAAGTCAAGGCCAGTGCATCGGGTTCGGACAATCTGGCAACGTTCACACTCGAAGACAAGTTTCTCGACGCGGCATCGGTCCTTCTGGAAGAAGGATGCAAGCTGCGCTTTGTCCTCGACTATCAGGGCAAAACCTACACGCTCTCCTCCCCCATGGCCGTTGTCACCGCACCGGCCGCAAAGGCGGAATCCGGATCGACCACTATCGTCCCCACTACCATGGACCAAGAGATCACTCCGTTTGATTTCCCAGCGGCGTTTCCCGGCATCGGCGGCAACAAGTTCACCTGCTGGATGCCCTCGTTCCCCATTCTGTTCGATTTCTCGTTTGCCGGATACGTGCTGTTTGGCGGAGGATATAAACCGGTCGGCTACATGAACGATTCGGGCAATCCGGATCCGGAGTACTGGAAGAAGTCACCGCGTGAGTCGGGCGCCAAGCAGGCAAACCGCTACCTCGACGAGATGGAGGGGAAGTGGAATCAGTACAAAAGTATGAGTGCCGGTTCGGGCACCGATCCAAGAAACACCAAGCTCCTTCGCCACCATTGCACGCCGCTGTTCACGATGGATATCGCCACACAGCTGTACGGCTCGCTCGCCTACGACTGGGTGGGCAAAACCTGGGGCGACAACAACGATCCCGCATTCGGCAATATTAAGGCCCTCTTCCAGGTAAGAACCGACCTCAACTGGACCGAGCAGTTTACCCTAGGACCGGTGCCGTTTTTCCTAAACGTCAACCCCTGGGTGCTGGCGAAGCTGGCGCTCGCCGTGGGTGCCCACACGCACGGCAGCGGCGCGGCATTTTTTAAAAACATTTCGCTCGACTATTCAAACACCTCGGGCTCGTTCACCATCCAGATCGGGCTTGCCGTCACCTTTGGCGCCGGCGTTGCAGGCGTCGCTTCGTCTGCCGTGCGCGGCGCCGCATCCCTCACGCTGTTCATTGGGTACGAGAAGGCAGATGGACACCAGCTTCCGCGACTGCGCGTAGGTGCAGACGTCGATGTCGATGTGATACTCCAGTTCGTAATGTTCAAGTGGACCACCAAGGCTTGGTCGGGGTCGTGGCCCACACTCCTCGATTCGTGGAATATGTCGGTGAACAATGGCAACCAGTATGTGCTCCAGCGCTCTGAGCTCGCATTGGGTGGAGATACGCCTTACACGTTGGATGCCTGCTTCGGCACGCCCGGCAACATCGAGGCGGGCGGCGTGCCGCAATTTATCGCATCGGCCACCATCGTCACCAACGCCGAGCTGCTCGCACGCGCCGAGGTTAAGGCCACTGCCGTAAACGTCGCGCCTGTCGTGCGCGATTGGGATCAAGCGGTCACGCGCATTGAGCTCGAGGCGGATGCAGAGAGCGACGACACGGGACAGGTCGAGCATTTCGTCCACGCACTGATAGAGAACGACGAAAACGCCGCGCCGATGTATGAGTATACCTACATCGTTCAGGCGACGAACGCCGTTGCGGACCCCAACGCCAATTCTGCCGGCGTGTCGGAGGACGAGCGTGGCGGCATAAAACCCTCGAGCGACAACGTGCTGTTTACTGGCGTGCTCAGCGAAGCTCACATGAAGCTGGCAATGATCGCCGGCGTAGAATGCCTGTTCCGTATCGCCTCGGTGCGCTACGGCGACAATGGCCGCTCGCGCCTGGTGGTGCACACAAAGGCAAACGGCACGTGGTCCGCTCCCACGCCCGTGGACTTCCCCCTTGGCTTTGGCGAGGGCGACGTGGAGCGCGACGGCATATTCGATTACGACTTCGACGTAGTGGAATATACGGACGGAAGAGAAAACCAGGACGCTTACGTGCTGCTGGTCTCGGGCGAGCGCCCCGACGGCGACAACACCTTTTTCGATGCGGCGAGCACATCCGGCATACTGTCCGTTGTGCGCCTGCGCATAAGTAATAGCGAAGTTCGCGTGATATCGCACACGTCGTGGCGCAGCATCTCGCGCGGGCGCCTGCAGGAGGACGGTTACCATTGCCTGCAGTGCCCGCGTATCACAGCGGGTAAGACGCTGGTCGACGGCCGCCTGTCGGGCGCCTATCTCCATCGCCGCGGAGCCACCTCAGAAAAGGCGCTGGGCAATGAGGCAGAGGTTGCGCTGGAGTGCTTCACCCTGTGGTCGGACGTTTCGGGCGATAGCCTGACGTTCCGCCAAGTTCTCCGCTTTCCGCAGGCACCGTCGAGTATCGAGTTGGGCGCGCCCGAGAATATCAACGGCAAAATGGTGGTGCCCGTTGCGTACGAGACCGCAGACGGTTGTGGCTGTGCATCGTATGCAGTGATCGGCCAGTCCATCGCGGGCTGGGGCGTTATGCCGCCAGATGCCACAGTACCCCGCGCGGTGCCGTGGCCACAACATTCGGGCTTTTTGGCCACCGTCAACGAGCAGCTGCAGCATATTACTTGGACGCGAGGCGCATCGGCATTTGCAACGCAGCCCGTGGGTGCCGCAGGCTGTGGCCCGGCATCGTTTAGCGTAAGCAACAACGGCAGGTGCGTGCTCTATGTAGAGAACACCGACGGCAAGGTGGGACAGACCTACGACGAAGAAGGCAACCCGGTAGCAGTGATGGGCAAGCACTTCCGCATCTTCGCCAGCACCTTGGCAGGCGATCTGTTCACGGAACCGTTCGTGATGTGCGAGCTGGACCATCCCGTCGATCAGATAACGACATTTTTGACGTCGGGAGGCATGCTCTCCGCGCTCGCCACGCACATTGTGAGCGCGGAGAAGAGCGAGGCAGAGCTGCACGGCATCGAAGTGCCCCTGGTGGCGTGTGCCACTCCGACGGGCGCGGTCGCTACCTCGGGTGCGGTGGTGCCCGGAGCAGCAGGCGAATCCTTTATGGTCACGGTGCGAAACGACGGCAACACCTTGCTGACCGCCGGCACGATCGATCTGTACCGAGAGGGCTCCAGCCAGCCGTTCTCCAGCGCATCCATCGGGTTCGGAGCGAATGCACGCATGGCATCAATCTACAATCCGGAGCTCGCCGAGGATGCTTCGGCCAACGACATGGCACGCGTGAAGTACGCGCTCGAGACGCTGGGCGCACGTTTTGCGACGCACCCGCTGGTTGCCGACAATGGCAACGCCGTGCTGGCACCAGGCTGCACGGCACAGTTCCGCATGAGCTTCGCCATTCCCGAGAGTTGGAGCGACGAAGTGGGCAAACGCGTAACGCTGTATGCGAAAGCGCGTGATCTGGTGGCGCTCGATCCCGTAACGCTCGAGGAAATTCGACCAGGCGCAAACTCGGCGCTGGGTGCCGTACTGCACGAGCTTCATGTGCCCGACGCGGCATGCGAACGCTCAGAAGTTCAGGTCGGCGTATGCGACAGCGCGGATACGACAGGACTTCACGACGCCCCGATGAAGATCGACGGCGATGGCGGCACGAGTGGAGGTGGCTCCGGCGGAAGCAGCTCCGGAGGCGGCAGTGGATCTGGCAGCGGCAAGAATCACGGCAATAACAAGCGCTCCGGAAAAGCGGGCGCGCTTGCGGGCACGGGCGATGTCAACGCTCCCCTCATGGCAGCCGCTGCAGCACTCGCCGCAGCTGGTGCCGGCCTTGTCGCCTACAGCACCCGCCGCACGGCGCTCGAAACCGACACCGCCGATGAGATCAATTCTGATAAGCCTCACTAGCTCTCAGTCACCTTTGCGAGAGACGCCGACTCGGCTCATCGAACAGCAAAAGGGCTGGCCTCGGGTACCCGAAGCCAGCCCTGAGTCGCCTGACATGGGAATCGCAGTCCGCTACTTGAGCTTCAGCGCCTCCATCATGGGCACGGCGGCATCCCAGTCGATCTTCCAGCCAATCGACACGCGGACGGTTTCACCCGTTGCTGGAGCCGTCGCAAACAGTGTATGGCCGTTGTCGGGACCGGTAAAGCGCAGCCACGTTATGCCGTTGTACTCGACCTGGTCGGTTGTTGTCTCCTTGCCTTCGTAGACCTGCTCTAGGCTTGCAACCTCTTCCTCCGGCGAGCGCGGGAAAATGCTGATGTTCAGGCGTCCTCCAGTCTCGTCGTGGAAGAAGTTTGCCTTTTCGTGCTCTTCGTTGGACGAATCCAGCGTGTACCCATCGGCGGCCTCGATACTGTACGATGCGCAATCGATGCCGGTCATATTGGCCGCGTCACCAGAATCGGCCACGCCGCCGGCCGCCTTGAACTCCTTGGTCTCGCATCCCGTGGTGTCAAAGTGCATGGCCTCATGATTCTTGGCGGGGGCGTAAGCGTCTACGAACTCGACAGTGATGGGCCCGTAGTACGCCGTCTTGGGCGCCCAGAAATACACGTACTCAACGGTCTCGCCCGGACCGATATCTGGCCTCTTGGAAAGATCGATGCCCTCGTGAAGCTCATCGGGAGCCTCGCTTTCAACGTAGTCGAGCACGGCCGCCTTGCCGGAAGTAAACAACGGGTCGCCTGCCTCAAGATCGCCCTGGGCAGCATGCACGTTAAAGGAACTGAACGTCCTGTTCTTTGTGTTGTTGTTGGTAATCTTGATGTGCAGGTAAAAGCCGTCCTGCTTCTTGGCATCACCGCGATAGAACGTACCGTGAGCCACAGACTCATAGGTAATGCCTGCTACCTCGACCGTCTGCGAATCATAGGCCTTGGCCTTCTTGGACTTCTCCTGCACAGGTGCGCTCCCGCCCGAGCCACTCGGCGCATTACCGCCGCAGCCGGCAAGCGTACACGCCAACACAGCCGAAAGCGCCACGGTGGGAATTCCTAACAGCAGCTTCTTCGTCATGGGCTTCATCATCCTCACCGCTCCTTTCGCTTGCAGCTCATCCGTTGCCCGAGGCCTTCGTCGTCCCGTGGCATCGGCTTCCACAATGAGCGTATGACGAAACACGGCGCCGGCGAAGTGACCCGTGGCCCAAATAACGACCCACCAGCGTTCCTTATGGGCCAAAAGAACTCGCACATGCACGCCCCCGGCCCATAAAACGAGACGTCTGTCCCAATGTTCGATTCGATCCAACAATCCGCACGACACGTTTTCGACAACGTATCCAACCGCAAACGCAGCAAGACGCATTCGGCCGCCTTCAAATTTACTCGGGCAGAACCGACTCGGTTTTGTCCGAGTAAACTCGAGCATAAACTGATCCATGCGATACAATTAACTCGGACAAAACCGAGTCGGAAGGAACCGAGTAAGTGGAATTTATTGGCAGGGAGCGTGAGCTCGCCCGTATTAAGAAAACGCTCAAAGCACCCGAGCAGCGCAATGTTCTCATTTACGGCAGGCGTCGCGTCGGAAAAAGTGAGCTCATCAAGCAGGCGCTAACCGATTTGTCGGACGTCGCAACGGTCTATTACGAGTGCCGCCAAACCTCCGAGGCAGACAACCTCGAGAGTCTGTCCGTCCTTGTTGCTGAAGCGCTGAGCTTTCCTCCGCTCGCCTTCACAGGCATCCGCGAGCTCATCGAATTTCTGTTTGCCCAAGCTAAAGACAAGAACATTACCCTCGTTCTCGACGAATACCCCTACTTGAGAGATGCGGTTAAAGGCTTAGACAGCATTCTTCAGACCTCAATCGACGCCCACAGGGAAGACTCACGTTTAAACATTGTCCTGTGCGGCTCCTACGTTGAGATTATGAAATCCCTCATCGAGCATGAAAGCCCCCTCTACGGGCGAATTGATCTCGCGCTTGAGCTTAAGCCCATGGATTACTTTGACGCTGCGAAGTTCTATCCCGCGTTCTCGCCCGAGGACAAGGTGCGGCTCTATAGCGTTTTTGGCGGTATCCCCTTTTACAATCGCCTCATCGATCAATCCCAAAGCGTACGCGACAACATCATCGAGCTCGTCACGGAACCTGGCGCCCGCTTAGAAAGCGAGGTGCCGTCCTATCTCAACGCCGAGATCTCGAAGATGACCAACGCCAACGAAGTTTTCGGGGCTCTCGCACAAGGCTACTCCCGTTGGGGAGACGTGCTGGCACAGTCGCACGTCTCGAGCGGTCCGGCCATGGCAGACGTGCTCGACAAGCTCATGTCACTCGAAATCGTCCAAAAGCGTGCACCCATCAACGACCCTACGAACAAGCGCAAGTCTGGCTACTTTGTAGTGGATCCGCTTTCGCTCTTTTACTATCGCTATGTTTTCCGCAATGCCTCAGCGCGTCAGCTGCTCGACCCGGAAGTCTTCTATGATCGTCACGTCTTCCAAGACTTCGAGGAAAACTACGTTCCTCATATGTTCGAGGAGATCTGCCGTCAATACCTCGTGCGGCAGAACAGGACCGGCAAGATCGAACCGGCTTTCGACGCCATAGGCAAGTACTGGTACGACGACCCCGCAAACAAAACGAGCGGCGAATTCGATGTGGTAACGCAAGACCCCGAGGGCTACGCATTCTACGAAGCAAAGTTCCGCAAATCCCCCATCACGCAAAAAATGGTCGACGAGGAAATCGCCCAAGTCGAGGCAACGGGACTCAAGTGCCATCGCTATGGATTCTTCTCCCGTTCGGGCTTCGAAGCTGGCGAAAGCGATCGAACCGTCTTCATCGACCTGCCGCAGATGTTTGGATAGGACAGGACAGGTCCCTCCCGCATTCCAAGCATTCATTATCTAATCGAACGGTTGTTCGATGGATTTCGTGTTGGTTGGAATCGTCTGTGGGCTGGGCTATGCTACCTTGACTATCTATATGACTTAAACGCAGCAAAGGAGCACCGAGAGAGCGAGTATGGCAAAAAACACCGCAAACTATGGTAACGACAGTATCCGCCAGCTCAAGGACGAGGAGCGCGTACGCCTGCGCCCCGCCGTCATCTTTGGCTCGGACGGACTCGACGGCTGCGCGCATGCCGCCTTCGAGATCCTGTCCAACGCCGTTGACGAGGCACGCCAGGGCTACGGCAAACTTATCACCCTCACCGCCTTTCGCGATGGCTCCATTCAGGTAGAGGATAACGGCCGTGGCTGCCCGCTCGACTGGAACCCTTCCGAGAAGCGCTTTAACTGGGAGCTCGTCTTTTGCGAGCTCTACGCCGGCGGCAAGTACAACAACAACCAGGGCGGCGACTACGACTTCTCACTCGGCACCAACGGCCTGGGCTCCTGTGCGACCCAGTACGCTTCCGAGTACATGGACGTCACGGTTTGGCGTGACGGTAACAAGTACTCCCTGCACTTTAAGAAGGGTAAGGTCGTCGGCGCCAAAAAGAAGGCACTCGAGATTGAACCCAGCGACGAGGACCGCACCGGCACCACCATCAAGTGGCGTCCCGATCTTGAGGTCTTTACCTCCATCAGTATCCCCCACGAGTGGTATCGCGAGACCATGCGCCGCCAGGCCGTGGTCAACGCCAACGTGACCTTCCGCCTGCGCATCGAGGGCGACGATGGCGAGTTTTCCGAAGAGGATTTTTGCTACCCCAAGGGCATCGAGGACTACGTGCTCGAGAAGGTCGGTACCGACTACCTTACCGAGCCCTTCTTTATCGAAGCCGACCGTCGTGGTCGCGACCGCGAGGACCTGCCCGACTACAACGTGAAGATTACCGCGTGCATGTGCTTCTCACGCACCTTCATGATGCAGGAGTACTACCACAACTCATCGTGGCTCGAGAATGGCGGCTCGCCCGAGAAGGCCGCCCGCAGCGCTCTGACCAGTGCCATCGATGCTTACATTAAGCAACAGGGCAAGTACAACAAAAACGAGAGCGGCATCAAATGGCAGGACGTCCAGGACTGCCTGGTGCTGGTGACCAACTGCTTCTCCACCCAGACGTCCTATGAAAACCAGACTAAGAAGGCCATCAACAACCGCTTTATCCAGCAGGCCATGACGGCCTTCTTTAAGGAGCGCCTCTCGACTTACCTGATCGAGAACAAAGACGCTGCCAACAAGATCATGGAGCAGGTGCTCATCAACAAGCGCTCGCGCGAGAACGCCGAGAAGACGCGCCAGAGCATCAAAACCAACCTGCAGCAGAAGACCGACATGGCCAACCGCGTGCAGAAGTTCATCGACTGCCGCTCCAAAGATAAGAACCGTCGCGAGATCTACATCGTAGAGGGCGACTCGGCAGCAGGTGCCATCCGCACCTCGCGCGATGCCGAGTTCCAGGGCGTTATGCCCGTCCGCGGCAAGATCCTCAACTGCCTAAAGGAGGACTATCCGCGCATCTTTAAGTCCGACATCATCATGGACCTCATGCGCGTGCTGGGCTGCGGCGTGGAAATCAAAGACAAGCGCATCAAGAACCTTGGTGCCTTTGACCTGGACAACCTCAACTGGAACAAGGTCATTATCTGTACGGACGCCGACGTCGACGGTTACCACATCCGCACGCTTGTGCTCACCATGCTCTATCGCCTGGTGCCCACGCTCATCGACGAGGGTTACGTGTATATCGCCGAGTCGCCGCTCTACGAGATCAATTGCAAAGAAAAGACCTACTTTGCCTACACCGAGCTCGAAAAGAACGGCATCCTTAAGGAAATCGGCGACCAGAAGTGCTCCATCAACCGCTCCAAGGGTCTTGGTGAGAACGATCCGGACATGATGTGGCTCACCACCATGAATCCCGAGACGCGCCGCCTGATCAAGGTGGAGCCCGAGGACGTCACCAAGATGGAAACCATGTTCAACCTGTTGCTGGGCAACGACGAGGCAGGCCGCAAGCGCCATATCTCCGAGCACGGCAAGGAATACCTGGACCAGCTGGACCTGCAATAGCAGCAAATCGATAACGACGGCCCATAAGAAGCTCAAGAGGAAATCGTGGCAAAGAAGAAGACGAAGAACCAGCCAAAGAAAAAGCAGGTCAACGCCGAGAACGTCATCGGCCTGCACTCCGAGGTCACCGACCAGCCGATCACGCAGACGCTCGAGGTCAACTACATGCCCTACGCCATGAGCGTCAACGTCTCGCGTGCGTTCCCCGAGATTGACGGCTTTAAGCCCTCGCACCGCAAGCTGCTCTACACCATGTACAAGATGGGCCTGCTCAAGGGCGAGCGCCAGAAGAGCGCCAACATCGTGGGTCAGACCATGAAGCTCAATCCGCACGGCGACGCCGCGATCTATGAGACGATGGTGCGCCTAGCCACCGGCAACGAGGCACTGCTTGCCCCCTTCGTAGAGTCGAAGGGCAACTTTGGCAAGTACTATTCGGGCGACCTGAGCTACGCCGCCTCACGTTATACCGAGGCCAAGCTCTCCCCCATCAGCGCCGAGATCTTCAAGGACATCGACAAGGACCCGGTCGACTTCGTCGACAGCTACGACGGTGCCATGAAGGAGCCGCGCCTGCTGCCCACCACGTTCCCCAACATCCTCGTCTCGGCCAACAAGGGCATCGGCGTCGCCATGGCGTCCGACATCTGCGGCTTCAACCTCAACGAGGTCTGTACTGCCACGATGCATTACCTCAAGGACCCCGACTGCGATCTGCTCGAGTACATGCCCATGCCAGATTTCTCGACCGGCGGCGAGATTATCTACCGCCGCGAGGAGATGGAAAAGATTGTCGAGACCGGCCTGGGCAGCTTCCAGATCCGCTCCCGCTGGCGTTGGATTCCCGAAGAGCGCATCATCGAGGTCTACGAGATCCCCTACACCACCAAGACCGATGTCATCATCGAGCGCATCGTTAAGCTCTCCAAAGAGGGCAAGGTCAAGGAGATCGCTGACATCCGCGACGAAACCGACCTCTCGGGCTTGCGTATCGCCATCGACCTTAAGCGCGGCGTCGACCCCGACAAGCTCATGGCCAAGCTCTATCGCTCGACCACGCTGCAGGATTCGTTCTCGTGCAACTTCAACGTGTTGGTCGACGGTTACCCTCGCGTTATGGGCGTGCGCCAGATCCTGCACGAGTGGGTCAAGTGGCGTATTGAGTCCACGCGTCGCCGCATTAACTTTGACCTGGGCAAAAAGTCCGAGCGCCTGCACCTGCTGCACGGCCTTGAGGCGATCTTGCTCGACATCGACAAGGCGATTGCCATCATCCGTGGCACCAAGCTCGAAGCCGAGGTCGTGCCCAACCTTATGAAGGGTTTCGACATCGACGAGACCCAGGCCGAGTTTGTTGCCGAGCTTAAGCTCCGCAACATCAACGAGGAGTACATCCTCAACCGCACCAAGGACATCGCCAAGCTCGAGGGTGAGATTGCCGAGCTTGAGGAGATCCTCTCCAGCGAGGAGAACATCAAGAAGGCCATCAGCGACGAGCTGGCCGCAGTCAACAAGAAGTACGTGATGCCGCGCCGCACGGGCAGGATCGAGCCCCATGAGGTCATCGAGGTAAGCCTGGAGCCCGAGGTCGAGGAATATCCGGTCACCATCATGCTCTCGCGCGATGGCTACCTCAAAAAGATGACCGACCGAGTGCTCAAGAAGGCCGCCACGCTCAAGTACAAGGACGGCGACAAACCCTTTATCGAGTTCCCGTCCTCCAACACCCACGAGTTGCTGGTCTTTACCAACAAGAGCCAGGTGTACAAGTGCAAGGTTGCGGCATTTGAGGACACCAAGTCGGCCCAGCTGGGCTCGTACCTGCCGACCGATCTTGAGATGGAACCCGACGAGAGTGTCATCTGGGTCATCGACCCCGAGGACTACAAGGCCGACGTGTTGTTCGTCTTTGAGAACGGCCGCGTGGTGCGCGTCGCGCTTTCTGGATACGTCACCAAAACCAACCGCAAGCGCCTCAAGAACGCCATCTACGGTGGCAGCAAGCTGCTGTATGCCCAGGTGCTCAAGGAAGATCGCGACATCGCATTGGTCTCGAGCGACTATCGTTTGATGAACTTCAACACGTCGTTGCTCAAGACCAAGACGACTACCAACACGCAGGGCGTCCAGGCCTTTACGGCCAAGAAGGGCCGCTCGGTTACCACCGTCGGCACAACCGAGGAGATCCTTGGCGCCGGCGTCTCGGCCGAGAAATTCACCGCGCAGAGCCTGCCCTCCGCCGGCGCCCTCATGAAGGAAAACGACATGCCGAGTCTGTTTGACTAGGTACCACGGCAACGAGATCGTTAGATACTTCGCAAAGCGACGAGGCCCGGAACGCAACGGCATTGCACCCGGGACTCGTCGTTTTTCTTCTCAACTATTTTTTAACGCAGATAAATTGATTTCTGCTTATTTTTCTGCGTAAAAAATGTCAGCGTCACTGCTTCGATGCCCTTTGGTCAGTCGTTAGCAAAACTTGCAAAAGTTAGCAAAACTTGCAAAAATTAGCAAAACTTGCAAAGGAGCTACCATGGAGTACAGCAAGAACCCCTTTACCCCGACGTTCGGAAGCGTCCCTCCCTTTCTAGCGGGTCGCGAGCATATCCTGCGTGACATCAACCGTGGCTTTATCAACGGCCCGGGAGATCCCAACCTGTCGACCATTTTTACTGGCACAAGGGGAACGGGCAAGACGGCGCTTCTCTCGCTCCTTTCAGAAACGGCGCTTGAACACGACTGGATCGCAGCAAATGTCTCCGCCATGCCAGGCATGCTCGAAGATATTATCGAGCGAACCAAAGAAGCCGCAGATAGCTACCTCTCACAGCCTCACGCGCGCATAAACGGTGTTCAAATTGGCCCAGTGGGCATCGATTGGACATATGCTCAAGAGGCTCAGGGCAACTGGCGCACGCGCATGAATGGCATCTTTAAGCAACTCGAAAAACATGACACCGGACTTCTCATCACCATCGATGAAGTCACCGTCGATCTCGAAGAAATGCTTCAATTTGCCTCTGTTTACCAGCACTTTGTACGCGAAGGTAAAAAAGTTGCCCTACTCATGGCAGGACTGCCCTACAAAGTATCGGCGTTGCTGCGTAACGATTCCGTCTCGTTCCTCAGGCGTTCCCAATATCATCAGTTGGGACGAATCACTGACGTTGAAATTGCAAACGCATTCCGCAAAACCGTTGAGGCCGGAGGCCGCTCAATCACGCCAGAAGCGCTCGAGGATGCCGTGAAGGCCGTCGACGGATTTCCCTATATGATGCAGCTCGTCGGATATCGCACATGGGATGTTTCGGAGAACTCGCCCAAAATCAGTGCACCTGATGTACAGCAGGGTTCTCTGCTTGCCCGCATGGAACTGCGCGATCGAATTCTCGAAACGGCCTATCAGGAGCTTTCCGATAAAGACATTGAGTTTTTGCTCGCGATGCTGCCCGATTCTGGCCCCAGCAGGGTCTCGGAGATAGCCAAACGCATGGGCGTCGCCAGCAACTACGCAAGCCAATACAAACGCCGCCTCCTCGAGGACGGCGTCATCGGAGAGCGCGGGCGTGGTCTCGTTGGCTTTGACATCCCCGCATTCAGGGAGTTCCTGAGCGAGAAGGCCTCCTAGCACGCCAAGATTGTCCGCAAGGGCAACGGCGCATGGCAATCAACGATTCACCTGGCAAGGACGGCAAGTACTTCCAATAACGCTGATTGCCATGTGCTCTTCTTGTCCTTAGGCGAGCTTGCGAGCGAGCTCTCGCACCTCTTTCAACTTGGGCGACGATGCCATGCTGTCGCGCTCGGTCATACCGCTGATGGCGACAATGCCCTGGTCCTCCCACTTGCAGTACGCGCAGGTCGACTTGTACATAGCGATCGCCGCATCATAGACGCCCGCGCTGTGGCTATCGAGCAAAAGGGCCGTCTTGGTGAACGGGAAGCCCGTAGCACCGAAGGCGTATAGGCGATCGATGGCGGCCTTCTCCTGCGCAGTGATATCAAACCAGTAGATAGGCGAAGCGAAGACAACCATGTCGGCGTCTTTCAGCGACTCGATCACGTTGGCCATGTCATCCTTCTGCACGCAAGTGCCCTCGTGGGCGAAGCAATACTGACACCCCAGACAACCAGCGATTTTCTTACTGGCAACGCGGATGACCTCGACCGTATGGCCACCCTCACGCGCGGTCTCAGCAAACGCCTCGACCATGGTGTCGGTATTGGCGCCCTTGCGCGGGCTGCCACTCAATACAACGATATTCATAGAAATCTCCCTCCTTCATGCCGCAGGCGCGCGGCATGTTTTCTTGTAGCCAAAACGGATGGAGCTATTCAAGCACCTCGTTTCAGCTACTCCCACTCTTTAAAAGAATCGTTGCTGGAGACTTGGCATTGAATCGAGGCACGCCTTATTTCAGATATTCCTCAAAGAATGCCTTCAGCTTTCCAAACGGAATGATGTCCATCTGATCGTAAAGGTCGGTGTGGCTGGCACCAGGGATAATGAGCAATTCCTTGTTGTCCCCCGTCAGCTTGCCGTACGCGGTTTCGCTGAAATAGCGGGAGTGCGCCTTCTCGCCATGCACCAGCAACACAGCAGAGCGGATTTCGCTGCTGTATTGCAAAATCGGCATATTCAAAAATGACAGCGAAGACGTCGCATTCCAGCCACCGTTGGAGTTCAGGCTGCGGGGATGATAGCCTCGCGGAGTTTTGTAGTAGGCATAATAGTCCGCTACAAACTGCGGCGCATCCTCCGGTAGCGGATCGACCACGCCGCCCGCCAGCGCATAGCTGCCGTTTTTATAGTCCTCGGTGCGCTGCGCGTTCAGCGCTTTCCGCTTTTCAAAGCGCGCCTGCTTGGAATCCTCGGCGTCAAAATAGCCGTTTGCGGTCACGCGGGTCATATCGTACATGGTCATAGCCGCGGTAGCTTTGATACGGGTGTCGATGGCTGCCGCATTGACTGCCATGCCGCCCCAACCGCAGATACCGATGATGCCGATACGCTCCGGGTCAACGCTTTCCTGCACAGAGAGGAAATCCACCGCTGCGCAAAAGTCCTCGGTGTTGATGTCCGGCGATGCTACATAGCGGGGCGTGCCGCCGCTCTCGCCGGTATAGGACGGGTCAAAGGCAATTGCGAAAAATCCCAGCTCCGCCATCTTCTGCGCGTACAGACCGCAGGACTGCTCTTTCACCGCGCCAAACGGGCCGCTAACGGCGATGGCGGGCAGCTTGCCTTCCGCGTTCTTAGGCACGTACACGTCGGCAGCCAGCGTGATGCCGTATCGGTTGTGGAAGGTCGCCTTGCTGTGCTCAACCTTGTCGCTTTTGGGGAATACCTTGTCCCATTCCTGCGTCAGTTTCAACTGCTCCATGCCTAAGCCTTCCCGTCAATCGCTTTAAGGTATTGCTCGTCGTCCACGGGCTCCAACCACTCGTTGGAGGCCTCCTCGCCCGGAACCTCCACCGCGAGATGGGAGAACCAGCTGTCGGGCGCCGCACCGTGCCAATGTTTCACACCCGGGGCGATGTTGACCACGTCGCCAGGGCGCAGTTCCTGTGCCGGTTTACCCCATTCCTGGTAAAGCCCTCGACCGGCCACGCAGACGAGGATCTGTCCGCCACCGCTTTTGGCGTGATGGACATGCCAGTTGTTGCGGCAGCCGGGCTCAAACGTCACATTGTAAACGCCGACTTGCTCGGTGGAAAGGGGCGCGAGGTAGCTTTGCCCGATAAAGTACTTCGCAAACGCGTCGTTGGGGACACCGATAGGAAAGGCCATCTCGTTTTGATGCTCAGCTCTTGCATCAGCGGCATCATCATCTGCCCAGACCTCCTTCGCCATGCGAAAGGCCGCCCACGCCTTGGACCATCCCGCATAAAACGCCGCATGCGTAAGGATTTCCGCTATCTCAGCCCTAGTCACCCCGTTGTTCTTTGCGGACATCAGATGATATTGGAACGAGGAGTCCGTCAGCCCCTGTGCCATCAAGGCAACCACCGCCACCACGCTGCGGTCTCGAAGGGAAAGCCTGTCTTCTCGGCTCCATACCTCGCCGAACAGCACATCGTCATTGAGCTGCGCAAATTTGGGGGCAAAGTCCCCCAGGGCATCCCTGCCCGCTGTCTGTTTAATTGCCATGATCGATTTCCTCCTATCGATGGTTCTGGACACGAATCCGTCTCCGCGCGGCTAAGTAGCCCGCCAAGATTTCCATGCCCATTCGTCGCGCCCGTTCCAGAGCGGGATGCCCGGCGATATCGCCCACACCGCTCACGCCGCCGGCGAAAACCGTTTTGCCCATTACGGATCACCCCTTGCGCTACCGATTTATATTGACGAGAATGAAGGTAATACCTAAACCTGACTTTAGGTCAAGGAGTGAATTCGAGATTTATTCGGAGGGGCCATGTACACAATCGGACAGGTGGCGGAAATGTTCGGCTTGCCCGCCTCAACGCTGCGGTATTACGACAAGCAGGGATTGTTCCCGGGGCTGGAGCGGACGTCCGGCTTTCGTCGATTCGGCGACACGGAACTCGAGGCGCTTCGAGTCATCGAATGCCTGAAGAAAGCGGAGATGGAGATCAAGGACATCCGTCTGTTCATGGAATGGTGTGCGGAGGGCCCGTCCACTTACCCCCAGCGCAAGGCCATGTTCGAGGAGCGTAAGGCCCATATGGAGTCGGAGATCGAGAGCATGAACCGCGCGCTGGACATGTTGAAGTTCAAATGCTGGTACTACGGGCAGCTGAATCAGGGCAACAGCGAGGCTGAGCTGAAGGCACTGATTCCCGACGGCTTGCCAGAAGGAATCAAAGAGGCCTACGAAAACGCTCACGCTCGATAGTGCCGTCCGATGCTCAAAGGAGTTCGTCAAGGAGTTCTTTTTCGGGTAGCAATGAAAAAAGAAGGCCGCCGAACCAGAAGATTCGGAGGCCTTTATTCCTGCCACTTTGCTGATAGCGCAGTTCAGTGGCGATGCCGAAACGATCGATAATCCTCTTTGACGCTTGTTTAGCGAAATGGGAAGCGCATGACAGCCATCCAGCGAGCCCTGGGGTATCCGGGCAGAAAGGGCCTGTTGGCGAAATGGATCGACCGCTACATCCGCTGGGGCAAAAGATCACTTGTCCAGCGGCTGCATGATTTCTAATATGATTCCATCTGGATCCCGAAAGTAGAAGGCTCTGCTCCGGCCAAAGCCATCCTGCCGAAAATCAAATATCTGGGGAGCGGAGAAACACTCCACACCCTGCTCCACCAGTTTTTGATAGACCGCATCGGCATCCTCTGCATAGAAGCAAAGTTCTGATATGGAAGTTGTGAAAAGATCCGCGGGCTTGCGGTGAATTTCATCCTCCACAAACTGGATTAGTTCCACCGGCGGCATATGCAGCTGATCCGAGCCGTTCAGATAAGCAACCCGAGCCTTGCAGTTTTCTCGCCGGAACATTGCCTCCGTCTCTTTGCCCTCCATCAGGAGCTCCCCCTGATACTGAAGGCCCAGCACATCCCGATAAAACGCCACGGAACGGCCCAGGTCGCTGACAGTCAATCCCACATGGTAGATCTGTCCAATCATAAGTTCCTCCTCGTTAGTTGTTTTCTGCTGGTTCAATGAAGGCATGGAACAGAAAGGCAAGCCCAATTGTTAAGATAATGTGGCAGATTCCGGCAAGCCCTCCGATTATGTGATCCATAAAACTACCCATCGGAACTGCTTCGGTAAGAATAACGAAAGCACCAGGTCAAATGCCCCTATGGGTACCAAGAAGCTCAACTGGTTATTAAATGGGTACCGAACGTCAATGTAATCTTTGCTGAATTTAAACTTAATATCAAGGCTAGCTACGCGAATAATTGCTCATAAAGGGACACCCCTGAAAAATTGATGCCCCGATATCCAGCGTTGTCTGAGCTCACAGCAACCATGAGCTCAGACGACTTGCTGCAGAAAACCGATACGATACAAAAAAGAGAAGTGCCCCGTGATACCACAGGGCACTTTTAACAACTAATGCTCTTTTAAACGGAATTATTCCCACTCGGTTTCGAAACTTGAATTTTTTTGAAGTTTCGAAACCGAGTGGGAATATGCGCAAAGACGCGTCGGAGGGGTAAGCCCCAGCCACGTCATGTCGGCAGCGATGAAGGGCACGTCCGCGCGTTCTACAATGCGGGCACCAGAGATGAAAACACAGTCTACATCGGGTAGTCGTGGGCGTGCGGGAGTCCGCATCAGTAACCTGCCTCCTTGGTTGTCCCTTCTCTGCATGGTCGTCTACATAAAGGAGGAACCAGCCATGCAGATCAGCGTGTCGTCCACCCTGACCGTATATCAGGACGGCCAATTCTGGGTCGGGCTGGCGGAGCATGTCGGGGGCGGAAGGTACGGCGTCGCCCGCATCGTCTTCGGCACGGAGCCGTCCGATGAGGAGATTCTGCAATTCGTTGTCGGCAAATGGGAGAAGCTCTCGTTCTTCGGTGGCAAGCCGGCTGAGGCAAGCAAGCCCGCGAAGAACCCCAAGCGGCGCGCCCGCGAGGCGGCGAAAGCACTTAAGTAGCCGGCGATGAGCACCAGAGGTTCAAATGCTGGTACTACGACCAGGCGATTCAGGATGGCAACGAGAATAGAATGAAGGCGCTGATCCCCGACGATTTGCCGGAAGAGATCAAAGATACCTACGTAACGCCCACGCTCAATAATGCCGTCCGATGCTCAAGGGACCTTGCTCTATGGCGACGCCGAAACAGCATCAGGCGGTACTCGACGGTATCAAAACGCAAGCTCAGAAGCCAGTTCCCGTTATTCCCATAGGCATAAGCGCATCTGTTCGCGATTGCCTATCGATACTCTGCCTCGAGCACGGCAGACACCGCATCGAGGAACTCCCGCACATGGTCTGCGGGCTGCAGCGAATGAAGCAGTCCGTAAGACACGAGACAGTTCCAATCGGTAGGGACGGTTTTGAGCATGGGGTGGACGTTGGCCCACAACGGCAACGTCGCAAGCGCGAGGTCCTCGTTCGCGCCGCGATTGAACACCTCCGCCCGATATTGCGGGAAGTCTACGAGCGCGATTTGAGGATGATGCAAGAGTATCTCGTCGCGCACGCGGTCGATTTCGGCGTTCCAGCCCCGGCGTATAAGCATAAGACTGTGATTGTGGAGGTCGTCGAATGTGACGATGTCGCGTTTGGCGAGTTCGCTGTCGACGGGAACGGCGCACCAGAGCGGCTCGCGCGAAAGCTCGAGGCCCAGGCACCCGCGCTCTTTAAGAAAGGCATCGTCGAAAATCCCCGCCACGATATCCATGTCTTGCCCGAGGTTCGCCAAACCGCGCGCCGCCGAGGGTGTGTTTTCAAACGTGACCACCTGAAGGCTCATGCCAGGGCAACGTTCCTTCACCTTCGGCCACAGCTTCGTGAGCGGCGTGCTGGGCGTCATGAGCGACACTCCCACGCGGATGATGCGCTTTTCTCCACGCTCGGCGACGCGGGCGCGTGCGATTGATTCTTGAGAGTACTGCACGATATGGCGGGCGTCGGCGAGCAGCGACCTGCCTGCTCGCGTAAGCGAAAGCCCCTGATGCGATCGGTGGAACAGCGTAAGGCCTAGCCGCGACTCCAGCAGGTTCATCTGCTTGATGACGGCCGTGGGCGTGATGAAGGACTCTTGTGCCGCCTTGGAGAAGCTGCCCGCCTCCGCCACGCGGATGAAAGTGTCAAGCTGTGGGTTGTACATCGATCCTCCTGTCACGCATTATGTGCCGTATATACCCCATGGTTATATCCATCATTCCAACGTGAACTTCTCGCACGTCAGTAAACGCCGTAGCCTTGTATTCGAAAAGTCACCATTAAGGAGGAGACCATGGAGTATCTGAAGCTCAACAACGACGTAGAGATGCCCATTGAGGGTTTGGGCACCTTCCTCATGACCCCGGCCGAGGCCGAGGCGGCCGCAACCGCCGCGCTCACGGCTGGCTACGAGCACATCGACACCGCCAACGCCTACATGAACGAGCGCGCCGTAGGCCGTGCCATCGCCAAGAGCGGCGTCGCGCGCGACAAGATCTTCGTCTCCACCAAGCTTTGGCCGAGCGTCTACGACGCGGGCATGTCGGCGGTGGACGCCACGCTCCAGCGCCTGGGGCTCGACTACGTCGACATGCTCATCCTGCACCAGCCGGTAGGCGACTACCTGGCCGCGTGGCGCACGATGGAAGAGGCGTACCGCGCAGGCAAGGTGCGCGCCCTCGGCCTCTCCAACTTCCCGCAAGACAAGATCGCCGAGGTCATCGAGGTCGCCGACATCAAGCCGCAGCTCGTGACCGTTGAGTGCCACCCCTACCACGCCCAGCGCGGCCCGCGCGCCTACCTCGCGCCGTACGGCACGGTGATCGAGGCGTGGTACCCGCTCGGCCACGGCGACAAAGGTCTTCTGGAGGAGCCCGTCTTCGTCGCTCTCGCCGAGAAGTACGGCAAGACCCCGGCCCAGGTGATCCTGCGCTGGCACGTGCAGATGGGCACCTCCATCATCCCCGGCTCCAAGAACCCCGCCCACATCGCCGACAACGCGAACATCTTCGACTTCTCCCTCACCGAAGACGAGATGGCCGAGATTGCCAAGCTCGACGGGACCATGACCTACTACACCGCCACTGAGGAAGCACTCGAGGGCTACCTGGCCATGCGCCCCGATTTCGACGCGCAGGAGTAGCGCTCAGACGATAACGGACCAACCAAGCCGCCGCCGAGGACCAGTCGGCTGTCGAGGACGAGCCCGCCGCAGTGCCCGCTGCAGACGGCAACGTCCTCGTGGCCTACTACTCGGCACAGGGCCACACCGCTGTCGTAGCTCAGGCCATCGCCGACGAGCTCGGCGCCGATCTCTTTGAGGTGACACTTAGAACCCGCGGGTTATAACACCGTGCGCACCCCAGCGTTATAGAACCCTCACCAACGGAAACTTCCGCCGACGCGGCTCCCCTCGTATGGTGGATACGTCAAGTTGCGAGAAAGGAAGGCACCATGAACTACATCACCTTGAACAACGGCGTCAGGATGCCGCAGCTCGGCTTCGGCGTGTACCAGATCCCGGACGCCGCGGAATGTCAGCGCGCCGTGGAGGACGCGCTCTCGGTCGGCTACCGGCTGCTCGACACGGCCGCGAGCTACGGCAACGAAGAGGCGGTCGGGGCCGCCATTCGTGCGAGCGGCCTGCCGCGCGACGAGGTGTTCGTGACGACCAAGCTGTGGATGTCGGATGTGAGCTACGAGGGGGCCAAGCGCGGCTTCGACGCGTCGCTCAAGCGGCTGGGGCTCGACTACGTCGACCTCTACCTCATCCACCAGCCGTTCGGCGACGTCTTCGGCGCGTGGCGCGCCATGGAGGAGCTCTACGAGCAGGGCGTTACCCGCGCCATAGGCACAGCTAACTTCTACCCCGATCATCTCGCAAACCTCATCTCGTTCAACCGCATCGCCCCCGCCGTGAACCAAGTCGAGTGCAACGTGTTCTTCCAGCAGCGCGAGGCGCAGGAGTACATGGTCGGCAAGGAGGTAGCCATGGAGGGCTGGGCGCCCTTTGCGGAGGGCAGAAACGACCTCTTCCGCAACGAGGTCCTCGCTCGCATCGGCGAGGCGCACGGCAAGACGGTCGCCCAGGTCGTGTTGCGCTGGCTGCTGCAGCGCGGTGTGGTCTGTATCCCTAAGAGCACGCACCGCGATCGCATGGAGCAAAACTTCGACGTCTTCGACTTCGCGCTGGGCGACGACGAGATGGTCGCCATCGCCGCGCTCGACACCGGGCGCAGCGCGTTCTTCGACCACCACGACCCCGCCACCATCGAATGGATGTCCGGGCTCGTGCGCAACGTGTAGCCGAGCGGTCAGACCGCACTGATAACTTACTAGGAGGAATTGCCATGAACTCATTCACGTACGACTACCCGGTCAGGAACTACTTCGGCGAGGGGGCCATGGACCAGGCGCTCGACGCCGAGATGGGTGCCATGGGCAAGACAGTGATGCTCGCCTACGGCGGAGGCTCGGTCAAACGAACCGGCGTCTACGGCCACGTGGTCGATAAGCTCACGAGCGTGGGCAAGCGCGTGGTGGACTTCGGCGGCATCATGCCCAACCCGACCTACGAGAAGTGCCAGGAAGGCGCCGCGCTCGCACGCGAGGAGCAGGTCGACTTCATTCTCGCCGTCGGCGGCGGGTCGGTCTTCGACTGCTGCAAGGTGGTCTCCGCGCAGGCGATGCTTGACGACGACATCGAGACGTTCGAGCACGTCGACGGCAAGATGCCGAGCTCGTTCATCCCCATGGGCTGCATCGTTACGCTCTCCGGCACGGGTGCCGAGCAGAACAACGGCGCCGTCATCACCAACGAGGAGACGCACGTGAAGGGCGCCTATCTGGGGGCGATGCCCATGTGGGCGGCGCTCGACCCGGCACTCACGCTCACCGTACCGCACGCGCAGTTCATGAGCGGCGCGTTCGACACGCTCTCGCACTGCATGGAGAGCTATTTCGGAAGCCCGCGCGGGCGCAATGTCACCGACGACATCAACCTCGCCATCCAGCGTAACGTCATCAGCAACATGCGGATCATCGCGGACGACGACCAGAACCTCGATGCCCGAAGCGAGCTCGTATACGACTCCGCCATGGCCGAGAACGGCGTGCTCAAGATCGGCAAGTCAACGGACTTCCAGGCGCACATGATCCAGCACCAGTACGGCGCGTACACCCACACCAACCACGGAATGGGCCTCGCGGTCATCCACCCTGCGCTCTACCGCCACCTGGCCCCCGAGGCGCCCGCGCAGTTCGCCCGCTGGGCGAGCGAGGTGTGGGGCGTCGACGCCAAGGGCAAAGACGACCTTACGGTGGCGCTCGAGGGCATCGACCGCCTGCAGACGTTCATCGGCAAGATGGGGCTTCCCACGAGCTTCGCCGAGATGGGCTCCGACGCGTCCGACGAGACGCTGCACAAGGTTGCGGGCACCTGCGTGCTCACCGGCGGCTGCGCCAAGAAACTGGAGCGCAGCGAGGTGTTTCAGATTCTGACCGAGTGCCTCTAGATCGGCGAGGGTCCCGATCCCGCGCCGAAGGAAACAGGAAGGCTCCTCGTTTTTTACGAGGAGCCTTCTGAGTTTTGCCCGATTGTGAAACCATGTGGCTTGCAGGTGCGGCGGTTGCGAAACGCCCCCCATCGGTCGCCATCGGAACCGTACGAAACCGTATGCATATTAGAACAAATGTTCTATTACTATTCCTGCTCAGTGACTAATCCAATCCGAGTGCTGTCGATGCGTGTCGCGTCGTACCACCTAAGGGCCAATTCGTGAGCAATTTGGGCGAATCAGGCCCTTGATTCGCGGTTTCGGGAATGACTCAATTGATTCGCAAAACCGCAGGTCGCTCCTTTAAACACTCCCTGGTTTCCGCCGGGGTTCGTAGCGGGTGGCTTGGAAAAGGGTGATTCGGGAGATCAGAGGACAGGGGCGGAAAAGCCCCCTTGGCAGCATCCCGCTACTTGATCATCTTGCGGCGCGCTTGCTTGAGCCAGTTCTTCTTGAACGTGCCTATGCCGCCGAAGAACTTGTTGTAAGTCTCGCCGTCTTCCTTCGCCGCGTACTTGACCGCCGCAAGCTCGATGGTGCAGAGGTAGTCCGCTGCTTGCTCGAGACGGTAGTCGGTCATCGAAGTCTTGCGCCGCTCGACGACCCCTTTGGAAAGCACGAAGCCGATCGACTGGTCGAGCGCCTGCTTCACGATGTCCTGGCCGTTGTCGTAATAGACCTTCACCTCGTCGAAGCTTTGAAAGAATTCTAAGCGATCAAACAAAAGGCCCGAAATATCGCGCTTCATGCGCGAGGTGAGCTTTGCCAGATCCTCGAACTCGCTTCTGCGGTAGACGAACGTTCTATAGGAGACGGGAAGGCGCTGAACCAGAACGTTGAACGAGTACAGCATCTTCTTGCGCGCCTGCAGGTCGATCCCCTCGTACGGCCCGTGGCCGTTCAGCAGCGGCTCAGAATGGAACGGTATGTTCGGGAGGTCGGAGCTGGCGAGGGACTGCTCGTATCGGGAGACCTTGTCGGCAATGCCCTCCGACTGGTCATGGACCACGAGGGTCAAAAGGTAGTACCGGGCCTTTCCGCCCCGATCGCCGCTCTCGTCGACGAATATGCTCAGGTCTCGCGCCAATATATGCCCCTGGATAGAATAAAAGCCGGGGGATAAGCCCCCGGCACTTGGAGGTAGCTGAAACAGCCACCAAAATTCTTATACCAGATCTAAGCCGGCTATGCAAGGATTCCCGCAACGCGAGTGGGTTTCTGGCACTGGAGATTCCGAGGTGCAGCATGCCCCCGCCGATTGTCGGCGTGTTCCGTACGGGCAACTTGCCTGCTGAAGCAAGTGAGCCCCGGCGACTTGCATCAGCGGTCGTACCGAGGCTAACTGGTTTGCATTGTAGCGCATGCATTCTGTTCGCGAGGTCTTAAGTGTCCGATGTGTGAATCAACCCCTTATTCGCGGGTTCAGAAATGGCTCGATTGATTTGCGAAACCACAGGTCGCTTCATGCGCACCGGCATCGCCCTACGAATATGCAACCTTGTTGACGCCGACGAGCCCTCGCTCAAAGAAGACGACGTCTGCGGTGTGCAGGCACGCCGTTTTCACGGATGGCGCAGAGAGTCGGGGCGCCGTCGAAACGGCGGCTGTCTTTACCCTTGCCGTTTTAATGCTCGCCCCTTTGATGCCGAGCATCGAAAGCAGGTGCTGGGGAACCTCGTAGTCTTGCTCGATGAGGCCAAAGAATGTGACGCCGGAATCGACGCACACCTTCATGACGCAAGACGAGACGGGCTTGAACGCCATGCTTCCCGCCGCTCCGCCGACGAAGGATCCGATGAGCACAGGGAGGGTCGCCCCGCCTGTCAGGGCGGTCGCGACAGCGGCTCCGCCGAGCATCATGACGGTTGAGAACACGGATTGGCCCATGTTGCTCGCCATCTCGACGGGCTCGATCCTCCCCGACGCCACGAGATAGGAGTTTCGGCACGTCTCCATGGTTAGCACGACGAGTGATACGATGACGTTCGCGCCCCTCGATCCCATTGCGGCGGCCTTTACCATCTCGCCGAAGGCGCCCTTTGCTGCTGCGGCAGTGATTGCCGCGGTCGCCGATCCGGACACGAACCCGTTGGTGGCGCCGGCGCATGCCGCCGTCCCGATGGACTTCAAGTGCTCGTCGTCGATTTCTCCTTCTGCGATCAGGTAATCGATGGCGCGGTAGATCTCGGGGGCAACGCTCAGGGCGGCGCTCAGGGCGGCGGCTGTGCCGCCGGCCTTGAGCGATTGCTTCACTATGTCGCTCGCAGCGATTAGTTGGGACGTGGTCATGCCGTCGTCTGCGGGGTCGAGCTTCTTCTTGTTCGAGACGTCGATCGCCTTTCGGCGCATCTCCTCGTTCGTGGCGGGCCTGCCCTCGACGCCCTCAGGTGTCTCGATTCGGTCCGTCAGGTTGTCGCGCACCTTCGTCCAGCGCTGCACCTCTTCGTCCAAGCCGCGGCCTTTCGCGCGCTCGATGCGTATCAGCGTGTACTGCTTGGCTGCTTCAAGCTTGTCCGACGGGATCAGGCCGCCCATGTCGCCGTAGAGCAAGTCGTCTGGGGTTTTGCCCGCGAAGCCCTTCTCGACGGCCCACTCGTCAAAAGAGAGATCCGCATATCTTTTCGGCCTGCCGTTGTACGAATCGCGAAGCGTCGTCGCGAGCTTGCGCGCGATGTTCTTCGGGTCGGTCAGAAACTTGAGCTGGTACTGATCGGCGCCCCAGGCCACATCCGCAGACCCGAGGTCGTGCGAGTCGAGCCTGATGCCCTTGGCGTCGACCCTCTTAACGGCAGCGTCGACGTTCGCCGTCCCAAAGGCCCATTCCTCCGCCAGGAATCCCTTGAGGGAGTCCTGCGCCGCCTTGCTGTTTTTGTAGTGGTCGTAGGAGTTCATCGCGGAGTACAGCTCCTCGATGGCGGCCTCCACGCTGTTCGCCCAGCTCGCAGCATCCATCCCGGCGGGCACGGCGGCGGCATGGCGCGCGGAGAACTCGAACCCCTTGTCGAAATCGTTCATCCCTACGCCTCGACGAAGCTCTTGAGCTTCTCGTGGTAGAAGCGTTTCACAGCGTACTGGTAGCGTTGGTCGCGGATCTCGCCCGCCTTCTGATGGAGGACGACGGCCTGGTTGATGCCGTTCGCGCCATCGGCGGCAGCCCTCCCGATGGTCTTGCCTACCATTTTGGCAAAACCAAGCACGGGATTGGAATCATTGCTTTCTTCGGGTTCCACCGCCTCCTCTCCGGGGCGCAGGGCCGCGAGAAGGTCATCGAACTCCATGCAATGCTCCCTTGCCCTTTCGAGGAACTTCCAGTAGTCCTCCTTGGAAGGCGGCTCGGTATTCACTGTGATGCAGGCGTGGTTCCCGCTCACGCCGATGTAGACGCCTTCCTCGTCGATGGCTTCGGGGTTGTCGAGCCGAATCGCGTCGATGTAGTCTCCGGTGCCTTCCGACCAGCCGATGAAGACGACCTTCTGACTCGACGAGATGGCGGTCTGAGCAAACTGGTCCTCGTTGAAGATGGAGGCATCGACGCTGCCGTCGACGGGGCCGGTCGGACCAGCCTCTGTGTCATCGTTCTTTCCAATCATGTTGTAGAGAAGCTTGGAGAACTTGCCGGTGTTTCCGGCCTCGACAATAAGAAGCGATTCGGCGGTGTTGAACATCATGGGCAACCTATCTAGAGGAAATATATGGTTGAGGCGATTATAACCCCGAGGTAAACAGCTATATTCAGCTGTCAACTTAATATCGGGAGGGTTTGCAAAGGCTACTCTCGCCCTACGCTGGGGGGCATGGGGCTTTCAATATCAGACCACTGTCGGGTCTTTTCACTCCTGAATAGCACGCAAGCTCCTAAATGAAAATAATCGCAGGTAAAAGGGAGTGAAACGACAAAGAAAAAGCTCCGTCCCAACGCGGGAACGGAGACTCGATGATCGTTTTTACTCACCGCTGTCGCTGGCGGCTTTGCCATGACTCTCGTACGAAACAAAACTCAGCGACACAGTGCGGCACTCAAAAGTGCAAGTCAAAGCCCCATCGGCTTACTCCCACTCATATGACTAGAGCCCTGGTGTAATTGGCTGGATCACCGTTCCGGGAACCGGTATCGACCTACCTGCCCGCCAAGCTCCTTCTTCAGCTCCAGCCTAGTATCCGACTCGCGCCGCTATAAGCGAAAACCGAAGAGATGCGTCTTAGCCAAGAAAATAAAGTTAGCCTTATCTTACTGCATGATTCGTGTGCTATAGTTAGATGGCTCTAACTGTTTGGGGGCGATAGCCATGCACGGACGCAGGGGCTTCTGGGACAGGAATGCCGGTCGGTACGACCGTTTCATGCGAAAGGACCGGGCGGCGTATGAGAAGATGTATGGGCTGATCAGGCCGGTGGTGAAAGCAAAGACCGTGCTGGAGGTTGCCACCGGCACGGGGCTTATCGCAAAGAGCATCGTGGATGCGGCGGCGCATATCGAGGCTACGGACGCTTCTGCAAAGATGATCCTTGAAGCAAAGCGGGACAATCAATCCGCAAAGCTGCACTTTTCCGTACAAGATATGTTCCGTCTGCCCTATGCACAGAAGTCCTTCGAAGTGGTGATCGCGTCCAACGCGCTTCACATAGTGCCGCATCCGGAAAAGGCCCTGCAAGAAATCAGGCGGGTGCTGAAGGACGACGGCGTGCTCATCGCGCCAACCTTCACCCACGCGGGAAACTCGGTTTCCGGCAAGGAAAAAGCCTTTTTCATGAGTATGGCGGGATTTCCCCTCCACAGCAGGTGGACAAGCGAGGAATACCTACGTTTCCTGCGTCAAAACGGCTGGGCGGTGCAGAAAAGCGCGGTGCTGAAGGCTTCGTTCCCGTTGACCTATGCGGAATGCACGAAATCGGAGGGACCAGATGTCGTTCTTTGAAAACACCCGCAAGCCCGTGGGCCTCGGCGGAAAACTTATGGTTGCCATGATGAATCTGGGCCACAGCCCTGTGGCCCAGTGGGGACTTCAATTTCTACGACTTGCGCCAAATGCCAAGGTGCTGGATTGCGGCTGCGGCGGCGGGGCGAACATAAAACGGCTGCTGAAAAAATGCCCGCATGGCGTCGTCAAGGGCATTGACTATTCGCCCGTCAGCGTTGAGAAGGCTAGAAAGCTCAACCGAACTGCAATTCAGGAGGGGCGTTGCGCCATTCTGCAAGGCAGTGTGGCGGATATGGCGTTTGAGGATAGTTACTTCGATGCTGCCACGGCCTTTGAGACCGTCTATTTTTGGCCTGATTTGACCCGATGCTTCCGTGAGGTCTGGCGGACGCTGAAGCCAGGCGGGACAATTCTTATCTGCAACGAGAGCAATGGCGATACGGACAAGGACGAGAGGTGGACGCAGATCATCGGCGGCATGACCATCTACAAGGACATTGAATTAAAGGCATGTCTGGAGCAGGCGGGTTTTCACGAGGCGCAGATACACAAAAAGAAAAAGTGGCTCTGCGTCACGGCGCGAAAGTAAGGGCATCAAGCACGGGTATTTTTGCATCCATCCTGCACATGGCGATAGGCATGACGGTCATAGCGGCTGTGCTGGCGGCAATTATGACAGTTTTTATTCACTGAGGAAGAAACCCATGAAATATAAAATTGAGAAAAACACCGTTCAGGAGACGCTGATCCTCCCGCTGTATTCCCGGAAGCTGTGTACGGAGCTGTACCCGAACCTTTATAGGGATGAAACAGCGGTTCGTCTGCTCGACCAGATTGACTACGACTTTTCAGAGGCAGAGAAAAACTCCCGCAGCCTGATGCAGCGCTTTGGTGCGCTGGAGGTGGCCACACGGCAGAGTGATCTTGCTTTCGAGGTGCGGGATTACCTGAAAGGCCACCCCAATGCGGCGGTGGTCAATCTGGGCTGCGGGCTGGACAACACCGGCAGAACCTGCGACAACGGTAGATGCAAGATCTACAATCTGGACTTCCCGGATGTGATCGCCTTGCGGCAGCAGCTACTGCCCGCCGGGGATCGAGAACAAAATATCCCCTGCGACCTGAAAGACACTACATGGTTTAGCAAAATCGATGCCTCCGGCGGGGCGGTGTTCTTTGCCTCCGGGGTGTTCTATTACTTTCTGACCCAGCAGGTCCGGGAGCTGGTGCGGGGGATGGCGGACGCTTTCCCCGGCAGCGTGCTGGTCTTTGATGCTGCCAATCGGACGGCGGTAAAGATGATCGCAAAAACATGGCTTAAGACTGCAAAAATCAAGGATGTGGGGGCATATTTTGCGGTTTCGGATGCCGCCAAGGAAATCGGCACGTGGGACAGCCGTCTGCAGGTCACAAGTCGCGGCTATATGCTGGGTTACAACGATTTGAGAGACCCTTCTGTCAGCGGCTTTTTCCGGTTTCTCGCAAGGGTCGGTGACAAAGGGATGAAAATGCAAATCGTGAAAATAAGATTTTGAGAGACAAAAATGAAGCGCGCTCACTTTGACGTTGAAGAAGACGGCTTTTACGGCACATATTGGGCGTGCAAGGATACACATACAGCAGCGGGCACGGATTCGATTGAAACCGTGCCCGCCATCTGATGCTATATTATTTTATCGAACGTCTGTTCTATTCCCACTCGATGGTCGCGGGCGGCTTGGACGTGATGTCGTAGCAGACGCGGTTGGCGCCGGGGACCTCGGCGACGATGCGGCCGGAGATACGGGCCAGTACGTCGTAGGGCAGCTTGGCCCAGTCGGCGGTCATGGCATCGCTGGACTCGACGGCACGCAGGATGATCGGGCGCTGATAGGTGCGCTCGTCGCCCATAACGCCCACAGACTTGATATCGGGCAGGACCGCAAAGTACTGCCAGCAGCTGTGCTCGGAGTTGCGCTCGCCGGTCTGCTCAAACAGACGCTGGTTGTAGGCGTCGAGCTCCTCGCGCACGATGGCATCGGCGTTCTTGAGGATCTCGAGTTTCTCCTTGTCGACCGCACCGATGATGCGGATGGCCAGACCCGGGCCCGGGAAAGGCTGGCGGAACACGATGTGACCCGGCAGGCCGAGCGCCAGACCAAGCGCGCGGACCTCGTCCTTAAAGAAGTGATCGAGCGGCTCGATGAGGTCGAAGTGCACGCCCTCGGGGAACGGGATCAGGTTGTGGTGGCTCTTGATGGTGGCCGTCTTGCCGCCCGTCTTGCGAGCGCCGGACTCGATAATGTCGGGGTAGATGGTGCCCTGAGCCAGGTACTTGACCGGCTTGCCATCGGTCTCGAGCTGCTGAGCAACCGCGAAGAACTCTTTCCAGAACTGCGTGCCGATGATGCGGCGCTTCTGCTCGGGCTCGGTCACGCCGGCCAGAAGCTCGGCGTAGCGGTCCTCGGCGTGAACGTGGATGAAGTCGACGTCGAACTGCTTGGTGAAGACCTCCTCCACCTGCTCGGGCTCGCCCTTACGCAGCAGGCCGTGGTTGATGAACACGCAGGTCATCTGCTTGCCCACGGCACGAGCGCCCAGGGCGGCCACGACGGAGGAGTCGACGCCACCGGACAGGGCCAGAATCACGCGGTCGTCGCCGACCTTCTCGCGGAACTCGGCCGTCATGGTCTCGACCAGGTTGTCCATGCTCCAGTTGGGCTCCAGGCCGCAAATCTCAAACAGGAAATTGCTCAGCAGCTGCTGACCGTACTCGGAGTGCTTGACCTCGGGGTGGAACTGCGTGGTGAAAATCTTGCGCTCGACGCACTCCATGGCGGCAACCGGGCACACGTCGGTGCTGGCGGTAACGGTAAAGCCCTCGGGCACCTCGGAAACGGCGTCGCGGTGGCTCATCCACACGGTCTGCTCCATGGGCGTAGAGTTAAAGAGCTTGGCGCCAGCCGTGCGCGTGATGGTGGCGCGGCCATACTCGCCCACCTCAGAGTGGCCGACCTTGCCGCCGAGCGTCACGGCCGTGATCTGATGACCGTAGCAAAAGCCCAGGACGGGAAGGCCCAGGTCAAAGATGGCAGGATCGATGGACGGAGCGTCCTCGGCATACACAGAAGCCGGGCCGCCGGAAAGGATGAGCGCAGAGGCGTTCATCTCGCGAATCTCGTCGGCCGAGATGTCACAGGGGACAATCTCGGAATACACGTTGAGGTCGCGGACGCGACGGGCAATGAGCTGACCGTACTGCGCACCAAAGTCGAGTACGAGGACCTTTGCGGAAGCCTTTTGATCCATGGTTCCCCCTCTTGTTGGCGGGGAGCCGGTGCCCACCCGCGCGAATAAACGAGAATAACTTTCATAGTGTACACGTTATATGGGGTTTCTCGTCCCTCGCAGCCATCAGCGCACGGCAAACGCACGACCTGGGCCCCTATTTGACGGCAATTGAAGTGTTACCAGACGTGGCAGATGATGTAATACGTTTGAACATTGGACGCCCTGTGCCACAATACTGCCGAACGACTCCGCCTCTGGGGCGGCAAATACGATAGGAATACCAGCATGAAGCGCATCCTTCTCATCGCCACGGGCGGCACCATCGCATCGACCGAGGACGGCAACGGCCTCTCCCCCGCCCTGACCGGTGAGGAGCTCGCCCAGAGCGTCCCCGAGATCTCGGGCCTCTGCGAGCTCGACGTGGTGCAGCCCATGAACATCGACAGCACCAATATGCGCCCGAGCGACTGGATGCGCATCCGCGACGTCATTGTCGAGGGTTATGCCGACCACGACGGCTTCGTGATCATGCACGGCACCGACACCATGAGCTACACCGCGGCAGCGCTTTCCTACCTGATTCAGGACAGCCCCAAGCCCATCGTGCTCACCGGCTCGCAAAAGCCCATGGGCAATCCCTTTACCGACGCCAAGCTCAACCTGTACCAGAGCCTGCTCTATGCGCTCGATGAGCATTCGCACGACGTCTCGATCGTTTTTGGCGGCGTGGCCATTGCCGGCACGCGCGCCCGTAAGCAGCGCACCATGAGCTTTAATGCGTTCATTAGCGTCAACTATCCGCCCATTGCCTACATCCGCAACGACCGCATCGTGCGCAACGGGCTTCACGGCACTCGTCAGGGCGAAAACCCGGTGCGTTTCTACGACAGCATCGATCCGCGCGTATTTGTACTCAAGCTTACGCCCGGCGTAAACCCGGGCATCCTCGACGCCCTTGCCGATAGCTACGATGCTGTAATCCTGGAGACCTTTGGCATTGGCGGTATTCCCGAGTTTGGCGAGTCCGGCGAGTCATTCCAGGAGGCGATTTTCCGCTGGGTCGATTCGGGTCGCACCGTCGTTATGACCACGCAGGTCCCAGAAGAGGGCCTTGACCTGGGTGTTTATGAGGTCGGCCGCGCTTACGCCGATCATCCGGGTATTTTGCGCGGCGATGACATGACCACCGAGACGCTCGTGGCCAAAACCATGTGGGCGCTCGGCCAGTCACGCGATGCGGCCGAGATTCAGCGCCTGTTCTACAGCCAAGTCAACCACGACCGCATCCCGATGGCGTAATCCCTAAGGCAGTTCCACTTATCGCAGCCTTAAACGACAGGTGGTCCCCCTCGGGCCGTGCAAAAATCGGAGTATTCTGCAATTTCTCCGCCGGAGGCATAGAATCGGCCGATAGTTAGACAAACTTTTAGGACGAAGGGGCCGTCTAGTAAATATTTATTCCTCATTTTTATTTAGCGTGTGGATTAACTACTGCCAAAAAGCAAAGCCAGCCGCTCGAGCTACCATCTACGGCTGAACAGCTGCTGAATACTCGCGATTTTGCACATCGCAACCAGGGGGACCCGCCCAAAGAGCGCCAGCTAGCAGCGGGAAACGCCCTATTCGATACCCTCGAGAAGTTCTGACACCGTCATGCCGAGTGCGGGCGCGATCTTAAATAGAACCTTGAGCGTGAAATTTGCCGTCCCACCTTCGATTCGGTCGAGGTAGGGTCGGCTGATTCCTGTTGCCACACAAAAATCAACCTTGGAGATACCAAGGTCCCTGCGCGTCTCTTCGACCCGCCTGCCAAGAATCTGTTTCGCACGTTCGTCCATGCAGCCGAGTTTGAAATGGAGCCGAACATAAACGTAAACTATAGTTTACGTTTTGCCGAATACACAGGAGTTTTCTATGTCGGGTTCTTCGGTCCGCATGTACCGAGCCACGCTTCGCAAAAACTGCGCACCACCCAAGCTCGTCGTCGTTGAAGCAGAATGCCTTTCGCCCGATGAGCGCACAGCATTTGCATTGCTATCAAGTCGCGTCGCCGCCGTTCTGGCCCCTTGCCCGGCGCAAGGTGAACTTGCCATCCAATGCCAAGCGCACAGCTGCTCGCTCAATCAGACTGCCGTAATCGCAACCAGCCAACGCGGTCTGCCCCTTCTCCTGGAAGCCGGTATCGCACTCGCCCTTCGCGGCGCCGGATACGAAAACAAGGCCGCCGCCGACATGGTCTTTAAACCACGATCGAGCGGCGGCCTCGCAGCAGCCATCGAATATGCTTGCAGGCTCGTTGCCTAAAAGGACAAGCTAGAAACCAAAGCCAAAGCCCGTTCCGGTAATCGCCGAGTACATAAAGTAAACGTTGATCACGTTGAGGAACACGCCCGTGATGCAGCCGTTGCGCAGGTAGCGCTCGCACACGATGCGCGCCATGGCGGCGGAGTCATCATTGTTTTTAGCTTGACGTCCCGCCGTAAAGTATGTCGCCACGCTCAGCAGCAGGTTGAGCACCGGCAGCGCCAGCAACTCGTAGCTCTTGCCCCAGCGCGTCACCTCGCCGGCGGCGTTAAACTTCGTTGCCACCTCGGGACCAATGTTGGGGATAACACACGCTGCGACCACCAGCGGAATCACCGCAAGCACGAGCAGCGCGATACCCATGTAGCCAGCTTTTTTGCCATATTTAAACATATGCGTCGTCCTTACACGTTAAAGCGGAAGTGCACGACGTCGCCATCGGTCATGACATAGTCCTTGCCCTCGATGCGCAGCTTGCCGGCGGCCTTGGCGCCCTGCTCGCCGCCGAGCTCAATGTAGTCGTCGTAACCAATGACCTCGGCCTTAATAAAGCCGCGCTCAAAGTCGGTGTGGATGACACCGGCGGCCTGCGGGGCGGTCGCGCCCTGACGCACCGTCCAGGCCTTGACCTCCATCTCACCAGCCGTAAAGAACGACTGCAGGCCGAGCAGCTTGTAGGCGGCCTGCGCGAGCACGTCCAGGCCAGGCTGCTCCAGGCCCAGGCTCTCCAGGTAGTCGGCGGCGTCCTCGGGATCGAGCTCGGAAAGCTCGGCCTCGATCTTGGCGCAGATGGGCAACGGCTTGACGCCATCGATGGGCGCCAGGTCCTCGTTGAGCATATCCTCGTCCACGTTGGCCACATACAGGATGGGCTTCATGGTGAGCAGGAACAGCCCCTTGGCGGCGGCACGCTCCTCATCGGTCATCTCCATGGACGCGGCGCGCTTGCCCTCGTTGAGCCAGGCAAGCAGGCGCTTGGCCACGTCGAACTTGGGCATGAGCTCCTTGTCGCGCTTGGCCTCCTTCTCGAGCTTGGGCAGCTGCTTCTCGAGCGTGCCCATGTCGGCCAGGATGAGCTCGGTCATGATGGTGTCGGCATCGCCGGCAGGATCGACGAACTCGCCCGTGCGGCCCACCTCACGCATGACGTTGGGGTCCTTAAAGTAGCGCACGACCTCGCAGATGGCATCGGTCTCGCGAATGTTGGCCAAGAACTGGTTGCCCAGGCCCTCGCCCTCGTTAGCGCCCTTCACCAGACCTGCGATGTCGACGAACTCGACCGTAGCCGGCACAATGCGACCCGGGTTGACGATGTCGGCGAGCTTTTGCAGGCGGCTATCGGGCACGTCGACGATACCCACGTTGGGGTCGATCGTGGCAAACGGGTAGTTGGCGGCAAGGCCGGTCTTTTTGGTAAGCGCGGTGAACAGCGTCGACTTGCCCACGTTGGGCAGGCCCACGATACCGATGGAAAGGGACACGACAGCTCCTTTTGATACAGGTACTTCAAACTGCATAAGTATAGCGCCGCCGCAGCATCCGGGCGAATCCGGACACCGCGGCGGCGCAAATGAAGCAGAGATGCGTGAGAGTTCGAGACAGCAGTCCTTACTTAAGCTCGGGCCAGAAATCCTTGTTGGCCTCGATGAGCTCGTCCAGGATCTGCTTGGCAACGCTCGCCGAAGGAATGGTCTTGGAGAGCGTGAGTGCCTGCCAGAGCTTCTGGTAGCTGCCCTCGACCCATGCCTGGACAACGAGCTTCTCGACGGAAACCTGCTGCTCCATCAGGCCCTTCTGGAACTGCGGGATCGGGCCCTGGCAGATCTTCTCAAAGCCGTTGGAGCCAACGATGCAAGGCACCTCGACCATGGCCGTCGGGTCGAAGTTGGGCACAGCGCCATCGTTGGGGACAATCAGCAGGAAGCGCTCGAGCGTGTTCTCGGCCAGCGCGCAGGCAAGGTCGACGATGTAGTTGGCGTGTACGTCGGGCTCAAAGCCGCCGTCCTTGGCAGTACCCTTGGCGATGATGTCGCGGCAAGCGCCAAAGACCTTCTTCTCGCGGCCGTCCATAACCTCATTGGCGCGAGTGTAGTTGGGGTCAGACGTCTCGACGACATAGTCCGGGTACAGGTAGTACTTGAGGTAGGTGTTGGGAATCGTCTCGGGATCGACAGCATAGACATCCTTGGCCTTGCCGAAGGTGTGAATCCAGCTCTCCTCGACGTGCTGCTCCTTACCGGCCTCGTGCTCAATGCCGTCCAAGTAGCCGTTCTTTGCCATGTGCTCCTTGATCTGCGGCATGAGGTCGTTACCCTCCTTGTCGTAGATCTTGCTCCACCAACCAAAGTGGTTGAGGCCGTAGTAGCTATACTGCAGCTCGCGACGATCCTTGATGCCGCACATACGGCTCATCTTATCCATGAGGTCGATCGGCATGTCGCAGATGTTGATGATGCGGCTGTTGGGGCGCAGCACGCGGCAGGCCTCGGCGACGATGGCCGCGGGGTTGGAGTAGTTGAGCATCCAGGCGTTGGGGCTGTACTTCTCCATGTAGTCGAGGATCTCGATGACACCACCGATGGAGCGCATGCCGTAGGCGATACCGCCGGCACCGCAGGTCTCTTGGCCAACGCAGCCGTACTTGAGAGGAATCTTCTCGTCGAGCTCACGCATGGCGTACAGGCCGACGCGGATGTGAGCAAGGACGAAGTCGGTCCCGGTGAATGCGGTCTCGGGGTCGGTGGTGTAGCTAAACTCAACCTCGGGGGCGTTCTCGTGGAAGTAGATCTCGCAAGCCTTGGCCACGGTCTCCTGGCGCTCGGCGTTGTTGTCGTAGAAGGTCACCTTGTTGACCGGGAAGCGGTCGCGCTCCTCAAGCAGCATCAGGGCAATGCCCGGAGTGAAGGTAGAGCCACCGCCGGCAATGGTCACGGCATAGTTTTTCTTGGACATGATGTCCTCCTCATTCTGGCCGCTTGCTCAATCCATCCCCGCACGCGGCCTGTACGGTTTGGAATTGTTACCTAGAAGTGGAGTTTTTTATCTCTAGAATCGGCCTTGCGGTGCATACCGGCTCTGCAAGGCCGATTGTTTCGATGGACGATGGTTTACAGAAGACTCTCGAACTTCAGAAGACTTTCGAACTTCTCGCGAACCTGCGGGACGGTAAGGCCAATGATGACCTGGATTGACTGACCTTGGACCACCAAGCCATGCGTACCGATCGCCTTGAAGGAAGCCTCGGGTGCAACGACGCTCTTGTCCTTAACGTTAACGCGCAGACGGGTAGCGCAGTTAGTTACATCGATGATGTTATCCGTGCCACCGAGCAGATCGAGGATCTTCTCGGCAAGCACCAAGCGCTCATCATCTTTACTCTGGGCGACCGATTTGCCAGCAGCAGCACCGCCCTGCTTTTGCTTGTAGTCGGCCTTGGACTTGAGCTCAACCTCAACATCGTCATCCTCGCGACCGGGGGTCTTAAAGTCGAACTTGACGATCAGGAAACGGAAGACCACGACCCAAAGGGCGGTAAAGCACAGACCGACAAGGATGGAGATGGCGTACTGCAGACCGTGTGCGGCCCAAAGGGGCAGCCAGTCCCACGAGAGCATCGAGATGATGCCGCCGTCGAAGATGCCCACGACGCCAAGGAGGTTTTGAGCCATGCAGCCAAGCGCTCCGAGCACGCAGTGGACAACGAACAGGCCGGGCGCGATGAACAGGAAGGTGAAGTCAAGCGGCTCGGTAATACCGCAAAGCATAGCGGTAAGGGTGACGGGAATGAGCAGAGCCTTGACGCGCTGCTTGCGCTCGGGTTTGGCGGTCATATAAAACGCAATGGCGACGCCAAGCGAGCCGAAGACTTTAGTCCATCCGGGGCAGGTATAGGCAGCCCAGGGTGCGGCATCCTTAAGAGCAATGCTCGGATCGGCAGCCAGTTGGGGCAGGATGTTAGCCCAAGCGGCAAAGATGCCGCCATTGACCGCCGCGTTGTCGTAATAGAACGGCGTATAGATAAAGTGGTGAAGGCCTGTAGGGATCAGCACGCGCTCGAAGAAAGCAAAGACGCCCACGCCGAACGTACCGGCGGAAAGGATGAATCCCTGGAAGGCGGCGATAGCAGCCTGAACATGCGGCCACACCAGGCAGGCGATAATAGCGACCGGAACCATAACGAAGAAACCGATCATATAGATGAACACGGAGCCCGAGAACACGCCCAGCCACTCAGGAAGTTCGGTGTCGAAGTACTTGTTGTGAAGCATCGTGGCGATACCTGAAATGATAAGCGCGCCCATGATGCCCATATCAAGCGTTTTGATGCTTGCGATAGTGGCAAGACCAGTACCGCTGCCCGCCTCGACAGAGTAGTCGACCCCAAAGACAGGGCCCCACTGCCCCAAGATTGTGCTTACAAAGTAGTTGAAGGTGAGGTAGATGGCCAAAGCCTCCATGCAGCAGCGAGCGTTCTGCTTGTTCGCGAGCGAGATTGGCAACGCTACGCAAAACAGCAACGGCATCTGGTTAAAGAGTGTCCAACCACCCTGGAGCAGCACATTCCAGCAATCAAACCAAAGATGGCCCGCAGTGGCCATCTCGCCAAAGATCGCCTCGGTGGTAAACAACGTACCCAGGCCGACAACGATTCCGGAAAATGCGAAAAGAATTGCAGGCGTGTACATTGCACCGCCGAAACGTTGTATCTTTTGCATCATGACGGGGAATCCCCCTCTCTTCATTCGGAGCGCTGCGGTTTTGGCTTCACTCGAGACCGCAGACGCGCCGTTTGCGTGTACCTCGTGCAATAGGACGGGTGGGCCCGCTTCCCTGACTTCTTGCACTTACGTTTTATCACATCACTCATCTATACAAGTTAGTATAAATACTACGGTCGGTCAACGGTTGATTATTGGCCGTAAACGGTATATGTCCAGTATTTCCCCTGCTAAATCTGACATAGCTGATGGCTGCAATTTATATTTCTTTTCAACTTGTATAGATGTGCTTGTCTATATCTATAGACATGCCTATACTTCATTACAACATTCACCGCCACGTTAAGGAGTCACCATGAAAAGCGCGGTCTTCTATGGAAAGCACGACCTCAGAGTCGAGGAATCGGCAAAGCCGGCCGTGGGCAGGCGCGACGTTCTGATCAACGTCAAAGCTTGCGGCGTCTGCGGTACCGACGTTCATATCTATGAAGGCGACAAGGGTGCAGCCGACGTTACCCCGCCTACGATCCTTGGTCATGAGTTTGCGGGCGTTGTCGAGGCCGTAGGCAGCGACGTCACCGACTTTAAACCGGGCGATCGCGTGTGCATTGACCCAAACCATCCCTGCGGCTGCTGCGAACCCTGCCGTGACGGAATCAACCACTACTGCGAGCATATGACCGGCTACGGCACCACCGTTAACGGCGGCTTTGCGGAGTACTGCTCCGTCGATATGCAGCAAGTCTACAAGTTGGGCGATCACACCAGCTTTGAGCAGGGTGCTATGACCGAGCCCGTCGCCTGCTGCCTGCACGGCATCGATATGTGCAGCATCAAGCCCGGCAGCACAGTTGTCGTTATCGGCGGCGGCATGATCGGCCTGCTCATGATGCAGCTTGCCAAAAACGCCGGCGCCACCAAAGTCGTCTTGCTCGAGCCTGTCGAGGGCAAACGCGAGGTTGCACTCAAGCTCGGCGCCGATCTGACGATCGACTCCATCCACGAGGACGTCCCGGCCCGCCTGAAGCAGGAGGGCGTCGGCAACGTCGATGTCGTTATCGAGTGTGTTGGCAAGCCCGTCACCATCGAGCAGGCCATCCAGATCGCCGGCCACAAGGCTACGGTCATGATGTTCGGCCTCACCAAGCCCGATGAGACAATCACCGTCAAGCCCTTCGAGGTCTTCCAGAAGGAGCTTGTGCTCACCTCGTCCTACATCAACCCTTATACGCAGCGTCGCGCGCTCGAGCTCATCGACTCTGGCAGGCTCGACGTATCCTCGATGGTCGCAAAGGTAGCTTCCCTCGATGAACTCGGCGCCATCCTGTCAGACCCGGCCCTGCGTGCCATGGGCAAATATATAATCGACCCCAGCAAGTAAATCGATTGACACCTGCGCGGGCGGCCCTCATCCGTCGTTCACGCGCCCAGCTCTAGGAGACCGTCATGGCGCGAGCCATCTTCCAAACTATTTATGACAACGTGAAGCAGTCGATTGACGACGGCACATACGCCTATCAGAGTTATCTGCCTTCGGAGACTGAGCTCACGCAGCTGTTTGACTGTTCACGCATGACGGTCCGTCGCGCCATCTCGATGCTTGCGGCAGATGGTTACGTGCTCCCCCAGCAAGGCAAAGGCATGCGCGTCATTCGCAACATCAGTGACGAGAAGAGTCGTGGTGGCGGCGGACTCGAGACCTTTAAGGAAATCGCGACCAGCCGAGGCTTTGAGCTCAAGACTGTCACCACCGTCTTTGAGCTCCTCGTCTGTAGCAAGGCACTCTCCGGGATTACCGGGTTTCCCGAAGGCTGTGAGCTCACACGCGCCAAACGCATTCGTTATGCAGACGGACATGCCGTGTGCTCCGACGACTCCTATTACCTAAGCTCACAGGTACCGGGACTGACACCCGAGATTGTCAACGATTCGATTTATCGTTACCTCGAAGAAGACCTTGGCATTAAGATTGCCACGGGCAAACGCGATGTAACGATTGAGCACCCCACGCCCGAAGATGCGCGCGTGCTCGATCTCGACGACTTTAACGCACTCGCCGTTATACGCGGGCAGACCTACAACGCCGACGGCATCCTTATGGAATACACCGAGACAAAACAGGTCCCCGGGTTCTTTTTGCTCCATGAAACCGTGACGCGCAACGGTACCGGTCGAACCGGCCACCAAAGCAGCATGAACTAACCATTTATTAGTTGCGGTGGAATAGTTCCTAGAATGGCCAGCTTAAGGGCAAAACAGGAACTATTCCACCGCAACTTTTTTGGCCGGTGGGGCAGTACCTGTCCCACCGGCCATCATTTACGTTCTTTTAGCTAGTCTGCGAGCTTCTCCACCTGATCGAGCATCTTGTCGAGCTTGGCCTTTGCTTCGGCCTTGACCTTCTCAGCTTCTTCATGAGCCTTCGCCTTCTGGGCGGCCTTTTCCTCGGCCTCGGGATCGACGACCACCAGGTTGGATGCATCATGCTCAACCAACTTAAGCGCATGCTCGGGACACACCTTGACGCAAGCTCCGCAACCTAGGCAATACGTGGACTCCAGTGCAAAGCGACCGCTTCCCACCAAATCGCAGGCGAACGTGGGGCATACATTGACGCACTCGCCGCACGACGTGCACTTGTCAAAATCGCACTCCGGCGTGCTCACCTGCATGTTCTGGGCAAGCTCGGGGTGGTTTTGCAGCGTCGAGAGCACCAGCTGCCGCCCGTGCGTGAGCGAACGGCGACGCTTGGTCGTCGTGGTGCCGCACATGGTGTTGAGCGTGCGCTCCAGCTGGGTAATCTGATGGCGATGGGCCTTGAGCTTTTGCGTCACCGAGGCCAGCGCCGCCGTCGCCGGATTGAGCTTGGTCACCGTCAGGCCCGTGGTGCGGGCGATCTTTTCCATGTACTCCTTGCGCTCGTACTCGCGGCGCTTATGGCATTTGAGGCTCTTGGAGTCGACCTCCAAGCCCATACCCGTGCCGGACCACTCCTCGGCCTTCGCAATCGCCTCGCCCAGAATGTCCTCACCGCCGGTGTTGCGGCATTTATCGCACACGCCCAACGGCAGGTACACACTCACGTTGGGATAGTCTGCCAGTACCGAGAACCAGGTCTCGGCCGTAATATCGCCCACGCAGGCAACGACGACCTCATTTTCGCGCGGCATGCGCTTGAGGGCGCGCGTGCAGGTGACGTAGGCGGTCTCGTGGCTCGTAGCAGCAGAGACGATATCGTCATACAGGTTTTTGGGCGCCAGGCGCGGCGAGATGATCGCCTCGGTCGGACAGGCAGCGGCGCACAGGCCGCACTTGCGACAGGAGTCGAGGATCTCGATGGAGTCTTCCTCGACCTCGATAGCGTTGACCGGGCACACGTCCATGCACGCGGTGCAGCCGCTCTTTTCGTTTTTGCAGGTCAGGCACGGAATGGTGTTGCCGCGCGGACGCTCCTTGTAGTCGGCAGGATTCCACTGCGGCGCCGACGGATCGAGTGCATCGGTCACACCGCCAAACGGGTTTTTAAGAAAGTCGAAACCCTTGCTGATCTCGATAATGTCATCAAACAGATCGTGTTCCTGCGCCATGCGCGGCCCCTCCCTGAGCAGTGCAAACAAGCAAGAGATAATGATACGCTATCGGCCCACGCCTCGGGCAAATTACACGCAGAGCATCTTTGCGGCAAATAGCCCATGGCCTATCGCCGCCTCGATTGCACAAGGTCAATCAAGTGCCAAGCTATGCCTCGCACATGAGCTGCACGAGTTTTTGTTTGGTCACCTTGGCCTGCTCGTTGGCCATATTGCGCTCGTTTCTAAAGACCGCATTTGCAACACCCTGCAAATCGGCATCGGAAATCTCGCTGCACGGACCGTCCATCGAAGCCGCCGTGGGGCATACGCACAACGGCAACTCGGTATAAAACGCAACGGCCTTGGCGATATCGAGCATTTTGCCGCCGCCAATACCCACTACCATGTCGCAATACTCGGCCTGGGCTTCCTTAGCCATTTCGAAAACGGCCTCTTCCGTACACGGACCGTCATAAATCTTAAAGAACGGCTCGCTTAGATCGTCGTCCAGAAATCCATCGACGATCTGTCTGCACAGCCGATCCTCGGTGCCCTGGTCAAACAAGACATAGGCAGCGCAGCCCAACCATGACAAATACTTGCCTTGACGCGACAGTTCGCCCGGCCCCTGAACATACCGGCCGGGACCGCCGTAAACCACAGGAAGCGCCATACGAGAATCCGCCCTTCATCAAACAACGATTGGTGCAAAGTAACCTGACCCCTTTGCACCATAGCAAAAAGGGGCAAAGCCATCTGTTGGCTTTGCCCCTTCCTTAGCTTGATTTACTCATCCATGAGATAGTAGTGACCCAGTGCGTCGGCACCCAGAATGGCGTTTGCAACCATCTCGGGCGTCACCTCAAACGGCATGTTGCACATGGTGTCATCGGGTGCGCAGGCGGCCTCGGCAACAATCATGGCCTGCTCGCGCGTAAGCTCGGCAACGCCAAGTTCCTTCATCGTGACCGGCAGGCCCAGCTCAATGCAGAAGCCCAAGACTTCCTCGAGTTTCTCAGTCGGAGCATCCTCGAGTACCAGCTGGACGATAGTGCCAAAGGCGACCTTCTCGCCGTGATACATGCCGTGACACTCGGGCAGCATCGTCAGGCCATTGTGGATGGCATGAGCAGCAGCAAGGCCCGAGCTCTCAAAGCCGATGCCGGAGAGCAGCGTGTTTGCCTCGATGATATGCTCGACGGCAGGCGTGAGCGCACCCTTCTCCAGCGCGACCTTGGCCTTAACGCCATCGGCCATAAGCGTCTCGTAGCAGAGCTTGGCAAGCGCCAGACCGGCCATGCCGCCCTTGCCGCCAGCGCAGGTGCCGCCGTCGGCATCGTGCGTTGCCTGGGCCTCGAAATAGGTTGCGAGCGCATCGCCCATGCCGGAAACCGTCAGGCGCACCGGGCTCGCCGCGATAACCGTCGTATCCATAAGGACAATATTGGGGTTTGCCTTAAGGAAGAGGTACTTGTCGAACTGGCCGTCATCGGTATAGAGCACCGAAAGCGCCGAACACGGGGCATCGGTCGAAGCAATGGTGGGGCAAATGATAACCGGAGATTCCAGGTAATAGGCGACGGCCTTCGCGGTGTCGAGGATCTTGCCGCCACCGACGCCGACAATGATGTCGCAGCCGTTATCGCGAGCGAGCGCAACCAGTCGATCGACCTCGTCCTTGGAGCACTCGCCGTTAAAGTCCTCAAACAGCAGCTCGGCCTTGGCCTCGGCAAAACCGCCCTCGATCTTGGTGCCGACGCGCTTCTTGCCCGAAGGCGTCACGATGACGAGGGCCTTAGCGCCGAGCGGCTCGACATAGGAGCCGAGCTTGGCCAGCTCGTCCGGACCCTGGATGTACTTGCTGGGGCTATTGAAAATTGCAGCCATAACTATCCCATTCTCTAAAAGAAAAAAGAAAGGGGCTCCGTACGGATACGTGCGGAGCCCCTCATTACGATAACAAGAGTCGATTAGAAATCGATGTCGGTGTCGTAGTAGCAGGCCTTGAGGATCTTCTCGAAGTCGGCAGCCTTGGTCTCACGCGGGTTCTCGGGCGTGCAGGCGTCCTGCTCGGCGTTCGCGGCGATCTCGGGGAGCTTCGCGAGGAACTCCTCCTCGGAAACCATCTGCGGGTTCTCGGCGTCGACCTTCACGCCACCATTCGCGTAATCCTTGATGGACTGCGGAATGTTGAGCTGGTCGTTGAGGTCGCGAATCTTCTGGACGAGCGCAGCGATGAGCTCCTCGTTGGTCTCGCCGGGAAGGTGCAGGATCTCCTTGGCCACGTAAGCGTAACGCTCGGCAGCGCGCGGGTCCTTGGAGTTCCACTGGATGACCTTGCCCAGGTACATGGCGTTAGCAGCACCGTGGATGATGTGGCCGTTCTCAAAGGCTGCACCGGTCTTGTGAGCCATGGAGTGGACGATGCCGAGCAGGCCCGAGGAGAAGGCGATACCGGCGATGCACTGTGCCTCGTGCATGTGCTGACGGGCCTCATGGTCGCCAGCATAGGACTTGGGCAGCCACTCGACGATCTCGCGGATGCCGTGCAGAGCGTTGGCGTCGGTGAACATGGAAGCGCAGGTGGAAACGTAGGCCTCCATGCAGTGGGTCAGAGCGTCCATGCCGGTATGAGCGCACAGCTTGGCGGGCATGGTGTAGGTGAGCTCGGGGTCGACGATGGCGACATCAGGGGTGATGTTGAAGTCGGCCAGCGGGTACTTGATGCCCTTTTCGTAATCCGTGATGACGGAGAATGCGGTGACCTCGGTAGCAGTGCCGGAGGTAGAGGAAATGGCGCAGAAGTGAGCCTTCTGACGCAGCTCGGGGAAGCTGAACGGCTGGATAATGTTGTCGAAGGACTCCTCGGGATACTCGTAGAAGACCCACATGGCCTTAGCGGCATCGATGGGCGAACCGCCGCCGATAGCAACAATCCAGTCGGGCTCGAAGTCGCGCATAGCGGCTGCGCCCTTCATGACGGTCTCGATGGAGGGATCGGACTCGACGCCCTCGAACAGCTTGACCTCCATGCCGGCCTCTTTGAGGTCGGCCTCAACGTCCTGCAGGAACCCGCCGCGGCGCATAGAGCTGCCGCCAGAAACGATGATGGCCTTCTTACCCTTGAGGTTCTTCACCTCGTGGCGAGCGCCCTCACCAAAGTACAGATCGCGAGGATTGGTAAAACGTCCCATACTGTGCCTCCTAAACAAGCCCCTCTTAGACTTGCGTATATAACGGAGCACCCAATTGGCTCCGTTAGGACCGGTTTGCGCGTTGCCGGCGATGACAATGCGCGATGTCTAAACGTCTCAACGCTCAGACAAACACTATTTTACCGTTCTGGTTGGTCAGTTATTCACCTAAAGCCGCCAATGATGAAACGTTTTTTCTATCCCTGAAGACCCTTGTGCGGCATCCATACTCCCAAGCTGGGCAAACGTTTTATCAAGGTTGACTACATATCCCGGGCAGGACCGTGCCCCTCCAAAATATGCACCGTTCGCCGCCAAAAATCGACCGTTTGCGGCACCGTGATACCACTCGGTCGTCCAAGGTGCCGACATTTGTGCGACATCCGTCTTCGTGGTGCAAAGGTGCAAGTCCAAGTGCGGCACCCCCGGTGTGCCACATGCGGGTAAACTAGAACCTTATATAGAAACATTTGAACCCTAACCGCAGCAAAGGAGGCCCCATGGCATTCGATCCCATTCAAGAGGATTGCCATCGCCTCGTTCTTGAGGCCTTGCGCCGCGACAATATCCCGCTCACCGACGGTGCCGCCGTAGAGCGTCTGATGGAACAATTCACCCGCAACCCCGCACCGCTCATCGTGCACGACCGCGACCGCGCCGGGCACCTCATTGCCAAGGTGGTCGAGGCTGTCGACTACCGCATTCCCTTTATCCCTGACGATACCCAGGCAGAGCAAGAAGAGGCAGCTGCCGAGAACATGCTCCGCGAGGCAGCCGCGCTCGACCCGACCAACTGGGACGCTCAGCGCATGCTGACCGCCCTCACCGCCGGCTCCAACGAGGAATACGTGCAGTATCTGGTGTCCAAGTGCGACGAAGTGGAGCACGATCTGGCGCTCAAGACCGCCTCGGCGCAGGACCCCTACGAGCGTGAGGCCGCAGGCGACCTTATGCGCCGCCCCTACCTGCGCTGGCTTGCCGCCTTGGCATCGCGCGCGCTCATTAGCGGACGCTACCGCATGTCGCTCGAAGCCGCGAATCGCAGCTTGGACTTTGCGCCCAACGACCCCGCTGGTGTCCGCCACACCGCGATGCTCGCTATGGCAAAGCTCGAATACCCCGCCGAGGAGCTCAAGCGATTTCGCTCTGCCCACTCCGTCCCCTATCTCGCCAGCACGCCGCTGCGTCGTCGTCCCAAGGACGCGGAGCGCGACTTGGACCCATGGACGCTCATCGCGCTGATGAGCGCTGCCTGGCGCGAGCTGGACTACGAGGGCGCCGAGCACTATTTGCGCATCCTCGCACGCTCGTGCCCGCACGCGGCCGAGGCGCTCTACTTCCAAACCGAGTTTCCCGATGGCGTCTATGCCCGCGTCAACGTGGGTGTGGGCTCCACCGACGAGCTCGTCCTTGCGCTGTCCGAGGCGACGCCGGTACTGCAGGAGGGCCTGGGCGCCCCCGACAACGCCAGCTTCGCCGCCTGGGTCGCTACCAACGATATCGTGCGTTCCCAAATCGATGAGCGCATACTGCGGGCGGCCGAGCAGGGTTTGCCGTTTAAGGGAGGAGACCTCTAATGGATCCGAGCGTCTACATCCCCGCCTACCTGGAGCGCACCTATCTGGCGTCGCACCCCGAACTCACCGATGCAGCACGCGAGCTTGTCCATAACGACGTGAGCGTCAACCCTCATAAGTATGCGCAGACCGAGCATGCTCAGGCACTGCTGTCCTACGCCGGTGTTCATCGCCACCTGCTCGACGAGCTCCATCGCATCGAGGATATGGGCAGCGACGAGGAGTTCGAGCAGACGCGCAATCGTCTGTTCGACGACATGCGCGATGAGCTGCTCAAGATTGTCCGCGTCGATGCGCTGGCCGTCGATGCCCAGCTGCTCGCCATCATTTTGGCGGACACGCCCGTTGACGCCTGCCTGGGCGACCTGATGAAGCTCGAGGCGACCACGACCGATTACCTGCAGCAAAGTGTGCCCGGGTTCGATATGGAGGCCCCACACTACTGGGCCAACAAAGTTTTGACGGACGGCGTGACGGCGGCAGATCTCACCGTGAACGAGCCGGCACTTATCGGGTGGCTCCACACGCTCGAGGCCATCTCGCAGCTGTGCATGGCGAGCGCCCGCTACCGTGCTGCCGCCAACTACGCCCGCCGCGTCCTTAAGGCGGAAGGCTACCCCACCCGAGCCGCAGGCACCGTGTTGCTCGCCCTCGCTCGCCTGGAAGACCAGGACGGCTTTTTTGCCCTGGCTCACCAGCTCGAGGAAGAGATCGGGGCTGATGCACTCGAGAACTCCCCCTGGTACCTGCTCGCCCGCACCATCCTCTTGTTCAAAACGAACAAGATGCGTCCGGCGGTGCGTGCGCTGCGTGAGTTCGCTAACCGCTGCGAGGGCGGCGCATTCTTCTTGCTGAATCCCATGTACCAGACACCGTACCTTCCCTGCCGACCCGAGCCGCGCGACCCCTGGGACCTCTCGCACCAGGCGGTTTGGGAAGCCGACGGCATTATCTCGGACACCCCCGACTTTGCCCCCTGGGCCAACGCCTGCGAAGATGTATCGCAGCTTGCCCAGGAATTTGCGCGCCGCTACGGATTTTAGTGACGCACTCGACCCGACCATGTCGTTTACGTTAGGAACGGTTTCATGAATCTCCGCTCATCTCTTGCCTGCACCTCGAGCGATATCGCTCGCTGGGGACTGCGCTCTGTCCTCAAACGCCAGGGCGGCGTACTCCCCGGCCGCATCGCCATGAAGATCGATCCCGAGTTGCTGAGCGACCTCGCTGGCCTTGTCGACCGCAGCGTGGTGATTACGGGTACTAATGGCAAGACCACCACCTCCAACCTCATCGCCGACGCCGTTGCCGCCAGCGGCGCCACCGTGGTATGCAACCGCGCCGGCAACAACATGGAGCCGGGCGTGGTGGGTGCGCTGCTCGAGGCCCGCAGTGGCCTTAAGCACACCAGCAGCGGCAAGCGCGTGGGCGTTTTTGAGTGTGACGAGCTCTACACCGTACGCGTTCTGCCCAAGCTCAAGCCGACGTACTTTGTGCTGCTCAACCTGTTCCGCGACCAGCTGGATCGCTATGGCGAGATCGACCATACCCAAGACGTCATCGCCCATGCGTTGGAGCTCTCTCCGACGACAACGCTCATCTACAACGCCGACGACCCGTTGTGTGCCTCGATTGCCGCGCGCGTTCCCAACGCGAGTATTGCCTTTGGCATCGACGGCGCCACCAACACCGAGTCCGACCGCATTAGCGACTCACGTTTTTGCTCACAGTGCAACGCGCCGCTGGAGTATGACTACGTGCAATACGGCCAGCTCGGCGCCTACCATTGCCCCTCGTGCGGCTGGGCCCGCCCTGCGCTTGTCCGTCGCGTGACGGACGTGAAGCTCGGCTGCGACGGCTACGGCTTCGACCTGGTCTTTGGATCTGCGCCCGACGCGGCTGCCGTACACATCGCCACACGCTACAACGGCCTGTACATGGTCTACAACGTTGCCGCTGCATTCTTTGCCGCACATGAGTTAGGCGTGGATACGGCGCACCTGCAGCCCACGCTCGACGCCTACGTCCCCGCCGGCGGACGCATGGGCCGCTGGGATATCGCCGGCCGCACCATCGAGGCCAACCTGGCTAAGAATCCCGTAGGCTTCGATCGACAAATCCAGTCCATCAAGACGGCAGGCGGCAGACTCTGCGCTTTCTTCCTCAACGACAACGACGCCGACGGCCACGATGTATCGTGGATCTACGACGTCGACTTTGAGCGCATCGCCGACACGCCGGGTCTTGTCGCCTTTGCCGGAGGCACGCGCGCGCACGACATGCAGGTGCGCCTCAAGTACGCCGGCATCGATGCCGCGATTATCTCGGACGTCGCGCAGGCAATTGGCGCCGTGGCAGACGAGGCCGCCGATGACACCTTCTACGCCGTCGCCAACTACACGGCCTTCCCGCCGCTGGTCAAGGAGCTCGACGGGCTGAAAGGCGCCACCGCCGACGCTGTTGCTGGGCGCGCCGTAGCCCGTGCCGACGGCAGCGCTCTTCCTGTCGGTATCGCGCCAGTCGAGCTTTCGCGCCCGCTGCGCATCGTCTACCTGTATCCCGATGCCCTTAACCTCTACGGCGACGGCGGCAACGTCATCGCCCTCGAGCGCCGCTGCGCCTGGCGTGGCATTCCCGTGCGCGTGGACGAGGTCCGTATGGGCGAGTCACTCGATCTCACCGATGCCGATATCGTCATGATGGGTGGCGGCTCCGACCGCGACCAGCTAGCCGTGGCACACGAGCTGCTCGCCCAAAAAGACAAGGTCGCGGCCTATGTTGAGGACGGCGGCACACTGCTTGCCATCTGTGGCAGCTATCAGCTGCTCGGCCGTTCGTACTATATGGGCGAAAATCGCATCGAGGGCCTGGGCGTCATTGCCGCCGAAACCGTACGTGGCTCCGATCGCCTGATCGGCAACGTAGCCGTCAAAACCGATCTGGCACCTGAGCCCTTTGTGGGATTCGAGAACCATGGAGGTCGCACCCTGCTCGACGCGGAGGCAACGCCGCTCGGAACGTCCGTCGTCGCGGGCACCGGCAACAACGGCGACGATGGCCTTGAGGGTCTGATCTACAAGGGCGTCATCGGCACGTACCTGCACGGGCCGGCGCTGCCCAAAAACCCCGAACTCGCCGACTGGCTGATCGCCCATGCCCTCGAGCGCCGCGGCGATGCGCAGGCCACGGCCCTGCTGCCGCTCAAAACCCTCGACGACACCTACGAGCACGCCGCCCACGACGCCGCCATGAAGCTCCTCCCCTAGCACCTCACCACCACAAAGGGGACAGGCACCTTTGTGGTGGTTTTGACCCATCCCAGCGATTTGTCACAATCTGTAACATCTAGACCGTTAAAAGTCGTCTTACTGTTACAGAATGAGATGTTCGTCCCGACGCCCGCCTTTTGTCTCGATCTGTAACAGATAGAGCCGATTTGCCCGCCCAGATGTTACAGATTGAGATATTTGAAGATCGGGATAGAGAGCCAGCTCCTATGTGGTGGTTTTCCAGTTTGCCAACGATATACGCGCCGGCAAAAAAGTCTGCTATACTCTTTCCCGCTGTCCCCATCGTCTAGCGGCCAAGGACGCCACCCTTTCAAGGTGGATATCGCGGGTTCGAATCCCGCTGGGGGCACCATTTAAATTAAGAAGCCCGTTACCCCCGCGGTGACGGGCTTTTTGCTACCGATATGCCGGGATTCGAACCCGGCAGGGTGCGGATCCCGGCATCATCGCAAGGCCTGTGGTCAAAAAATGGCAAATATGAGTACTGTTACCATTTTAGTTACAGAGATTTCATGCCTTCAGAAGGCGATTTAGCCGTCAGGCGTCCTACGGCGGAAAAATTGCAGACGTTTATCGGCTAAGTACTTGGGCATATGTTGCGTAACACTACATATTTTGCAAATAAATAATGTTACAGGACTTGTGACAGTACTCATATTTGACGTTTTTTGCCCATAGCCCTTTATACCTAGGCAAATCGGCGGCAAAACGGGCTTCAAAGCGTCCTTCGCAAACAAAAACCGGGGCCCGCATGATGCGGACCCCGGCTCAATACCGTGACGATATGTCAGTTACGCCCTACACGTAGAACAGGATGTCGTCGTAGGTCGGGACCGGCCAGTAGTCGGCGGCCACGATCTCCTCCATGGCATCCACGGCGGCGCGCAGCGTATCCATAGCGGGAACGACCTCGTGTGCGTACACGTTGGCCTGCTCCTGGCCATCGAGGGCCTCGGCCTTCTGATGCACGGCGTCGAGCGCCTTGATGGAGTCGTTGATGGTGGTGATACCGTTGCAGAGCTTGTTGAGCGTGTTCTGCTCGCACTGCATGGCGGCCTCGGCGCCGGCGGCACGAATAGTCTCAAGGCCCTTAGCGACCTTGGTGGCATAGGCGGTAATGACCGGGCGATAGGTGCGACGCGCCTCGCGAACCATCGTGGTGGCCTCGATGTTCATGAGCTTGTTGTACTTCTCGAGCTTGCAGTCGTAGCGGCACTGGGCCTCGGCCTTGGTCAGGACACCCGTCTCCTCAAAGAGCGCGATGGCCTTATCGGAAACAAAGGCGGGCAGGGCGTCGGCCGTGGTCTTGTTGTTGGCAAGGCCGCGCTTCTCGGCCTCAACGGGCCACTCGTCGGAGTAGCCATCGCCGGAAAAGAGGATGCGCTGGTGGTCGGTCAGGACCTTCTTGCAGTACTCGAGCGCAGCGTCCTGGAACTCATCCTCGGGCGTACCCTCAAGCGCGTCGGCGAAGGACTTGAGCGACTTGGCCACGGCGGCATCGAGCACCAAGTTGGAGTCGGAGACGTTCTGCTCGGAGCCGCAAGCACGGAACTCGAACTTGTTGCCGGTGAAGGCAAACGGGGAGGTGCGGTTGCGGTCGGTGTTGTCCTGCATCAGCTTGGGCAGGGTATCGGCACCCAGGTCGAGCACGCCGCGCGTGGCATGGACGGAAGCCTTGCCATCGATGATCTTCTCGACGACCTCGGTAAGCTGGTCGCCCAGGAAGATGGACATAATCGCCGGAGGAGCCTCGTTGGCGCCCAGACGATGGTCGTTGCCGGCCGAGGCAACGGAGGCACGCAGGAGCTCCTGATAGTTATCGACGGCCTCGATCACCGCGGTGAGGAAGACGATGAACTGCAGGTTGTCGAGCGGGGTGTCGCCCGGATCGAGCAGATTCTCGGACTCGGTGCCAAGCGACCAGTTGTTGTGCTTGCCCGAACCGTTGATGCCCTCGAAGGGCTTCTCGTGCAGCAGGCAGACCAAGTCGTGGCGGGAGGCGATGAGCTTCATCTTCTCCATCATGACCAGATTCTGGTCGATGGCCTCGTTGACCTCGCCATAGACGGGGGCGAGCTCATGCTGGCAGGGAGCAACCTCGTTGTGCTTGGTCTTGGCGGGAATGCCAAGCGCCCACAGTTCATCGTCCAGATCCTTCATATAGGCCGAGACGGTGGGGCGGATAGCGCCAAAGTAGTGCTCCTCGAGCTCCTGGCCCTTGCAGGGAGCAGCACCAAAGAGGGTTCGGCCGGTGATGACCAGGTCCTTGCGCTTGCGATAGGCGTCCTTCTTGATCAGGAAGTACTCCTGCTCGTCGCCCACGGAAGGAACGACCTTCTTGGGGGTCTTGCCAAACAGCGCCAAAACGCGCTTGGACTCACGCGAGAGCGCGGTCATGGAGCGCAGCAGCGGGGTCTTCTTGTCCAGGGCCTCGCCCGTGTAGGAGCAGAAAGCCGTGGGGATGCACAGGACATCGTCCTTGATAAAGGCGGGGCTGGTGGGATCCCAAGCGGTGTAGCCACGGGCCTCGAAGGTGGCACGCAGGCCGCCGTTGGGGAAGCTGGAGGCGTCCGGCTCGCCCTGGATGAGGTTCTTGCCCGTAAACTTGGTAATGGCGGTGCCGTCGTGGTTGGGCTCCAGGAAGCTGTCGTGCTTCTCGGAAGTAATGCCCGAAAGAGGCTGGAACCAGTGCGCGTAGTGCGTCGCGCCCTTGGAGATGGCCCAGACCTTCATGGCATGGGCAACGGCGTTGGCCACATCCAGGTCGAGCGGCTCACCGCCCTCGAGGGTTGCAGCAAGGCGCTTCCAAATGTCCTTGGGGAGGTAGTCCTTCATGACTTCCTCAGAGAACACCATGGTCCCGAAGCGGTCAGTAAGTTCGGCCATACGGAACTCCCTTCGTATCGGCACCGCGTGAGAAGCGGTGTTGATTACTAACGAACGAGTCATAGCTTAGACTCGCCGTGTTTCCGCGACATTACCGTTATGTTGCCGTCGCGAAACCAATCATTGAGGTTACCCTATCGAGGCGGCGTTGCCACCCTCAACAGCCAATCAACTGCATAAATTGCAGACCTCTCCCCATGGTTTAAGGGTAGCCAATTTGGGACGGGGCTTTATTAACTGGTATTTCGCATCAGATACCATTCAATATACCTTGGCGATGATTTTTCTGGGACGGGCAGAAAAGTAGTTAAAAAAAGCCCCGTCCCAAATTAGCTACGCTGTTATAGGGAATGCCAATAGCGAAGCATTTTCGATTGGTATCCCCAAATAGCGAGTGAAACTCCGTCGTGGCACAGTGGTGCTGTAGAATCCTTACAACACATCACACTATTACGTATCTAAAGGAGCACGATATGCGTGTCGACGAGGTTTTTAAGCAGGCAGCATCCCAGGGCACCGTGCCCGTTTCGTTTGAGATGTTCCCGCCCAAGGGCGAGCTGACCCTCGACACGGCTCGCAAAGTGGCAGGCAATCTGTGCAAGCTTTCGCCGGGCTTTGTCTCGGTCACCTGCTCGGCCGGCGGCTCGGGTAACGGTGCCACCACCGCCCCCATCGCGCATATGATTTCGAGCGAATTCGATACGCCCTCGGTAGCGCACCTCACCTGCGTGGGCCGCACCCACGCCGACATCGCCGCCAAGATCGACGAGTATCGCACCGCCGGCGTAGAAAATGTACTGGCCCTGCGCGGCGATCTTCCCGCTGGCGCAACCGAGGACGACAAGCCCGCCTCCGACTACGCCTACGCCCGTGACCTCATCCCCGAGCTCGTCGACGCCGGCTTTTGCGTGGGCGCCGCAGCCTACCCCGAGGGCCACATTGCCTGCGAGGATCTCAACCTCTCGGTCGAGCACCTCAAGCAAAAACAGGACGCCGGCGCGAGCTTCTTTGTGACGCAGCTCTTTTTTGATAACGAGTGCTTTTACCGTTTTCGCGAGCTTGCCGACAAGGCCGGCATCACCGTGCCCATTACCGCGGGCATCATGCCGTTTATGGGCAAGTCGCAGATCAGCCGCATGGTCTTTATGTGCGGTGCGTCGCTGCCCTCCCCCGTCATCAAAATTCTCGCCAAGTACGAGAACGACCCCGAGAGCCTGCAGGCGGCCGGTGTAGATTATGCTGCTCGTCAGCTTTGCGACCTTAAGGAGCACGGTGCCGACGGTCTGCACCTGTACACTATGAACCGTCCTGCAATCGCCGCGACCATTATGGAGCGCCTGGGGTAATGGAAAAACCGCACGCCGATATTACCGTTGTTGAAGTGCCGGCCGACCTTGCGTCGCCGGCGCTTTACCGTATCGACGCTGCCCACCACCCTCGTGTCGACCGTGCCGAGATGCTGCGGTATCTGGGCTACGGCGGCCAGCAGATTGAGCCCGAGCTGTCGCAGCGTATTGAGCTTGTCGTTGAGCGTCTGGAACTGGACATTGAACCCCGTGGCGTGCGCCGCGTATTTGCCATCGACGCCACGAGCGTCGATGAACAGAGCGAGCCTTGCATTCGCTTGGTCGGCACCAACGTTGAGCTGCGCGGTCGCGATATCTATCGCCATCTCAAAGACGCCCGCTTTGCCGCACTCATGGCATGCACCCTCGGCATGGACGCCGAACGTCGCCTGCGCACCACAGGAGCCCAGCAGCCCCTAGAGGGAGCCGTGCTCGATGCCGCATGCTCTGCCTATGTAGAAGCTGCCGTCGAGCAGATGGACCAGCAGGTCAAGGCCGCGGCCGCTGCACACGGGCTCGCCGGCAACTGGCGCTTTAGCCCCGGCTACGGCGACTGTCCGCTTACGGCCCAGCGCTCAATCGTGGCTGCACTCAACGCCACGCGCCTCATTGGGCTTACCGTCACCCCCACCAGCCTGCTCATGCCCACCAAGAGCGTGACCGCGGTGATCGGTCTGTTTGACGGCGAGGTCCACGACGCCCAGAGCCGCCCCACCTGCAATATCTGCCGCATGCGCGAGCACTGCCGCTTCCGCGCCGCCCACACCACCTGCTATTCCAGCCATTAGGAGCCCCCAATGTTTACTCCGCTTATCACCCATGATTCCGACGGTACCGCGCTGGCGGCGCCTGTTGATGCCGCGCGCCGCAAAGGCGCTGCATACAAGACGCGCACGATCGACGATCTGCGCATTAAGGACGATCGCCTGCGCGCCGCCATCGAGGGCACGGGGCACTTGCTGTTCGACGGCGGCATGGGCACCATGCTGCAGGCCGCTGGCATGAAGGCGGGCGCCCTGCCCGAGCTGCTCAACTTTGAGGAGCCCCAGGTTATCACTGATATCCAACGTCAATATGTCGAGGCCGGCTGCGACGTGATCACCGCCAACACCTTTGGCGCCAACGCCCACAAGCTCGACGGTGCCGCCACCGTGGCAGACGTCTTTGCCGCCGCTGTCGCCTGCGCCCGCGCGGCTGGTGCCCGCTACGTCGCCGGCGATATCGGCCCCATCGGCGCGCTGCTTCGCCCCCTGGGTACCCTGAGCTTCGACGAGGCCTACGACCTCTTTGCCGAGGAAGTGCGCGCCGGCGTCGCCGCGGGTGTGGACCTCTTTATTATCGAGACTATGACCGACCTGGCCGAGATCAAGGCGGCCGTCCTCGCCTGTCGCGAAAACTCCGACCTGCCCGTCTTTGCCACCATGACCTTCGAGGAAGACGGTCGCACCTTCCTGGGCACGAGTCCCGAGGTGGCCGCCATCACGCTCGATGCCATCGGCGCCGACGTTTTGGGCATCAACTGCAGCCAGGGACCGGCCGAGCTACGAGGACTCGCCGCACGTATGCTCACCGTTACCGATAAGCCCATTATGGTGCAGGCCAACGCGGGACTCCCCCATGTGGACGACGACGGCAACACCGTCTTTGATATCCAAGCCCCCGAATACGCCGAGGCCGTCGCCGGCATGATCGCCGACGGCGTGAGCGTCGTGGGCGGCTGCTGCGGCACCACGCCGGCGCACATGGCGGCCCTGCGCACGCTTATCGACAACCACACGCCCAGCCCGCGCCGCCGCAAGCCCAGCATGTCGGTCACGAGCGCCCAAACGGTCGTGGACCTTCCCTGCGACGGCCACAAGATCGCCGTCATCGGCGAGCGCATCAACCCCACCGGCAAAAAGCGCCTGCAGCAGGCCCTGCGCGACGGCGACCTGGACTACGTTGTGAGCCAGGGCATCAGCCAGCAGGAACAGGGCGCCGACATTCTGGACGTCAACGTGGGCCTGCCCGAGATCGACGAGGTCAAGATCATCCAACAGGCGACCGAACAGCTCCAGGGCTCCACGCTGCTGCCGCTGCAGATCGACTCCACCGACCCCGCAGCCGTCGAGGCCGCCGTGCGCCGCTACGCCGGCAAGCCCATCATCAACTCGGTCAATGGCAAGCAGCAGATCATGGATGAGATCTTTCCGCTGGTCGCCCACTACGGCACCAACGTTGTCGGCCTTACGCTCGACGAAGGCGGCATCCCCGATACCGCCGAGGCCCGCTTCGCCATCGCCGAGCGCATCGTGGCCGAGGCCGCCCGCTACGGCATCGGCCCGGACCGCATCCTCATCGACTGTCTGGTCATGACCGCCTCGACTAATCAACGCCAGGCTGAGCAGATCCTACGCGCCATGTCCCTGTGCAAGGAGCGTCTGGGCGTCAAATGCGCGCTCGGCGTGTCGAACATCAGCTTTGGCCTGCCTGCCCGCCCGCTGCTGGGTTCGGTCTTTTTGGCCGCCGCCTTCGGCGCGGGCCTGGACGCCCCCATCATGAACCCGGGCTCCAAGCGCTTTATGGATACCGTCTACAGCTATCGCGTCCTGAGCGTTGAGGACGAGGGCTCGACCGGATACATCGAGCGCTATGCCGGCTGGACCGATCCGTACAAGATCGCCGCCAACCCGGCAGCTGCTCAGGCAGTATCGACCGACGCTGTGCCCGCTGCTGGCACCGCCGGCACCGACGGCAACGACGACCCGATTCGTCGCATGGTCGTCTCGGGCCGCAAAGGCGAGATCGCTGCCGAGACCGAGCGTCTGCTGACAGACCACGACGCTATGGACCTCATCAACAATCACTTTATCCCCGCCCTCGACGAGGTTGGCGTCCTCTTTGACCAGGGCAAGTTCTTCTTGCCGCAGCTTATGGCTTCGGCCGAGGCCGCACGCGTGGGCTTCGACACCATCAAGCGCCTAATGCCCGCCGGCGAGATCGCCGACAAGGGCAAGATCTGCGTGGCCACCGTCAAGGGCGACATCCACGATATTGGCAAGAACATCGTCAAGATGCTGCTCGATAACTACGGCTACACCGTCTTTGACCTAGGCCGCGACGTCGACCCGCAAGAGGTGCTCAAGACCGTGCAGGAGCGTGACATTAAGCTCGTCGGCCTCTCGGCGCTTATGACTACCACGGTCGTCGCCATGGAGGAGACCATCAAGCTGCTTCATGCCGAGGTGCCGGGCGTCAAAATCATCGTAGGCGGCGCCGTACTCACCCCCGAATACGCCAAGCAGATCGGCGCGGACTACTACGCCAAGGACGCCGCCGAAAGCGCTCGTATCGCCGAAGAGGTCTTTGGGCAGTAACACAACGGAAACAACCGAGCACCAAAACGTGCCGCATGCGCCACTTGGCACGTGCGGCACGTTAAAATAGATAAGACTATGCTCGTTTTGGCAGATAGGAGCGCAAGGATGGCGATCACGCCCGCAGAAATCGCGGAAACCCGCGGCATGGTTGAGGAACAGAACCTCGACATCAGGACCATCACCATGGGTGTTTCGCTCATGGGTTGCGGCGACGAGAACCTCGACCGCATGTGCACGAAAATCTACGACCACGTGACGCACACGGCTGAGCATCTGGTCGAGACCGCCGAGAACCTCGAGCGCGAGTACGGTATCCCCATCGTCAACAAGCGCGTTTCCGTCACCCCGGTGGCGCAGATCGCCGCGTGCTGCAAGGATGAGGACCTCACCCCCATCGCGCATGCCCTCGACCGCGCGGCCGAGACGCTCGGCATCGATTACCTGGGCGGCTTCTCCGCACTCGTCCAGAAGGGCATCGGCGACGCCGACCGCCGCGTCATCCAGTCCATCCCCCAGGCGCTCGCTACCACGAGCCGCGTCTGCTCCAGCGTCAACGTCGCCAGTCTGCGCGCCGGTATCAACATGGATGCCGTGCTCATGGCCGCCCAGACCATCATCGATGCCGCCAAGCTCACGGCCGACCAGGACTCCGTCGGCGCCTCCAAGTTTGTCTGCTTTGCCAACATGGTCGAGGACTCCCCGTTTATGGCGGGCGCCGTCCACGGCGGTGGCGAGGCCGACGCCGTCATCAACGTAGGCGTTTCGGGCCCCGGCGTTATGGCCGCAGCCCTGGAGACGCTGCCCGATTCCGCATCGATGATGGAAGTCGCCGAAAAGATTAAGCAGACCGCCTTTAAGATCACCCGCGCCGGCGAGCTCATGAGCCGTGAGGCAGCCCGCCGTCTGGGTGTCGAGAAAGGCATTGTCGACCTGTCGCTGGCTCCCACGCCTGCCATCGGCGACTCCGTTGCCCGCATCCTCGAGATCATCGGCGTGGGCACCTGCGGTGGCCCCGGCACGACCTGCGCGCTCGCCATGCTCAACGATGCCGTCAAGAAGGGCGGCGTCATGGCCAGCTCCAGCGTGGGCGGTCTCTCGGGCGCTTTCATTCCCGTGTCCGAGGACGCCGGCATGATCGCCGCCGTCGAGGCCGGTGCGCTTTCGCTCGAGAAGCTCGAGGCCATGACCTGCGTGTGCTCCGTTGGCCTGGACATGATCGCCATCCCCGGCGACACTCCGGTCGAGACCATCGCCGGCATCATCGCCGACGAGATGGCCATCGGCGTCATCAACAACAAGACCACGGCCGTCCGCGTGATTCCCGCCATCGGCAAGGGCGTGGGCGACTGCGTCGAGTACGGCGGCCTGTTCGGCCGTGCGCCCATCATGCCGGTGAACCCCAACGCCGGCACCGTGCTTGCCCACCGTGGTGGTCGATTCCCGGCACCGCTGAACTCGCTGAAGAACTAGCTGAGGGGGACTGGCGAGGAGCCCCGGGGAGGGCAAATATATAAGGTCGCCTGCTCGGACAGTCCTGACTCGCACGGAGAGCACATTAAGTGCTCTCCGGCTCGTGCGGAACTCGCGATCGACCTTATATATTTGCCCTCCCCGGGGCTCCCGCACAACGGGACCTCAGTTAGGTTCTATCCCGGTTGCAGTTGCTTCGCTCCTGCACCACTTGGCTGGTGCGGCGATTTGGCGTTGGAACGGTTCTTTTTCTGATATATGCTGGTTGCGGCTCTTCTTTTGGGAGGAGTCGCTTTTTTGTTGCTAGGAGGTTGGCCCGTGGTTGATGGGGAGAATCGTTCTGAGCTGCTTGCTGCGGATTGGAATGGCGAATGGATGCGCCTGCAAGCTGGTCGGCGACGGGCTGATGATTCTTTTGAGTGGGATAAAAGGGCTCGGCATTTTCGGCCGTTGGAGACTGCCCCTTATGCTCAGGATTTTATAAAGCTGTTGGCGCTTGAGCCCGGCGAGTCGGTGCTCGATATGGGGTGCGGGGCTGGGTCGATTGCTATTCCGCTTGCTCAGGCTGGGCATTCCGTGATTGCCGCCGATTTCTCCCCCGCCATGCTGGGCACGCTTGATGCCGGCATTGAGTACTACGGGCTCGAGGGGCGCATAACGCCGCTTGAGCTTGCTTGGGATGACGATTGGGATCTGGTTGGGCCGGTTGCCAAGGCTGTAGATGTTGCCTTTGCCAGTCGGTCGGTTACGACGACCAATCTAAAAGGTGCGCTTGCCAAGCTTGATCGTACGGCTCGTCGGCGTTGTGCTGTCACGATGGTCGCCAACTCCAGCCCGCGCTATGATCTGCACTTGATGAACGCCATTGGCGCCTCCGTTACCTGCAGCAATGGCTTTGTGTACGCCTTCAACATCCTTATTCAGATGGGTGCCTTGCCGCAGGTTACATACTTTGAATCGCCTCGTCGCGACACCTTCAATACCCTCGAGGCAGGTGTGGCGGACTTTTCTCGTATGCTCGAGCATGGCAACGAGGATAAGATCGACCGCCTGCGCGATTACATCGCCCAGCACATGATTGAGAACCCCCATGCCGGTGAGCCGGGCTCCAAGGGCGTGCCGCAGGGGCGCTATATGCTCGATCATGTCCGCAAGGTTCGTTGGGCGTTTATTGCATGGGAGCCGGTCTCTGCACCCCGCTCATAGCCTGTTCACAGCCCGCACCGCCCACTCACTCGGCATCCGCATTCTTTTTGAACTGGGCAAACGCGCCCCACACCGCACTGTTCCTGCGCTATCGTGGGACAGCTCACATAGATTAAGGCCCCGTCGCGGGGCGCCCCATACATAGAAAGCGAGAACCCATGGCACTGACAGGAGCCCAGGTCAAGCAGCTTCGCAGCATGGCCCATCACCTCAACCCCGCCATCATCATCGGCAAGTCCGACGTCAACGAGGGCACCGTCGAGCAGACGGTCGCCTACCTGGAGAAGCACGAGCTCGTTAAGTGCTCCGTGCTCGATGGCTCCAGCCTTTCCGCCCGCGAGGCCGCCGAAGAGCTCGCTGAGCGCTGCCACGCCGAGGTCGTCCAGGTCATCGGCCGCAAGTTCTCGCTATATCGCGAGTCCTCGCGCAAGGACATCGAGAAGATCAAGCTCGTCTAAGAGCCAATGATCCGGCGAGCCAACATATAGCAAGCTTACGGGCGCCCAAGTACTTCGGGCGCCCGTTTTTTATCGCTCGACCAACACGCGATTGAGCCGCCCCTCCACCAAGCGCTCGTATAGACGCCGCGTCTCGGGCTCGGGCACGCCATTGACCTGCTCCCTCAGATGGTGCATATGCCCGCTGTACAGCTCGACGATATCGCGCCGCCGCCCCGCCGCACTGTAGACGCGCATGGCGCAGCGCACCATATCCTCACGCGCCGTTTCCTGTCGAAGCCCCGACTCCGCCAGCCAAATCGCCGACTGCAGATCGTTTTCTTCTAGAGCGGCATTTGCTCCCTTAATCATGCAATCGATGTACTTTGACTGCATAATGCGTCGCATGCGCAAAAAGTAGGTGGGATTACAGCCATTGGGAACATACAGCGGTCCGGCATAAAGCTGCTCAATCTTAAGGCACAGCTCAACTAAATGGGGTCCGCGCGCACCCGTGCGATTTCCCAAAACCTCGCGGCTTATCTGATCAAACAGCCGTACATCGGTCTTGACGTAGTCGCCGTTGAGTCCGATGCATTCATTTTGGATGAGCACACACGACTTGCCATCCGGCGTCGGTCCCAAAGCCGACCGCAAGCGCGATATCGTCGAGTACAGGTTGTTGCGGGCACTATTGAACTCGGCATGGGGCCACAGCTCCATGGCCAGCGTCTCACGATCGACGAGCGCATCCATGCCCAGCGCAAGCCGCTCGGCAAGCGTCGCCGCCTTCTTGCGGCGCCACATTTTGTCCGTGATGGGAAACCCGTCGCGCTCGGCGCGAAACGCACCAAACATGCGAATCTCGATATGGTCGATGGTATCAACGGCTTCAACCTCGCCGGCCTGGAACAGGCGCTCGCCCTCCCCTTCCAAATCGTCGCGCAGCGAGTACCGCGACAGCTCGCGCACGGGAAGCTTCTTGCGTATCCTGCCCGCCGGCTCGCCCAGACAATGCATGGCAAGGCGCGCAAAGAGCCGATACGATGGCTCTAGAATCCCCGCACGATTCATGGACATCCAGGCCGCAAGATCGCTGTCTCGGCCCGCACAGGCCAAATGCAGCGCCACCATCCAGGCCTCCGCTCCACCAACCTGCGTCTGGCTTATATCGAGTAGCTCCGCTTCCTCGCGCACCGAAACCATCGAGGTGTTACGCAGATATGCCGCGCGCTCCAGCAGCAATGCGTTATCGCGCATGTACGCAATCGACTCCTCGGCAAGTTTGAGCACTTGGACCGCACGGAACTTTGCATTGACCGGCCGTCCCTCTGCCAGCGACTGCCAGCCTTCTAGCAACAGCCCAAACAGCTGAATCTGGTTGTCGCGCATGCGCACGGCAAAACGATCGAGCTCGTTGAACGCCGCGTCGTCGGTTACCGGCAAGCCGGAAAGGAGCCGCCGTGCCGCCAACACCATGCGCACCCAGATAGCCATCGCCTTAAGCCCACGTACGTCGAGCGCCTCCCGCACCACCGTCATCTCGTCGTCGCGCTCGTCGGCTCCCGCAAACGACCCGTCAAAGAGCTCCACCAGCATGCTATCGGCCTGTATAACAATCCCCGCGATGTCGAGCTCGCAGTCGTAGGCCTTGCTCGTTTTGAGCTGTTGTAGAACGCCGCCGTCATTTCCCCGCTCGGTCAGACAGCGTTTGACCTCGATATGCGCAGACAACATATCGAGTGCGGTATGGGACGTCTCTATTTCTGGCACGGCCAGGTTCGTAGGAAGCCCAAGCCCGTTGTCCCCATAGCAAACAACCGTCAGTGTCTGGGCCACCCTCCATGAAACAGGGTCTATTTCGCAGGCCGCCCGTTCGCCCCCGCGTTCGACGACCGATGCCATATAGCGAGCGAGCTTTGTATTGGACACGCTGACCGCTGCCAGATATACGCCAAGCGCTTCGGCAGGCGTTGGCTCTGGAGCCGGATCGTCGGCATCGATCGTGCCCAGCGCCGCTCGGCAGATATCGGCCCCGTGCCCCGTCAGAGCCAGATCGACCCCATACTGCCCAGCAAGTTCAAGGACCGCCTCACGGTCCAAAAAGGCATCCGCCAGGCCCATCGCCGCATCGCATCGGCCCGCCTTAAGCAAAATCCGGGCCGCCCTCGGAACAAGTTCGGGGCGAATCTCGGCCACCAACTTACGCAAGCGCAAGCGTCCGTTATCCTCCGTGCCCAGACACGTAAAACTCCGCTCGGCGGGGTCCAAGCCAAAGATCGGGTAGTCGCGTACAAAGTAGGACTGGTCGACCATCGACAGCCTCACCCCGCAAGCCTCGAGTTCTGCGATATTGCCCTCGCCCATCAAAACCATGAGACATGCCACGCAAAACAGCGCATTATTGTCGAGCGAAGCCAGATCGACAAGTGCCGCGCCATATACGTTGACAATCTCGTTTTCGAGCAGACCGGCTACGTCACCTTGGCCATACAGACCCGTCTGCAATGCCGAGACGAGCTTGGGCACGCCCTGCGTGAGCTGATAAAAGTCAAGCGATGTGCTGATCGAAAACGCCGATGCCCACGCCGAATACTCATAGGCATGCACCTTGAGCATCTGCGCATTGATCTTAACCGAATCGCCCAGCCCATGAATCAGCTGACGATTTGAAGGACGGCAGGAGATAAAGACCCCTACCCCCATAGCGCGCAGCCCGCGAATCCTGTCGATGAGGTCTTCGGTATCGTGCTGATCGAGGTTTGGCACATTATCAATCGCGATAAGGGAGTGCGGTTTGTCTTTGAGTTCTTCGGTAACCACCTCGAGCTGCATAAACACCTCGCGCCCAGTGGCGCGATCGGCCTCGATAATCCGCACGGGGCCTCGCGTCGGATCGCATTTAACCTCATGGGTGTACTGCAGCAGCACCGAGGTCTTCCCAAACCCATCGGGCGCATAAAGAACCACGATGCCGGCCTTTCGGCCCTTGGCGATAAGCTCATTCATCAAGCGTTCGCGTCGCACCATATAGCCTCCGCCCAGCGGCATCAGCTCGAGGTCGTCTATACCGCTCAAATCGTTTACCATGCCCGCTCCTCAACTCGACCGTATGGACACTGTAGCCGCAAGACCATACAAGCCGCGCTATGAATAGAGCGACCTTGTGTTTTAGGTTGTCTTTTGCTACGCAAGCGGCAAGTTTTTGTACAGCGAGGGCCGATTGTTATTAATCCCCCGACTAATCGGTCTTTAAGTAGGTAAATGAGCTTGTCAGCTTGTCCCATCTAAGCGGCAGTGTAACGCAAATGAACAAGGTTCAGTTATGTCATTCAACTCGCCTAGCACCCGCTACCGTCTACGACCTTCTAGTGGTATTTTTGCATAGAATCTGGTATGGAATGAATCAAGCTGTTGGGCATCCGGCATTCGTCAAGCTTGCGGCAAGATTTTGGTCAAGTGGGCGGACAGGGATAGCAAAAAGGCCCCCGCAAAGCGGAGGCCTTAGGCAAGGCTATGTCGAGCTGCAGGATTCGCGCTACTCGCAGAGCGAAAGGGCGGCCTCGTCGGCAACGACAACGCAGTTGGTGTGCAGCTGCAGGATCGAAGCCGGGCACTCGGGCGTAACCGGACCATAGCACATGTCATGCACGGCCTGAGCCTTGGCCTCGCCGTTGGCGACGACCAGGATCATGCGGGCATACATGATGGTCTGAGTGCCCATGGTGTAGGCCTGACGGGGAACATCGTCGATGCTGTCGAACAGGCGGCTGTTGGCCTGAATGGTGCTCTCGGTGAGGTCGACGCAGTGCGTGCCCTTGGAGAAGTGGTCATCGGGCTCGTTGAAGCCGATGTGGCCGTTGTTGCCAATGCCGAGCAGCTGCAGATCCGGGTAACCGGCGGCGGCGACGATCTTGTCGTACTCAGAGCAGGCAGCGGCGGCGTCGGGGTTGGAACCGTCGGGCACATGCGTGTTGTTAAGGTCGATGTTGATGTGATCGAAGAAGTTCTCACGCATGAAGTAGTGATAGCTCTGGGGATCGTCGTGCGAAAGGCCGCGATACTCGTCCAGGTTGTAGGTGCTGACCTCGGCAAAGTCAACGTCGCCCTTCTCGTACCAAGCAGCGAGCTGCTTGTAGGCACCGATCGGGGTGGAGCCGGTGGCAAGGCCCAGCACACAGTCGGGCTTGAGGATAACCTGGGCCGAGATGATATTAGCGGCCTTGCGGCTCATATCCTCGTAGTCTTTAGCTTTAATAATCTTCATTACGCGTCCTTTCTCGTACAAGTGAGGCAAGGCTCCCTTACAAGCACTTGCCCGCGGCCCGCGTCGGCCGCAACCAACGTGTGCGGCCACCAGGGCGAGGTCGCGTAATGTATGTGTCTCGTGTCTAGCCGCGTCGAGGCCCCTGCCCGTCCACGGTGACCCGAAGCTGTTTAGCCTCGGACGTTTCCCATCTTGCCACGGAGGGCGTCCTCTTTCAAGGGCGCCCTCCGTAAACGTGTTTGAATTGTAGGCTAATGGCCACGTGCACTTGCTAGCGCTCGCGAGCAACGATGAGCTGGTCCATCTCTTCGACATGCACGCCAACGGAGCCCTTGATACTCGAGAACTCAACGGAGTTGCACACCAAGATGGGAACCGTCACATCGTAGCCCTCGGCAGCAATTGCCTCGCGATCGAACTCAATGAGTACATCGCCCTTATGGACGATGTCACCCACTTGCGCATGTACGGTAAAGTGCTTGCCCTCGAGCTGAACAGTGTCCAAACCAACGTGGATAAGCACGTCCAGACCATCGACCGTGTTAAGCGCAACGGCGTGTCCCGTGGGAAAAATAGCCTCGACCTTGGCATCAGCCGGTGCAATCACACGCGTTCCGGTGGGCCGAATCGCCACGCCCTGGCCCAAAAGGCCGGTGGCAAACGTCTGGTCGTTTACCTCGGAAAGCGGAATGACGTCGCCCGAGATGGGAGCATCCAGCGTAAGGACTCGACCACGCATACCAAAAGACCTTAGGACTTTAGTGAACATGCTCCCCCTCGGACATACCAATCAATCAAAATAACCTTAACAGTTTACCACTTGGCAACGGTTTTTGACCATTAGGGAAGTTCGCGCTTGACAACCTCGACGATGTCGTCGACAACGCGCTGGGTCAGCTCGTGCGTCTCGGCCTCGGCCATCACGCGGACCAGCGGCTCGGTACCGCTCGGGCGCACCAGAATGCGGCCGCGGCCGTCAAGCTCCTTCTCGGCAGCAGCGACGGCATCCCAGATGGGCTGGCAATCGTCCAGACCGGCCTTGTTGTCGGAATGCACGTTGACGAGTACCTGCGGGTACTTCTTCATAATGCCGGCAAGGTCGGTGAGGGTACGACCGGTGCGCTTGAGCACGGCCAGCAGCTGCAGAGCCGTCACCAGGCCGTCACCAGTGGTGTTGTGCTCCAGGAAGATGATGTGGCCGGACTGTTCGCCGCCGATGACGGCGCCGTCCGCGAGCATGCGCTCCAGAACGTAGCGGTCGCCCACGGCGGTCTGAACCATCTCGAAGCCCTGCTCCTTCATAGCGATGGAGAAGCCCAGGTTGCACATGACGGTCGAGACGATCTCGGAGTTGGCGAGCTTGCCGCGAGCGGCGAGGTCAGAACCGCAGATAGCCAGGATATAGTCACCGTCGATCTCATTGCCCTCGCTGTCCACGAACAGTACGCGGTCGGCGTCGCCGTCGTGGGCCAGACCGATGTCAGCATGGGTGCGCAGCACGAGCTCGCGCAGGGGCTCAAGGTGAGTGGAGCCGCACTCGACGTTAATGTCGGTGCCGCAGTAATCAGTGTTGATGGCATGGACCGTGGCACCCAGGCGCTGCAGCGCGGCGGGCGTAGTCTGGCAGGAAGCACCGTGACCGCAGTCGACGGCAACGACCAGGCCGTCGAGCCTCAGGCCATCAAGCGTATCGATGGCGTGGTCGACGTATGCCTTGCGGGCGTCCTTCATCTTGATGATGTGGCCCACGCCGGCGCCAGTCGGCAGCGTGTCGGCAGCCATGGCTTCCTCGGACATGACCCAGGCGCTGATCTCTTCCTCGACAGCATCGGGAAGCTTCATACCCTTGCGGCTAAAGAACTTGATGCCGTTGAACTCCGGCGGATTATGCGAAGCAGAAATGACGATGCCGCCGTCGAGCTCGTTTTGAACAGTGAGCAGTGCCACGGCAGGCGTGGGGATGACGCCGCAGCAATGCGGGCGGCCGCCCTCGGCCATAATGCCGGCGGTCAGAGCGCTCTCGAGCATGGTGCCCGAAAGACGCGTGTCGCGGCCGATGCAGATATCCGGACCAAGAAACTTGGTCGCCGCGCGGCCCAGGCGAAACGCGAGGTCGCACGAGAGGCCGGCATTGGCGACGCCACGAACGCCGTCGGTACCGAAGATGTTCTGGGGCATAGGATCGCTCCTTCCCTAGCAGGCGATATGCAACCGCCCGCCCTAGTCGAAAAAGAAAAGCGGGACCCGCCGAGGAATCGGCAGGCCCCGCTTGTACATTGTATCTCGAAAGGAGATAAAACCTTAGCGCTTGGAGAACTGGGGAGCGCGGCGGGCCTTCTTGAGGCCGTACTTCTTGCGCTCGACCACGCGAGCATCGCGCGTAAGGAAACCGGCCTTCTTGAGGTCAGCACGGTAGTCGCCAGCGTTCAGAAGAGCGCGAGCGATGCCCAGGCGCAGAGCGCCGGACTGACCGGAGATGCCGCCGCCATCGCACAGAGCGATAACGTCGAACTGACCGGCGGTGTCGGTCACCTTGAAGGGAGCAAGGGCGTTCTCAACGAGCTGATGACGGCCGAAATACTGCTCGGCGTCACGCTTGTTGATGGTCACCTTGCCGGTGCCGGGGACGAGACGGACGCGGGCGACGGCGTTCTTACGACGGCCAGTACCCTGGTAGACAACGGTGTTCTCAGCCATCTTTAAGCCTCCAGCTCAATCTTCGTGGGGTTCTGGGCAGCGTGCGGATGCTCGGCACCAGCGTAAACCTTAAGCTTGGTCATCTGGGCACGGCCGAGGGTGGTCTTGGGCAGCATACCGCGAACGGCGCGCTCGATGACCTTCTCCGGGTGCTTCTCCATAGCCTGGCGGAAGCTCTCAGCCTTGAGGCCGCCGTTGTAGCCGCTGTGGCGATAATAGGTCTTCGTGTCGGCCTTGTTACCGGTAAGCTGGACCTTATCGGCGTTGATGACGACAACGAAGTCGCCGCAGTCGCTGTTGGGCGTGAACTGGGGCTTGTTCTTACCGCGCAGGATCATTGCGATCTGGGTGGCAAGACGGCCCAGGACAGCACCATCGGCGTCGACGAGAACCCAGTTGCGCTGGACCTCGCCCTGCTTGGCGTAGTGAGTCGATTTCGAAATCACTTAGACTCCTCCATGTACAGTACGTGTTGTTACAGAGATTCACGGGGCTCTGCAAGTAACCCGTCCATATTACCCCGCTCGCCGTACGAGTCAACAGGTATTTTGGCTCCGACCAGAGTTTCTGCACATGTCATCCACGAGCCATAATTTTTCCAGCTCTTTAGCTGTTGTCATTTTTTGAGGGTTCGCCGTCGTTAGCGCTCAACGAACTCTTGGATTTCCGCGAGCAGGCGCTTTGCCTCCTGACGGCCCTGGATATACAGGTCCAAAAGCTTTGCCGGATCGTGCTCGACATGGCCGACCTCGACCGGCTTTTGCGGAGCGACGACCAACGCACGGCCCTCGCGCTCATACTTCCACAGGTGCATGCGCTGGATGTTATAGCGGTCGTGGCGCGTCTCGATAGCCTCGAGCAGATAGGGGTAGTCGGCATAGCGGGCACGCGCGGCCGGCATAAACTCGTAGGGCTTTTTCTCGTACGAGCGGTCCTGCGTGACGATGACGACCGCACGGTCGAAGCCCGCCTCCTCGAGCACATGCTCGATGGGGACCGAATCGGCCACGCCGCCGTCGACGTATTTGTGCCCGTCAATCTCGACTGACGGCGTCACCAGCGGCAGCGAGGTCGAGGCACGCACGGCGTCGAGGTCGAGCACGGCGCTTTTGACCGGGAGGTACGTGGCGGTTCCAAAGAGCATGTCCGTCGCGACGGCGTACATCTCGATGGGGCTCGCGTCGAACGTCTCGTTGTCAAAGGGATCCAAGCGGTCCTGGACATCGTTGAAGATAAAGTCGTAACCCACAATAGAGCCCGTGGACGCAAACGATGCGGCGCCCATGAAGCGGCTGTCGTTGCAGAAAGCCAGGTTGATGCGGTTGGCACGGCCGATCTGGTGCGACTTGTAGTTCACGCCGTTGAGGGCGCCGGCCGATACACCATATACCGCCGGAATCTCGACGCCGGCCTCCATGAGGACGTCGAGCACGCCTGCGGTAAACTGCCCGCGAAAACTGCCGCCCTCCAGGACGAGCGCGACCTTGCCGGCGTTCTTTGCCTTATCTTCTGCAGTCATGTTGACCTCCTGCGATTGCGTTTTGGCCTTCTTCTACCCAGTTTTGGGATGGCGAGCGCATGGGTTTTTCGAGGCGGCAGGTGAAGCGGAAAGTGTGTCCCAGTTTGAGGCGAGATTCCGGGATACGCTTTCCGCTTGGACCGCCGCTGGGAAAGCGCGTCCCATCCTGAGCGCGGATTCCGGGATGAACTTTCCGCTAGCCATTCATTTGGAAATTGCATCCCATTCCGAACGAGGATTCCGGGATGTATTTTCCGCTTGAGCTGCCATTGGGAAAGCATGTCCCACTCTACGGCTCGATTCCGGGTCGCAGTTTCCGCTTGAGGCGCCATCCGGAAACTACATCCCAGTCTGAGCGCGGATTCCGGGACGCGCTTTCCGCCTGGGCTGCCATCGGGAAAGCGCATCCCACCCTGCGTTGCTGCGGCATTTTCTTTACGTCCGCGCCCTGCACAGAGTTCGATTCTCCGCGGTGCGGGAGGGGATCCGTTGATGCGGCGCATGGCCGGCTGAGATTCGATAAACATCGCATCCATATTGAGCTGATAGTTTGCGCGGAGAATCCGCGTGTTCGCTTCGCGAACCCGCACCGGCTTCGGCCGCCTGCCGGCGTCCTCGCCCGCTCGCTACAAACGCTTCGCGTTTGCTTAACGCTCGCGCCCTGCATAGAGTTCGATTCTCCGCGGTGCGGACTAGAAATAAAAAGGCAGGTAGAGACACTTCTCTACCTGCCTGTTACTTATGGTGGAGCTGGCGTTCATTCGGTCGAACACCTCGCCACCTGGACCTATAGCGCCAGGCAGCGACGGATTATCGCCCAAGCCGGCAGAATCGTCAAACGTGAACGCCACGCGCAGGCCGTCGTCATCGTCGGGGCCGCCCAGCACCACGCGCGCCACGAACGTGCGCAGGAGCTGCGCGTCGTCCACCTCGGCGGCGGCCATGCCCTCAAGCCAGAACAGCGCGCGGTCGTAGTCAAGGCGGGCGGCCTCAAGGGCCTCGGCCGTGCGCAGCTCGTCCTTGAGGAGCGCCTGCCGCTGCTTCAGCGCGTCTATGCGCTCCTTGCCGCCCGGCGGCGCGATGCCCGACTCGATGGCCGCCCATATGTTGGAGAACGCCGTCTCGATCTTGGCCAGCTCGCCCTTTATGGTCTCGCTCAAGGGCTTCTCGTCGGCGCGCTCCTCCTCGGCGTCGGCCAGCATGCGAGCGATGCGCTCGCGGCTGTCGGCGCTGCCCAGGGCCTCGCGCACGGCGTCGGCCACGCGCTTCTCCACGACATCGCGGCGCACGGTGCGCCCGCAGCTGCGGCAGCGGTAGTAGTGATAGGGCCTGCCCGACTTGCCCGTGCCGCTGGTGCCGGTCATCAGCCCGCCGTCGCGCCCGTCGTAGAGCTTGCCCGTGAGCGGGAAGTCCCACGCCTCGGTCTTGGCGCGGGGCCTGTGCGAGTCCTCAAGCATCCGTATCACCCTCTCCTCGTCATCCATGGGAACGATGGCTGGCATGCCGCCGGGCACGACCACGCCCGCGTAGCGGTACTCCCCGCCGTTCTCCCGCCGCATCAGTATGCGGCGCACCGTCTGGAAGCGCCACTTGCCGCCGCGCTTGGTGCGGTACGGCTCCCAGGCGCGCACCACGTCGGCCACCGACTTGACCGACAAGACCATGCGCACGCCCAAGCGGATGGCGGCGGCCTCCTCCTCGTTGACCACGTAGCGACCGTCCACTATGTCCCAGCCGTAGCGCACGCAGCCGTTGGCCATGCACCGCTCGGCGTTCTTCTGTATGCCGTCGCGTATGCGCTCGCCGTCGAGCGCGCTCTCGTACTCCGCCAGCACCTCCAGCATGCCCAGCTGCAGCACGCCCGCCGAGCCGTCCGAAATGTCCTCGCCCGCGTACAGTATCTCGACGCGGCAGCGGCGCAGCATGATGCGCGCCATGGCCATCTCGTCGCGGTTGCGCATGATTCGGGTAACTTTATATATGACCACGAAATCGAACAGCCCTCGCTTGGCGTCGGCCATCATGCGCTGGAACTCGGCGCGGTCGGTGTTGGTGCCCGTCTGCGCGAAGTCGCAGTACGTGGCCACCACGCGCAGGTCGTTCTCGGCGCAGTAGGCGCGGGACTTCTCCACCTGTATCTCTATGGACTCGCCGCGCTGGTTGTGGCTCGAGAAGCGGGCGTATATCGCCGCGCGCCCGCCCACGGCTACTCCATCTCGTCGGCGGCCTGGAACCACACCACCGTGCCGATCACGCGCACGGGTCCGTCGTCCATGCCGAAAATCATGTCCTCGTAGTCCTCGAAGCTATCCGCCGACAGCATCAGCTTGGTGCTGCCCTTGTACCAGCGGCGCATGACCGCGCGGTAGTCCTCGGTCTCCACCACGGCGATGGACCCGTTTGCGGGCTGGCGGTCGGGGTCGACCAGCACGTGGCTGCCCTCGGGTATGACGCGGTTCATGCAGTCGCCCTCGACCTCCAGGGCGAACGCGCGCGGGTGGCCGGCGCACACGGAGGCGGGCACCTCCACGCGGTGCGCGACCTCCTCCTCGTCGGCGAGCGAGCCGGCGTGCACGCGCCCGAGCGTGAGCAGCGGCACGGTGGCGCTGCTGGCCACCACGGGCATGGCACCGGAAGGCAAAACAACGCCATCTGTTCCCTCGTCAATGACCTCGCCTTTACTGATATTGAAATAATCCGCAATACGCTGAACTGCGCCCATACGAGGCACTGCTCGCCCGTTTTCCCACTGAGATACGGCCATAGCGGAGACGGCGGCAACTTTGCCGAACTCCTCCTGCGTCATGTCGTGCTGCGTCCTAATCCTTCGGATGTTCTCGGCTATGCTCACGTGTCCTCCTTCCGCTGCGACCGTTAAAATCTTTTTACAGAATATGACAAATCTTCTTTACAGTCACTATATGTTTGGTTATAGTCTTAGGCATACCAAGCAAGGAGGTGATTCGATGGAATTGGTTGATGCGCGCAAGAAGGCACGGTACTCACAGGAGGCCGTGGCTGGCCTTCTCGGCATCTCGCGGCCCACGTATGCAAAGATGGAAAGCAACCCCGATAGCGTGACTATCGAGGACGCCAAAAAACTGGCAAAACTTTTCGGCGTGCGTGTGGCTGATATTTTTTTCGGCAGCAACGATAGTTAAACCTATAGATAGGAGAGAAGCCATGACCACCAAGAGTCACCAGCCCGAGTTCGTCGCCGAGATCGTCGGCAAAACGCTCGACCACCTCATCGACGACCGCAAGCGCGTGGCCGTCAACTTCGAGCTGGCCGAGAACGGCTGCATGGAGGAGACGCACGTCAGCCTCAAGCGCCGCATCGCGGCCATGTGGGGCTTCCAGACGAGCGGCATCGAGCTTCTGGAGGCGAGCACGACCTGGTTCGAGCTCGGCGGCATGCAGTTCAACGTCTACAGCTCCGTGCAGTTCAGCGTGAACGGCAAGGGCTGGAGCACCGACTTCAAGACCATCGCGCGCGACACCGCGTACGACGAGAAGGAGTAGGCCATGCTGAACGAGGTGACCGTACGGGGGGGGGTTCACCGCCCTCAACGTGAAGAGCGGCAAGTGCGTGCTGCAGTTTGAGCTGGACCCGAAGTTCCGCGACTTCATCCCCAAGCTGGTGGAGTTCACGGGGCAGATGCTCAACATCCACGTGTACGACGACCAGGAGGTGATGTTCGTGGATAGGGACACCGGTGAGGTCGCCTACGAGGACGCCCCGCTGCTTCTGCCGGGCGTCGCGGGCGAATGACCCCGATACAGCGCGCCATGTGCGACGAGTGCGCCGCCATGATGCGCGAGTTCTACAAGGACCCAGAGAACGAGAGGAAGTTCCAGGAATGGAAAAGATCAAGGGAAAGAGGGTGCGCGTCGCAGCCGGCAAGCGAAAGACGCGCACCGCAACGGTTCACTTCCGAACCGAGACCAGTGTAACACCCGAGCAGCGCCGCGAGAGGCTGCAGGCCGTTTTCGCCGCCCTGTTCGTCTGCGCGTGCATCGCCGCCACATGGGCGCTGGAGGCAACAGTATGGCCGAGGTAGACGCCAAGGCCCAGGCCCTCGTGGCCAAGGCGTGCGGCTGGGTTGCCTCGAACCCCGATACATGGGCGAAGCTGCGCCGCATCTGCTACCGCCTGATGCTGGAGGGCCACGTCATCCAGCGCGACAACGTGTACACCCTGGCGTGCCAGAACGGCATGACCGTGAGCGAGGCCAGCGAGTTCAAGCGCGACCACAACCTGTGGAGCGTGCTGTCCCGCTACATGGTGCTGCAGCGCCCCTCCATGCTGGCCGCCGTGAGCTTCCGCCGCACGCCGGTGGACTCCGTGGACCTGGTGGGCACGTGGGAGGCCATCGTGGGCCCAGCCGTTTTCGCCGCCTCCACGCTAACCGAGGCGCAGGGCATCTACGACAGGGGCGCGCAATGAGGTGCACCGTCACGGTCGAGGGCCGAATGCCGAGCCTGAACGACTACATCAGCGCCGAGCGCGCCAACCGCTACAAGGCGGCGGCCATGAAGAAGCGCGAGACGGCGCGCGTGAGGGCGGCTGCCATGCAGCAGCGCGCGCCGCGCTTCGAGCGCCGGGTGACCGTGCGCACCACGTTCTACGAGCCCGACATGCGCCGCGACGCCGACAACGTGGGCTTCGCGCGCAAGTTCGTGCTCGACGGCCTGGTGGCGGCGGGCGTAATCAAGGACGACTCCCGCAAGTACGTGGAGCAGTGCCCCGACAGGGTGCTCACCGACAGGGCGCGCCCCCGCGTGGTCGTGGAGGTGAGCGACGAGTGACCCGCCGAGACAAGGGCAGGCCACACAGGGCGTGGCGCAAGGCCGACCTCGACCGCATAGCCGAGCTGGCGGGAAAGGTGCCAGCCCGCGAGATTCGCCGCGAGCTGCGGCTGTCCAAGAACCAGTTGGATAACGCGCGGCGCGTGATCAACGCCAGCGGCGGCCACGTGTCCCTGCGCTGCTACCGCCACCGCCTGGAGCTGTGCCCGTCGTGCGGGTGCCGCAGGGCGACCCTCGGCAAGGACGGCATCTGCGAACCGTGCAGACGCCAGCAGCAGCTTGAGGCCATAGAGGCCCGCATAGCCGAGCTGCTGCCGAGGCTGACCGCAGAGGAGCGCCGCACCTACGAGCGCACCGAGTGCGGCCGAGAGAGCCGCGCCGACCCCATGCCGCAGGCCCCGGACACCTCGGGCATGAGCCGCTACGCCGCCGACAAGGCAGCAGAGGCGCACGACGAGGCCATGGAGCGGTGGCTGTGCCGCTACCTGTACCGCAGGGTCAAGGCAGCGCAGAAGCGCAAGGAGCGCATAGAGAAAAAAGTTCCGAAATCCTGAAAAGTTTTTATCACTTTTAGTTTTCCCAGTTAGGAGACCCAAATGCTCACGGAAATCATCAGCAAGACCGTCGCGGACAAGACGGTGGACAGCATCCTGAAGCGCATCGAGCGCGCCGTCCCCGTGCCCGAGCCGGGCGACGGCGGCTTCGACGCCGCCATGCGCCAGGCGTTCAACATGGGGGCCGCCTGCATGGCCGCGCAAATCAAGAACGGCCCCGTGCCCACCAAGCGCATCGCGCTCATGGGCGAGGTGGCCCGCGTGGCGTGCCGCGCCCGCCTGGTGGGCATGGAGTGCCGCGTGGTCGTAGACGAGGAGGCCCGCGCATGCAATCGCTAGAGGAGGTCGCGATCTGCGACGTGTACCCCTACGAGCGCGCCGACGGCGAGCCGATGAACCCGCGCGACTTCACCACCAGGGAGAGCGCCGAGCACATCGCGGGCCTGGCCGCGCAGTTCAAGGCCAACCGCCTCAACCCCGGCCAGCCCGTCATGAAGCCCATCCTGTACAAGGAGGGCGGCATCTACTGGATCATCGACGGCGAGTGCCGCGTGCGCGCCATGAGGGCCATCGGCACCGAGCGTTTCCTCGCCGAGGTCTACGACGACCTGGACGACGCCGAGCTGGCGCGCGTGGAGGCCGCCAAGGCCATGGTGGAGACCGACGCCAAGCTGGGGCTGACCGCCGAGGAGAAGTCGCGCGGCGTGCAGACCATGCTGGCGCTCGACATTCCCGACGAGGAGGTGGCCGTGGCCGCCCGCACCGACGCGGGCACCGTGGCCAAGGCGCGCCGCGCCGCCCGCAGGGTGCAGGACGCCGCCTACGACATGACGCTCGACCGCCTGGCCGCCATCGCCGAGTTCGAGGGCGACGACGAGGCCGTGGCCGAGCTGCGCGACTGCAAGCAGTCCGAATGGCAGCGCGTGTACGCGAGCCTGAAGGCCGAGGCCGAGCAGAGGCGCAACCGCGCCGAGGTGGTGGCGGTGCTCGCCGACGCGGGCGTCGAGTTCGTCGACGAATGCCCCGAGGGCTTCGCCGCATGCCGCACGTTTTCCGACTACCGCCCCGACCTGGCGGCGCTGGACGCCTACGTGGCCGACAACGCGGGCGCGGGGCTTCTGGCCGAGGAGACGTCGTTCGGCGTGACCCTGCTGGCGCCGGTGGCCGAGGGGGCCGACGAGGCCGCACAGGCCGCAGCCCAGCGCAAGGCCGACTTCCAGGCCGCCTACGAGGACGGCGCGAAGGCCCGCCGCGAGTGGCTTGCCGCCCACGCGGGCGACCTCAAGTCGATGCGCCGCACGGCTCTGGCGCTGACCGCGTTCGCCATGGAGGCCGAGGCCGTGGAATCGTTCGAGGAGCTGCTGGGCCGACCCATCGACCGCACGCCCACCGAGCTGGCCGTGGCCATGGGCTGGCGGGCAGCGTGGAACATGAGCGGCCGGACGGCCTGGAGCCTCATGGAAGGCGGCAGCTCCGTGTACCTCAACCGAGCGACGGTCGAGAACGTGACCATCATCTACGAGGCCATGAAGGCCGACGGCTACGAGCCGAACGCGGCCGAGACGGAAACCTACGAGGCGTGCATGGCGCGCCTGGGAAGCGAGGAGTAAATGAGCGAAGCAGTTGAGGCCGAGATCATCGAGCCCGAGGAGGCGTCAGAGCTGACCGTGGCGTACTCCCCCGCCGTGATCGAGGCCAACTTCGACGCCCTGGAGGCGCACGTGCGCAGGCTGGTGGCCGACTACGAGGGCGCGACCTACGACATGGGCAAGGACGAGAACGTGAAGGCCGCCAAGCGCGACCGCGCCTACCTCAACGGCATCGCCAAGGAGATAGACGAGCGCCGCAAGGCCGTGAGCCGCGAGTACACGAAGCCCCTGGCCGCGTTCGAGGACAGGTGCAAGGCCGTGGCGGGCATCGCGAAGCAGGCAGCCGACGGCATCAAGGCGCAGCTGGACGAGGCCGAGGAGGAGCGCCAGCTGCGCGCGTACGCCAAGCTGCGGGAGCACTACGAGGAGTTCGCCGGGCTGCTGGCCCCCGTCGTGCCCTATGAGCGTTTCCACGAGAAGCAGTGGACCAACAAGACCTTCGGCGAGGTGAAGGCATTCAAGGCCCTGGAGGCCAAGGTAGAGCGCCTGGCCCAGGACTGGGAAACCCTCAAGGCGCAGTTCCAGGGCGAGCCGTTCTACGACGAGGCCGAGCGCGAGCTGTTCGCCACCCTGGACCTGGGCGCGGCCATAACGGCGGCGCACAAGGCCGAGGAGGAGCGCCGGCGCATCGCCGAGCTGAAGGCGGCCATGGAGCCGGAACCCGTGGAAGAGCCCGAACCCGAACCCGAAGCGGTGCCCGAGCCCGCGGAATGCCAGCCCGCAGAGTTCCCGCAGCCGCTTGAGCAGATGCCCGAGCCGCAGCCCGCGCCCATGCCCGCCCCGGTGCCTCCAGCGCCGCCCGCACCGGCACCCGTGGCCATGGCGGGCGACCCGTGGACGGTCGTGGTGCCGTGCGCCACGCGCGAGCAGATGCAGGGTGTCGCGGCGGCCCTCAAGGCGCAGGGCGTCGTGGGCACCATCATGCACGGCACGGTGGGCCAGGTTTACGAGCGGATGAACGGAGGCTACTAGCATGACCCAGGAACAGCAGCCCATCGACCTCATGGCGGCCGTTGCCCGCGTGCAGCGCGCCGTGGTGGTGCCCAAGGCCAAGTACAACGCTTTCGGCAAGTTCAGCTACCGCAGCTACGAGGACATAGTGGCCGCGCTGAAGGAGCCGTGCGCCAAGGAGGGCCTGGCGTTCTTCATGACCGACGAGCTGGTGCAGATAGGCGACCGCTACTACGTGAAGTCCACGGCGTGCGTGTTCCCCGCCGAGGGCGGCGAGGGCCTGCTGCAGGTGAGCGCCTACGCCCGCGAGGACGAGCACAAGAAGGGCTCGGACGACGCCCAGGTGACCGGCATGGCGTCGAGCTACGCCCGCAAGTACGCGCTGTGCGGCGCGTTCGCCATCGACGGGCAGAGCGATCCCGACGCCATGGAGGAGCAGCCCGCGCCCGAGGAGAAGCAGCCGCCCGCAGACGGCCCCTTCACGGCCCACTGCCGCAGCTGCGGGGCGCGCTACCAGTTCGCCAGCATGCCGCAGTACATGGAGTTCGTGGCCAACAGCCCGTGCTGCCCGCGCCCCGACTGGCAGGTGGAGTAGATGCAGGCGCTCACCGAGGAGCTGGACGAGCTGACCGACAGGCTGGAGGCCGAGCTGAAGACCTGCAAGGAGTCGGGCTGCCAGTACGCCGAGAACGAGGCCGAGTACCGCAAGGCCCTGCGCATCGCCATCCTGAACGAGCGCCAGAAGGGCACGCCCGTCACCATCATCGGCGACGTGTGCCGGGGCCAGGAGCAGATAGCGGAGGCCAAGCGCCGCCGCGACTGCTCCGAGGCCATCTACAAGGCCTCGCAGGAGGCCATCAACGTAATCAAGCTGCGTATCCGCATGGTAGACGCGCAGATCACCCGCATCTGGAACAGCGGGGACGTAACCCAAGGAGGGTATCTATGAGCATCAACCGCGTGTGCATATCCGGCAACCTGACCCGCGACCCCGTGCTGCGCTCCACGTCTGGAGGCATGTCCGTGCTGTCCATGGGCGTGGCCGTCAACGACCGCCGCAAGAACCAGCAGACCGGGCAGTGGGAGGACTACCCGAACTTCGTGGACTGCACGCTGTTCGGCACCCGCGGCGAGAAGCTGGCGCAGTACCTCGCCAAAGGCAGCAAGGTGGCCATCGAGGGCAAGCTGCGCTACCGCAGCTGGAACGACCAGCAGACCGGCCAGAAGCGCAGCGCGCTGGAGGTCGTGGTGGACGAGCTGGAGTTCATGAGCGGCCAGCAACAGCAGCATGGCTACGCGCCGCAGCAGTACGCGCCCCAGGCGGCCCCGCAAGCGCCGCAGGCCCGCACGTACGGCCAGGGACGCCCCGCGCCGCAGCAGCCCGCCTACGCGCCGCAGCCGGCCACTCAGCAGGCGTACGCGCCGCAGCAGCCCGCGCCGCAGCAGCAGGCCATGCCCGATCTGTACGACGAGGATATCCCGTTTTAGGGAAGGCGACGGCGACACTATGGGCATGGTTATACACGATGACTTCTGGGCGGCCGCGCAGGCCATGCCCGAGAAGCAGCGCGCGCCGTTCATCTACGCCATCGTCGAGTACCGGTTCACGGGCAAGGAGCCGCAGGGCAGCCCCGCGTGGCTGCCCACCTTCCTGGTGCTCAAGGGCAGGCTCGACATGGGCGACGAGAAGAGCGAGCGCGCAAGGAAGGCGGCCAACGCCCGCTGGGGCAACAGGCCGGGGAAGGAAGACGCGGTGGACGATGCGGCGGCACGGGCGCAAGCCAATGCGCAAGCACATGCGGGAGCATATGCGGATGCAGATGCAGTCGCACATGCGCAAGCAGATGCGGACGCACATGCAGGCGCATCGAGTTGCGGCAATGCAGAGGTTGAGGTTGAGGTTGAGTATATAGATAACCCCTTAATCCCCTTTGACGAAATCGTGCATGCGCTCAACGAGGCGGCCGGCACCCGCTACCGCTCAAGCAGCGCCAAGACCCGCAGGCTGATACACGCCCGCTGGGCCGAGGGCTACCGCCTCCCCGATTTCCTGGCCGTCATCGACACGATGGCAGCCGAGTGGGCGGGCGACCCGAAGATGGCCAAGTACCTGCGGCCCTCCACGCTGTTCTCGCCGAAGTTCGAGGACTACGTGAACCGCGGCCCGAGGACCCGGAAGGAGGCCGACGGCTATGCCGAGTACGACTGAGTGCCCCCACTGCGGGGCGCAGCTGGAGGTCCGCTACGTGGTGCTGGCTGGCCGTCGCACCTTCTGCGGCTGGAAGCCGTGCGGCTGCCCGGGTGCCGTGGCGGAGCGCGACGAGCGTTCGCGCCTTGAGGCCAGGGCCAAGGCCGAGGAGGCCGCAGCCAAACGCCGCCGGGCCTACGAGCGGGCCGGAATCAAGCCCCGCTTCATGACAGCCGCCTCCCCCATGGCCGAGGGCATTGCCGCGAAGGTTGAGCAAGGGCGCGGGGCGTACATCTGCGGCCCCGTGGGAACCGGCAAGACCCACCTGGCGAGCGCCGTGGCGCGGCTCCTGGTGGACGGCGGCACCAGCGTGAGGGTGACCGACATGCTGGGCGTGCTGGCCGCCATCAAGGGCACCTACGGCGGCGACGGCACCGAGGACGGCGTGCTGTCCAGGCTCTCCCGCGTGGGGTGCCTGGTGCTGGACGACCTGGGCAAGGAGTCCCCCACCGACTGGACGCTGGGGCAGGTGTTCCGCGTCGTGAACGACAGGTACGAGAACATGAGGCCCGTGGTCGTGACCACGCAGTACGGCAAGAGCGACCTCATACGCCGCCTGGCCAAGAACGGCGACGAGGAGACGGCGGTGGCCATCGTGAGCCGCCTGTCGGAGATGTGCGACAAGTACGAGCTGCAAGGCAAGGACAGGAGGCTATCGAATGGCAAACGTTGACACGCTGCCCGAGATCCTGTGCCTCCTCATGGAGGGGCCGAGCATCGAGACGCCCAGGTGCGCCGTGTGCGGCGCACCGTGGCCGCTCAACCGCCACCACATCGTGAGGCGCGGGGCAGGCAAGCTGTTCCGCGACGGGCGCGAGGTTCCCAAGCCCACGGTGATGCTGTGCGGCAGCGGCAACGGCAGCGGCTGCCACGGGCTGGCGCACGCCAACCGGCTGCACTTCCGCTGGGTCAGGGCCGAGCAGAGGTTCAACCGCCCCGCCCCGCCGGGCTCGGGGCACTGGGAGTACCTGCTGCTGCCGGAACCGACCAAGTACGCGGACGCCCTGGCCATGGACGGCTGGGGGCGGCTGCCGAGGGGCAGGCGGTGCATGTGAGCGGGTGCGAGCCTTCAAGCGGGTGGAACCTCCCGCCCGGGTGCTTCGAGTCCGACCCCAGGGCACCGTGGAACCGGCCCGACCCGTGGGAGGGCCGCACGTGCCGGGAGTGCCGCTTCTGCGGCCGCGTGCAGGGCGCTGGCGGCGAGGCCGTGTGCGCCCGCGACGCCATGACGGGCGGCGGCCCCGACGTGGAGGCGGTAGACGAGACAAGCGAGGCATGCGAGTGCTTCGAGTTCGAATAGGAGACGAAACGATGAAGAAGATCTACGCGGTGGCCACGGAGAGCGACGTGGTGCTGGCGTTCGAGAGCAGATCGGACGCAGACGAGTACGCAGGCGAGCACGACGGCATGGCGGTGCTGCCGGTGCCGTGCGTGGGGGCCTACGAGTACCCCAGCGAGAAGCCGGCCACCGACTGGGACCGAATCGCCGACGCTCTGCCGAAGGGAGGCGAGCAGGCATGAGGCTGTACGTGTGCGCATGCGAACGCTGCGGCAAGGAGGTGCCGGCGACCCTGGCGGGTTACGCCAAGATGGTGCTGAGGAACAGCGCGCGAATCGACGGCAAGGCAAGGGCCTTGTGCCCGGAGTGCGCCGAGAGCCTGCGGGCGTGGTTCCTCGCAGGCGCGGTGAAGCCGGAAGGAAGGGAGTAGCCATGGGAATCATCTGCGATACCTGCGGGCGCGACATCGACGCCCTGGGGCAGGACAACATGGGCGTAGACGCGCCGCTGTGCGAGGACTGCTGGGGCGAGCAGCAAAGCCATACGGTAGCAGTGCCGCGTCGCGAGGCTCGCAACCTGAGGTTCGAGAACGCCCGACTGCGCGAAAAGCTGGACGCCGGAACCGAAGAGACGGCCGTGCAGAACCTGCGCAAGGGCATCGAGACGGCCTACGAGGCGAGCCGCGAGCGCGCCCTGGCGCTCACGAAGCTGGACGAGTGCGAGTTGTGGCTGGGGCGCTGCGAGCCGAGGGTGACAGCGTCACCGACGCTCAAGGGCGCGACCCAGGACGCCGCCATGCCTTGCCTCAAGGCCGAAGAGGCGCACGGTTTCGCGATGCCCGACGTGAACGTGGAGGTGAGGGCCGAGGTAACGGCCGAGGAGCTGGCCAAGAGCCTGCGCGAGGCCATGAAGCCGGCCATGCGGATGGCGGTGGAGTAGCCATGGGGCAGCAGACCGAGAAGCCGAAGCGCCGACCCAGTATCGAGGTGCGCTGCCCGAAGTGCGGCATGCGCGAGATCTGGCACCACCTGCCCAAGGGCGGCGACCGCTGCCGCTGGTGCGGCCACCTGTTCGAGGACTTCACCTACCGCAAGGTCGGGCCGAGCGCGAAGGAGGGGGCGCGATGACGAACTGGGAGCACCTTTTCGGCACGCCCGAGCGGGCCATCCACACGGAGACGGAGTTCCACTCGTGGCCCTTCTTCATCGCCGTGTATGAGACGAGCCGCATGAGCAGCTGCACTACCAGCAAGCGGCTGCTGGCCAGCTTCTGCGAGGAGGCCGACTACCTGAAATGGCTCAAGGCCGAGTACGACGACGGCACCGTCGAGTGGGAGGAGCGATGAACCGCCCGGGATGCAACTGGGGGTGCCTGCTGTTCATAGCGGCGGCAATCGCCATAGACGCGGCGGCCATCTACGCCATAAGGGCGCTGGCGCTCGGGCTCATGGCCATGGCCGTGGCGGCGTGCGGATAGGGGCAACCGAATACGGAAACAGGCAGAGGGCCGTCCTTCGGGGCGGCCTTTTCCGTGCCCGGCGACACGCTTGCGACCATATGGTCCGAGAGATAGGAGACGCATGGCGAGAGGCGAGACATACGAGGAGTTCACGGCAAAGTTCGAGCCGAAGAGGACGACGGACGACTGCTACACCCCGCCCGAGGTGTACGACTGCGTGCTGCGGTGGGCGCACCGGGAGTACGGGTTCGACCTGGCGAAGGTGGCGCGCCCGTTCTACCCGGGCGGCGACTACGAGCGCGAGGAGTACCCGCAGGGCTGCACGGTGGTGGACAACCCGCCGTTCTCCATCCTGAGCAAGATCGTCAAGCACTACCAGGAGCGCGGCGTGGGCTTCTTCCTGTTCGCCCCCACCCTGACGTGCATGGGCATCCGCAACTGCTGCAAGGTCGTGACGGGCGTCGGCGTGACGTACGCCAACGGCGCGAGCGTCAACACGTTGTTCGTGACCAACCTCGACCCCGTCCAGGCTCGCAGCGCGCCCGACCTGCGCTCCGAGCTGGATGCCGCGATAGAGCGCCTGCGCCGCGAGAAGGCCAAGGCGCTGCCGAAGTACGAGTACCCGGACGAGGTGCTGACCGCGCCCATGCTGGCGCGCTACTCCAAGTACGGCATCGACTTCCGCGTGGGGCCGCAGGAGTGCAGCCTCACGAGGGCGCTCGACGCGCAGCGCGTGCAGAACAAGGCGATATACGGCAGCGGCTACCTCATATCAGAGCGTGCAGCCGCAGAGCGTGCAGCCGCAGAGCGTGCAGCCGCAGAGCGTGCAGCCGCAGAGCGTGCAGCCGCAGAGCGTGCAGCCGCAGAGCGTGCAGCCGCAGAGCGTGCAGCCGCAG
>DBFELT010000020.1:0-18889 GCA_048323995.1 Collinsella sp. | reverse complement strand
CTCTCCTTTAGTCCGACGATTAGGGTTGCCGTAAAGTAAAGGGCGGAAATGCAGTCTATGGCAAGCAAAACGAGTTCCTTGGGCGGTTTCAGCAAAAGGTCGCTAGCAAAGAGTGATGCGAGCAGGGTAAAGCCGATTGTGTCCAAGTATCTCGATTGATTTTGCGACAACATGGCAACTTCCTTTCAGAACATGCAAGTGAAATGTCGGTACGATGTCATTGCGGTTGCAAAAAAGCCGCCGCTAGGACCGGTTGTCACGAGACCGGCGATAACTTCAGCGGTGCCAGCAAGGTAGGGATCGCGCAGGCAAGCCTCCTCCTTCGCGTTCAGCTTGACCTTGTGAGGGACGGGGCGGTTATTTGCAGATCCGTGAGAATCGCACCACGCCTTGGAATATGAATCCGTGCAGCGTCCGCGCTCAAAAGGGATATATCGTAATTTTCGTCGTAGTTGTCTCCGACGTAGATCTCGCTGCTCTCGGCGGGAGATCCCTCGTCGGCATAGGCTGCCGCAACGGGCACAAATGGTGTCATGACAAGGGAGAGGCAAAGAGCTGCTGAGACGATGGAGGGCAGGCATTTCTTCATGGCTGGCTCCTTAATCTGGCCTTTGATAGTTACTCGATGTCGCCTCCTTCCGCTTTATATCCGTTGTATTCGGCGTATTTCTTTAATAAGGCAAGAGGTTCTTCCAGTCAAAGGTGAAACCCGTCACAAAGACAACCGATAACGTTGGCGGTAACTGGGGCGGTGCCCCCTCAGCGACGACCGACAAGGTTTTTCTGCTCTCGGCAACCGAAGTATACGGGGATATGCAATCCGACGGCATCCAGTACGAGTGCTACAAATCCAAGGGCGTGACGGGGTCGAACTATTCCGGTGCATCAGGCTATAGCCACTGGACTCGCTCCGTGAGACCGCGCAGCTCCACGTCCTTTCGCTATGTTCAAAGCGGCGGTATTTGCTACAGCTACAGCGCGACGGACTCGTTTTATGTTCTCCCCGCTTTCTGCTTCTGATCTCTTTTAGCGCAAAGCCCTCGCAATCCTGCGAGGGCTTTTCTTTTGGCGATTACTCGAACAATTCGAGGTTCATAGCACAGGTAATCGGGTTGAGGAGAAATGGGGTCATACAGCGGCTCTCAGAGCGCCTGCCGCACTCCCCCGCCATTGCCTCTGCGGCGTCCTCGTATAGAGCCCATCCTGCTTGGCGTTTCGTCGCAACAGCCCACTTGTCCACCGATCAAGTGAACTACCGGAATAAATACAGCGACACGTTTGTTCGTTACAGTCGCTATATCTGTGTAAAACGCCGCGATAAATACAGCCCTTACTCGGCTGTATACCAGCTACGCGTATGTAGATTCATATCGCGTTGATAAATCGGCTCAAGTGCGTGCAAAACGCGCAAGTAACCGCAAAAGACGACTATCGCGCAGGTAGATTATTGGCACCCTGTTGCTTACTGAAAATTAAGCAATTGCTTAAAACAAAAAAGGTCAGGCACTAGGTGCCTGACCTGCAAACTTCTGGTCGGGACGACTGGATTCGAACCAGCGACCCCTTGACCCCCAGTCAAGTGCGCTACCAAGCTGCGCCACGTCCCGAAGCTTTTGTTTGTTGCTCTGCTCTCGCTCGCAACAGGGAGTATATTAACCCGAAACTTTAGACTTGTGCAAGAACTTTTTTACAATTTTTGAAGCAAGTCCAAAATTGTATCTGCGAGCTGGGGTTTTGTTAGCACGGGAAGTTCCTGTGTACCCGCTATGCTCACAATCCAGGCCTTGTTAGTGTCGGTTCCAAAGCCCGAATCGGCGCGCGAGACATCGTTGGCGATAATGGCATCACAACCCTTGCGGGCGAGCTTACGCTGCGCGTACTCCACGACGTTATCGGTCTCGGCCGCAAAGCCGATCACGCGCCGCTCTCCCTTCTGGCGCGAGAGCTCGGCCAAAATATCGACCGTTTCGACAAGCTCGATGCGATCCAAGGGCTCGTTGGACTTTTTGAGCTTATGGTCCGCTGGGGCCGCTGGAGTGTAGTCGGCGACGGCGGCGGCGCAAATGGCCACGTCGGCCGTCTGGAAGGCGCTCGTCGTCGCCTGCAGCATCTCTGCGGCGGTCTGCACGCGTACGCACGCCACGCCGCGGGGAACATCGAGCGATGTCGGTCCCAGCACGAGCGTGACCGCAGCACCGCGGCGAGCAGCCTCCCCCGCCAGGGCGATACCCATCTTGCCCGATGAACGGTTACCGATGAAACGCACCGGGTCGATCGGCTCGTGCGTGGGGCCGGCGGTAATCACGATGCGCTTGCCTGTCAGGTCCTGAGGCGCGGGGTTGAGCACCTCACAGACAGCCTCGACGATGTCCTCGGGCTCGCTCATGCGTCCCGTGTCCACGTCGCCGCAGGCAAGGTAGCCGCTGCCGGGTCCCACCACATGGACACCGCGCTCGCGCAGCGTGGACATGTTGGCCTGTGTCGCCGGCGCCTTCCACATGCCGTTGTTCATAGCGGGTGCGATCACGATGGGTCGCGGCGTCGCAAGTAGCGTGGTGGAGATGAGGTCGTCGGCGATGCCGTTGGCCATCTTGGCGATGATATTGGCCGTCGCGGGCGCCACGACCACCAGATCGGGCTCCTGCGCCAGCGATATGTGGTGGATGGGGTCGGAGGGGTCGTCGAATAGGCCCACGGCGACGGGCTCGTTGGTGAGCGCACGGAAGGTGAGCGGGCCCACAAACTCGGTGGCATGCTCGCTCATAACGACCTTGACGCGCGCGCCGCGCTTTTGCAGCAGGCGCACGATATTGCACGACTTATAGGCGGCGATCCCGCCGGTAATGCCCAGCAGGATCGTTTTTCCCTCAAGTTGCATTGAATTGTTGGATGCCGCCGTCATCGCTAGGCTTCCTTGCTCGGGAGTACCAGGAGGCGGTGGCAGTACGGGCAGTGCGTAATCTCGCTGCCGTCATGGTTGAGGTCGCTCATGGACGATGCCTGCAGCGCGGTGTGGCAGACCGTGGGGATGTTGCCTTGGATGGTCTCGACGGCCAGGCCACGGAACTGCTTGAGCAGACGCTCGTAGTCGGTGAGAACGTTGGCCGGCAGCGTGGCAGCAAGCGCGGTGCGCTCCTTAGCGGCGGCGTCAATCTGAGCCTGCAGGTCGGCAGCCTTGGCGCGGGCGGCCTTGGTATCGGCCTTCACGCCCTCCTCGAACTTGGCGATGATTGCCTGCGCGCGGGCCTCGCGGTCGAGCGCCTCCTTATGGGCGACAACGACGTCCTTGCGGGTGTGTTCAATCTTGTCCAGACGCTTGGCCAGGGTGGCGAGCTCGTTTTCCAGGTCCTGAACCTCGCGGTAGTCGGAGCCGTCGACGTGGCGCTTCTTGGCAGCCTCGATGGCGTTGTTGGTCTGAATCTCGGTGGTATTGAGATCGTCGAGCTCAATGTCCAGATCCTTGCGCTGGGCGTAGAGCTTGGTCATCTCGGACTTGAGCTTCACATAGGTCTTGCGCTTGGAAGCGAGCTCCTTGAGCTCCGGCATATTGGCAAGTTCACTCTTGTTGCGGGCGAGCTCCAAATCGATCTGTTGCAGCTTGAGTAGCGTAGCGCCGGCGCTCATAAGTTCTCTCCTTTTGTCACAGTCCACCATTGGCAAGGGTTCAGTATTTTAATCGCATGACGGGGGTCGACCCCGGCGTCAACTGCAGAGTTCATCAATATATCAACGAACGGCTCCTCGGAGCGGTCGTGGCCGAGCAAGATCACCGGTAGCCCACGCAAGGCAAGGTCCTGCGCCACGTGATAGCCTGCCTCGCCCGTCACGACAACATCCGCACCGGCGGCGATGGCAAGTTCGCCAAAGTCACCGAGGGAGCCGCCCAGAATGGCGACGGTGCGGCACGAGCGCTCGGCATCGCCCCATACACGCGGGTCGCTTCCGAAGGCCGTGGCAGCACGGGCGGCAAGATCGCGCAGCGTGCACGGGTCGTTGAGCGTCGCAAGCGCGCCAAGGCCGGTCGACTCGGGGTCGTCTACGTGCTCCAGCGAGCTCACGGGCACGGCGTCCAGCAGCTCACTTAGGCAGGCACGCGCCTCGTGCGAGCGGTCCAGATTGGTGTGGAGCGAAATAATGCTCACGCCGCAGCGGGCAGCCTCGTAGAGGGCCGCGCTGCACTGGGGTCGTGTGGCATCCGCCGGACAAAAGGCCTCGGGTGCCTTGATGTATATGGGATGATGCGTCAGCAGCACGTTGGCGCCGGCTTCTTGGGCGCGGCGAACGTTAGCCACGGTCGCATCGAGTGCGCAGGCAACGCCGGTGATCTCCGCGGCCGGATCGCCAACGGAGAGTCCTACGTGATCCCAGCCCTCGGCGTCCGCCTTGGGATAGCGTGCCAGCAGCGCGCGCTCAAGCTCGGCGACGATCATGCGGCACCCACGATCGAGAGCAGCGTCCGGGCGAACTCGTCCAGATCGCTCGGATTCACGCGGTCATCAACGGAAATGCGCAGTGCTCCCAATGCCTGCTCGCGACCGATGCTCATCGCGCTCAAAACGTGGCTCGGGTCCATGCTGCCGCTCGAGCAGGCAGAGCCGGCCGAAACCTCAAAGCCGGCGGCGTCGAGCTTGACGATGAGCTCCTCGGAGTCCATGCCGTCGACGTAGATCGAAACCATACCCGGCAGACGGTCGACCTGCTCGTAGTCGCCCATGGTGGCATGAATGCGTGGATGGGCCGTAAGCGTGGCGTAGAGTTTGTCGGAAAGGGCTTGCAGCTTTTCGCGCTCCTGAGCCACTTGGGGCACCAGCGTGCGGGCAGCAGCGGCAAAGGCTAGCTGCGTGCGCAGGTCCTGCGTGCCGGCGCGACGTCCGGCTTCCTGTCCGCCGCCAAAGATGCGGGGGCGCAGTGGCGTGCGGGTCTTAACGTAGAGCGCGCCGGATGCCACAGGACCGCCAATTTTGTGGGCCGCGACGGACATAGCATCGACGCCCAGCTCGGTGACATCGAGTGGAATGTGCAGATAGCCCTGGATAGCATCGGTGTGGAACACTGCGCCCACGGTATGAGCGGCCGAGGCAAGCTCGCGGATGGGCTGCACCACGCCGGTCTCGTTGTTGGCGACCATAATGCTCACGAGCGACACGTCGTCGCTCAGCAAGTCGCTCAGCGTGGCAGGCTCAATGTAGCCCGCGCGGCAGGGCTGCACCAGGTCGACGGTAAAGCCGGCGGCACGCAGCAGCGGCAGGTTGTCCAGAATCGAATCGTGCTCGATGGCCGAAACGATTACACGATCGCGCTTGCGATCGCGCTGACGAGCGCCCTCGGCAAGACCGAGCAGCGCCAGCTGGTTGGCTTCGGTGCCGCCGTTGGTGAGGATGATCTCGGACGGGCGAACGCGTGCGCCAAAGCTTTGGGCGATCTCGCGACGGGCAACCTCCAGGCGCGCGGCGGCCTTGCGGCCGAGCGAGTGCAGCGAGTTGGGGTTGACGCCGGCAAGCTCGCTGTCGTCATATTCGCGCTGCGCAAGGAGCGCCTCGGCGCGCATGGGCGTCGAGGCGGCGTAGTCAAGATTCACGGGTATGCGGTTTTGACCTGCGGTCATAAGGGTTTATGCCTCCTGTGCGGCCTCATTGCCCAGCTTCTGCAGCAGCGCAACCTCGGCGGCGGGATCTTCGGACTTAAATACGGCGGAGCCGGCCACGAGAACGTTGGCACCAGCCTTGACGACCTCGGCGATGTTTTTGGAAGAGATGCCGCCGTCGACCTCGATCATGGGCGACACGCCGTGGCGCTCGCACATGGCCTTGAGCTCGTGCAGTTTGGCAATGGTACCGGGGATAAAGCTCTGGCCGCCAAAGCCGGGGTTCACGCTCATGAGCAGTACCATGTCGACAACGTCGATGATGCTCTCGAGTACGCACACGGGGGTGGCGGGGTTGAGCACAACACCGGCCTTGACGCCGCGCTGCTGCAGATGCGTGAGCGTGCGGTGCAGGTGCGTGGAGGCCTCGTAGTGCACGGTGATCATGTCGGCACCGGCGTCGGCGTACCAATCGACGGTCTCGTCGGGGTTCGACACCATCAGGTGCGCGTCGACCGGCACGTCGGTGGAGCGCTTGACGGCCTTAAGGATGTCAACGCCAAAGGTGAGGTTGCCGGTAAAGTGACCGTCCATAACGTCAAAGTGCACGTAGTCGGCGCCGGCGATCTTGTCGAGCTCGCCCTTGAGGTTGGCCATGTCGGCCGAAAGGACGGATGGAGCGATTTTGATGGAACCCATGGTAGTAGCCTTTCTGCGCTAGTCGGTGAGTCCGTAGAACTCTTGAGAAGGGACGCGATCGGTAAGAATCTCGAGCGCCCTATCCAAAGTAACACCGTTGTAGAGCGTTTGCTCCACGGCAAAGGTGAGCGGAATGTCTACGCCCAGTGAACGGGCAAGCTCGCTGACGCTGCGGGCCGCGACGGCGCCCTCGACCACCATATGCGTGCGCGTCTGATACTCGTCGAGCGACACGCCGTGGGCAAACTCGTAGCCAAAGGTGCGGTTGCGCGAGTGCTCCGAGGTGCAGGTGGCAATGAGGTCGCCCATGCCGGCAAGTCCCATGCAGGTCATAGCTTGACCGCCGCGGGCGTGCACCAGTCGGCTGATCTCGGCCAGGCCGCGCGTCATGATAAGGGCGAGCGTGTTGTCGCCCGCGCCGGTGCCGGCGGAGATGCCGCACACGATGGCGATGACGTTTTTCATGGCGCCGCAAACCTCGACGCCGGTCATGTCCTGCGACAGGTAGATGCGGAAGGCCGTGGATAGGAGCAGGTCCTTAAAGGTCTCCCCTATCTGCAGGTCTTTGCTGGCGATGACGGCGGCAGAAAGCCCGCCGCGGCAGATCTCCTCGGCATGGTTGGGGCCGGAGAGCGCCGCCACGCGCGCCTCGTTGCCGATCTCGCTGGCAATGACCTCGCTCATGAGCAGGCCGGACTCGGGCTCAATGCCCTTCGTGAGGCAGAGCACCGGGGTATCGGCGGCGATGAAGGGTGCTGCCTGATGACATACGCTGCGAAGGTGCGTCGAAGGAACGGCAAAGATGATGGCCTCGGCACCGTCGAGCGCCTGCGCCAGGTCCGTCGTGGCGACGACGTTGCCGGGCAGCTTGTAGCCCACAAGGTAGCGGGGGTTGCGGTGCTCGCCGTTAATGCCGGAGGCCGTCTGCTCGCTGTGGGCCCACATGGTCACGCGCTCGGCCCGCGCGGCGGCGAGGCCGGCGACGGCGGTTCCCCAGGAGCCGGAGCCAATCAGCGCAACATTCATGACTCTCTCCTACTTATCGTCGGGCTCGGTGACGCGCTTGGTAAACGAGAGCTTGGACTCCTTACCCGTCATGAGCTTTTTGATGTTCGCACGATGGGCCCACACCACAGTAATGCCGATCAGCGCCATGCAAAACTTAAGTCCGAGGCTGCTGTACGGAAAGACCGCGCAGGCAGCGATTGGAAGACCGATGGCCGCGGCAAGCGAGCCCACCGACACAAACTTGGTGATGGCGACGGCCACGATAAACATGCCCAGCAGCGAAAGTCCGATGGGCCAGTACCAGGCGAGGATGACACCCAGACCAACGGCGATACCCTTGCCGCCGTGGAAGTTGAGGTAGGGCGAGAAGATGTGTCCCCACACGGCAGCCAGGCAAATGACGCCGAGCATCCAGTCGCCGGCTGCACCGGGAGCCATAATGCTCGGCGGAAAGCCGTAGCCCACGCTCGCGATGAGCGGACGCGCGATAAGGACGCAGATGGCGCCCTTTAGGCAGTCGAGCAGCAGCGTGAGCGCCGCGACCTTGGGGCCGGCCACGCGCAGTGCGTTGGTGGTGCCGATGTTGCCGGATCCCGCCTTGCGGATGTCCGTGTGGTTGAACACGCGGCCCAGGATCAGGCCAAACGGAATCGCTCCGATAAAGAACGATACCACGGCGCAGATGGCGGTCAGCAGAATCGGATTATGCATCCTTTTGCTCCTTCTTCCTAAAGAAGAGTCGAATGGGCGTGCCGGAAAAATCGAAGGTCGAGCGCATACGGTTCTCCACGTAGCGCTGGTAGGTGTCGTTGACCAGGTCGCTGTGGTTGACGAAGAACGTAAACGTTGGCGGGTTGACGCCCGTCTGGGTCACGTAGTGCATGCGCAGGCGACGCTTGCCGTCCACCACGGTATGACCGAACTCGCGCAGGTCAGTGAGGAACGTGTTGAGGCGCGAGGTGGTGATCTTTTGCGAGCGCGTCTTTTCGGCGGCGTCGACCATCGCCCAGATCTTCTCGACGCTGCGGCCGGTAAGAGCAGAGATGCGCAGGTACTGGGCCCAGGGAGCCATGACGCCCAGACGGCGGTCGACGGTCTCCATGCAGGCTTCGCGCTTGCGGTCGTCGTCGAGCAGGTCCCACTTGTTGAGCAGCACCACGATGGCACAGCCGCGCTCGATGGCAAGGCCCATGACCTTCTGGTCCTGCTCGGTAACGCCCACGGAGGCGTCGACGACGAGCAGCGCCACGTCGGCGCGATCGATGGCGCGCAGGCCGCGGACCATCGAGTAGTACTCGATGTTCTCGTACACGGTGCTCTTCTTGCGAATGCCCGCGGTGTCGACCATGCGGTAGTGCTTGCCGTTGCGCTCCACGACGGTGTCGATGGCGTCGCGCGTCGTGCCGGCAATGTTGGACACGATAGAGCGGTCGGCGCCCAGGATGCGGTTGAACAGCGACGACTTACCGGCATTGGGGCGGCCGATGATGGCGACGTTCAGCGCATCGGGGAACTCATCGGCGACCTCATCCTCTTCCTCCGGAAGCAGGGCCACGATATCGTCGAGCAGGTCGCCCGTGCCGTGGCCATGCAGGGCCGAGAGCGGCGTGGGCTCGCCGATGCCGAGCGAATAGAACTCCCAGATGCTGTCGTTTTCGCGATCGGGGTTGTCGAGCTTGTTCACCAGCAGAAAGACCGGCTTGTCGCAGCGCTTGAGCATGCGAGCGACCGACTCGTCCTCCTCGGTGACGCCGGTGCGGCCGTCGACCACAAACAGGATGACGGCGGCTTCCTCGGCGGCGGCGAGCGCCTGGTCGCGGATGGACGTGGCAAACACGTCATCGCTCTTGAGCGGTTCGATGCCGCCCGTGTCGACGATGGTGAACTCGCGGCCGTTCCAATCGGCCGTGTGGTACGAGCGGTCGCGCGTGACGCCGCGGGACTCGTGGACGATGGCGTCCGAGGTCTGGGCCAGGCGGTTAACGAGCGTGGACTTGCCCACGTTGGGGCGTCCGACGACGGCGACGATAGGTTTCATCTGCTCTCCTTTAATGGGTAGGGTCAGTGGAAGTGTTAGAGTCTGCGGGCACAATGCCAAGGATGCGCTCCAGGGTATCGAGCAGCTCATGCGGCATGGTCGACACCACATGAACCTCGGCGCCGCGACTGGTAAGGCTTGCGAGTAAATCGTCACGATGATACTCGTCAAGCGTCATGCCGTCAGCGTTGAACATGAGCTTAGGCACAAAGAGCATAACCCCCGACAGATCTTGGGGCAGCTGCTCCAGAATGTCACATGCGACGATGAGGCCGGTTACGTCCACGTTGCCGCCAAAGTAGCGGTTCTTGATGGCTGTGACGGTGCCGGCGAGACCATACGGCGACTCCACAAAGCGCGCCACGGTGTCGCGTGCGCTGGCGCCCGAGAGGCACAGAAGGCGCTGGTTACGCTCGGCGATGGCCTCGCGGACGCGGGCCAGACGCTCGGCGTCGGTTGCAAGCACGTCGTCGGTCTCGTCCAGATATGAGCGGATCATGCCGATGCCGTCGTAGTACTGCGGGTAGCCGTCGTAAAAGTCAGCCTCGGGAGGATCGATGCCAGCGTCCAGATAGAACTCGTCGCTCATCTGGAAGGTGTGGCGGCCAAAGCGCTTATAGGCGCGGTCCTGGAAGGGCCTGATCATCGCGATGGTCTCGCGCGCCAGCTCGGGCTTGTCGCTGTAGGACCAGCTAAAGCGGTTTTGATGCTTGGTAAAACCGAGCGGCACAATGCCCAGGCTGGTGATTTGCTCGTGCTCCTCGCAAAAGCGCAGGGTCTTTTCCAGCTCCTCGCCGTCGTTCATGCCGGGGCACAACACGATCTGCGCGTGAATCTCGATGCCGGCGGCCATGATGGTCTCGAGCACGTCCATGCCTCGCTGGGCGTTGCGGCCCATCATGCGGCGGCGGACGTCGGGGCTCACGGCGTGGACTGACACGTTCATGGGGCTCATGTTGCGCTGGATGACGTTTTGCACGTCCTCGTCGGTGAGGTTCGTGAGCGTGACAAAGTTGCCCTGCAAAAAGCTCAGGCGATAGTCGTCGTCGCGAATATAGAGCGTGGAGCGGCCGCCCTTGGGGAGCATCGTCATAAAGCAGAACACGCAGGCGTTCACACAGGTGCGCATGCCATCGAAGATAGGGCCATCGAACTCAAGGCCCCAGTCCTCTCCCGGGAAGCGGTCGAGCTCGACGGAGGTGACGGTGTTGTCGCGCGGATCGAAAACCTCCAGGTCGACGGTATCATCGTCGGCCTCCCAGAGCCACACAATCATGTCGGTAAGCTTCTCGCCATTGACCGTGAGCACGCGCATGCCCGGCTCGATACCCACATCCCACGCGGGCGATTCGGGACGCACGTTCTTAACGAGCGCACCCTCACCCGGCTCGGGGTCGCGGCTGCGCCCGTAATCGGCCACCTCGGCGGCGTATGCGGGTACGGTCTGGTCCATGATTAGCGGCAAAGCTCCTTGATGCGCTCGACGGCGCGCTCGATGTGTTCTTGCGGGGTGGAGGCTCCAGCGGTGATGCCGATGTGATGAGCGTCGGTAAACCACGCGGCCTGGAGCTCGGAAGCTTCCTCGATGTGATACGTGCGCTCGCAGGCATCGGCACAAATCTGCGCCAGGCGGCGGGTGTTGCCCGAGTTCTTGCCACCCACGACGACCATGCAATCACAGCGTTTGGCAAGTGATGCGGCTGCCTGCTGGCGCTCGCTCGTGGCGGCGCAGATGGTGTTGATCACACGCAGCTCCTGCACGCGCGGGGTGATAGCGGCCACGACCTCGGCGAGGTTCTGCGCGGTCTGGGTGGTCTGCACAACCAGACCCACCTTGCCCTTGAGCGATAGGGCATCGGCGTCGGCGGCACAGCTCACGACCTGCGCGTCATTGCCGGCGTGGCCCAGAATACCCTCGACCTCTGGGTGGCCCGGCTCGCCCACGACGATCACGCGGTAGCCTTCGCGCACCAGGCGCTCGGCCGCCACATGGACCTTCTTCACGTAGGGGCAGGTGGCGTCGACCACGGTAAGGTCGCGCTTGCGGGCAGCATCGATCACCTGCGGCACCACGCCGTGGGCGCGGATAATCACGGTGCCGGTTGCGGCGTCATCCAGGGTTTCGGCCAAGCCAACGCCCGCCTGAGCGAGCTCGCGTACCACGATGGGGTTATGGATAAGCGGACCCAAGGTATGAACCTGAGTGCACTCCCCTGCCTGCGGCGCGGCGGCCAGCGCCATATCGAGCGCACGCTGTACGCCATAGCAAGTGCCGGCGTGGGCGGCGATCTCGATGGAAGGCGCGGTGGCCTGGTCGGACGCAGTCGCGGCAGTGTTCGTCACGTTCTCGCTCATGGCTAGAACCTGCCCGGATGCTCGGCGCATAGCTCGTCTCGCATGGCGTAGACGCGGCTCATGGCCTCGGACTCAAACCATTCCAGGCGCTCCGTGCGCTTAAGCCCGGCCGGTGCGTCGGAAAGCGAGACGGCCTTGCCGGCGCGGATCCAGCACTTCTTAGGGCGCATGATCTTTTTGCCCGCGGGCGTGATGTCGGACCAGCCGCAGATGGCGAGCGGGTTCACGGGTGCCTTTCCCATCTGAGCGATGAGCGCAAAACCGCCGTGGACCTCGGGCTTGATCTCGCGCGAGCGGATGCGCGTGCCCTCGGGGAAGATCAGAACGTCCTCGCCGCGCTGCAGCGCATGCTGGGCGGCGCGCAGGCACTTCATATCTGCAGTACCACGCTCCACGGGGATGCCGCCTACGCGGCTAAAGGCCCAGCGCACAATCTTGCTCTTGGCGAACTCGGACTTAAAGATGGGACGAATGCGGCGCCCCCCAAAGAACAGCGCCGTCTCCACGGCCAAGAGCTCGGCCATCGAGGTGTGGTTGCAGATGACTACGCTTCCGCGGCCGTCCTGGCGCTCAAACAGCAGATCGGCATCCTCTACCTTCCAACGCCACATGAGCTTGGAGAAGGCCCAAAGGATTGCCATGACCACGAAAACGGTGCCGCGGATGAGCGCCGGGAACTCGGCGTAGGGGGCGTTGTAATAGTCCTCGGGCGTCTGCTTAAACAGGCGCATGGGCTACCTCCTTTGGTTGATGAGGTCCTCGATGATACGAACGACCTCGTCGATGGTGTGAGCGGTGGAGTCGACGTGCACGGCGTCCTCGGCGGGCACGAGCGGGGCGACCTCGCGGCTGCTGTCGAGCTTGTCGCGCTGCTTAAGGGCGTCGAGGGTCTCGTCGACCTCGGCCTCGAGCTGCTCGGACGTGAGCGGCTGGGCATCGTTTTGGTGACGCTGCAGCACACGGCGACGGGCGCGCTCGCGCGGGTCGGCGGTCAGGAAGACCTTGACCTGCGCGTTAGGGAACACGACGGTTCCGATGTCGCGACCCTCGGCCACGATATCGCGGTCCTCTGCGGCACGGCGCTGATGGATGAGCATTGCGGCGCGCACGCCCGGGTAGGCCGAGACCTTGGACACGTTGGCGTCAACCTGCGGGGTTCGAATGGCAGCCGAGGCGTCCTGGCCGTCAATGGTCAGGCGCGTGTCCTCGCCGGTACCGTTGGTAAAGCGAATCTCGATCTTCTCGCCGAGGGCGTCGATGGCCGCCTCGTCGTCCAGATCGATGCCGCGGTCGAGCGCGGCGAAGGTGACGGCGCGATACATGGCGCCCGTGTCGAGCTTGTTAAAGCCCAGCTGGCGGGCGATCTCCTTGGCGATGGTGGACTTGCCGGAACCGGCGGGGCCGTCGATGGCGACGATCATGCAATGCTTCCTTTCGATGGTTGACGTGCTGGTATGGTTCGCGGGCGCTGGGGCGCGGCGGGTTGTTTAGCCTGTGTAGCGCTCGCGGTAGGTGTTGCGCTTGGGTGCGGAGCCGTGGCTGCCGTGGTGACGCGTGCGGCTGGCGGGCGTGTCTTGGGGCTTGCCGCCGCGCATGGCGCTGGCCTGCTTGGGAGGGATGCCACCGCTTTTGAGGATCTGCACCTCGCGGTCGGTGAGCTCGCGCCATGAACCCTTGGCCACATCCTTGAGCTCCAGGCCGGCAAAGTTGCAGCGATGCAGACGGATTACCGGATGGTGAATCTTGCCCAGCATGCGCTTAACTTGATTCTTGCGACCCTCGCGGATGATGACCTCCACGGCGGTGGTGCCGGGCTTGACTCCCTGGGGAGCTACGGCCTCGGCCTCGCGTGGGGTGATGACGCGGCAGATAGCCGGCTGGCACAGGCCGTCGTCGAGCTCGATGCCTCGGCGGAGCGGTTCTAGATCGCGGTCGGTCAGCTGCCCGTCCACGAGTGCCTGGTAGGTCTTGTAGACGTGCTTACTCGGGTGCAGCAGGTCCTGCGACAGGTCGCCGTCGGTGGTAAAAAGCAAAAGGCCTGTGGTGTCGCGGTCCAGGCGGCCCACCGGGAAAAGTCCCGGAAAGCGGTCGCGGGGGACCAGATCGGCCACGCAAGGGCGCTCCTGCGGGTCGCTCATGGTGGTGAGGTAGCCGGTCGGTTTGTAGAGCATCAGGTACACGGCGCCCTGGTTGAGCTTGACGGGCATGCCGTCGACCTCGATATGGTCGCGGTCGACGTCGACCTTGGTGCCCAGTTCGGTCGCGACCTGGCCATTGACGGTCACGCGGCCGGCGGTCATCAGGTCCTCCGAGCCGCGGCGGCTCGCCACACCCGCGCGCGCCAAAAAGCGCTGCAGGCGCATGGTGTGCGGATAGACGGGCTGGGCGTCGGTTGCGGGCACTGCGTTGCCCATGGCGCGCGTCTCCCCTGCTTCGTTAGTTCTCGTCATGCATATCCTCCGAGGTCTTGTCGACGACCAGGTTGTCCTCGCCCTCGACTGCCTCAACATTCACAACATCGGTATCGAGCAGCTCGCGCTCTTCGTCCAGGTCTTCGGCCTGCTCCTCGAGCGTGGACTGAATGCTGCGACCGCTCAAGCGCTCACGGATAAACTGACGCGACTGCTCGTCGGGGGCAAACTGCTCCAGATCGGGCAGATCGCGGGTTGAGCGCAGGCCGAATTTTTCCAAGAAGGCGTTGGTCGTGCCGTAAATGATGGCCTGACCGCGCTGGGGGTCGCGGCCGAGCTCGCGCACCAGGCCCTTGTCCACGAGCGACGCGATGACGCCGTCAGAATTGACGCCGCGGATGCCCTTGACCACCTCGCGAGTCACGGGCTGGTGGTATGCGATGACGGCCAGGGTTTCGAGCGCCGCCTGCGACAGCTTTTGCGTGTCCCAGCTCAACACATAGGCCTCGACCACGTCGTGGTAGGCGGGGTGCGTAAACAGGCGCCAGCCGCCGGCGACCTCGCGCAGCTGAAAGCCGCGGTTGGCCTCCTCGTACTCAACCTTGAGCTCGGCGAGCAGCGATGCGCATTCGCCGGGGGCGATATCCAGTGCGCCGGCCAGCGCGGGCGCACTCACCGGGTCGCTCGACACCAGCAGCAGCGCCTCGAGGGCGCCTTTGAGGCTGTTTGCCTCCAGCGTGGAAAGGGTTGACATGGTTGCGGCTCCTATTCGGTGAGCTCGGGGCCCTCGCCGGGCACGTATGCCTCGGCGCCCTCGACTCGGTTGATGCAGATGGTTCCAAAGATCTCGTCCTGGCTCAGCGTGAGCGAGCCGCGCTTGGCGAGCTCCAGCATGGCCAGGAAGGTGACGACGAGCTGCTCGGTGGTGGCATCGCCGTCCAGTAGCTCGCGGAAGGTGCAGGTTTGGTGCGCCATGGTAAAGCGGTCGACTGAGGCCACGGTCAGGTCGAGCGGCACGCGATGCGGCGCCACATGCTCGGCCTCCAGCAGGAAGGTCTGGCGCTTGCCGTCCAGGTCGGCACAGATGACGGCGAGACCGCGCAGCGTGATGCCGGCAAGATAGTCGGGCATAAGGCCTAGGAACTCGGGGTCGGGGCCGGCCACGCGCGGATGCATGCGGCTTTCGGCCTGCATGCGCGCACCGAGGGCCGCAGCCGCGCCTTTAAACTGCTTGTAGGCAATCAGGCGCTGGATCAGGACCTCGCGGAGGGCGTCGCCGTCGAGGGCGCTGAGCTCCTCGAGGTCTTCGTCGATCTCGTCATCGTCGGCTTTGCGTGGGACCTCCTGCGGCACCAGCGAGGCGGCCTTGATGTCCAATAGGGTTGCCGCGACCAGCAAAAAGTCGCTCGCTACGTCCAGGTCCAGCGCCTCGATGCGCTCGGCCTCGGCCAGGTATTGCTCGGCCACCTCGCTAATGGAGATGGCGCCGATATCTACTTTTTGGCGGGTTACCAGCTGCAGTAGCAGGTCGAACGGTCCGCTGTAGACCTGCGTCGACACGCGATACGACATCTTCGACCTCCTTTGACGGCGCCTTCGCGGCGCGGTTTGGGTGCATGCTGCGACCGTTTTGCGCGGTCGACCTGTAAGTTTACCTTAGATGCCGGCGATTGCGAAGTTGAGCAGCCACTCGGCCAGCGGATACACGGTAACGTCGAAATAGCGGCCGATCACATCGATGCCGGTCCACATGGGCAGCAGATACAGCACGATGATGAGTATGGGCATGGCGTATTGCTGCAGGTGGTAGTAGTTGGTGAGCGCTTTACCTTTGAGGAACGGCACGATGATAGAGGAGCCGTCAAGCGGCGGAATCGGAATGAGGTTAAAAAACGCGAGCGACAGGTTGACCACGATAAAGGTAGTGCCAAAGTTCATGATTTGCGACGCCACGCCAAAAGACATGCTGGCGTAGAGGTTGCCATAGGCCAGGTGCATGAGGGCTGCGGCCAGGCACGCGAGTGCGATATTCGATGCGGGGCCGGCCGCGCTCACCAGGACCTCGTCGCGCTTGGGGTGCTTGAGGTTGTTGAGGTAGACGGGCACGGGCTTGGCGAAGGCGAATACCGGGCCGCCGGCCGCGAGCATCAGCAGCGGCAGGAGGATGGTGCCAAACGGGTCGATGTGGTTGAGCGGGTTGAGCGAGACGCGGCCGCGGGAGCGTGCCGTCTTGTCGCCGAGCGCCCAGGCCGCCGCGGCGTGCGCGCTTTCGTGGATGACGATGCCCACGATGACGGCGACGGCGCTGGCGAGCAGGTTCATGAAGTAGCTGCTAGACATGGCACTCCCCTAGCGGACGCGGCGCGAGGCGCGCGTGAGCAGGTAGTCGGTCGCAAACAGGATGACGGCCACGATGGCGTAATCCAGGCGGAATACGCCGCCAAAGGGTGAGGTAATGACGCCGTATCCGGCGATGGAACTCGGCAGCGCGCGAGAAAGCTCGACGACAAAGCCGACGATCTGCAGCTTGGCGGTGAGGCCGCTAAAACACAGCAGCACGGTCATCGCGCTCATAAAGATGCCGCAGATGCGGCACGCAATGGCGATGATGCTCATCGCCACGGCAGCGGCCTTACGAGAGTTCACGCGCGGTCTCCTCTTCAATCTGAGTGGAAAGCTCGAGCCATTCGTCCTCGAGCTTGGGCAGCTCTTGCTTAAGGCCGTTATATTCCCCCAGCGCGGCGTTGAACTTGTCCTGATCGGCATAAAGCTCTTCGCTTGCCATCAATTCCATAAGCTCGTCATAGCGGGCACGCTTTTTGTCGAGCTGCGCCTCGATCTTCTTAAGCTGGTTGCGCACGCCCTTGAGTTTTTTGTTCAGCGCGGCGCGGGCCTGGGCCTCGGCGCGCTTTTGCTCCTTGGTTTTTTTGCCCTCGGCCGGCTTGGGGGCGGCGACGCTGGGCTGGGTGGAGCTGGTCGGCTTGGTTGCCTTGGTCGCGGTCGCTGTGCTCTCGCCTGCTGCCTCGGCGGCGGCGCGGGCTGCGAGGTCCTCGCGCTTGTAGAGGTAGTAGTCGTAGTCGCCGTCGTAAACCGTGACCTTGCCATCGCGGATGTCGATGATGCGGTTGGCCACGGCGCGCACCAGGTGCTCGTCGTGGCTGATCAGCACGATGGTACCGGGGAAGTTTTGCAGGGCGTTCTCGAGCATGTCCACCGAGTCGATGTCCAGGTGGTTGGTGGGCTCGTCCAGGCACAGGAGCGCCTCGGGGGCCACGAGCATTTTGGCCAGGGCAAGACGCGCCTTTTCACCGCCGGAAAGGACGCGTACCTGCTTTTCGATTGCGTCGTTGTCACTAAACAGGAAGGCGCCCAGCAGGCTGCGCTGCTGCGGCACGGTCCACTTGGGCGTAACGGTGTCGATCTCTTGCAGGACGGTGTTGGACTCGGTCATGCCCTCGAGCGCGTGCTGGGCGTAATAGGCCACGCCCACGTTGGTGCCCAGGTCGCGCGTGCCGGTAGTGGGCGGCTCCAGGCCGGCGAGGATTTTCATGAGGGTGGACTTGCCGGCGCCGTTAGGGCCGACGAGCGCCACGTGCTCACCGCGGTAGAGTTTGAGGTCGATGTCGCTGTAGATGTGCTTGTCGCCGTAGGACTTAGAGACGCCCTCTAGGCCAACGACCATATCGCCGGAGCGTGGCGGATCGGGGAACTTAAAGTCGATGTGCTTGTGACCCTCGGGCAGGATGACGAGCTCCTTTTTGATCTGCTCGATCTTGCGGATGCGCTCCTGCGCCTGGGCGGCCTTGGTGGGCTTGTAGCGGAACTTGTCAACGAAGACCTGCATGTGGGCGATGTCACGCTCCTGAGCAGCGCGCTTGGCGCGCATCTGTTCCAGGTTGTCCTCGCGTTGCTTAAGGTAGCTGCTGTAGTTGCCGGTGTAGGTGGTCACGCGTCGGTTCTCGAGCGCGGCCACGTGGTCGACGCAGGCGTCCATGAAGGCTCGGTCGTGGCTGACGATAAGGACGGCGCCGTCGTAGTTGGCGATAAAGCCGCGCAGCCACTGGACGCTCTCGAGGTCCAGGTGGTTGGTGGGCTCGTCCAGCAGCAGCAGGTCAGGATGGCGCAGGAAGAGCTTTGCCAGCGCGATACGCATCTGCCAGCCGCCCGAGAACTCGGAACACGGGCACTCAAAGTCGGTGACCTTAAAACCCAGGCCAGACAGGATCTTGCGGGCGTTGCTCTCGAGCTCGTAGCCGCCCAGATGCTCAAAGCGGTCCTGGACCTGGCCGTACTCGTTGAGAAGGGCGTCGACGTCCTTGCCCTGCTCGGAGAGCTCGGTGATCTGGGCCTGCAGCTCGTTGGCGCGCTCGCCCATGCGGCGGATTTCCTTGGCGGCGGCCATGACCTCAGCAAGGATGGTGGTGTCCTTTTGCTCCAGGTTGGTTTCCTGCTCTAGATAGCCTACCTGGCAGTCCTTGGCGTACTGGACCTGGCCGGCGTCTGGGCTGTCGATGCCCATGATGATCTTGAGCATGGTGGTTTTGCCGGCGCCGTTGGGGCCCACGAGCGCGAAGCGCTCGCCGGGGTTGATCTGGAAGGATGCGCCGCTAAAGAGGACGCGCGCGCCGAAGCTTTTTTCGATCTTGTCGACCTGGAGGATCATGGTGCCGCCTTTGACCTTGTGTGCCTATATGAAAAAAGGCCCCAACTTGCGTTGGAGCCTCATTCAATGCTCGGGTGGAGACGAGGGGGATCGAACCCCTGACCTCTTGACTGCCAGTCAAGCGCTCTCCC
>DBFELT010000019.1:0-316849 GCA_048323995.1 Collinsella sp. | reverse complement strand
TGGGGAAAGGTGTTGAAAAATGGGGCGGTTCCCCATATTATTGATGACGTCGACAGGCGGGGTGGTTCCCCGCGTACGTGCCATCTGAGTAACCGAGGGGAGGGCGCACATGGGAATGACGGGTGCATACGAGCGCAATCTCGATGCAAAAGGTCGTCTATCCCTGCCTGCACCCCTTCGCGAGGAGCTTGGAGAGCACGTTCGCGTGTTCAAAGCCCTGGATGTCGATGCTCTGTACGTGTTCTCTGCCGAGGCCTTCGATAAGTGGGTCGAAGGACTCTTCGCGGGTCGTGAGGGCCACGAGGGTTTTAACCCGCGTGACATTAATGACCAGAAGCTCATGAGGGCGATCAACAAGCGCACCACGTCGATGGACGTGGACAGCGCCGGTCGTATCGGTCTTTCCGAGTCTCTCCGCAAGCAGGCGAACCTCGACCGCGAGGTCACGGTTGTGGGCAACTACGACCACCTTGAGGTTTGGGATCGCGCCGCGGCCGATGAGGACGATGACGATGAGGCCCTGCTGGACCTCTTCTTCTCGTAAGGGCAAGGCACGGGTAACGGATGGAGCGTGGGATCTTGACACAAGAATATCGGCATGAACCTGTCATGCTCGGCGAAGTGCTTGAGTCGCTGCGGCTAAAGAGCGGCTCCGTTGTCTGCGATTGCACCCTTGGCGGTGCCGGCCATTCGGTAAAGATGGCCGCGCAGGTGGGGGAGACGGGCCTTTTGCTCGGCGTCGATCAGGACGACATGGCCCTCGAGGCCGCTGGCGCCCGTCTGGACCGCGAGGTTCCCGGCGTTCCGCACCAGCTGCTGAAGGGCAACTTCGGCGACTTGGACGAGCTGCTTTGCTCGGCCGAGGTGCCCGGGGTCGATGGCTTCCTGTTCGATTTGGGCGTTTCGTCGCCGCAACTCGATATCCCTGGCAGGGGCTTTTCGTATAACGAGGACGCCCCATTGGACATGCGGATGGATCCGGGTAATAACACCTTAAACGCAGCTGAGGTCATCAACACCTATAACGAACACGACCTCGCCCGGATTCTACGCGTCTACGGCGAAGAGAAGTTCGCCTCGCAGATCGCGCGCGAGATCGTGCGCCGCCGCGAGCAAGAACCGATCGAAACCACCGGCCAATTTGTCGAGATCATCAAGGCGGGTATCCCGGCTGCCGCTCGTCGGCATGGCGGACACCCGGCCAAGAAAAGTTTCCAGGCCATTCGCATCGAGGTCAATCACGAGCTCGATGTGCTCGAACGAGGGCTTGATGCCGCCACCAGGTGGCTCAACCCGGGTGGACGTATCTGCGTCATCTCGTATCACTCGCTCGAGGACCGTATCGTAAAGAACCACTTTAAAGAGATGAGCCAGGGGTGCACGTGTCCGCCGGAGATTCCGGTGTGCGTGTGCGGCAACGTGCCGATACTCAAGGTCATCACCCGCAAACCCTTGGTTGCCCAGCCTGATGAGGTTGAGCGCAACCCTCGGGCGAGATCAGCCAAAATCCGCGTGGCGCAGCGTTTGTAGGCGCGACCGCGCGATATTGGACCTCCCGCTCGCACCATAAACGAAGCTTAAACACACTACCAACGTACTCGGGATGGGAGGCGGCATATCATGGGCTACAACACTTCAAGCGCAGCACTCGCCTATGATATGAACGCCATGCCCGCCTATCGTGAGACGCCGCAGGCCCCCGTTGCTCCCCGTGAGCAGCGCGCGCCGCGCTTTGATGTCTACACGGGCGCGGGCCGTCAGGCAAACCAGGCGGTAAGCCCGGTTTTCATGAGCGTTCTTAAAACGTTTTGCATCATTGCGGCTATCTTCATGACGATCGGCGTCGCCCGCGTGGCGCTCGCCGGCGTCACGGCCCAGGTGCTCAACAGCAACGCCGAGCTTATCAACACGCTCGAAAAGGCGACCGATGAGAGCTCCGACCTGGAGGTCATGCATTCGGTCTATGGCGCCGACACGCGCATTCGCGACCTTGCGGGCGCTTATGGCATGGTGGAGCCCAGCGAGAGCGTTACACTTGACTTTTCGCAGGATGCGGCCGCGGGCGCCAACGCGACCGCGACCGCTCAGTAGCAAGACGGTAGCTGAGTATGACAAATGACTATCGCCGCGGTTCCGATGGGGGCCGCGGTTCTGGACGTCCCTCGTCGCGGGGACGTTCTGGTTATCAAGGAACGGGTCGGCAATCTTACAACGCCGGGCAGTCCCGTGGCAACGACCCGGCGTCGCGACTTCGCGGCTCGGGCGGCCCTCAAGTGCATAACACCAGGTCGCGCAAGAGTTCGTCGACCGAATGGCTCACAGGCGCGCCTCTGCCTCGCCGCAAAGCCGTCATGAGCCTCATCGGGCTTGGCTTGGGCTTGGGCGTCTTTCGCCTTGCCGACTATCAAATTGTCGAAGCCGATAAACTGCGCGAGCGTGCCGATGCGCGCCGCCTGCTTGCGCAGACCCTCTATGCCAAACGCGGCACCATCTACGACCGCAACGGTAACGTGCTGGCGTCGTCGGTCGAATGTCGCAACATCGCCGTGAACCCGCAGCTTGTCGAGGATGTTGACAAGACGGTGTCGGCGCTGGTCAAGGCAACTGGAATCGATAAAAAGACCTGTCGCAAGCTCGTTGAGTCCGATGGAACCTGGGTGTATATCAAGCGCCAGGTGGACGAAGACGATGCTGCGGCGCTGGAGAAGAAGAACCTGCCCGGCGTGCTTTTTGAGCAGGCCATGAAGCGCGTATATCCATATGGCAATCTGGCATCGCAGGTGCTGGGTGTAGTGAATGTAGACAACGACGGCTTGACGGGCCTCGAAAAGCAGTACAACAAGCTTCTGACCGGCACGAACGGTTCTCTCGTACGCGAGCGTGCGAGGGACGGCAGCTATATCGCGGGCGGTGCCTATAAAAAGGTGGCTGCGGTCGACGGCGTTGATATCGTGACGACGCTCGACGTCAATATCCAGCGTGCGGCCGAGGATGCCCTGGCAGAGGCAGTTGAGAAGACTAAGGCCAAGAACGGCTCGGCGCTGGTCACCGATCCTACGACAGGCGAGATCTTGGCAGCCTGCTCGTATCCGACCTACGACCAGACCGATCTGGAAAACGCCAAGACCGAGGATATGAACCTGCGCTTGGTCACCGACGCCTACGAGCCCGGCTCGGTCTTTAAGACACTCGTGGCGGGCGCCGGCTTCGACTTGGGCGTCGTGCGATCGAGTACGTCGTTTGAGGTGCCGGCGAGCATCAAGGTGGGCGACGATACCGTCACCGATGCCGACAAGCGCGACTACGCCATGACCATGGATGTGCGCGAGATGATGCGCCGTTCGTCCAACGTGGGCTTTGTCCTGGTGGGGCGCAAGATCGGTGCCGACGACTTTGCCGCCTATGTGGACAAGTGGGGCATCGGTCACAGCTCTGGTGTAGATTTTCCGGGCGAGAGCCTGGGTATCGTCAAGGAGCGTGACCAGTATGACGGCGCCACGCTGGGCTCGATGAGCTTTGGACAGGCACTGTCCGTCTCGCCGATTGAGATCGCACGTGCCGTGGGCGGCATCGCCAACGGCGGCGTGATGATGACCCCGCACTTCTATAAGTCCAGCAAAGGCGACGAGAAGGACTGGGGCGAAGGCGAGCGCGCGATTTCGTTGGACGCCGCATCCCAGGTGACATCGTGCATGCAGACGGTCGTGTCCGAGGGAACGGGCGTTGGCGGCGCGGTTGATGGCTATGACGTGGCGGGTAAGACCGGTACGGCCGAACGAGCCGACGAGAACGGCGGCTACCTCAAGGAGAACTACATGTCGTCCTTTATGGGCTTTGCACCGGCACAATCGCCTAAGGTGCTGTGCTATATCACGCTCGACGGAACGCCGAGCGGCTCAGATGCCGCTGCGGTGCCGTTCCAGTCCATTATGGCCAACGCACTCGACGTGCTGGGCATTCCGCACACGAGGTAGGGGGTTACAATCTTTGGGGCATGGTTTGTTGTCCCATATGAGGGGTGTTCACATGCCCTGCACCACGCATGCGCGGCGCTGGGATACAATACGCCGATAGCATTATTAGGTTTACAGGGGAGCTGCAATGATAGAGATCGCCGTCAACAACCTCGCGGCCGCAACAGGGGCCCGAACCGTGACGGGAGAAGCCGATCGGGTATGCCGCGGGTGCGTTATCGACTCGCGCCAGGTCGAGGAAGGGACGATTTTCGTCGCCTTTCCCGGTGAAAATGTCGACGGCAATGATTTTGCTTCCCGTGCCGTCCAGTCGGGTGCCGGCGCCGTCGTGATGACGCGTGAGCCCGAGGCCGAGCTGGTCTCGCTGGCGCAGGACAAGGGATGCGCCATCATGCTGACCGATGATCCCGAGGAGTTTCTGCTGCGTTTGGCGCACACGTATCGCCTGGAGCTTGGCTGCCTGGTCGTTGGCATTACCGGTTCCATCGGCAAGACGACGACCAAGGACGTGCTCGCCGCTGTGCTCGCTAAGCGCTATCGTGTCTGGGCCACCAAGGGCAATTTCAATAACCTGATCGGTATGCCGCTCACGGTGCTTTCCGCTCCGGCCGATACCGAGGTCCTGGTGCTCGAGATGGGCATGAACCATTTCCACGAGATCGAGCGCCTGTCCCAGTCCGCCAATCCCAACCTTGCCATCGTGAGCAAGATCGGCACCTCTCATATCGGCATTTTGGGTAGCCGCGAGAACATCGCCCGCGCTAAGGCCGAGATTGTCCAGGGTATGTGCGCCGCCGGCGACTATTTGCCGCTGCTGGTTTTGGGCGGCGAGGACGACTTTACGCCGTTCATTCGCGATACGTTCGCCCAGCCTGCTGGTATCGACGTGATGCTGGCCGGCGTTTCGGACGATGATGAGGTCCGTGCCCGCGACATTCGTGTTGATGACGAGGGCCGTCCGGTCTTTACGCTCGATTTTGGCCGGGGTGAGACGATCGATACCATGCTTGCCATCCCCGGCGTGCAGTCCGTTCCTAATGCCGTTAAGGCCGCCGCGGTTGCCTATCGCCTGGGCGTGACGCCCGAGCAGATCGATGCTGCCTTTAGAGGCCTCACGATCACCGGTCACCGCCAGGAGATCAAGCGCGCCAAGAGCGGTGCCCGCGTCATTGACGATTCCTACAACGCCAGCGCCGAATCCATGGCTGCTGGTCTCGATCTGCTGTGCTCGCTTTCGTGCACGGGGTCTCGCATGGCGATCTTGGGCGAGATGGGCGAGATGGGCGATGAGGCTCCTCGCATGCATGAGCTCGTGGGCGCCTATGCCGCCGCCAAGAAGCTCGACATGCTGGCGTACGTGGGTGGTGAGCTGGCCCAGCTTATGGCCGATGCCGCGCGCATGATGGGCATGGACGAGGACCGCATCCAGGTGTTCTCTGATTATCAGCAGGTGCTCGACCGCATGGGCGGCGCGCTTGAAAAACATGATGTTGTACTGGTCAAGGGTTCCCGCTTTGTTGAGCTCGACCGCTTTGTGGAAGGTGTGTGCTAGCCCATGTTCGGCAATCCCTCATATCCAACGTATCAGGCTTTTTTGGGGCTTGGCATCGCCGCCGCCATTGCGCTGCTGCTCATGCCGTGGTGGATCAAGCTGCTCAAGGTCGAGGGTATCGGCCAGCAGGTTCGTGCCGACGGTCCCAAGCGTCATTTGGTTAAGCAGGGAACGCCCACCATGGGTGGCGTTGTCATCCTCGTCGCGATCTCGCTGACCTGCCTGCTGATGGGTAAGCTCACCACCGAGCTCGTGCTCGTGCTGCTCGCCACGCTGGCGACCGGCGTGCTGGGCCTGATCGACGACCTGACCTCCGTTACGCATGGGCGCTCGCTCGGTCTGACGCCTCATGCCAAGATGATCGGCCTAACCATTATCTGTGTCACCTTTACGGTACTTGCCGTTAACTGGTGCGGCGTCGCCCCCGAGATTCGTTTTCCCGGCGGCCTGACGATTGACCTCGGTGTTCTTTCGACCACCATCTGCGGCCTTTCGTTCCCGTGGCTCTACATTGTCTTTTGCTGGCTGATGATCGCCGGTCTTTCTAATGCCGTGAACCTGACCGATGGCCTTGACGGTCTTGCTGGCGGCACCTCCATGATTGCCATGCTCGCCATGGCTGCGATGGCGTTTTTGCACGGAGACGTGAACCTGTCCATCTTCTGCACCGCGTGTGCCGGTGCCTGCTTGGGTTTTCTGTGGTTCAACTGCTATCCGGCGAGCATCTTTATGGGCGATACCGGCTCGCTTGCCCTGGGCGCCGCGTTTGCCTGCACGTCCATCATGACCAACACCGAGGTCGTCTCCCTCATCATCGGCGGCCTGTTTATCGTTGAGACCCTGTCGGTCATGATTCAGGTTGTCTACTTCCACTTTACGCACAAGCGCGTCTTCCTTATGGCGCCCATCCATCATCATTTCGAAAAGAAGGGCTGGGCCGAGACCAAGGTCGTCATCCGTTTTTGGATTATCGCTGCTGCCTTTGGTGCCGTTGGCCTTGCTCTGTTCTTCCAGTTGGGATAGTGGTCTTTCATGTCTCTTGCTGATGTCTTTAGCCTGCTCGTTTTGGGTCAGGGCAAATCCGGTCTCGATGTCGCCCGCTGGGCGCTGGCACATCCCGAGCGCGTAAGTGCCGTTACCGTGTATGGCGGTGGCACCTCTGAGCCCAATGACGCCACGCGTGTGCTCGAGGCTGCTGGTGCGTCGTTTGTCTATGGGACCGAACAGGTCGAGGGCGCCTATGACGTATGCGTGACGTGCCCGGGCATCTCGGAGTTCTCGGGCTTCTATAAGGCCGGGCGCGAGCATGCCGCCCAGATTATGGGTGAGCCCGAGTTTGCCTATCGCCTGTCGCCCGATAACTGGATTGCCATTACGGGTACCAACGGCAAGACGACTACCACGTCGCTGACTGATTATCTGCTCAAGGCTGCCGGCGAGGCCAGCGTTGCTGTCGGCAACATCGGCGAGCCGCCGGTCAACGAGATTGACGGCCGAGCCCGCAACGAGTGGTTTGTGGCTGAGCTCTCGAGCTATCAGATTGCTACGACCGCCGAGCTCCACCCTCGCGTGGCGGTGCTGCTCAACATCACTCCCGACCACTTGGGCTGGCATAAGAGCCATAAGAACTATGCGCTTGCCAAGATCAAACTGTTTGACAATATGGTCGATGACGATCTGGCGGTTGTCGACGTCGAAGACGCCGGCATTCACGAGTTCGATGAGTACATCTACACACCGGGTCGTCGCATCTGCAAGGTTGCCTTTGACGAGCCTGAGGGCGAGGATGCCGCCTTTGTGCGCGATGGCAAGATGATCGTGCGTCTGAAGGGCGTCGAGACCCCGCTCATCGCTACATCCGAGCTCAAGATCTCGGGCCATCACAATGTTATCAATGCCCTGTGCGCTGCCACGGCTGCCTTGGCGGTCGGTGCCGATGTCGATGGTGTCTGCCGCGGTCTTGCCTCGTTCCAGCCGCTCGAGCACCGCGTGGAGCCGTGTGGCGAGATTGACGGCGTGCGCTACGTCAACGATTCCAAGGCGACCAACACCGATGCGGTCGAGAAGGCACTGACGGCATTTCCCGATGACGACGTGATCTTGCTGCTCGGCGGCCACGATAAGGGCACGCCGCTCACGGACTTCGCGCGCGTCGTTATGGACAACGTGCGCTCGGTCGTCTGCTTTGGCGATGCGCGCGAGCGCTTCACCGCCGCTATGGACGAGGCCGATGTCGATGGCGATGTGGATATCGCCCAGGCGGATGACCTGCGCGACGCCGTGGACGTTGCCCGTTCGTTGTCGAGCCGTGGTGACGTGATCTTACTTTCTCCTGCCTGCTCTTCGTTCGATGAGTTCTCGGGCTATGAGGAGCGCGGCCGCGTGTTTAAGGACTACGTGGCTCAGCTTGCCGCTACGGCGAAATCTCAAATGGAATAGGGGTTGCGGTGAGAGAGGAGAGCCCCCGACAAGGTATGAGGAGGCCCGACTCGGACCGTGCTTCCTCACGTCGCATCACACCGCGTTCCGGCCGCGGCGGGCAGTCGTTTAGCGAACGCTATATTGCCGGCGTTCCCGCCCGTATCATGCGCCCCCGTTTGATATTCATGGCCTGCCTGTTTACCTTGGTGTGTTTTGGCCTGCTGATGGTGTACTCGGCGTCTTCGGTCGAGGCGCTGCACGAGAATGGCTCGGCGACGTTTTTTCTGGGTCGACAGGCCGCGTTTGCCGTGGTCGGTGTTCTAGCGCTGATTGCCATCGTGCGCGTTTTGCCGGACAGCTGGTTTGGGGAGGATGTGCTCAGGATCTTCCTCATCGGCATGATAGGGCTACTGCTTCTGGTGTTCTTGGTGGGCAGCGGCAGCCGTGGCGCCACGCGCTGGCTCAACATCGCCGGTATTCAGTTCCAGCCTTCCGAGTTTTTAAAGCCATTTGCCATTGCGTATTCGGCCATCATGCTTGATCGCTTCTTTTCGCCCGGTGGCAACATCAACGAATTCCTTCGCAAGATGGGCATCTACCTGGGCATTTCGCTCTTTCTGATCTTTATCCAGCCCGATTTCGGTACTGTCCTGATCATCCTGTTGACCCTCATGTGCATGGCGTTGTTTGCGGGTCTCGACCCCAGATTTATCATCGGCGTGCTAATCTTCGGCATTCTCGTGATCGTGATTGCGCTTGTCGCAGAGCCGTACCGTATGGTGCGTATTCAGGTTGCCTTGAACCCTTGGGCCGACGAGTATGGTGACGGCTATCAGGCCACGCTTGCCATCATGGCCTTTGCCTCGGGCGGTCTGTTCGGCCGTGGCATCGGCAACTCAACCATGAAGTACTCGTATCTGCCCGAGGCGCACAACGACTACATCCTGGCCATCATTGGCGAGGAAGTTGGTTTTGTCGGAACCGTGTTGTTCTTCTTGGTGTTTGCGATGCTGATCTACTCGGCGTTTCGCATTGCCGAGCAGGCGACCGATCGTCGGGGTGCGCTCATGGCGTCTGGCTCCGCGGTCATTCTCGCGGTGCAGTTTTTGATTAACGCGCTAGGCATCCTCAACGTGTTTCCCATGACGGGCAAACCGTTGCCGTTTATTAGCTACGGCGGTTCGTCGATTATTGTGTCGCTTATGCTTGCCGGGTTGATCCTGCGCGTTTCGTACGAGAGCGCCCGTCGCGATGAGTACGACCGTCGCCGCGAGAGCTTTGCCGTTATGGATGAGAGTACCGCCGGCGTGCCCCACGTGCGCGGCGAGCGATCTTCGCGTAACGGTTTTACCGTCCTGGATGGCTCTGCGACCGAGCCGGCAGCTCGTCCACGCCCGCGAACGGCTCCGCAAGGTCGTCCTCAGCGCCCCACTCCTCGCAATGCGGGCGGCGGATATAATCGAATCGATTTGAACTCGGACCCGTCGGCGCGTCTGCGCACCGACGACCAGGGACCGCGTGTACGAAGGGACTACCATGACCGATAAAATGACCGTTGCTATTGCAGCCGGCGGCACGGCAGGACACATCAACCCCGCGCTCGCCTTGGCCGAAGAGCTGCGTGACCGTGGCCACCATGTTGTGTTCGTGGGCCAGTCGCGCAAGCTCGAGGGTCGTCTGGTCCCCGAGGCTGGGTTTGATTTTGTGCCCATTACGGTCACGGGCTTCGACCGCTCCCGTCCTTGGACGGCGCTGACCTCGCTGTGGCGTGTCAACAAGGCCAAGCGTGCGCTCGCCAGTCATTTCTCAAAGGTCGGCAAGCCCGATGCTGCCGTCGGTTTTGGTGCCTATGTCGAGGTTCCGCTGCTGGGGTGGTGCAAGGGCGCAGGCGTTCCGTATCTGCTGCATGAGCAGAACTCTGTTCCGGGCCTGGCCAACAAGATGATGAACTCCCACGCCGCCCGCGTGTGCATCTCGGTGCCGGCAGCGCGTTCGGTCTTTGAGCGCGAAGGTGACCCTGACCACGTGCTCATGACCGGCAACCCCGTACGTCGCTCGGTAATCGAGGGCGATCGCGCTCGCGGCCGCAAGGTACTTGGCGTTGCCGAGGACGCTACGCTGCTGCTCGTCTTTGGCGGTTCACTTGGCGCCCAGCACCTCAACGAGCGCGTGGTCTCGCTCAAAAACGAGCTGCTTTCGCGCAAGAACCTCTATGTGTTGCATTCGACGGGCGCTGACGGCTTTGAGGAGACCGAGCGCGCTTTGGCGCTGACGCCCGAGGAGGCGAAGCGTTACCGCGTCCAGCCTTACATCGACAACATGGGCGATATGCTGGCTGCTGCCGATTTGGTGCTCTCGCGTTCGGGCGCATCGAGCGTGGCCGAGATCGCTGCGCTCGCCGTGCCCTCGGTGCTCGTGCCGTACCCGCATGCGACGGCCGACCACCAAACCACCAATGCCCGGTATCTGGTCGACGCCGGGGCCGGCGTGCTCTGCACCGATGCCGATATCGACGGTTCTGCCTTTGCCGATGAGCTGCTGCACCTGGTCGATGACGCGGCGGCGCGCGACACCATGCGACAGGCGGCGCGTGGTCTGGCTCAGGATAGGGCCGCCGCTCTTCTGGCCGATGCGGTAGAGGGTTTGCGTTAGTTAGACGGGATATCGTCGGTCGCCCTCGCGCTGATGCGGTAGGTGCGGTACAGTTAACGGGTTACAGGCAGTGTTTACGCAAGGAGTACACGAGCACATGGCTGATTCCCAGACTGCAACCTCCGCGCCCGAGTTTAAGAGCGCCCACTTTATCGGTATCGGCGGCGCCGGCATGAGCGGCATCGCCCTCGTTCTGCACGAGCGCGGTTATGCCGTTACCGGCTCCGACCTTAAGACGTCACGCTATATCCGCCAGCTTACCCGCGCTGGTGTGAAGGTGCATGTGGGCCATGAGGCCGCCACGATCGACGAGGTCAAGCCCGACGTGGTTGTTGTCTCTACCGCTATTCCGGAGTCCAACCCTGAGCTCGTGCGCGCTCGCGAGCTGGGCATTCCCGTGTGGCCCCGTGCCAAGATGCTCTCTGCCTTGGGCCACGGCTACACCACCGTCGCTGTTGCCGGCACGCATGGCAAGACCACCACGTCTTCGATGTGCGCCACCATGCTCGACCGCATGGGTCTGGATCCGAGCTTCTTGATCGGTGGCATCGTCGAGGGCTATGACACGAACGGCAAGAACGGCTCGGGCGACTACTTTGTCGCCGAGGCCGACGAGTCCGACAGCTCCTTCCTGTTCCTGAACCCCAACGTAGTCATTGTGACCAACGTCGAGGCCGACCATCTCGATCACTACTCGGGTATCGAGGAGATCGAGGCGACTTTCGCCAAATTCATGAGCCTGGTGGGCGAGGACGGCACCGTCATCGTCTGCGGTGAGGACCCGCATCTGGTCGAGCTCGCCAAGTCGACGGGCCGTCACGTGCTTTCCTACGGCTTTGCCGAGAGCAACGACATCGTCTGCATGCACCCGGATGTCAAGGGCATCCAGAGTGACTTTATCGTTCGCTTTGAGGACGGCACTGAGCATGCTGTGGAGATCAAGAGCAATCCCGGTCGCCACAACATGCTCAACGCCACGGCGGTGCTCACCGTCGCCCATGTCCTGGGCCTTGACATCGACGCCGCCGCCAAGGCGCTCTCGAGCTTTGAGGGCGTCCGCCGTCGCTTTACCCACGTGGGCGATATCGATGGCATCACCGTGGTCGATGATTACGGCCATCACCCCACCGAGATCAAGGCGACGCTTGCTGCCGCTTCGTCGCTGGGCTACAAGCACGTCGACGTTGTGTTCCAGCCGCACCGCTATTCGCGCCTGCAGGCCCTGTGCGACGACTTTGCCGATGCATTTGCCAATGCCGATAAACTGCTGCTGATTGATGTGTTCTCGGCTGGCGAGATGCCCATTCCGGGTGTCACCTCTAAGATGCTCGCCGATACCGTGCGCGCCAAGCATCCTGGCAAGGAGGTCGTGTACTGTTCCAGCCGTCTTGAGCTCAATCAGGAGCTCGAGCAGATGGTGGGCGAGGGCGACCTGCTGCTCACTATGGGTGCCGGTGACGTTACGACCGTCGGTCCCGAGTTCATTGAGTATCTGACTGCCAAGAAAGACGCTTAAGTCTAATGGGTCTGTTTAACGCCGTCATGGCGCTCTCGGGCATGATCGACACGGATGTGATCGAGGACGAGCGCCTTGCGCGTCATACGAGCTATCGTATCGGCGGCAAGGCCGACCTCTTTGTGACGTGCCATAGCTATCATGCCCTTCGCCGCGCCGTGGCGGTGCTCGATCGCGAGCAGGTGCCGTGGGTCATCATCGGCAAGGGCTCCAATCTGCTGGTTGCCGATGGCGGTTATCGCGGCGCCGTCATTTCGCTCGGACGTGAGTTTCAGCGCACGGTTGTTGCCGATGACGGTTGTACGCTGACGGTCGGTGCGGGCGTGATGTTCGCGCGCCTGGTCAACGATGCCCTGTCGCGTAGCCTCTCGGGCCTTGAGTTTGCCGTTGGCATCCCTGGTTCGGTCGGCGGTGCGATATCTATGAATGCCGGCACACGGACCGAGTGGATTGGCCCGCTGGTTGAGGATGTCGTAACGTTTGACCCGGCATCCGGTATCAAGCATTATGCGGGGTCCGAGATCACTTGGGGCTACCGCGAATGTAGCCTTCCCCGCAATGAGATCATCCTCGAGTGCGTGCTCCAGCTTAAACCGGCGCCCAAGGCCGACATTCGCGAGCGCATGGAACGGTACCTGACGAGGCGCAAGCGTACGCAGCCCATGGGTCGCGCATCCTGCGGGTCGGTCTTTCGTAACCCGCCCGATGCGAGTGTGGGCAAGCTTATCGAGGATTGTGGATTAAAGGGTTTTTCGATTGGCGGCGCGGAAGTTTCGCCCGTTCACGCTAATTTTATCGTTAATAACGGAACTGCCTCGGCCGATGACGTTGCCGCGGTTATCAGACATGTGCACGGAAAGGTGAGGGAGGCGTATGGCATCGAGCTCAGACCGGAAGTTAAATTCCTCGGCTTCTAGAGCATCGAAACCCACCTTCCGCCGCGCCGGAGGGCGTTCCGGCGCGCCTGCCAAACCTCAACGCAATACCGTCGCGCACTCTAAGTCTGTCGGGCATGCTCGACAGACCAGTCGTCCGGTCGTCGGCTCGCAGCTCGGTAATCGTCCGGCCGCAAAAAAGTCCTCGCGTCCCTCGGTGACGTCAAAGCCTGTTATGGGCGCCAAGCCTGCCCGTCCCATGGCAACTCCTAAGCCCTCGACGGGAACTAAAGCGCCGCGTCCGGGTCGCACGCTGGGCGCATCGAAACCGCGCTCGCTGACATCGGTGCCGGCTACCGCCAAGAAGCCTTCGAGTAAAAAAGGCGTCAACCCGTTGTCTTCACTTGGGGCGATGGCAAATAAAACATCAGACGCCGCTTCTGTCGTTACAGGCAAAGGCAAAATCGTGGGCGGCGTTCTGGCCGTCTTGGCCGTGCTCGTCGTCGTTGCCATCGTGGTGATTAACTCTGGATTGTTTACCGCCACTGATATTCAGATTCAAGGCAGCGAGCATGTGACGAAGCACGATGCTATCCAGCTGATCGATTTGCCCGAGGGAACGTCGCTTTTTAACGTCGATCCCGACCAGATTACCGAGGATCTCAAGCAGAACCCGTGGGTTTCGGGCGTGGATGTCCAGCGTCAGTTCCCGCATACGCTCATCATTACGCCTATGGAGCGCAAGGTCATCGCAATTGCCTATATCAGCTCCGATGACCTTGCCTGGGCCATCGGGGATGATGACACCTGGATCGCCCCACTGTCGACGTCGGTCGAAGTGGACGACCAGGGCAACGTCATCACGACAGGGCAGGGCTCAAATACCTTGACCGGAATCGATGCCGCGCTGGCGCTCGCTAAGCATTATGGCGCGGTGCTGTTGACTGATGTCTCGGCGGATGTCGCTCCGGTTTCCGGCCAGGCGGTGAACTCCAAAGCCGTTAAGGCCGGCCTGGATTATGTGCGTGGTTTTTCGAGCGAGTTCTTGGGACAAGTCAAGGATATTTCCACGCCTTCGGTCGAAGCCATCTCGGCAAACCTCAATAACGGCATTGAGGTGTCGCTGGGCGATTCGAACGATATCGCCAAGAAAGAACGCGTAGTCACCAAGTTGCTTTCGCAGGTAGAGGGCGTAACGTATATCAATGTGCGCTCTCCGGGCAACTACACATTTAGGAATGCTCCGACCTCGTAGCGCTGGTTGTTACTTTGTTGAGGGGCCATACCACGCCGTTTATCTGGTTTGTTTGGTTTTCACGGTCAATTATTTGACTGATACGTTCATAATGTGCAAACATAATACGGTTTACCTTTGCATTTACTTTCAACCTGAAGGTTAATGTGCGCAGGGGTCGACCCATGCTATGGCTATAACCTTTGTTCGGAGGACCGACATGCACGAGACAGAGATCAACAACTACCTTGCCGTCATTAAGGTGGTCGGCGTCGGCGGCGGCGGTACCAACGCGGTCAATCGAATGATCGAAGAGGGCATCCGCGGCGTCGAGTTTGTTGCCATCAACACCGATGCTCAGGCACTCGCGATCTCTGATGCCGATATCAAGGTGCACATCGGCACCGACCTTACCCGCGGCCTGGGCGCCGGCGCCAACCCCGAGGTTGGCCGCAAGGCTGCCGATGAGTCCCGCGACGACATTGCCGAGGCGCTTGCTGGCGCCGACATGGTGTTCATCACCTGCGGCGAGGGCGGTGGCACCGGTACCGGCGCTGCTCCCATCGTTGCCGATATCGCGATGAACGAGGTCGGTGCACTGACCGTCGCCGTCGTGACCAAGCCCTTCACCTTCGAGGGCCGCAAGCGCAAGAAGAGCGCCGAGGAGGGCATTAAGACCCTCTCCGATTGCGTCGACACCATGATTGTCATCCCTAACGATAAGCTGCTCGACATCGCCGAGAAGAAGACCACCATGCTCGAGGCCTTCGCGATTGCTGATGGCGTCCTTTCCCAGGGCACCCAAGGCATCACCGACCTCATCACCGTCCCCGGTATCATCAACCTGGACTTCGCCGATGTTAAGACCATCATGAAGCAGGCCGGTACCGCCATGATGGGTATCGGTACCTCTTCTGGGGATACCCGTGCCGTCGACGCAGCCCAGCAGGCCATCTCCAGCCCGCTGCTCGAGAGCTCCATCGATGGTGCCACACGCGTGCTGCTCTCCATCGCCGGTTCCAAGGACCTGGGCATCCAGGAGATCAGCGACGCCGCCGACGTTGTCGCCAACGCCGTCGACCCCGAGGCCAACATCATCTTCGGTACCGTTGTCGACGAGTCCCTGGGCGATCAGGTGCGTATCACCGTCATCGCTACGGGCTTCTCCGACTCCAACGTCAACCGTCAGGACGAGCTCTTTGCTGCTCAGCAGTCTCAGAGCAAGGCCGCTGCCTCCGCTGAGCCGCAGCGCACCGCTCCGGCCACCAGCCCGGCTCAGGCCGCTCCGACCCGCAACGTCGGTGGCACCGAGCTTCCTAACTTCGGCAACGATCAGTTCGAGCTTCCCGACTTCCTGAAGCGCGGCAGCTTCTAAGTCGTTCTTTGCATTGTTGTGCACAGGGGCGTGTCCGTATGGACGCGCCCTTTTTATTTCGACTTTGTAAACTAGAACCTCCAATCTCTTTACGTTCCCTTTACGATTGCCTCCAGCGCAGCAGGTATCCTTTTAGAGAAGTATGACAGCCGTATAAACGCTGGCTGTAGCGGCGATGCCGCGGTACTTGTGTTATTAGGAGGCTTTAGTATGGCAGCACGTGCGGACAAAGTTTCGCGTGTCGACCATGATGGAGTTACGTTGGTGGAAGGCGCGACATCCGATGTTCGCTTTGCCTTCACCGAGCGCGCCGGTGGTGTTTCCGAAGATGCGTACTCCTCACTCAACTTGGGCTCGCATGTTGGCGATGATCCCTTTGCTGTTCAAGAAAATCGTCGTCGCGCGCTCGAGGCTATGGGTGCCGCCGAGTGCGAGCACAACCTGCTCGTTCCCAATCAGGTCCATGGTGACCATATCATTGCGGTGACCTCGAACGGCGCCGATGACCTTGAGGACGTCCGCGAGCAGATTGCCGAGGGCTGCGATGCCATCGTCTGTACGGCGCATAACGTACCCGTGCTGCTCTGCTTTGCCGACTGCGTTCCCGTGGTGCTGGTGGCCCCTGGCGGATTTGCCGTGGTGCACTCCGGTTGGAAGGGCACGATTGCACGCATTTCCGCCAAGGCGTGCCAGGCGCTTTGCGATGCTGCCGGTTGCGATGCGAGCGGCGTTTCCGCCTATATCGGCCCCCATATCTTGGGTGACGAATATGAGGTATCCCAGGAACTCATGGATCGCTTTGCCGCCGAGTTCTCTTGCATCGATGCGAGTACCTCTCGCATGCTCGATCTTTCCGCTGCCATTCGCGAGGCGCTGGTAGATGTCGGTGTCGACGCGGATAATATCGTGGATACCCAGCTTTCGACCGTGCGTCAGAACGACCGCTTTTATTCCTACCGTAACGAGAACGGCACCTGTGGGCGCCATGCTGCGATCGGCGTGATGCTATGAGAAAGATCGTATCGGTCCTGAGCGGCGCTGTGCTTACGCTTACGCTGTGCGCCTGTTCTTCGGGATCTTCTACCTCTTCCATTACCGTCGCCGGCTCCACGACCTGCCTTCCTATCGCCGAGATTGCGGCCGAGGGTTTTAAGGAGGAGACCGGCATCGACGTGCTCGTTTCCGGTTTGGGTTCTTCCGCTGGCATCGAGGCCGTCAGCGCCGGCACGGCCGATATCGCCAGCTCCTCCCGTGGACTCAATGCCGACGAACAGGATCTGGGCCTGACTCCCATCGTCATTGCCCACGACGGTATCGCGGTCATCGTGAACGACGATAACCCCGTCGATAACCTCTCGACCGAGCAGCTCCGCGATATTTACGCCGGCAAGATCACCAACTGGAAAGAAGTCGGTGGCGAGGACCTGAGGATTCAGGTTATCAACCGAGATGAGGCGTCCGGCACGCGTGAGGCCTTCCGTACCATCGTGATGGACGGCACGCCGTTCGATCGCCGCTCGGCCGTTCTTTCGGGCACGGGCCAGGTGCGCGACGTGGTATCTCGTTCGCGCGGTGCCATTGGCTACATTTCGCTGGGCTTCGTCGATAGCCTCAACGCCAAGACCTCGGTCAGGGCCGTCTCGGTCAATCATGTTGAGGCGTCCGAGAAGACGGTCGCGAGCGGCGGCTATCCCATCTCGCGCGACCTTTACTTCTTTGTGAAGGGTGCTCCTTCGCAGCAGGCGCAGGATTACATCGACTACGTGACGTCCGAAAAGATGGACAAGCAGATTCGCGAGGCGGGCTTTATTCCCGTCACCAACGACGAGAAGGGGAGTGAGTAGCATGGAAGCACAGGAAAACTCCCAGACTGAGCAGAATGCTCAGGCACCCAAGAAGCGCGAGCTGGCGCTCGTATCGCGCAGTACCTATATCAAGGAGAAGGCGCTGCAGTGGATCTTCTTTGCCTGCGCGTTCTTGGCGGTCGTTACCGTCATCCTGATTTTTGTCTTTACCACATACTCGGCGCTGCCCGTCTTTACCGACATCGGTCTGGCGGACTTCTTTAGCTTTACGTGGGCGCCCTCTGAGGGCCACTACGGCATCATGTCGCTGCTTGCCGGCTCAGGTCTGGTGACCGTCGGTGCGCTCGCCATGGGCGTGCCGCTAGGTGTGGGCACGGCCGTGTACCTGGTCGAGATCGCCGGCAAGCGCGTGCGCAAGCTTATCAGCCCCGCCGTTGACCTGTTGGCCGGCATCCCTTCTATCATCTATGGCTTCTTTGGAATGATCATCATCCGTCCGTTTATCGCGCAACTGACCGGTGGTCTTGGTTTTGGTGCGCTGACGGCGTGGTTCGTGCTTGCCATCATGATCGTTCCTACCATCACCACACTCACCATCGATGCCCTCAATTCCATTCCCATGGGCATTCGCGAGGCATCGTATGCCATGGGCGCCACCAAGTGGCAGACCATCTATAAGGTCGTGCTACCTGCCGCTAAGCTGGGTATCGTGGATGCCATCGTGCTGGGTATGGGCCGTGCCATCGGCGAGACCATGGCCGTGCTCATGGTCGTAGGTAACGCCCCGGTTATTCCCGACAGCATTGCGAGCCCCATCTCGACGCTCACGAGCCAGATCGCGCTCGACATGAGCTATTCCTCGGGTCTGCACCGCTCGGCGCTGTTCGGCATGGGTGTGGTCCTGTTTATCATCTCCGCCACGCTGGTGGGCATCGTCCGTCTGATTTCCAAGAAGAAGAGGGGGTAGGCTATGTCCGATTCCGTTGACACGACGGTCGATACGACCTCGTCGCGCGAGCGCATCAAGCGTGCCCTTTCCCACGGCAAGAAGGGCCGCATCAACAAGGACCTGTCCAACAAGATCATGCTTGGCGTGTTCCGTGCCGCTGCCTACATCACCACGCTGGTGCTGGTCGCTATCATCGCCTACGTGGTCATCAACGGCCTGCCACACATCTCGCTCGACTTTATCTTCGGTTGGCCCCAGGGCGTCAACGCCGAGGGCGGTATTTGGCCCACGATCGTCTCGACCGTCTATGTGACGGCGCTCGCCATGCTTATCTGCACGCCGATCGCTGTGCTGGCAGCCGTCTATCTGGCCGAGTACGCCAAGCAGGGCAAGGTCGTCGAGCTCATTCGCTACGCTGCTGACGCTTTGGCCTCGGTGCCCTCCATCGTTATGGGTCTGTTTGGCTACGCCTTGTTTGTCGAGGCCATGGGCTTGGGCCTTTCGATGGTCTCTGCCGCCCTGGCACTCGCGCTCTTGATGCTTCCCATCGTCATGCGCACCACCGAAGAGGCCATTCGCGCCGTTCCGCGCTATATCCGTTGGGGCGCGTACGGTCTGGGCGCCACCAAGTGGCAGGTTGTCTCCAAGATCGTGCTTCCTTCTGCCTTTGGCCGTATTGCCACGGGCATCGTCCTCGCCATCGGCCGTGCCATTGGCGAGACCGCGGTGGTGCTCTACACCATGGGGCAGGCCATCAATCTACCTATTTCGCCGCTCGATTCCGGCCGCCCCATGACGGTTCACCTGTACCTGCTTGCCAACGACGGCATCAACATGAACGCAGCCTACGGCACCGCGCTCTTGCTGATGGTGATCATTCTGGCCTTCAACCTGTTTGCGCGCTTCCTGTCGCGCAAGCGTCGCTAGTTAAGGAGTCCCATGTCCGTTTATCAGTCCGCTCCCACGCTGGAGCAAGCGGCCATTACGGCCAAGGATTTCAACTTTTGGTACGGTGACTTTCATGCGCTGACGGGGCTCGACCTCAACATCGCCAAAAACGCCATCACCTCGTTTATTGGCCCTTCGGGCTGCGGCAAATCGACGTTTTTGCGCTGCATCAACCGCATGAACGACCTGATCGAGGACACGCGCATCGAGGGCACCATGACGCTCGACGGCAACGATATCTATGCCGAGGGTGTCGACCCGGTCGATCTCCGTCGTCGCGTGGGCATGATCTTTCAGCAGCCCAACCCGTTTCCCAAATCCATCTACGAGAATGTCGCCTTTGGCCCTCGTCTGCAGGGCGTGACTAGCAAAAGTGACCTCGATGACATCGTGGAAGAATCGCTCAAGCGCGCCAACCTCTGGAAAGAGGTATCCAATCAGCTCAACAAGGATGGTTTGGCGCTCTCGGGCGGTCAGCAGCAGCGTCTGTGCATCGCGCGCGTGCTTGCGGTGCAACCCGATGTCCTCCTGATGGACGAGCCCTGCTCCGCCATCGACCCCACGTCTGTCTCTAAGGTCGAGGATCTGATGGCCGAGCTGGCGCCCGAGATGACGATCATCATCGTCACGCATTCAATGCAGCAGGCAGCTCGTATTAGCGACTACACCGCATTTTTCTTGCAGGAAGTTGCCGGCGAGCCCGCCACGCTCATCGAGTATGGTCAAACCGACGCGATCTTCACCAGTCCGGTGGACTCGCGGACGGAAGACTATATCACCGGCCGCTTTGGCTGATCGGTGCGACTAGTCCCAAGCCGATCGGATCTGGTCCGGTGCGTATTCACTGTGCGGGCGGCATGACCGCACCCAACTGATTGGAGTGAACCATGCGCAAACTGTTTTCCCGTCAGCTCATCGAGGCCCGTCACGAGATGCTGAGCATCTACGAGGCCGTCGATCTGGCCCTCCACGATGCCGTGAAGGCCTATGTGACCGACGACCGCAAGCTCGCCACCAAGACCAAGAAGCGCACGCTTTCGATTGACGCACGCTGCGCCAACCTGGAGGCCGTCTGCTACAACCTGATTGCCACGCAGTCACCGGTCGCCTCCGACTTCCGCTTGCTGCAGACGATCATCTACGTCGACTTTAACCTGCAGCGCATGACCGATAAGGTTCGCCAGATTTGCCGCGCCACGCGTCATATGATCAAGGCCGACATCTCGCTGCCCAAGGAGCTTGTCGGCACGGTCGAGGCCGAGGCTGAGGCCGTCTACCAGGTACTGGGCTCTTCGCTTTCCGCGCTCGTCACCAACGACATGTCCATCATCTGCAACTTGGCCGTCGAGGACGAGCCAGTGCACGCCGCCTACGAGAAGTTCTTCCGCACCTTTAACCGCATGGACACGGGCGATTTTATGGACGACGACAGCAACTATGACGACCTGCGCCGCGCCATCATGGTATCGCGCTATCTCGATCGCATCGCCTCGATTTCCATCGATGCCGCCTGCCGTCTGACCTTCCTGTTGACCGGACAGCGTATGACTGCCGGTGATATCGCCTGCACTGATGAGGATGAGCTCGAGAGCATGCGCGTGCCTTCGGGCGAGGGTGTTATCATGAGGCCCGCCGTCGATGCACGCTACGTTGCCAAGGTGCCCGTTAACGAGGTCAGCGAGGGTCTTCGCTACCTGCTCGATCATCTTGAGGATGAGGACGATGGCGAGGACGACGAGGAGTAAGTAACCCCGTTCGTCGAAAGATTGTAAATACCTAAGTGAGCGCGGCCTTGCACATGCGGGGCCGCGCTCTTGCGTTAGCATGGGACTACTTGTTTGGCTGTCAGCGGAGGCGATTGGCAATGGATAACTATTTGGACTTGATGCGCGCTCGCCGCGAGCAGATTCTGGAACGTTTTTATGCGGCGCTCGATCGCGCGGGCCGTCCCCACGACGCCGCGAGCCTCATTGCCGTGTCCAAGACCGTTGGTGTCGATGAGACCGTTGCCGCCATCCAGGCGGGGTATCGCCATTTTGCCGAGAACCGCCCGCAGGAGCTGGTTCGCAAGCTCACGGGTCTGGCGGAGCATCCGGAGCTGCCCGAGGTGCGCTTCGATATGATCGGCAACCTGCAGACCAATAAGATCAATGCGGTGCTGGGCTCAGCCGAGCTGATTCACTCGGTGGGTTCGCTGCATCTGGCGCAGGCGATCTCGAGCCGTGCTGTCCGCAAGATTGAGGCAGGCGAGCTCGTCGGCCCCCAGCGTGTGCTCATTGAGGTCAATGTGAGTGGTGAGGAGTCGAAGGGAGGCTTTTCACCCGATGGGATTCGCGCCGCCGCGGGTGAGCTTGCAGAACTTGAGGGAATTTGCGTACAGGGGCTTATGACTATGGCGCCCCGGGGGAATAAGGATGTGGCACGCCGCACCTTTGCGGGGCTTCGTGAGCTGAGGGATGAGCTGGAGGCGGCGCATCCCGATTTGAACCTGCCTGAGCTTTCCTGCGGTATGAGCGAGGACTTTGAGTCTGCCCTTGAGGAGGGCTCTACGCTCGTTCGCCTGGGCAGGGTAGTATTTAGCCCGGAGTTTGCAGTAAAATAAGGCTCTGAAGTGCGCACTGATTATCGGGGCGCCTGCACTAAACCGCGAGAGGACACAACCATGGGCTTCCTTGACGAGATTAAAAATAAGATGCACCTGGGCGGCCAGCAGGGTTACGACCAGGGTTATGGCCAGGACGACGACTACGGCTACGATGACGGCTACGACGATGGCTATCAGGGCAACGGCTACAGTGGTGCTTCGGGCGAGGGCTTCTACACCCAAGACGAGCCGAGCAACGGCCTGCTTGGCCAGACGCGCCGCGGTGAAGCTGAGTCGGTTGCCGTGTATACGCGCTCCGGTCAGCTGGTCGGCGATGACTCCCGCCATGCCACGACGTATAACCCGCCTTCGCGCTCGCAGGACAGTGTTGCGAGCGGTTATCGTCCTGGTGCCTATGACACGCCGTCGAGCTACGCCGAGAATACCCGCGCCCGTGCCGCCGCTGCACCCGCGCCTGCACCGAGCGATGCCTCGGCCTATGCGAGCAATATCATCAACGCCACGCCGCAGCTGCCGGCCTATGTCCTGCGCCCCGAGAGCTATGACGACGTGGAGACCGTGGTGCGCCGCGTTCGCACCAAGCAGCCTGTCGCACTGATTTTTGTGGGCGTACGCACCGAAGTTGCCAAGCGCGTCTTGGACTTCTCTTACGGCTTTGCCTGCGGTCTGGGTGCCACGGTCAAGGAGGTGGGCGACCGCGTGTTCATGGTGCTGCCCGCCGGTTGCGAGGTCAAAGATTCCGATCTCAAGAAGCTTCGTGCCGACGGCTACCTTAAGTAAAGACAAGACGAGGAGATTCCCATCAACATCTACACTATCGTCCAGCTGGTCAACACGCTGTTCAACTTCTATTCCACGCTCATTGTCGTCTACTGCTTTATGACGTGGATTCCCATGAAGCAGGGTGGTTTGCTTCAGGATATTGCCGCGGTGCTTGATAGCGTGTGCGGTCCGTGGCTCAACCTGTTCCGTCGTTTCATCCCGCCGATGGGCGGTATCGATTTTTCGCCGGTCGTTGCGATTATTGCGTTGCAGTTGGTGCAGAGGCTGGTTCTGCAGCTTCTTATAGGTATACTCGTGTAGAACTGACTTAGTAACTTACGTCGGGCGTGTAGCGCCGAGGCGATGAAAAAGGAGACTTGTTATGGCTATTACCCCTGCAGACATCCAGGCTCAGACTTTCTCTGAGGCCAAGCGTGGCTACGATCCTGCCGAGGTCGACGTCTTCTTGGAGACGCTGTCCTCTGAGGTTGACGCTATGCTCGCTAAGATCGTCGACCTTAAGGGTCGTCTGACTGCTACCGAGCAGCAGCTTGCCGATGCGCAGGCTCAGCTTGCCCAGGCTCAGGATGCCCCCGCCCAGGCCGTTCCTGCCGCCCCCGTGGCTGCTCCCGACCCTGATTTCTCCGCTCAGGAGCGCCAGATTTCCGCTGCCCTGATCGCTGCCCAGCAGACCGCTGAGACCATCGTTAACGATGCCAATGAGAACGCTGAGCGCATCCGCAACGAGGCTGACGCCAAGGCCCGCGAGGTTATCCGCCAGGCTCTGACCGAGAAGCAGGCCGAGCTCGAGGAGATCGATCGTCTCAAGGCTTCCCGTGAGGAGTTCAAGGCCGAGTATCTCAAGCTCATCCAGCACTTTATGGACGATGCCCAGAACTCCTTCCCGGCCGACCTCATGGCCTCTACGCCGGTCGGTTCTGCCGCTTCTCCTGCGGTGGCTGTTCCCGCCGAGCCGCTGCCCGTCGCTGACCCGGTTGTCCCCGTGGCCGATCCCTTCGCCCCGATCGACAACTTCGCTGCCGACGACCTGGACTAACATTCGGCCTACAATTTAGTGCCTCGAAAGGACCCGCAGCTTGCGGGTCCTTTTTTATGACTGTGCCGGGGTGCGTAACATAAAAAACCGAGCCCTGCACATAGTGGCGCAGAACTCGGCGAACGGGTGAGCGGTCAAGGGTAGGTTTTAAGGCATGTCCCAAAAATCTACTTGAGGAGGAAGTCGGAGAGGGAAATGGTGCGGGCCTCGCGATGCTCGGGATCGGCGATGTGGTCGGCAGGATAGCCACAGACGAGCATGTGATAGGGATAGACGCCCTTGGGCAGATTGAACTGCTCTTGTGCCACCTCAGGCTTAAAATGGCATACCCAGCACGTTCCCAGGCCCCGCTCGGTGGCCTCCATCATCATCTGATCGCAGACGATTGAAGTATCGATTTCGCTGGAATTCATCTGATCATACGGGCGCACCCAAGCATCATCGGTAACGCTGCAAATAAGGAAGACAAGCGGTGCGCCAAAGATGGACCCATCACGAGCAAACCGAGGCTGACAAGCAGCAGCCTTCTCCAGAAGCTCAGGCGTATCCAACACCATCACACGAGAAGGATGATTATTGCAAGCAGAAGGAGCAATACGCCCAGTCTCAACAATGGCATCCACCACAGCCTGCTCCACAGCCCGATCTTCAAACTCACGACAAGAATACCGACCCCGAGCCAGATCCAAATAAGACATACAAGCCCTCCAACAATTAAAAATCAAACAAACCCAAAGTAACCCAAACAGTACCCAAAGCAGCAATCAGCCAAACGCTCATCAAGAGCCAAAGTGTCCGAATGGATACCAAAGGTCCCTTCAGCCAAACCCCCATTGCGCTAAACCTATCAGCCAAAGTTCCCAATGGTGGTACGTAAGGGAGCGGGCCCGACCACTAATACCTTTTGAACGACTCTGCTTGCAGCCGGAGTGAAAAAGGTATTAGTGGTCGGGCCCGCGACCGGTGGGATACGTACCCCCAATTAACTGTTCTTCATGACAATCGAATCCACGACATCGGCCACATTCTCGCAGCAGTCGGCGCAGTACTCCAGGAATGCGTAGACGTCACGCCAGGCGATGACCTCGAGCGGGTCCTTGCCGTTGACGTGCAGGTTGCGCATAGCGTTGATGTAGAGCTCGTCGGCCTCGGACTCGATGGTGTTGATCTGGATGACCAGCTCGCGCAGCGTTTTGGACTTGCGGTAGTTGGGAAGCTCGACCATCAGGTCTTTCATGGCGCGGCAGGCGTCAGTCACCTTGTGGGCGATGACGATGGCGTCGGGATGGATGCTCTGAATGTTGGTGAAGTAGACGCGCTGCACGACGCCTTCAATACGGTCGAGCACGGTGTCGAGCGCGCAGCTCATCAGATCCAGATCCTCGCGCTCGAGCGGGGTGATAAAGGCGGTGAGCAGGGCGTCTTCGAGCTCGTGGTGCTTCTTGTCTGCCGCATGCTCAATCGCATGCATCTTATTGAGCATGTCGTGAATCTGCGCGGGATCGAAGTTCTCAAAAATCTGGGTAAGCAGCTCGGCGGCCCGGACGGCGAGGTCGGCGCAGGCGACGTAGTTGTCAAAGTAGAACGAATCGGGTTTCTTAGCCATGGGTGGGTCCTTTCGAGGCGAAGACGGGTGGGCGAAGTGTTGCGGTCCAGATGGACGTTCGGTTTGACTAGAGGAACATCATGAACAGCTTGGCCATGACAAAGCTGATGAGTCCGCAGGCGGGGAAGGTGAAGAACCAGGTGAACATCATGTCCTTAACGACGCCGAAGTTGATGGCCGAGAGGCGCTTGACGGCACCGACGCCCATGATGGCGCAGGTCTTGATGTGTGTGGAGGACACGGGGATGCCGGTAAGGGTGGCAAGCAGCAGGTTCGCGGCGCCCGCGAGGTCGGCGGAGAAGCCCTGATACTTCTCGAGCTTAACCATGCTCTGGCCGACGGACTTTATGATGCGCTCGCCGCCGACGCTGGTGCCGATACCCATGGTGGCCGAGCACAGCAGCATAATCCAGATGGGGATGCCGGCATCGCCGACGCTGGTCTGGCCGTTTGCGAAGGCCACGCCTAAAAAGAGCACGCCGATGAACTTCTGTCCATCCTGCGCGCCGTGCATAAAGCTCATGGCCGCAGCGCTCGCGATCTGAGCGTATTTAAAGAAGACATTGGCACGTCGCCTGTTGGCGGCGGCGAAAAGAATCGAGACGAGTTTGCACAGGACCCAGCCCATGACAAAGCCCAGGCCGATGGAGAGCGCCAAGCCGTAGATGACCTTCATCCACTCGTGGACGTTGACGCTGCTCGCGCCGCCGAGGGCGATAGCGGCACCGGTCAGGCCGGCGATAAGGCTGTGGCTTTGCGAGGTGGGGATGCCAAAACGCGACGCTGTGGCGCCGTAGACGACGATGGAGAACAGGGCCGCGCACAGGCAGGCGAGCGCCATGGTGCTGTTTCCGCCAAAGTCGACGATATGTGAGATGGTGTTGGCGACGCTCGCATTAAAGTGCGTCATGATGAGCACGCCGAGGAAGTTGAATGCGGCGCTCATGAGAATGGCGGCGCGGGCGGGCATGCAACGCGTAGTGACGCAGGTCGCGATGGCGTTGGGCGCGTCGGTCCATCCATTGACGAAGATGGCGCCCAACGCGAGGATCACGGTGACGGCAAGGACTGGGTTCGACACGATTTGGCCGAGGAAGGTTGAGAACGTTACGTCCATATATGGGCTTTCTCGAAGTTTGCAGACACGTTACAAAAACATGATAAATCGTATCACCTCCTGCGGGTTTCTTTGCCGAGTTCTGATGGGAGAAGTAATTTTTTGGCACTAAAATTGAATATTAGCCCTGTTGACCGTGGGTGTTCTTTTTGCTATCACGCCATGCGGACACGCGCGTTCGCTCCGACACTCCAAAACCACAGTCTGTTCGCTTTACAATATACAAACATGCGTTCGATAATGGGGGCATGGAATATCGACAGACAGATGGCAAAACTCGGCGCGTGCACAAGCAGTATGTGGACGTCGTGGCCCGCATCCTTGCGGGCGGACAAGTCGTGCCGGTTACCGTCTGCTGGGTCGACGGCCGTTGTTTTACAATCGACGAAATTATCTCGACCACCGGGTTTGGCCTGACGGTTCACGGCATCCGTACGGCGACCTATAAGGTGCGTTTTGGCGGGCATACGACCGAGTTGTATCTGGAGGACCAGGCGTGCGGACGGCCGGACGGCTCGCAGGCCCACGTGATGCGTTGGTGGGTCTGGGCGTTTGATCGTACGCTTGAGGGCGAGCGCCGTAGGTAAGGACGCACGGCGTTCGGGTACAATGGCAGGAATCTTGTCAGCTACTGCGCCGTTATTTGTGGCGCTTTTTGAAAGGACGAACCTATGAACGATATCCAGGGCTATCAGAACGGCCCCGTCGAGAGCGGCGCAAGCCGCGCCAAGGAGATGTCGCCGCGCGCGTACAATCTCGCCATGTCTGCCCTGATCTTCTTGGGCTTTTGCGCCATGGGCGCCGGCGCCTACTTTACGAGCACCATGTCGTTTGCGCGCATGATGATGAGCGGCGCCGCCTTGCCGCTGGTCTTTGGCTCGTTTATTTTGACCATCGTCGGCATGGTCATGATGTCGGCCGCCGCCAGCAAGCAGTCCGTGGGCCTGTCCCTTGTGGGCTATGTAATCTTTGCGAGTACCTTTGGCCTGACCGCGTCGTTTGGCCTTGCCAACTACGACCTGCCCACCATCAACACTGCCTTTATCGCCACGGCCGCCATCACCTTTGTCTTTGGCGCGTTGGGCGTGACCTTCCCCAAGTTCTTCCAGCGCGTATATGGCATCGGTTTTGGCATTCTGCTCGCCACTATTCTGGTTGAGATCGTGCTGATGTTCATGGGCGTCTCGCAGACCATCACCGACCTGATCGTGATCGTGGTGTTCGCCGGCTTTATTGGCTACGACACCTATGTTGCCACGACAGTGCCGCCTACGCTGCCCAACGCCGTGCTCATGGCGTCCAATCTGTTCGTGGACATTATCAACGTGTTCCTGCGCATCCTGAACATCCTTGGCCGTCGCGACTAGTGGCGAATTGCGGCGGTGCTTGCCGTGCGTGTAAATCGATGCGAAAGGCGGTCCTTCGGGGCCGTCTTTTTTGTACGCGGCGGGGTATCATGGATGGAAAAAGCCGATAGCGGCAGCGACAGGAAAGGTGACCACTTATGGCAGACGTCGACAACAGGAACCGTAACCGCAGGTCTAATCGCGCGGGTCAGCCCAATCCCAAGCGCGAGGCCCGTGCCAAGGCCGCCGAGCGTCACGTGGCAACTGTGTCCGAAGCGTGCGCCAAGGATATCGAGCGTTCGCTTGCCGGTGTTCGCGAGTTTGACGGTATGCCTGCCGGCTTTGTCGCGGCGATGAAGGCCAAGGTTCAGAGTGCTGTGGCCACCGAAGAACAGGTTGCCGAGGACGTCGAGGGCGCGGAGGCTGCCGAGACCGAGGCGGCGCCCGAGACCGAGGCAGCGCCTGAGCCCGTCGAGGAGCCTGCCGAGGAAATCGCTGAAGCTGAGTCCGCGCCTGCTGAGGAGCCCGCTCCGGTTCTGCCCGAGGTCACCGTGCTCGATGCCTCCGCCACGCAGGCCATCCTGGACAACGGTCGTGGCTATGCGCAGTTCTGCGACATGGCCGTGCTCGCCTTTGCCTCGTTTACCAACCCGGGCGGTGGCTATATTCAGGGTTATCTGGGCCAGGAGGCCACGCTGTGCGCCGATTCGTATCTGTACAACGTTCTCGATAAGCAGCGCAAATGGTACGGTGAGAACCGTCGCCGCAACATCAACTGCGAGCTTTACCGAAACCGTGCGCTGGTGGTGCCTGCGGTGCGCTTCGACCGCAACCATGTGCATGCATACGCCGACGTGATCGTGGCCGCCGCGCCCAACGTTAAGCGCGCCCGCCAGGAGTATCGCGTGAGCGACGATGCTCTGCTGGATGCCCTGCGCGACCGCATCCGCTTTGTGCTTGCCATCTGCGACGAGCTAGGTCGCGAGAAGCTCGTGCTGGGCGCTTGGGGCTGCGACAACAACGGCTTTGACGCAGAGACCGTGGCCGAGCTCTTCCGCAAGGAGCTCGCGTCGGGCGACTTTAAGGTCAAGCAAGTCTTCTTTGCCGTGCCTTCTACGCGCTGGGATGAGGATTTTGCCAAGTTCGAGCACGTGCTGGCTAACTTCCCCGAGCGCAACGAGGAGTCCTATGCCCAGGTTGCCGCTCGCGCTGCGGCAGCTCGCGCCGCCGAGCAGGCCCAGGCTGCTACCGAGGATGATGAGGACGAGGACGACTGGCGCAAGTACCTGTAATCGGTACGTGCTGACAGATAGGTCGAGCCGACGGGAGAGGCTGCTTCCGTCGGCTTTTTACTGAGCGAGGGGCTTACGATGAAAAACATTCTATGCTTTGGCGACAGCAACACCTATGGTTACGATCCGGCGGGCATGCGCGACGGCACCGCGGTGCGCTATGCGCGGGATGTACGCTGGTGCGGCGTGGCCCAACGTGACTTAGGCGAGGGCTGGCATGTAATTGAAGAAGGTCTCAACGGCCGCACGACGGTACGCGACGACATGTGCCATCTGGACACCAATCTTAACGGCATCCGCGCGCTGCCGATGCTGCTCGAGGCCCATAAGCCGCTGGATGCGATCGTTATTATGCTGGGAACTAACGATTGCAAGACGGTCTTTGGTGTGACGGCCTCCGATATTGCCCGTGGCACTATGGCGCTGATTCGCGCGGTGCGTGCATTTCCCTGGACCAATGCCGCACCCTGCCCGCGTATTCTTCTGATGGCACCTATCAAGATCAAGCCGCAAATCGCCGATGTATATATGACCGATTTTGACGAGCGTTCCGTCGAGGCCTCGGAGCATTTTGGTGAGTACTACGCACATGTGGCTGAGCAGTTTGGCTGCGACTTTTTGAATGCCGCCGACTTTGCCGAGCCGGGCGATATCGACTATCTGCATATGATGCCCGAAAGCCACGAGAGCCTGGGTCACGCCGTGGCAGCCAAGCTCCAAGAGATGCTCGGTGAGTAGCGCGACCCCAAACCACCGCAAAGGTGTCTGTCCCCTTTGCGGTGGTTTGGGCTGCGAATCTTAATACTGCCACATGTGATTGACGGGGCCGGAGCCTTTGCCCATGTTCAGGCCGGCGGCCAGAGCGCCTGTCAGGTATGCCTTGCCCGCATTGACGGCGTCGGCAAGATCCATGCCCTGGGCCAGCGCGCAGGCGATGGCGGACGAGAGCGTGCAGCCGGTGCCGTGCGTGTTGTCGGTCTCGATGCGCTTGTGGCGGAACCACGTGGTGAGTGGATCTCCCAGATGGTTGCCCTCGTCATCGAGTGGCGCGGGTTCGGCCAGTACATCGTTGGCCTCGTTGACAAGATGCCCACCCTTAACGAGGGATGCGCAACCAAAGCGGCGGGTGAGGAGCATGGCAGCATTTTGCTGCGTGCGCTCGGAGTCGACCTCGTAGTCAAGCAGGGCCATGGCTTCGGGAATATTGGGCGTGATAACCGTCGCTAGCGGGAACAGGCGGCGGGTGAGTGCCTCGGCGGCATCTTCGGCAATCAGCCGTGCGCCCGAGGTGGCTACCATGACGGGGTCGACTACCACGTTTGTCGCGTTCCAAACGCTCAGGCGGTCGGCGATAACATCGATAATCTCGGCAGAGGAAACCATGCCAATCTTGACGGCGTTGGGGCGGATATCGTCAAAAACGGCATCGATCTGCGCCGCGACAATATCTGGGGAGATGTTCTGCACGGCGGTGACGCCTAGGGTGTTTTGTGCGGTTATGGCTGTGATGGCCGTCTCGGCATACAGGCGGTGCGCCGTGATGGTCTTGATGTCGGCCTGAATGCCGGCACCACCGCTGGAATCGGATCCGGCGATGGATAGAACGGCGGGTACCTTACTGCGATCCATGTTCGCTCCCTTGTTCGGTCGGATTCAAATGGGTCTTCTGCCTGCATTATAAAGTTGCCCGGGATGGCTGTATGGCAATCCCGGGCGGGCGATGCAATCTTTACGCAAATGCAAGCAAATGTTCACACGTCAACAATTGACAGGCACCAGCTCGCCGCCAGAAGCGGCCGCGGCGACAGGGCTAGTCCTCCATGCCGAGGTCGATCGTGGTGCCCTCGAAGATCTTGTTGACGGTGCGGACGGCGCACATCTTGCCACACATGGTGCAAGTGCCCTCGGTGGCGGCGGGGGACTCCTCGTAGCGCTTCTTGCCCGTAACCGGGTCGAGCGCGCACTTCCACATGGCGTCCCAGTCGAGCTTGCGGCGTGCCTGCCCCATCTTGTCGTCCATGTCGCGGGCGTGGGGCACCTTTTTGGCGATGTCGGCGGCGTGTGCGGCGATCTTGGTGGCCATGAGGCCGTCGAGCACATCCTGGGCGTTGGGCAGGCATAGGTGCTCTGCCGGTGTCACGTAGCACAGGAAGTCGGCACCGGAGCTGGCGGAGATGGCGCCGCCGATGGCAGCGGTGATGTGGTCGTAACCCACGCCGATATCGGTCACCAGCGGCCCGAGCACATAGAACGGAGCATTGTGGCACAGGCGCTTCTGCAGTTTCATGTTGGCGGCGATCTCGTCGAGCGCCATGTGACCCGGGCCCTCGACCATGACCTGGACGCCGGCGGCCCAAGCGCGCTTGCACAGCTTGCCCAGCTCGATCATCTCAGCGGTCTCGGTGGCGTCGTTGGAGTCGTAGAGGCAGCCCGGGCGGCAGGAGTCGCCGAGCGAAATCGTCACGTCGTACTCGTGGCAAATCTCGAGCAATTCGTCGTAGAACTCATAGAACGGGTTCTCGTTGCCGGTGACCTCCATCCAGCCAAACAGCAGCGAGCCGCCGCGGCTGACGATGTTCATCAGGCGACCGGTCTCCTTAAAGGTCTTGGTGACCGACTTGTTGATGCCGCAGTGGATGGTCATAAAGTCGACGCCGTCCTCGGCGTGTGCGCGCACGACTTCGAACAGGTCGTCCTTGGTGAGCTTGACCAGCGGCTTTTCCATGTAGCCGATGGCGTCGTACATGGGGACGGTGCCTACCATGAGCGGCGTTTCGTCGATGAGCTGCTGGCGGAACTGGCGCGTCTTGCCCGAGTTGGAGAGGTCCATGATGGCGTCGGCGCCAAAGTCCTCGGCGATCTTGACCTTCTTCCATTCCTCGGCGGCATCGGCCTTGTCGCCCGAGATGCCCAAGTTCACGTTGACCTTGGTGGACAGGCCCTCACCGACGCCAAAGGCGCGCATGCCCTTTTTGATGTGCACGATGTTGGCGGGAATGGCGATGCGGCCGTCGGCCACGCGCTCGCGGATGTACTCGGGGTCGCGATGCTCGCGCTCGGCGACTTCCTTCATCTGCGGCGTGATCTGCCCGGCACGGGCGAAGTCGATTTGCGTGACGAGCTTGTGCTCGGTCTGTGTGCTCATTGGCACGGCTCCCTTCGTTGGCATTACCCATATCAGGTTTGCGGGTCAGGGCGGGCGCGCCCAATCTCAGCCTGCCGTCTTGCCCTGCAAGCTCCCCGTTATGTCATGGGCTCAAGTATAGCCTGAATGGGTACGATTGGGCCAACGAGCGTGCCTGTGGGGAGGCGTACATGGAAGACAAGCATCTATATCGAGAGACGCAATGGGATGTATCGGCCGAGGAAAGCCGTGCGCACCATGGGTTGGTCGCGATTGGTTTAGCGGTGCTTGCCGTGCTGGTGATTGCCTTTTGTATCTGGACGTTCGGCGGTCCTGGCGGCGCCACCTGGGGGTTTGAAGCCGACGAGGGCCTGCCGATTATGACCATGAAAGTTTCTGGTGGCAACACGGTTGCCGCACCGGGCGACTATTGGTATCCGCGCGACGAGTTTGTGCAGCTGCAGCTGAGCGGCGGGTCTATTCCGGGCGAAGAAATCGAACGCGTGACGTTTGATGCGACGCTCAAAACGCTGACGGTGAAGCTCAAAGATCAAGGGGACGTGCCCACGACCATGGACATTGCGCTGACGGAATGGCGCTTGGAGCCCCCGGCGGGCGCTGCGGTATCCGAGGTGGAGCACGTTAAGATTACCTACCAAGATGGCTCGACGAGCGAGATTGCAAAGGCCGATGGCTTGGCGGAGTAACGAGGTGTTTGGAAACGGCGGGTCTATTGTGCCTGCGCGTTCATGAAAACCAGGGTGTTTTTGTCTGAAAGCTCGGGGATATGCCGATAGCCGATGTTGAATGCGGTAAGTTCGCTTGCATCCTCGAGCTTGTTTTCTGCCATCCACCGCGCCATGGAGCCGCGCGCCTTTTTGCTGGCGGTCGACCGTTGGATGGGCTTCCCGTTGCGGATACCCTCGCCAAAGAGGCATGTGACGGCCGTGGCGTCGCCCGCGAGGTGGGGCAGAACGGCTTTGGCATACTCTACGCTGGCGAGGTTGACGATCGTGGTGTTTGAGCCTGCCGGGGCGATAGCCCGCGCGAGCTTGTCGCTCCAAAACGCGTAGAGGTCTCGGGCATCGTCAACGGCGAGCTTCGCGCCCATCTCCAGCCGATACGGTTCGACGGCATGAAAGGGACGAACGCACCCGTAGAGGCCGGAGAGGATCCACAGATGGTCTTGCAGCCATGCGAGCTGCGCGGAATCCATCACCTCGGGTGCCATGCTCTGGTATTGAATGCCGTGATAGGACATGACGGCAGGGGAGAGGTGGCGAGCGAGTGCGGGATTGTCGAGATCGCCGCTTTTCAGGATGGGCCCGAACTCATGCAGGGTGTTGAGGCAAGGCCCCAGCAGTTTGTCACTCACGTTCCACAGCGCCTGCAGGCTGCCGCTGCCTTCATTCCGCTCGATATCTAGCAGTGCGCGGTGGAGGCGAGCTGTCTCGCGCACAAAGGGTGGGATGCCCAGGACTTCAAAAGCATCTTGGGCCGCGCGCATCTGCTTGGCGGGCGAAATGATGACTTGAAGCATGGACTCTCCTCTGCCAAAAAAGTTGCGGTGGAATACGGTCTGTTTTGGCCGTTTATGGGCCAGTTTAGTCCGTATTTCACCGCAACTGATGAAGGGTTGGTTAGGCTCGCTCGATGAAGGCCTTGTAGCCGCGGTAGGCCTCGTAGATGTCGGCCTTGTTGGCGACCTCCCACAGGGCGTGCATGGACAGGACGGCAACGCCGGAGTCGATGACGTTCATGCCGTACTTGGCCATGATGTAGGCGATGGTGCCGCCGCCACCCGCGTTGACGCGGCCGAGCTCGCAGGTCTGGAAGTCCACGCCTGCCTCGTCCATGATGTCGCGGACGAGGGCCACGTATTCGGCGTCGGCGTCGTTCGAGCCACCCTTGCCGCGGCTGCCCGTGTACTTGTTAAAGCACAGGCCGCGACCCATAAAGGCGGCGTTTTTGGTCTCGAACTTGCCGGCATAGCCCGGGTCGAAGCCGGCGGACACGTCGGAGGAGAGCATGCGGCTGCGGGCGAGTGCGCGGCGCAGGGCCAGCGGGCTATCCTCGCCGGCGAGCGTCATGATCTCGGCGACGGTGTTCTCGAAGAAGCGGCTCGTCATACCGGTGGCACCCACGGAGCCGATCTCCTCCTTGTCGACGATGAGCGTGATGCTCGTGCGCTCGACATTGGCCACATTGATCTGGGCGAGCATGGAGGGGTAAGCGCAGACGCGGTCGTCGTGACCATAGCCCAGAATCATGGAACGGTCGAGGCCCATGTCGCGGGCGGGGCCGGCGGGCACGACCTCGATCTCGGCGGAGAGGAAGTCCTCCTCCTCGACGCCGTACTGCTCCTTGAGGATGTCCAGGAACATCTGCTTGACGGGCTCCTTGGGGGCGTCCTTGTCGTCCTCATCGAACTTGACGGGACGGCCGCCCACGATCACGTCGAGGATCTCGGCGTCGACGGCGTCCTTGGCGGGCTTGGCCATCTGCTCGCTCGAAAGATGGATCAGCAGGTCGGAGATGGTAAAGACCGGGTCGTCGGCCTTGTCGCCGATATTGATGTCGACGGTGGTGCCGTCCTTTTTGCAGATGACGCCCACGAGTGCGAGCGGGGAGGCCACCCAGTGGTAGCTCTTGACGCCGCCGTAGTAGTGCGTGTCGAGATAAGCCATGTCGCCGGCCTCGAAGGCGGGGTTCTGCTTAAGGTCCAGGCGCGGCGAGTCCACGTGCGCGCCCAGGATGTTAAAGCCCTGCTCGAGCGTGGCGGTGCCCAGGTTGACGAGCATAAGGTCCTTGCCGTGGTTAGCGGCGTACACCTTGTCGCCTGCCTTGAGCTCGCGGCCTTCGGCGATTACGGTCTCCAGGTCGACGTATCCCGCCTCCTCGGCCATCTTGATGCCGGCCTTGACGCACAGGCGCTCGGTCTTGTTCTCACTCAAAAACTGCTTATAGCCGCGGCAAAGCTCCTCGAGCTCCTCGACTTGCTGTGGCGTGTACTTTTTCCATGCGCAGGGACGCTCCATGACGCAGGCTCCTTTCGGATCGATCGTGCTGGTTGATGTGTCGTGAGCCATCGTATCACGCGCGGGCTCACGGTGGCGGGGGAGCTTGATGTGCGGTGGCCGCGGGGCGGGGAGCGTGTAAACTGGAGTGAGCAAACCGTGCCCAGCCCAAAGCGAGGTATTCAATATGTCTGACAAGCGCCGTACCTTTGCCGTCATCGACGGCAACTCGCTCATGCACCGCGCCTTCCACGCCGTGCCGCCCACCATGAACGCGCCGGACGGTCGTCCCACCAACGCGATCTTTGGCTTTCTGAACATGTTTCTTAAGATGATCGACGCCTTTAACCCCGACGGCGTCGTCGTGGCGTTTGACAAGGGCAAGCCGCGCGTGCGTATGGAGATGCTGCCGCAGTACAAGGCGCAGCGTCCGCCCATGGATCCCGACCTGCATGCGCAGTTTCCTATGATTAAGGAGCTGCTCGCCGCACTCAACGTGCCGATTCTGCAGTCCGAGGGCTGGGAAGGCGATGACATCCTGGGCACTATGGCGCGCCTGGGCGAGCAGGCCGGCTGTGACATGCTGCTGGTGACCGGTGATCGCGATATGTATCAGCTCGTGACCGAGCACGTCAACGTGGTCTCGACCCGCAAGGGCCTGTCCGACGTGGCGATCATGACGCCCGAGAGCGTGGACGATCTGTATCACGGCATCACGCCGGCGCTCGTGCCCGACTTTTATGGTCTGAAGGGCGACACGTCCGATAACATCCCCGGCGTGCCGGGCATCGGCCCCAAAAAGGCGAGCGCGCTCATTGCGCAGTACGGTAGCCTGGACGAGGTCATCGCGCATGCCGACGAGGTCAAGGGCAAGATGGGCGAAAACCTGCGCGCACACATCGACGATGCCCTGCTGAGCCGCAAGGTCGCGACCATCCGCACCGATGCGCCCGTTGAACTCGATTTTGAGGCGACGTCCTTCCCGGCGTATTCTGCCGATGAGGTTTCCGCGGCACTGGGTACGCTCGGCATCACCGCCATGCAGAACCGTTTCTTGGCGCTGATCGGTGACGAGGGTGGCGCTGCTGCCGCTGCTAGAACGTTTGAGATGCCCACGATTGAGCGCACCGCTGCCGGCGATGCCGAGGCGCTTGCTGCCGCTGCCGCCGAGGTTGCTCGCGCGATTGATGCGGGCGAGTGGATTGCCGCCGTGGTGGACGATGACAAGGAAGAGGGCGCGCTCTTTGGACTGACGCGCACGCTGTGGTTGGCGACGTCCAAGGGCCTCTTCGCGCTCGAGGAGGGCGACAGCTGCGCGGCGGCTGAGGTTGAGGGCTTCAACTTCGTCCACGGCGTGATTGCTGGCGTGCTCGCGCGTCTGTTTATGGAGGGTCGCGTGGCGAGCCCGGATATGAAGGTGCTGTTGCACGAGCTTTCGCCCATCGATTCTTCTGAGCCCGAGCTCATGGATCCGCTGGCAGTCGATTCTACGCGCATCTTCGATACCGTGGTTGCCGCCTACCTGCTGGATTCCGACCGCTCCGAGTTCGATGAGGCATATCTTGCCGATACGTATCTGCAGATGGCGCTGCCTGCGGCGCGCGGCGCAGAGGGTGCCGGCGAGGACGCTCCGGCACCTGCCGCCCGTACTGCGGCTCTGACGCTGGCGCTCGTGTCGCCGTTGCGCGAGTGCATGGCCCGCGAGAACGCCGCCAACGTGTTCGATGGCATCGAGATGCCGCTCGTTCCGGTACTTGCCAAGATGGAGCGCGCGGGCATGCTCGTGGACCCCGAGCGCCTGCACAGTCTGTCCGAGGGTCTGGCGACCCAGATTGCCGAGGTCGAGCGCAGCATTCGCGACCTGGCGGGTGATGAGACGTTTAACATCGGTAGTCCCATGCAGCTGTCGCACGTGCTCTTTGATGTGATGGGGCTTCCGACCAAGGGCCTCAAGAAGACTAAGCGCGGCTATTATTCGACCAATGCCAAGGTGTTGAGCGATCTTGCCCGCGACCACGAGATCGTGCGCCTGATTTTGGACTGGCGTGAGAAGTCCAAGATCAAGTCAACCTATCTGGACACGCTGGGCCCGCTGCGCCGTGGTGACGGTCGTGTGCACACCACGTACAACCAGACCATCACGGCAACGGGGCGTCTGTCCTCGAGCGACCCGAACCTGCAGAACATCCCGACGCGCTCGGAGCTGGGCCGCACCGTCAAAACGGCGTTTTCGGCAGGCGAGGGAAGCGTCTTTTTGGCGGTGGACTACTCGCAGATCGAGCTGCGTCTGCTGGCGCATCTTTCGGGTGACGAGCACCTGGTGCGCGCCTTTAACGAGGGCGAGGACTTCCATGCCGAGACGGCGGCGCGCGTGTTTGGTGTGCCGGTGTCCGAGGTGACGCCCGACCTGCGCAGCCGCGCCAAGGCCGTGAACTTTGGCATCGTGTACGGCCAGCAGGCCTACGGTCTGTCGCAGTCGCTGCATATCTCGATGGCCGAGGCGCGCGACATGATCGACCGCTACTACGAGGCCTACCCGGGCGTGCGTACGTTCCTCGACAACGTGGTGGCGCGCGCCAAGCAGACGGGCTACGCCGAGACCATGTACGGTCGCCGGCGTCATATTCCGGAGCTCAAGGCCAAAAACCCACAGCTCCGCGGCTTTGGCGAGCGCACGGCCATGAACCACCCCATGCAGGGCACCGCGGCCGACATCATCAAGATTGCCATGGCCCGCGTAAGCCGCCGCCTGGAAGAAGAGGGTTTTGCTGCCCACATGATTCTGCAGGTACACGACGAACTGGACTTTGAGTGCCCCGTCGACGAAGTCGAGCGCCTCACCGCCATGGTCCGCGACGTCATGGAAGACGTCGTAGACCTGCGCGTACCCCTCATCGCCGAAGCCAGCACCGGCATAACCTGGGCCGACGCTAAATAGGGAAGCACCCACAATTCCAAAGTAACCAAAAGCAGAAGGGGGCTCCTTGCCAACAAGGAGCCCCCTTCATTCCAAAAAAATCAGCCAAGTATCTAGACGCCAAGACGCCATCTCGGCGGCAAGCAAACCAACGTAGCCATGCCCGGGGCCGGCCGTTTGATTTTTGTAGATTCCGCACGAGCCGAAGGCCACTTAATGTGGCCTTCGAGCGAGCCCAGGACCTGACCGAGCAAAAATCAAACGGCCGGCCCCGGGCATGGCGACGAGATAGATTACCGAGCCGCCAAGATGGCGTCGATGAGCGTCAGTACGCCCCCGTCGTTGTTGCTCGGAATGCGCCATTTGGCATGCGCGTTCATGTGCTCCTCGGCATTGTCCACGATAAAGCTGTGACCGACGCGCTCCAGCATGGGGATGTCGTTGTACGTATCGCCCACGGCGGCGGCGTCGGCGATATCGATGCCCAGGTGTTCGCACAGGTGCGCGACGCCGGCGCCCTTGTCGACGCCCAGGTTCATAAAGTCGATCCACTCGCGCCCGGCGTTGGTGACGTAGAGCTTGTCCGAGAACTCGGGGCTATAGGTCTCGTGGAAAGCGGGCTCGGCATCATAGGCCGGGAAGAAGATTGAGATCTTGTTGGACTCGATATCAAGGTCCTCAAAGCTGTCGACGTAGTTGATTGTGTTGTAGTAGACGCTGATCTCGTCGTGGTATTGATGGTCGCGGGCAAGCACGTAGAACTCGTCGAAGCAGCACAGGACGGGGACAGCGCGAGGATCCTCCGAGGCACGGCTCAAGACCTGCTGATACAGCTCCACGTCAATATTGCTCTTATAGATATAGCTGCCGCGATAGATCACGCACGCTCCATTGTCAGGACAAAAGGCGAGGCGGTTCTTGATGCCCTCGAACATCTCCTCGAGCTTGGGGGCGGGACGTCCGCTGGCGGGGCAGAATACGATGCCGGCGTCGGCGAGCTTGTCCAGGCGCTCATCAAGACCCTGGGGCAGCACACGCTCGTCGGTCAGCAGCGTCTTGTCCATATCGACGGCGAGAATCTTAATGTTGCCGATGTTGGCGTCCGATTCGTAAGTTTGCATAAAAATGCGCCTTTCGTTTCGAGATTGTTTCAGACGTTATAACCATCAACTAGTAGTCGAGCGTATTTTCGCAGGAATGGTGCGTATTTGCACCACGCTTCACAAAGTAATGAAAAAACTTTTCAGAAATTTGAATTTGTCGCTTGTGCTGCGGGCACTTTAGCGTAATATAGCGACCATCGAAAACGGAGACGGAAAAACAACCGCTTACCGAGGAAAAGGTACCGTTTACGATATTTGAATTGCGCCCGGCGATACGTGAAAGGAGAGGCAGATGCAGTTCGTAAAGATCATCACCACTGCAGACAATGCCATCCGACGCCAGCGCGCAATTTCCCGACGACGATAACAATCGTCTCTGTCCGCATGGGGCGAATTGCCTCAACAGAGTCATTTTGAGGTCGTTGGGTTTTAGCACGACATTGCTGCATGTTTCTAGGGCATGTATGTGCTGATTTTTGCTATTTAACCTGATATTGCACGGTATATGACCTTGAAATGACTTGCAACTGACCGATGTTCTAACTAGCTACCAAGGGCGAAAGGAAACAGCCATGAGCAAGGAAAAAGTCGTTCTCGCATATTCCGGTGGTCTTGATACATCCGTATGTGTCAAGTGGCTCCAGGACGAGAAGAATCTCGATGTCGTTTGCGTCTGCGGCAACGTGGGCCAGGAAGAGACCGGACTGGATGCCAAGAAGCAGAAGGCGCTCGACCTGGGCGTTCTCGATTGCCAGGTGCTCGACCTGCGCGACGAGTTCTCCGATGAGTTCCTGACCAAAGCCATCGCAGCAAACTCCATGTACGAGAACAAGTATCCGCTGCTCTCCGCCCTGTCTCGCCCGCTGCTTGCCAAGAAGCTTGTTGAGGTCGCCCACGAGTTTGGCGCGACCTACGTCGCCCACGGCTGCACCGGCAAGGGTAACGACCAGGTTCGTTTTGAGGCTGCCGTCAAGGCCCTCGACCCTGAGCTCAAGGTTATCGCCCCGGTGCGCGAGTGGGATCTGAAGTGCCGTCCCGACGAGGTCGCCTATGCCCACGCCCACAACGTGCCGGTTCCCGAGGGTGCCAACGATAACCCCTACTCCATCGACGACAACCTGTGGGGTCGCGCCATCGAGTGCGGTCACCTGGAGGACCCTTGGAATGAGCCGCTCGATGACGCTTGGGTTATGACCAAGAACCCCGAGGACACGCCTGACGCCCCGACCTATACCGAGATCGAGTTTGAGGCCGGCAAGCCTGTCGCCGTCGACGGCAAGAAGATGAAGCTCTCCGAGATCGTCATCGCCCTCAACAAGATTTCGGGCGACAACGGCTTTGGCCGTCTTGACCTGGTCGAGGATCGACTGGTGGGCCTCAAGAGCCGCGAGTGCTATGAGGTTCCCGGCGCCCTGACGCTCATCACCGCCCACAAGGCGCTCGAGGACATCTGCGTCGAGGGCGACCTGCTCAAGACCAAGATCAAGCTCGAGCAGGATTGGGCCACCGCCGTGTACAACGGCCAGTGGTACAGCCCGCTCAAAAACGCGCTCGATGCCTTTATGGCCGACACGCAAAAGTTCGTGACCGGCACTGTCCGTCTGAAGTTCTTTAAGGGCAACTGCCATGTCGTCGGCCGCAAGAGCCCCTTCAGCCTCTACGACTACGGTCTGGCTACCTACGACCGCGACACCACGTTTGACGAGAAGGCCAGCGCCGGCTTTATCGAGATCGATACGCTGTCGCTCAAGACGTGGGCAAAGGTCCAGGGCCCCAGCTCTGCTGCCGCCCAGGCCTAGCGCCTCCTTCCCTTGGTATCCGCGCGGCCCATCCGCGTGATACATAACGGGCGCACGGGGTCCCTACCTTTCGTTATGCTTGCTGACACTTCTTAACATCGGTGGCCCCTACGTTCCGCCCGCATATATGATGCCGCGACTGTGGCTGAGTCCGAGCCCCGCCGGGGTTGTCCGGCGGGGCTCCTTCTATCAATTTGGCGGCTCTGCGCCTATATATGAGGAGTATCCATTATGTTCAATGCTATCGCGCATGCTTTACTTGCCCTCGCGCCCGAGTTCGATGCTGCAAGGGTCGAGGACGTCCCTATGAGCCTGAAGGCCTGGATCGATGGTTCGCAGGGCAACATCCGGAGGGAGACGTTGGGCGCCAAGTGCATGGCGCGTCACTTCTTTGCAAATTAGCTACATGGCACCGCACACGGTGGGGAATGTGTAAAACTAGCGGTTGAAAAATCGCTTTAGCGATATGGCGCATTGCTTTGGGCGCTTGTTTTGGTATTTGGAGAAAGGGGACGGTTCCATGGCTCTTTGGGGCGGTCGTTTTGAGGCAGGCGTGGCCGAGGTCACGCAGGAGTTTGGCGCGTCGCTGCCGGTCGACAAACATCTCTATAAGCAGGATATCGCCGGCTCTAAGGCGCATGCCAAAATGCTGGCGGCCCAGGGCATCATCAGTGCCGAGGACGAGCAGGCGATTGCCAAGGGCCTGACCGGAATCGAACAGGATATCGATGCCGGCAACTTTACCTTCGATATCAACGATGAGGACATTCATATGTCCATCGAGAGCGAGTTGACGCGCCGCATCGGCGAGGCCGGTAAGCGCTTGCATACCGGCCGTTCGCGCAACGACCAGGTGGCGACCGATACGCGCCTGGGCGTCAAGGCGCTGGCCAAGGAGCTCATGGAGGCCAATCTTGAGCTGCGCCATGTGCTGGTGGATGCGGCTAAGAAGTACGACAAGGTGATTCTGCCGGGCTACACGCATATGCAGCACGCTCAGCCCGTACTGCTCTCGCATCATCTGCTGGCGTATTCCTGGATGTTCGCGCGCGACTTTACGCGCCTGAAGGCCGCCTTTGATGCCGCCGACAACTGCCCGCTGGGTGCTGCCGCGCTTGCCGGTACGAGCTATCCGCTCGATCGCCAGATGACGGCTGCCGAACTTGGCTTTGCGGGCGTGATTCCCAACTCGCTCGATGCGGTTTCCGACCGTGATTTCCTGCTCGATCTGCATTACGCCGGATCCGTCATGGCGATGCACCTGTCGCGTCTTTCCGAGGAGATCGTGCTGTGGTCGAGCTCCGAATTTGGCTTTATCACGCTTTCAGACTCCTACTCCACCGGCTCGTCTATCATGCCGCAGAAGAAGAATCCCGACTTTGCCGAGCTTATTCGCGGCAAGAGCGGCCGTGTGTATGGCAACCTGGTGCAGCTGCTCGTGACCATGAAAGGCCTGCCGCTTGCTTATAACAAGGATTTGCAGGAGGACAAGGAGGGCGCGCTCGATACCGCCCATACGCTCATGCAGTGCCTGTCGGTTATGGCCGGTATGATTTCGACTTGGGCCGTCAACGAGGATGCCATGGCGCGCGAGTGCGGCGTGGGTCACCTTGCCGCCACCGATGTTGCCGATTACCTGGCTAAGCGTGGTCTGCCGTTCCGCGAGGCTCATGCCGTGGTGGGGCATCTGGTTCTGATGTGTGAGAAGCGCGGCTGCAATCTTGAGGACCTGCCGTTTGAGGTGTTCCATGAGGCAAGCCCGCTCTTTGAGCGCGACATTACCGAGGCGCTCGACATCCCGTCGATTGTCGCCGCGCGCACGACCGAGGGCGGCACCGCCCCTGCCGCCGTTGCCGTGCAGCTGCAGCGCGCCGAGGCACAGCTCGTGGCCGACGAGGGCGTGTTTGGATCGCTGACTAAGGTCGTCGAGATGGGCCACGGGGTAAAGTAGGGATTTGGCTGAAGCCGTTTTGGCCATTTATTGATAAATCGTTTTCACTTTACGGGCGCCTGCTGATGTGGGCGCCCGTATTTTGTTGCTATGGGGGAGGGGCTTGTCGAGAACTTCTGTAGGACCTTTGGGCAGGTTGTGAAGGGGTTACGTTCGCGGGCGGCAACCGACCGCCTGCTCTGTTCGATGCGGTTGATGGGCGGTCGGATGGTACTCTAATCGGGCTTCGAAACAGAAGTGACACATATGGAGCGCTTTAATAAATTGCAACGTTTCAATAAACAGCTTTTTGTTTAACTGCAGCTAAAACTCTGTTACGATGCAGTCCAGGCGGGTGCCGGAATGGGACTTGGGCACGCGCGAACCTACTTGAAAGGCTACTTTTATGGCTATCGAGAAGACCTTCATCATGATTAAGCCCGACGCCGTGCGCGACCGCAAGATCGGCGAGATCGTTGCTCGCATTGAGCGCAGCGGCCTTGTCATCGAGCGCATGGAGATGACCACGCTCGAGCGCGCTACCGTCGAGGAGCACTACGCCCATCTGGCCGACAAGCCCTTCTTTGGCGGTCTCTGCGACTTTATGACGAGCGGTCCGGTCGTCAAGATGGTCGTTTCCGGTCTCTCCGCTGTTGCTAAGATGCGCACCCTCATGGGCGCTACTAATCCGCTTGACGCTGCTCCTGGTACCATCCGCGGCGACTTTGCCGTCGATGTCAACGCCAACGTGATCCACGGCTCCGACTGCCTGGAGAACGCCGAGATCGAGATCAAGCGCTTCTTTGGCTAAACCAGCTTTGACTCCTTAAAGCTGTTAGCGTGTGGCTTGGGCGCCGCGGAACTCCATCTGCGGTGCCCTTTTATTCCAAAATCTATGCAGGGGCCCGCTCGGACATGTGTTCCGAGCGGGCCCCTGCTGTTAGCTTGTGGCACTGAATAGTTTAGGCTTCGTCGACGATCTTAAGGCCGCGCGTGTGATCGATCTCGTTGAGGAGGTTAACGCGACGCTCGTGACGACCGCCCTCAAACTCGGCGTCGAGCCACTCGTCGACGATCATCTTGGCGAGCTCGGAGCCCACGACGCGGGCGCCAAAAGCGAGCACGTTGGTATTGTTGTGCATGCGGGAGAGCTTGGCGCTGAAGGGCTCGGAGCACACGACGGCGCGTACGCCCTCGACCTTGTTGGCAGCCAGGCTGATACCGACGCCGGTGCCACAGATCAGGATGCCTAGATCGACGTCGCCGTTGGCTACTGCCTTGCCCACCTTGTAGCCGGCGATGGGGTAGTCAAAGCTCTCGGAGGTGTCGGTGCCAAAGTTCACGACCTCGCAGCCGCGCTCCTTCAGGTGCTCGGAGATGATGTTCTTGAGCTCGACGGCGGCGTGGTCGTTACCGATACCGATCTTCATGGATAGTTCCTCTCTGGTCTGTGCGGCGAGATTGCTAAAGGTTTTACCGCGTTCGACTGCATGATAGCGCGACTTTTGCGTAAACGCTTGGGCGTTTTTTGGTCAAACGCTTTAGCATGCAACAAGACCGGTTTCTCATGAATGAATGCCGTCAGTTTGCGCCTGAATGCCGTCTACCGGAACCTGGGTTGCGGTTTTTGATGCATTGTTATCAAATAAAAGAGCTAATTATTATTGAGAGCCCAGCCCGTTATACAAGTAGGAGATACCTATGCCTGCCGATTCCCTTCGTGATGCCGCGTTTTGCGATGTTTTGAACCGCGAGCTTGTCTGCGCGCTTGGCTGTACCGAGCCCATTGCCGTTGCCTATGCAGCGGCGCTGGCGAGCCAGACGCTCGGTTGCGAGCCCGATCATATGGATGTTGCCTGCTCGGGCAATATCATCAAGAACGTCAAGAGCGTGACCGTGCCCAACTCGGGCGGTATGCACGGTATTGAGGCCGCGGCCGTGCTGGGTGCCGTGGGCGGCGACGCTAAGAGCGCGCTCGAGGTGCTCGAGAGCGTTAACGATGAAGACCGCGCTCGCGTGGCCGAGCTCCTCGCCGACGCCGGCTACTGCGATGTGTCGCTTGTCGAGGGTGTGCCCAACCTCTACATCAAGGTGACTGCGACGGCCGGGGGCCATACCGCGGTCGTCGAGATTACCGATCACCACACTAATGTCACGTGCCATACGCTCGATGGTATTCCGGTATGCGGCAAGTCGGCGGGGGAGTGTGCCGCCTGCGCCGAGCGCGTGGTGGCCGAGCGTGCGGCAGATAACGCCGATACCCCTATGAGCATTGAGTCCATCATCGACTTTATCGAGGACGGTGACATTGAGGACGCCCGCGCTGCCGTTGAGCGTCAGATTGAGCTGAATGGCGCGATCAGTGCCGAGGGCCTTGCGCACGCTTGGGGCGCCGAGGTGGGTCGTACACTGTTGGGCGCTCGTGCTGATGACGTCGCCTGCCGTGCCCGTGCCCGTGCGGCCGCCGGGTCCGACGCCCGCATGAACGGTTGTGCGCTGCCGGTCGCCATTGTGTGCGGCTCGGGCAATCAGGGCATTACCTGCGCATTGCCCGTCATGGAGTATGCCGAGTACCTGCGCTGCGACCACGAGCGCCTGGTGCGCGCCGTGATGCTGTCCGATCTTATTGCCGTACATATCAAGAGCTATATTGGTGCGCTCTCGGCGTTTTGCGGTGCTATTTGCGCCGCGTGCGGTGCCGGCGCCGCGATTACCTGGCTGTGCGGTGGCACGCGCGAGCAGATTGGCGCGACGGTCTCGAATACGCTCGGTAACGTGGGCGGCATCGTGTGCGACGGCGCCAAGGCGAGCTGTGCCGCCAAGATCTCGGCTGCCGTTGATGCGGCGATTCTGGGCCACGATATGGCTATGCAGGGTCGCGGCTTCCGCGCCGGCGAGGGCCTGATCCAGGATACCGTTGAGCAGACAATCGCCAGCATGGGCTACGTGGGCCGCGTGGGCATGAAGGACACCGACGTCGAGATCCTCAACATCATGATCGGCAAAACCCAAGTGTGCTAGGACAGTTCGTCGGCTATTTGGTGCTCGTAGAAGGCTTCTACTACGGCGTTGAAGTCGCGGGCGAAGTCTTCCATGGTTCCGCGCCAGGTGGCTCGGCTGGGCTTGCCTTGGCCCACAAAGGCGGTTTGGATGCCGCAATCGGGGGACGGGAAGTCGCGTTTGGGATCGTTGCCCACCATGAGGACCTCGTGCGGCTCGAGCCCCATCACCTGAAGCTGCTCTAGATAGTAGGTGGCATCGGGCTTGCAGCGGGTGGTGTTTCCCATGTGCGTGATGAGCTCAAAGGGGGCGTCGGCCAGGTCGCCCCAACCCATGCGGCACTCGATGGCCCCCTGCGGAAAGCTGGGGTTGGTAAAGAGCGCGCAACGCAGTCCTGCATCCTGTACGGCCTGAAGCGCGGCGTGTGCGCCGGGCATGGCGTGGGCGTTGATGACATCGTCGTTCTTGTACGGAAGAACTTCTCGGTCGTAGTAGGTAAACGCTTCGTAGATGAGTGGGTCCGAGAGGCAAATGCCGCACCGGCGCTCAACCTCTTCTTGGTAGAACTCAAGGTTGGTGCGATTATCCGTGCCGCTTCGGCGGTTGGCGTTGAGGTCGACCAAGATGGTGCCGAGGCGGGCCATCGTGCCACCGCGGCTGCGTCGCCCGATGTCCGCGAGCATCGACGAGACATCCTTAAAATAGCGAAGGATGAATGCGTTGAGGTTGATGCTAAGAAGCGTCTCGTCCATATCGAAAACGACTGCTTTGAGCACGCGGGCACCTTTCTCGATAAATCGTTCTAGAATAGTTGGCTCCGGATACTTTACCTCAAAGGCGTATGGGCAAACTGCTTATCGTCAAGTTGTGGAGACAGCTGTCCATAAGATTACGAAAAAGTCTCCACACGAGTAAAAAAACGCAGTTCACGCTTGAAATCGAACCCATTTCCCCGTAACCTATACGAACGTGATTGCATAAGCGTCACATTAGTATCTGTCGGCTCCCGAGTGTTCCTAAACGTTGTGTGCTTGTCGCACCCTTCTGTAGGTCCTAGCAATCGGGGCCCCGTAGTTCGAAAGGGGTCCACCTTTGAGTGAGATTCAGAACTCGTCCATTTTCTCTCTTGACGATGTCAACGAGGAGGAGATGAACAACCTCATCGACGGTACGATTACCGACTTTGATGAGGGCGATCTCGTTAACGGCACTGTCGTTAAGATCGAGCATGACGAGGTGCTCGTTGACATCGGATTCAAGTCCGAGGGCGTTATCCCGGTCCGCGAGCTGTCCATCCGCAAGGACGCTAACCCTGCAGACATCGTTGCACTCGGTGATCCCATCGAGGCTCTGGTTCTCCAGAAGGAGGACAAGGACGGTCGTCTGGTCCTGTCCAAGAAGCGTGCCGAGTACGAGCGTGCTTGGAACCGCATCGAGGAGAAGTTCAACTCCGGCGAGAACGTCGAGGGCGAGGTTATCGAGGTTGTCAAGGGCGGCCTGATCCTCGACATCGGCCTGCGTGGCTTCCTGCCCGCTTCCCTCGTCGACCTCCGTCGCGTCAAGGACCTCACCTCCTACATGGGCACCCGCATCGAGGCCCGCGTCATTGAGATGGACCGCAACCGCAACAACGTCGTCCTTTCCCGTCGCGTCGTGCTCGAGGAGTCCCGTAAGGCCGAGCGCTCCGAGATCCTGTCCAAGCTCAAGTCTGGCATGCGTCTCCAGGGCACCGTTTCCTCCATCGTCGACTTCGGCGCCTTCGTCGACCTCGGCGGTATCGACGGCCTCATCCACATCTCCGAGCTCTCCTGGAACCACGTCAACCATCCTTCCGAGGTTGTCAAGGTCGGCCAGGAGGTCGAGGTCGAGGTTCTCGACGTCGATCTCAACCGCGAGCGCATCTCCCTGGGTCTCAAGCAGACCACCGAGGATCCGTGGCGCGCACTGGTCAAGAAGTACCCCGTCGGTGCTATCGTCGAGGGCACTGTGACCAAGCTTGTCCCGTTCGGCGCTTTCGTCGACCTGGGCGAGGGCATCGAGGGCCTGGTGCACATCTCCGAGATGGCCAACAAGCACGTCGATCAGCCTTCTCAGGTCACCCACGTGGGCGACAAGGTTCAGGTCAAGGTCATGGAGATCGACCTCGACCGTCGTCGTATCTCCCTGTCCATGAAGTCCGCTGCTGAGACTCTGGGCGTCGAGATCGAGGTTACCCCGCTGCCTTCCGAGAAGAAGGACGAGGAGACCGACGCCGAGTAAATCGGTTTGACGATCACTTGTTTTAAGGGATCCGTCCGCAATGGACGGATCCCTTTTTGCATTTGTTGCTGAGGTGCGCGATGCTGCCCGGGCTGTCCACTGACTATTGGGTTGTCGGTGCATGAAAAAATGCCGACATCCCGCCTCGGGGAGGAGGCGGGAACGCACCGAGTAGACGGAGGGGTGCGGAGCGCGGTCGCGTCTCGACTGACGACGTTGCCCATCGACGACACTATTGTACTGCATAGCGTGGTTCTTGGTTTATCGTGTCGAACGCTTGTGTTGTGCCATTGCCTGCGGCAACGGTGTGCTACACTCTTGCACTGCTGAGTGGGCCAGACGGTCGCGCGATGTGCTGCTTGCAGCGCGCGTGAGGAAAGTCCGGGCTCCAGAGGGCGGGATGCCGGCTAACGGCCGGGCGGAGTGATCCGACGGAAAGCGCCGCAGAAAAGAAGACTCCCACCTGCGCCGCAAGGCGTAAAGGGAAAAGCTGAAACGGTGGTGTAAGAGACCACCAGCGTCGTGGCAACACGGCGGCTTGGCAAGCCCCATCCGGAGCAAGCGCGAATAGGAACGCTATGGGCCGGCCCGGTCCGCGTTCGGGTAGCGTGCGTGGAGCTGCACGGTAACGTGCAGACAAGATAAATGACCGTTCACGACAGAACCCGGCTTATAGGCCCACTCAGCAACTATGTTGACGCTGCGACGGCGTCAGCTGGCCGATTTGGCGCTCATTCGTCGGTCGCCGCCATAAGGCGTGCTCCCTCCTCTTTCGGGCCAAATCGACTCAGCTGACGCCGTCTCGCTGTTTTTATCTGGTCATCGGCAGCCTCATTTCTGTTGCAATCTCGTCTTTCAAGGCACCTTGCTCGCGCTGACGGGTTCTCGCTGTTGGCGACGGCATCATTGGCGTTTCCGTTCTTGTTGGCGAGGACAATGGTACTGTCTTTGCCGTATTATTGAGGCTGTTTGTTGCTTTGCTTGTTGTTGAGGGGCTTTGTTGGACAGCTATTTTACTCTGCAATCGAATATTGAGGTTTCGGGCGAGTTTGTGGACCGCAAGAGCCGGTTTATTGCCCAGCTGGTCCATATTGAGTCCGAGGATGAGGCGAATGCCTTTATCGAGATGGTTCGCAAGCGTCATTACGACGCTCGACACAATGTTCCCGCGTGGATTTTGGTCGATGGACGCGAACGTCAAAGCGATGACGGTGAGCCGAGCCGCACGAGCGGTATGCCGACGCTCGAGGTGCTGCGTGGCGCGGGGCTCAAAAATGTTTGCTGCGTAGTGACGCGCTATTTTGGTGGCACGCTGTTGGGGCCTGGTGGCTTGGTGCGCGCCTATACCGCGGCGACGCAGGCGGCGGTGGCCGCGGCTCAGGAGGCCGGGCAGATCGTCGAGATGACAAGCGTCGTGCCGGTTGATGTGTATGTGGCCTATCCACAGTATGAGCAGGTGCTTCGCTTGGCGCAGGATTCGGGTGCCAAGGTTTCGGATACCGATTACGCGGATACCGTTACACTTCACTTGGTATTTAAGGCGGGGGAGCAGGAGCCATTTTGCGCCAAGATGCGCGAGCTTATGGCGGGACGCGAGGAGATCGAGGTCGGCGCTCCCGAATTTGCCGAGTTCTGACGGCGACGGCCGGCGTGCTTTTGGATGGATTCCAAGCGCGCCTGCCGTCGTTTTTCTGTTGCTGCCGTTTACTCGGCGAGCTGCTTTAGCACATCGCAGGCGATCTCGATGGCATCGTCGATGCAACCGGGGCAGCTGCGGAGCGGACCCTTATCCGATCCGATGCCCTTGAGCGTGCCGCAGACGGTCGTCGTGTTCTTCTCGCCAAAACGCTTGGCGATTTCGCGCGACAGCTTGTAGGTCTGGCCCTTGGTCTTGGGGTTTTCCATGCCGTCGCTCATTACAAAGCCCATGATGGCCACGGCGCCCGAGATGGCGCCGCAGGTTTCGGTCATGCCGCCCATGCCGGCACCAAAGCCCTCGGTGAGGGTAAAGGCGACCTGGGGGTCGAGCCCGACGGCGGGCGCGAGCGTGCAGGCGACGGCCTGTGCGCAGTTAAAACCACGGGCGTGGTATTCGGCAGCCTGTGCCTGACAGGCGGCGATATCGAGCTGGGCCGTATCGATTTGCTTCATCGTTGTCTCCTTGGTCACGGTGTACCCGCCTATGGTACCCGCGACGGTGCATGTAATCATCGAGAGCTTCATGTATGCCTCGTTTTTATCTATCGAGCAAATGCCCAAGGTTTGAGATAAATACCCCTGATCAATTTGTCCCATAACCTACCTTGGGGATGGGTTGAGAGGGGTGCAGGGTAGCGGTATCGTGAACCGAATAAAACGTAACCCAGGCAAGGGAGTTAGATATGAGCGAGCAGACCATCGGTACTACATGTGTTCAGGGCGGCTATCGCCCGGGAGATGCCGAGCCGCGCCAGGTGCCCATCTACCAGTCCACCACGTGGAAGTACGACACGTCCGAACACATGGGCAAGCTGTTTGACCTGGAGGAGTCGGGCTACTTCTACAGCCGTCTGCAGAACCCCACGTGCGATCTGGTTGCCGCCAAGATTTGTGAGATGGAGGGCGGCACCGCTGCGATGCTCACGAGCTCGGGCATGGCTGCGAATTTCCTCGCGATCTTTAACGTGGCCGGTGCCGGCGATCACGTGGTCGCGAGCTCTGCCATCTACGGCGGTACCTACAACCTGCTCGCCCATACTATGGAGCGCATGGGTTTGACCTGCACGTTCGTTGCCCCCGACTGCACCGATGAAGAGCTCGAGGCGGCCTTTGAGCCCAATACCAAGCTCGTCTTTGGCGAGACCATCGCCAACCCCGCCCTTGCCGTGCTCGATATTGAGCGCTTTGCCAAGGCTGCGCATGACCACGGCGTGCCGCTGATGGTCGATAACACCTTCCCGACGCCCGTGATGTGCCGTCCCTTTGAGTGGGGCGCCGACATCGTTACGCACTCCACTACCAAGTACATGGATGGACATGCTGCCTATCTGGGCGGCGTGATCGTTGACCATGGCCAGTTTGACTGGATGGCCCATGCGGACAAGTTCCCGGGTCTCACCACGCCCGACGAGAGCTACCACGGCGTGACCTATGCCGAGAAGTTCGGTCGCGAGGGCGCCTTCATTACCAAGGCTACCGCGCAGCTCATGCGCGATCTTGGTCCTATGCAGAACCCGCAGGCGGCGTTTTTCCTGAACAGCTCGCTCGAGAGCCTGCATGTGCGCATGCCGCGTCATTGCGAGAACGGCCTGGCCGTTGCCAAGTTCCTGCAGAGCCATCCCAAGGTGCGCTTCGTGAGCTATCCGGGCCTGGAGGGCGACAAGTACTATGACCTGGCTCAGAAGTACATGCCCAACGGTACCTGCGGTGTTGTGAGCTTTGGCTTTAACGGTGGTCGCGCGGCGGCCGAGACCTTTATGAAGAGCCTCAAGCTCGCCCAGATCGCCACGCACGTGGCAGATGCCCGCACTTGCTGCCTGCATCCCGCTAATGCCACGCACCGCCAGATGAACGATGAGGAGCTCATCGCCTGTGGCATCTCCGCCGACATGGTGCGCCTGTCGTGCGGCCTCGAGGACACGGCCGATCTGATTGCCGACCTTGAGCAGGCACTCGAGCAGTGCTAGGCTAGCTCCGTACAAGGTGCCGATGCTGGCAGAAAGCTTCGGTGACCTTTCGTTCCGATTCCGTAGGCGGGACCCCAATCGCGGCTGTTTGCAGGCGATCGGGGCCCCGTTTTTTGCGTTAGGCCACTCGAAAGGATGGATATGGAGAAAACTGCAGAGCAGTTGCGCCGCGAGCACATTGCTCTAGAGGGCGACACCCATGGCAAGAACAAATGGGCGATTCTGTTTACCGTGCTCATCATGACGTTTATGTCGTGTCTGGATTCGACCGTCGTGACCGTGGCGTTGCCCGTGATGCAAAAGGAGCTGGGCGTGGGCCTCGACCGCATCCAGCTGGTGAGCTCGGTGTACCTGCTTGCGACATGCGTGGCTATGCTGCCGTTTGGCCGCTTGGGCGACGTGCGCGGCAAGGTGGGCGTATTCCAGCTGGGCGTAATCGTTTTTACGGCCGGTTCGCTGCTTTGCGGCCTTTCGGGTTCGCTCGAGGTTCTTATCCTGGCACGCATTGTTCAGGGCGTCGGTTGCGCGGCGGCCATGGCTAACAACATGGGTATCATCACCGAGTCGTTTCCGGCGCGCGAACGTGGCCGTGCCATGGGTATTCTCGCGACCTTTGTGGCCCTCGGCATGATGTGTGGCCCCGTGCTTGGCGGCATGCTGGTGGCAAGCTTTCCCTGGGAGAGTATCTTCCTCATCAACCTGCCTATTGGCGTGATCTCGTTTATCGTGGGGCTCTACACGCTGCCGCATGTTAAGCCGGAGGCCGGCGAGCGCCCCATGTCCCTGATCGAGGCCGCTCGTCGCTGCTTTGCAAATTCGGCCTTCACCATCAACCTTGCCTGCATGCTCATCGTGTTCGTTGGCATTGGCGCATCCGAGTTTATTCTGCCGTTCTATTTTCAGGACGCCCACGGCTTTGGTTCCGACATTTCCGGATTGCTCTTTTTGGCGCTGCCGATGGTGAATGCCTTTATCGGGCCGCTTTCGGGTACGGTTTCGGACCGTGTTGGCTGCGAGGGCCCTACGGCGGTCGGCCTGGGCGTGTATGTGTGCGGTCTCTTTGCGGTAAGCACGCTCGACGAGCGCTCTTCTATCCCTGTGATCGTGTGCTGTGTCGCGTTTATGTCGTGCGGTACGTCGGTTTTCCAGAGTCCTAACAACTCGTTGTACATGGGCTCGGCTCCGCGCGAAGCACTCGGCTTTGCGGGTAGTCTGGGTAGCCTGGCGCGTTATGCGGGTATGGCACTCGGCATTACGGTGGCGTCGAATATCCTGTATGGACAGATGAGCGTGGCGATGGGCGAGGCCGTGACCAGTTTTGTTGCAGGACGTCCGGATGTGTTCCTGTTTGGTTTCCGTTCGGTGTTCTATGTGTTGATGGCTGTGGCCGCTGTGGGCTTTGCGCTTGCCATGGTGCGTTTGGTGAAGATGCGCGCCCGCCATTAGCGTGTTGGGAGGCTGTCTGCCACGATTCGCGCCGTCCCAAAAAGACTGGTTTGTGGTGCGATGCGGCTTGTGGGACGGGCGGGGGTCGGTCCGTGGTAGACTATCGAACAACGTTTATTAATCGCGCGGTATCGTTGCCGCGAGAAGGGGTTGCGCCATGCAGGAGCTTGAGGATCGTATTTGCCATGACGGCATCGTAAAGGCCGGTAACGTCCTTAAGGTTGATGCCTTCCTCAACCACCAATGCGACGTTGAGCTGTTCGACCACATGGGCGCCGAGTGGGCCCGTCTGTTCGAGGGTGTCGAGATCAACAAGATCCTGACGATTGAGGCTTCGGGCATTGGCATGGCTTGCATCGCGGCTCAGCATTTTGGCGGCGTGCCGGTGGTCTTTGCCAAGAAGGCGCAGTCCATCAACCTTGACGGCGAGCAGTATGCCACGACCATCTATTCCTTTACCAAGCAGAAGGAGTACCCGGTCATTGTCGGCAAGCGCTTTCTGTCCGAGGGCGATAAGGTCCTGATTATCGACGACTTCCTGGCCAACGGCTGCGCGCTTGAGGGCCTTATTAAGATCTGCGAGGCTGCGGGCGCCGAAGTTGCCGGCATTGGCATCGCCGTTGAGAAGGGCTTCCAGGGCGGCGGCGATAAGCTCCGTAAGCGCGGCTTCCGCGTTGAGAGCTTGGCCCGTATCGCCGATATGGACTGCGAGAACGGCGAGATCACCTTCGCCTAAGCGCGCAACACAAGCGATTGGTATGCGATGTGACAAAGGGACTGTCCCTTTGTCACATTTTTTGTATGAGGGGAGGTGCTGATATGGATGAGAACAAGATGGAATGGCGCGAGTATGCGCGCTATGCCGAGATGTCGGTCGAGGAGTTGGCGCGCGATTGCGAGGTGCAGGTGTTTCGCGCGACGGGTCCGGGCGGACAGGGCGTGAACACGACGGACTCGGCGGTGCGCATGAAGCATATCCCTTCGGGGATTACCGTGACGGCGCGCGAGAGCCGCAGTCAGTTCCAGAATCGTGCGAGCTGTTTGCGTAAGCTGAGGGCAGAGCTTGAGCGTCGCGGGCGTCCACCGCGTCGACGCGTAAAGACCAAGGTGCCTCAACGCTCTCGCCAGCGCAGGCTCAACGACAGACGCTTCAACGCCATTAAAAAGGCCAACCGACGCAAACCGGGCAGCGACGAATAGCCTCCTTGTAAGTTGCGGTGAAATAGGGACTGTTTTGCGGCTTTAGCTGCATAAACAGTCCCTATTTCACCGCAACTTAGGTGGGGTTAGCGGGTGGGGCGCCAGACGTGGAGGGCGCCGGCGAGGATGTCCACCTCGATGCGCGAGGCGACGATGGGCTCGCCGTCGGCCTGGATGGGGTAGTCGGGCTCCTCAAAGGTAAGCTCGACATGGCGACAGCGGCGCATGCGAACCGGCGGCAACTTGGTATGGTGGCCGTCCTTGGCCGAAAGGAACAAAGGCAGGGCTACCGCGCGAGGGACGGGGCCGCAGGCGTAGCAGACGTCGAGTATGCCGTCACAGGGGTCGGCTTCGGGACAGATACGATAGCCCGAGCCATAGGAAGGACCCAGCTGAATCGCCATGATGATTGCCCTCACGCGCTCGGCGGGCGCCCCGTCAAAGCTGACTGTCATGGGATAGTTGCGATAGCGTAGGCCAAACTGCTCTAGTCCCGAAAGAGTGTAGAGCGGCGCGCCGGTGAGACCCGTCTTTTTGCGCAGCTCGGTGGTGCCCAGGCCGATGGCGGCATCGATGCCGACCGAAAGCGTCTGGTCGTAGTACTCAACGGTAGCCTCGCCGCTGCCGCTTGCGGGGTTCCATGAGCGAATGCGCCCGATGTCCTGACGCTGCAGCTCACAGGTGAGCAGTGCGCCAAAATCCTTGCCGGAGAAATCGTCGATGCCGAGCGTTTGGGCAAAATCGTTGCCGGAGCCAACGGGCAGGACGGCAAGAGCGGGGCGGGCGTCCTCCTTTTGCGTCATAAGCCCGTTGACGACCTCGTGGATTACGCCGTCGCCGCCGAGTGCGATAACGGTGCGATAGTCCGTTGCCTGGGCGGCCAGCTCCTTGGCGTGTCCCATGCGCTCGGTCAGCACCAGGTCAAACTGGGATGCGCGCGCGGTCATATCCAAAAAGCGTTGCAGGCGCTCGGCAACTTCGTGCGCCGCACCCGACTGGGCGGCTGGGTTGGCGATGATGAGCGTGCGGCCAAAATCAGTTGCGTGCATGGGGCGACTCCCGGCGTATGACGTGACGATGCGGTCGCGCTCAGGTCGAATTGCCCCTGATTGTGGCTGCACGGCGATTATTACATCTACTCTATCAGGTCGTTGTGGCGCTCGATAGCATCCGCTACCGTACCGCCCTCATCCACAATAAGCGAACGGCGCTTGGGTGAGATGATGCGCTGGGCGGGGTACACGCCGCGGTGTCCGCCGGCGAGATAGCTGATAAAGGCCACGATGACAAAGAACCCGGCGGCCGTGCCGTGGAACAGGTCGATGGCCATCATGCAGGTGGTGATGGGTACGTTGAGGCCGGCGCAGAACATGCCGAGCATGCCGAGAGCCGCCAGAAAACTGGGATCGAGCCCGGTAAGGCAACCGATCCAGCCACCGAGTGCCGCACCGATGCCAAACAGGGGCGTGACCTCGCCGCCTTGGAAGCCCGCGCCCAGGGTAAGCGCTGTGACGACCAACTTGATGGCTGCGTCCGCCAGGGTGGTGTTGCCGGCAAATCCAGCGCCGGAAAGCCACGTGGAAAGGCCGGCGTAGTCCCAGGCGTCGAGGAGGGCATAGGCGGCCAAAACCACGAGTGCGCCTATAAGTGCGCGAACGAGGTAATTGGTGATAAAGCGACCGTACAGGCTCTTGACGGTTCGAACCGACCACGCAAAGAGGCGTGCCGTCAGACCGAAGATGATGGCGCTGATAACAACGATGACGACTGTCTTGGGCGTCATGGCGGGAACGCTGGCGATGACATTCGCTTCGTACTCGGTACCCAGGGCGAGTGATGTGAAGTAGCCGGTAAACGAGGCGACTAAGCAGTAGATGCCCGCGGTGTAGTCGATCTTGCCGATAAAGCACATCTCCATGCCAAAGAAGGCTCCGGCGAGGGGTGAACCGAATACGGCGCCAAAGGCCGACGAGATGCCGGCGAGCATGAGGTCGTGGTGGTCATGCTTTTTGAGGTGGGCGAGGCTCGAGATGTTGCTGGCGATGGTGCCGCCAATCTGCACCGCGGCGCCCTCGCGGCCGGCCGATCCGCCTGTTAGGTGCGTGAGTGTGGAGCAGACGAAGGTGAGGACGGCCATGCGCATATGGATAAGGCGTGTGCCCAGGGCGGAGTCGATGACCAGGTTGTTACCTCGTTTGGCGGCAAGGCCGTGGTTTTTGTACACCCATGCGGTGGCAACGCCCACAACGGGAAGCAACGCGTAAATCCACACGTGGTGCTCGCGATAATCGGTCGCGATATTCAGCGAGGCCAAAAATGCCCAAGCGGCAACACCCATGGCGAGCGAGACGATGACGACGAGCGCGAGCAGTTTGGCGCTTGCAAACAGGTTGCGGGCGTTGCGGCGTGTGTCGGCGGCCAAGAGCTGCTCGGAGCGGGTGAGTTGACGCCTGCCGGCCATGATGACGTCGCTAAGGGAGAAAAAGCCGCCATCGTCGAGCGGCTGGGAATGATCCTGCGCTTCGTTTGCGCTTTCGGGTTTGTTGTTATGAGCCATATATTCCTCTTTTAGGTTGCAACGCAAGCATTATAAAACGTGGCAAGCGCGACGAGCCGGTGGGTTGCTTTCCATTCTGTTTCGCGGCTTGCGGCCGACAGGTGTATTTGCGGGTACAGGCCAAATCGCGGTCGCGCGTCGGGGGATTATACTGAGACAAGCATAAAGAATCGGCGTCCCTGTTGTGCGCCGTGGCATTAAAGAGGTGCATATGGCAGAGAAACTCATTCCGCTGGAGGACGCGCAGTCGATCGTTCTGTCGCACGTTGCTCCGACCGATCTCGTCGAGATTCCCGTGTGGCAGGCCGCCGGTCTTCCCTTGGCCGAGGACGCGGTGGCCGATATCGACATCTCGCCGTTTGCCAACAGCGCTATGGACGGATATGCCGTGCGCTCGGCGGACTTGGCGCAGGCGTCTGGTGAGACGCCGGTGACGCTCGACGTTATCGGACACGAGGCAGCGGGCCATGTCTTTGAGGGCGTGGTCGGCACGGGCGAGACCGTCCGCATCATGACGGGCGCGCCGGTGCCCGAGGGTGCTGACGCCGTAGTGAAATACGAGATCGTCGACGTGCTTGACGGCGATGGCAACGAGGGCTCGCACGTTCGCTTCTCGGCGCCGGCCAAGGTAGGGGAGAACGTTCGCTCTGCCGCCGAGGAGGCCCATGCCGGCGATGCTGTGATGCGCGCCGGCGAGGTCGTGGCTCCGGCGGGCGCGGGTCTGCTGGCAAGCGCCGGATACGCGAGCGTGAAGGTGCACGCTGCCCCGCGTGTGGGCATCATCTCGCTGGGCACGGAACTGGTCGCACCGAGTAACGTGCCGGCGCGCGGGCAGATTCGCGACTCCAACTCCTCGGCGTTGATGGCCGAGGCGCTCGATGCAGGAGCCGAGCCCGTGTTCTACGGCATTGCGCCCGACGATGAGCAGGCGATTGCCGAACTGGTGCATCGCGCCGTGCAGGAGTGCGATTTTGTCATTACGAGCGGTGGCGCCTCGGCGGGCGATTACGACTACGTGACGGCGCTCGTCCGGCGCGAGGGCGAGGTGCTGTTTGACCGCATTTCGATGCGTCCGGGCAAGGCCATCACGTTTGGCTTGCTCGGGGGTAAGCCCTACCTGGGGCTTTCAGGCAATCCGGCCGCGGCGTATGTGGGCTTTGAGATGCTCGCGCGCCCGGCGATTCGCAAGATGCGTGGTTTTGCCGAGGGGGCGCGCCCCGTGCAGCGAGCGGTTCTTACCCACAGTGTGAAAAAGCGCCAGGACCGACGCTTCTTCGATCGCGCCACGGTTTCGCGCGACCCCGAGACCGGTGAGCTGTTGGTGACCGAGGCCAAGACGCAGAATTCGGCGCTGCTCGGCACGATGCAGCGGGCCAACTGCCTGCTGCGTATTGACGAAGGGCCGTGCGAGCTCAAGGCGGGGGATGTCGTGGACGTTGTGCGCGTCGACCTGCCCGAGGGAACGGTGCTATAGGAGGAACGCTATGGAGTTGAAGATATCGATCGTGACGTGCTCGGATACGCGCGACCTTGTCCAGGACGAGGCGGGCGCTGCCCTCGAGGAGCTCATCGTGGCGCAGGGCTGGACGGTCGCCTCGCATGTGGTCGTGCGCGACGACGCCAGCGAGATCGGTGATGCCATTGTGGAAGCCGCCGATGAGTGCCACGCCAATGTCGTGCTCACCTGCGGCGGCACGGGGCTTTCGATGCGCGATGTGACGCCCGAGGCGACGCGTGCCGTCTGCGACCGCGATGTGCCGGGTATTGCCGAGGCAATCCGTGCATACTCCATGACCAAGACGCGTCGCGCTATGCTCTCGCGCGCCGTGTGCATGCAGCGTGGGTATACGCTTGTCATCAACTTTCCGGGATCTACGAAAGCGGCCCGCGAAAGCTGGGAGGCTGTGAGCGACCAGCTGGAGCATGCGGCCCAAATGACGGCGGGCGGCGGGCACGCCAAATAAGCGCGCTACCTGCGGCGGAGCGACCTTACGGGCTGCTCCGCCTTTTTTATGCAGCGACAGTGCGGCCATCTCGGGGTTATCGGTAAAAGAAACTTATTGGACGAGAAATCATTATCACAAACATTATTCGCGTAGAAGTATAATCTAATAACAGAATAAAGCCTGCGGCGGGGTGCCCGGGCATAGCGTTCGGAAGGGTTGAACATGTTCGATATGGTTTCTCGCCGCGGATTCGTCTCGCTTTCTGCTGTCGCCGCTGCCGGCCTTGGTCTTGCCGGCTGCTCGGGCAGCAAGACGTCCGAGCCGGCCGGATCCGATGCCGGTTCTGCTAAGGCATCTTCCAAGAAAGCTGTCGAGCTGCAGGTCTTTGCCGCCAACTCGCTCGAGAAGGCTCTGCCCGAGGTTCAGGAGCTTTACACCGAGCAGACCGGCACCACGTTTGCCGACACGCAGTTTAAGGCGTCTGGCGACCTTGTCGAGCAAATGCGCGCCGGTGCTGCCGTCGACGTGCTTATCACGGCCTCCAAGGGCACCATGGACGACGCCGAGGCCGCTGAGCTCGTCGACACCGACATGCGTGAGGACATGTTCGTCAACGACCTCGTGATTATTCGCGCCGAGGGCTCCGACACCAAGGTCGAGGCCATCGCCGACGTCGCGAATCTGGACGGCAAGATCGCCATCGGCGACGCCAAGACCGTTCCCGCCGGCAAGTACGCCAACCAGGCCCTGGCCTCCGTGGGCCTCTACACCGGCACCGAGGGCGACGACGGCGAGTATGCTCCCGAGATCGCCGACAAGGTGGCTTTGGCCGACAAGGTCGGCACTGCTGCCGCCTACGTCTCTACGGGCGACTGCGTGGCTGGCTTTGTCTATAGCTCCGACATCTTCCGCTACGACGGTATCGAGGAGGCCTTCGTGTGTCCCGAGGACTCGCACAAGCCCATCGTGTATCCCGGCGCTGTCGCCGATAGCTCCGAACACGCCGACGAGGCTAAGGCGTTTATCGACTTCTGCCTGACCAACAAGAAGGCTCAGAAGATTTGGGCTAAGTACGGCTTTGAGCTTTCCGAGTAGTGCGGCTTGGCGCGATAATTCCATCGTTTTGTGTTTCACTCCGTCCTTGTATTCGCTTGGAGCTTTTCGTGCTTAATAGATTCCGCATGCTTGTCGCCTGTGCTTTGACCTTCGCGCTTTGCTGGGTGCCGGGATTTGCGTTTGCTGGGGACGCTGAGGACGGGGCCCAGGTTGCTGCGATCGCTCATGGGCTTTCCTATGGGATCGAGGGTTTTGAGCGGTTGGCCAAGGGGACCGCTCGTGCCATGGAGGGCCAGCCTGAGGGCTACCGGTTTCCCGTTAACGAGGACGTGGACCTTGTAGTGGCGCCTGCTGCCGATCGCGTTGTGGTGTGGATATCGCCCAAGGCGGTCGAGAAGTTTGGTTTGGATCCGCAGGACAACGAGTGCGTATCGGGTCTCAAAGCCCTCGTCTGTGAACTCGACAGCGCAAACTGCATGGGAGGTGCGCAGCTGGGGGACGTGGATCTTCCCTGGTATGTTACGGCGGAAACAACGTTTGATGCCGGCGGGTATACCTATGGCTTTGACGAGCGCGGTGCGGATGGGGACCGCTATGTGGTGATTGCATCAGCCTCGGGTGATGCCAAGGGCGGCGCGCGTTGGCTTGATAGTGCTCAAATGGTTGAAGCATCGTCTGTCGTGTTGCGGGATGAGCAGGCCCCCTTGACCTCTCTGGCCTCCTTTTTGGGCGGCATCGACTACCGTCCGTTTTGGGTGTCTATCAAAACGAGCGGCCTTGCCCTCGTTATTGCCTTTGCACTGGGCCTGTTTGCCGCATGGAAGACCATGGGTACTACGAGCCGTATCAAGGGCCTGCTGGACTCGGTCTTTACCGTCCCCATGGTGCTGCCGCCTACGGTCTGCGGCTTTCTGCTGCTTATGCTATTTGGCCGCTCGACCGGGGTGGGCCAGTGGCTGATCGCGCACGGCGTCTCGATCGTCTTTACGTGGCCCGCGGCGGTGATATCTGCCGTGGTGGTGTCGTTTCCCCTGGTCTACCGTACGGCGCTCGGTGCCTTCGAGAGCCTCGACACGCAGATGCTCGACGCCGCGCGAACCTTGGGATGGCCCGAACGTCGCATCTTCACCAAGCTTATGATGCCGCTTGGTTGGCCCTCGATTGCCGCCGGCACGGTGCTCGCCTTCGCGCGTGCCATGGGCGAGTTTGGCTGCACCCTGTTCTTTGCGGGCAACTATGCCGGCATTACCCAGACCATCCCCATCGCCATCTACTTTGAGTGGATGGGCGGCAACACGTCGGTGGCTCTCTTTTGGGTTGTCGTCGTGATCGCCTTTAGCTTCTTGGTCATCCTGTTTATCAACATGTACACGGCGCACTCGCAAAAGTATCGCGAGCGGGGCCTTTCCCGCGCGGAGCGCAAGCAGGCCAAAGATTTCGCCGGACAGGGCGATTCGCTCGACCCAGTCGGCGGCGATGCGCTGCGCATCGATCGCGAGGCGTTGGCCGAGCTTATGCGCGATGACACGGTCGCAAAGGGAGGTCGATAGGCCATGTCGCTCGTTCTGGATATAAAAAAGCACTATCCCGGGTTTATGCTCGACATGCAGCTTGAGGCCGGCGAGGAGCGCGTGGCGTTGCTCGGTGCCTCGGGTTGCGGCAAGAGCTGCACACTTCGCTGCATTGCCGGTGTGGAGACGCCCGACGAGGGCAAGATCGTCGTCAACGGCGTGACCTTTTTTGACTCGGCGGCGGGCATCAACCTGTCGCCACAGGCGCGCAAATGCGCCCTGCTGTTCCAAAACTATCAGCTGTTTCCTAACATGACGGTGGCCGATAACGTATGCGCCGGTGTAAAGGATGCGGGCGACGCCGCCTCACGCAAAAAGCTCGCCGAGCGCTATCTGAGCATTTTCGGTCTAGCCGATTTTGCCGACCGCTACCCCGCGCGCCTTTCGGGCGGGCAGCAGCAACGCGTGGCGCTTGCCCGTATGGTGGCGGCGCATCCGGGCATCTTTATGTTCGACGAGCCCATGAGCGCGCTCGATTCCTATCTTAAGAGCGCACTCGAGCAGAACATGCTCGACCTGTTCGACGTCTGTAACCGCACCGTGCTCTACGTGAGCCATGACATCGACGAGGCGTGCCGCCTGTGCCAGCGCATCTGCGTGATGCACGACGGGCATGTTGAGGAGATCGGCTCTGTCGAGGACGTGGTCCGCCGTCCGCAGACGCTGGCGGCACTGCGCCTGACGGGCTGCAAGAACACAAGCCGGGCGCGCAAGATCGGCGACGAAGAAGTTGGGGCTCTCGACTGGGGCATGACCTTTAATGTGGGTCGCGAGGTTCCCGACGATGTTGCCTACTTGGGTATTCGTGCGAGCTACTTCCATGTGGACAACCGTGCCGAGCGGGGCCGCAACAGCTACGACCTGCACGTGGCGCGCGTGAGCGATTCGCGTTTTGAACGCCTGGTGCTGTTGGATGTGCCGCGCGTCGATGCGCCCACGCGTCTGCAGTGGAAGGTCAACAAAGTGGGCATGCCTGTTGACGAGCTGCCGCAAGCAGGCGAGACGCTTCGCATGCATTTTGATGCCAGCAGGATCCATTTGGTTTGTCGATAGCGCCGGGTAATGCCGTCGGGGCATATAAGCCTCGGCGGCTTTGTTTTTGCCGTTCGCCGAATGAGGAATGACAAACTCTTATCAATTAAGATAATTATTTATTAAGCGATGGCACACGACGCTGTCGTACGAATGTCAACGGTGTTCGCATGGTCGGCGACCGTTGATATAGTTGACCTCAACTGGTAAAGGAGGGTGCGCACATGCCGCAGATGACATATATTCGCCGCGTTGCCGCGCGCGCCCTGTATATGGCTCGGAGTCGCATATGAGCAGGTATGTTCACGGCTCCGGGAGAGACGACGCACAACTAAATAATCGACCGCAAAGCAGGTTCCCTAAAATTCCGGGTTTGAGCACGGCCGGGCAATCGCCGTCCGTCGTGCATCGATACCGCTGTTATCCATTTTTGGTTCGAGAGGGGAACCGTCATGGCTGAAGAATTTGATTTCCATCCGATGTGGGAGAGCCTCGGCATGAATCTTGCCGACCACGACATGCTGCTGGGCGCCGTGGGCCAGATGTACGGCGATATGTTCCTGACGCAGAACAATCGCCCCAAGTCCACGTCCTACCTGGACTTTGTGGCCACCAACATCCATAGCGGCCGCATTAAGGAGATGCTCGACAAGAAGGAGGCTGGCGAGGCCACCAAGATCGTGGGTTCGTTCTGCGTGTACGTGCCCGAGGAGATCGTACTTGCCTGCGACGGTATCCCCGTGGGTCTGTGCTCTGGTGCCGATTGGGCAGCCGATAGGGTCGAGGAGCACCTGCCGCGCAACACCTGTCCGCTTATCAAGAGCTTTGCCGGCTTTAAGCTGGGCGAGGTCTGCCCCTACATTGAGTCGAGTGACCTGGTGGTAGGCGAGAACACCTGCGATGGCAAGAAGAAGGCCTACGAGTTCTTTGCAACGCAAAAGAACATGTACGTCATGGATATTCCCAACGTGCACGACGAGTCGACGCTCGTGACCTGGAAGGCCGAGGTCAAGAAACTCGCCGCCAAGATCGAGGAAGAGTGCGGCGTCAAGATTACGCCCGAGCGTCTGAAGGCTGCCATCCACGCCGTCAATGAGAAGCGTCGCGCCCTGCAGCGCCTCGCTGCGACCCGCGCTGCCGACCCTGCGCCCATCAGCGGTCTCGACAGCCTGCTGACCGTTCAGGCCGCCTTTATGGACGACACACCGCGTCTGACCGGAGCCATCAACGATATGGCGGCTGAGTGCGAGCAGCGTGTCGAGGCCAGCGAGGGCGTGGCACCCAAGGGGACCAAGCGCATCCTGTACACCGGTACGCCCATGGCCGTGCCCAACTGGAAGCTGTTCAACCTTATCGAGAAGGCCGGCGGCGTTGTGGTAGGCGAGGAGTCCTGCACGGGCTCGCGCTACTACAAGGACCTGGTCGACGAGTCCGGCGAGACGGTTGACGAGATGCTCGACGCCATCGCCGAGCGCTACTTTAAGATCAACTGCGCCGTCTTTACGCCCAACGATCAGCGTATGAAAGACATTGTCCAGATGGCCCAGGACCTACATGCCGACGGCATCGTCGACGTGGCTCTGCAGTTCTGCACGCTCTACGAGATGGAGTCGTTTGCCGTGGAGAAGGCTGCCGAGGAGGCAGGCATTCCGTTTATGCACATCACGACCGACTACGCCGGCGAGGATGCAGGCCAACTGCAAACCAGGATTGAGGCTTTCTTGGAAACCATTTAGGGCTATCCGGTCCAGCGGCTTCCCCAAGCACCCGATCTTGCCGTTCAAACCATCGCTTGCATACCAAAGTACGCGGCGCTCCTCTTTCACGGCAACCTCGGGCACCTGGGAAAGCCGTTTCCTTGGTTGGTTAAAAGGTTTGTTAAGGAGTTATATGTCGGAAAATATTGAGCAGCCGTTGCCGTCCACGTTTGAGGAGTTCAACGAGCAACGCAAGGCGGCGTTTATTCGCGTCAAGGATTATAAGCAGGCGGGTAATCGCCTGGTCGGTTTTCTGTGCAGCTACACGCCGCTCGAGATTATCGATGCCGCGGGGGCTGCGAGCGTGGCGCTGTGCGGCACGTCCGACGAGGTGATTCCCGAGGCCGAGAAGGTGCTGCCGGCAAACCTCTGCCCGCTCATCAAGTCGACCTACGGCTTTGCCTACTCGCAAAAGTGCCCGTTTACGTACTTTAGCGACATGATCATCGGCGAGACCACCTGCGACGGCAAGAAGAAGATGTACGAGCTGCTCAACGAGCTCAAGCGCACGCACATTCTGCATCTTCCGCAGGGTCGCGATCGCGCCTACGAGCGTGAAGGCTGGTACGAGGAGTGTCGTCTGCTCAAGGAGGAGCTCGAGGGCTTCTACGGCATCACGATTACCGACGATGACCTGCGCGCTGCCGTCCGTCGTCGCAACCGCTTGCGTGCGGCCCAGCTCGAGATGTTTGCGCTGCAGGCTAACCAGCCGGCGGCCATGAGCGGCGTCGACCTGATGAGCACCATGTTTGCCGGTACGTTTAGCTTTGATATCGAGGCCTATACGCAGCAGCTGGAGCAAAAGGTCGTCAAGCTGCGCGAGGCCTACGACGCGGGCGAGCGCCCAGTCGCGGCAGATGCCAAGCGCATTCTGATTACTGGCTGCCCGGTGGGCGGCGTGATCAACAAAATCGGCCGCACCATCGAGTCCAACGGCGGTGTGGTCGTGTGCATGGACGATTGCTCGGGCGAGCGCACGGCGGCCATGATGATCGACCCGGAGGCTCCCGACATCCTGCGCGCCATCGCCGACCGCTACCTGGATATCAACTGCTCGGTCATGACGCCCAACGACGGTCGTATGGAAAATACGCTGGCCATGTGCGAGAAGTACCACGTCGATGGCGTGGTCGAAAACGTGCTCCAGGCCTGCCACACCTTTAACGTGGAGAGTGCGCGCATGCAGGAGGCTGTCGAGGGTGCGGGTATTCCGTATATGAAGATCGAGACCGACTACAGCAACGGCGACATGGGCCAGATCGAGACCCGCATCGCCGCCTTTATCGAGACCCTGTAGGGCGAACGCGGCAAGGGGGTAGCTGCTTTGCCGCATAGAAGGAGGATGACGTGGTTGGCATTGGTATCGACATAGGCTCGACGGCCGCGAAGGCTGCGGTGGTGGACACGGATGGCGCCATTGCGTGGACTTGCGTGATGCCGACGGGATATTCGTCGGTCGATGCGGCCGAGCGCTTGCGTGGCGAGCTCGCTGCAGCCGGCTATGACGTGACAGCCGACGACGTGCGCGTGATCGCGACCGGCTACGGCCGTGTCGCCGTGCCCTATGCGCACAAGGTCGTGACCGAGATCACCTGCCACGGCACCGGTGCCGTGCGCCTGTTTGGCGATCACGGCACGGTGATTGACGTGGGCGGTCAGGACACCAAGGTCATTCAGCTTAAAAGTGGCCGCGTGGCCAAGTTCGCCATGAACGACAAGTGCGCTGCCGGCACGGGGCGCTTTTTGGAGATCATGGCCGACCGCCTGGGCATTTCCCAGCAGCAGATGGCCGACCTGGCGCGTTCCGGCGAGCCTACCAAGATCAGCAGCATGTGCACCGTGTTTGCCGAAAGCGAGGTTATCAGCCTGATCGGTCGCGGCGAGCCGCGCGGGAACATTGCGCGTGGCGTGATCGACAGCGTGGTCTCGCGCGTGGCGACCATGGCCGGGCAGGCCGCGGGCGCCCCGTACTATCTGACCGGCGGCTTGTGCGAGAACGCCTTCGTGGTGGAGCGGTTGGGCGAGCTGCTGGGGTCGCCGGTGACCACCTCGCCCCAGGCTCGCTTTGCCGGTGCCATCGGCGCGGCGATTCGCGCCGCCGCCTTGGCCTAGGGGTGTACCGCGACATGCGCATCCTCAATATCTCGGCACAAAAACCAGATAGCACCGGCAGCGGCACCTACCTTGCCGCGCTCGTGCGCGAACAGATCGAGACGGGGCATCGCGCCGCCGTGCTTTGCGGCGCGGCTCCGGGTGATACCCAAGGCGAGCTGGACCGGCGTGCTGCCGTGTTTGCCGTGCCGTTCGAGTCGCCCGAGCTGCCGTTTCCCATCTGCGGTATGTCCGATGTCATGCCCTATCCCTCCACGCGCTATCGTGACCTGACGCCTTCGATGCTCAAGGCATTTGAGCGGGCATTTGCTGCTGCAATCGATCGGGCGGTGGCTGAGTTTCGGCCCGATCTGGTGCTCTGCCATCACCTATATCTGGTGACCGCATTGGCGCGCGAGTGCGTCCGGGGCGTGCCGGTTGTTGCCGTGTGCCATTCGACCGACCTGCGCCAGCTGCGCTCGCATGCGCTCGAACGCGATCGCATCGTAAGTGCGGTTCGTCGGATCGATGCCGTCTTTGCGCTCCATGCTGAGCAGGCTGAGCAGATTGGCCTGGTGTGCGGCGTCGATGCCGATCGCATCCACGTGATTGGGACGGGCTACGACCATCGCGTCTTCAGCCGCGACGCAAACGTGGCGAGGCAGCCGGGATCGCTTGCGTACGTGGGCAAGATTTGCTTTAAAAAGGGCGTCGAGTCGCTGGTTCGAGCCGTGTCATTGCCGATTGACGATGGCGTCCGCCCATCTGGCTTGGTACTTGTGGGCGGCCGCGGGGACGATGCCGAGTACGCGCGTATCGAGCGCTTGACCGCGGCCTCGGATGTGCCGGTGACGCTGGCGGGGCGCCTGGATAGCGATGGGCTCGTGCGTGCCTACCGCAGTTCCGACGTCTTTGTGCTGCCTTCGTTTTACGAGGGTCTGCCGCTCGTGACGATCGAGGCCCTCGCGTGCGGCTGCAAAGTTGTGGCGACCGATTTGCCCGGCGTTCGTCCCTGGATGGAGGCGATGCTTCCCGGTGCTCCCGTGACGTGGGTGGCGTCGCCGCGTATGACGGATGTCGACACGCCCGTGGCGGCCGACCTTCCTTTGTTTGAGCGCGCACTGGCAGATGCTATCGCGCAGGCGCTTGCCGCGCCGCCTTCGACGTTCGAGCCGTCGGCGGTCTCTTGGGAAGCGTGCCTGGCGCGTATACTTAGAGTCGTTGATTTGTTGGAAGGGGGTTCGTATGGCTAAGGACACCGTGAGGCTCACGTCTATGACGGCCGCGAGCGGTTGAGCCGCTAAGTTGGCTCCCGGAGCCCTCGCCCAGGTCCTGGGCGATTTACCCAATGTGCATAACGACAACCTGCTCGTGGGGTTCGATACCTCCGACGATGCGAGCGTCTTTCGCGTTGGCGATAACTTGGGTCTCGTGCAGTCCATCGACTTCTTCCCGCCGATGGTCGACGATCCGTTTCTGTTTGGCCAAATCGCGGCGGCAAACTCGCTGTCGGACATCTACGCCATGGGCGGGCGGCCGAGCCATGCCATGAACCTCCTCTGCATCCCCAGTTGCCTGGGCGTTGAGGTTGCCGGCCAGATTCTGGCGGGCGGCGCCGACAAATGTGTCGAGGCCGGCTGCTCCATCGCGGGCGGTCATACCATCAACGACGACGAGCCCAAGTACGGCCTGTCCGTGAGCGGCTTTGTCGCGCTCGACCGCATGCTCGCCAACAGCGGCGCGCGCGTGGGCGATGTCCTGTTACTGACCAAGGCGATCGGCTCGGGCATCATCACCACGGCCATTAAGGGCGAGCTTATCGAGCAGGACGAGGCCGCGGCCATGTTTGACTCGATGCGCACCCTCAACGAGGCGCCGATTCGTCTGGCCGAGGGACTTGAGCTTCACGGCTGCACCGACATCACGGGCTTTGGCCTGATCGGGCATGCGTGCGAGATGGCCGAGGGCTCGGGCGTGCAGATTGAGCTTGCGTCGGGGTCGGTGCCGCTCTTTGACCAGGTGCTCGACATGGCGCGTCTGGGCATTATCCCCGCGGGCTCCTACCGCAACCAGGACTTCTTTGGCCCGCGTGTGGCTGCCGACGAGGACCTGGAGCCGGGCATGTTGGATGCGCTGTACGATCCGCAGACGTCTGGTGGCCTGCTTATCGCGGCACCTGCTGCCGATGTGGATGAGCTTGCGCGCCGTTTGCATGCCGAAGGACGTATCGCCGCCGTCGTCGGGCGCGTGTGCGAGGCGGTGTCGGGCGGTCCTGCCGTCCACGTTGTCCGTTAACGGCACGTTTATTGAGCTATGTACCGTTCTAAAACGATTTATTCGAAAGGAAAAGCTATGTCTACCAAGATTGAAGTCAATGCCATGGGCGATGCCTGCCCGCTGCCCGTCGTCAAGACGCTCAAGGCGCTTAAGCAGCTCGATGACGAGGGCGCCGTCGTGACCTCGGTCGATAACGAGACCGCCGTCAAGAACATCTCCAAGATGGCGCAGGAGAAGGGCTGCACGGCCTCAGTCGAGAAGGTTTCTGACGCCGAGTGGCACGTGACCGTGGCGACCTCTGGCACCGTTGCCGTGGCCGATCCCGAACAGGATGGCGCTGCCTTCTGTGATGCCAGCGCCGGCAAGGGCAAGCTCGTCATTTCCGTCTACACCGACTGCATGGGCCGCGGCGACGACGAGCTGGGCCACAAGCTCATGAAGGCCTTCATCTTTGCCGTGACGCAGCAGGAGGAGCTGCCCGCGACCATGCTGTTCTATAACGGCGGCGCCAAGCTCACCGTCGAGGGCTCGCCGGTGCTCGATGACCTGAAGGGCCTGGCGGAGCAGGGTGTTGAGATCCTTACCTGTGGTACCTGCCTCGACCACTATGGCATTAAAGACCAGCTTGCGGTGGGCGAGGTCACCAACATGTACGTGATCGTGGAGAAGATGGAGCAGGCCGTGCGCGTCGTGCGCCCGTAGCGTATTGGTTGGAGTTGTCATGAGGGAGAAGCGCCCGGCGCTTGTCATCACGTTTCCCACCACGGCGGCCGCCATGGGCTGCGAGTCCCTGTGCACCGAGCGCGGCCTTCCCGGGCGAACGATTCCCGTGCCCGGGGAGGTCGCTGCCGGCTGCGGTTTGGCATGGAAGGCGTTGCCTGCCGATGAGGAACTGCTGCGCGGCGAACTCGTCGCGGCGGGCGTTCCCACCGAGGGCTTTACGGTGATCGACATGTGGGAGGTCGTGCGATGATCTACCTGGATAACGCGGCGACGACCATGCACAAGCCGCAGACGGTCATCGATGCCGTGACGCAGGCGATGTGTTCGCTCGGTAATGCCGGGCGCGGGGCCACGTCGGGTGCCCTCGATGCCGCTCGTACGATTCATGCTTGCCGTGCCAAGCTTGCACGCCTTTTGGGTTGCCCGAGGGCAGACCATGTGTGCTTTACGCCCAACTCCACCGCGGCGCTCAACACCGTCATCAATGGCGTGGTGCGCCCCGGCGACCGCGTGGTCACGACAGTGCTCGAGCACAACTCGGTGCTGCGTCCGCTCAACCGCCTGGCAGCGGAGCGGGGTGTGACCGTTGAGCATGCGGGTTGCGATGCGAGCGGCGTGCTCGACTATGATGAGCTCGAGCGGTTGGTCACGCCGGGCACGCGTGCCGTGGTGGTGACGCATGCCTCCAATGTGACCGGCAACGCGGTCGACATTGCGCGCGTGGCGGCCATAGCCCATGCGGCCGGCGCGCTTGTGATCGTCGATGCCTCGCAGTCTGCCGGCACGGCGCATATCGATATGCAGGCCATGGGGCTCGACATTGTGTGCTTTACCGGCCACAAGGGATTGATGGGCCCGCAGGGGACCGGCGGCCTGGCCGTGGCAGAGGGCATTGACGTGGCGCCGTGGGCCATGGGCGGCACGGGCGTGCACAGCTTCGATGAGCTGCAGCCCCTTGAGTGGCCCACGCGCCTGGAGGCCGGTACGCTCAACGGCCATGGCATCGCGGGCCTTTCCGCTGGTCTCGACTTTATCGAGGCCCAGGGCGGGGTCGACGCGATTGCTGCCCAGGAGCGTGCGCTCGCTGATCGCTTCCTTGCCGGTGTGCGCGAGATTCCGGGGATTAAGCTCTACGGTGCGTTTGACCAGCCCGTGCGCTCGGCGATCGTCTCACTCAACGTGGGCGATATCGACTCTGCCGAGATCTCGGACGCGCTCATGCAAGGGTGGGGGATTGCGACGCGCCCCGGCGCCCATTGCGCTCCGCTCATGCACCGCGCGCTCGGGACCGAGCGCCAGGGTGTCGTTCGCTTCTCGTTTGGGTATTTCAACACGGACGAGGAAGTCGATACGGCTATCGATGCTCTGTGCGATTTAACCTGCTAAAGCTGCTAGAGCGTATATACTTGCGGGACGGGTCTTTTGCCCGTCCCGTTTTTGTTTCGATTCGAAAGGTGCTCTCATGGCTTCATCCGCCCCGCGCGGTCTGCGCTCCGACCATGTCGTCACCGTCGGCATCGCCCTGTTCTCGATGCTCTTTGGCGCCGGCAACCTCATTATTCCGCCGCTGCTGGCGTTGCAGGCAGGTTCTGCCACGCCGGTCGCCATGCTCGGCTTTCTGATTGCCGCCATCGGCCTGCCCGTCATGGGATTTATCGCCGTCGCGCTTGCCGGAACGGCGCGCGAGCTTGCCGGCCGCGTGCACCCCAAGTTTGGTGAGTTCTTTGTTGCGGCGGTCTACCTGGCCATCGGCCCGTGCCTGGCCATTCCGCGCACAAGCTCTACGGCGTTCGAAATGCTGGTGCCGCTGCTACCTGAGAGCGTTTCGCTTGGCACGGCACGTCTGGTGTTTGCCATCGGGTTCTTCGTCGTCGCGTTTGCGCTCACGCTGCGCCCGGGTGTCATCACACGCGTACTCGGCCGCATTACGGGCCCCGCGCTCATTGCGCTCATCGTGCTGGTCGTGGGTGCTGCCGTGATCTCGCCGCTGGGACCGGCTGCCGCGCCTCAGGCTCCCTACGATGCGGGCGCCGCCGTGCAGGGCTTTTTGACCGGTTACCAGACCATGGACCTGCTCGCGTCGCTCGCCTTCGGCATCATCATCGCCGAGACCATCCACGAGCTGGGCGTTACTGATGACAAGCGCGTAGCCTTCGAGATTTCGCGTTCCGGTGTGATCGCCGGCGTGCTCATGGCCGTCATCTACTGCGGCCTGGCGCTTGCCGGCACGCAGCTCAGCACCGTGATGCCCGATGCCACTAACGGTGCTGCCATCCTCGCCCGTTCGGCGTCTATGCACTTTGGCCTTGTCGGCACGGTCGTGGTCTTTGCGATCTTTTTCCTTGCCTGCATGAACGTGTGCATCGGCCTCATCAGCTGCTGCTCGCGTTACTTCTGCGAGACGTATGTGGTTAAAGGTGGAGCGGAGGCCTCTGAGGAGGCCATGCGCCGTCCCTTCGCGGTTCTCGCCTTTGTTTTCGCAGCGTTTTCGTGCGTGCTCTCCAACGTGGGCCTCGACGTGATCCTCATGTTCTCGGTGCCCATGCTCAACGCCTTGTATCCCGTCGCCATTGTGCTGGTGCTTATGGGCCTGGTGCACGGTTTTTGCGACGCGCATCCGCAAGTGTGGGTTTGGGTCGGCGGCGTTGTCGCGGTACAGAGCGTAATCACTTCGGTCCGCGATGCGTTCTTTGCTGGCGCGTGGCTGCCGTTCGATGCGCTGCCGTTGGCGGACATTGGAGCCGCGTGGGCGCCAGTCGCCGTGGTGGCGTTTGTGATCGGCCTGGCCCATAGCCAGTTTGTCGCACATTCGAGGAGCTAGGGTATCGTCGCTTGCACAGGCGCGAAGTCTCCCCTATAATTTCCTTCGCTTTGGGACACGCAAGGTTTAGACCTTAGCTGCTCAACACCTTCGGGACGTGGCGCAGTTTGGTAGCGCGCCTGCTTTGGGAGCAGGATGTCGCAGGTTCAAATCCTGTCGTCCCGACCATATCTTGCGGGCGTAGTTCAATGGTAGAACCCCAGCCTTCCAAGCTGATGACGCGGGTTCGATTCCCGTCGCCCGCTCCATAAGATAGATGAATGGCTCTGATTCCTTTTGGGACCAGAGCCATTTTCATATACATGCCGGGACCCCACATCCCCTTCTAAGTTGCGGTGAAATACGGACTGTTTTTCGGCTTTTATGGCCCATGTAGTCCGTATTTCACCGCAACTATTTGTAAGGTTGGATTTTGATGCCGTTGGGAGAGTCGTAGCGACCGTCTACCGAGAGTGGAAATATTTTTGAAGCTCTGACCTGCGGCGTCAAGCTTTTGGTCAGCTTTTGGCAAGGCCTGCGGACGGAAACATGCGATAGCGTAATGGTATTCTCTCCGCCGTGATGGTTATGGGGTTGGCCATGCTCGATAAAGGCAAACATTTTCCGCAGTCATATGCAAGGATGCTATTCTCGGCCGTTGGAATTCATCAAGATGGACAGCTGCTTATAACAATTGATCCTTGGGATGAACGCCGTGCGCGTGAGCTTATGCAGGAAGAGCTCATGCTTCGTCTTTACAACCACGTGTATGCGGATCCGGTCTATTGGAATAATCTTGGGGTTGAAGATCGCATCTTTCAGCTGGCATCCGCTATTGCGGTCGTTGAACCGGATGCTGTGTTTTGCGGATCGACAGCAGCGCTGCTCTACGGCATCGGCTCGGCGTATACGCTTCTGGATAAAGTGCAAGTACTGCTGCCACGGTCTACAAGGCGTGATACGTATGAGTTCGTTGAATACAAGCGCTGGCGGGCTGGCGAAGTGTGGCGGCTCGGTCTGTTTACGCTGACGGATCCGTGTCGAACGGTTGTTGATATCGCCCGAACGAGCGCCTTTCGCTATGCGCTGGGCTATGTCGATGGCTTGGCCCGTGAGTACGATGTCGAACGCGAAGAGCTGCGAGCGTATGCGCAGGCAAATTGCCGAGGACTGCATGGCATCGCGCGTGCATTTGACGTTTTTGAGTATATGGACGGCAGGTCAGACAATGGCGGCGAGTCTGAGGCGAGAGCAGCGATGATTCTCGCTGGGGTTGCCGCGCCCGAGCTTCAAGTTGAGATAACGCGACCGGGAAACGCTGGCTATTATCTAGCAGATTATGGCTGGCAGATGCTAGACGGCTCATGGACGCTGGCAGAGCTGCATGGGCTAGGCAAGTTTGAAGACGAGGCTCAAAATGATCCAGAGCGGGCAGCGGCAAAAACGTATCGAGCGGCCCTCATGCGCGACGCGAACCTTCGCGCCATGGGCCACAACGTCATTCATTTCAAACTCTCGGACACCTACGACGTAGAATCGTTCGGTGCCATGATGCGCGGTTACGGCATTCCGACAACAAAACCCTACGCCGACTCCCGATAGCGAAATTGTTCGCAGCCAACCTTCAATAAGTTGCGGTGAAATACGGACTGTTGAGGCCTTTAAAGGCATAAATCAGTCCGTATTTCACCGCAACTTAGGAGGAGATGGGGTTAGCTGCGGGGTTGGTGGCGGAGCTTGTCGATGGTGGAGTCGGTGCTGCGGCTGCGGGATTCGGCGGCGCGGTCGCGGGCGTCGACGGCGGTTTGGCGTTTACGGCGGTAGTCGATCATGCCTTGGATGATGGGCTTGCCAAAGCTCACGACATCATCGTTGTAGATGGCGGTTCGGGCTGCGAGGAGGCAGTCGGTAAAGTCCATATGGGTCTTGCCAAAGAGTTTGACGGCAAGGGCGACAACGGTGGGCTCGTCGACCATGACGTCATCGAGCAGCCTTCTCATGGCCGTAGCAATCTCAGCGCGGGGAACCTTATAGACGTCGCGCAGCGTGACCACGACGCGCGTGATGATTTCGGGGTAGACGCGAGCGGTACGCGTGGCGATGACCTTGGCGGCGCGCGGTGACAGAACTTCGTCGTCGTTGAGCAGGTAGCGTAGGATGACGGTCTCGTCGATGATGGTGCTACTCATGGATATCTACTTCCTCGGGACCCAAAATCGAATCGTCGCATTCTGTAGCAAGGTACTCAATCCAGGCATTGCGCTCCTCGGAGCGGCGATTGGGGTCCCCATATGCTTTGAGCGATCCATAGGCGGCGGTGCCGTCCTTTGAGCGCACGGCGACCGGCTGAAAGGGAAGCTTGCGCATCAAAATGCTCTGCGCGACAAAAAGGCGAACGGCCTCGGCAAGCGATGTGCCCATGGCGTCGTAGAGGCGCTCGGCATGCTGTTTGTCCTCTTCGCGAATGCGCACCTGCAGGATGGCTCGTTTTTGCGTCGATGACATCACTGGCCCCCCCTTAATGAGTGTGTAATATGAATGGTCAAATACAACATGGGCTAATAATAGCCAATCTTATAACCACTGCTTTATTGCACTCAAGTTAATGAGTGCGAAATATATATCAAACGTATTACATCCTTTATAAACGAGCGTGAAATCTCCCCAGGATGTACGCATGTAATACACTCACCTTTATAGCTTCTAGAGAATAATTCCAACCTGCCAAAACCCCTGCAATACACCCGTATTGCAGGGCCTATGCTCAAGTTTGCAACCTGCAACTGCGTATATTTAGCCTGTATATCGTTGGAGGAACTCTATCGAAGTGCCTGTTTCGCCGCATGCGCTCGATACGCCGATGCCGGACCACGGGCGGTCCGGGGCAACGTCGACAGGTTCTCTCCGGCATGGGATTCAGGAGGGAGTGAACAACATGGGCAATAAACGAGTCGTAGCCGATTCTTCACGCTGCATTGGGTGCCAAACCTGTATGGCAGCGTGCATCGAGGCGCACGACATTCCCGGCAACATCGCCGCGCCGCGCCTGCGCGTGACGCGTACGTACGAGATCTCCGCACCGGTGGCATGTCACCACTGCGAGGATGCCCCGTGCGCCAAGGCCTGCCCCACGGGCGCCTTGTTCTTTGATCCAAAGAACCATCGCATCGGCGTCAACGAGGACAACTGCATCGGCTGCAAGAGCTGCGTCATGGCATGCCCCTTTGGCGCCGTGAGCGTGACGACCACGCAGGTCCCCGTCTTGATGGGTGACGTGCGAGTGGGTTCGCAGACTAAGAGCTTCGTGCTCAAGTGCGACCTGTGCGTGGACCGTCCCGGCGGTCCGGCGTGTGCCGAGGCGTGCCCGACCAAGGGCCTCACCCTGGTAGACGAGGAGCGTTTGGCGGAGCTGACCGCCGAGCGTGCCCGCGCCACCATCGAAAACGAGGCGTAAGCGTCGGGCGACAGGCCCAATGATTGTCAAATAAGTACCGAGCATTCGGTAGCAGAGAAAGGAAGGAGGGTGTCATGGAGAAGCATAAAGTAATTTGCCCGTACTGCGGCGCCGGTTGCCAGTTTAACCTCTTGGTCCAAAACGGCCAGGTCGTGGGTACCGAACCGCTCAACGGCATCACCAACCAGAGCGAGCTGTGCCTTAAGGGCATGAGCGGCTACGACTTCATCAACGACACCAAGATCTTGACTCCTCGCGTACTGCACCCGATGATCCGCCGCACCAAGGGCGCGGATCTTGAGCGCGTAAGCTGGGACGAGGCACTGGATTTCACCGCATCTAAGATGCAGGCCATAATTGACGAATATGGTCCTAACGCTGTCATGACCACCGGCTCTTCGCGAGGCGGCGGCAATGAGGCGAACTACGTCATGCAGAAGTTTACGCGTGCGTGCATCGGCACCCACAGCGTGGACAACTGCGCCCGTACTTGACACGGCCCTACTGTCCTCGGTCTGATGGACACGGTTGGTTCAGGTTGCATGTCATGCTCCATCCCCGGTATGGAGGATGCGGGCTGCATTTTCCTCTTCGGCTATAACCCTGCCGATTCGCACCCCATCGTCGCAAGGCGTATCGTGCGAGCCAAAGAAAAGGGTTGCAAGATCATCGTCGCCGACCCGCGCCATATCGAAACCGCGCGTATCGCCGATCTCTACCTTCCGATCAAGAACGGTTGCAATGTCGCGTTCCTCAACGCCTTTGCCAACTGCTTGGTCAACGATGGCCTCTACGACAAGAAATTCGTCGCCGAGCACACGAACGGCTTTGACGAGTGGTGGGAGACCATCAAGAATTACACTCCCGAATCCGTACAGGACATCACGGGTGTCGAGCCCGCGTTGATCCACCAAGCTGCCGAGATGTACGCCACGGCGAAGCCCTCTGCCATCATTGGCTGGGGTATGGGCGTATGCCAGCAGAAGCAGAACCTGAAGACGGTGCACACCATCGCCTCCATCGCCTGCGTTGCCGGTCAGATCGGCAAACCCAATTCCGGCCTCGCGCCCGTGCGCGGTCAGAACAACGTCCAGGGCTCCTGTGATATGGGCATGCTGCCCAACCTGTACCCTGGCTACCAGAAGGTCACCGACCCGGCTGTGCGTGCCAAGTTTGCCAAGGCTTGGGGCGTGCCCGAGGAAAAGCTCCCGCTCGAGGAGGGCTACAAGCTCACCGACCTGGGCCACCTGGTCGACGAGGGTAAGGTGCACTGCTTCTACAACTACGGCGAGGACCCGGTGCAGACCGAGCCCGATTCGGCCGGCATGCGCAAGACGCTCTCCGAGCTGGATCTGTTCATCTGCCAGGACATCTTTATGACGCAGACGACCATGCTCGCCGACGTCATCCTGCCCGCTACCTCTTGGGGCGAGCACGAGGGTGTCTTTACCGCATCCGACCGTAGCTTCCAGCACTTTGACGCGGCCGTTCCGCCCAAGGGCGAGTGCCGTCACGACTGGGAGATCTTCGCGGACCTGTCTACGCGCATGGGCTACCCCATGCACTACGACAACACCGAGCAGATCTGGAACGAGTGCATTAGCCTGTGCCCCAACTTTGTGGGCGCGACCTACGAGAAGATGGCTCCCGAGGGCGGTTACGCCCAGTGGCCCGTCAAGAGCACCGATGTGAACGACCACGGTACGCCCGACATGTTCGCTGGTGGCAAGTTCACCACCAAGGACGGCCGCGCCAACCTGATGGCACACGACTGGGAGGCGCCCTCCGAGCTTCCCGACGATGAGTACCCGCTCATCCTGTGCACCGTCCGCGAGGTCGGCCACTACAGCTGCCGCTCGATGACCGGCAACTGCAAGACGCTGGCACTGCTTGCCGACGAGCCCGGCTTTGTCCGCATGAATCCCGCGGACGCCCAGGCACGCGGCATCAAGAATGGCGACATCGTCTCGATCCACAGCCGCCGCGGCCAGGTATACAGCCGCGCCGACGTGAGCGACCGCATCAACAAGGGCACGGTCTATATGACCTACCAGTGGTGGATCGGCAAGTGCAACGAGCTGACCATGCACAAGGTCGACCCGGTCTCGCATACGCCCGAGGACAAGTTCTCCGCCTGCCAGGTCGACGCTATCGCCGACCAGGTCTGGGCCGAGGGCGAGGTCGAGCGTCAGTACACCGAGCTCAAGCAGGCTCTGGTGGACGCCGCCGCTCCCCAGGACGTTGAGCCTGGCGCCGCCAAGTTCGACGACGAGACGCACGTGAATCAAATCGTGTAGTCCCGTTCTCGTTGGCTTTTTGGGCCGGGCGTCCCGTACGTTCGGGAGCCCGGCCCGTTATTTTGAAAGGAAGTGGGGATGAACCGCTTCATCGACATCAACCCGGAGAGGTGCATCGGCTGCGGAACATGCCAGTCCGCCTGTGCCGACGCCCACCGGATGCAGGGTCTTCAGGATACGCCGCGCCTGGCGCTCGTGAAGACCGGCGGTATTTCGGCCGCCCTTGCCTGCCACCATTGCGAGGGTGCCCCCTGCGCCGAGGTCTGCCCGGTGAATGCCATCGAGCACGATGGCGACCGCATCCACGTCAAGGAGCAGGAGTGCATCGGGTGCAGGCTGTGCGCCATCGCGTGCCCCTTCGGAGCCATCCATCCCGATGGCACGTCTATCGCCGGTGTCGCAGGCATGTGCGACCCGACGCCTTCGTATCCTAAGTCCCTGAGCAGCCTGCTTACGTGGGCTCCCGGCCAGTACACCTGCGCTGTTAAGTGCGACCTGTGCGCCTTCGATCCGGACGGTCCGCATTGTGTGGCGGCGTGCCCCACCAAGGCGCTGACCGTCATGGGCGGCGCGGCCGATCGCGAGCTCGACGAGGCCAAGCGCCTGCGCTCGATCGAAAACGGTCCGGTCGTCGACGTTACCGCTGTGGCCCAGGGTCTGTCCGAGAAAGCAGAAGGGAGCGTAAACAATGGATAGCATGACGCTGTTTATCGCATCGCTTGCCGTCTCGTGCATCGGTGCGCTCGCCTCGGTTCTGCTGATTAAGGCCGACAACGCCGCCAAGACCGCCGGCTGCCTGATCGGCGCCGTCGCGGCCGTGCTGTCGTTCATCGCGGGCCTCGAGGCCGTGCTTGGCGACGTTTCGTCCCTCAACACGGTCTTCTTCTTCCCGTTCGCCCGTCTCGAGCTCTTGCTCAACGGCCTTGCGGGCCTGATCGTGGTCCTCATCTCGATTCTCGCCTTTGCGGGCTTCATCTACGGTCTGTCCTACTTCGACGAGTACCCGGGCAAGGTCGGGCGCGCCGGCTTCTTTATGAACACCTTCGTCGCCTCGATGATGCTCGTCATCACCGCCGACAACGTGTTCTGGTTCCTGGTCGCCTTTGAGCTCATGTCCCTTACGAGCTACTTCCTTGTCGTTATCGAGGAGAACAAGAACTCCATTAGGGGCGGTTGGCTCTACTTCGTCATCGCGCACGTGGGCTTCGTTCTCATCATGGCGAGCTTCCTGCTCATGACCAACGGCGTGGGCGGTTCCTTCAGCTTCAGTGATTTCCGTACGCATGACTTTGGACCCGCCGTCTCCTCCGCGTGCTTCGTCCTCGCGTTCTTCGGATTTGGCGCGAAGGCCGGTATCATTCCGCTGCACTCCTGGCTGCCCCAGGCGCACCCCGAGGCGCCGTCCAACGTGTCCGCCCTCATGTCCGGCGGCATGATCAAGATCGGCATCCTGGGAATCCTCAAGGTCGGTCTCGACCTGCTCGCGGGTTCGGGCGTCCAGCTCTGGTGGGGCCTCATGGTCCTGGTCTTCGGATCCATCTCGTCGGTCCTGGGTGTCGTCTACGCCCTCCACGAGCACGACATCAAGCGCCTGCTTGCCTATCACTCCGTCGAGAACATCGGCATCATCTTGCTCGGTGTCGGCGCGTCCATGACGGCGCACGCCCTGGGCAACGACGTCATCGCGACGATCGCGCTCATGGCCGCCCTCTACCACACGCTCAACCACGCCATGTTCAAGGGCGAGCTGTTCCTCGGCGCGGGCTCCCTGCTCTATGCTACGGGTACGCGCAACATGGAGAAGATGGGCGGTCTGTTCCGCCGCATGCCGGTCACGGCCGTCTGCTTCCTCATCGGTGCCCTTGCCATCTCGGCCATCCCGCCGCTCAACGGCTTCGTTTCCGAGTGGTTCACCTACCAGTCCCTGTTCAACATCTCGACGCTCTCCGACCCGGTCGTCATGGTGTTCGCCGTCGCCTCCGCGGCCGCCCTCGCCATCACCGGTGCCCTGGCCGTCACGTGCTTCGTGAAGGCCTACGGCGTCTCGTTCGCGAGCAGCCCTCGTTCCCAGGAGGCCGCGAACGCCAAGGAGTCCCCGGCTCCGATGTTGTTCTCGCAGATGCTCCTCGCGGCCATCTGCGTGGTACTGGGAATCGGCTCCCCGGTCATCGCCCCGGTTCTGGGCGACGTCGCCCAGAGCGTGCTTGCCGGCTCCGCCGTCACAGCCACCTCGGGCGTGTCTCTCGTGAACGAGATTTCCGGTGCCGCCACCTCCACCCCCGCGATCGCCATCGCGCTCGTGGTCCTCACCGGCCTCGCGTTCGCGTTGAGGTCCTGCCTCGGCGCCAAGGCCCCCGCTAAGAAGACCGACCCTTGGGCGTGCGGCTACGAGCCCAACGAGCACATGCCCGTCGTCGCCACGAGCTTCGCGTCCGACGTCGAACTCTTCATGGGCCCGCTCTACACCCTGCGCGAGGTATGCACCAAGATCTGCTGGTCCATCGCGCACGTGTTCCAGAAGCTCACCGGTGTCGCCCAGGGCGTCGAGCCCCTGCCCGACCGTTTCCTGGTCGATGCACCGAGCGAGGGTGCCGACAAGCTGGCCGGCCTCGCCTCCAAGATCGAGGGCGGCAACTACTCCGTATACATCTGCTACATCGTCGCGGCGCTCGTGGTCTTCCTCGTGCTCGCCGTGGTCATGGTCTAGAGAGGGGAGAGGATATTATGAACATCGTTCTTGCGATGGCGCAGGGCCTCGTGGTCATGCTGGTCGCGCCCTTCTTCTCCGGCCTCGCCCGTGTGATTCGCGCGAAGATGCACAATCGCCGCGGTCCGTCCATCCTTCAGGATTACCGGGACCTCGCGAAGCTCATGGCGCGTCCCGAGTCCGTGAGTTCCGACTCGAGCTTCGTGCTGCGCATCATGCCGCCGCTGTTCCTCGCGGTGTCGTTTATGCTCGCCATGGGCCTGCCCATGTTCACGCTCCAGAGCCCCATGCCCGTCTTTGGTGACGCCATCACCATCATGTACGCGCTCGCGCTGTCCCGCTTCTTCTTCGCGCTGTCCGGCGTGGATTCCTCCAACGCCTACGCGGGCTTCGGCGGTATCCGCGAGCTCCTCATGAGCGTGCTCATCGAGCCGTCCATGCTCATCGCGCTGTTCACCGTCGCCATCGTGTGCGGCTCCACGGACATTGCGACCATGGGTCAGCACATCGTTACGGGCAACGTCTCGAGCGTCGTCGCCGTTATCCTCGCCGGCGTCGCCTTCGCGGCCGCCTGTTACATGGAGCTCGGCAAGCTTCCGTTCGATCAGGCCGAAGCCGAGCAGGAGCTCCAGGAGGGCCCGCTCGCCGAGCTCTCCGGCCCGTCCCTGGCCATGATGAAGCTCGCCATGGGCATGAAGCAGGTCGTGGTCGTCGCTTGGTTCACCTCCATCTTCATCCCCTGGGGAGAGCCCGCGACCATCGGCGTCACCGCTCTCGTGGGCGCCGTCGTCTTCCTCGTCAAGTGCCTGGTCGATTTCGTCGTCTGCGGCGTGCTCGAGAACTCCGTTTCCCGTTCGCGCTTCAAGGTGCTCGGTAACCAGACCTGGGCCGTCGTCGGCATCGCGGTCCTCGCGTTCGTCTTCGTCGTCGTAGGCGTGTAGGGAGAAGGGAGAAACTATGTCAATCGAATCGAGCTTGTCCCTCTTTGCCATGGTGGCGATCGCCGTCCCCATGCTGGGCTCCCTGCTCATCGTCATGCTGCCGCGTCCCTACTCTAAATGGATCTGCGCCTTTGCCGGCGGCATCGCCACAGTCGCTTCCGTTGGCTTGGCCGCGACGTTTGCCGGAAACGGCATGAACGCGGTCGATGTAACCTGGGCGAGTATGGGCCAGACCTTGGTCATGGGCTTCATATTCGACCGGATGAGCACGCTGCTCGCACCCGCGTTCGTCGCTATCGGCCTGCTCGTCGTCATCTATTCGTTCCCGTACATGAGCGATAAGAATAAGGAGCATCCCGACGCGCCCCGTCGTCGCTTCTACGTGTACTTCTCCACGTTCATCGGCGCCATGGCCGGTCTCGCCTACAGCTCCACCATCGTCGGCCAGCTCGTTTTCTTCGAGATCACCGGTGTGTGCTCCTGGGGCCTCATCAGCTACTACATGACGCCCACGGCCAAGAAGGCCGGTATGAAGGCGCTCATCATCACCCATATCGGCGCTCTGGGACTCTACATCGGCGCGGCCTTCCTGTTCGCCGGAACCGGCACGTTCGCGCTGAGCGCGATCTCCCAGCTCGATTCCGGTATGAAGACCGTCGTGCTGCTGCTCATCCTGTTCGCTGCTTGGGCCAAGTCCGCCCAGTTCCCGCTCTACATGTGGCTGCCCTCCGCAATGGAGGCCCCCACGCCCGTTTCCGCCTACCTTCATGGCGCGTCCATGGTTAAGGTCGGCGTGTGCGTGTTCGCCCGCGCTCTTGCGAGCGCCGGCGATATCCCCGAGATCGTCGGTTGGGTCGCCATCATCGACGCCGTCGTGACCATGCTCTTCGGCTTCCTCATGTACCTGCCCCAGAAGGATATGAAGCGCCTGCTCGCCTTCTCGACGATCGCGCAGCTCGCCTACGTGTTCTTTGGCCTGGGCCTCTCCGTGTTCGGAAGCCAGATGGCGTTTAACGGCGCCGTCGAGCACATCTTCAACCACGCGTTCACCAAGACCCTGTTCTTCCTCATCGCTGGCTCTCTCAGCTTCACGCTGGGAACCCGTATGCTGCCCAAGATCCAGGGCCTCATGAAGAAGTACCCGGTCACGGGCGTGGGCTTTGCGGTCGCCGCGACCGCTATCGCCGGCGTGCCCCCCATGAGCACGTTCTTTTCCAAGTTCCAGATCATTTCCGGTGGCTTCGCGGTTGGTGCTACCAACACGGTCATCTTTGTCCTCGTGTGCGTCATGGTCGTCGAGACCGTCGCCACCTTCGCATGGTTCCTGCGTTGGATGGGTAAGGTCCTGCCCGGTGAGCCGAGCGAGACCGTGGCCGCCGGCCAGCCCCTTCCGCGCGCCATGGCGTTCGTGTTCGTCGTCCTCATGATCATGGTCGTCGTCGCCGGTCCTCTGTCCTCTAGTTGGATGGGTTAGGAGGTAGGACATGGGTTATTCGTTAGTCAATATCCTGGGCGGTCTTCTGATCGTGACCTCCACCATGGTGGTCGTCTCGAAGACCATCCCGTCCGCCATCAAGTGGTACGCGATCCAGTCGGTTGTCCTGGTGGGCGTGCTGCTCACCCTGGGCCTCACCACCGGTGCCACCGAGCTTCTCATGTGGGCCGCGTCGGCCTTCGTCACCAAGGTGATCCTCGTTCCGTTCATTCTCAACCGTGCCTACAAGAAGATGGGTTCGCCTGCCGATAGCACGCTGACCTCCTCCATCAAGCCGGCCTGGACCATCATCCTCACCGGTCTGGAGGTGGCCGTCTGCTTCGCGGTGGTCACGCGCTTGAGCCTGCCCACCGCCGAGGTGGCCACTCCGGCCCTCGCCATCAGCTTCGCGCACTTCTTCGTCGGCCTCACGTGCATCATCTCCCAGCGCAACATCCTCAAGCAGATCTTCGGGTACTGCCTTATGGAGAACGGTAGCCACGTGACGCTCGCTCTGCTCGCGCCCACGGCCCCCGAGATCATCGAGATCGGCATCGCCACCGACGCCATCTTCGCCGTCATCATCATGTCCGCCGTCGTCGTGAGGATTTGGAACGACACCAAGTCGCTCGACTCCCACGACCTGACCGAATTGAAGGGGTAGGCCATGGATGTTTCAATGCTGACGGTCGCCCTGCTCGCTTGTCCTCTCGTGTTCTCCCTGATTATGGCTGCGCTCCCCAAGACGACGTCCTACAACGTCTTCGCGGGGCTCAACACCATCTCCGTCGCGGCGACCCTTGTCCTTTCGGTCGTCACCGCGGGAACCATGCTCTCGAGCGGGCAGAATATCGACGCTTTGGGCCTGTGGCTCCATCTCGATTCGCTCTCGTCGATCTTCGTCCTTCTGGTAGGCATCATCGGGTTCATCACCGGCGTGTACTCCATCTCCTATATCAAGATCGATATCGAGGAGAAGACCATGCCGGCCGAGCGCACCAAGCAGTACTACGCGCTGTTCAGCCTGTTCGTCTTCACGATGCTGCTCGCCTGCCTGTCCAACAACATCATCCTCACCTGGGCGGCGGTCGAGGCCACTACGCTGTCGACCGTGTTCCTCGTGGGCATCTACAAGAACAAGCAGGCGCTCGAGGCGTCTTGGAAGTACGCGATGGTCTGCACCGCCGGTGTGGCCTTCGGCCTGTTCGGCACGCTGCTCATCTACGCGAACGCCGCCGATATCATGCCCAACGCGCATGAGGCCGCCTTCCTCACCTCCATCATGCCCTACGCCGACCAGTTCGACCCGATGCTCGTGCGCCTCGCGTTCGCGTTCATCGTCATCGGCTTCGGCACCAAGGCGGGCCTGTTCCCCATGCACACCTGGCTGCCCGACGCGCACTCCCAGGCTCCGAGCCCGGTCTCCGCGCTGCTCTCGGGCGTGCTGCTCAAGTGCGCCATGCTGGTGATCATCCGCTTCTACTCCCTGTCCATCATCACGGTGGGCGACACCTATCCGCGAACGCTCCTGCTCATCCTGGGCACGCTGTCCATCCTGGTGGCTGCCCTGTGCATCTTCAAGCAGGACGATATCAAGCGCCGCTTCGCGTACTCCTCCGTCGACAACGTCGGCGTGGTCGCGCTGTGCCTGGGTATCGGTGGCCCGCTCGGTATCGCCGCCTGCCTGCTGCACTGCATCTTCCACGGCTTCACGAAGGCGCTCGCCTTCTGCATGGCCGGTAACATCCAGCACATCTACCACACCCGCGACCTGAACAAGATCAAGGGCGTCGTCGAGATCGCTCCCGTCACGGCAGCGCTCACCATCATCGCCCTGCTCGCGCTCGCCGCCTTCCCGCCGTTCGCCCTGTTCATCTCCGAGTTCCTCACCTTCGTGGCCGGCGTTCAGTCCGGTCCCATCTGGGTGGTCGTGCTCGTGGCCATCGGCCTCACCGGCGTGTACTTCGCCCTTACCGGCATCGCGCTCAAGTCCATCTTCGGCAAGGCGCCCGAGGGCATGAAGCGCCACGAGGTGCCCTCCCTCATGATCATCCCCGAGATCGCCCTCGCGATCGTGGTCATGTGGTTCGGTATCGCCACCCCGGTCGCCATCACGAGCGGCGTCGAGGATGCAACGTCCGTCGTTTTGAACCAGAGCGTCGAAGAGCTCCACGAGGCCCCTCTCTACCGCATGGTGTTCAGTTCCCAGACCAAGACAAGTGAGGTGAATTAGCACCATGGCAGAACCTGAAAAGAAGGACTACGCTCGTCGCTGCGAAAGCCACGTCGAGGCCCTGCGTGCTGCAGTGCCGGGCGCTATCGAGAAGGTCGAGTGGCAGTGCGAGGACCAGCTGACGATCACCGTCAAGCAGGACAAGCTGCCCGAGGCCGTCCACTACCTGTACTACGAGCGCTACGGCTGGATTCCCGTGATCATCGGCAACGATGAGCGCAGCCTGTGCGGCCGTTACGCCGTGTACTATGTCATCTCCATGGAGGGGGAGGATCCCGGTTGGGTGACCGTGCGCACCGAGGTCGATCCCGCCAAGATGACGTTCCCGTCCGTGACGCCGTTTGTCCCCGCCTGTGTGTGGGGCGAGCGCGAGCTTCGCGACATGTTCGGCCTGATTCCCGAGGGCCTGCCCGATCGTCGTCGCTTGGTGCTGCCTGACGATTGGCCCAGCGGCCTGTACCCGCTGCGCAAGGACTCCATGGACTACCGCTTCCGTCCCGCTCCCGCGAGCGACATGGAAAACTACGAGTTCTTGGCCGACACCAAGGGCAAGGAGACGACGCTCGTTCCCATGGGCCCGCTGCACATTACCTCCGACGAGCCCGGCCACTTCCGCCTGTTCGTCGAGGGCGAGACGATCGTCGACGCCGACTACCGTCTGTTCTACGTACACCGCGGAATGGAGAAGGTCGCCGAGACGCGCCTGAACTATGATGCCGTGACGTTCCTCGCCGACCGCATCTGCGGCATCTGCGGCTGCGCCCACTCGGTGGCCTATGCCGAGGCCGTCGAGCGTGCCCAGGGCATTCATGTCCCGCCGCGCGCCCAGTACATCCGCGCCATCATGCTCGAGGTCGAGCGCCTGCACTCGCATCTGCTCAATATTGGCCTGGCGTCGCACTACACGGGCTTCGACTCCGGCTTCCAGCAGTTCTTCCGCGTCCGCGAGAAGTCCATGGACCTGGCCGAGAAGCTCTCCGGTCACCGCAAGACCTACGGCCTCAACGTGATCGGCGGCGTGCGTCGCGACATTTTGGCCGAGCAGAAGCTCTCCACGCTCACGACCATCCACCAGCTGCGCTCCGAGGTTCAGGAGCTCGTCGACGTCTTGCTCTCCACGCCCAACTTTATTGAGCGTACGAGTGGCATCGGCATCTTGGACCGCAAGATCGCACGCGACTTCTCGCCGGTCGGCCCGCTCATGCGTGGCTCGGGCTATGCCCGCGACGTGCGCTTTGACCATCCCTTCGACGGTTACGCCGATCCGGACGTCCAAAAGATGCACGCCGCTACGGCCGACACCTGCGATGCCTTCGGCCGTACCGCCGTTCGCATCCAGGAGGTTTACGATTCGATCGACATGATCGAGACCATGCTCGAGAACTGCCCGTCGGGCCCCATCCTCACCACGGATTGGGAGTACACCCCGCACAAGTACGCCATCGGCGCCACCGAGGCGCCGCGCGGCGAGGACGTGCACTGGGCCATGCTCGGCAATAACCAGAAGTGCTACCGCTGGCGCGCCAAGGCCGCCACGTACAGTAACTGGCCGGTCCTGCGCTACATGTTCCGCGGCAACACCGTGGGCGATGCGGCGCTGATCGTTGGCTCGCTCGACCCGTGCTATTCCTGCACCGACCGCGTGACGGTGACCGATGTCGCCGCCAAGCGTGACCACGTGCTCGACAAGGAGCAGTTCGAGAACGTCTGGCGCGACAAGTCGCCGCTTGCGGGCGAGGGCACCATGGCCGCTCCGCTCGATGAGGAGGCGCTCTAATATGCTGAAGCTTTGGAAGGTTAACGCCAAGGCCGGCGACGCGACGGTCAAGTACCCGTTTGCGCCGTTTCCCACCAACAAGGACATGCGCGGCAAGCCCGAGCACAACGCCGAGCTCTGCATCGCCTGCGGTGCCTGCGGCGTGGCGTGCCCGGCCGATGCCATTCGCATGGACACCGACCTTGCGGCCGATACCATCACCTGGTCGATTGACTACGGCCGCTGCATCTTCTGCGGTCGCTGCGAGGAAGCCTGCCCCATGGAGGCCATCAAGCTCACCGAGGAGTTTGAGCTGGCCGTCATGAGCAAGGACGACCTCACCAGCAAGAGCGTCTACACGCTCGAGCACTGCTCGCGTTGCGGCAAGCCGTTTGCCCCGCACAAGGAGATCGACTACGCCAAGCGCCTGCTGCAAAAGGCCGGCGGCATGGAGGCCGAGCAGGCTGCCCGTACCGTCGGTATGTGTCAGGAGTGCAAGCGCGAGCTCGACGCCCTGCGCGCCGCCTCGGCCGTAAAGACCGGCAACGCTGCCGGCATGGCTGCCAACGAGACGCTTGCGTCCGGCGAGCCCCAGGGCCCCGGCATGGAGTATCTGGGCGGCCACGGCGTGAACCCGGAGTATATCGACCGCGAGCTCAACCCCGATGCGCCCGAGATTCCCGCCGGTCCTGCGCCGGTCGAGGGCATCATCATGGATTTTGATACGAAGGAGGAGTAACCATGGCCGAACCCACGCTTTTGCCCGAGCGGCTTCAGTACCGCCCGACCAAGATCGAGCTCGACGAGAGCATCGAGAAGGCCAAGGCGACCCTTCTTAAGAAGATCAAGCGCTCGGTGTACGTCTACCGCGTCGACTGCGGCGGCTGCAACGGCTGCGAGATCGAGATCTTCGGTTCCATCACGCCCGTCTTCGACGTCGAGCGCTTTGGCATCAAGGTCGTGCCCTCGCCCCGTCACGCCGATGTGCTGCTGTACACCGGTGCCGTGACGCGTGCCATGCGCATGCCGGCCCTTCGCGCCTTTGAGGCCGCACCCGATCCCAAGATCGTGGTGTCCTATGGCGCGTGCGGCTGCACCGGTGGCATCTTCTACGACAACTACTGCGTCTGGGGCGGCACGGACAAGATTCTGCCGGTCGATGTCTATATCCCCGGCTGCCCGCCCAGCCCCGCGCAGACCATCTACGGCTTTGCCATGGCACTCGGTCTGCTAGACCAAAAGCTCCATGCCGAGACCACGGTGGAGGCCGCCGGCGAGCAGGCCGATATCCTGCACCCCGGTGTGCCGTACAAGCTGCGCGTTGCCATCGAGCGCGAGGCTCGCGCCATGAGCGGCTACCGTTACGGCCGCGACCTGGCCAATGAGTTTATGGATACGCTCGAGGGCGCGCCCAAGGGCGATATCCGCGGTGCCATGGCGCTGCTCATCGACAAGCAAGATGATCCTCGCCGCGTTGAGGTCTACTCGGCGCTGCAGGATCTGGTGCTGGCCGGAGGTCGCTAGATGGAGCTCACGGACCGCTCTGGTTACTTTGCGGGCCCCGGTATGCTCGGCGGCTCCTTTGGCGATGCCTCGCGCGCAAGCGATGAGGCTGCCGAGGGCGTCGCCGACCCCTGCCTGGGCCATGCGCCCGACCAGGTGGTCTTTTACGAGCTCACGCGTAAGTTTGTGGAGACCGAGGAAGACGTTCCCCAGGAGGCCTGCGACGTGCTGTACTACACGCTCGCCGTGGGCCACCACACCGGCGTGCTCGACTGCTTTGAGCCGCGCCTGTCGGTGTCGGTGGATGTGTTCTATACGCTTATCGACGCGCTGCCGGAGGGGGAGGCTAAGACCAAGTTCGAGGCCATCCGCTCCTTTGGCGAGTGCCAGCTTGACAAGGCGGCGGTGCCGTCGCTGCTTGAGGCCTGCGATGCGCTGCTCGACGAGCGCGGTTTTCGCGGGTCGGCCAAGGCTGGCATCTCGGTGTTCGACGACGACTTTGGCCTGCATGCCCAGCAGGTCGCGTTTCTGATGAAGTTCCGAGATTTGGTGGAGCGCGTGCGCGATGTGTCGGGCGTGTATCTGACGGGAAGGTTGCAGTAATGGGTCTCGTTGTGGATGGTCGTGTGAACGGCGCCCCGTTTGCGGGTATCGTGCTCACGGCGGGAAGCGTGCTGCGTGCCGACGACGCCGCCGGCCCCGTGCTCTCCAAAAAGATGGAGTACGCGCCCATCGCCGGTTGGTACACCATCGACGGAGGCCAAACGCCCGAGGACGATATCATCGAGGTCAAGCGCGAGCGTCCGCCGCGCCTGGTTTTGGTCGATGCCGCCGACATGGCACTGCCCGTCGGGTCCATCCGCTTGCTCGACAAGCGCGATGTGGCCCGCAAGTCGATGTTCACCACGCATTCGCTTCCTTTGTCGATTCTGATCGAGGAAATCGAGCAATCGTGCGATGATATCGTCTTCGTTGGGATTCAGCCGGGCGACACGGAGTTCTACAACCCCATGTCCCCGGAAGTCTTTGACGCCGTCGACGCCGTGTACGACGCCGTGGCCGCCAACGACTTTTCCCACTTTGTCCGCTTGGGGCAAGAGCAATAGGAGCGCTTGTCCCTGCTGATTAGGAAAGAAGTGATTGACATGGCAGATTCCAAGGTGGAGTACCCCGCTCCCGATTGTCTGGTGCCCGCCGCGATCGAGGCCAAGACCGAGGCCGCCGGCGTGACCAAGGCCAACCTGCCGGTCGCAAAGGCCTTTCTGTTGGCAATGTTCGCCGGCGCGTTCATTGCCTTCGGCGGTCTGTTCTTTACGGTGTTTTTGAGCGATAGCACGCTGGGCTGGGGCGCCCAGCGTGTCGTGGGCGGCCTGTGCTTTTGCCTGGGCCTGGTGCTGGTGCTGGTGTGCGGTGCTGAGCTGTTCACCGGCAACTCGCTTATGGTCTGCGCGCTCAAGAGCAAAAAGATCACCCTGGTCCAGATGCTCAAGGCTTGGATCGTCGTGTGGGTCGGTAACTTTGTCGGTGCCCTGTTCATCGTCTTTTTGGTATACATGGCCGGCATCTATAAACTCAACGGCGAGGCGGTCGCCAACTCCATGGTGAGCGTCGCCGCCGGCAAGGTGACGATCGACTGGGTGACGATCTTCTTCCGCGGCATCCTGTGCAACATCTTTGTGTGCCTTGCCGTGTGGATCGGTACCGCCGGCAAGACCGTGGTCGATAAGGTCGTGGGCATTTTGCTGCCGATCGCTGCCTTTGTGGCCTGCGGTTTTGAGCACTGCGTTGCCAACATGTACTTTTTGCCCATGGGTGCCGTGATGCACGCGTGCGGCTATGGTGCCGACGTCGCCGGCGCCGATGCACTCAACGCCGCGGGCATTGCGTTTAACCTGTCCGCCGCTACGCTGGGCAACATCGTGGGCGGCGCGGTTCTGGTCGCGCTCGGCTACTGGTTTATCTACGCCAAGAAGTCCGAGGCGTAAGGTATCGTCTGTTTGACGTTGGGCCTCCCGCGGGGCATTGCCGTGCGGGAGGCTTTTTGGGTTTGGGGCTCGTTGCCGGGCTTTTGGCCTGTTGTGTTTGGCTGATGAAAGGGGTAATCGAGATGGCATCTGCTGTGAAGCGTGACGGTCGCTCCGTGGTGACCACATGCGGGGGATGCTATGCCGATTGCGCCTTTGCGGCACGCGTTGAGGACGATCGCGTGGTGGCCGAGTTGCCGGTGCCGGGGCACCCGTGCGCGGCACGAGCCCTGTGCGCCCGCGGACGGCATCGTCTGGCAATGCCGTTTGACGAGCGCGACCGCATTTTGCACCCCATGCGCCGCCGTCGGGATGGCTCGGGGTTTGATGCGATTACCTGGGACGAGGCGTTTGCTCAGATTGCCGAGCGTCTTTGGGGGATTATTGACGAGTGCGGGCCTCGTGCGCTGGGCATGACGCTCGGCGTGCCCTCGTTCGACCGCTACTGGGCCTATCGCTTTATGCATGCGCTGGGTTCGCCCAACGTGTACGGTGCCGACGGCGCCTGCGAGGTGAGCCGCCTGACCGGCTGGGAGCACAGCCTGGGCTACAGCCCGGCGTCCGACCTGGCCCACACCGATTGCATCATGTACCTGGGGCGCTCCATCGTGGATTCGTCGACGACGGGTGCAGTCGATGCGCTCAACGATGCGCGTCGGCGCGGGGCCAAGATCATTGTGGTGGACCCGCGGCGCAGCGGCTCGGCCGCGCTTGCCGACCGCTGGCTGCGCGTGCGCCCGGGCTGCGACTTGGCGTTGCTGTTGGGCATCGCGCATGTGCTGATTGCCGAGAACCTGTACGACCACGACTTTGTGGCCCGCTATACCACGGGTTTTGATGAGCTGGCGCAGGCGGCTGGCGCTTGGACGCCCGAGTGGGCCGAGTCCATGTGCGACGTGCCGGCAGATGATATCCGCGCGACGGCGCGCGACCTGGCTGCTGCGGTGCCTGCCGCCGTTGTCGACGCGGGCTTTCACGGTGGCATTGGCATTGCGTATGCCAACAGCACCCAGACGGCGCGCGCTATCTGCCTGGTCGATGTGCTGTTGGGCTGCCTGGGGCATGTGGGCGGTGCGCTCAACCCATCGACGCCGCTCGCGCTGGGCGACTTGGACCCTGCGCGCTTTGCGACGCCGGCGGTGCCACGTGAGCCCAAGTTGGGCTCCGAGCGTTACCCGCTGGTCGACCCAGTGCGCGGACTGTGCACGACGATTGGCCAGTCCATTCTTGGCGGCGACTTGCGTGGGCTTATCGTCTATGCCAGCAACCCTGGTGCGGGCTATGGCAACGCCGATGAGTGGCTTGGCATCTTGCAGCAGCTCGACCTGCTCGTGACGATCGATATCCGCTGGTCCGAGACGGCGCGTGCTTCTGACTTCGTGCTGCCCGACGTGACGTATCTGGAGGTCGACCGTGGTGTGGGCACAGTGATGGGCGCCAACGATGCGCGCGTGTTCTACCGCAACGCCGTGCTGCCTGTGCAGCATGACGACACACGTCCCGGTCGGGAGATTTTTGCCGGTCTGGCGCAGGCGTGTGGCGTGGACGAGTACTTCCAGTTTACGTCTGACGACCTTGCGGCGGCCCAGGTGGCGCCGTTTGGAATTGACCTTGCTGCGCTTAAGGAGCGCGGTTGGGCCGATACGGGCGTTGCGCTGCCCTCGCGTACGGGCGAGCCGGCGATTCCCCTGGATGGCGGCAAGATTGCGCTGGCAAGCGACGTATGGGAGCGAGTTGGCATGGGTCGTGTGCCCAACTGGATCGCGCCCATGGTGGAGCCCGGCCCGGGTATGTTTCGCCTCATTAGCGGCAACCGTCCCTTTGAGTCGCATACTTCGCGCAGGCTCGCGGCCCAAGGTGCCGCCGAGGCTGGATCGGACCTGGACGCCGTGCAGATGAATGCCGATGTTGCCGCACGCATGGGTATCGCCAATGGCGAGGTCGTGGAACTCGTGAGCGATATGGGCCGCGACCGCGTGCGCGTGGAGACGACGCCCTATCTGCATCCGGCGTGTATCTTCACGTCGGCTGCTCCCGGCGGACGCGCATTCGGTGCTGAGAGTGGTGGCCGGAAGGCCCTGGGCGTCGGACCGCTCGACCACACGCCGCTGCGCTGGGACCCGTTGACGGGCGCCGCGCTCACTCAGGAAAACGCCGTTCGCGTGGAAAAGATCACGGAGCACGTGGATAATAACGACTGATTGATTCAGCCGATCGAGTTGGCTGATAGTTTGACGTTCGAACGATTGATTCACTTTTGGTTTTGAAAGGCCTCATATGAGCGATAGCCAGAACATGTCCGATGAGGTGCGCGCCCGCCTGCGCGCCATTCCCTCCGTCAACGAGCTGCTCGCAGAGTGGCCGGTTGTGAAGGCCGCGGGGGAGACCTGCGACGCGGTGGTGCATGCCGCCGTCACGGCCGAGCTCGACGAGGAGCGCGCCGCCATTCGCGCCGGTGCCGCCCCGCGCTCTAAGCGTGACCTGGCCTCGGCGATCGAGTGGCGTGCGCATCGATCCGCACTGCCGAGCCTGCGTCCTGCCGTCAACGCCACGGGTGTGGTCATCCATACCAACTTGGGCCGCGCCCCGCTCGCGGAGTCGGCGGCAAAGGCCGTGGCCGAGGTCGCGCGCGGCTACAGCACGCTCGAGTACAGCGTCGACACCTGCTCGCGAGGGTCGCGCAAGGAGCATGCCGCGCAGCTCATCCGCTCACTCACCGGTGCCGAGGACGCACTCGTGGTCAACAACAACGCCGCCGCGGTGCTGCTGGTGCTGGCGACCCATGCCGCGGGCAAAGAAGTTATCGTCAGCCGCGGTGAGCTTGTCGAGATTGGCGGCAGCTTTCGCATCCCCGATGTCATGGCGGCTTCGGGCGCCAAGCTCGTCGAGGTCGGTGCCACCAACCGCACGCACCTGGCCGACTACGAGCGCGCCATCACGCCCGACACGGCCATGATCCTCAAGGTCCATCCTTCCAACTACCGCATCGAGGGCTTTCACGAGGAGGTGGCCTCTCGGGAGCTTGCCGCCCTGGCCCACAAGCATGGCCTGCTGTTCTACGAGGACCAGGGCTCGGGCGCGCTTCTGCCCGATGACATCCTGGTGCGCGGCGGTGAGGAGCCCACGCCGGCTTCGGTCGCGGCGGGACTCGATATCGTTTCGTGCTCGGGTGATAAGCTGCTGGGCGCCGCGCAGGCGGGCATTATCATGGGCCGCCGCGATCTGGTCCAGGCCTGCGGGTCGCATCCGCTTATGCGTGCCCTGCGTCCGGGTAAGCTCGCACTGGCGGCGCTCGAGGCTACACTGCGCATCTACATGGACGGGGCGGATGTGGCCCATCGCGAGGTTCCGGTGCTCAACATGCTCACGCTTCCGCAGGCTCATCTGGAGCGTCGCGCACGCAAGCTGCGCGAGTTGATGGTGACGGGCCTCGATAAGGCTGGCTGTCCGTGTGCCGTGCAGGTGGAAATCGTCGAGGAGTCGTCGACTCCCGGCGGCGGCTCGCTGCCCACCGTCGAGCTGCCCACCATGTGCGTGGTCGTCTGCCCGGTCGACGGGCGCCTGTCTGTCGACGCGCTCAAGCGCTCGCTCGTCCAAGATTTCGACACGCCGGTCGTCACGCGCGCCTCGCACGATCGCGTCCTGTTTGATGTGCGCACGCTCGTGGGTGACCGCGATATCGAGACGGCGGCATCGACGCTCGTCGCGTGCGTTAAGAAGGCGATTGCTCGATGAGTGAGGTTCAAGCGCTGGTGGAGTGTCCCGTTATCGTTGGCACGGCGGGCCACGTCGACCACGGTAAGTCGGCGCTGATCGAGGCGCTGACCGGCAAGAACCCCGATCGCCTAGAGGTCGAGCGTCGTCGCGGCATGACGGTGGAGTTGGGTTTTGGCGAGCTGGCGCTGCCGAGCGGCAAGATCGTCGGCCTGGTCGATGTGCCGGGGCATGCCCATTACCTGCGCGCCATGGTGCAGGGTGCGACAGGCATCGACGTGGCCGTGCTGGTGGTTTCTGCCGTGGAGGGCGTAATGCCGCAGACGCGCGAACACGTGCACGTGCTGGAGCTGCTGGGCGTCACGCATATGGTGGTGGCGCTGACGATGTGCGACCTGGCCGACGCCGAGATGACCGAGCTTGCCGAGCTCGATGTCGATGACTTTTTGTCGGGTACCGTGTTTGCGGGCGCGCCGATCGTGTCCGTGTCGTCTAAGACGGGCGATGGGATTGACGGGCTGCTTTCGGTGCTCGACGAGCAGGTAAGTGCCTGCTGGGATGCCTGTCGCGACCGTTCCGAGCGGAGCGATTCTGCACCTCGACTGCCGATTGACCGCTGCTTTACGATCAAGGGCGTCGGTACCGTGGTGACGGGAACGTTGCACGATGCGCCCGTCGCGGTGGACGACGAGCTGATGGCTTTGCCGTCGCGTACGGTCTGTCGTGTGCGTGGGATTCAGGTGCATGGCGATACGCCGCGGGCGTTGCCCGGTCAGCGTGTGGCGCTCAACCTGGTGGGCGACGGTGCCGCTTCGCTCGATCGCGGTGAGATGCTCGGTGTGGAAGGCCGTTTTGGCCAGACGCTGCGCTTTATGATGACATTGACCTACCTTGGCCGTGAGGGCGCCAAGCCGCACGTGCTCGAGTCGGGCGCGCGTGTGCACGTGATGGCGGGTACGGCCGAGGTTGTCGGTCGCATCATGCTTATGGAGGGCGAGGCGCCTGTGGCGGTGGGCGAGACGCGTACCGTTCAGGTGCGTCTTGAGGACCCGCTGCCGCTGCGCGCCGGCGACCATGCCGTGGTGCTGTCGTATTCGCCGGTCATGCTTATTGGCGGTGGACGCGTGCTGCTGTCGCGATGCCGTCGTTCACGCGAGCTCTCTGCGGGGGAGCGCGCGCTGTATATGGCGCTCGAGGCTGTGGATGTTACCGGCGCGGTGGATTCGTGGCTGGCGCTGCAGGCACTGCCGGTGGCGGCTGCCGATGTTGCTGTGGCGCTGGATATGGCTGCCGGAGATGTTGAGGCTGCGTTGCGTGCGCTGGTGGACCAGGGCACGGTGTGTGAGCTTACCGCGGGCGACGTGGCGCTGTACACGAGTACGACCGTGCTCGACGCTGCGATGGACACGCTCGCGACGACCCTGTCGGCCATGCACGCGGCGGCTCCCAAGGAGACGGGCTTTACGCCCGGCGCCGTTGCCCATGCTGCCTGGCCTGCTGCCGACGATGCCGTTGCCGCGGCCTTGATTGCCGAGGGCTGCTCGCGCGGCGTTTGTGCTGCCGAAGGCGCCGAGGTGTTCGACCCGCACTCTGCAGCCGCCGCGGCGCGTGTGGTGCGCGAGGCCTGCGAGCGTATCGTTGCCTTGCTGGACGAGGCCGGCCTCGATGCACCGACGTTGCCCGAGGTGGGCGAGCAGCTGCAGCTCGATCGCGACACCATGACGCGTGCCCTGCGCGAGCTTTCGCTCAACCGCTCGATCGTTAAGGTCGAGCGCGACGTTGCTCTGTCTGCTGCCGCCGAGGCCCATGCGCGCGAGCTTGTCGCCGCCGCCATTGAGGCAGCCGGCGGCGCTGCCACCACGAGCGTGCTGCGTGAGGCCCTGGGCGTGTCGCGCAAACGTGCCATCAGCATCTTGGAGCACCTAGATGCCGTGCGCTTTACGGTGCTCGACAAGGATGCCGGCGGCCTGAGGTCCTTGCGCTAGATCGGCTGCCTGGTTTGGTAAAATACCGCCGCACTTGGGAACGGATGGGCTCCGGTGGGCTCCGCGGTCCTCAAAACCGTTGCGAGGCGTGCAAAACGTCTTGGATGTGTTCGATTCACATACGTTCCCGCCATACGCTACCAGCGCTTTTGTGCTCGCGGTCTTGCTGCGTGCCGCAAAGGCGCTGTTTTGTTTTTGCATGGGTTTGCCGTGTCGTTTGCCTTGTCGCCTACGGTAATTGGTCCCGTGCGTTGGGCTTTGAACGTGCCGATGGAGGTGTTTTGCCGTATGACTACCGTAAGACGTGCCGATCTTTCTTGTGTCGTCCAGGCGGGCGGGCTGTCCTCACGCATGGGCTGCGATAAGGCGCACATGTCGTTTTGCGGCGAGCCGCTTATCGAGCGCGTGCTGGGTCGGCTGGCGCCAGTTGCCGGCGAGTTGGTCGTGACGACTTCGCGTCCCAGCGAGCTTGCCTATCTTGAGGAGCGCGCGTTTGGCGGCCTGGTGCCGCGAATAGTGCCGGACCTTGAGGGGTCGGCGGGTGCCATGCGCGGCATTGCGAGCTCGCTGACTGCGGCCCGACTGCCTCTCGTGGCTATCGTCGCCTGCGATATGCCGTTCGTCTCGCCGGAACTCATCGGCGCGCTTGCCGATCGTGTTGAGGCCGAGGCGCTCGACGTGTGCGTGCCGCGCGAGGAGCGGGGGATTGAGCCGCTTTGCGCCGTCTGGCGCCGTGACGCGTGTGCGCCGGTTGCCCAAGAGCTGCTCGCCTGCGACCGCCAGCGCATTCGCTGCCTGATTAATCGCGTTCAGGCTGGTTATATGGATGAGCCGCAGATCGTTAAGGCCGCGGGCTCGACGCTCTGCTTTGAGAACGTCAATACGCCCGAGGAGTTTGCGGCGGCCGAGTTACTCGCCTAGACGATTGGAGTTGCCATGTCTCACGATATTTGCCCCGACACGGGGGAGCCTTGCACTTGCGATGGCTCCGAGCCCTGTACCTGCGGCTGCGGTGGCTGTGGACATACTGCGGAAGAGGAAGCGGCCGCCGCGGCGTATCGTGAGGCACACCGCGAAGGCCCATCCGGTGATGCCCTCGACCACGAACGCAAGATCATCGTTTCGTTCGATAGCACCTTCGATGTGATGGAATGCGAACAGCTGTGTCTTGCCGCCGGTGTGCCTGGGCGCATCATGCCGCTGCCCGGCTCCATTACCGCCGGTTGCGGCCTGTGCTGGGCCATGCCGTTCTCGGGTGATGCTCTCGCCGCTTTCCGCGCTGCCACCGAAGGTCGCATAACCCCTGCCGACTACCATCAACTCGTCCTCTAACCACCACACCACCACATTGGGGACAGGCACCTTTGTGGTGGTTTGGAACACGTGGACGAAACAGGTTTGAAACACAGGTTTTGCACGTCAGGCACTCAAAAACGCCTCTACCTGCATCGTAATCAAAATGAAACATCTGCTCGTCGGCTTATGCGAAACTTTGCTGCAACAGTGCGATATTATCCATACTCGATAAAGTTCGCGGCGCATAGGGTGCCGCGACCGACATTTTTCGTTTCCCATCATTGGAGGAAGCATGAGCTACACGCAGAAAGTTCTCGAAGAGCTCAAGGCCCGCTATCCCGAGCAGCCTGAGTTCATCCAGGCCGCGACCGAGATCCTCGGCACCATCCAGCCGGCGCTCGACGCCCACCCCGAGTACGAGGAGGCCGCCCTGCTGGAGCGCCTCGTCGAGCCCGAGCGCATCGTTATGTTCCGTGTCCCCTGGGTCGACGACCAGGGCAAGGTCCAGGTCAACCGCGGCTACCGCGTCGAGTTCAACTCTGCCATTGGACCCTACAAGGGCGGCCTGCGCTTTAACCCGACGGTCACCCTGGGTATGCTCAAGTTCCTGGGTCTGGAGCAGATCCTCAAGAACAGCCTGACCACCCTTCCCATGGGCGGCGGCAAGGGCGGCTCCGACTTTGATCCTAAGGGCAAGTCCAACAACGAGATCATGCACTTCTGCCAGTCCTTCATGACCGAGCTCTATCGCCACATCGGCCCCAACACCGACGTTCCCGCCGGCGACCTGGGCGTTGGCGGCCGCGAGGTTGCCTACCTGTTCGGTCAGTACAAGCGCCTGACCAACGAGTGGACCGGCGTCCTCACCGGCAAGGGCCTCTCCTTTGGTGGCTCGCTCGCCCGTACCGAGGCCACCGGCTACGGCCTGGCCTACTTTGTGGACGAGTATCTCAAGAGCCGCGGCGATTCCTTCGAGGGCAAAAACGTCGTCGTTCACGGCTCCGGTAACGTCGCCATCTACGCGGTCCAGAAGGTTTCTCAGCTCGGCGGCAAGGTGCTGGCCTGCTCCGATACCCACGGCTGGGTCGAGGATCCCGACGGCATCGACTACACCGTGCTCGAGCACGTCTACAACAAGAAGCGCTCCGGCCACGACAAGGGCGTTACGCTCGCCATGTACGTTGACGAGAAGCCCAACGCCGTGTGGCACGAGGGCGACGGCCGCGGCGTGTGGCAGCTGCCCTGCGACATCGCGCTGCCTTGCGCTCGCGAGAACACGCTGCTGCTCGAGGACGCCCAGGCGCTCGTCGCCAACGGCTGCAAGGTGGTCGGCGAGGGCGCGAACATGCCCACGACCATCGAGGCCACGACCTACTTCCAGGAGAACGGCGTCGCCTTTATGCCCGGTAAGGCTGCCAACGCCGGCGGCGTGCTCGTGTCCGGCCTGGAGATGAGCCAGAATGCTGAGCACCTGTCTTGGACCTTCGAGGAGGTCGACGGCAAGCTCGAGCAGCTCATGCGCGGCATGTTCCACAACGTGGACGACACCGCCAAGGAGTATGGCCAGGAGGGCAACTTTGTCATGGGCGCCAACATCGCCGGCTTCCTGAAGGTCGCCGACGCCATGCTCGCCCAGGGCGTCTGCTAAACCCTGCCTGACATAGCATTTGATAAGGCTCTCAGCCATTCCGGCTGGGAGCCTTTTTGATCCGAAGGGGACGGAGGAAAACGGATCATTTCCCTCGGCCCTCTGCCGGCCGCCCCTTAAGTTGCGGTGAAATACGGACTGTTGGGCGCCCTAAGCCCGACAAACAGTCCGTATTTCACCGCAAGTTATGGATGGGAGGGAGGTTTTTGTGCTGTGGAAGGTCGCGGCTCTTCGTTTGGTACACTTAAAAGTACTGGACAAGTGAAGAGATGGGGGAGAACGTGCTCAAGTTCGGTACCTACGTCCGTGTTGGAAACGCGGCCGAAGCCTATGAGCTCTTACAGAAGAACCGCAACAACAAGATTGTGGGCGGCGGCATCTGGATGCGCCTGGGTTCGCGTCGCGTGGCGACGGCGATTGACCTTTCGGCCTGCGGACTCGATCAGATCGAGGAGACCGAGACCGAGTTTCGCATCGGTGCCATGTGCACGCTGCGCCAGCTCGAGCGCCATGCCGAACTCAACGCGCTTGTCAACAATGTCTTTGAGTTCGCCGTCCACGATATCGTGGGCGTGCAGCTGCGCAATACCGCCACGGTGGGCGGCAGCATCTACGGCCGCTTTGGTTTCTCGGACGTGCTCTCGGCCTTTTTGGCGCTCGATTCCTACGTTGAGCTGACGGGTGCCGGCCGCGTGCCACTCGCCGAGTTCGTGGACATGGGTTACGTGCGCGACGTGATCGAGCACGTGGTGATCGTTAAGCACAATTACCGCGCAAGCTACGAGGCCGTGCGCAAGGCCGCGACCGACTTCCCCTCCTTAAACGTCACCGCCGCCTGGTGGGACAACAGCTGGCACGTCACCGTGGGCGCCCGCCCGCTGCGCGCGACCCTGCTGCAGGGCGAGGCGTGCGGCCTGGTGAGCGAGCAGCCTTCCGAGGACGAGCTGCGCGCCCTGGCCGCGTCTGTACGCGCGCTGAGTTATGGCACCAACCTGTGGGGCTCGGCCGACTACCGTCGCCGCATCTCGGCCCCGCTCGCCGTCCAGGCCGTGCGCCGCGCCGCCGGTATTGAGCTTTCGGCCGCGCTTGCCCGCGAGCTCGAGACCGTGCAGATCCCCAAGTTCGCCACGGACGAGTATTCCTGCCGCCGCGTGCCCGGCGTCGATTCTAGCGAGGTGCGCTAATGGCTGCCAAACTCATCGATCTTTCCTTTACGCTCAACGGCCGCAAGGTCAAGGTTCAGATTGCCCCCGATACCATGCTCTTTTCGCTTTTGCGTGAGCAGGGTTGCGCGTCGGTGCGCTGTGCCTGCGAAACCACTAACTGCGGCCTGTGCACGGTGTGGCTCGATGGCGATCCGGTGCTGAGCTGCTCGGTTCCCGCCGCGCGCGTCGAGGGCCGCTCCATCACCACGCTCGAGGGCCTTAAGGCCGAGTCTGAGGCGCTGGCCCGTGCGATGGCTGCCGAAGGCGCCGAGCAGTGCGGTTTTTGCGCCCCCGGCCTTATCATGAACGTGCTGGCGCTCGCCCGCGCCGCCAAGGAGGACCCGAGCCTCGTTGCTACGCGCGAGGAGCTCTCGCGCCAGCTCGCCGGCAACCTCTGCCGCTGCAGCGGCTACGAGAGCCAGCTGCGCGCCATCGTGCGCTTCCTCAACGAGTCCGGCGTGCAGGTGGGCTTCGAGATGCCCGAGCTGCCGGTCAACGACACCAGCTGCGACGGCGTCTCCTACAAGCAGATCACTCACAAGCAGTCCAAGAAGGACTCGAAGGCCCTGCTCGAGGGTCGTCCCGTCTACACGGGCGACCTGGTGCCCGCCGGCGCGCTCATTGTCAAACTCAAGCGCAGCCCGTATGCCCGCGCCAAGATTCGCTCCATCGATACGTCGCGCGCCCTGAAGGTACCCGGCGTGGTGGGCGTCTACACCTACGAGGACGTGCCCAAGCGCCGCTTTACCATCGCCGGCCAGAGCTATCCTCAGCCGAGTCCCTACGACCGCCTGATTCTCGAAAACCTCGTGCGCTATCAAAACGAGGAGGTGGCGATCGTCGCCGCCGAGACCGAGGAGGCCGCCGACAAGGCACTCAAGCTCATCAAGGTCGACTATGAGGTGCTCGAGCCCCTGCTCGACTTTACCCAGGCGCTCGATAATGACATCGTGGTCCACCCCGAGGGCGACGTGACCTTTATGTTCCCGCAGGGCGGCGACGTCCCGCGCAACTTGGTATGCAGCGGCACGAGCGACTTTGGCGACTTGGACGAGGCGTTCGCCCAGAGCGACATCGTCTTTGAGCGCACCTACACCAGCCAGGCCACGCAGACCGCGCCCATGGAAACTTTCCGCGCCTTCGCGACGACCGACGCGTTTGGGCGCATCTCGGTGACCACCTCGACGCAGGTGCCCTTCCACGTGCGCCGCATGGTCGCGCAGTCGCTCGACATTCCGCAGTCGCAGGTGCAGGTTATTAAGCCGCGCATCGGTGGCGGCTTTGGCTCCAAGCAGACGGGCTGCTGCGAGATCTTCGTGGCGTTTGTGACGCAGCAGACCGGCCGTCCGAGCTACTGCTGCTACACTCGCGAGGAGACCATCACCGCGGGCAACTCGCGCCACCAGATGCAGATGACCGTTAAACTGGGCGCCATGAACGACGGCACCATCACGGCCATCGACCTGCACACGCTGTCCAACGCCGGCGCGTATGGCGAGCATGCCACCACGACGATCGGCCTTTCGGGCCACAAGAGCCTGCCGATCTACAACCATGTGAAGGCGAGCCGCTTTAGCTGGGACGCCGTCTACACCAATACCAACCGTGGCGGCGCGTATCGTGGCTACGGTGCCACCCAGGGCCAGTTTGCCGTGGAGAGCGCCGTCAACGAGCTCGCCGACATGCTGCACATGGACCCCGCCGACCTGCGCCTTAAGAACATCGTGCGTGAGGGCGAGGTCATGCCGCAGTACTACAACGAGAAGCTCAACGCCTGCGCGCTCGACCGCTGCCTGCTGCGCGCGATGGACATGATCGGCTGGCGCGACAAGCCGCTGGCCGTGGACCTGGGCGACCGCGTGCGCGCCCTGGGCTGCGCGCTCACCATGCAGGGCTCGGGCATCTCCAACGTGGATATCGCCGGCATCGACATGCGCCTGGAAGAAGACGGCTTTATTACGCTTTCGACCGGCGCCACCGATAACGGCATGGGCGTCGATACGATCCTGGCGCAGATTGCCGCCGAGGAGCTGGGCGTGGAGAGCTCGCTGATCGTGGTGCGCGGCGTGGACACCGATGTGTCGCCGTTCGACGCCGGCTCGTACGCGAGCTCCGGCACGTACGTGACGGGCCTGGCGGCCAAGAACGCCGCGACCGAGCTGCGCGAGAAGATGTGCGCCAAGGCCGCCCAGATGTGGGACGTGGACGCCGCCGATGTGGTATTTGATGGTCAGTACGTGCGCCTGTCCGACGAGCGTGCCGCGCGCGAGCAGAACCGCTACCTCACGCTGCGCGACTTTGCCAACCTGTGCGTCAAGAACATCGCGGGCGGCGACGCGCTCACCTCGCACGCCTCTGCCTGCCTGCCCGTTTCGCCTCCGCCGTTTATGGCCGGCATTGCCGAGGTCGAGGTCGATAAGGCCACCGGCAAGGTGACCGTGGTGGACTACGCCGCGGCTGTGGACTGCGGCACCGTTATCAACGAGGCACTCGCACGCGTCCAGGCCGAGGGTGGTATTGCCCAGGGTATCGGTCACGCGCTCTACGAGATCGTCGAGCACGATGACCGCGGCCGCCTGCGCACCGGCAACTTTATGAGCTACAAGCTGCCTACGCGCCTGGATATCGGCAGCATTCGCGTGGCCTTTGAGCCGAGCTACGAGCCGACGGGCCCGTTTGGCGCCAAGTCGATCGGCGAGGTCGTCATCAACACGCCGCTCGCCGCCGTGGCGTCGGCCGTGGCACACGCCACCGGCCACCAGGTTCGCTCGCTGCCGATCACGCCCGAGAAGGCCCTGCTGGGGGAGTAGCGGGTCAGCGAACAAGTCGTAATGGGCGGGGCGGGGCAACTCGTCCCGCCTTTTGCACTCGTGGTGAGGTCGTGAGCCTGTAAAAGGTGTGCGTGCGCTTGCCGTTCGTATCTGCTATCATTCCTAGTCTGTGCGCTCATGCGGGCGTGGCGGAATTGGTAGACGCGCCAGATTTAGGTTCTGGTGGGATTCCCGTGAAGGTTCGAGTCCTTTCGCCCGCACCAACGCACCTGCGTCGGCTCCCGCCGTCGCGACTCTTTGTTGCATAAAGGTACCAGCACCTCAGATAAGCTGGGCAGTATGAGGAGGAACGTGTTGAACATCACCGCTTCTGACGTCAAGGACGCCAAGCTCACCGCTACGGTCACCATCCCGGCCGCCGACGTCGACGCCGCGATCAAGAAGGCCTACAAGGACACCGCCAAGAAGTACCGCTTCCCGGGCTTCCGCGCCGGTAAGGCTCCCCGTCCGGTCATCGACTCCGCTCTTGGCGCCGAGGCTACCCTCGCTCAGGCCACCAACGACCTGATTGCCGCCAACGAGCCCGCCGTCCTCAACGAGCTGGACATCGTCCCCACCAAGAACGGTGACTACAAGGAGCTCGACCTCGCCAAGGATCACGAGGACTACACCTACACCGTCGAGTTCTCCCTGCGTCCTGCCGCCGAGCTCTCCTCCTTCGACGCCGTCGAGATCGAGATGCCCCCTGCGGAGGTCACCGAGTCCGAGATCAACAACCAGGTCGAGATGCTCCTCAACTACCGTGCCACCTTCGAGGACGTTGAGGGTCGCGCCGTCGAGGCCGAGGACTACGTCACCGTCGACCTCAAGGCCGTCGAGAACGCCGACAACTTCGCCGCCGAGGGCCGCATGCTCATCGCCGGTAGCGACAGCAACCCCAAGGAGTTCAACGAGGCCCTGATCGGCGCTAACGTCGACGACGTCAAGACCGTCACCTGGACCGACGAGGTCGAGGAGGGCGAGGAGGCCGAGACTCACACCGTCGAGGTCACCGTCAAGGGCATCAAGGTCCGCAACACCCCCGAGCTCACCGACGAGCTCGTCAAGTCCGACTTTGGCTTCGACAGCATCGAGGCCATGCGCGACGCCATCAAGCTCGAGATCGAGCAGGATAAGGCTTCCCGCCTCCCGGCCGAGAAGGAGAACCGTTGCGTCGCCGCCCTCGCCGAGCGTCTGCAGCTCGACGAGATGGACGCCGACTACGAGCAGTCCGTCTTTGAGGAGCTTGGCCAGAACTTCCTGTCCAACCTCGCTGCCCGCGGCATGACCCTGGACACCTGGCTGCCCGCTTCCGGTCTGACCATGGAACAGTTCATCGGCGACCTGCACAAGCAGGCCAACGACGTTGCCCGTGAGTCCCTGGCTCTGGACGCCCTCGCCCGTGAGCTCAAGATCGAGGTCACCGAGGACGACGTCAACGCCGAGTTCGAGAAGGCCGGCGTCAAGGACGTCGAGGCTTCCAAGGCCGAGTTCATCGCCGATGGCCGTATGCCTGCTGTCCGCGAGTCCATCCGTCGCTCCAAGGCCGTCGACCACCTGGTCGAGAACGCCAAGGTGACCGAGGTCGACGAGACCGCCAAGGACGCCGAGTAATTCTCGCCACCTTGCCCGCGAGCGCATGCGTGCGCCCGTGATGGGGTAAAGTTATACACCGGTTATCCGGTTGCTTCGTACGGTGCCAGCCAATGCATAGCATGCGGGCACCGTACGTTTATCTAGAACCAATTTGGTCCGCAAGAGAGAAATGGAGATGCGTATGATCGCTAAGTTCGATTCCGCCCTCGTGCCATACGTTATCGAGCAGACGCCGCGCGGCGAGCGCAGCTACGATATCTATTCGCGCCTGCTCAACGACCGCATCATCTTCTTGGGCGAGGAGATTAACTCCGTCAGCGCCAACCTGGTCGTTGCCCAGCTGCTGCATCTTGAGAGCCAGGATGCCGAGAAGGATATCTCGCTCTACATCAATTCGCCCGGTGGCGAGGTCTACTCCGGCCTGGCGATTCTGGACACCATGAACTTCATCAAGCCGCAGGTCTCAACCATCTGCGTCGGCATGGCCGCGTCTATGGCCGCCGTGCTGCTTTCGGCCGGCGCCAAGGGCAAGCGCTTCTGCCTGCCGCACTCCAAGGTCATGATTCACCAGCCCAGCGGCGGTGCCCAGGGTCAGCAGACCGAGATCGAGATCGTGGCCGAGGAGATCAAGAAGACTCGCCGCGAGCTCAACCAGATCCTGTCCGACGCCTCGGGCCAGCCCATCGAGAAGGTCCAGGCCGATACCGAGCGCGACAACTACCTCACGGCTGCCGAGGCCCTCGACTACGGTCTGATCGACCGCATTGTCACCTCGCGCGACCTCGCCGCGAAGGACGCCTAAGATGGCCGGTAACATGCAGGACGGCTTCGACGAGAACGGCAATCCCATCCGCTGCTCCTTCTGCGGAAAAGAGCAGGGTCAGGTTCGCCGCCTGGTGAAGGGCCCGACCAACATCTTTATCTGTGACGAGTGCGTCGCCGCCTGTTCCGAGATTCTGGAGGAGTCGCTGGCTTCGGACTTTATGGATGCTGCCCGCAACGGCAAGCTGCCGGGCTTCCTCAACGACCACGGTCAGGCTGCATCCCAGCCCGCCGTGGACCCCGAGACCGAGGGCTTTGAGCTCGAGGACGACCGTCAGGTCATCACGCACGTGCCGACGCCGCACGAGATCTATGACGAGCTTTCGGCCTATGTTATGGGTCAGGAGGACGCCAAGCGCGCCATGTCGGTGGCCGTGTACAACCACTATCGCCGCGTGATCGAGGGCGGCGCCGCGGTGTCTGCCTTTGACGACGGCATGGGCTCGCAGTTCGACAACGATATGGACGAGGTAGAGCTCGCCAAGTCCAACATCCTGCTGCTCGGTCCCACCGGTACCGGTAAGACGCTGCTCGCCCAGACGCTCGCGCGCATCCTCGAGGTGCCGTTTGCCATCGCCGACGCCACCGCGCTCACCGAGGCTGGCTACGTTGGCGAGGACGTGGAGAACATCCTGCTCAAACTCATCAACGCTGCCGATGGCGACATTGAGCGCGCGCAGGTGGGTATCATCTACGTGGACGAGATCGACAAGATCGCCCGCAAGGCCGAGAACCTCTCCATCACCCGCGATGTTTCGGGCGAGGGCGTTCAGCAGGCGCTGCTTAAGATTCTTGAGGGCACGGTGGCCAGCGTTCCGCCCACCGGCGGCCGCAAGCATCCCCAGCAGGAGCTGCTGCAGATCGACACGACTAACATCCTGTTTATCTGCGGCGGTGCCTTTGTGGGTCTGGATAAGATCATCGCCGACCGCGTGGGCAACAAGGGCGTGGGCTTTAACTCCGAAATCGCCGGCCCCACCTCGGTCGACGAGAACGATCTGCTTCGTCAGGTGCTCCCGCAGGACCTCAACGCCTTTGGCATGATTCCCGAGTTTGTGGGACGTACACCCGTCGTCACCCAGACGCAGGCGCTCGACGAGGACGACCTGGTGTCGATCCTGACCGAGCCCAAGAATGCCGTGGTGCGTCAGTACCGCAAGATGTTCCAGCTCGAGGACGTTGAGCTTGAGTTTGAGGATGCGGCCCTGCACGAGATCGCCCGCATGGCGCTCGCCCGCAAGACCGGCGCCCGCGGCCTGCGCTCCATCTGCGAGGACGTGCTGCAGCAGACGATGTTCGACCTCCCCAGCGAGGAAGGCGTCACTAAGGTCATCGTGACCGAAGCCTCCGTAAAGGGCGAAGAACAGCCCCAACGCATCTACGGGTAAATAGTTTGAATCCAGGCCCCGCGGCAACCACCGCGGGGCCTGCCATTTAGGGACAGGTTTATTTTGGTCGGTTTTATATGGGCAAATGTCGTTTCCCCTGATAAAACCTACCAAAATAAACCTGTCCCTTTTCGGCAGGTATGCCTGTGCTATTCTGTGAGACTGTCAAGTTAGTACCTTCAGACTGAAGTAATCGATACCTAAGGCGTGTCCGCCTGCTTGGTTTTCGTAGATTCCGCACGAGCCGAAGAGCACTTAATGTGCTCTTCGTGCGAGCCAGGACCTGACCGAGCGAAAACCAAGCAGGCGGACACGCCGGCGGGACAGGGAGAGATATATGGAAGAGATGCCCAAGAACTACGATCCGTCGACTAACGAGCCGGCGATCCTGCAGAAGTGGCTCGACGGCGGCTACTACAAGCGCCGTGAGGGCGTGGGCGACTGCACCGTCACCATTCCGCCTCCCAACGTGACCGGCAAGCTCCACATGGGTCACGCCACCGACGATTCCATCCAGGACGCCATTATCCGTATGGCCCGCATGCGCGGCAAGTCCACGCGCTGGGTGCTGGGCACCGATCACGCCGGTATCGCCACGCAGACCAAGGTCGACAAGAAGCTCAAGAGCGAGGGCATCAGCCGCCTGGAGATTGGTCGCGACAAGTTTGTCGACGCCTGCTGGGACTGGACCCACGAGTACGGCGGCATCATCGTCGAGCAGATCAAGCGCATGGGCTGCTCCGTCGACTTTGATAACGAGCGCTTCACCATGGACGAGGACTACGCCCAGGCCGTGCGTAAGGTCTTCTGCGACTGGTACCACGACGGCCTGATCTACCGCGGCAAGCGTATCGTCAACTGGTGCCCCAACTGCACTACCGCCATCTCGGACGATGAGGCCGAGTACAAGGACGAGAAGGGCCACCTGTGGCACCTGCGCTACCCGCTGACCGAGCCGGTCAACGGCCAGGATTACATTGTCGTCGCCACCACGCGCCCCGAGACCATGCTCGGCGATACGGGCGTCGCCGTTTCCCCGAAGGACCCCGAGAAGGCCGCCTTTGTGGGAAAGACCGTCAAGCTCCCCATCGTTGACCGCGAGATCCCCATCTTTGAGGATTGGCATGTCGACGCCAACTTTGGCTCCGGCTTTGTCAAGGTCACCCCGGCCCACGACCCCAATGATTACGCCATGGGTCAGGCCCACGACCTGCCGCAGATCAATATCTTCGATGAGCACGCGGTGGTTGTCGAGGGCTACGGCGAGTTCACCGGCATGACCCGCGAGGAGTGCCGTGAGGCCGTCATCAAGTGGTTCGACGAGCATGGCCTGCTCGATCACGTCGAGGACCACGACCATTCCGTCATGCACTGCTACCGCTGCGACGCCGCCCTGGAGCCGTGGCTGTCCGAGCAGTGGTTCGTCGCCGTTGACAAGCTCAAGGGGCCGGCGCTCGATGCCGTCAACTCCGGCAAGGTTACCTTCCACCCCGCGCGTTGGACGCAGACCTACACCACCTGGATGGAGAACCTCAAGGACTGGTGCATCAGCCGCCAGCTGTGGTGGGGTCATCGCATCCCCGTGTTCTACTGCGAGGACTGCGGCTGGGAGGACGCCCTTACCGAGGACACCGACGTGTGCCCCAAGTGCGGCGGTCATCACGTGCACCAGGACGAGAACGTGCTGGACACCTGGTTCAGCTCGCAGCTGTGGACTTTCGCCACGCAGGGCTGGCCGCAAAAGCCGGAGCTGCTCGAGGGACATCACCCCACGACGGCGCTGGTCACCGCGCGCGACATCATCGCGCTGTGGGTCGCCCGCATGGTCATGAGCTCGCTGTACTTCCTGGACGAGGTGCCGTTTAAGGACGTCGTCATCTACCCGACGATCCTGGCCAAGGACGGCAGCCGCATGTCCAAGTCCAAGGGCAACGGCGTTGACCCCATGGACCTCATTGGCATGTACGGCGCCGACGCCATGCGCTTCAACTTGCTCACGCTGTGCACCAACAACCAGGACGTCAAGTTCGACGCGAACATCGATAAGAAGACCAAGAAGCTCATCGACAGCCCGCGTACCGATCAGGCCAAGTCGTTTGTGACCAAGATCTGGAACGCCAGCCGCTTCCTGCTTATGAACATGGAGGGCTACACGCCCGGCGAGCCCGTCGTGGAGACGCCGGCCGACGCCTGGATGTTCAGCCGCCTGGCCAAGGCCGTCAAGATGGTCACTGAGGGTATTGAGAACTACACCTTTGGCGACATGGCCCGCGGCGTGCAGCAGTTCTTCTGGAACGAGGTCTGCGACTGGTACGTCGAGGTCACCAAGGCCCGTCTGAAGGGCGAGGGCCGTCTGCAGGCTCAGCGCAACCTGATTTTTGTGCTCGACACCTCCATTCGCCTGATGCACCCGCTCATGCCGTTTGTCACCGAGGAGATCTGGGACAACATGCCGGCGAGCGTGCTCGACCTGGACGCCGAGGGTAACGTGGACCGCGCCGAGGCGCTCATGATCGCCAAGTGGCCGGAGCCCGTCGACTACGCTAAGTACGTCGATGAGCCCGCCGAGCGCGCGTTTGAGCTGTGCCGCACCGTCGTGTCTGCCGCCCGCGCCACCCGTTCGCGTTATCGCTTGAGCCCCAAGGCCGAGCTCGACGTGGTCGTGCGTGCCGGTGCCGAGGACATCGAGAAGCTCGAGAGCCTGCGCTCGACCATCGAGCCGCTGGCCAACACCTCCTCGCTGGTCATGGGTACCGACGTTGAGAAGCCGGCCGCGAGCATCGCTGTGGTCGACAGCGGCGTCGAGGTCTTTGTGGTGCTCGAGGGCAAGGTCGATCTTTCGGCCGAGAAGGCACGCCTGGAGAAGGAGATTGCCGCGGCCCAGAAGGAGCTCGCCGGCTGCGAGAAGACACTCGCTAACGAGGGCTTCGTGGCCAAGGCCGCGCCCGCGGTGGTCCAGGAGAAGAGGGACCGTGCAGCTGAGCTCAAGGAGATCCTGGCGGCGCTGACCTCGCAGGTTGCTGACTTCTCGTAAGGGTTAACTGGGGGACGCGGTTTGGGGCATTGCTCGCTACTGCGGACAGTCCTGCTCGCACGAAGGCCACATTAAGTGGCCTTCGGCTCGTGCGGAACTTGTATCGAGCAAAGCCCCAAACCGCTCCCATAGCGGTTACGGAGGCGTCCGCTGCCTGGTGGGGCCACTTGGCTGTGGCCTTGAGGTCGCTGCAAAGCGGTGTTTGGCTGAGATTTTGAATGGGAGGGGCTCGTTGTTTATTACGGGCCTCTTTTTATGTTGAGGGGACTTTGGTTTATGCCTAAGCGTTCGGGGTCGTATTCTGTGCCGTTCTCGTTTGAGTTGCTTTCGTTTGATGGGGCTGTTGGGCTGGCTGCTGATACGGGGCGGATTTCTGGGGATGCTGGTCCTCTGCTCGAGACGGTTGTCGATATGCTCGATGAGCTTGGTCGTCCGGATGAGTATTTCGATTGCATTCAGGTTGCCGGTACCAATGGCAAGACTTCGACCACGCGTTTTTCGGCTGCCATTCTTCGTGGTGAGGGGCTCAAGACTGCGCTGTATACGTCGCCGCAGCTGGTGCGCTATCCCGAGCGCATGGAGGTCGATGGGCGTGTTGTGAGCGATGAGGCGTTTGTCCGTGGCGTTTCTGCTGCGGTTGAGGCGGGGCGTCGCGTGAATGCTCATCGCTTGGCGGCAGGGGAGCGCGCGTATACCATCACACCGTTTGACCTGCTGACGGCTGCCGCATTGGTAGTGTTTGCCGAGGCCGCGGTGGATGTTGCCGTGCTCGAGGTTGGCATGGGTGGCCGTTGGGACGCCACGAGTGCGACCGATCCCGTCGCCGTTGCCATCACCGGCATCGGACTCGACCACACGCGCATCCTGGGCGACACGCTCGAGGCCATTGCGGGGGAGAAGGCCGCGGTCATTAAACCCGGGCGCCTAGTTGTACTGGGCGAGGGTACGCATGAGGCGAGCGTTCAGCGCGTGATGGATGCCCGTTGTCGCGAGTGCGGTGTGGTGCCGCTCGTGGTGAGCCATGCTACGACCAAGGTGCCGGCGCATGTGGGCGATACGGTTGAGTTTAGCTGCACCACGCCGCGTGCGATCTATACGTCGAGTATGGTCAAGCCGGCGTATCAGCCGCAGAATGCCGCGTGCGCGATTATGCTCTGCGAGGGCTATCTGGGTCGCGAGCTCGATCATGACAAGCTCGATGCGTCGCTTATGGGCTGCCCCACGCCGGGCCGCTTTGATGTACTGGGGACCGATCCGCTCAAGCTGATCGACGCCTGCCATAACCCCCAGAGCTGCGAGAACTTTGTGGGTGCACTGGACGAGATCGATCCGTGTGTAGAGAATCGCCCCACGCTGCTGTGCGCCGCGCTGGCCGATAAAGACGTGGCGGGCATTGTCGACGTGCTAATTCCGGCCTTCCCGCGCGTGGTCGTGACCCAGACCGATTCCGATCGTGCCCTGCCGGCAGAGGAGCTCGCTGCCCTGGTGGACGCTGACAAGCTGGCGGGCGTGTACCCCAGCGTGTCCGAGGCCCTCGCGGCCCTCGATGCCGCCGGCGAGCCTTTCGTGGCCGCCGGCACCATTACCTTAGCCGGCGAAGTAGCCGGCCTGCTGCGCTAACCCATCCCCTCATCAGTTGCGGTGAAATAGTTCCTGTTTTTGGGTTCTAGCAGCCCATCCAGGAACTATTCCACCGCAACTTAGTTTGGGGGCTTGGGGACCAGGCTAGTCTAGGCGGACTGGGTCGTGGGGGTAGGCGTTGAGAATCTCGACGCCGGTCTCGGTGACGAGGGCCAAGTCCTCGATGCGGACGCCGGTACGGCCGGGGAGGTAGATGCCCGGCTCGATGGAGAACGTCATGCCCGGCTCTACGACCTGCTCGTTGACGAGTGAAACGTCGCCCGGCTCGTGGTCCTGCAGGCCGATCGAGTGTCCCAGGCGATGTGTAAAGTACTGCCCATAGCCCGCATCCTCAATCACGTCGCGCGCGGCGCGGTCCAGGTCGCACATGCGCACGCCCGGTGCGATGAGCGCCTCGGCGGCCTCGTTGGCGCAGCGCACGATATCGTAGATACGCGCGGTCTCCTCGTCCGGCTCGCCCCAAAAGAACGTGCGTGTCATGTCCGAGCAGTAGTTGTGATGACGCCCGCCAATGTCGAACAGCACCACGTCGCCGCGCTTGAGTACCGTATCGTCGGGCTCGTGGTGCGGGTCGCCGGCGTTGGCGCCAAAGCTCACGATGGGCGGAAAGCTAAAGCCCTCGCAGCCGTGTTTGCGATACAAGCCGAGCATCTGGTCGGCAATTTCGCGCTCCGTCACGCCTTCATGGACGAGCTTAATCGCGTCGGCCATCACGGCATCGTTAGCGGCCGAGGACACGCGCATGAGTTCCTGCTCGGCGGCATCCTTGTGGGTGCGCGCGGCGGTGACGGCAAAGTCGCCCAGGAAGAACTCGCTCGCGGCGTGACGATCCATGAGCGGCATCAAAAAGCCGGAGCGCATGACGGTGTCGATGCCGAGCGGTTTGGTCGGATCGACCTCGCGAACGATGGCGTCGGTCACGACGTCGGTATCGGTGTGATAGGCGACGCGGGCATTGTCGTACTTGGGTAGCTGATGCAACGCGTTGACCAAGATCACGGGCTCGCTACCGCGTGCGAGCAGCACGCCGCAAAATCGCTCGAACATATCGGCATAAAAGCCGGTCAGGTAATAGATTGACCACGGGTCGTTTACGAGCAGCTGTGCGCCGGGGTGCTGAGCCTCGAGCGCATCGAGCACGCGCGCCACACGCTGGTCATCGACATGTGCCATACATCGTCCTTTCGCTAGGTTGCCACCATGGTATCCCCAATGCCAGGGTAGTCAATTTGCGTCGGGGCTATTTTAGCTGCGTCCAACATGCGGAATGATTTTTCTGGGACGGGGATGAAATAATCATTCGGCACCCAATGATTATTTCATCCCCGTCCCAGAAAAATCATTTGAGCGAACGTTCGGGCAAAAGTAGCTAAAAGAGGCCCCTCCCAAATGGGCTGGTTTTTAAAAGTATGGCGGATTACGGGGCTGGACCTGTATTACTTGACCATGGGAAAAATCGCGAAAATCAAACCGCAGGTAGACGGCTTATCAAAAATCGAAAAATGCCGGCATGGATGGGGATCTCCGAATTGGCCCCGTAATCCGGCATAGTTTTGAAATGGTACTAAAATAGTCAAAAGCTAATTACCGATTCGAAGGATAGTTGCGGTGGAATAGTTCCTGGATGCCGGGGTTTTGGCGGAAATCAGGAACTATTTCACCGCAACTGAGGTCGGGGATGGGGTGGATGGTGGGATAGCTAAAAGAGCCTCGTACTAAATGAGCTGCTTAGGCTGGGTCGATGTCCATGCTGGCGATGAGGTCGATGCCCGTGTTGAGGAGGTTGGGGAGGACGACGTTGCCCATGCGGATGGGGGCGTTGACGACTAGGTCTCGGATTAAGTTCATGGCTTGGGCGTGGAGCTCTAGCGGGATGGCTTCAGCGGTGCGCACGGGGAGCAGGGCTTCGTCGCCGCCGGATACGGCCACGGTGGTGGTGAGCACGCGCATGGGGCAGGTGAGTTCCTGGTGTGCGAACTTATCACCGCGCGGGCAGTTGTTGCCGGTTACGGAGCGCACTTCCACCACGGCGCCATTGGCGTCGCGCTCCACCTTTACGGTCAGAAGGCATTCGGATGGGCAGGTCGTGCAGTTGAACTGCAGCGTTTCGATCGCGTTATCGCTCATGGTCTATGCCTCCTCGACGGGATCGACGGACAGGACAATTTCGCTAGCACCTAGGTCGAGTGCGCGCTGAATCACCTTTGCTGGCAGCGGGAAGCTTTCCATTGCGCTCGGCTTAAACGCGCGGACCTTGCCGGCGAACAGTTCCTCGCCGTCGGCCAAGATCCTCACGCAGGCGGCATCGACTGGCCGGCGCACGCGGAAGTTGAGTTTGGTGAGTGCCACAGCCGTAATGCGTCCCGGCAGTGCGTATCCCGCAATGCCGGCAGGGGAGACCGTGAGCTCGCAGCCCGTGCCCGCAGCGCTCTGCCCGTCGTCGCCACCCAACGCCCACGCCGCCGCAGCCGCACCAGCGCGCTCGGACTCGGTTGTTACGTTGTCGGCCAGGTCGTGTACGTGCAGCACGTTGCCGCAGGCAAAGATGCCCGGCACGCCCGTCTGCAGGCTCTGGTCCACCACGGCGCCGCGCGTGCGCGGGTCAAGCTCCACGCCCGCGGCAACCGAAAGCTCGTTCTCGGGAATCAAACCCACCGAAAGCAGCAGTGTGTCACACGGAACAATGCGCTCGGTCCCCGGAATGGGTGCCAGGTGCTCGTCGACCTGGCACACCTCGACGGCCTCCACGCGGTCGTGCCCGATCACGCGCGTGACCGTTGTAGATAGATGCAACGGAATGGCAAAGTCGTCCAGGCAGTTCTTCACATTGCGGCGTAGACCGTTGGCGTACGGCATGAGCTCGTACACGCCCTCGACAGAAATCCCCTCGAGCGTGCAGCGACGTGCCATGATCAGCCCGATATCGCCCGAGCCCAAAATGACGGCGCGCGAGCCGGGTTTGAGGTTCTCGATATTGATGTATCGCTGCGCCAGGCCGGCCGTAAACACGCCGGCGGGACGGTTGCCGGGGATCTTGATCTCGCTGCGCGTGCGCTCGCGGCACCCCATGGCAAGGACGACCGCGCGTCCGGTGAGCCGTAGCATGCCGGCAGGGCTCATGAGCGTGACGGTATGGACCGTGGTGTCTTCCGTAGGCTCGCCTGAATCAATCCCAATCACCATGCTGTTCAGGAACAGCGCAATGTCGGTTGCGTGCACCTGGTCGATAAAGCGCTGCGCGTACTCGGGACCGGTGAGCTCCTGTCTAAAGTGCGACAGGCCAAAGCCGGGGTGGATGCACTGGCGGAGGATTCCGCCCAGGTGCTGCTCGCGCTCCACGATGGCCACGCGCGCTCCGGCCTTATGAGCGGCCAGCGCGGCCGCCATGCCGGCAGGTCCGCCGCCGATAACGACCACGTCGAAGGCTTGCGTTGCCACGGCGCTCGCCTCCGCTCGTCCGTCGCGCATATCAAACATCGCCATCCTAGCGCACCCCCTTCAGCGGTCCCTCAACCAGCCAAGATCCGGCATCCTCCAACAGCACCTCGCTAGGGTCACACCCCAGCTCTCGGGCAAGAATCGCCACCACACGCCCCTGGCAAAAGCCGCTTTGGCACCGACCCATGCCGGCACGACAGCGGCGCTTGACGCCTTCGACCGAAACCGCGCCCGGCTGGCGTCGGATCGCGGCCACGATCTCGGCCTCGGGCACCGTCTCACAGCGGCAGACAATCTGTCCCCACGCGGGGTCGGACTCGATCAGCTCCTCCTTGCGCGCCAGCGGTGCGCGGTCAAAGTCGTCCGGTGCGCGGCGAATTGGGTTCCAGTCCGCCCGCTCGTGCAGCTCCACGCCCGCCTCACGCATCACAAGCTCCATGCGCTCGGCAATGGCCGGCGCGCTTGCCACACCCGGCGACTGAATGCCCGCCGCCTGGAACAGCCCCGGCACCACGGCCGACTGTCCAATAAAGAAGTCGTTCGTTCCCTGGATGACCGGACGCCCGCCGGCAAATGCGCGCACCACGCGGCGCGTATCCAGATCGGGCACCAGCTTGCGCGCGCCGGTCAGCAGCGCATTCACATCGCTCGCATAGGTCTGCGTGTCGCCCGGCTCGCGCACGGCAGCCGTGGCGGTGATCACGGTGTTGCCATGCACGGTGCCTGTCACGATAACGCCCTTCGACACTGGCGTCGGCACGGGGTAGAGCGGCATGAGCGTGCGCGGCTCCTTGTCCAGCACCACGATGTTGCCTTGACGCCAGACCATCTGGAACTCCTCGGCACCCGCCATATGCGAGATGTCGGCGGCGCCGTTGCCGGCGGCGTTGATCAGGTAGTGGCAGCGCACGTTGCCAGCGGGGGTCGCCAGCGTAAAGCGCGCGACGTCGCCCGAGCCCGCGACTTCAATCGCTTCCACCGGAGCGGACCGCATGAACGTCACCCCGTTGGCCACGGCGTTCTCCAGCGCGGCGATGGCAACCTCAAACGGATCGACAAACCCAGTCGAGGGGCACCACAACGCGCACGTTGCATCGGCACTGGCGCGCGGCTCTAATTCCTGGATGCGGTCGGGTTCGACGATCGACAGCTCGGGCACGCCGTTGGCAAGGCCGTTGCGCCGCAGCTGTTCCAGCTGCGCGCGATCCTCGTCGTTAAAGCCCAACACCATCGACCCGGTGCGGCGGAACAAAAAGCCCAGTTCCTGTGCCCACGCACCGTACAACTCGCAGCCACGGGCGTTGACCTGTGCCTTTACGGTTCCCGGCGTCGGATCGTAGCCGGCGTGCACCAGGCCGCCGTTGGCCTTCGACGCGCCCAGCGCGATGTCGTTGGCCGCCTCGACCACGCAAATGGAAAGGTCAAACCTCGCGAGCTGCCGCGCGATGGCGCATCCGGTGATGCCCGCGCCCACAATCGCGATATCAAACGTTTCTGCCACAGTGCCTCCCAGACAAGTTGACAGGCTGTCAATAAGACTATCCTACGGTCTACACACCCCCAGCTCGGCGGCAATGCGGCGAACAGCCCCGCAACACCCGCCAACGGCAGGCGAGGGGAGACCCGGCAACGTTGACAACCTCGTCTGCGGACAACTACGGCAACCGTTCGTCTCGACCTGTAACAGTTAGACGAGGATTTGGGTCCCAGATGTTACAGATTGAGACGTTAGTCTGACGGCGCACCCGTTTGTCTCGATCTGTAACATCTAGACGCGAATTCCGCTCCCACCTGTTACAGATTGAGATGTTTGTGTCCGCACCAGCCCCGCCCCTAGCCGTGGTCCCATATAAACAAACCCCGTGGTAAACTTGTCCGAAATGTAAATATTCCGAAAGGTACCCCCAATGTCCAAGTACATCTCCGAGCTCATGTCGCCGCAGCTTATGGGCGTCGTCTATGCCTTCGTTGGCTTTATCATCGCCCTGTATGTGCTGTCGGTCGTCTATGTGTTCATCGACGCTCGCCGCCGCGGTGCCAGCGCCTACGTGGCATGGGGCATCATCGCCCTCATCCCGTTTGTGGGCCTCATCGCCTACCTGGTCCTGCGCCCGCACTCCTACGCGTCCGACCGTGAGGAGCAGGAGCTGGACATGGCCCTGCGCGAGCGCCAGCTTGCCCAGTACGGCACCTGCCCGCAGTGCGGCGCGCCCATCGAGAAGGACTTCGTCGTCTGCCCGGTGTGCGATACCCAGGTTCGCAACGTATGTCCCAGCTGCCATCGCCCGCTCGATGCGCACTGGAAGGTCTGCCCCTACTGCCGAACTCGCATCCAGTAACGCATCCATCGCCGGGCCGGTCGCAAGCCACGCGCGCCACACACCCCGTCCCCACACGATGAAGCATGCGTAGAAAATCGCCCGCCGTGCCATTAAGGTGCGGCGGGCGCTTGTATACCAAGGCAACCTGCCTATAATGATGCAAGTTAAAACGCCTAGCGCATCGCACGCACTTGCATCAGGCATCCGAGAGGAGAAAACATACCCATGAAGGCACTCTACAATGACGGTTCGGTGGCCGAGCTCCCGCAGGACGAGGTCACGCATGTCATCCGCCACTCTGCCGCGCACATCATGGCGCAGGCCATTAAGCGCCTGTACCCCGAGGCCGACTTTGCCTACGGTCCCGCGACCGACAACGGCTTCTACTACGACGTCGACCTGCCCGAGGGCGTCAAGATCAGCGAGGACGACTTCCCCGCGATCGAGGCCGAGATGAAAAAGATCGTCAAGGAGAACCTCAAGTTCTCCGTGTACGAGAAGCCCCGCGCCGAGGCCATCGCCCTTATGGAGGAGCGCGGCGAGAAGTACAAGGTCGAGCACATCGGTGACCTGGACGACGACGCCCGCATCACCTTCTATCAGCAGGGTGACTACATCGACATGTGCGTCGGCCCCCACATCTGCTACACCAAGGCGCTGAAGGCCTTTAAGCTCACCGGCGTTTCGGGAGCCTACTGGAAGGGCGACAAGGACAACAAGATGCTCACCCGCATCAACGGTGTCGCCTTTGCCACCAAGGAAGAGCTCGACGAGCACATGCACATGCTGGAGGAGGCCAAGAAACGCGACCACCGCAAGATCGGCCGCGAGATGGACCTCTTTATGATGCGCGACGAGGCCCCCGGCTTCCCGTTCTTCCTGCCTAACGGCATGATCCTTAAGAACACGCTGTTGGACTACTGGCGCGAGATCCACCACAAGGCCGGCTACGTGGAGATCTCCACGCCGCTCATCATGAACAAGCAGCTGTGGAAGACCTCGGGCCACTGGGACCACTACAAGGACAACATGTACTCCACCGTTATTGACGACGAAGAGTACTGCATTAAGCCCATGAACTGCCCGGGCGGCGTGCTGGTGTACGCCTCCAAGCCGCACTCCTACCGCGAGCTGCCCATCCGCGCCGGCGAGATTGGCCTGGTGCACCGTCACGAGCTCCGCGGCGCCCTGCACGGCCTGTTCCGCGTGCGCTGCTTTAACCAGGACGACGCCCACCTGTTTGTGCGTCCCGACCAGCTGACCGACGAGATCGTGGGCGTTGTCAACCTCATCGACTCTGTGTACCAAAAGTTTGGCTTTAAGTATCACGTTGAGCTTTCCACCCGCCCCGAGGACTCCATGGGTTCCGACGAGGATTGGGCACGCGCCGAGGAGGGCCTGCGCACCGCTCTGGAGCAGCTGCACATGGACTACGAGGTCAACGAGGGCGACGGCGCCTTCTACGGCCCCAAGATCGACTTCCACCTGGAGGACTCGCTCGGCCGTACCTGGCAGTGCGGCACCGTCCAGCTCGACTTCCAGATGCCGCTCAACTTTGATCTGGAGTACGTGGACGCCGACGGCTCCAAGAAGCGCCCCATCATGCTGCACCGCGTATGCTTTGGCTCCATCGAGCGCTTCATCGGTATTCTGATTGAGCACTTTGCGGGCAAGTTCCCCACCTGGCTGGCTCCCGTGCAGGTCAAGGCACTTCCGGTTTCCGAGAAGAGCCGCGACTACGCCCACGAGGTGTGCGCCAAGCTGGAGGAGGCCGGCATCCGCGTGGTCTGCGACGACCGCGACGAGAAGATCGGCTACAAGATCCGCGAGGCCCGCAGCATCGACCGCGTGCCCTACATGCTCATCCTGGGCGAGAAGGAGGTCGAGGCCGGCAACATTTCCGTCCGCGATCGCTCCAACGAGACCGTTCAGATGAGCGTTGATGAGTTTGTTGCCAAGGTGACTGAGGAGATCAAGACTCGCGCTTAAGGCAAACTACACAACAATTAACAAAGGCGACCGTCCACAAAGGGCGGTCGCTTTTTTTCTTACCAAAATACGAAAAGCCGCTGGTTGAGCGGCTTTTTTTGTTGCACAAAAAGGTACAGGTTTTTGTAGAGGGGTATGGAGATGTACCTACTTGCAGTACATTTTGCGTAATCTGGGCAAACGCCGATTAATTGCTCGTATAATGACGTTTGTCGAAAGATACAAAAACCTGTACTTTTGCGACTGCGCCTAGCTGCGAGCGAGAAGCCTGTTCTAAACGCCCCTGCATTTGCGTGCATCGCAAAGCAAAAAAGAGGGGGCGAGAACATGGAACAGACGGCACGGCGCCAAGAGCAGCTGCCGGGCGCATTTAACGGCGCCACCAAAAACAGCCAGCACGGCCGCGTCCGCTGGTATCTGGTCCACACCCCCAACGGTAAAGAGCGCGAGACCTGCGAAAAGGTCCGCTGCATTATCCCGCACGAGTTGATGCAGGACGCTTTTGTGATGCAAAAGGAGTTCTGGTTTAAGCGGGACGGCGCCTGGTCGCTCCAAACCAAACCCATGTACAAGGAATATTTCTTCGTCGCCACGCACGATGCCGCCGCGCTCGATAGGGCTTTGGCCCAGCTGAGCTTTGGCTGCCGCATCGCCGGTAGTAGGGAGCGGGCGTATATGCCCATGCCGGACGATGCGCAGGACTGGTACCGCAGCGTGCTGGACGACGACGGCGTGGTGCGCAACAGCGTGGCCCGCATAGAAGACGGCGTGTTGCACATAGAGCAGGGTCCCTTGGTGGGGCAAGAGGCCCGCGTTAAAAAGATCGACCGTCATAAACGCTGGTGCCTGGTAGACGTGGGCGAGGGGGACTCCACATTTAGGGAGCTGCTACCGCTTGACGTTCCCAGCAAGACGTAAGGGAGACGTTGCACTAGCAAATTACTTGATTTTGGATTCATAGATGGGGGGGTTCTTGGGGACAGGAACGTAAGTTTTATTGTGGCTGCTAATAAAGAAGTGACAGAGAGCAATGCGCCCGCGGGGGCAGCGCTGATTGCTCAGGCTATGGACCAGCGTGAATGCACCGGTCGATATAAGGCTGTGCAATCCATCATGGACTGGGACAACTCACGCCTGGCCTACCGTGCCGTCAAGCGCGCGTTCGACATCGTGTTCAGCGGCTGCGTGCTGGCCGTCATTGCCGTGCCGAGTCTGGTGCTTGCCGCGGCAATCCGCCTGGAGAGCGAGGGCAACCCGTTCTACAGTCAAATTCGCGTGGGCCAGACCCACCGCGACGGCAGCCTGTCCACCTTCCGCATGTGGAAGTTCCGCAGCATGTACAGGGACGCCGATGAGCGCCTCGCCGAGCTCAAGGGGCAAAACGAGATCGCCGGCGCCATGTTCAAGATGAGGGAAGACCCCCGCGTCACCAAGATCGGCAGGTTCATCCGCAAGCATTCCATCGACGAGTTTCCGCAGTTCGTCAACGTGTTCCTGGGGCAGATGTCCGTCGTGGGCCCGCGCCCGCCGTTGCCCAACGAGGTGGAGCAGTACACCGAGTATGACCTGCAGCGCCTGGCCGTGAAGCCCGGTATCACCGGATGGTGGCAAGTCACAGACCGCAACGACACCGACTTTGATGGCATGGTCCGTCGTGACCTGGAGTATATCGCCAGGAGGGGCGTTTTGACGGATATGAAGATTGTTGTTCTCACCGTTATAGAGGTCCTGACCGGAAGCGGGGCGTGCTAAGCATGCATGGTTCTCGTCCTTTGTATAAATCTCGCCCGCTTAAGATCCTGGTTATTTGCCAACACTACTGGCCCGAGCAATTTCAGATTACCGAGGTGTGCGAGGAGCTTGCTAGGCGCGGTCACGATGTGACTGCGCTCGTTGGTGTTCCCAACTATCCCACGGGCGTTATCCCCGATGATTACCTTGATGGAAAAAACCGCATACAGGAGCGCAACGGCGTTCATATCGTGCGCGTAGAAGAGATGCCGCGCAAGAACGGTATCGTTGGCTTGGCGCGAAACTATTTTAGCTACATGCTGAAAGCCAAGAAGAAGGCAAAGGAGCTCCCGGGCGACTTCGATGTCGTTTTTGCATACCAGATAACGCCAGTTCTTATGGCGGCGCCCATGAAAGACGCCAAGAGAAAATCTTGCTGCCCTGCGTTTCTGTATTGTGCAGACATCTGGCCCGATGCCGTTATGGCAATGCTTCCAAGGGCGCTTTCGTTCGCATTGCCTCTCGTTAAGGTTGTTAGCACCGCCATTTACCGCGAGGCCGACTTCGTGGCGACGAACTCGAGTGCGTATGTCGATTGCTTCGAGAAGGTACATGGTTTCGAGCGCGCGCGCCTGAAATACGTCCCGCAATACGCCGACGACAGCTATCTCGATATGGATCTGCGCCCCACGCCCGCGCCAAAGGCTCGGTTCATGGTTATGGGCAACATAGGGCGGCTGCAGGACATGCCTTGCGTGCTCGATGCCGTCAACCGAATCAAGTCTAGGGACGATTTTGAGCTACATGTCGTGGGCACTGGCTCCGTAATTGAGGCCTGCGAGCGTTATGTGGCCACCAACGGGCTCGGTGAAAAGGTGATTTTCCACGGCCGTCACCCTTTCGAGGAAATGCCCAGCTTCTACCGTATGGCAGATTGCTGCCTCCTAACGCTCCGGGTTCCGGGAGCACCCTGGATCAGCTCGACACTGCCCAGCAGGCTGCAGGGCTACATGGCCGCCGGCAAGCCCATTCTCGCCGCTATTGACGGTTCGGCTGCGGAGGTCATCCGAGATTCGGGTTGCGGCAGGTCTGTTCCTGCCGGCGATTCCGCGGGACTCGCCTCCCTCCTGGAGGATTTCATCGACAACCGCGCAGCATACGAAGGCCGCGGCGAATCGGGAAGGGCTTATTTTCGGGCCAACTTCACCAAGGACAGATATATGGACGAGATCGAGTCGCTGCTAATCGCGACATCGGCTGGAAGGGATAGTTAATTCGCATGCAAAACAAAAGTTACTTCACCGGCAAAACACTCATGATCACGGGCGGCACGGGCTCGTTCGGTAACACCGTGCTCAAGCACTTCATGAACACCGACCTGGCAGAGATCCGCATCTTCTCCCGCGATGAGAAGAAACAGGACGACATGCGCCACCGCCTGCAGGAGAGGTCCCCCGAGCTCGCCTCCAAGGTGCGCTTCTTCATCGGCGACGTCCGCGACGCCCAGTCTGTCCGCGATGCCATGCACGGCGTGGACTACATCTTCCACGCCGCGGCCCTCAAGCAGGTGCCCTCGTGCGAATTCTTCCCAATGGAGGCTGTGAAGACCAACGTCATCGGCACCGACAACGTGCTGCACGCCGCCATCGCGGAGGGCGTCGAAAAGGTCGTGTGCCTGTCGACCGACAAGGCGGCCTACCCCATCAACGCAATGGGCAAGTCCAAGGCCATGATGGAGTCCATCATCTACGCCAACGCCCGCAACGGCGCCGGCCGAACCACCATCTGCTGCACCCGCTACGGCAACGTCATGTGCTCGCGCGGCAGCGTCATCCCGCTGTTCATCGACCGCATCCGCAAGGGCGAGCCACTCACCGTGACCGACCCCAACATGACCCGCTTCCTCATGAATCTGGACGAGGCCGTCGACCTGGTGCAGTTCGCCTTCGAGCACGCAAACCCCGGCGACCTGTTCATCCAGAAGGCCCCTGCCTCCACCATCGGCGACCTCGCCGAGGCCGTGCAGGAGGTCTTCGGCCGCGTGGGCACCCAGGTGATCGGCACCCGCCACGGCGAGAAGCTCTACGAGACGCTCATGACCCGCGAGGAGCGCCTGCGCGCCGAGGATATGGGCGAGTACTTCCGCGTGCACGCCGACACGCGCGACCTGAACTACGACAAGTTCTTCGTGGAGGGCGAGGTGCACACCCAGGCCGACGAGCCCTATACGTCCCATAACACGAGGCGCCTGGACGTGGCGGGCACGATCGACAAGATCAAGACCGCCGAGTACGTGCAGCTGGCCCTTGAGGGCCGTGAGGCAGAGGCGGTGCAGTAGGCGTGCGCTTCCTGGTTCTGGGCGCCACGGGGATGGCCGGTCACCTTATCTCGCTCTACCTCAAGGAGCGCGGGCACACTGTGGTCGGCTTCAGCCGCCGCGGCGTGCCATTTCTCGACAGCCAGGTCCTAGGTGACATTCGGGACGAGAAACTTTTGCAGGACTCAATCGATGAGGGTGACTTCGATGTTGTCGTGAACTGCATTGGGGTGCTGAACAAGGCCGCCGAAACCAATCCCGACGCCGGCTGGATAAACGGCGAGCTTCCGCATGTCCTGGCCGGCATGACCGCAAACAGGCGGACGCGCGTGTTCCACATGAGCACCGACTGCGTGTTCGCGGGGAACACCGGGCCCTATACGGAGAAGAGCGAACCGGACGGCGAGAGCGCCTACGACCGGACCAAGGCGGCCGGCGAGCTTTTCGACGGCAAGAACCTGACGTTCCGCAACTCGATCGTGGGGCCCGATATGAACCCCGGCGGCATCGGGCTGCTCAACTGGTTCATGGGGCAGCCCGGTCCGGTTAAGGGCTTCACGGGTGCCATCTGGACGGGTCTTACCACGCTCGAGCTCGCCAAGGCGATGGAGTATGAGGCGGGCGAGAACGTCCATGGGCTCGTGAACATGGTGCCCGAGGGCTCAATCAACAAGTACGATCTGCTACAGCTGTTCAACCGTGAGCTGCGCGGCGGCGCCATCGAGATAATGCCCGACGCGGGATTGAAGCTGGACAAGACACTCGTGCGAACAAACTTCGAGCCTGGCTACCGTCCGAAGTCCTATCCGGAGCAGGCCCGCGAGATGGCAGGATGGATAAGGGAGCACAGGGAACTCTACCCCCACTACGAGGTGATATAGATATGAGCAAGCTGAATCTTATGGTCGTCATGGGCACACGCCCTGAGATCATCAAGCTGTCCGAGGTCGTGCGTAAGGCCGACGAGTACTTCGACCTCTCAATCGTTCATACGGGTCAGAACTACGACTACGAACTGAACAAGGTGTTCTTCGACGACCTGGGTATCCGCGAGCCGGATCACTACCTGGGCGTGGTCGGTGAGGACCTCGGTCAGACGATGGGCAACGTCATCTCTAAGAGCTACGAGCTGTTTGCTGCGGAACGCCCTGATGCCGTGCTGGTGTTGGGCGACACGAACTCCTGCCTGTGTGTGATTTCCGCCAAACGTCTGAAGATCCCCGTGTTCCACATGGAAGCTGGTAACCGCTGCAAGGACGAGAACCTGCCCGAGGAGGTCATCCGCCGCATCGTTGACGTAACGAGCGATGTGAACCTGTGCTACTCTGAGCACGCGCGCCGCTACATTCTGGATACCGGCGTCAAACCCGAGAACACCTATGTCGTGGGCAGCCCCATGGCCGAGGTGCTGGATCGGGTGCTGCCGAATATCGAAGCGTCGACCGTTCTGAACGACCTGGGCCTTGAGCCCGGGAGATATATTCTGCTTTCCGCACACCGTGAGGAGAACATCGACATCGAGGAGAACTTCTTCAGCCTTATGGGCGCCGTGAACGCGATGGCAGAGAAGTACGACGTTCCCGTTCTCTATAGCTGCCATCCGCGCAGCGCCAAGATGATCGAGCGTCGTGGCTTCAAGTTCGACAGCCGTGTCATTCAGCATAAGCCACTAGGTTTCTTCGATTACAACCAGCTGCAGAGGAACTCCCTGTGCGTCGTCTCGGACTCGGGGACCCTTCCCGAGGAGGCCTCGTACTTCAAGTTTCCTGCGGTCTCCGTACGCACTTCGACCGAGCGTCCCGAGGCCATGGACGCCGGCGTGTTCTGCGTGGGCTCCATCACTTCAAAGCAGGTGCTGCAGGCCGTTGATCTTGCCGTTGCAATGCATGCCAACGGCGATGACGGCGTGGAGGTGCCTGCCTACGCCGATCGCAATGTGGCGGCCAAAGTGGTCAAGCTTATCCAGAGCTACACAGGAATCGTGAACAAGATGGTGTGGAGAAAGCTATAGGAATGGGCGTCAGAAGAGTGTGCATGCTGGGCACAAGCCCAGCTTCTAAGGGCGGCGTGGGAACCGTTGTGAAGGGGTACGTTGAGTCCGTGCGTCCCGAGGGCTATGTGTTTGAACATATCGTCACTCATGCCGACCTTGGGACTGCTGGGAAAATTGCTGTAGCGGGAAAGGCTTACTGCAAATGTCTCAATTCCCTTAATAAGGATAACTATGATTTGCTTCACATCCACTCGGCTTTCGGTGCCAGCTTCAATAGGTCTATCCCCTTTATAAAGCTTGCATCCAGAAAGGGTGTTCCTATCGTCAATTTAATTCATGCAGACGATTGGAAAGAGTTTTACTTCAGTGCTTCGCAAAGTAAGAAAAAAGCTATCGCAAGTGTTTATGGCCTTTGCAACAGGATTGTTGTCTTGTCTGATGAATGGCGAGACTGTCTTACGAGTGTTGTTCCTGCGGAGCGTGTGGTCGTTCTCGAGAATTTCACTCCTGTCTACGAAGAGAGTTTCTGGCCTGACTGGAATGCTAAAACGATTGTATTTATGAGTAGGCTTGAGCGGATCAAGGGCTGTGATTTGCTCCCCGACATCTGCGAGTCTGTTCTCGAGAGGGTTCCCGACTCACATTTTCTTATCTGTGGTGATGGGAGTATGAAGGATGAGCTCGCGCGCGAAGTCCGCAGACGCGGTATTGAACGGCAGGTTGAGCTTGTCGGTTGGGTTGATAATTTCAAAAAGATTCAAATGCTAAAGCGTGCCTCTCTCTTCCTTTTACCTTCTTATGGAGAAGGTATGCCAATGTGTGTTCTCGAAGCAATGGGTCTGGGGCTTCCGATTGTGGCGACCGAAGTCGGAGGTCTACCGCAGCTTGTCACTAATAAACAGAACGGATTCTTATGTATTCCTGGTGACGCAGCCGGGATCGCTAATTCGATTGTGGATGTCTTGAGTGCACCAGAAAGGCTTGCCGCTATGGGCGCTGTCAGTAAGGAGCGCGCCTATCAACATTCCTTTGGTCCTTACAGCGAGAAGTTGAAAGGCATTTACGATGATGTTCTTGGGGAGGTATGATGGCAAACTCCTGTGATAAGTCGCCCTTACTCTCCGATATTGCTGTTGTGTTTCTTTTTTTGGGTTTGTTGCTCGCTCCCATTTTTGACTATGCGTTTGGTGGCATCTTCTCTTATGCCGATGAATTCGCGGCGATTCTTTTGGCTACTTGGGCATTGCTTTCAGGTAAAAAGAACTTGACTGGTGTTCACGAGAGGCGTGCGGTTGTTTGCCTTACTTTGATTTGCGTTCTTGGTTTGATCGGTAATGTTGCGCATGGATATCAGAACAGTTTTCTTGCAATTGCAGTCGACCTGTTTACCTGTGTGAAAATTTTCGTTTCGTATTTGTCGGCGAGAATCGTCTTGAGCGGCAGGGAGGGCTGCTTAAGGGCATTCCAATTTATTGGAAAGGTATTTCTTGCTGCGGCTCTTATCGGTCTCGTATTTCATACTGCCGGAATCGTGCAAATGGGATCGGGCAGAGTGATGTTCGGGATTCCTTGCTATCAGTTTGTGTTTAGCCATCCGACAAATTTGGTTGCCTACTGCGTCGGTTTCATTGCGCTTATGTTTGTGGACTCGAGGCCAAATCGGTTTTGGATCCTAACTGCTTGCATTCTGCTGCTGGCATCGCAAAGAGCCAAGGCCATCGCCTTTGCTTTCGTTGTAATGTTCTTTCTGTTTTACGGAATGGCGAAGCGTGACGATAGAAAACCATCTAAGTTAATTTTTCTGTTTTTGGGCTTCGGTGCCGCCCTTTTGGCGATGGATCAAATCCAGATGTACTTCTTCGATGCAGCTAGCGCACGCGCTCTTCTTATGCAGGATGGGTTGAATATTGCACTTAGGCTTTTTCCTCTGGGTTCTGGTTTCGCCACCTTTGCGACGTATATGTCAGGCGTTTATTACTCACCGTTGTATTTTGAATATGGTCTTAATACTGTGTGGGGGCTTTGGCCTACCAACCCTTGCTTTGTATCGGATTCATTTTGGCCTGCCGTTATTGCGCAGTTTGGCTTTTTGGGAATGATTGCTTTGGTGGTCCTTCTCGTCGAACTGTTCAAATCTATTTCTCATGATGCAAAACGGGGAAACGTTCGCTTCGCTGCGTACGGAATGATTCCGCTATATCTACTTATCCTCAGTACAGCAGACGCTTCCTTCTTTAACTTCTACGGGCCATTTTACGCACTTGTGATTGCTTCAATCGTGAATAAAGAACGCGTTAGGCAAGCGTACTAAACACTTACTTGATTTCGAGAGAGAGCTTATCAATGAATAATATTTTTGGACGCAGTCATAAAGACCAAGTTGTTTTGTTTGACCCTGCCCTCGCAAGTCAAAATATCGGAGATGAAATTATCTCCGATAGTGCGTGTAAATGGCTTCAACCGCTGTTTAAAGATGAGTTTGTTCTTCACGTCTCGTCTCATCAAAAAATGTCATTTCGCTACAAGAGATATCTCAATGACTCTAAGCTGACTTTCGTGCTTGGCTCCAATTTGCTTAAGTCGGGAATGCTCTTTGGCTTTAGACAGTGGGACGTTTCGCTATTTGATACGTTTCAGGTCAATGATGCTGTGCTTGTTGGATGCGGCTGGCATACGTATGAGAAGCGCATCGATCCTTACTCTAAGTTGCTTTACCGTAGGTTGCTGAGCGACCATTATTTACACTCGGTAAGGGATGAATATGCGAAGAAGAAGCTTGAGGAGATGGGCATTACCAATGTCCTAAACACGGGATGCGCGACCATGTGGGGCTTTACGCCTGATTATTGCGCGAGACTTCCCAAGACGAAGGCTGGAAACGTTGTTGCCACGTTGACGGATTACAACCAGGACCCTGAACACGATGAGCAGATGCTCTCTACGTTGCTGAGCAAATACAAGAAGGTTTCTTTGTGGCTGCAGGGCAACGGGGATCGCGGTTATGTAGCCAGCTTACCCTCTTACGCTAAGTGTGAGGTTATACCCTCGACCCTCGATGCCTTTGACGCAGCCCTCGATCAAGAAGACACGGATTACGTTGGCACTAGGCTCCATGGTGGTATCCGAGCGCTCCAGCACGGCAGACGTTCATTAATAATCGCAATCGATAACCGTGCTCGCGAGATGCACAAAGACTTTAACATCCCAGTTCTAGAGCGTGATGAGATTGATAAGCTGGAGGATTGGATTTGCGGAGAGAGCACAACGGATATTCGGATACCCATTGACGAAATTGAGCGCTTCTTAGGTCAGTTTCGTTAATAGCAAGGAGGGGTGCATTGATGACTGCATCTGTGAACAGCGATACTAGTTTTAATATCATTTCTATTGGCGGGCCAGTCTTGGATGGCTATCGATATTCCATACCGTTCTCAGTGCCCGAAAAACTTAAACCGTTCTTTCGGACTGATGAGTTTTGGTTTGAATGTCCCGATGCGGGCGAGGTCCCTGAGTCTATTGCCGTAATACCCGCTGTTGCAAACCTACTGCCTTTCGCCTGGGTATTTGACTGTGAGCTTCGTGTCGACTCGATCGACAAGACGTTCTATGAAGCAGTGCCAGATATTAAGCGCGGTTACGACAACATGGCCTGCGACCTAATCCTTAAAGGCTCTCTTGCTGTCAATCGTGTGGTTGACAATCATTGTGATGGGGAAATTGGGTCACCACTTTCCTTGTTCTCCGGTGGCGTTGACGCATGGTGTACGCTTGCGCGCCATTCAGCCGAGAAGCCCCATCTTGTCACTGTTTGGGGTGCCGATGTCGACTGTGAGAACCCGTCGGGCTGGAAGAAGGTTGACGAGCATTCCGCTTCTGTTTCCAGAGACTACGGTTTGAGTTACTCCTATGTCAGGAGCAATTTTAGAAATCTGATCAACTATAGAATCCTTGACGCGTCTCCGACAATGACTGCATGCGACTATCACTGGTGGTACAGCTTGCAGCACGGTATCGGAATTATTGGACTCGCTGCTCCTCTTGCATATGCTTGCAAAGCGCCCCGAATTTACATAGCAAGCTCTAATACGGAGATGGATAAGCCTTATGTATGCGCATCTGACCCTACCATTGATAACTATTTTGCCGTAGCGGATTGTCGAGCATTTCATGATGGCTACGAACTGACCAGGCAGGATAAGGTCGATACAATCGTGCAGTATGCTAAGGGCATTGCAGCACAGGTGAGTCTTCGAGTCTGTTATCACGTACAATCAGGTAAAAACTGCTGTCGCTGCGAGAAATGTGCTAGGACGATTATGGAGATCCTGGCATCAGGCGGCAATCCGAGAGAATTTGGCTTTACCTATACATCCCTACAGTTTGCTATTCTCATGTGGAGAATGGAACATGTGTTCAGACTGGTTTACCCAGAGTTCTATTACGATATTGCTGCAGCTGTTAGGGACCGAGGCATTACTCTTCCCGTGGCTGCCCGTTGGGTGCTTTCAGATGATCTTGCTTCTGTATGCGACAACAAATTCAAGCGTAATTGGGAAAGGATCCATGCGTTTGGGGCCAACCTGTACCACGGAATCAAAGACCGGCTAAATACTAATAAACGATAGCTGCTGCGAAGGGTAACGAATGAGTCTTAGTTTGGGGACATTGAAAAGTAAATACAAGGACCTTTCCCCTGCGGCAAAGGCTTCAGTTTGGTATGCAGTTTGCGGTATCCTTCAGAAGGCCATTGGCGTTGTCGTGGTGCCTCTTTACACGCGTATTATGGATTCGACAGCGTACGGCACATACACTGTGTTCCAGTCGTGGTACACAATGCTGTTTGTGTTCACCTCTCTTGGACTCGCTAACTATGTTTTCAACAATGGCATGCTCAAGTACAAAGAAGATAGAGACGGTTTTTCCTCTGCCATGTTGGGACTTTCAGGGGTCTCAACTCTCATTTTTACAGCGTCCTTTCTTTTGTTCCCGAGTTTTTGGACCGAAGCCCTCGGTCTATCTGCACCCCTTGTATTCCTTATTTTCGTTCGCTGTCTTATTAGTCCGAGCTATGAGTTTTGGGCTGAACGTCTGCGATATGAGTTTCGTTACAAAGGCGTTGTGGCTCTAACTCTTGTTTTGACCCTTGCTGTTCCCGTCGTCTCCGTTCCTGTCATTCTTCTTGCTGACGATAAGGCTGCTGCAGCACTTGTGTGTCAAGTTGTTGTTATGAGCCTGGTTTATGCAATTCCTCTTTTCTCGATTTTGCGTAAAAGTTGCAAGCTCTTTAACAAGGAATATTGGATTTACGCACTTAGATTTAATCTCCCGCTCATTCCTTCGATGTTTGCCACCCTTGCACTGCAGCAGCTCAACAGGGTGATTATCTCCGGAACCGTAGGTGAGTCGCAGGCTGCTATTTATTCCGTCGCTTTCTCCGTGGGCTCCGTGACGATGTTTATTTATTCTGCCCTCGAACAAGCCTATCGTCCTTGGTTTTATCAAGGCATGGGCACTAAAGGCTTTAGATCAACAAGTGTCGGCGCGCTTCTTATTGCATTAGTCGGAGGCTCTTGTTGGCTAATCACTTTATTTTCGCCCGAAGTCATGCGGCTCTTTGCTCCAGAAGAATACCAAGGCGGCGTCTATGCTATTGCGCCGATTGCCGCGAGTACGGTTTTAATCATGCTATATAGCATTCTTATTACAGTTGAGTATTACTTTGAGGAAACGGTTCCTATTCCTATCGTCTCCATACTCATCGCTATCTTTAATTATGTTGTTAGCTCTTGGCTTGTTCCAATTTTTGGTTACATAGCCGCTAGCTATGTAACCTTGGCATGCTATACGTTGCTTGTGCTCGGGCACCTCTATCTTTGTCGTCGCGCCATGGTAGTTCATATGAGTGGCGACTACCCTTTATCTTTGGCGAGCCTTATGACGTTTACGTTCGGGTGTGTCTGTCTCATCGTAATTACACAGCTGCTATATGGATTTCTGTGGCTGAGAGTTGGCGTTGTTGTTGCTGCACTCGTTTGCTTATGCGTCTTTCGTGAAAGGGCTTTTGGTCTTTTGGACCCGCTAATAAAGACGAAGAAGCGCTTATAGTTTTATAGAAAGGAATTTTTTTATGTCAATTTAATCCATTGCAATCGAATTGTTGAGATCGAGACGTCGGGCTCATTGGGCGGCTCCAAAAAAACGGATCGCTCTTACCTCTGCGGAAAGAAAAGAAGTTGAAGCAGTCTGGGGGGGGGTCTGGTCTAAACCTAACTATGAGTGGCATGAGCACTACAAGGCGGTAAACGGTGAGTTTGATCCACGTTATATGCCCGGCGACGTGTTTTATCTGGATCTGCTTCCGAGACTATCTGATCTTGCCCTTTCAGAGGCATGGGAAGACAAATCATATTACGCCAAGAGATTTCCAGAGTTTCCGTTTCCGGCTCTGCGGTTTGCCCGCATCGGGGGAAGGCTAGTTGATAAGGATCTTTCTTTTATATCGTGGGAGAACGCTTATCAGGCTGTCAGAGATATGAAAGCAGCCTTCGTGAAACCGTCATTGGGCTCTTATCAGGGTATCCTGGCTTTCAGGCTCGAATTAACAAATATCAATAGTCCGGAGGATCTCAAGACGAGGCTTGCCGACTGTGGTGGTAACTTTGTCGTTCAGGAGCTTATTGAACAGGCGGATTTGCTGTCGTCTTTTAACCCTTCTTCCGTAAACATCATCAGAATGAATACTGTTTGCCTTAACGGAGATCCTTTTCTTGCAAATGCTACAATTCGCTTTGGAGTAGCGGGCAGCGTTACAGATATGGCTCATGTTGAAGGCGTTGAAATTGCTAGGGTCGCTGGCTTGAGTGGTGACGGTTGCCTGAGGGGCTTTTTCTGCAATCAGGATGGTGATCGCATCCCTCTTAGCGAGCTTGGAATTCAGGGGGAAGAAAGGGTGCCCGGTTTTGACAAAGCCGTTAATTGCTGCAGGGAGCTTCATAAACAAATGCATCATTTTGGTTTAGTTGCATTTGATGTCGCTATTCGCAGCGATGGTGAACCGGTAATTGTTGAGATGAATATAGACGGTCCTGGATCAGTGTTTTATCAATATGCCAATGGGCCATTCTTTGGAGATCGCACCGAGGACGTAATCGAATGGTGTAAAAAGCGAACTTGGAATCCGGCGCTTAATATGCAGATTATCTAGTTGCTTATATTCGTGACTGAAGCTTGAATAGTTGTTAGCTAAGGGTGCGCGATTTTACTTGCGTACCCTTCTTATATATATTTGGGGATTGTTGCTGCCTCGTGATATTTCGCGAGTTTTAACTTGGGCGGCGTTAGCTTTCGCAGTATCTGCGCAGATGTTCGAGGTTTGCACAACGCGATTTATGTCGATATGAGCAAGGTTAATATGCGGTAGCGCCGAGGGGCGGACTGCTTGCAACAAGGTACCGTCAAGATTCTTTCGCAAATTGATCGCAGCGGCCTCGGCCCCGGCTTGTTCTAGCCCTCCGCCTTCTTGCTCACCTCGTCCATCTCCTCCAGCATCGACATGTCCAGGTACCTCCTCTTGCCCCATTCGTGCTCCACTATGTATTTCAGCCTCGCCGTCACCAGCATGAGGGCCGAGTTGCCGTCCGGTAAGGTTCCGACGAACCTCGTCCTCCTCCCGATCTCGCGGTTGATGCGCTCGATCCCGTTGTTCGTCCTGATCCGGTGCCAGTGCTCGGGCGGTAATTTCGTGTCGGCCAGCGTTTCGGCGAACCCGTCGCGCACCGTCTTCGCGGCCGCTCCGAAGAGCTTTGGCACGCTGAGATCGACTTCCCCGGCGCCTGTGACGAGCCGTCTTGCGTACTGACCGCTGTGGTAGGTCTTCCAGCCCGCCGCCCTTTCATAGCGCTCGGCCCCGACGAGCTCGGACGCCTCCTCGTCGAGTGGCGCGTCGAGCGACCCCTTGTCTACCGATGCGATGCTCGCAGACGCAGCCCGTGCCTCCTTTCGTCGTTGATTTGTTGTTTAGTCGCCAGAAATCATATGACGGGACGCGGGCCGTATTCCGCTATGCAGTTGTCAATTTGCGAAAGGAATTATGCGTTACCTCGAGAGGGTACTCGCCGTCTATGAGTGCGTTCGGGTGCCGTGTATCTTAAATGCCGTACTCCGGCACTTTGTTTTTTCGGCTACCGTTCGGCAAAAATTATTAGACCGCTACGACCTTCAAAGGTGTCGGGGGTTACTATTGTCTCAAGTGTTCACTGCCTGGTGCATGACGCTAAAATCCACTTGTTGACCATTCAATTTGGTCGACTGATTATTGGGGTTGTCATGCTGGGTAACGATAAAGTCTATCGCCAGCTTAAGGCTTTTATTGCTTCTGCTGCATATGACTTGCAACTCCGTGATGACATCGTTAAGGGGTTGGTTTCTAGATGACACTTGATGTTTTATATGGGCCTATCGGATGTGCAGCAAATGTTGCAACCCTAATCGCCGTCCTCATTGCTGCGCACGCATGCCGTCTACAGCTAAAGCAAATCAGGCTTGATAGTTATATTCGCTGTTCTGAGTGGTCAGTCTCTTTTGCGGACACACTTAGACTCGAAGTTTTTCCTCGCTTGAGAATATTGGTTTATATTACGAGGGTCTGCCCACTATACGGAAAGGTTAATAGAAGCTTATCAGTAGCAAGCCTGGCTTCTTTCGAAGAGAAAGAGTTAATCAATCTGTGCGGTGTTTCATGCGATGAGTTGTCGGCTTCCGTCTCGTCATATATCGACTCGCCAGCAAATTGGACTGAGTTGCTTAAGGCGTATAAAGAGTGGCATCTTTGTTATCCGGATCTGTATCCATATCATCATGGTTTCGACAGCAGTGATTTGAAGGCTATTCTCAATAAGAATGTAACTGAAATTGCCAATTGCCTTGAGGGGCTTGCGATGCAGGTGAACAGCGGCTTGGTGAATGAAGATGTGCTCTATCCGTCTGTTCACGGCTCGTTTCTCGATGCTGTTCGTTTGATTTATCCATTTTTATGCGCCGTTGAAGAGGCGTCGTCTTTAAGTGCTCCGTCTTATCCTCACATGGCGACACTTCTTGCACTCTGGAATAAGCAGGACGAAAGCGATAGTCGTCATCTGCGTGAGGAGAAGGATAAGCTAAGTAAAGGGTATAGGCTGCGCAGGGAGATGTCCATGCGTGTTTAACGATTATTGCTAGTTATTTGATTGTGGATGACCTGTGTTAATGGGAGTTAAAACCAATAAAACCGTGGACAGTTTTACACTTCTGTTTAAAAATAGTGACCGCGTGCTTTTATTGCATTGTCGACAAAGGACGGTTTGCCCGCTCCTGCAGAGCGGGCTTGTGCTAGCGAACAGCTTGGATCCATATCTCCATAGGCGTTCTCCTTTTACCGTCTGTAGAAGGCGCTACTGAATAAGGTAGGCATAACCGTCCTTTCCGTCGATGTTCTATACTTTTTGCGAAGCTGGTTTTTGCTTCATGTATAGGTGTCAGCAAGCTAATAGTTTTATAGCTTGCTGACAACCCAATTTCTCACTTTACCATGTTAGTGCAGTAAAGTGAAGTTCTGTTTACTGGAATAAGCACTAATATATTAGATAAGTTGTTTGTTGGTCTCTGGTTTGAAGCTGTCCCGAAAGAAGGTCGTTGCCTATGACCGCTTTCTATACAGGCATTCAGGCATTATTCACTATCGCCTCGTTTTGCCTGACGATATTTGTTGCTTGGCGCGACACGGAGCATTTGAATCAAGAAGACGAGCGTCAGGAAATGGCTGAGAAATTAGCGCAGCCATCTTCAATTGCTGCATGGCTTGAAAGAGAGCCCACGGGTGAAACTTGTATTGTTATTCGCAACGATAGCGATCTTCCCGTATATGAGGTAGTTGCAACAATTGTCGTCACCCATGGAGCGGGATGCTGCAAGGACGAGGATTTGGAACCCTCATATCAATACAGGAAAATACTCGATTTGATTCCTCCGGGACTTCATTCGGTGGCTATCGATATGAGTGGTTTCTACGGGATGCACCGGCATCCGTTGGTCGAGATTGCCTTCGTATGTGCAAAGGGAAAATCCTGGGTCCGTCGGGGAGATGGCGCTCTTGATGAGCTTGATGCTTCGCCGTTTAACTATTATGAGCTCGGTCTTCCCGTTGCTTTTGATATGGTTGCGCCGCATCAAAACAGTTGACGGCATCTATTCTTACGCTATGAATGCTGCGCTACCCTTATACCAATTTAAGGCTAGCGTTTAAACAATGAAAGGTGGGCTATGGATCCATATACAACGCAGGCTTTAGTCGATCTTGGAAGTTCTCTTGCTGTTCTTGCGGCAAAAGGTACGGCCTCTGCTGTAGCGACAAAGGTTAAAGCAATTAAGGGAGATAAGGACGCCGCCTCAGTGCGCGCCGCATATGATGAGCTCGTCGATGAACTTCTTGAAGAGCGCTCTGAGGCTTTAAGAATCGCTCAAGCGTATAAGGCTGAGCTTGAGCGTGTTCAGATTAGCGACGCCGACATTCAGAGCCTTGATGCCACCATAGCTCGTGTATTGGAGATATTTGTTTCAATGCAATCGGACGGTGAAGAACCATCTTCGCCTAGCGTAACGGCGATGGCGTTTGACCAGTTTCGTCAGCTAATTTCCGCTGATACCCTTCGAACCATGCAACTTCTTGGTTTCAATTACAAAGCAGCAATCGGTGAGCCACTAACAGAGCTTTGCGCCAATAAGATTAAACAGTTTGGTAGTGGTTCCAAAACAAAAAGGCCATCTCAGGGTAAACGATAAGAATCAAATGATTTCTTTGAGGTCATAGCGAATGGAGCACTTCTCTTCCGGTTTTTTAATATGAGCAGGATATTGTCAAGAGACCAAATCGGGCCTGGCTCCAATGAAATGGGGCCAGGCTCTTTCTTTAACTGATGTTGACAGTCTATATTTCACACTGGTATACCAATGCGGTCGGCATACTTCTCTGCCCATTCATCGGCCTTGTCATTTCGCACAAAGTAATTGTTGTACAGGTCGGTCGAGCGGTAGGCGTAGCCGTCCTTCATGTAGTTTGCCGTGTGGTCGGAGTGGGCGATTGCCATGAGCTCGTCGGTCAGGCCAAAGTACAGATGGCTCTGGTCCAGGTCTCCGTACCAGTTGTCGCTGGTGTCGTCCCAGGTTAGGTCCATCTGGCACCATTTGCCGTCGATCTTTACGGCGTTCCAGGTGTGGCCGTTGCCGGTGATGCGGCCGTTGGCGATGCCCGCGGCGTCAAGGAGCTTGGAGTAGATGCGCTGGTAGCTCTCGCAGGTGCCCTGGTGGCGCGTGAGGCCGCTTTCGGCCGAGCGCCAGTTGAGGCTGTGGTCGTATTCCAGATGGTCAAGAGTCCAGTCGTGCAGCCACAGGGCGCGGGCGTAGTCGGACCCGTCGGTATCGGCGCTGCATTTGTCGACTGCGGACTTCACGATGGCGCTGACCGCCGGATAGGCGTCGTCGTTCGCGCTCGCAAACACGTTTGAGCGCAGATAGTACACGCCGGCCGCCTTATCCATCAGGTAAAAGCGCAGGTAATAGGTGCCGCTAGCGGTCATTTCGAACTGGTAGTCGTGCGATGTGCATTCGCCGGTGTATTGCTGCCACTGGTTACGGCTGGGGTCGGCAACGCTTTCGCTGCTACCGTCGGGATCCATATACGTCGGTGCGTCCATGCGGAATTGGTACGCACCGCTTCCGCCCGTCGCAGTCACATGGAACGTGGTCTCCTGGCCGAGCCTCGGGTCGTTCCATTGGACGGTGAGCGTGATGTCGCCGCTTTGCGCGGTGGTGCTGTGCTGGTAGTTCGCGGCCGCGTTCGCCGGTTTGATTTCAAATGGGATCGCGCAGGTGCCGCTGTAGTTCTGGTCGTCGGCGGTCACAACGGCGGTCGCCTGACCGATGGCTACGTTGTTCTCGTAGGCGACAGTGTACTGGTCGCTCGGCACGGTCGACGACGTGACGGTGGGCATCACGGGATTGCCCGTGTAGCGAATGTCGGTGTCCTCGATACTGAACATGCTGGCGTCGATCGGCTGCGTTGCGTTGGCCGTTACATTGGTGCCGGAGGCGGCGCTGATTTGATCGTTTGCCCGGGCTTGGCCCGACGTGGTTTCGGCTGGGCTCTCGTTAGGTTTGCCGGCGCTTTGCGCGGCGGGTTCTGGCGCACTGGCGATTTCGGCAAGCGCGGGTGACGGGATAAAACCAACCGTCATTACGAGCGAGAGCGCGATGGAAAGGACGCAGGAGGCAGGCTTACGCATGACGGCCCCTTTTCTGTAATCGGAACAGGTACGATTCTGCAAGCGTACCGGCATTTAATATGAGCAGGACATTGTCAAGAGGCAAAATCGGGCCTGGCCCCAACGATATGGGGTCAGGCCCTCTCCCTATATCAACCCGTCCGCGGCGACCTCGGCGTGTCTTCCCGACGCTCGTCTTTGCAGTTTAATATCCGCCCGCGGCGATCTCTCGCTGGGCAATCCGTTGCTACGGCTGAGGCTTCTTCGTCGAACCGACAGTCTGTGCACGCGTGTGGCGCCCTGGGCGCTCGCAGAAAAGGGACCTGAGGTTCGCCTCAACGGCTTCGGATCGAACCGCTTCCGGGGTGATCGGCTTATGTGCGGGGGACCGGCCCCCTACGCCTCCTCGGCCATGAGGCCGACCGCCCACACCCAGCAGGCGAGCTCGCGCGCCGTGGCCACGTTCGCCTTGTTGCCGTGGACCCCGCGCGCGAGCAGCGCCTCCCGCCTCTCGACCAGCCTCCGCACGCCCTTGGCGGCATGCCTGCGGGCGACCCGGTCCGGGGCCTGGCCCTTGGCGAGGTCCTTCGGCCGCCCCGAGCACGTCAGGTAGTGCCACGCGGCCTCGACCAGCGCCTTCCTCAGGTGCTTGTTGCCTGCCCTGGTGATCGCGCCCCTGCGGTCGCTCTCCCCGCTGGAGTGCTCGGAGGGCGTCAGGCCGACCCATGCGGCGAACGACCGGGCGTTCCCGAACCTCGAGAACTCGCCGGCCTCGAACACGAGGTCGGCGGCCGTCGCGGTGTCGACGCCCTTGAGGCAGCGCAGGGAGTCGACCCTCCTCCTCCACCTGGGCTTGCGGGCCTCGGCCTCGACGAGCCCCTCGAGCCGCGCCTTCTCCTCCGCCGCCCGCCTGACCGCGTCGACGTAGTAGGCGAGCACGTCGTTGTCGGCCCCCTCCGCGAACCTAATCGACTCGATCCAGGACCAGTGCGCCCGGGTCCAGTTGCCCTTCCTGCGGCCGGTGGGCGTCCTCTCGTCGAAGGCGAGCCCGTGCCTGAGCAGGAACTTGGAGAGCCGCTGCTTCGAGCGCGAGAGGTCGTCCCTCGCGTCCTCGAGCGCCCTGGTCAGGTCGCGGGCGGCCTCGCACTCGTCGTCGGGGACCCACACCTCGACCACGTTGCCGACCGACAGCATGCGGGCGAGGAACTCGGCGTCGTTGCGGTCGTTCTTCCTGCGCCTGTCCGCGCTGGGCTTGATCATCTTCGAGACGGCGCCGACCACGCAGTCGACCCCCAGGCCGGAGAGCCTCTTCTGCAGGTCGAACCCCGTGACCCCGGACTCGTACACGCACCTGGCCCTGGGGTCCACGGACCGCACCCACTCCGCGACTGCCCCGGCGTCGTAGCCGAAGGTCGCGCAGCGCACCTCCCCGGTCATGACGTCGAGGGAGACGGCCTTTATCGAGCGGGCGTGGACGTCGAGGCCGACGAAGGTGGTAGTATCGAGCATGGGAGCCCCTTCCATGAATGCGGCGTGGCCGCCACGGTTGGATTAGACACTCACCATTGTCGGCCTAATCCGCGGTCTTTCATGCAGCAGGGGCTCTCAATGTTTTTATGTCCTGCTCATATCGTCTGTAATCGGAACAGGTACGATTCTGCAAGCGTACCGGCATTTCAACGATTGCAGTATAAACGAAAAACCGCAGGTTGTAGACGAGTTTGGCGTGTTTCAAGGGCGCGGTAAGCATTTGCCGTTCCAAGCGATGTTGCGAACGCAGACTGGTGATTGCTTGCTGGCTTGTGGTGGTGTTTGGGTTGCTAAGCGAGGGCTGCTTGTTGCGTGGGTTGGTTTTATTGGTGTGGGTTTGGACACTGTATGGAGATGACGATGGCTGGAGCGGGGTAGGGAGTTGTGACGCGGATTGGGGATGCTGGGTGGCTGGCCGATTGCGTGCAACGGCCTAACGCGTTGTTTGCGGTGCACGGCCAATAGATCTCTGTAGGGGGCCTACCCAACGTAAGGCGTCTGAAGGCATTTCCCTGGAAGCTCGGGCTTCCTGGATATCTTGGCGATTAAGATGCGCCCCATGCTCAGCCGGCATATAGAATGGACTGTGGACGTGACGATTGCCTGCTGCTGACATGTTGGTTAATCGACGATGATGGCAGCGACGGAGATTGATTGGGGCAGTCGGCATGTTCGCGAGCGAAAAGGCGGCCCTGCTCGGCGATGTGCCGACTTTTATTGTAGCGAAGGCGTTGGTGACGCCGAGAGGCGGCAAGGCCGACAAAACTATTGCGAAGGCAAGGGATCAACATGGCATTTGAAGCACGTCAGAGTACGGTTGGAAAGCTGCTTAATGACTCAATCTATAGAATCCCTCGCAATCAGCGCGCTTACGTGTGGGATGAGCATAACTGGAAAGATCTATTCGAAGACATCAAGCTTGTGACAGAGGAAGTTGCTACGTCGCATTTCATCGGTTCGATAGTGCTGATGGAGGAAGAAGAAGAAGACAGCCTCGGGGTTTTTACAATAATTGATGGTCAACAAAGAGTTATTACCCTAACGCTCTTGCTGTCTAGCCTCATGTTCGCTTTCAAGAAAAGGAATATGATTAACCACGCTAATGGCACAAAAAAATATCTAGTGGCGATAGATACTAAGGATGTTGAGCACGCGATCGTCGCTCCGGAGAATCATTTATCATTAACGAGGATCGTCGAAGGAGTAATTGCTATCTCTCCTGAAGATGCGGCTGCCATGTCTGCTGTGGCTTTCTCGAAGAGCAAACGCGCGTCCGGATCAAAAGACGAACTGATCGTTAAAGCCTTCCAATATTTCAGTGCAAGTTTCGCCAAGATGAAGGATGAGGAGTTGCTGGCCTTCAGGGATGCGGTCATTTCTGTCGCATATGTAAACATCAAATCATCGTCTGAGGAAGATTCGTACACAATATTCGAAATATTGAATGCGCGAGGTATCGAGCTTGAGGACCATGAGCTTCTGAAGAACTATATTATGCGCTATATCCATCCTATAGAAAAGCGCGATGATGCAAAACAGGTATGGTCGGAAATTGAAGCAACAGTCGGCTCGAACATGAAAGCTTTTTTGCGTCACTACGCAATTCAAAAATATCGCCTAGGTCAAGGCGACAAGGATGGAGCATATAAGAAAATAAGGGATTTTACGGATCCAAAGAAGGCTGCTGATCTTCTCTATGATTTAAGGCTAAAAGCCGGATATTATGCAGAGATTGTCGAGCCAACCAGCGATGACAGAAATGCGGAAATCTTGAGTTTCTTAAGAACACACAATGTCCGCGTCTTCAGGCCGCTTCTTATGAGTTTAATGCACGCTCGCGAAATAGAGCAGCTAACGAGCGAGCAGTATGATGATGCGATTGGATTTATTTACCGGTTCTATATTTGCTATAAGATAATCGGGGGAATGGAGTCGAACCACCTATCGGATTCGATCGTGAAACACTCATACGCAATCGAGTTGAACTGCACCCAGCAAGTGTTAGATGAGTGGAAAAATAGTTTTAACGAAAAACTGCCTTCAGAAGAAACATTTCGAATTAATCTCCTTTCGCTTGGATGGTCTCATTCGTGGCCGTTGTATAGCGAAACAAAGTTGAAGGATCGCTGCAAGTTGGTCCTTGCCTTGCTCGAGGAGCTTAAGTCTGGTGTTAGGGTTTCTGAGGCATTCACAATAGAGCACATTCTTCCGGATTCGCAGGCTCAGGAAAACTCGATTATTGGGAACTTGCTCATGCTAGAAGAGCGACTTAACGCGAAATGTAAAGACAAATCGCTTAAGGAAAAGCTGCCCATATACGCTGAATCGCGTTATGCCACTACAAGAGCTTTTGCTAAACGCTATGCGAATGGTTGTTTTGACGTTAAGAAGCGCGTTGATTTTATCGCGAAAGATTTGTTTGAAATGGTCATCCACTAGCTTGCACCGCGCGGCCGCGGCGCTTGAGCTCGTCAAGAAGTGCATCGACCCGGCGATAAGGCGGCAGGCCGAAGGGTTCGAATGGGATCCGAAAGCGCTGGAGTAGGCTCTCGCCTGGCCATAGGAAAGGTAAGGGTGGAAACCGATGGCGGACAAGGAGCGACCAAGGTGAACGAGGATGACATCATCGGCGTCGTGAGGGAGTACATCGAGGACAAGGAGAACTCGTACGCCCTCATGCTTACCGGGGAATGGGGATGCGGGAAAACCTACTTTGTCGAGCACGCACTGACCGAGAAGCTGGAGGAGGATGAGAGCCGGCATCCCGTCGTGGTGGCGTCCGCCTACGGCGCCAAGGACTTAGCGGAGCTCTGCGGGGCGATTGAGTCTGGTTTCATCTCGAAATACGCCATAGGGTGCGCGGCCGGCGGGGAGAGGGGCAGGTGGGATTCACTCGTCGGGTTCGCCAAGGACACGGGAATATCGTTCCTCGGGAAAAAGATCAGGGAGCTGGAGAAGAAGGCGGGCGTCGATCTCAAGATGGCGCCGCTGAATGCCGTGAACCTCATCATCGGCCCCGAGACCCTCCTCGTCATAGACGACGTGGAGAGGTGCGACATGGGCATTCGCGAGCTGCTCGGGGCGGTCGACCACCTCGTCGTTGGCTGCAGGAAGAAGGTCCTCCTCGTCTGCAACGAGGATGAGTGGAGGAAAGGGCTAGGACCGAAGGGGGAGAAGGGGACGACCAGGGAGTACGAGAGCCTCATCGAGAAGACCGTCTGGCGGAAGTGCCGGTTCAGGCCCTCGGTCGGCTCGGTTGTGGAACGCGTTCTGGGAGGCGTGCTGGGCGGCATCTACCCAGGCGCGCTCGAGGACGCCGTTTCGGCGATTGAAGGAAGCGAATCGCCGAACTTGCGATCCCTCAGCAAGATGCGCCCCGTGCTGGTCGGGATGAAGGAATCCGGGTTCTTCGCTGAACCCACCGACCCGGAGTCTGCCAGGGCAGTTTTCAAAGAGGCTTTCGGCTTTGCAGCGGGGGCGGCGAAGGGGATGCGCATCGGGCCTCCGTCAAGCCGGGAGGATTCCATCCTTAGGGGTGGCATTTTCGAGTCGCGCCGGCTCAAATACGCCGCCCTGGACTTCATCCCCCGCTTTTTCGAGAGGTGTGAGGGGGTCGATTCCAAGCATGTTCGTTCCTGCCTGGAAGATTACCTTGCGACCTTTCATCCCGACGGGCCGGCCGCGCGGAAAGCTATTGAATGTATCGAAGGCATCAGACACGCCACTTTCCGCGATGCCGATGTCCTTGGCATGGTGGAGACTTTAGTCGCCGGGATTGTCCCCGGGGACGGGAGCCGCGGCTTGTCGTTCGACGTCTATCCCGACGTCCTGCGTGCCGTCAAAGGCATTGCGGGGGAATTTGCTGACGCCTTTCCCGAAGGGGTCGCGCCGCTCGTCAAGGCGATGGAATCCTCCATTGGACGGGATCCCGAGTCTGCAGTGAGGTCAATCGGAAAGAATCGAGTCGAATGGCAGGAGATCCCTTTCGACTCGAGCGAAGCGCATGAGATTCCGGCTTTGGAGGAGGTCGACAGGCTGAGGGAGCTCGCCTTGACGACGCTACGCGAACGGGAGTCGGAGTCTCTTGGCAACGTCCTGATAAACGCCCCCGACCAATTCGCGACGAAGCTCTATCTGGCTTTCTCGAAATCAGATGACTGGTCGGAACCCATCCTGTCGCTCATTTCCCTCGACACTTCCCTCCTCGCGAGGGCGATGGAGAAGATGCCTCCCGAAGATATTCGGCTTGTGCACAGTGTCCTTTTTCCGGGCGACCACATGAGGTCGTGCACGGCCTCGCTCGAGGGCGAGGACAGGAAGGCCCTCGTAGCTTGGGCCAAGAGGCTCGGATCGGAGATCGGCAAGGTCGAGACCATGGAGTATTACCAAAGGATCTATTTCGACGCCATATCCAAGAGTCTCGAATGTCTTGCCGATATCTAGGATCCGCAGCTGTTGCCAAGTTGAAACGTGGCTTAGGATTTGCAGAAGATCTTCTAATGGCAGTCTTACGACAAGGACGAGGATGCCCTAATGCCTTGCCCAGGCTCCATCCAGCTCCGCCGCGCAGCTCTCGAACACGCACCTAACGGCGGCCATTTCCGACGGGGTCACGCGCCCTCCGCTCGCCTTATCCGAGGACCTATGCGGCGGGGCTTGACTTCGAGGACGTCGTCGACTCGTCCCTCGAGCTTGTAAGGCTTGCTGAGGTAGGCGGACTAGAGTAAGAAAAGAGAAATCAAAAGGCGAATTTATCGCGAGGAGCAAAATGTCCCAAATAAATCAGATCCAAGAAGAGCTAAGGCAGATCGAAGGCGGGCGTTTTCAAACACTAGCAAATCAGTATCTATATAGGAGATATTCGCTTAACAACATCATTGAATTAGGATCCCAATGCGGCACGGATAAAACCACGACCGGAGTGCCAGACATGTACTCCGTAGGAGAGAATGGACACTACCTCTTCGCGGCATACACAACCTCTAAATCCGACATCCGCAATAAGCTGCTAAATGATGCTAAAGACTGCCTCGACAGGAGCAAAACCGGAATCAATCCGCAACTCATAGATCGAATCATCCTGTGCCACACATACTTTCGCCTTTCACCTCTGGTACTCGAGGAGGTCCGTGCCATCGATCCACGGATAGAAATAATCGGGCCAGAGACAATTGCGAGCGACCTTGATGGAAAATACCCTGCGCTAGCGCATACGGTATTGGGCGTTCCACTCGGAAAGGGATCATTCATCGCCCCAGACCGCTTCATCGAGCGAAGCCTGAACGACCGTTTCTCAACCGACCTGTCGAAGCTCCTCATGCACAGGGATTCCGAGTTTTCAGTCATCGTCGAATCGATAGAGCAAAACAAGGCAGTGGTGATTCAGGGGCAGTCTGGATCGGGGAAAACCAAGATCGCCCTCGACGCATGCCTCTCATTCAGCAAACGGCATCACTGGGATCTTCTTATCTTGGACTCTAGGTATTCATCGCATCTCGACGATGATATCGAGCTGATTTTGTCGGAGTCGGAAAACATTATTCTTCTAGTCGATGATGCAAACGGCAACCTGTCACTTGAGCACTTGCTGGGAATCTGTTTGGAAAACAAAAAGCTAAAGATTGTCCTCACCTGCAGGAAGATGCACCGAAGCGAGTTGACCGCAAAAATCGGCAGTTATCTAAATTTCAGAGAAATAGAGCTGGAGCCTCTAACCGCGGAAAATATAGAAGCGATACTCGAGACCGAATACAACATAAAAAACATAGCACTGAGGGAGAGAGTATCGGCAATCGCAAACGGAAACCTGCGCTTGGCTATCATGGCAGCAAGCCCCATAGCAGACGGCAATTTCGAAGCCATCCAAGAGCCATACGATCTTTTGAACATCTATATGAATTCTGCTTTAGCTGGGTACTCCAGCAGGGAGCAGCGTCTCGCAGAGAACCTTGCAATCTACGACTGCTGCGATCTTATTGAAGGAGACCCTTGTTACGAGGAACTCTTGGGGCTGGGGTACGACGACGCCGAGATTCGGGATTTTGCATCCAGATTGAACGACCAGGAAATTGTCACGATCCTTACCTCCGCCGATGGCGTGCTAGCCATAAGAATGGAAGAGCAGAATCTTCGCGACTTCTTGATATGCCGCCACTTCGCAAAAGAAGGGAACGGCAGTTTTGCGGATTTCATTCTGCATACCGCAGAAATGCCGAACGCGCCGTATCTCAAAGCCGCCAAGTCAATGGCTGAAGTGTGCGGAAGTGCGAGCGTGTACGACTACCTTCGAAGGGAATGCGAGAAAGCTTGGGATGAAATAAAGAATCGGGATGCGCGAATTGCCGATCAGTTCATAGTCACATTCAATCAATTCCTCCCCATACAGGCGCTCGCCTTTGCCTCAAACCGCATCGAAAACGCTGATTGCGCTGACGTATCGGAAGAAATTCTCGGCATGAATTCGACATCCGACGGATCTATGCCCCTGCAAATTTCTGTATCCCTGATGAACTCAAGCGAGTATTCGCAAACAGCCTCCGAGTTGTTCGTGAAGTGTGTAGAAAGAGGCACCGAGCGAGCGGCCGAGTACAACTGGGCATGCGGGCCGGACGGCGCTTTCGCTTACGATCTCGATCGTACGGGATTCGATTTGGAAAACAGCAAACTCGATGCCCTCGCTCAAAAATATCAACAATCGCATTCCCGCAATGTTGCAGCATGTCTGATCGTCTTGACGAGTTCATACCTCTCTTCAAGGGCCCAGCGCGTTTGTCAAAACGGCATAACGTACACATACAACACTTTGACCTTCAATTTCACATCAGAGCTGGCCGAGCTCCACGCCCATTGCTTCCGGGCGCTCTCCGTTCTGGTCGAAACCGAATTCAGCAGGCAAGTTAAATCCACTTTTCGGCAGCACTTCTCGTTCTATGGCAAAGAACCTGAAGCGGAGTACGCAGAAAACATGTATTCGGTACTCTCGAGGATTGAAGAGCTATTCCCCAAATATATAACCGAAGACTCGACAATCGATCTCTTATGCAGCTTAAGCATCAACCAGATTTACGAAACATGCGCGCAGAATCCCCCTCTGAGCCTCGATGGGTTCCGCCAGAGCGCATTCGACGCACTTGGTCTGGAGAACTCCGAGTCTCTCGTAGAGAAAGAACCGAGGATATCCGCGGAAGAGTTACCGCTAGAACGACTGACCGAAGCCCTGGGAAAGCTAGCCGAAGATTATGAGATTTCCGATAAAGAGTGGGAGTCGGGCAGGGCTATCGGAAAAGTCCTTCTGGAAATCGCCAAAAGGACCCCAGATACTGCCTCAAGCATAATCGCACGCAATATCGCTTCGTCGCCCTCGACGATCCCTGTCCCGTACGAAGCACTTGATCATCTTGCTGAAACCATCGGCAGGAAGGTCCTTAGAAACGAGCTGGGCGCGGTGATCGACGTGAGTGACCATCCGGCCCTGTTTGACTATCTTGATTTGCTAGCAATAAAGAACGGGCCCGACAAGGAGGAGCTCGACGAAATTCTCGCAAGACTCGATGACGGCAGAACGCATCTCTGCTTGGAAGATTTGGAGATAGTCGAGCCAAAGCATCCTGGCTATATCCTCAAATATGCTTCTTGGCTTTCCGAACATATACACAATGATGGGGTTTGGCGGTTTTTCGGCAACTGCGGAGACGAAAAGCGCGTCTCCGCTCTAGATTCGTACTTCGAATCCAATCCCTCACCGGCCGTCAACCTGTATTTTCTCGCACTTGAAGGATATCCTACTTTCGACTATAACCTCGCTTTCCTACGCTGCCTTTTACGCCTTGACAGCTCAATGATTGACCGTTTTTTGGAGTACGTTGCCAACCTCGACTACCGACAAAGGCACGATCTCCTGCGAAGAATCAGCTCGTTTTGGACCGTCCAGGATGATCATGCCTGGAATCTGCTGAAAGCAATGATCGATGAAGCGCTGAGCGAACCACTCGGCAGGCTTGAAATAGCCGTTTTGTTTCCCGTTCATGACGCAAATGCGCTCTCGAGCGATATTTTTTGGGAGCGCTTGGAATATACCATCCGCGAAAGGATCGCCGACGCAAATAGCCTCGATAGAATTAGCTGGGCCTTGTCCGATTGCAATGACGAGACGAGGATTAGGGCTATCACCCTCATTCTGACGCTCGATAAAGACGGGATATCGATCAACCATTTGGATCTCCGTCGATCTTCAATGAGCGGGTCCCCTGAAAAAGGCTTTATTCCAGCAAAGCTCAAGGAGATTGAGGCGATTGACTCGATTGCTGCTCAGCTGCCCGCAGGTGTTGCATATTTAAAACACAGAGAATGGCTGTCAAAAGTGAAGTCATCAATTGAAAGAGACATCGAAGACGAAAAGTGGAGGCTATTCCACGGCAGGCAGTAATCGACTTTAACACCTAGAATTAGGAAAAGCCTCGGGGCTCCTGCCTAGCCCTTCGACCTGCACTGCGTGCAGAAGACGGTCGAGGGCGAACCGTGGTGCAGCTCCATGAGCTCGAGCTGCATCGCCCTGAACAGGTCCTCGGGCTTGTTCAGCAGCCGCTCGTCGATGTTTGTGTCAACGGCCTACTGAATACTGTTCAGTTTTACGCTACCACTGACAGCGAGGTCGAAGTGGCTCGTTGCTATTTCGAAGCCGCGCGCGCGGCGCGGAAGGGCGGCGTGGACCCCGAGGCCACTGCCTACAAGCTCGACAAGATGATTTGGTTGCTCTGCACAAGCGACTTTTACCTCGAAGGGGGTCTAAAGCTCTTTTCAACCAATGCACTTGTTGAATCGAACCTGAGCGCTTATTCGGGGGATGGCATTTAAATCGGAGCCACTTTCAGAAAAGCGGCGCTGCAAACGCATGCCAAAACTGGCAAATTATTATGAAAGGTAATCTTATGGCAAACGCAGAGGAATCAACTAAGGCCGGTCTATCGCGCTTGCAAGACGACGCAAGGCCGACTATTTGCAGCGACTCTCTCGAACTTATTTCGAATATCGCAGAGGTTGGCCTGGACGAAATTCTCCAAAACGAGTTCTTGAAGGACATCCCCGTCATCTCAAGCCTAGTGAGCATCTACAAAATCGGAAACAATATCCACAATGCGCATCTGCTGAAGAAGTATGCGTGTTTCCTCGATGAGTTCAACCGCGACTCTTTTGAAAATGGCTCATGGAACAAGTACAAGCAATACTTTGAAGAGTCAAATAGGAAGCGCGATATTGAGTACCTGCTTATCCTGCTCGAAAGATACATTGAGGAGGACAAAGCGCGGCGACTAGCAAAGATTTATGAGGCCTACCTAGATAAAGAAATTAGCTGGGACGATCTTCGTTTGTTTGCAGAGACTTTGGACAGATTTCTACCTGGAGACTACGAAATGCTTCGAGAAAAGGAAACTTTTCAGACGCTCAGAGGCAGAGATGCAGAAGTTCTTCTTCGATTAACCGGACTGGGATTGCTGATTGAGGATATCCATCGGCAGCAGTGGGACGTAGTAGATACGACGCTCATCTTCGACGATCCCGACGAAATTGAGAAAGAAGAAAGGGTTTATCGTAGGACCGAATTTGGAAACAGGATGGTATCTATACTTGGCTAGCTACTGCAGACAGCAATCTGAGCGCGCTCTTGTCGTCTTGGTTAAACTGCTCGGATCTACCAGTGATTTTTACTGCATTAGGCATTCGTAAAGGGAATCGGTTCTTCACGATTCGCATCCTTTCTAGTGCTGCCTTTATTTAATGATCGAGATATGCTCGGCGACTGCGGTGTTCTGCCCCTTAGGTTACAGACGGTTGTTTCTATTGAGCTTCCAGAGGAAATACATGGGGTTCTCTTTTGCCTTGGCTTCTCGCAAGAAATCTGCGGATTGAGATGCAACGGCCCCTATGCCGGCAGCCCCGAGGAAGGCCATGGCATCAGAAGGTGATGCGATTCCGTATTGCCCCAATGTAAAGCTCGCAATTCCGATAGCGGCTTCAATGCCTGCGGAGGTGACTAATCGGGATCGCTCGTTTTTCATCACTAAAGATATCTTGTGAAGCTCGGGCTCAATTAGGTCGTTCTTCAGGTCAGCTAATGTCGAGGTGTCGATGGGCCTTTCGCTCAGGCCTTTGGACAAGGTATCCCTAAACACAAGAAACGACTCTTCGTTTCTAATGCGGCAATCAAGGATGCTACGCAACGTTGCATTTTCAGCAATGGGGAGGGGGCAAGATAACCGGCGAATGGGTATGGTCTGATCTTTTCGAGGATAAAGGGTGGAAGTTGCGGACTCGAGGAACTCAATCTGAGCTGGACGAGTGGTTAAATACGAGCTATTCGAAAAATAGGGATTGACGAGGGCTTGAAAGCAATCGTCCAACAATGGCAGTAGGATAGTCAAGATGCCGCCTTTCTCCAGCATGTCTCTATCCAATCGCGTTTCGCCTTGGCTTGCATAGAGCGATTCGTATTCAGACGGGATTACCAGGAAATCGACATCCATCTCATCATGGGACCCATATGCATCCATTCCCTCAATCGCTACATACAGATTCCCATCTGGTGCTTGTTTTAAGGTGCACGAGGTAGAGGAACAGAATTGTCGTACGAGTTCATCCCAATAACTCGATATCAATCCTTTTGCTTTTGATTCTCTTTCGATTTGTCGCGCTAGGCAATCTTTGCAAAGAGGAATGTAATTGCTCGAAAATCCGAGTATTCCAGCTTTGACTATGTCTTCGACTCGCATGGTCAAATAGATCCCGAATGCAAGTTCATCGACTGAGACATAATCATCGTGCCCCATTTCGAATGCCGATTCTATAGGGCAATGAATCAGTGTTTTATCTGCATACAATGCTGAGAACTTTGCCAAATGGTAAATGTTTTGCTCTCGACAGGCATAGTCAGTGCAGGGGAATTTGCCTCCTTCAAGGGTGGAGTCAACAGAAAAATTGAACAGGGATTGATTTTCGATTTTTTCGATTGGGATAAGGGGTGCAAGGCCCCTAATAAAGGCGTCGAACCTCCTTTGCCCCAGTTCTTCTAGGTACGCAATTATTTCGGCAAGAGAGCTGTTCTTGAATGCGGCTAGATAAGAATAAAGGTCATCGTATGCATGAGTCGCCATTTCGCTCACCTACACTTTCGGAAAGAGTTTTGCGTCGTTATTTCCGAGGCGTCGTTGGGCTCGCAATCGACTCTAGTGTGCAGCTGCTTCTCGACGTACTCCCTCATGTTCTGCCTCCACATGTAACTAATTGATTTGCTATGTGCCATTATGAATGGTATATAGCAAATCAATTAGTTACATTTAATGGAGCATTGCGAGCGTGGCGCGCGCAAAGAAGAGTCGTTGTATGGAGGCTTCCGGCAACGGCCTTTTGTACGTCCGTGACTGTTGGGTGCTATCGCGGATGACGTCATTGTTGCCTGCACTCTCGATCCAAGGATGTAATTACGGAAGTGCGGGGAAAATCGAGAACCTTCGAGCACAACGCGATTTTTAGCACCAAAACCGCAGTTCGCGGAAGCGAAAACTGGGGCCTGGTTAGCATTTCTTCGATTTTCCCCGCACTTCCGAATTTGACCCCTTGCCGCACCTTGATCACGTCTTCAAGTGGCTGGTTCATCGCTAATGGAGTTTTCTGCGGTGCTTGAATTGCGGTGTTGTGATTAGGGCAAAAGGCTCTTGGCTCCGGGGAGGCTCATCGCACGAAAATTCAAGTTGCTGCTGAAGTAGGGCTTGCTTCGGCAGCGCTAACAATAAGGGCGGCTCTGCTAGTCTCGGGAGACCGCGGCATTCGGCGGGCCTGCCGAATGCCGCGGTCAGTAGCGGTCAGTAGCGGTCAGTATATTCTTCGGAGCCGTTTCTCTGGGCTTCGGCGGACTTGCCAACTCGCGCTTGGGCACTACTCAGTAGATTACTCAGCAGTGCCCAGTAGATTACTCAGTAGTGCCCAGCAGGGGGAGGGCAGCAAACGCAATGGGCCTGTTTCCCGGCTAGGACCTGCAGCCTCAAACTTCGCTTGGCATCCTGTAGAACTGGTGCGGGTCTTTCGGGCTTTTCCCTACCCATTCCAACAGGCCTCGCCCGGCAAGGTCTTTCAGAGTCTTCGAGGCCGTTTTCCTACCGACATTGGACTCCCGCGCGAGGTCGGAGGTCGTGATTTTCCCCTGAGCGGCGGCAATTGCCATCGCTGCTCGTTCGCGCTCGCTGAGGAGCGGTCGGTTGTCGGCCGCGGTTCTCCTGAAGGCCGCTTTCTGTAACCCAGGACGCTCGAAGACGACGACGGTGCTGTTGACGGTCTGCTCGAAGCGGAACCTCACGCCGGCTGCCTCGCAGGCCTCCTTGATGCGCGGTATGCCCGTGCCGTACTGCTCGATGACGCCGGCGCGGAACAGGGTGCGCGCGATCGCGGGGTTTCGGAGGCCGAACTCGCTCGCGGTACCGTCTAGGTGCTCTTGCGGCGAGTCGCCCTCGGGGAACAGGCCCGGGCTCACGATCTGGACGGTGTCCATGAACACGTTGACCTCGACGGCGGTGCCGGTGGTGTAGTCGCGGTGGCACAGCGCGTTGGCAACCGCCTCGCGGATGGCCTCGGCCGGGATCTCGGGGATCTCCTTGCGGTACATGCCCGTCTCGCCGATGACGAACTCGCGCCTGATGTTCGACGTCACGAAGTACTCGGCGAAGTCGAGCAGCTTGAGCATGGTGCCGCACTCGCGGCGCAGGTCGAGGATCTTGGCCTTGGTGTTGCCGCCCAGAAGCCCCAGCTTCATCCTGGGGTAGGTGTCGGATCCCTCGCAGAACAGCTCCACCGCGGCGTTTCTTAGGCTGCCGTCGGGCGCGACGAGGTCGAGCCTTGCCAAGGTGTCCTCCACGCCGGCGAACCCGCCGCCCACGCGTCCGGCCCTGCCGCCGCGCGCGACGAAGTCACGCACCGCCTGCTCGTCGGCGTCGGAGACGGGCCTGCCGGACGGCAGCGAGTCCCACGGGCTACGGGCGCGCTCACGCTTGACGACCATGGCGCTCAGCTCCGAGGCCGACAGCGCTTTGTTCGAAGTCCCCACGCGGGTGAAGTAGCGTCCGTCGGCGGAGTAGGGGGCGTCGGCACCTGAGAAGGCAATTTTGATGTATCGCAGCCCATCATCGGCGTCGAGGCACTCGACCGTCGGGAACACCGCGGGCTCGATCTTGTCGGACACCCACGACGTCACCTGGCGCAGCGTTGCGTCGCTGACATCCTGGCCGATGACATCGCCGTTGTCCTTCACGCCGAAGTAGAGCTCGCCGCGGCCGTGCTTGTTCAGCATGGCGCTGATGGCTTGCAGTGCTTCTTTATGCTCGCCAGTGGACTTCTTGAACTCGACGGTCTCGCTCTCGCTGCCCAGGTTCATCCGCGCTGCCTTTCCCGTTCGTTGCTTGTCTCGTTGGATTATACCGTGGTCACCATGGGCGAAAACGTGGAAGCGCGCTTGCTTGCCTCTACCATGTTCTCATGCGCCTTAATGCCCTTTGTGAAGAATCGTCCCATTGGGAAACGGGTCCCTATGGAACGATTTTGGTATCAGGCATAGGGGGGCGCTATCGTGGATGTCGTCACCATTGCCTGCGCCCTCGATCCAGAGATGTAATTACAGAAGTGCGGGGAAAAATCGAAAACCTTCGAGCACAACGCGGTTTTTTTGTATCAAAACCGCAGGTCGCGGAAGCCTAAAACGGGGGTCTGGTCAGCATTCCTTTGGTTTTCCCCGCACTTCCGAATTTGGCCTCTCGCCACATTCCGATTACGTCTTAAAGTGGCGCAAAAAGCCGTGTGCTCTGCTTGATTTTGCTCAGGAATTATGCCTGAGGGGTAGTGGATTCGCCTTTCTCCGCCGTGCAGCGGCACGTGTAGGGCTCTCTGGCTCAGGCGCGAGTCGCTTCCCGTCTGAAAAAGTTCTTAAAACAGCTTTAAAGTTGCCTTTGGCCTACATTGACAGCGTACAATACGCATGTTTACCATGGCAAAAGCTAAATTTGGGGAGGGGGAGCGCACGGTGGAAGTGCTGGTTGTTGGCAATACCGCGTATGTCGATGACGACTTTTGTGCCAAGGCGTTTCCCGGTGACCATGTTCAGGTCGTGGCGGCCAACGAGGCGCGCCGCGACGGGTCGTCGCTCCATGCGTCTTGGAAAGAGCTGCTGCAGCACCTGGACCAGGCTTACGAATTCGACCGTGTGGTCTACCTCTCTACCTATCTCACGCCGCATACCGAGGCCGTTGGCGACATCGAGCTGCTGCGCTCCGTCTTTCGAGCTTGCATGGGTCGCCAGATTCAGCTGCTGTTTGTGACTGGTCCCATGGGAGCGGACGGTGCGGTGGACGTTGCGGGGCAAAACGGCAAGGGCATCATTGCCCGTGCGGCCAACGACCTGTGCCGCTACTATGCGGTCCGCGACGGCATTCAGGCCAAGATCTTGCGCGTGCCGTATCTGTACACCGCCTCGCCCACGCTGGAAGACCCGATTTTGACCCCGCTGTTCGAGGCGTGCTCGCAAGGCTCTGCTGTCATGAGGGCTGGGGCGGACTCACCGCTCGGTGCCCTCTGCGCCGAGGAGCTGGCCGTTCTGGTGCGTCGCATCTTCGACAGCTGGGATGCCACATTCGAGGAACTCGAGGTTCCGGATAGCTTTGCCCACACCGTGGGAGACCTGGGCGAGGCGCTCAAGGGCTTGTTCCCGGGGCTCGACATTACCTACGACGGGGACGCCGTCGTCTCCATTGCTCCGAGCGATACCGTCCGCACGCGCTACGGGTGGTTCCAGCGCTATGACGTGCTGCGCGATCTTTCGACCATACACGCCCGCTGGGAGCAGACCCTCGCGGGCAAGCGCCATCCGCTGCGTGCCGCCATCGACCGCATGCGCGGGCGGACACTGCCCATCAAATGCCTGGAGACCGCGCTGGCCTGGGTGCTCTTTGAGGGCCTGGAGCTGGTGTTTTCGCAGTCTGCTCAGCTTAACGTGCTCGACTACCGCCTGCTGTACGTGGTACTGATCGGCACGCTGTATGGGCTCGATTTTGGCCTGGTTGCGGCGCTGCTGGCGTCGGTGGGTTTGGCCGCGAGCTACTTTACTCAGTACGGTTATACCTTCCAGGGTCTCTTTTACGAGCCGTCCAACTGGCTGCCGTTTATTGCGTACTTTGTGGTGGGTGCCGTGTGCGGCTATGTGCAGCTGCGCAACAGCGAAGCCATTAGGGCGGAGCGCGATCAAAACGAGCTCGTGCGTAATCGCAATACGTTCCTCACACAGCTTTACCACGACGCGATCGAGGACAAGCGCGCGTACAGGCGCCAGATTGTGGGTCGCCACGACAGCTTTGGCAAGATCTTTGCCGTGACGCAGGAGCTCGACGTACTCAACCCACGCGACATCTATCGCAAGTGCTGCGAGCTTCTGGGCGAGATCCTCGAGAACGATTCGGTGGCGATCTACCATGTTTCGGGCGGGGCATTTGCACGCCTGGTGGCAGCAAGTCCCGCGATTGCCGAAAATGCCGCACGCTCGCTCACGCTTGAGCAGCTTGCACCTCTTTTGGGCGACGGGGGTCGTTCGAACCTGTGGGTGAACCGTGAGCTGACGCCGGGGTTTCCCATGTTTGGATACGCGATCGAGCGCGACGGGGCACCCGCCGTGTTGATCTTTGTGCGTAGTGCGGCCGAAAACCAAATGACCCTCTATTATCAAAACCTGTTCCGCATCTTGTGCGGGCTGGTCGAAAGCGCGCTGGGCCGTGCCTTTGACTATGAGGCGGTGGCGCAGGATAAACGCTGCGTTGACGGCACTTGCGTGCTCAAGCAGGCGGCCTTTGGCCAAGAGCTCGCGGCGGAGCAGGCGCTGGCAGATAGCAAGATGGGGAGTTTTTTGCTCCTGCGCGTGGTACCGGGCATGGAGCCTGTCGGCGAGCTGGTGGGCGCAATTGGGTCGGCAATCCGCGAGAGCGACGCGGCGGGCTTGGTCGACGGCAACGTGCTCTACCTGCTTATGCGCCAGGCAAAGGCGTGCGATCTTCCCATTATCCGTAAGCGCCTGAGCGCAAAGCATATTGCGGTGGAGCCCGTCGACGGCGAGGGCATCGTGGCGCTGCTGCAGCGCATCGCTTACACCGGTGACGGTGAGGGGGGTGCCGCTTGATCTCGCTTGTCGTTGCTGCCGTCTTGCTGCTGATTCATTCGCTGGTTTGCCTGATGCTGTGGACGCTCATGAAGCTGGGCCTGCTGCCGGTGCGCGGGCACATGCTGGCTGTAATAGTGCTGGTGCCGCTGTGGGGCCCGTTGCTGGTGGTTTTGCTATCGGTGCGCAGCGCGGTGCTTGGCGAGTGGCTGAAAGAGTCTGCGCTGGAGTCGCTGCGCTTCAACGACGACCTGCATCGTAGTATGTCGGTACCGAGCGGTGAGGACGATGCAGGCGTAGTGCCGCTCGAGGAGGCGCTTATCGTCAACGACCCGGCATACCGGCGCCGCCTAATGCTCTCCATGCTCACCGAGGAGCCCGACGCGTACCTGGCGCAGCTGCAGGCGGCTAAGCTTAACGACGACGTTGAGGTGGCGCACTATGCCGCGACGGCGGTGGCGCAGATCTCCAAGGAGTCCGACCTTAAACTGCAGCAGCTGGAGCGTGCCTTTAAGACGGACCCGAGCGCGCAAAACCTCAACGAATACTGTGATTTTCTTGGTGAATACTTGGGCTCGGGCTTGGCTGAGGGGCGCGTTGCTCAGATTCAGCGCCAACAGTACGCGCGTCTGCTTGCGCGTCGCTGCGAGCGCGAGGATACCCTTGAGCTGCGCATTCGATACGCGACGGCGCTGGCCGATGTCGGACAGATCGACGAGGCGCAGGCCGTGACCGACCAGCTGGTACTCGACGTGCCCGAGGAGCAGGAGGTTTGGATGCTTTGCCTGCGCCTGGCCGTGATGCGCCGCGACGGTGACGAGGTCCACTGTGTGATCGATGCGATTGACAAGCAACATGTGTATTTGAGCGCCGACAACCGCGAAAAGTTGGCGTTTTGGCGCGATGGGGAGGAGGCCCGATGAGCGTGGCGCAACATATCCGAGACCGTGTGGGCCGCTTTCGTTGGATGGGACTCCTCGTGGTGTGGGCGGTCTTTATTGCCATGGCCGCCGTGCTGCTGGTGGAGCGTGCCGGCGTGCAGTACAGTGCGGGCCAGCATAGGCTGGGGATGCTTGCCGCCGACGACGCGGTGCCGGCCTCCTCGGCAATCTTTGGCCAAAAGCCCACGTGCCTGGTCATTACAGACTCGGACCAAGATGGCGTCGACGACGTCAAAGACCAGTTCGACCAGATTTTGCTGGACATGAAGATCGCCCATCGCGACGTGGATCTTGCCCTGGATGGTGCGGATGCCATTCCCTCGCTGACCTCCTTCGATCGCGTGATTTTGCTCATGCCGTCGCTCGATGGGCTCGGTACGCACCTGAGCGACATTATGAGTTGGGTGAGTGCCGGCGGTTCGCTTATGCTCGCCATGCCGCCGGATAACTCGAGCTATCTGCAAGTGATTGCCTCCAAGCTTGGCATTGAATCGGCCGGATATGACTATGTAAAAGCCGAAAGCAATGTGCCGAGTGAGGACTTTATGCTGGGCGGGGGAGAGCGCTACGAGCTCTCGGACCCCTTTGATTCGTCGCTTTCAGTATCGCTGCGCGAGACGGCGCGTGAGTGGGCTAAGACTGGCGATGCGGGCGCCCCGCTCATTTGGTCTAATGACTGCGGTAGCGGGCGCACCGTGGTGTGCAATATCGGTATCTACGACAAGGTCATGCGCGGCTTTTTCGCCGCGGCGATCAGTCTGCTGGGCGATGCTACGGCCTATCCGGTCATCAACAGCGCCGTGTTCTATTTGGACGACTTTCCTAGCCCCGTGCCCTCGGGCGATGGTACTTATATCAAGCGTGACTACGGCCTTTCCATTGCGGATTTTTACACCAAGGTCTGGTGGCCCGATCTGCAAAAGCTCGCGCAAAAATATGGCATTCGCTATACCGGCGTGATGATCGAAAACTACGAGGACGCGGTCAACCAGACCGAGCCCGCGCGCCAACCCGATACCACGCAGTTTCGATATTTTGGCGGCATGCTGCTGCAGATGGGCGGCGAGCTGGGCTTTCACGGCTACAACCATCAGCCGCTCGCGCTCTGGGACACCGACTACGGCACGCTGTACGTCTACAAGACCTGGAAGAACAAAGAGACGCTCGTCGCTTCGCTCAACGAACTTATCGCGTTTCAGGACGAGGTTCTGCCCAACGCTCATGGCTCGGTTTACGTACCGCCGTCGAATATCCTTTCGGCCCGAGCGCGCAAGCTCATCGGCACCGACGTTCCGCGCATTAAGACCATCGCCAGCACGTATTTTGAGGATGGCACCGACCTGCCCTACGTGCAGGAGTTTGGCGTGGCGAGCGACGGCATTGTGGAGCAGCCACGTATTGTCTCGGGCGGCATGGTCGACGATTCCTATATGCGCCTGGCAGCCGTGTCCGAGCTCAACATGCACTACGTGAGCACGCATTTTATGCACCCGGACGACTTGCTCGATCCCGATCGTGGTGCCAAGGAGGGCTGGGAGGTCTACAAGGGCGGCCTGGTCGACTACCTGGAGTGGCTTACCAAATCCGCGCCCGACCTGCGGCACCAGACGGCGTCGGAGTGCCCCGGTGCCATCCAGCGCTTTTCGTCCGTGACGGTGAGCGTGGATACCAGCGCGGATGCCTGGACGCTCAGCCTGGGCAATTTCCACGACGAGGCGTGGCTCATGTTCCGCGCCAATAATGGCGAGCCGGGTGCGGTGACGGGTGGCGAACTGACGCACCTTACGGGCAATCTGTATCTGCTCAAGGCAAATGATAAGACCGTGACGATCGAGCGCAAGGAGGGTGGCGATAAATGAGAATCTGCTTGGTACTCGAGGGTTGCTACCCCTATGTGCACGGCGGCGTATCTACCTGGATGCATGGCTACATTACGGCCATGCCCGAGCACGAGTTTGTGCTGTGGGTGATCGGCGCGCATGCTGCCGACCGTGGCAAGTTTGTCTACGAGCTGCCCGGCAACGTGGTCGAGGTGCACGAGGTGTTCCTGGACGATGCCCTGCGGCTTTCGGGTGAGCAACATGAAGCCAGTTTTAACGACCGTGAGCGCGAGGCGTTACGCCGTCTGGTGTCGCTCTCCAATCCGGACTGGGACGTGTTATTCGATATCTTCTACCGCCGTCGCGTGCATCCGCTCTCGTTTTTGCAGAGCCGCACGTTTATGGATATCTTTCGCGACGTGTGCCTGGCCGAGTATCCCTACACGCCCTTTGCCGATGCATTCCACACCATGCGCTCCATGTTGCTGCCCGTGCTCTACCTGTTGGGCAGCGAGGTGCCGGTGGCCGATGTGTACCATGCCATCTCGACCGGCTACGGTGGTCTGCTCGCCTGCCTGGGCTCAAGCGTTCACCATGCGCCGGTGCTGTTGACCGAGCATGGCATCTACACCCGCGAGCGCGAGGAAGAGATCATTCGCGCCGATTGGGTGGTGCCGTCGTTCAAGGACCGCTGGATCCGCTTTTTCTACCTGCTTTCGGAGGAAATCTACCGCCGCGCCTTCCGCGTGACGAGTTTGTTCCATAACGCCCGCAAGACGCAGGTCTATATGGGCTGCGATGCGGACAAATGCCTGGTTATCCCCAACGGCATCCAGTTCGACCGCTTTAAGGATATTCCCTTAAAGCCCGATGACGGCTGGGTGGACATTGGCGCGGTGGTGCGCTTGGCGCCCATCAAGGACGTCAAGACAATGATTTATGCCTTCTTTGAGCTGCACGAGCGCCTGCCCAAGGTGCGCCTGCACATTATGGGCGGCGTGGACGACGAGGAGTACGGCGCCGAGTGCCACGCGCTGGTCGATACCCTAGGCGTGCGCGACCTGATCTTTACCGGCCGCGTCAACGTGGTCGAGTACATGGAAAAGCTCGACTTTACCATTTTGACGAGCATCTCCGAGGGCCAGCCGCTCAGCGTGCTGGAGTCGCTTGCAGCGCGCCGTCCCTGCGTGACGACCGAGGTGGGCTGCTGCCGCGAGTTGCTCGAAGGCGCCCCGGGCGACGACTTTGGCGTGGCGGGTTTTGTGACGCCGCCCATGTATCGCAAGGGCTTGGCCGATGCCATGGAGCGCATGTGCGTGAGCCGCGCCCGTCGCATTGAGATGGGGGAGCGCGGGCAGCGTCGCGTTGCCACGTACTTTTTGCACGAGCAGATGCTCGCCAACTATCGCGCGCTGTACGACGAGACGGCGCGTGCGTTTGACCTGCCCAGAGAGGGGGAGTAGCCGGTGGCCGGAATCGGTTTTGAGCTTAAGCGCCTGTTTAGGCGCAAGGGCCTTTTTGCCACGATGCGCGCTTACGGCTACGCCGGCATTGTGTGCACGGGTCCCATGCTGTTGGGCGTGCTGCTCCAGGTGGGTATCTTGGTGCTGTGCGGTCTGTGGGGCGTAGGGCGTGCCAACCAGGATCTGCTGGTGTGCATGGTGACCTACACACTGCTGGCCTCGCTTTTGCTCACGAGCTTTTTCTCCATGCCGGTCACGCGCTTTTTGGCCGATATGTTGTTTGCCGAGCGCGAGGATGAGATACTGCCTTCGTTTTGGGGCTCCAACGCCATCATGCTCGTTGCGGGCACGGTGCTCTACGGCGTCTTTTTGCTGTTCTCGGGCGCCACGCTGCTGCAGGGGCTGCTGTGCCTGTGGCTGTTCAACATTATGATCGTCAACTGGAACGGCATGAGTTACCTCACGGCCATCAAAGACTACCGCGGCATCCTGTGCAGCTTTGCGGCCGCCATTGGCGTGGCGTGCCTGTGCGCCCTGGCCGCGCTGGCGCTGGGGCTGCCGCCGGTCGAGGGCCTGTTGGCATCAATTGCTCTGGGCTACGGCGTTATGCTCGCCTGGGACGTGGTGCTGCTATACCGGTATTTTCCTCAGAGCGACCGCAGCCCCTGGCTCTTTTTGCAGTGGCTCGATCAGTTTATGCCGCTGGCGCTTACGGGCCTGTTCACCAACCTGGGCCTCTTTGCGCATTTGGTGATAATTTGGGCCGGTCCCATTGGCGTGCAGGTCAAGGGCTTGTTTTATGGTGCGCCCTACCACGATGTGCCGGCGCTTATCGCGTTTTTGACAATCCTGGTCACGTCCGTCAACTTTGTGGTCTCGGTCGAGGTCAATTTCTATCCGCGCTACCGCGACTACTACAGCCTGTTCAACGACGGTGGCGTGGTGGGCGACATTGTGGTGGCCGAGGAGGAAATGCTCTCCACGCTCAACCGAGAACTGCGGTTTTGTGCGCTCAAACAGTTGTTTGTGACCGCGGCGGTCATTTCGCTCGAGACCACGGTGCTCTCGGCCCTACCGTTGGGCTTTAATAACCTGATGCACGGGTATTTTCGCACGCTGTGCGTGGGCTATGGCCTGTATGCCGTGGGCAATACGGTGTTGCTCATCTTGCTGTACTTTACCGACTACAAGGGGGCCGTGCTGGCCTCGGGGCTGTTTGCTGGTGTGGCCGGGCTAGCGAATGCCGTTTCTCTGCTCTTGCCGCAGCAGTTTTACGGCTTTGGCTTTTTGTTGGGTGCAGCGGTGTTTTTTATCGTGGCGCTGCTGCGGCTCGATACCTATACCGCCAACTTGCCGTATCGTATCCTGAGCCAGCAGCCCATGGTGGCGACTGACAAGACGGGCTGGTTTACCGAACTTGGCCGGGTGCTCGACCGTGTTGAGCAACGCTACGAGGCCAAGCGCGTGGGCGGTGAGCCGCGCAGTGCGTTTGAACGTATGGTGGTTCGCCTGTACCAAAAACATTGGGGAGGTTCTGATGATCGATAAGTTGATGTCTCGCCGCTGCCTGATCGAGGCGGCTGCCGGTGCGCTGTTGCTTTCGGGCTGCTCGTCTCAGGACGAATCCTCGACCAAAAAGGTCAAAAAGCAGGACAAGATTAAAAAGGCTGAGGCCTCGGGCGAGACCAAGCACCTTCGCGATAAGGACGAGCTGTACGAGGTCTACGACGACTCGGGCATTGTGACCATGTACCTGACGGTCTCGCGCGGTAACAGCTCCGAGAACACCGATCATAGCTGGGCCGAGATCAATACGTACTCGGTGTATGACTACGCCGACATGGGCGTGACGCGCTATCAGGTAATGGGGCTTTTGCAGGCGGGCGACGAAGTCGGCCCGGTGGCCGGCGAGGTTGGTTATGGCGAGGAAGCGCCCAATGCTACTGTGCAGGTGCGCGGCCAGACGTCGAGCATGAACTCGCAAAAGAATTACAAGGTGGAGCTCAAAAAGGGCAAGGGTACCTGGCGCCAACAGCGCGCGATTGCGCTCAACAAGCACATGGGCGAGGGTATGCGTTTTCGCAACAAGATGGCCTATGACCTTATCCGCGGGATTCCCCAGATGATGGGCCTGCGCACGCAGTTTGTGCATCTGTGGGTGTGCGACCAGACCGAAAAGTCCAACGATACCTTTGAGGACTACGGCCTGTTTACGCAGGTGGAGCAGCTCAATAAGACGGCGCTTAAGGCGCACGGCTTGGATAAGAGCGGGCACCTGTACAAGGTGAACAGCTTTGATTTCCATCGCTACGAGGACACCATTAAGCTTGCCGATGATCCCGACTATAACCAGGCAAACTTTGAGGGCATGCTCGAGATTAAGGGTGATACGGACCACACCAAGCTCATCGAGATGCTCGATGCGCTCAACGACGAATCGCAAAAGATAGATAACGTGCTCGACACCTACTTTGATACCGAGAACCTGGTCTATTGGCTGGCGTTTCAGATCCTTACGGGCAACTGCGATACGCAGAACCGCAACTGTTATCTGTACAGCCCGCTCAACTCAAATACCTGGTACTTTTTGGATTGGGACAACGACGGCATGCTGCGCAAGCTGGAACTTTCTCTTACCGGGTTTTCGGACTACGCGAGCTGGGAGCGCGGCGCAAGCAACTACTGGGGCAACGTGCTGTTTAACCGCGCGTTGCGCAGCAAGGCGTTCCGCGGTGAGCTCGATCGCGCCGTCAAGGACCTGCGTACGTATTTGACCGAGACGCGCCTGACCAAGATGATCAAGCATTATCGCGAGGTTACCGAATCGCTAGTCTTTGCTTCGCCCGATATCGATAATCTGCCTGTCACCAAGGACCAATATGAGCAGATCGCCGCGGCGATTCCCTCCGAGATCGAGGAGAACTACAAGAGCTTTCGCGAGAGTTTTAAAAAGCCCATGCCTTTCTACATCGGCGTGCCGCAGATCGATAACGGCAAGCTGCGCATTAACTGGGATGCGTCCTACGATTTTGAGGCGCGCGACATTCGCTACACCGTTGAGCTTGCGCGCGACTATGCCATAAGCGACGTGGTCTTTAAGGCCGAGGATGTGCTGCTTCCCGAGGTGACCTGCGATGCGCCCGATACCGGCCAGTATTTTGTGCGCGTGCGTGCCACCAACTCCGACGGCTATACGCAAGATGCGTTTGACTACTATGTGACCGACGACGGCAAGCACTACGGCATGAAGTGTTTTTACGTGCAAGACGGCGGTAAGGTCGTGGAGGATACGTATGAGGAGGGCTAGCGCGCTGCTTGAGCGCCTGGCGGCACCGCCTGTGCGTGCCACGCAGGAGCGTTACCGCCACGAGCTCAAATATCTCATTAACGAGGGCGAGCACGCCGCGCTTGCCTGTCGCATGGCGCCTGTATTTAAGCTAGACAAACATGCGCGGGCGGGCGGTTACACCATTCGCAGCCTGTATTTTGACGACTACTGCAACTCGGCCTACGAGGAAAAAGACGCCGGCATTCTCATGCGCAAAAAGTATCGCGTACGCATCTATAACGGCAGCGACAAGGTGATTAAGCTCGAGCGCAAAAAGAAGTACGGTAGCTGGATCTATAAGGAGGACGCGCCGCTCACACGTGGCGAGTTTGAGCAGATTCTGGCTGGCGACTACGGCTTTTTGCTGAGGAGCCCTTATCCGCTCTGTCGCGAGTTCTACATCGAGTGCATCTGCAACATGATGCGCCCACGGACCATTGTGGACTACGAGCGCGAGCCGTGGGTGATGGACGAGGGCACCGTGCGCATTACGTTTGACATGAATGTGCGTGCCGCGGTGGGAAGCTTCGATATCTTTGACGTGACGCTGCCCGCGTTGCCGGTCCTGGAGCCCGGTAAGCTGGTGATGGAGGTCAAGTTTACGGAGTTTTGCCCGCAGCTGGTGCGCGATATGGTGCCGCCGGGCGCGGCCGAACTCACGGCGGTCTCTAAGTACTGCCTGTGTTATGACAAGACCGCCTACCTGCGCGGATTTAATTACTGGGAATCGGATTTTGGGAACCGAGGGGATATTTAGACCATGAGCACCAGGGACTTTTTTAAGAACTCCGTCTTGGAGGCGTTCGGTCAGGTCGACCCTGCCAAGATTGGCCTTTCGCTGCTCGTGGCGCTCGCCATGGGCATCCTGATCTATTACGTGTACAAGCGCTTTTTTACCGGCGTGGTGTATTCGCGTAGCTTTGCCGTGACGCTCGTGGGCATGTGCGTGCTCACCTGCATGGTCACGCTCGCGATCTCGACCAACGTGGTCATCTCGCTCGGTATGGTCGGTGCTCTGTCCATCGTCCGCTACCGTACGGCGGTCAAGGACCCGCTCGACCTGCTGTATCTGTTTTGGGCCATTACCACGGGCATTACGGCAGGCGCCGGCATGTATGCGCTCGTGGGGCTTACGGCAGTGGTGATCGTGGTGATGATCGCCGGCTTTGCGAGCCACCAGGACAAGGCGCGCGTGTACATGATGGTCATCCACTACACGGGCCAGACCACCGGCGACGATATCGTGCGCGCGTTTGGGCGCACCAAGTTCACCGTCAAGTCTAAGACGATGCGCGGCGACAAAGTCGAGATGGCCGTCGAGCTCTTCTCGGACGGCGTTGACATGCCCTATGCGGACGCTATTCGCGCGCTTGACGGCGTGGAGGACCTCACACTCATCCAGTACAACGGCGAATACCACGGCTAATTATGTTCCGGCGTTTTAACAAACGCCGGACCGCTCGACGCTGCGCGGGCATCTGCCGGGCGATCTGCCGCTCAAACCGTCGCTCGCGTACATAAAGTACGCTTCGCTCCTCTTTCGCGGCACCTCGCCACGGCAGTTGCCCGCTCGCTGACGTTTGCTCGACCTGGGTGGGCCGATTTTGTTCGGATGCCGTCTTCACGGGTATTATGGTGAAAGCGATTTCAATGACAGGGGTGCTCGTGGTAAAGATGAAAGATGTGGCCGAGTTGGCCGGCGTTTCGAGCGCCGCCGTCTCGCGCTACCTCAACGGCGGATATATCTCGGCGGACAAGGCCCAGCGCATTAAGCAGGCGATTGAACTGACCGGATACGTGCGGTCCAGTCAGGCTCGCGCGCTGCGCACCGGCTCCACCAAGCTCATCGGCGTCATCGTGCCCAAGATCAACTCGGAATCCGTGAGCCGCATTACCGCCGGCATTGGCCAGGTGCTCGGTCGCCGTGGCTACCAGATGCTGCTTGCCAATACCGATAATGCGGCCGATCGCGAGCTCGAATACCTCGATTTATTCCAAAACCATCCGGTTGACGGCATTGTGCTGGTGGCAACCATGATCACCGACGAGCACCGTCGCGCGATTGACTCGTGCCGTGTGCCCATTGTGCTGATCGGTCAACATGTCGAGGGCGCGGCGTGCGTGTATCACGACGATTACGAGGCCGCTTTTGAGCTGGGCCATGCGCTTGCGGGTCGCGTGGACGGCAAGATCGCTTACATTGGGGTTACCGAGGAGGACCGCGCGGCTGGTTATGACCGCCGTCGCGGTTTTGAGGCCGGCTTGCGCGCCGCGGGTAACCCGCTCGATGCCGCCTTGATTCGTCTGGGCTCGTTTACGCTCGACTCGGGCTATGGTGCGGCGCGTGAACTGCTTTCTGCCGCTCCCGATGTTTCGTTTATCGCGTGCGCGACCGATACCATGGCGGCGGGCGCGCTTCGTGCCATCGATGAGGTTCGCGGCGTGGGCGAGGGCATGCATCGCGTAAGCGGTTTTGGCGACAACGCGTTTTTGCGCGCGCTGACGGGCGGCATTCCCACCGTGCATTATGGCTACCTGACCAGTGGCGTCGAGGCGACCAATATGCTGATCAACACGCTCGATGGCGTGGAGGGGGAGAGCGGTCTAAAGACGCTCAAGCTCGGCCATCAGCTTATGAATGTCTAGGCCTTGGACGTCTGCCTGCCTCTGAGTCGTCTGTTTTTGCCTTAAAACTACCATTCGCCGGCCTATTCCTACCGTTCACCCTAAAGTGAAAACGATTACAGACATATGAAACTGAAATCGTTTACAGTGTAAGTATCAAAGATGGCCGGGTGTACATGCGCCCGTTGGAGGAAAGGGAAGTCATGGACTACCGCAAATCAGCCCAAGAGGTGCTCGACAACATCGGAGGCGCCGGCAACGTTGTTTCGGCCGCACACTGCGCCACGCGTCTGCGCCTGGTGATTGCCGATAACGCCAAGGTCGACACGGAGGCCCTCGAGAATATCGACGGCGCCAAGGGCGTCTTTGAGGCCCAAGGCCAGCTCCAGATTATTTTTGGCACTGGCACCGTCAACAAGGTCTACGACGAGTTCATTGCGGTCAGCGGCGTCGAGGCTGCCACCAAGGCCGAGGTCAAGGAGGCCGCGGCGCAGCAGCAGAACATCTTTATGCGTGCCATTAAGGTGCTCGGCGACGTCTTTGTCCCCATCATCCCCGCCATCGTGGCTTCGGGCTTGCTGCTGGGCATTATGAGCGCCCTCAACTTTATGGCCTCCAACGGCTTTATCGCGCTCGACACCAATAACTTTATCTACAAGATCGCCGACCTGGTCTCGGGCACGTCCTTCGGCATTCTGCAGATCCTGATCGGCTACTCCGCCGCAAAGGCCTTTGGCGCCAACCCGTATCTGGGTGCCGTCGTCGGCGGTGCGTTCATCAACTCCTCGCTGCAGAGCGCCTACACGGTTGCCTCCGAGGGCGTGCAGACCATGGTCACCGTCATTCCCGGCGTGTACAGCTTTGAGTGGGTCGGCTATCAGGGGCATGTGATCCCCATCGTTATCGCCTGCGCCATTCTCGCCTTCCTCGAGAAGCGTCTGCACAAGATCGTTCCCGAGATGTTTGACCTCTTTGTGACCCCGCTCGTCTCGGTGTTCGTGACCGTGCTCGTGACGCTCGTTGCCGTCGGCCCCATCTTTGTCTGGGCCGAGAACGCCATCCTCGGTCTGATCCAGGCCCTGCTGACCCTGCCCTTCGGCATCGGTTCCTTTATCGTCGGCCTGTTCTATGCCCCCACGGTCGTTACCGGTATCCACCAGATGTACACCGCCATCGACCTGGGCCAGCTCGCCCAGTACGGCGTGACCTATTGGCTGCCCATCGCCAGCGCCGCCAACATCGCTCAGGGTGGTGCCGCGCTCGCCGTTGCCTTTAAGACCCGCGATGCCAAGATCAAGGGACTGGCGCTTCCTTCGGCCCTGTCCGCCTTCATGGGCATTACCGAGCCTGCCATCTTTGGTGTGAACCTGCGCTTCTTTAAGCCCTTCATCGCCGGCTGCATCGGCGGCGGTTGCGGTGCCCTGGTCTGCGCGCTCACTTCGCTGGCTGCCTCCGGCACGGGCGTTACCGGTATCTTCGGTATCCTGCTGTGCCTGGCCCAGCCCGTGCAGTACGCGATCATGTTTGCGGTCGCCGCGCTGGTTTCCTTTGCTATCTCGTTTGTCCTGTACAAGGACGAGCCCAAGGCTTCCGAGCAGGCCTAAGAGCTTTTGATTGAGGGGATGCCCGCGGGTCGTATGCTCGCGGGCGTTTCTCGTATCTGGTGCCGATCTCTGGTGCCTTGTTGCTTTCGATCCGTTAGGACTTTGATATGTCTAATGCACTTGGTCGCGACCTTGCAAAGCTGGTCGCCGCTGTTGACGCCGCCGCCTCTGAGTGCGGCCATGGCGCGTATGGCCAGCGCTTCCATATAATGCCGCCGGCGGGCTGGCTCAACGACCCCAACGGTCTTTGCCAGGCAGGCGGCGTGTTCCATGCCTATTTTCAGTATGCGCCGTTTGATGTCGAGGGTGGCGTTAAGGCCTGGGGCCATGCGACGAGCCGCGACCTTATGACGTGGGACTATGTTGGCGCTCCGTTGCTGCCCGACGAGCCGTTCGATTGCCACGGTGTGTATTCGGGCTCCGCGCTTGCCGAGGACGGTCGCATTCGCGTGCTCTATACGGGCAACGTTAAGCTTCCCGATGCGGACGGCACGTACGACTACGTCAATACCGGCCGCCGCGCCGATACTGTTTATGTCGAGAGCGTTGATGGCCTTGCCGGTCGGGAGTTCAGCCAAAAGCGCGTGGTGCTGGCGTCCGAGGATTATCCCGAGGATTTGACCTGCCACGTGCGTGACCCCAAGGTGTGGCGCGATGATGATGGGCGTTACCACATGGTGCTGGGCGCGCGTCGTCGCGTGGACGGTCCGCATGTCGATAGTCGATTTTGCGCCATGCACGGCGAGGGTGCCGGGCGCGATGTGGGTGAGATCCTGGTGTATGGCTCGGCCGATATGCTGAGTTGGGAGCTCGAGAGCCGTGTGTCTACGCCCGAGCGCTTTGGCTTTATGTGGGAGTGCCCGGGATACCTTGAGCTTGAGGCGGATGGCGGTGTACCGGCGAAGTGGCTGTCCTTCTCGCCCCAGGGCCTCAAGGGCGGTCGTTGGGACCGCGGCAATGTATATGCAGCGGGCTACATGCCTGTAACGGGCGACATTACGGGCGGCAATGACGCTTATGAGCTGGGCGAGTTCCGCCTGTGGGACGCCGGTTTTGACTTCTATGCTCCGCAGGAGTTCACGGCCGAGGACGGTCGCCATATTCTAATCGGCTGGATGGGCATGCCCGATGAGCCGACCTATGGCAACGACCCCACCGTGGCGTGCGGCTGGCAGCACTGCATGACGGTGCCGCGTGAGCTTACAGCCGGTGCTTGCGGCGTGGTACTGCAGCAGCCGGCGCGCGAGATCGAGCGCCATTATGCCTCGGTGCGTGTGGGGGAGGGCTCGTTGGAGGTTGCCGGCGATACCTGTTTTGACGTTGTTGTTGACGGTGTCGACGGCGCGTTTACCGCGACCGTTGATGGCGAGCTAAAGCTGGTGCTTGTTCCCGCCGAGGGCGAACTGCCCTCGCGCTTTGAGATGCGATTTACCGATGAGAGTCGCGCTTCTGCCGGCTGCGGTCGTACCGTGCGTTGGGAGTCCGTCGACGAGGTTAGTAACGTGCGCATTGTTGGCGATGTTTCCTCGGTCGAGGTGTTTGTGAACGATGGTGCGCTCGTGTTCTCGACGCGCATCTATCCCGAGGCCTATGGCGTGACCGTTGACGCTCCGGGCGCGAATGTGACCTACCACGCGCTCAACATCTAAGCGATTCGTCGCATATCGGCGCTATACTGCAGCCGTAGCCCACGATGCGGGAAACATCCGCATCGTGGGTTTTTGTTATGGAGGGAAGGTGCCGTATGGGCGTACAGCAGCTAGAAGAGGCCTGGGCTTTGAGGGCCAGCGCGCGTGAGGCGCGGTTGCTTGCGGCGTCGCATGTGCCGGCAGCGCTGTCGTTGCTGGGGATTGTACGGCCCGGCGATCGTCTGGTGGCCTTTGCGGATGACTTTGCCGATGCGTTTGCGAGCGGCTTTGATGACTGCGATGTTGTGCTCGTGGGCTCGCCGTCCGCCGAGGCGTTTGCCGCCGCATCCGAGGGCTTTGATGCTTCGTTTGATGCCGAGGGTCCGCACCTGTGGTGGTTCGTCAACTCCATCGGCGGGTTTGGTCTGCGTGTGCCCGATCTGCGTGCGCTGGGTCGGGCGGCGCGTGAGGCCCATGCGCTGCTGGTTGTTGACAACACCGTGGCGTCGGCTTTTGGCTGCGATCCGCTGCGGCTGGGTGCTGCGCTGTCGTTCGAAGCGCTTGACCGTGTGTGCGCCGGTGAGGCTCCACGCAAGCTCGTTGCTGCTTCGGTGGCGCGCTCGCAGCTCAAGCGCCATCGTGTGGATGCCGCTGCCGAGTGCGCGCACGTATTGTTTGCAGGCTGCGGTGCGTCGGCGCTCGACCTTTCTGCCGAGGAGACCGACGTGCTGGAGCGTGGGCTTTCCTCGCTTAACGTCCGCATGCAGGCGCATTTCGACCGCGCCCGTGCGCTGGCCGAGTATCTGGCCGCCAACGAGATGGTGCGCAACGTTCGCTATCCCGGGCTGAGTTCGCATCCCGACCATGCGGCTGCAACGGGAATCCTCGAGCACGGCTTTGGACCGGCAGTTGAGTTTGATCTTATCGAACGTAGCGCGGGCGAGCTGTTCGATGCTTTGCCCGGGGAGTTTCGCACATCGCCCGCCGGTGGCGCAGCGACGCGCCTTTCGGCCCCACGCGGCAAGCAGGGGAGTACCGTCCGCCTCTTCGCCGGCACCGACAATCCCTTGATAGTTGCGGCCGCCCTGGACAACGCCCTCCGCAACTAGCTAAATCATCCTCGACTCCATAAGTTGCGGTGAAATAGGGATTGATTTACGGCTTTAACCGCATAAACAGTCCCTATTTCACCGCAACTTATGAGAAGGGGTTGGGTAGCTAAAAAGCCCCGTCCCAAATGGGCTACTCTATGATGCTGGCGATGAGGGCGTTGGCTTTGGTGGCGATGACGTTGTTGATGTCGGTCTGCAGCTCCTCGTAGGCCGCTATGGCTCGCTCTCCGGCGGGCGTGAGCGTGGACCCGCGGGCTCCGTCGCGCTCGATGAGCTTGCAGCCTAGCTGGCCTTCGGCCTCGTTTACAATACGCCATGCCTTGGAATACGCCATGCCCATGCTCTTGGCGGCGCGGTTGAGCGAGTGCTCGCGGGCAATACCCTGCAGCAGCAAGACGCAGCCGTGGCCGAACACGCCCGGCAGATCCTTGTCGCACGCTTGAATGACCAGCTTTGCCGTCGTCTTGTACTCCATGTGCTCCACGTCTCCCCGCTAAAGTGTTTGCTGGGCAAACGCAAAGCCTGCGTCAAACCCTCGTGTGCTCTTCTTAAATCATGCATTGTAGCAGTCAAAGTGCGTTAAGATACTTCCCCAGTATTGGGCGCCCAAGGTTGGGCTGGGTCCTACGAGGCCTGCAGCCGACCGGTCGCATGGAAAAAGGAGAAACATGGCTACGTTCTTTCCCGGTGAGTCCCACACGTTTTCGGAGTATCTGCTGGTCCCTGGTTACTCGTCCTCGCAGTGCATCCCCAACAACGTCTCTCTTAAGACGCCGCTGACCCGCTTTAAGCGCGGTGAGAAGCCGGCAATCACCCTGAACATCCCCATGGTTTCCGCCATCATGCAGTCCGTCTCGGGCGTCGACATGGGTGTCGCACTCGCTACCGAGGGTGGCCTGTCCTTCATTTACGGTTCCCAAAGCGCCGAGTCCGAGGCTGCTATGGTCAAGGCCGTCAAGGATCACAAGGCCGGCTTCGTTCAGTCCGATTCCACGCTGACCCCCGACATGACCATGGAGCAGGTCATTGAGCTCAAGGAGAAGACCGGCCACTCCACCATGCCGGTTACCGACGACGGCACTCCCAAGGGCAAGCTCCTGGGCATCGTCACCAGCCGTGACTATCGCCCCAGTCGCGATGACCACCAGACGAAGGTCTCCGAGTTCATGACCCCGCGTGAGCAGCTCATCGTGGGCGACAAGAACATCAGCCTCAAGGTTGCCAACGACGTCATCTGGGACAACAAGCTCAACGCCCTGCCCATCGTCGACGACAACGATCACCTTATGGGCATTGTCTTCCGCAAGGACTACGACAGCCACAAGACCAACCCCAACGAGCTGCTCGATGGCGACAAGCGCTACATGGTCGGTGCCGGTATCAACACCCGCGACTATGCCGAGCGCGTGCCGCTGCTCATCGAGGCCGGCGCCGATGTCCTGTGCATCGACTCCTCCGAGGGCTTCAGCGAGTGGCAGAAGCGTACCATCGAGTGGATTCGCGCCAACTACGGCGAGGACGTCAAAGTCGGTGCCGGTAACGTCGTCGACGCCGAGGGCTTTCGCTTCCTGGCAGACTGCGGTGCCGACTTCATCAAGGTCGGTATCGGCGGCGGCTCCATCTGCATCACCCGTGAGACCAAGGGCATCGGCCGTGGCCAGGCCACCGCGCTGATCGACGTCTGCCGCGCTCGCGACGAGTACTACGAGGAGACCGGCGTCTACGTGCCCGTGTGCTCCGATGGCGGCATCGTCTACGATTACCACATGACGCTCGCCCTTGCTATGGGTGCAGACTTTATGATGCTGGGTCGTTATTTCGCCCGCTTTGACGAGAGCCCGACCGAGCGCGTCAACGTCAACGGCCAGTACATGAAGGAGTACTGGGGCGAGGGTTCTGCACGTGCCCGCAACTGGCAGCGCTACGACCTAGGCGGCGCCGCGAAGCTCAGCTTCGTCGAGGGCGTCGACTCCTACGTTCCCTACGCCGGTTCCCTCAAGGACGGCGTGGGCGGCACGCTCTACAAGGTCAAGTCCACGATGTGCAACTGTGGTGCCCTCTCGATCCCCGAGCTCCAGGAAAAGGCGCGCCTAACGCTGGTCAGCTCCACCTCCATCGTCGAAGGCGGCGCCCACGACGTTGTCGTGAAGGATTCTCAGCAGAGCGTTTCCTATCGATAAGCGGCTTTCCCAAGCACCGCACCTTGCCGTTCAAACCGTCGCTCGCGTACCAAAGTACGGGTCGCTCCTCTTTCACGGCAATCTGCGGCACTTGGAAAACCCGACCATATTTGGGCGGGTAACAATTAGCGGTTGATTCACAACCACGTTATTTAGATAAAGCGAGATGCCTGCAAGTCGCAGGCATCTCGCTTGTCGTATTTGCTATTATCAGTCAAGTTAACCTTAGGGTCGGGCGGCTTGGCTTTGTTCGCTACAAGTTCCGCACGCAAAGAAGAGCACTTAATGTGCTCTTCGTCTTGCGCAGGACTGTCCGCAGTAGCGAACAAAGCCAAGCCGCCCGACCCCAGCTAAGATTAAAGGAGCTGATATGTGCGATTGCACAGATCATAAGGACGAGATCCCTGCCTACGACGCGCAGGCCATTGAGTCCAAGTGGATGAAGGCCTGGGAGGACTCCAACCTCTTTGCCGTCGACACCGACGACAGCAAGCCCAAAAAGTACGTGCTCGAGATGTTCCCGTATCCGTCGGGCGACCTGCACATGGGCCACGCGCGCAACTATACCATCGGCGATGCCATGGCCCGTCAGGCCCGCATGCGCGGCTTTGACGTGCTGCATCCCATCGGCTTTGACGCCTTTGGCCTGCCTGCCGAGAACGCCGCCATCAAGCACAATACGCAGGCTGCCGCCTGGACGTATAAGAATATGGACCAGGCGCTCGCCACGATGAAGCGCATGGGCTTCTCCTACGATCTGGATCGCATGGTCAAGACCTGCAGCCCCGACTATTACCGCTGGGGTCAGTGGATCTTTGAGAAGCTGTGGGAAAAGGGCCTGGTCTACCGCAAGAAGAACCCGGTCAACTGGTGTCCTAACTGCAAGACCGTTCTGGCCAACGAGCAGGTCACCGAGGGTAAGTGCTGGCGCTGCGGCACCGAGCCCGAGAAGCGCGACCTTGAGCAGTGGTACTTCAAGATCACCGAGTACTCCCAGGAGCTGCTCGACGATCTGGAGAAGCTCCCCGGCTGGCCCGAGCGCGTCAAGCAGATGCAGGCTAACTGGATCGGTCGCTCCGAGGGCGCCGAGGTCGACTTTACCCTGTGCGACAAGGATGGCGAGCCCATCGAGGGCGACGAGGGCAAGATCACCGTCTTCACCACGCGTGCCGATACGCTCTTTGGCGTCTCCTTCTTTGTCCTGGCTCCCGAGTACGCCGGCCTGCACGAGCTCGTCGAGGGCACGGAGTACGAGGAGGCCGTCACCAAGATCGTCGAGGACTCCAAGCATATCTCTGCCGTCGAGCGTGCCCAGGGCACCCTCGAGAAGCACGGTGCCTTTACCGGCCGCTACGTGGTGAACCCGGTCAACGGCGAGAAGGTCCCTGTGTGGGTTGCCGATTATGTCGTTGCAGACTACGGCACCGGCGCCGTCATGGCCGTTCCCTGTGGCGACCAGCGCGACTTTGAGTTTGCCCGTAAGTACGACCTGCCGATCGTGCCGATCATCCTGGACGATGACGATCGCGCTGCCGTCGAGGCCAGCGGCGAGACCATCGATACCTTCCATGCCGAGACCGTCGACTGGGATTGCGCCCACGCTGCCGAGGGCACGCTGGTCCAGTCCGGCAAGTACACCGGCATGCGCGGCGGCAAGCACTCCGAGGGCGAGGCTGCGATCGTGGCCGACCTCGAGGCCATGGGCTGTGGTCGTCGCAAGGTCGAGTTCCGTCTGCGCGACTGGCTCATTTCCCGTCAGCGCTATTGGGGCAACCCCATCCCGGCCATTCACTGCGAGCACTGCGGCATCGTGCCCGTGCCTGAGGATCAGCTGCCGGTGACGCTGCCCGAGAACCTGGACCTGGGCGCCGGCGAGACCCTCGCCGAGTGCAAGGAGTTCTACGAGACCACCTGCCCGGTCTGCGGCCGCCCGGCCAAGCGCGAGACCGATACCATGGACACCTTCACATGCTCCAGCTGGTATTACCTGCGCTATACCGATCCTCACAACACCGACCTGCCCTTCTCCAAGGAAGCCGCCGACCGTTGGATGCCCGTCGATAACTACATCGGCGGTATCGAGCACGCCATTCTGCACCTGCTCTACAGCCGCTTCTTTACCAAGGCGCTGCGCGACCTGGGTCTGCTGAGTGTGGACGAGCCCTTCACCAACCTGCTGTGCCAGGGCATGGTCAAGGACGAGAACGGCGACACCATGTCCAAGTCCAAGGGCAACGTCGTGCCCCCGAGCTCGGTCATCGAGCCCTACGGTGCCGACACCATGCGTCTGGCGATCCTGTTTATCGCCCCGCCCGAGAAGGACTTCGACTGGGATCCCAAGGCCGTCGAGGGCGCCAACCGCTTCATCAAGCGCGCCTGGCGTATCGTTTGGCAGCTCGTCCAGTCCGGCGACGCCAACGTGGCCTTCGACAAGTCCGCGCTCGACGAGGTTGCGATGAAGCTCTATCGCGAGCGTCACCGCACCATTGCCAAGTGCACTGAGGACTTCGATCGCGGCCAGTTCAACACCGCGATCTCGGCCGTCATGGAGCTCGTCAACGCGGCGAGCGCCTACCTCAACGCCACCGAGGGTGCCGCCCGCGACAAGGCGCTGTGCTACGGCGTGGCCAAGGACATTGTGAGCGTCCTTGCCCCCATCTGCCCGTTCTGGGCCGACGAGCTGTGGCACGAGGCGCTCGGCTGCGAGGGTAATGCCTACACCGCCGCCTGGCCTGAGTTTGACCTGGCCGAGTCCGTTGAGGACACGGTGCAGATCGTGGTCCAGGTGCTCGGCAAGGTCCGCGGCCGCGTCGACGTTGCCCGCGATGCCTCCACCGAGGAAATGCAGGCTGCCGCCGAGGCTGCCGTCGCCAAGTGGCTCGAGGGCAAGACGGTCGTCAAGGCCATCTGCGTGCCCGGCAAGCTGGTCAACCTGGTGGTCAAGTAGGCACTGCGCGCTTAACTGACGCATAAAAGACGAGGGGCGATCCGGTTGGGTCGTCCCTCGTTTTGCATGTACCTGCCTAGGTGCCTTCGGCCAATTGTCCTATTCTTGTGGAGAAGCTGTGCGCACGCTGACCTGCAGATTCGTACTGTGCTTGCACGTTTCCGCAGCTATTGGTATAGTTTGCTTGCAAATGAAGTTGTAATTGAAAGAAGTGGGGTTTCGGCCCCGCTTCTTTTTTGTATGGATGGAGGTGCCGCAATGGTCAAGACCAAGACCGAGCAGGCGATCATCGACGCGCTCGAGGCCGTCGCCCCCCAGCACGATGTCGACATCGTCGACGTCGAGCTCGTGGGTGCCACCAAGGCCCCCTGCGTGCGCGTGCGTATCGAGGGTGCCGAGGGTCAGAGCCTGTCGCTCAACGACGTCACGGCCAACACCAAGTGGGTCGGCGATGTAATTGAGGAGCTCGACCCCATCTCTTCGAGCTATACGCTCGAGGTGTCGAGCCCGGGTATGGCGCGCCCGCTGCGCCGCCCGAGTGACTTTGTCCGCTTTGTGGGCGAGAACTGCGAGCTCACCTCCACCGCCACCGAGGGCCGTCGCAAGTACGCCGGCAAGATTGCCGCCGCCACCGAGACGAACGTGACCCTCGAGCTCGAGGACGGCGAGTCCGTTACCCTCGATTTCTCTGATGTTAAAAAGTGCAAGTTGAAGCCCACCTACGACTTCAAGCCCGCGAAGGAAGGAAAGTAAGATGGCAGCATCCGACATGATGTCCGCCCTGATGGAGCTTTGCCAGGAGAAGCACATCGACCAGCTCTACCTGATCGACCGCCTGGAGCAGTCGCTCGCCAAGAGCTATGCCGAGATCCTGCATCTTGAGTGGGGCGCCAAGGTGACCATCGACCGCACCACCGGCAAGATCTATGTCTACCGCCTTGAGCCGATCGACGATTCCATGGACGAGGAGGGCAACTTCACCGAGTTCGAGGAGATCGACGTCACCCCCAAGAACACGAGCCGCATCGCTGCCCAGCACGCCAAGGCCGAGATCAACGCCATCGTGCGTAACTCCGCCCGCGAGCAGATCTACGAGGAGTTCTCCGGCCGCATCGGTGACCTCATCAGCGGTACCGTGCTGCAGTCCACGCCCGACTTCACGATCGTCAAGATTCGTGAGGGCGTCGAGGCCGAGCTTCCGCACTTTGACCAGCGCCGTTACGAGAACGAGCGCAACGAGCGTCCGATGGGCGAGCGCTACCTGCACAACCAGCACATCAAGGCCGTGATCATCGACGTTCGTGACCCCAACTCCAACCTGCAGCCGGTTCGTGGCGAGCACAGCCGTCCGCCGATTGTCATCTCCCGTACCCACCCCGAGCTCATGCGTCGTCTGTTTGAGCAGGAGGTGCCCGAGATCTATGAGGGCACCGTCCAGATCAAGTCGATCGCCCGCGAGCCCGGCCAGCGCTCCAAGGTCGCCGTCCACTCGCTCGACGACCGTCTGGATCCCGTGGGCGCCTGCGTCGGCCCCAAGGGAAGCCGTGTTCGCGCTGTCGTGGGCGAGCTCCGCGGCGAGCGCGTCGACGTCATCCTATGGGATGCCGATCCTGCCGTCTACGTTGCCAACGCCCTGTCGCCCGCTAAGGTCACCCGCGTCCTCATCGACGAGGAGAAGGCCTACGCCGGCGTCATTGTGCCCGACGACCAGCTGTCCCTCGCCATCGGCAAGGAGGGCCAGAACGCCCGCCTCGCCGCGCGCCTGACCGGCTGGCACATCGACATCAAGTCCGAGACGCTTGCCGCCGACATCTTCAAGAACGTTCCCGTTCACGAGGAGCCCGCCGCCGACCTGATCGGTGACGAGGAGGACGAGGACGTCCGCCGCTGCGAGTACGTGTCCGAGGACGGCATCCAGTGCCGCAACCAGGCTCGTCCCGGCTCCCGTTTCTGCGGTGTCCACGACACCGACGCCTTCGATGATGCGGAGGACCTGATCTAGCGCGCGGACGCGCCGGGCGGGTCCCGGCGCGTCTCCCACGCTCGTTCAGTCTCTAGGCACCCAAGGTGCCAGAAAGGGTAGGTGAAGTCATATGGCAAAAGTCCGTGTGTCCACCCTGGCCAAAGAGTTCGGCATGACCTCCAAGGAACTGATGGGTCATCTCGCCGATATGAAGATTCCCGCTAAGTCCGCTTCCTCCACCTTGGAGGACGCTTATGTCGCTATGGTCCGCAAGCAACTCGCCTCGGTGATCGAGGCCCGCGCTCAGGAAGTCGAGGCCGCCAAGCAGGCCGAGGAGCAGGCAGCTGCCGCCGAGGAGGCCGCACGCGCCGCCGAGGCCGAGCGCGAGCGCATCGCCGCCGAGAAGGCACGCGAGGAGGAGCGCCGCCAGTTTGCCGCAGCCCAGGCTGCCGAGGAGGCTGCCCGCGCCGAGGCCGAGGCCAAGAAGAAGGCCGAGCAGGAGCGCCTTGCCCGCGAGAAGGAGGAGGCTGCCCGCGAGGCCCAGCGCCGCGCCGTTCCCGCTTCCGACTCCGGTTCGCGCTTCCGTTCGCTGCTCGACCAGATCGCCGCACAGGAGACCGTGCTCAAGGAGAAGAAAGACGCCGAGGACAAGGCCAAGGCCGAGCGCGCCGCCGAGCGCGGTAACCGTCGTGGCGGCAACAACGACCGCCGCGGTGGCCGTCGTAACGATCGCAACGCCTCCGACAACAACTCCGAGCGCAACGCCTCCGAGAGCCGTCCGCACAGCCATCGCACCAACGCCAGCAACAACGTCGCTGCTGGCATGGACTTCCCCAACCCCGACAAGCAGGGCAAGGGCAAGAAACGCAAGGGCGGTCACAACAACGAAGAGGACCACTACAGCCGCATGGCTCGCGAGGCCGAGGAGTACAGCCGCGAGAAGGTGCTCGAGGAGGCTCGTGCTGCCGTCGAGGAGGCCTCTCGCGAGTCCACCGGTCGCCGCAAGAAGCGCAAGGAGAAGCGCGAGCGCGAGGCTGCCAAGGCTCAGGAGGAGCGCAAGATAGAGGAGGCGCTGGCCCAGGGCGTGAACCCCGAGGACCTCGACGCCATCAAGGTCTCCCAGGGCGTTACCGTCCAGGAGCTTGCCGAGGCGCTCGACGTTCCGGCCAACGACATTATCAAGCGCCTGTTCCTGCTGGGTACGCCGCTCACCATGACGCAGTCCATGTCCGACGACCTCGTCGAGCTTGTTGCCGACGACCTGGGCCGTCAGATCAAGATCATCACCCCCGAGGAGGAGAACACCTTCTCGTTCTACGACGATCCGGCCGACCTTAAGCCGCGCGCCCCGGTCGTCACCGTCATGGGTCACGTCGACCACGGCAAGACGTCGCTGCTCGACGCCATCCGTCACACTGGCGTTGCTGCCGGCGAGGCGGGCGGCATTACGCAGGCCATCGGCGCTTCGCAGGTCATGATCAACGACCGCAAGATCACCTTCATCGATACCCCGGGTCACGCTACCTTTACGGCCATGCGTGCCCGTGGCGCCAAGGTGACCGACATCGTCATTCTGATCGTGGCTGCCGACGACGGCGTCATGCCCCAGACGGTCGAGTCGATCAACCATGCCAAGGCCGCCGGCGTTCCCATCGTCGTCGCCGTCAACAAGATCGATAAGCCGGGCGCCAACCCCGACCGCGTGCGCCAGGAGCTCACCGAGTACGGCGTCATCCCCGAGGAGTGGGGCGGACAGAACATGTTCGTCAACATCTCGGCCAAGCAGAAGATCGGTATCGACGACCTTCTGGAGACCGTGCTGCTTCAGGCCGACGTTCTCGAGCTCAAGGCCAACCCGGACACCTTTGCCTCCGGCAACGTCCTCGAGGCCAAGCTCGACAAGGGCCGCGGCTCGGTCGCTACCGTGCTCGTGACCCGCGGTACCCTGCACGTGGGCGATACGCTGGTCGCTGGCCTTACCTACGGCCGCGTCCGCGCCATGCTCGACCCCAAGGGTCGCGCCGTCACCGAGGCCGGTCCCTCCGACGCCGTCGAGATCCTGGGTCTGCAGTCCGTGCCCAACGCCGGTGACGAGTTCCGCGTGTTCGAGGACGAGCGCGAGGCTCGCGCCCTGGCCGACGAGCGTTCGCTCAAGGCCCGTATCGAGGAGCAGAGCCGCGTCAAGCACGTCACGCTCGAGAACCTCTTCGAGACCATTGCCGATGCCGAGGTCAAGGAGCTCAACCTGATCATCAAGGCCGACGTCCAGGGCTCCATCGAGGCCCTTCAGGACTCGCTCGACAAGATGGATCAGTCCGAGGTTCGCATCAACACGATCCACTCCGCCGTTGGCGCCATCAACGAGACCGACGTCGTCCTGGCCGACGCCTCCAACGCCATCATCATCGGCTTTGGCGTCCGTCCCGACGGTAAGGCCCGCTCCGCCGCCGAGCGCGAGGGCGTCGAGATCCGTTGCTACGACGTCATCTATAAGTGCCTCGAGGAGCTCGACGCCGCCCGTATCGGCATGCTCAAGCCCACCGAGGTCGAGGTCGCCACGGGTACTGCGACTGTCCTGGACACCTTCAAGGTGCCCAAAGTCGGTATCGCCGCCGGTGTCCGCGTCGAAGAGGGCGAGATCGCCGCGACCGATTCCGTGCGCCTGGTGCGCGACGGTATCGTGGTCTTCAACGGCAAGATCGCCTCGATGCGCCACTACAAGGACGAGGCCAAGAGCCTCAAGAGCGGTTCCGAGGGCGGCATTGGCCTGGAGAACTTCCAGGACATCAAGCCCGGCGACCAGATCGAGGGTTACCGCATCGACCAGGTTGCCCGTACCGAGTAGGGGGGTAGCGCTATGAAGCAAACGCAGGCAACCCGCCGTCTGGGCGAGCAGCTTCGCGAGAAGCTTGGTTATATCCTGCTCTTTGAGGTTTCCGATCCGCGTCTCGACCTGGTTACTTTAACCGCGGTCGAGGTCGCGGTGGACCGTTCGTTCGCGCGCGTGTACGTGTCGTGCGATGCGAGTCGCTACGATGAGGTCATGGAGGCGCTCGCTAGCGCCAAGGGCCGTATTCGCAGCCTGTTGGCTCGCTCGCTCGATTGGCGTGTCACGCCCGAGCTCGATTTTCGCATCGATCGCTCGACCGATGAGGCCGAGCGCATCACGCGTGCGCTGGAAAACGTTCCCGCCACGCTTGCGATCGAAAAGGACGAGGACGGCTATCCGATAGCGGACGCCGTCCAGGAGGCAGCTTTAGATGACTAATTCCGCCGACCTCGCCTCGTGCGAGTCTGCAGATATTCAGCGACGCATCCTCGAGCTCATCGAGGGTGCGTCCTCCATTGCGATTTCGGGACACACTTCTCCCGATGGCGACGCCTTGGGCTCCGTGTTGGGTCTGGGCCTTTCGCTCATGAAGTTTTTCCCCAACAAGGACATTGCGCTGCTGCTGGCAGACGATGACCCGGTTCCGCGCATCTACCGCTTTATGGAAGGCTCCGATCGCCTGGTGCCGGCATCTGCGTACACCGGCAATCCTGACCTTTTCATCTCGGTGGACGTACCGGTCGTCGAGCGTCTCAACAACTCGGCCGAGGTGCTTCGTCGCTCCAAGCATGTGGTGTGCTTCGACCACCATCCGGCGCGCGAGGAGTTTGCCGAGCTCAGCCTGAGGCGCGTTGAAGCTGCAGCCTGCGCAATGATCATCGACCGTTTCTTGGACAATTGTGGCATTGTCGCACGTGATGGCGTTGCGACCTGCCTGCTGTGTGGCTTGGTTACCGATACCGGCCGTTTTCAGTACCAAAACGCCGATGCCGCCGCGTTCCATGCGGCCTCGCGTCTGGTTGCCCACGGCGCCGATCCGGCGCGCGTCGCGCTCGAGGTCTATCAGAGCATGCGCGTCGAGTTTTTGCACCTCAAGTCCATCGTTATGGGCCGCATTAAGACGGTGGCCCACGGGCGCGTCGCGTATAGTTACGCGTACCAGAGTGACCTTGAGGCTTGCGGTGTCACCTCGGATGAGTGCGACGGCCTGGTCGATGTGGTGCGCTCGGTGATGGGCGTCGAGGTCTGCCTGTTCCTGAAGGGCATTGAGGGCGATACCAAGGTGCGCGGCAACCTGCGCTCAAAGGGCGACCTCAACGTGTCCGAGATTGCTGCTGCCTTTGGCGGAGGCGGACATTCCGCTGCCGCCGGTTTCTCCAACAACGGAACGATTCTCGAGACGCTCACCGTGGCACTTCCCATGCTGGCCGAGCTGGTGGGGGAGGATCCCGCTTCGGTGACCGTCGAGCTTTAACTTTTTGGATGGTACATGGCTCGTCGTACGCCTTCACAACTGAATATGCTGCTCGCCGTCGATAAGCCGGTGGGCTGCACGTCCCACGATGTGGTCTCGCAATGCCGGCGCGCCCTCCATGAGCGGCGCGTCGGCCATGCCGGCACGCTCGACCCCATGGCATCGGGTGTCATGGTGGTGGGCGTGGGTCAGGCCACCCGTCTGCTGGGCATGCTCACGCTCGATACCAAAAGCTACGTCGCCGACATCTCGTTTGGCGCCGAGACCAATACCGATGATGCGGAGGGCGAGGCCGTCCGCACGGTGGCTGTTGCCAACGAGCTCCGCGATTCTGTCTATGCCCGTGAGCGCTTAGCCGCCATGCTGGGCCCGCAGATGCAGGTGCCGCCGGCTTTTTCGGCTATCTCGGTCAATGGCGTTCGCGCCTACAAGTCTGCTCGTGAGGGCAATGCGGTGGATCTACCTCCGCGCCCCGTCGAGGTCTATGCCGCCGACCTGATCGCCGTGGGCGGCGAGGGTGATTCGTGTGTGTGGACCGTGGCGTTCTCAGTGAGCAAGGGCACCTATATCCGTGCGCTCGCTCGCGACCTGGGCCGTGCTTGCGATAGCGCCGCGCATATTTCTGCGCTGCGCCGTACGGCCTCCGGTGTTGTTTCCATTGGCGCCTGTCATGCGGTTGAGGAGCTTTCTCCCGAGTCCGCGGCTGGCTTTGCCCTGGATCCCATTGCGGCCCTGGGCGCCACGCGTGTTGACTTGCCGGGCAATCTTGCCGACGACCTGCTCTGCGGCCGACGCATTCCCGTCGAGCGTGCGCTTGCCGATTTTGATGCCTCGAAGGCGCCGTTTGCGTTGGTGCTCGATGGGGGACTCAAGGCGCTCGCCCGTATTGAGGGCGGCCGCTTTGTCATGGAGCACGTGTTTCCGCAGGCAATCGGCGGTGTTCGATGATGTTGTCCGCTCGCGAGCTCGCGCGTATCTTTTTCGCGGGCGAGTCGGACGAGGCTCGCATCGTTACTGCCGATGCGTTTGATGAGTGCGAGCACCTGGGTGCCGCATCAATTGCCATCGGCGTGTTCGACGGCGTGCACCGTGGACACCAGGAGCTCATTACGGCGCTTGTCCGTGATGCCCGTGCCCATGGCTGTAAGGCGGTCGTGGTTACCTTCGATCCCGACCCGGACGTTGTGGTGAGCCCTTCGCCCGCTCAAAAATTGATGACGACGGCCGACCGTCTGCATGCCTTGGCTCAAACCGGGGTCGATGCGGTGGTGGCCGTTCCCTTTACGCCTGAGGTTGCGGCGCTTGACCATGTTGATTTTCTCTCGCTGGTGTCGCGTCTGGTCGACATTCGATCGATTCGCGTTGGCAGTGACTTTAGGCTGGGTCGTGGCGGTGCTTCTGGTGTTGCCGAGATGCGCTCCTGGGGTTCCGAGCACGGCGTTGACGTGTATGGTCACGACCTGCTTTGCGAGGGCGGTGAGGCCATTTGCGCCACCCGCATTCGTCATGAGCTGGGACAGGGCCATGTGGAGCTTGCTGCTGGGTTACTCGGCCGTCCGTATATGGTGCGTGGCGGTGTTATTCGCGGCCGTCACGAGGGTTCTGGCATGGGCTTTCCCACGGCAAACTTGCAGGTTCCCGACGGCATTCAGGTGCCAGCCGATGGCGTGTATGAGGGTCTGGTGCTGGTCGATGACACCGCGTGGCCCGCTGCTGTGAACGTCGGCCTGCCGCCAACGTATGCTGACGATGCGGCATCTGCGCATCTCGAGGCTAATTTAATTGGTTATACGGGCGACCTGTACGGCGCTTCCGTTTCGCTGGCGTTTACGCGCTGGCTGCGTCCCTCGCGTGTGTTCGATTCGCTGGATGAGTTGATCGCGACCGTCGAGGGTAATATCGAGGATATTCGTCACAACTTGGGCGATCAGGGGGTGAGCATCCGTGATTAGCGATGAGGAAAAAGACCAGGTACGCGCTGCGTCTGACCTGGTTGCCATCGTGCAGGAAACGGTCGAGCTCAAGCCTCGCGGCCATGAGTTTTGGGGATGCTGCCCCTTCCATGGCGAGAAGACGCCGTCCTTCCACATTATCCCCGCCACGCAGGTGTGGCATTGCTTTGGTTGCGGCGAGGGTGGCGACGTTTTCACGTATATCATGAAGCGCGAGAACCTGAGCTTTCCCGAGTCAATCCGTTACTTGGCCGATCGCGCGGGTATTGAGCTGCATGACACCGGAGATCGCCGCGAGCGCGGCACCAAGCGTGCCCGCATCTACGATCTGTGCGCCGAGACCGCCCAGTTCTACCACACCATGCTCATGCGCGGTAAGGACGGCCGTCCGCGCGAGTACTTTGCCAGCCGCGGCATGGGCGGCGACGTCTGCCGCCGCTACTGCCTGGGCTTTGCACCGGGCCGTAACGCGCTGGTGTCGCACCTGTCCCAGGCGGGTTTTACCCCGCAGGAGATGATCGACGCCAACGTTGCCGTGAGTCGCGGGCGCGGGCAGCTTGCCGACCGCTTTTACGACCGCGTGATGTTCCCCATCTTTGACGAGCAGGGTCACAACATTGCCTTTGGCGGTCGCATTATGGGCGACGGCCAGCCTAAGTATCTCAACACCGCCGAGACGAGCGTGTTTCATAAAAAGCGAAACCTCTACGGCTTTAATTGGGCCAAGGAGTTTATCGTCGCGCAGGATACCGCCATCGTGGTAGAGGGCTATACCGATTGCATCGCCTGCTGGGAGGCGGGGATTAAAAACGTTGTCGCCACGCTGGGCACCGCGCTCACGGAGCATCACGTCAAGACGCTCACTCGCTTTGCCAAGCGCATCGTGTATATGTTCGACGGCGATGCAGCGGGCCAGAAGGCCGCCCGTCGCGCGATTCAGTTTATCGAGCAGGATTCCATGGACCTGCGCTGCGTGGTGCTCCCCGACGGCAACGACCCCATGGAGTTCATCACCGCACATGGTGGCGAGGCACTGCAGACGCGCATCGACGCTGCCGAGCCGCTTATGGACTTTGTCTACCGTTCGCTGCAGGAGTCGAGTGACATCACCACGCCGGGCGGTCGCGCTAAGGCGCTGGAAGATGCGCTGACGCTTATCTATCCGTTGCGCAACAGCTATATGATCGACACGTACTTTATCCAGATTGCCGATCTGCTGGGTTTGGATCTGGAGACGGTGCGCGCGAGCTCGGGTCGTGTGTTTCGCGATGTCGCCAAGCGCGAGGATGCGGAACGACGTCGTGAGCAGAACTATGAGCGCCAGCGGGCACAGACTGAGCGGTCCGGTAGCGCGGGCGGTCGGGCGTCGGGTTCTCGCGATGCCGGTCGCGGTGCTTGGGCATCGGGCGCGACGCCGCCGGTGTCCACACCGGTCGAGGAAGAGCCGTATGACTATGTGCCGCTTGAGGTCTACGGGGCCGCGCCGGTCGAGGCCGTCGACGATGTGCCGCCGATCGATGCGCCGGTTGGCATGGATGGCGCGGCGCCGGTTGCCGATGCAACGGGCGCGCCCGCGGTACCGGCGACGCCGATCGTGCTGACCGACCTAGAGCGTAAGTCTTTGGCGGGGGAGCGCGAGCTGCTGACGATGCTCACGAGCTACCCCGACCTGTTCCGCACGTATGCCGACCGCATCTGCTCGATCGAGTGGGTGGATCCGCGTCACGAGTCTATCGCGTGGGCCGTGCTCGCTACGCCGCCGGGCACCGACCCCACGGCGTGCATGGATGCGGCGCGCGCGGTATGTCCCGAGGCGGCATCGCTTGTCAGCGCCGGGCGCATTTCGTCGACGAGTAAGCACCCCACCGAGACGAACATCGTGTTTATGCTCGACACCCTCGAGCTCTACACCATCAAACGCCGCATGCGCGCCGCACAGGCCAAGCTTCGCCAGGACCGATCGCTCGACGATGAGGCACGCCGTGTGCTGACGATGCAAGCGATGCAAGATTCTCAGCGCCAGCGCGAGCTCCAAAAGTCGATTGGTGGCGTGGCCGATCCGTTCCGTTTGATCGGTTTGGAGACTGCGGGCGCCGACCAGGCCTAGATGTTGTGGTCAACCAGCGTATTTGAGCCTATATCCAGTCTGAATTTTGGGTATAGACGTCAATGTGTGTGCTAAAGTAAAGAGTCCTGTGGACTATGAAGGGAGAATCTGTGCCAAAAAAGAGTGAGAGCACGGGTACTGGGCTGGAATCCTACGTTGCAAAGCTCATGGGCAACGGCTCAAACAGGACTTCGGTAACCGAGGACGAGATTCAGGTCGCCCTGAAGGATATCGATGTGTCTGACGAGCAGCTCAACGCGGTGTATTCCGCGCTGCGCAACAGCGGCATCCAGATTATCTCCGCGAGCGGAAACGACGACGCCCCCATGGACGTCGACGATGACGATAACGATAGCGATACCGACGATTTCGATGACGACGAGCACGATTCCGGCTCGCTCGACGATCACGAGCTTAAGATGGCTCGTCAGGCCGACGCCGAGATGGGTTCTTCCAAGAGCAAGAAGAAGCGCACCGTGCGCACGTCCCGTTCGCGTTCGCGCGTGCGTGGCATCGATGCCTCCACGGTGATGTTGACCGGCGACCCGGTTCGTATGTACCTTAAGGAGATCGGTAAGGTCGACCTGCTGACCGCTTCCGAAGAGGTCGATCTGGCCATGAAGATTGAGGCCGGCCTTGACGCCACCGAGAAGCTCGAGGCCGCCGAGGCGGGTGAAATCGAGCTTACCCGCGCCGAGATGCGTCGCCTGACCCGTATCGAGAACGTCGGTCTCGAGGCCAAGCAGGCGCTCATCAGCGCCAACCTGCGCCTGGTCGTCTCCATCGCCAAGCGCTATGTCGGCCGCGGCATGCTGTTCCTGGACCTGATCCAGGAGGGCAACCTCGGTCTGATCCGCGCCGTCGAGAAGTTCGACTACCAGAAGGGCTTTAAGTTCTCCACGTACGCCACGTGGTGGATCCGTCAGGCCATCACGCGTGCGATTGCCGACCAGGCCCGTACCATCCGTATTCCCGTGCACATGGTCGAGACCATCAACAAACTCGTCCGCGTGCAGCGCCAGCTTCTCCAGGACCTGGGTCGCGACCCGACCCCCGAGGAGATCGGTGCCGAGATGGACATGAGTGCAGATCGCGTCCGCGAGATCCAGAAGATTTCGCAGGAGCCCGTGTCGCTCGAGACCCCTATCGGCGAGGAAGAGGATTCCCAGCTGGGCGACTTTATCGAGGACTCCCAGGCTATTGTTCCGCCCGATGCCGCCAGCTTCTCCATGCTGCAGGAGCAGCTCACCCAGGTGCTCGATTCGCTTGCCGATCGTGAGCGCAAGGTTATCGAGCTGCGCTTTGGCCTTGTCGACGGACATCCCCGTACGCTCGAGGAAGTCGGCCGCGAGTTTGGCGTCACGCGCGAGCGTATCCGCCAGATCGAGTCCAAGACCCTGGCCAAGCTCCGCCACCCCAGCCGCAGTAGCAAGCTGAAGGACTATATTGAGTCTTAACCTCGCAAGCAAGAAGCGCCCTCAAGCACATCCGTTTGGGGGCGCTTTCATGCAGTCATAGGGGACGTCCGCAATGACTAGTCGGAAAAATTCTCAAAAAAGTTCTTGCCCTAAGCTGATTCGTCCGTATAATAAACTTCGTTGCTTGAGAGCACACACCTATTCCTCGGTAGCTCAATGGTAGAGCACGCGGCTGTTAACCGCGCTGTTGTAGGTTCGAGTCCTACCCGGGGAGCCAGAATTTCTCAGCCCATTCCGCTGGGCTTTTTAATTCCTCGGTAGCTCAATGGTAGAGCACGCGGCTGTTAACCGCGCTGTTGTAGGTTCGAGTCCTACCCGGGGAGCCAGGTTGTAAAACCCGTCGCTTATGCGGCGGGTTTTTTCATGCCGCGATCGCCTGTGGCGAACGTTACCGTATCAACATTTCGTGTCGAGGATGTATTCCCGCGACCCACCACCTCAACATGGCGCGCTCGTTGTAGAATAATGCAATGATTGCTCCCACGAGATGGTGCCGCGAGCACCAGATAAGGAGATTCTTGTGTCTGAGACCATTAACGGCAGCCTGAGCGTCTCGAACGACGTTATTGCCGATATTGCCGGTTATGCCGCGATGACGTGCTATGGCGTCGTCGGTATGGCCGAACAGCTCCAGGGCGCCGAGAGCGTGCGCCTGCTTGCCGGTCAGCGCCTCCGCAAGGGCGTGCTTGTCTCCGCCGACGAGAACGGCCTTACGGTCGATCTTCACGTCGTGCTCGAGAACGGCGTCAACATGAAGTCCGTCTGCCACAATCTTTCGAGCTCTGTTGCCTTCACCCTGCAGGAGATCGCCCAGATCGATCCCGCCAGCCTTAAGATCGGCATCCACATCGACGCGCTCAAGAGCCGTCTGAACTAGCATCCGAAAACGGAGATTCAAATACCCATGATTGCAAAGACCATTCGCACCTGTTTTCCGATCGCTGCGGCTGCCGTTTCCGACAAGGCCGAGGAGATCAACAAGCTCAACGTCTTCCCCGTACCCGACGGCGACACCGGCACCAACATGTCGCTCACGCTCGCCTCGGTGACCAAGGAGCTCTCCGCCCTTCCCGCCGATGCCGATATGGAGGCCATCGCCGGCGCCATCACCCACGGCTCCCTGATGGGTGCCCGCGGCAACTCCGGCGTCATCACCTCGCAGATCCTGCGCGGCGTGGCCGAGGGTCTCGTCTCTGTCGACGAGCCCATTACGTCCGCCAACATCGCCTTCGCTTTCCGTCGCGCCGTCAAGGTCGCCTTTCAGGCCGTTCGCAAGCCCATCGAGGGCACGATCCTCACGGTGCTTCGCGATGTCTCGACCAAGGCCGATGAGTGCGAAAAGAAGAAGTTCTCGGCCGAGGACGCGCTCGACGCCGTCGTCGTCGAGGCCTACCAGTCCGTCGCCCGCACGCCCGACCTGCTGCCCGTTCTGAAGGAGAACGGCGTGGTCGACTCCGGCGCCTTTGGCTTTGCCATCTTCCTGGAGAACTTTGTTGCCGCCGCGCTTGGCCGCAGCACCGTTGTCGAGGATTTCTCCGCCACGTTTGATTCCGCTGGCTCTGCCCGCGACGCGGCCCTTGGTCGCGTTGAGATCGAGGCCAACGACGATTGGGAGGGCTCGGAGTTCCGCTACTGCAACGAGTTCCTGTTTAAGGCCGACACCCCGTTTGACGAGGACGAGTGCCTTAAGTTCCTGGGTTCCATGGGCGACTGCGAGCTACTCGTGGGCGCCTATCCCGACTACAAGATCCATGTGCACTCCAACACCCCCAACCTGGTGCTCGAGCACATGCTGCAGCTCGGTCAGATCTATGAGGTCTTTATCCACAACATGGAGATGGAGGCCCACGACCGTACCGCCAAGATTCACGAGGACCAGGAAAAGGCCTCCGAGCCCGCCAAGGCGCTGGGCTTTGTCGCCGTTGCCGCCGGTTCCGGCGAGGCCGACATCCTCAAGTCCCTCGGCGTCGACGTGATCGTGTCGGGTGGTCAGACCATGAACCCCTCGACTGCAGACCTGCTGGGCGCCGTTGACCAGGTCAACGCGACCTCGGTCATCATCCTGCCCAATAACGGCAACATCCGCATGGCTGCCGAGGCCGCAGCCTCTGCCTGCACTGATAAAAAGGTTGCAGTCGTTCCCACCAAGACCGTCCCGCAGGCCTTCTCTGCGCTGTTCGCGGTCCTGCCCGATTCCGAGCTCGAGGATGCTGTTGCCGCTATGGTCGACGCCATCAGCGAGGTCCGCGATGGCGAGGTCACCCGCGCCGTGCGCGACTCCAGTGCCTCCGACGGCTCGCCGATTCACTCCGGTGACGTCATGGGCATCATTGCCGGCTCCATTGATGTGGTCGGCTCTGACGTGAAGCAGGTCACGCTCGATTGCATCAACCGTATGCAGGAGGAAGAGGAGGGCGACGCGCTGACGATTCTGGCCGGCGAGGAACTGTCCGATGAGGCCTTCCAGGAGATCGTCAACGCCATTGAGGAGGCTCAGCCCGATCTGGAGGTCGACGCCCATCGTGGCGAGCAGCCGCTCTATCCCGTGATCTTCTCGATCGAGTAGGCAACTGCCCATGTCCGAGCTGTGCTCCGTGCCGCGCGTCTCGGAGCGCTTTGCCCAGAGCAATGCGCTCGACGAGGATATCGCGCGACTCAAATATGTTTCGGGTAAACGTGAGGAGGCCCTTCGCCGTCTGGGAATTCGGACGGTGGGGGATCTCCTTCTCCATATCCCTCATCGATACCTCGACTTTACCCGCTCGTGGTCCATCGAGATGGCGCCCATCGGCACCGTTTGCACGATTGTCGCCACGGTCGACCGTATCGTCCAAAAGCAGCCGCGTCCGCGCATGCAGGTTACCGAAGTCTCACTCGTTGACGAGACGGGTGTGCTTCAGGTCGCCTTTTTCCGCCAGCCCTGGATTGCCCAGCAGCTTAAGCAGGGCGACCGCCTGGCCGTGATGGGCAAGGTCGAGTTTGCCTACGGCTTTAAGCAGATGGCCTCGCCGCATTTTGAAAAGCTTGAGGACGGTCGTGCCGCGGGTACCATTTTGCCGGTCCACTACGTAAGTGACGGCGTGAGCCAGGCATGGATGCGTCGCATCGTGAGCGGTGCTCTTGAGCTCGTCGGCAATCCCTTCGATCCCATCCCGGCACCACTGCGCGCAAAGCGCAAACTCATGAGCAGTGCCCGTGCGCTTCGTTCGATTCACTTTCCCTCGAGTATGGCCGAGCGCGACATTGCGCGCCGCCGTTTGGCCTACGAGGAGTGCCTGTACCTGCAGCTCGCGCTGCGTCTGCGCAACGACGGCGGTCTGGTCGATGTGGTTCCCTATGCCCACACCGCGGGCGAGCACCTGGCCGCGCTCAAGCAAGCCTTGCCGTTTTCGCTGAGCGACGAGCAGGAGGCCGCGTTCCAAGACATTCTGCACGACATGTGCGATGGCGGGCGCGTGATGAACCGTCTGCTGCTGGGCGATGTCGGTACCGGCAAGACCGCCGTTGCCGCCTGCGCGCTGGCTGTGGCTGCCGATAGCGGCACGCAGGCCTGCGTTATGGCGCCCACGGGCGTGTTGGCGCGCCAATATGCCGATAAGACCGGCCCTCTGCTCTCGCAGGCCGGCATGTCCTGGGCGCTTCTGACAGGTGCCACGCCGGCCGCAGAGCGCGAGCGCATCCATGCACAGCTGGAATCGGGCGAGCTTGATGTGCTCTTTGGCACCCACGCGGTCCTTTCGGATGACGTTACGTTCAAGCATCTGTCGCTCGTGGTCATCGATGAGCAGCACCGGTTTGGCGTCGGCCAACGCAACGCCCTGCGCGCGAAGGGCCCCGGTGCCGATCTGCTCGTTATGACGGCAACGCCCATCCCGCGTACGCTGGCGCTTTCGGTCTACGGCGATCTGGATACGAGCATCATCCGCCACCGGCCTGTTCCGGGTGCCGGTGTGACGACGTGTGTTCTCACCGAGTCGAGCCGTGACCTCGCCTATGGAGTCATCCGCGAGGCACATGACAAGGGTCAGCAGGCCTACGTGATTTGCCCGCTCGTGGAGCCGAGTGACTCGGCCGATGAGCTGGAAGACGTGCCCGGTATTGCCCGCGACGATGAGGGCCGCGTAACCGTCCCCGTGCCGCTGCACGATACGGCGACCGAGCTCGATCGCCTGCGTTTGGCGTTGCCGGGTCTTGCCATCGAGCGCCTTCACGGCCGTATGCCAGCGGGGGAGAAGGACCAGGTTATCGATGCCTTTAAGCGTGGCGAGATTGACGTGCTCGTCTCGACTACGGTGGTCGAGGTGGGCGTCGACGTGCCCAACGCCACCGTCATGGTCATCGAGAACGGCGAGCGCTTTGGTTTGGCTGCCCTGCACCAGCTGCGCGGTCGCGTGGGCCGTGGCAGCGTGTCGGGCACGTGCCTGGTCATGACACACTCCAAGGGCAACGGCGGCGCATCGGCGGCACAAGACCGTCTCCAGTCGCTCGAAAAGACCTCGGACGGCTTTACGCTCGCCCAGATGGACCTGCGCCTGCGCCATGAAGGCGAGATCCTGGGTTATCGCCAGCATGGTGGTGTGACCCTGCGCTTTGTCGACCTGGACGCCGACGAGGAGCTGATCGAGTGGGCCCATTTGGACGCGGTCGAGCTCTTGCGGTATGCTTGCAACCTTGACTCTGTGGCGACGCGTCCCTTGCGCGACGCGGTCGCCATGCGTTATCGACATATCTTTAAGGAGGTCAGCGGAGGATGAGAATCATCGGCGGCGAATGGCGCGGTCGTAAGATCGAGGAGCCCCGTGGTCGCGATGTCACCCGCCCCACGACTGATCGCGTGCGCGAGGCGTGCGCATCTATGGTCATGTCGGCATTCGATTTCGATTTGGACGAGGTTCGTGTGTTGGACGCCTTTGGCGGCTCCGGTGCCTTAGGGTTAGAGATGCTCTCTCGTGGGGCCCGCTCGCTCACGACGTTTGAGATCGATCGCAACGCCGCGCGGCTCATTACCAAGAATATCGAGTCGCTCTGCCGTGACCGTGCGCGTTGGCGCGTGGTCACGGGCGACATGCTGACGAGTGCCTCACGCGGTCGTGTACCGGGCGGCCCCTTTGATCTGGTCCTGCTCGACCCGCCCTATGCTTTTGGTGCCGAGCCGGTCGAGGAACTGCTGCAGAATCTGGCCCAGCAGGGTCTGCTTGCGTCTGGCGCTTACGCCCTGTTTGAGCATGCCGCCGCCGATGCGGGCGCGCATCCGGCAGACTTTGAGACTGTACGTGAGAAGCGCTACGGCATTACCTCGGTCGACCTGCTCCGTTGGGTCGGCGATAGCAAGGACGGCGGCACTGATGCTAACGAAAATGACGAGGCAGTATCCCCGGAGGACGCCCATGAGTGACACGATTAATCGCGTGATCGTCCCGGGCACCTTCGATCCCATCACGTTTGGCCATATCGATGTGATCCGCCGCGCCCGCCGCATCTTTCCCAGCGTGATCGTCGCTGTTGCCGAGTCGCAGGGTAAAAACGGTGTGGGCACCACGTTTATGCTCGATGAGCGCGTGGCGCTGGCCCGCGAAGCGCTCGGTGATATCGACGGCGTCGAGGTCCTGCCCTTTACCGGCCTCTTGGTCGACTTCGCTCGTGAGCAGGGGGCGGGGGCCGTGGTCAAGGGTCTGCGCGCCATGACCGACTTTGAGTATGAGCTGCAGCAGGCCGACCTTAACTATCGCCTGGATAGCGAGCTGGAGTCCATCTTTGTCATGAGTGCGCCGCAGTACGGCTATATCTCGAGCTCGGTCGTTCGCCAGATCGCCTCGCTCGGCAGTGACGTATCGACGTTTGTCCCGTCCAACGTGGTCGAAGCGCTCAAACATCGCTTTTCGTGACGTTTCTTATTGCCTGGTGGCATGTGGTAAACTAGCACGATGATATGTTACCTATGAAAGGAGACCGGATGCCGGGCGAGAATTTTCCTGGCGATAGGATCGTCAGCTTGGTCGATGAGCTCGAAGGGCTGATCGAGGAAGCCAAGCCGCCTTTCGGCAAGAACGCTCAGTTCAAGGTCATCGACGCCGACGTGTTCTTCAACATCCTCGACGAGATCCGCATGAGCTATCCCGAGGAGTGGCAGAAGTCCCGCCGTATCCTTAAGGAGCGCGAGGAGCTTATGGCTTCCGCCGCCGCTCAGGCCGATTCCATCATCGCCGACGCTCAGCAGCAGGCCCTCACCATTGCCGGTGAGCAGGAGATCGTCCGCCTTGCGCAGCAGCAGGCCGACGACATCCGCGATCGTGCCCAGCAGTACGAGCGCGAGACGCGTTATGCTGCCGAGGACTACGCAGAGCAGGTCTTTACGCACTTGGAGGAGAACCTCAAGAGCCTGACCGGCACCGTTACCCGTTGCCGTCAGCAGCTCAACGAGGGTGCCGCCCAGCAGAATGGTCAGTGGTAATGGCTGAGTTCCCGAGCGTTACCGTCGATCTTTCCGAGCAGCTCGAGTTTCCTGGAGATTCGTATCCGCTGACCGGTAAGGTCGATGTCGCCACCTACACGGTGGGCGAGAAGGAGTACCAGCTACAGGACGGCATCGACTACGACGTTGTCTTTACCAATGCCGGTACCGGTGTCTTGCTCACGGGCATGGTTCGCGCGCACGCCACCGGCGAGTGCGACCGTTGCCTGGAGCCCGCCTCGTTTGATATCGCCGGCGAGATCGAGGAGTTTTATCTCTTTGAGGTGCCCGAGGATCCCGAGGCCTACGAGGACGGCTATGAGCTTCTGGGTGAGGACCGCATCATCGATCTGGGTGAGCCCATCAATGACGCGGTCGTTATGGACACGCCGTTTGTGGTGCTCTGCAAGCCCGATTGCCGCGGTCTGTGCCCCACTTGCGGTCGCAATCTCAACGTCGAGCAATGCGATTGCGCCGTCCAGGCAGAGGCAGAATGGGCCGCTGCCACGGAAAATCCATTTGCAGCATTGAAGAATCTCAAGCTCGATGAGTAAAACTGTGGTAGTATCGTTACTTGCGCGTAATCGCCACACTGGATAGTTCATAAGGAAGGTCACTATGCCCGTACCTAAACAAAAGCAGGGTCGTATCCGCACTCACACCCGTCGTTCCGCCAACATGAAGATCTCGGCTGCGGCTCAGTCCACGTGCCCCCGTTGCGGCGCTGTCAAGCTTCCGCACCACGTGTGCCCCAGCTGCGGTTTCTACAAGGACCGCGAGGTTATCGTTACCGAGTAACGGTATACTCTGGATGCGATGCCGTTCCAAATGGAACCACAATGGCCGGCTCAATGAGTCGGCCATTTTTGTATAAGGAGCATGTATATGAGTAACGTTCGCGTTTGTGTAGACGTTGTGGGCGGAGACGAGAAACCTCAGGTTGTTCTCGATGGTATCGAGGCTGCGCTTGCCGCCGATCCCGATATCGAGGTCTTGGCAGCTGGCCCCGCCGAAATCGTCAATCCCTTTGCCGCCTCCCATGCGCGCGTCGAGGCCCTGGAGGCACCCGACGTTATCGCCATGGATGACGATCCCATTCGCGCCGTGATGACCAAACGCAAGTCTTCGATCGTGCTGTCGTGCCGCGCCATCAAGAAGGGAAATGCGGACGCGTTCTTCTCTGCCGGTTCGACCGGTGCCATGACCGCCGCTGCCACCGCCTACGTGACGCCGTTTAGGTATCAGGCCGAAGGCAAAAAGCAGCCGGTGCGCCCCTGTCTGACCAATGCGCTGCCCAATCGCGCCGGCGGTCTGACGGTGCTGTGCGATATGGGCGCCAACCCCGATGTCGAGGTCGATGACATGGTGCGTTTTGCCCAGATGGGTAGCGCCTATGCCCGCGTCGTCCTGGGAATCGAGCATCCCCGCGTGGGCCTGCTTGCCAACGGCACCGAGGACGAGAAGGGCTCCAACTTTACCAAGGCCTGCTTCCCGGCCATGAAAGCCGCCGTTCCCGGCTTTGTTGGTAACTGCGAGGGAACGGACATCACCTCAGGTAACTTCGATGTCGTCGTTGCCGATGGCATGTCGGGCAATATTGCGCTCAAGGCCACCGAGGGCGCTGCCAAGTTTTTGCTGCAGGAGCTCAAGGGTGTCTTTATGTCTTCGCTCGGCACCAAGATTGCCGCGCTGCTCATCAAAAAGCAAATGCGCGAGATTAAGGCCAAGCTCTCTGGCGACGCCAAGGGCGGCGCGATTCTTCTGGGCCTGCGCGGCGTGGTCCTGATCGGCCATGGCGCCACCTCGGTCGAGGCTGTTAAAAACGGTACGCTCGCGGCGGCCGAAGCCGTGCGCGCCGGGCTGGTCGAGAATGTCGCCAACTCTATGGACGGTATCGTTTTATAACAGCGGCGTTATGCGTCTTGGGGCGCACGTCGTGGGGTAGAATCAGAACCGTGTCTTGGTACCGCCCGGGCGGTACCATTCTTTTGGTATTCATGCACTATGAGAGGAAGCGCTATGGACCGCTCCGAAATCTTCGACAAGATCGCCGAGGTCGCTGCTGACGTTCTGGGCGTCGATGTTGCCGAAATTAGCGATGAGACCACCTTTGACGACCTCGATGCCAACTCGCTCGAGCGTTTGCAGCTGGTTACGGCCATCGAGGACGAGTTCAACCTCGAGATCGATGACGAGACTCTGCTCTCGCTTAACTCTGTCGCCGACGCCGTCGACGCGATCGAAAACGCCAGGGAGGCTTAGGTCTTGGCTTTGTCTGAACGACTTACGCGCGCCCAGGAAATTCTGGGCCACGAGTTCAATAATAAGGTGCTGCTGCGTGCGGCCCTTACGCATCCCTCGGCAGTCGAGGGCCAGCCGGTTTCTGCCAGCTATGAGCGCCTTGAGTTCTTGGGCGATTCCATTTTGGGCGCTGTGGTCGCACGCTCCCTGTTTGAGTCCTATCCGGAGTTTGACGAGGGCAAGCTCACACGCCTGAAGGTGTCGCTTGTCTCGGGCGCTACGCTGTCCGAGGTTTCTCACGAGCTGGGCATTGACGACATCATCATCTTTGGTGCCTCCGAGACCGGTACCGGTGCGCGCGGCCTGCATTCGGCCCTCGAGAACGTCTACGAGTCGCTCGTGGGCGCACTGTACCTGGATGCCGGCTGGGATGCCGCAGCGGAGTTTATCCATCGTACGCTTAAGCCGCATTTGGCTTCCGAGCGTGCCGAGCATCCTGCAAACCCCAAGTCGTTTTTGCAGGAGTGCGTGCAAGCCGACGGTCACGAGCCCCCGGCGTATAAGCTCGTTGGCTCCGAGGGCCCGGCGCATGCGCCCACCTTTACCGCCGTGGTGCTCATCGATGGCATTCGCCAGGGTCGCGGCACCGGTTCCTCTAAGAAGGAAGCCGAGGGAGCCGCCGCGCTCGAAGCGCTCGACCGCATGGGTTACACCACCAACGGCGTGATTCTGAACAAGAAGCACGTGTAAGCGAGGAACCGTGTATCTCAAGTCCCTCACGCTCAAAGGGTTCAAGTCGTTTGCCGACCGCGCCCATATGTCATTTGAGCCGGGCCTGACCGTCATCGTCGGTCCCAACGGCTCGGGAAAATCGAACATCTCCGACTCGATTCTGTGGGTCCTGGGCGAGCAGAGCGCCAAGCAGCTGCGCGGCCAGGCCATGGAGGACGTCATCTTCTCGGGCTCGTCGGCGCGCAAGCCGGTGGGTGTCGCCGAGGTCACGCTGGTGCTCGATAACTCGGACCATATGCTGCCCGTCGACTTTGACGAGGTCGCCATCACCCGTCGTATGTACCGCTCGGGCGAAAGCGAGTACCTCATCAACTCGAGCCCGTGCCGCCTGATGGACATTCAGGACATCCTGCACGATTCGGGCCTGGGCAAGGATACGCATTCCATCATCAGCCAGGGCAAGCTCGACGCCATTTTGCAGAGCCGCCCCGAGGAGCGCCGCGCCCTTATTGAGGAGGCTGCCGGCATCTCCAAGCACAAGCGCCGCAAGGAGCGTGCACTCAAAAAGATTAAATCGATGGACGAGCACCTGACCCGTGCCCGCGACATCAATAAGGAGATCGCCCGCCAGCTGCGGCCGCTGGAGCGACAGGTCGATCGCGCGCGCAAGTACAAAGAGCTGTCCTCGCGTGCGAACGAGCTTACGCAGATGCTGGCCGTCGATGAGCTTCGTTCGCTGCAGTCGCAGTGGAACGACCTGGAGAGCCGCTCCAAGGAGGGCGCTGCCGAGCTTGAGCTTGCGCAATACCGCTTGGGCGAAAAGGAGCGTGAGCTCGAGAAGCTCCAGGTCATGCTCGAGGAAAAGGGCCTGTTTGTGGGCGATCTGGGCGAGCAGCGCCGCCATATGCAAGACGTGGTCGGCCGCATTAACTCCGATATGCGCCTGCTCGAGGAAAAGGGCCACAACATGGTGTCGCGCCTGTCCGACATGCGCGGCCAGATCTCGAGCTCCGAGCATCAGCGCCGTCGCGTGGTCGAGGAGCTCGAGGATGCGCGTGCCCAGCTTGAGGAAGTGACCGGTGCGCATATGCAGGCCCAGGACGACGTTGACGCCGCCGGACCTGCCGCCGCCGAGCTCCACGAGCGTCGCGTTGCGCTCGACAATCAGATTTCGCAGCTCACGCGCGAGCAGCGCGATGTGCAGCGTGTGGCCGATAACGCCGCGCTCGAGCTCGCCAAGGTGAAGGACTCGCTGAGCAACGCCGAGGTCGAGGACAACATGTACGCCTCGCGCCTGGAGCAGATCGACGAGCAGCTCGAGGAGGTTACGGCCTCGCTCGAGAGCCGTCGCGACCGCGCTGAGGAACTTGACGGTGCGCTCGATCAGTCCCGCCAGGCCCAGATTGATGCGCGCGAGGCCACCGAGGTCGCCCGTGCGGCGTTGAAGGACTTGCGTAATCGCGAGAGTGAGGCGCGCAACAAGCTGTCCGAGGTGCGCTCGGAGCTTGCCAGCCAAAAAAAGCTCGATGCCCGCATGGCCGACAGCTCGCCGCTGGTGAGCCGACTGATGGGCGCGCTGGGCGATGATGTCTCGGGTCGTCTGGGCGATGTGCTCGAGGCTCCTCGTGAGCTCGAGGGCCTGGTCGAGCAGCTGCTTGCCGGCGATATCGATGCCTTGCTATTTGATGACGCCGCCACGCTTGAGCGCGCCGGTCGTGCGGCTCTGGACCAAAAGAAGGCTTCGGGCGAGGCGCTGCTGGTGGCGCGCGGCGTGAGCGGCGGTGCTGCCACTAAGGGCGCTGCCGGTTCGCGTCTGGTCGATCGTCTGTCCGTGCGCTCCGGTTATGGCCCGGTTGTCGAGGCCCTGCTCGGCGGCTATTACGTGGTCGATGACTTGGCTGCCGCGCTTGCTGCGCCCGTCGTTGACGGCGTGACCTATGTGACTCCCGATGGCGCCCGCGTGAGCTGTGGCGGCCTGGTGCGCGTGGGGCTCGATGCCGGCGAGGCTTCGGGTGCCCTGGAGCGCAAGCGTCGCATTCGCGAGCTGGAGGGCCTTGAGCCCGATTTGGCTGCCGTGTTTGAGCATGTGTCGGATCAGGTCGTCGAGGCTAATGCGGCCGTCGAGGAGGCGCGTGCTGCCGAGGGCGATGCCGCCGGCGAGATTGCTCGTCTTGAGGGCGAGCGCCGCTCGCTGCTCTCCGAGATCGGCCGCTTGGAGCAAAGCGCCAACAATGCCGAGGTCGAGCGCGTACGCATCTCCAAGCGCCGCGAGCAGGCCGCCGAGGCCGTTCGTGCTGCGCGTCCGCGCGTTGACGAGCTCACCCGTTCGCGCGACGAGGCCCGTGCGCAGGCAAGCGACCTGGGTCTCCAGATTGCCGAAGCCAACGACGAGCTCGATCGCGTGCGCCGTGACGATTCCGAGGCGGCTGGCAAGCTCGCCGATGCCAAGGTCCGCCTGGCTCAGACGAGCGAGCGTCTTCGTTCTCTGAAGGGCCGTGTGCCCGATCTGGAGCATCGCCTGGAGGGCATCGACCGCCGTATCCGCGGAACACGCCAGGCCTCGCGCTCACTCGAGTTGCTGCGCCTGCGCGTCGACCCCATGCACGAGCGCTATTCGGCCCTGCTGGAGCGCGCGTCGGATTGGGCCGCGCGTCTGCGTGACCAGGCTTCGCTCGAGGAGGCCGACTCGGCCTCGCTTAAGAAGACCATCGAAGACGCCAAGGCCGAGGTTGCTCGTGCCAAGGAGCGGGTTGATGCCGCCACGGCGACGCAAAACGAGTTCAAGGTCGCACGTGGCAAGCTCGAGGTGCAGGTAGAGGCGGCCATCAAGGCCATTACCGCCGATGGCATCACGGTGCTCGAGGAAGCGCTCATGCTTCCTGCTCCCACTGACCGCGATGCCGCCGAACGCGAGCTCAACCAGCTCGTGCGCCAGATCAACAACCTGGGTCCTGTGAACCAGGTTGCCATGGAGGAGTACGAGCAGCTCAAGCGCCGCGCCGATTACATCGAGGAGCAGCTGGCCGATCTGGAGAGCGCGCGCAAGGCGCTCACCAAGATTACCGTGGCTATCGACCGTAAGATGCGTAAGGCCTTCCTGGTGACCTTTGAGAAGGTCGATGCGAACTTCCGCGAGATCTTCGCCATGCTGTTCCCGGGCGGCCAGGCACATCTGGAGATGACCGACCCCGAGCATCCGGCCGAGACGGGCATCGAGGTCGTGGCGCAGCCGCGCGGCAAGCGCATCAGCAAGATGATGCTCATGTCGGGCGGCGAGAAGAGCCTGACGGCGCTCGCCCTGCTCTTTGCCGTGTATCGCACGCGTACGGTGCCGTTCTATGTGCTGGACGAGGTCGAGGCGGCACTCGATGACGCCAACCTGTCCAAGCTCATCGGCGCGCTCGATGTTTTGCGTTCCGATACGCAGCTCTTGGTTATCTCGCATCAGCGCCGTACTATGGAGGACGCTGACGTCCTCTACGGCGTCTCGATGCAAGCCGACGGCGTCAGCCGCGTCGTCTCGCAAAAACTCGATCGCGAAACCGGAAAGGTCGTGAATGCATAATGGGATTCTTCGATGCTCTCTCGCGCGGACTTGAGCGCAGCCGCGAGGCCCTCAACGAGGTCTTTTATTTTGGCGGCGAGGTCGACGAGGATTTTTGGGAGGACCTAGAGGACACCCTCGTCATGGGTGACATGGGTGCCGAGGTCGCGATCCAGGTGTCCGATGACCTGCGCGATGCCGCGGCCAAGAAGAACCTCAAGACCGCCCCGCAACTCCGTCGCGCCCTGGCCGAGCAGCTCGAGCAGCATTTTGTGCCCGTTGAGCGCGATCCGTTCGCCGACACGCCGAGCTGCGTGCTGTTTGTGGGCATTAACGGTGCCGGCAAGACCACGACGGTCGGCAAGATCGCGAGTGCCATGGCTGCCCGCGGCAAGAATGTCGTGATCGGCTCGGCCGATACCTTCCGCGCCGCCGCCATTGAGCAGCTCGATGTGTGGGGCCAGCGCGCCGGCGTCCCCGTCATCAAGCGCGACCGCGGCTCCGACCCGGCAAGTGTTTGCTATGACGTGCTCGATGAGGCCGATAAGCGCGGCAGTGACCTGGTGCTTATCGACACCGCCGGCCGTCTGCACACGAGCCCCGAGCTCATGCGCGAGCTTGCCAAGGTGGTCAACGTGACGCGTAAGCGTGCCGCCAATATGGCCGCCGGCCCCATGCCCGTCTCGGTTGTACTCGTAATCGATGCCGCGACAGGCCAAAACGGTCTGAACCAGGCGCTTGAGTTTAACGAGGCGCTGGGTCTGGACGGTATTATCATGACAAAGCTCGACGGCACGGCAAAGGGCGGCATCGCCATGGCCGTGGCCGAGAAACTCAAGCTCCCGATCCTGCGCATCGGCGTGGGCGAGCAGGTCGATGACCTGCAGGAGTTCAATGCCAAAGATTTCTGCCGCGCCCTGGTGGGCGAGTCCAACTAAGGAGTAACCAGTGTTTGATTCCCTGAGCGATCGCCTCAACGACACATTTGACCGCCTGCGCGGCAAGGGTAAGCTGACCGAGGCCGATATTACTTCTGCCATGCGCGACATTCGCATGGCGTTGCTCGAGGCCGACGTTAACTTTAAGGTCGTCAAGGAGTTCGTTGCCAAGACCAAGGAGCGCTGCATGACCGCCGAGGTCATGGAGTCGTTGTCGCCGGCACAAAACGTCGTCAAGATCGTGCTCGACGAGCTCACCGAGATGCTCGGCTCCACCGAGAGCAAGCTCGTTTTTAGCAACCGCATTCCCAATGTCATCATGCTCGTGGGCCTGCAGGGCTCCGGTAAGACCACGGCAGCCGTAAAGTTGGCCTACCTTCTCAAGAAGCAGGGCCGCTCGCCGCTGCTCGCCGCGTGCGACGTCTACCGTCCCGCCGCTGCCGACCAGCTGGCCACGCTTGGCGGCGAGATCGGCGTGCCGGTCTTCCGCGGTGACGGCGCGCATCCGGTCGACATCGCCAAGGGCGCCATTCAGGAGGCCGTCGACCACCTGCGCGACGTGGTCATCGTCGATACCGCCGGTCGTCTGCAGATCGACGAGCAGATGATGCAGGAGGCCGTGGACATCAAGAAGGCCGTCAAGCCCGATCAGGTGCTGATGGTTGTCGATGCCATGACCGGCCAGGATATTGTCAACGTCGTCTCGACCTTCGCCGAGCGCACCGACTTTGACGGCGTGATCATCTCCAAGCTCGACGGCGACGCCCGTGGCGGCGGCGCGCTTTCCGTGCGCCAGGTGACCGGCAAGCCCATCAAGTTCGTGAGCATGGGCGAGAAGCCCGATTCGCTGGAGCCGTTCTACCCCGACCGCATGGCCAAGCGCATCTTGGGCATGGGCGATGTTGTCGGCATCATCGAGAAGGCCCAGGAGGCCGCCGATGCCGAGCAGCTTGAGGCTGCCGAGCGCATGCTGCGCGAGGGCTTTACCATGAACGACATGCTCGACCAGATGAAGGCCGTCAAGAAGATGGGCGGCATGAAGGGCATTCTGGGTATGCTCCCCGGTGGCCAACGCGCGCTCAACCAGATGGGCGGCAACCTGGACGAGGGCGTCTTTGACAAGAACGAGGCCATCATCATGTCGATGACCAAGGAGGAGCGCCTGCGTCCCTCTATCATCAACGGCCAGCGTCGCGCCCGTATCGCCAAGGGCGCCGGCGTGACCCCCACCGAGGTCAATAGCCTTATGAAGCAGTGGGGCGAGATGAACAAGATGATGGGCCGCATGCGCACGATGGCCAATCAAGCGCAGACCGGCGGCAAGAAGGGCAAAAAGGGTAAGAAGGGCAAGAAGATGCGCATGCCCAATATTCCCGGTCTTGATGCCATGGGTTTGGGCGGCATGGGTGGCCTGGGAACGGGCGGTCCCAAGTCCGATATGGAGCTGCTGCGCCAGATGGAAGCGCAGATGCGCAATAAGAAGTAACGGCTGGTTGAGTCGTGTATGGCGAAGGCCGCCTGGATGGTACTCCAGGCGGCCTTCGCCGTTTGTTCGCAGGTTGTCACACACGTGGAAGCGTGCTTGCGCCAGGGCACGTGCCGCTAGTGGCAGCCGCAGCTCTCGTGCCTGTCGTGGTCGTGATGGCCGTGGCAGCCGCAGGACTCGCCGTGCTCATGGGCGTGCTCGTGGTCGTGGCCATGGCAGTCGCAGGTGGCCTCGCCGGTCTGAGCGAGCTTGCCTGCAATGAGGGCCTCGACGCAGGCGTCGCAGCTGCCCTGGGCGCCCGCATAGACCGTGATGCCGGCCTGGGTGAGCGCGTTGATGGCCCCGCCGCCGATACCGCCGCAGATGAGCGTGTCGACGCCACCGTTGGCAAGCAGACCTGCCAATGCACCGTGACCGGTGCCGCTGGTGCCTACGACCTGCTCGTTGAGCACCTTGCCGTCCTGGATGTCATAGATCTTGAACTGCTCGCTGCGGCCAAAGTGCATAAAGATGTTGCCGTTGTCGTACGTCGTTGCCACCCTCATGGTGCCGACCTCCTTTGCTGGCCATGCGGCCGTTGTCGTGGTGATGGGGGAGTATGCGATATTGCCGCCCTCGATGATGAGCGCCCGACCATTTACCAGCGCGTTTGCCACCTTGCGATGCGCTCGGCTGCAAATAGCCGCCACCGTGGCGCGCGCGATGCCCATCTGCTGTGCGACTGCCTCTTGGTTAAGGCCTTCCAGGTCGCACAGGCGCAGCACCTCGAGTTCGTCGATCGTCATGTCGATGGCGTCTCCACTGGCTAGGCCGTCGGGGGTAAAGCCGCGGTATTCGGGGATGATCCCAACGCGGCGCAATTTTTCGCGTCTTCCTGCCATACACTCTCCAAATCTGACATATGTCAGTAATAGGATAGCGCGCATGCGGAAGCGTACAAGCTATTTTTGGCATATGTCAGAAAAAGGCAAAGGTGTTCCGCTTGCGAATGCAGAGCCGTGCTACCGTGCATTGCGTGTGCCTACTCTAGTGTCCAATCCGACACTGCGCGCCTGGGCTACAATAAAAATCGCTTATAGACGACTGACAGGAGGGTCAATGAGCAAGGCTGATCAACAGTTTGTAGCCATGTGCCGCGACATTCTGGACCATGGCACCACCACCGAGGGCCAAAAGGTCCGTCCGGTGTGGGAGGACGGCACCCCTGCCTATACCATTAAAAACTTTGGCGTTACGGCACGCTATGACCTGCGCGAGGAGTTCCCCGCGCTCACGCTGCGCCGCACGGCGCTTAAGTCTGCCATGGATGAGATCTTGTGGATCTATCAAAAGAAGTCCAATAATGTCCATGACCTCAACAGCCATATTTGGGACGAGTGGGCCGATGAGACCGGCTCCATCGGTAAGGCCTACGGGTACCAGATTGGCCAGAAGAGCCATTACGCCGAGGGCGATTTCGATCAGATGGACCGTGTGCTGTACGATCTTAAGCACACGCCGTACAGCCGCCGTATCATGACGAACACCTATGTGTTTAACGATCTGTCCGAGATGCACCTGTATCCATGCGCCTACAGCGTGACCTATAACGTCACGCAGCGCCCGCAGGACGATAAACCCACACTCAACATGATTCTCAACCAGCGCAGCCAGGACATTTTGGCCGCGAACAACTGGAATGTGTGCCAGTACGCCATCTTGTTGATGATGGTCGCGCAGTCGGTCGATATGATTCCCGGCGAGCTGCTGCATGTGATTGCCGATGCCCACATTTACGACCGTCATGTCGATATTGTCCGTGAACTTATCGAGCGTCCGCAGTTTGCGGCGCCCAAGGTAACGCTTAACCCCGACGTGCACGATTTCTATGCGTTTACGACCGATGACCTCATCGTCGAGGGCTACGAGCACGGCCCGCAGGTCAAGAACATTCCCATTGCGGTGTAGGCGGCGCTCATGACGTGTAAGCTTTCTGCCATCGTCGCCGTGTGTGACGACTGGGGCATTGGGTGCGAGGGCGATATGGTGGTGTCTAATCGCGCCGACATGCGCCATTTTGTGGCGTGCACCAAAGGTTGCCCGGTCATTATGGGGCGCAAGACCCTGCTGAGTTTTCCCGGTGGGCGTCCGCTCAAGAACCGCCGCAATATCGTGCTCACCCGCGACGAGAGCTTTGCTCCCGAGGGCGTCGACGTGGTGCATAGCATCGACGAGGCGCTCGCCACGGTAGCCGATGAGCCCGTTGCGTGGGTGATCGGCGGCGGCGAGGTGTATCGGCAGTTTTTGCCGTATTGCGTGGAGGTCGAGGTCACGCATAACCACTGCGTCCATCCCGTGGATACGTATTTTCCCAATTTGGATGCCGATCCCGCGTGGGAAGTTGCGCGGCGCGAAGGGGTTGCCACGATTGCCTCGGGCGAGGGTGACGAAGGCCTCGATTATGAGTTCGTGACGTATCGTCGCGTTGATGCTTAAATCTCCTATTTGCCCACGGTATTATCGGGTTGGAATGAGTAAGGGGCGGCGCCTGGCGTCGCCTCGTTTGATATAGATGCTGCTGTAAGAAAGGTACGGGCTTGCTGTTATGACTGATGCCGTTGAGGTGCTGCGAATCGAGTCGCTCGAAGACGAGCGGCTCGACGCCTACATGCGACTGACCGAACGCGAGCTGCGCTGTGTGCTGGAGCCGCAAAAGGGCATCTTTATCGCCGAGAGTGCCAAGGTTATCGAGCGCGCGGTGCGTGCCGGATATGAGCCGGTGAGCTTTCTTTTGGGCGAACGCTGGCTCGACCAGATGATGCCGCTGTTTGAGCGCCTGGTTGTGCGCGAGGGCGCAGGTCCGGTTCCTGTGTTCGTGGCTTCCATGGAACTCATGGAGCAGCTGACGGGCTTTAACGTGACGCGCGGTGCGCTCGCGGCGTTTCGTCGCCCGCGGCAGATTCCGGTTGATGAGTTCTTGGGTGGCGTTGTCGAGGCGGCGGGGGAGCGCCCGGTGCGCGTGTGCGTGCTCGAGGGCATTGTCGACCACACCAACGTCGGCGCGATTTTCCGCTCGGCCGCCGCGCTCAATGTCGACGGCATTCTGGTGAGCCCTACGTGCTGTGACCCGCTGTACCGTCGCTCGGCCCGCGTGAGCATGGGGACCGTGTTTCAAGTGCCGTGGACGCGTATTGGCAGTGAGGCGCGCGTGTGGCCGCATGACGGCCTGGCGGCGCTGCACGATGCCGGTTTTTCGTGTGCCGCCATGGCGTTGACGGACGATTCAGTGTCGTTGGACGATCCCGCGCTACAGGAGATTGACCGCCTGGCAATCTTTATGGGCACCGAGGGTGCCGGCCTGGGCGCCAAGACCATCGCGGGCTGCGACCGGGCCGTGCGCATTCCGATGGCGCACGGGGTCGATTCGCTCAACGTGGCCGCGGCGAGTGCCGTTGCCTTTTGGCAGCTGTGCCCGCATGTGAGTAATGAGTATCACTACCAGCCGGGTTTGTATCACTAGGCAGATAGTTCGCACCGGGCTCTGACTCGGGGTGTTTCGGTCGACGCCAGTCGGTGCTAAGCTGCTATTGGTTTTGGCCTTAAATTGCCGTTTTGTTGTTTAACGTATGCTGGTGGGGAGGGCGTGTGGCTAAGAAATCTACGGCTATCGATGTAACGCAGGGTGTTATTTGGCAGCAGCTGCTTTCGCTGTGCGTTCCCATCTTTTTTAGTTCGTTTTTTCAACAGGCCTACACGCTTATCGGTACCTATATCGTCGGCCAGTTTGGCGGCAAGCTTGCACTGGGTGGCATTCAGGCCACGATGGTGCTCACCGAGCTCTGCATTGGCTTTTGCGTTGGCGTCGGCGCCGGCTGCGCGGTCATTACCGGTCAGTATTTTGGCCAGCACGATGATGAGCGACTGAGTCGTTCGGTCCATACGGCCATGACCCTCGCGCTGGTGGGCGGTATCGTTTTCTCGATTCTTGGCATAGTGTTCGTTGAGCCCATGCTGGTGCTTATGAACACGCCGCATGAGCTATTGGCTGAGGGCGTGGCCTATGCTCGTTGCTATTTTGCCGCCATGGTTGCGGCGCTGCTGCTCAATATGGGAACGGCACTGCTGCGCGCCGTGGGCGACACGCGCGGGCCTGCTGTGATCATCGCTTCAGGCTGCCTTGTTAATGCGGTGCTGGATGTTATCTTCGTTGCCGTGCTTCATATGGAGGCTCTGGGCTGCGGCATCGCGGTGGCGCTGACCATTTGCTCCAACGCCACGATGATCGTGATTCGCATGATGCACGCACCGGGTGCGTGGCGGCTTTCACTGTCCAAACTCGGCATTGATCCTGGCATTTGTAAGAGCATGATCTCGTGTGGTCTGCCGCTTGGCTTTCAGTCTGCTGCGTATTCGATTTCCAACGTTTTGATTCAGGTGTCGGTCAACTCGTTTGGCGCCGATGTCACCACGGCGTGGGGTCTTTCGGGCCGTTTGGATGGCATTGTCTGGATGGTTACCGAGGCGCTTGGCGTGTCGATCACCACGTTCTCGGCACAGAACTTTGGCGCGCGCAACTACGAGCGCATGCGCAAGGGCTACCATACGTCGCTCGTGCTGTCGTTTATGCTCATTGGTGGCCTGTCTGCCGTGCTGCTGGTGTTCTCGGGTCCTCTGTCGCGTCTGTTTGTCGACGATGCTTCGATTGCGGCGTACACCACGACGATTCTTCATTTCATCGCGCCGTTCTACGCAATCTTCTCGATTATCGAGAACGCGTCGGGCTCTATCCGCGGCGCCGGCGTGAGCCTTCAGCCCATGCTGCTCACGATTTTTGGCACCGTCGTGCTCAGGGTGATCTGGGTGTTTGCGATTATGCCGTTCGATCCGTCGCTTGAGCACCTGCTGCTGGTTTACCCTGTAACCTGGCTCATCACGGCCGCGATGTTCACCATCTACCACCATAGCGGCAACTGGCTCGGCCGCGCCACTGCCTAATGACCCGTAGGGGACGGAGGAAAACGGATCATTGGCCCGGCGATAAGGCGAAATGATCCGTTTTCCTCCGTCCCCTTCGGATCAATTAGTATTCGATGCCTTGGCGGGCTAGGAGGCCTTCGTCGAAGTAGTGTTTGACGGGGCGCATTTCGGTTACTAGGTCGGCAAGGTCGGCGAGGGGCAGCAAGCCACGGCCGGTGAGTACGAGCTCCGTGGTGGCGGGCTTTATCGCAATCAGTGCTTCGATATCCTCGCGTGTCACAAAGCCGCGACGCATCGCTTCGCCGAGTTCGTCCAGAATGAGCACATCAACCTGGCTAATCTGCTCGCGCGCCAGCTCCATGATCTGTGCAGCACATGCTTTTGGCGTGTCGCGGTCGGCTTGTGCGATGCGTAGCCCCAATCGAGGTGCTGCGTCATGTTCGGCGCAGTGCAGCTTCTTGGCAAACTGAAGCATGAGCACGTTAAGTCCATAGCCCGTGGCGCGCAGTGCGAGCCCCAGCGCAGCTGTCGTCTTGCCCTTGCCGTCGCCCGTATAGATTTGAACCTTGCCGACTTCCAGTGATGCCATCTCTGTCCTTTCGTGCCCGGCGTCGGTTTATCGCCGTCCGGGTTGGGTATTCTAGATAGCATTATCAACCCCAGTAGATGGAGTTCAAGCAGATGGAGATGGATGACAACAAACGTAGACGGAATATGATCCTCTACGTGCTCATCGCCTTCGTCGTCTACCTCGTGCTCTCGACCGTTCTGTTCCCCAACATCGGTCACACGCAGCAGATTACGAAGACCGATTACTCGACGTTTGTCAAAGCGCTCGATAAGAAGAGTGTCGACAAGGTCGAGTACAATACCGACGATTACACCATTTATTACACCAAGAAGGGCGAGGACGAAAACATCGCCTACAAGACGACCGGTGTGCCGAATGACGCGGGCTTTACCGATCGTGTGCTTGAATCCGGTGCCTCCCTGGAGTCGGTCGTTCCCGATAAAAACTCGGGTCTGATGACCTACTACCTGCTTACGCTTATTCTTCCCATGGCCATCTTCTTCCTGATCGGTTGGTGGCTCAACCGCCGTATGAAGAAGGCTATGGGCGATGACGGCCCGTCGATGAACTTTGGCGGCGGTGGCTTTGGCGGCGGTGGACTGGGTAAGTCCGGCGCTCGCGTTATCGCCTCCAAGGATGTGGGCGTGACCTTTAAAGATGTCGCTGGCCAGGAAGAGGCCAAGGAATCCCTCAAGGAGGTCGTCGACTTTCTGGAGAAGCCGCAACGCTACGAGGAAATTGGCGCCAAACTGCCGCGTGGTGCTCTCCTTGTTGGCCCTCCGGGTACCGGTAAAACCCTGCTCGCCAAGGCTGTTGCCGGCGAGGCGGGCGTGCCGTTCTTTAGCATTTCGGGTTCTGAGTTCGTCGAGATGTTCGTCGGCCGTGGCGCCGCCAAGGTCCGCGATCTGTTTAAGCAGGCCAAGGAAAAGGCCCCGTGCATCGTCTTTATCGACGAGATCGATACCATCGGCAAAAAGCGCGATGGCGGCGGCTTTAGCGGCAACGACGAGCGCGAGCAGACGCTCAACCAGCTGCTGACCGAGATGGACGGCTTCGATAACCACAAGGGTATCGTCGTCCTCGCTGCCACCAATCGTCCCGACAGTCTCGATCCCGCCCTGCTGCGCCCCGGTCGTTTTGATCGCCGCATCCCCGTTGAGCTGCCCGATCTGACCGGCCGCAAGAACATTCTTGAGCTGCATGCCAAGAGCGTGAAGACGGAGCCGCCGATTGACCTGACCGCGATTGCCCGCGCCACGCCCGGCGCCTCGGGTGCCGACCTGGCCAACATCATCAATGAGGGCGCCCTGCGCGCGGTCCGCGAGGGTCGCAAGCGAGCGACCCAGGACGACTTTGAGGAGTCGGTGGAGGTCGTCATTGCTGGTCAGCAGCGTAAGTCCACGGTGCTATCCGATCACGAGAAGCAGGTCGTTTCCTACCACGAGATCGGCCATGCTATCGTCGCAGCCCGCCAGAAGGGCTCTGCGCCGGTCACCAAGATCACCATTGTGCCGCGCACGAGCGGTGCTCTGGGCTACACCATGCAGGTCGAGGAGGATGAGCGCTTCCTGACCACGCGCCAGGAGGTGCTTGACAAGCTCGCTGTCTACTGCGGCGGACGTGCCGCCGAGGAGCTCATCTTTGGCGAGATGACAACCGGCGCAGCCAACGATATCGAGCAAGCAACCAAGCTCGCCCGCAACATGGTGACGCGCTTTGGTATGTCCGATGAGTTTGGCATGATGGCGCTCGGTACTGTCCAAAATGCGTACCTCAACCAGGATACGTCGCTCACCTGCGCCCCCGGTACGGCCGAGCGCGTGGACGCAATTGTCGCCAAGCTGATCGAGGATGCGCACGACCGCGCCCTGCAGATTCTGAAGGAGAACAAGTTTAAGCTCCATGAGCTGGCTCGTTATCTGTACAAGAAGGAGACCATCACGGGCGAGGAGTTCATGAACCTCCTCACGCGCGAGAATCCGCTGATGCCCAAGCAGCAGTAAAGCCGCGGCCGAGCCAGTAAACGCCGACGCCCCATTTGAGCAGCTATCTCAAATGGGGCGTTTTGCTTGAGAGGGATGGAAATGAAGATCGTGGTGAGCGCCTGCTTGATGGGCGAGAGCTGTAAGTATAACGGGCTCGACAACTATCATCGCGCGTTGGTCGAGGCTTGCGAGCGCACGGGGCCCGAGGTCCTCTTGGTGTGCCCTGAGGTCTTTGGCGGCCTGCCCACGCCGCGCAAGCCGTCCGAGATTGTGAACGGCGAGGTCCGTACCTGCGAGGGCATCTCGGTTGATCGCGAATTTCGCCTGGGTGCCCAACGTGCGCTCGATATGTGCGAGCAGGCAGGCGGACCGGAAGAGATAGTCGCGTGCATCCTTCAGGACCGCAGCCCCTCGTGTGGTGCGGGTCACATTTACGACGGAACGTTCAGCGGCACGCTCACAACGGGTAACGGTGTTTTCGTTGACCTGCTCCTGCGCCACGGCTACCGCGTGATCCCGGCAAGCAAATTCGACTCGAGCATGTTACAGCAATAAAAAACCGCCACAAAGGTACTGTCCCCTTTGTGGCGGTTTTGGTCGGTTAGGCCAGGATAGAGTGGCCGTAGGCGTTGGCAGCCTTGATGGCGGCGGCGAACTTTTCGTCGGTGAAGGGCTCCGGGTTGCCTTGCTTCCACTCGTTGGTGGCGTGTGCGTATTCGCACAGGGCAGGGATGTCGGCCTCGGAAAGTCCGACCTGCTCAAGCGTTACGGGCAGGCCCATCTGCTTGTTAAAGGCGGCGTAGCGTTCAAGGCTCTCGGTATCGCCCGTATAGGCAAACAGCACGAGCACGCCCAGGCTCACGACCTCACCGTGCAGATAGGTTCCCTCGCGCGGAATGCTGCACGTCGCATTGTAGAACGCGTGCGCCACGCTCGAGTTGTAGTAGTAATCGTTTTGGTTGGTCAGGTTCGAGACATAGCCCGTGTTGACCACGATGTCGAGCGCGATCTGCTTGACGGCCTCGCTCGACAGATTCCGGCGCACGTCCTCAAGACCCTGGACGCCATAAGTAAACAGCGGCTCGGAGCAGGTGTGGGCGAGTGCCAGGCCAAGACCGGCGGTATGCTCCAAATTACCGGCGCTCGTGGCGTACTCGACCTCGGGCTGCTTGGACAGGGCATCGCCCACGCCGGCCCAGAAGTACTCCGCCGGAGCCTCGGCGATGATCTTGGGATTGATGAAGATGTGCGCGGGGCGGTTGGGGTACGAATAGCCCTCGAGCGAGCCGTCGTCGTTGTAGACAACGGCAATGGCGGTAGCGGCGGAGCAGTTGGAGCAGATCGTCGGCACCGTAAAGACGATCTTCTTGAGCTCGATGGCCGCTGTCTTGACGGTGTCGAGTGCCTTGCCGCCGCCACAGGCGATAAGCACGTCTGCCTGCTGGCAAGCAGGGGAGTTCACGACCTTGGCGATATTGGCGCGCGTGCTGTTGATGCCGTAGACGCGCGTCTCAAGAACCTCGACGTCCGTATTTGCAAGGGCGGCCTCAATGCCGGGCAGCGCGGCGGCTAGTGCACGTTTGCCGCCAATGATGGCGACCTTGGTCGCTCCGTACTCGGCCAGTGCTCCGGGCAGCTCGTCAAAGCAGTCCTCGCCGACGGTATAATCACTCATTCCAATGGTGCGCATAGTAGCCTTCTTTCGTTAGTTAAAGCGCTTTCAGGTATTTTGCTCCTAGAGAAGGTCCACAGCCGCGAGAAATTTGTTACGTATGAAACCAGTGTTGAGGGTTTTTCGCCGGTGCGGAACGTGCTAGCATATTCCGCATAAGCGTTGATGGGGACGAGTAGTCGGCCGTCCGCATGTTACAGAGAGCGGGGAGCGCTGAGAACCCGTGCATGCGACCGATGAAAATCACCCCGGAGCTGCGGTCCCAACGGGCGCGCCGTACAGGCACGTCTTAGTAGATATCGCCGAGATGGTCGTCGATACAGGCCAGCCGAGTAACGGATGCGAGCGCGCGAATACGCGGGCGAGGGCATCTAAGCTGGGTGGTAAAGCGAAGAGCTTTTGCGGGCGTACAGCCCGTTTTGTGGCGCTTCGTCCCAGCTTGTAGGGACGGGCGCTTTTTTGGTGCCCAACGGGCGTGCGCGCCCACGACATGAAAGGGGTACCGTGGCAAACGAGTACAAGCAGACGATGAATCTGCCCAAGACCGGTTTTCCCATGCGTGCCGGTCTTTCCAAGTCCGAGCCCAAGCGACTCAAGGACTGGCAGGACAACAAGGTCTACGAGCAGGTTCTGAAGAAGAACGAGGGTCACAAGAAGTTCGTGCTGCACGACGGTCCTCCGTACGCCAACGGCCCGATCCACATCGGCCACGCCATGAACAAGATCTCCAAGGACATGATCAACCGCTACTGGATGATGCAGGGCTATGAGGTTCCCTATGTCCCCGGTTGGGACTGCCACGGCCAGCCGATCGAGCACAAGGTCGAGGAGAAACTCGGCACCGAGAAGTTCAACCAGACCCCCACGGCCAAGATTCGTGAACTCTGCAACGAGTTCGCTGTCGAGAACATCGAGCTGCAGAAGGCCGGCTTCCGTCGTCTGGGCGTGCTCGGCGACTGGGACAACCCCTATCTGACGCTCTATCACCAGCATGATGCTGCCGATATCGAGGTCTTCAAGGCCATGTTCGATAAGGGCATGATCTATCGCGGCCACAAGCCGGTTCACTGGTGCAAGCACTGCCACACCGCACTCGCCGAGGCCGAGATCGAGTACTCCGACGAGACGAGCCCGTCCATCTTCGTGCGCTTTGAGATGACTTCCAAGCCTGCCGGCCTCGAGAACTTCGACGGCCCGGTCGACTTTATCATCTGGACGACCACGCCGTGGACCATCCCCTCCGACCAGGCCGTTTCCCTCAAGCCCGGCGCCGCCTATGTCGCCGTTGAGCACGAAGGTCGTGCCGAGGTCATGCTTGAGGACCTGGCTCCCAAGTGCTGCGAGGAGTTTGGCTGGGAGTACACCCCGGTTATGGTCGACGGCAAGCCCTACGTGGTTCCCGCCGAGACCTTCCACCACATCCACTACAAGCAGCCGATCTTTGACGGCGTTGAGGGCGTGGCGCTGCTGGCCGATTACGTCGGCGTCGATGACGGTACCGGTATCGTCCACAACTCGCCCGGCCACGGCGTCGACGACTACTTTGCCTGCCTCAAGGAGGGCATCACTGACATCTGCATGCCGGTCGATGACGACGGCAAGTTCTACACCGGTGAGGAGTTTGGCACCGGCGGCCCCTTCAGCGGTATGGATACCGATGAGGCCAACCCGCACATCATCGAGTTCCTGCGCGAGCGCGGCACCCTGGTCCTCGAGAAGAAGATCACGCACAGCTATCCGCACTGCTGGCGCTGCAAGCACCCGGTGCTCTTCCGTGCTACCGACCAGTGGTTTGTCTCGATGGACAAGACCGGTTTGCGTGAGCAGGCTGGCAAAGAGGTCCGCGAGAACGTCAAGTGGTATCCGGCGCATGCCGCCAACCGCATTGGCGCCATGGTCGAGCAGCGTCCCGACTGGTGCATCAGCCGCCAGCGCAACTGGGGCGTGCCTATCCCGAGTTACACCTGCGCCGACTGCGGCGAGAAGGTCATGAACGACGCCACGCTCGACGCCGTCATTAAGCTCTTCCACGAGAAGGGCTCCGACGCCTGGTTCACCGACGCTCCCGAGAGCTACCTGGGCGAGGCTTGCGTCTGCCCCAAGTGCGGCGGCCATCACCTCAAGGCCGATAAGGACATCCTCGACGTGTGGTGGGACTCCGGCGTGTCCTGGAAGGCCGTCTGCGAGTATCGCCCCGAGCTTGAGTACCCGGCGGACGTGTATCTCGAGGGCTCCGACCAGCACCGCGGTTGGTTCCAGAGCTCGCTGCTCACCTCGGTGGGCGCCAACGGCCATGCTCCCTACAAGGCGGTCGTCTCGCAGGGCTTCACGCTCGACGGCCAGGGCCGCAAGATGTCCAAGTCGCTCGGCAACGTCATCGACCCCAACAAGGTCTGTGACGAGATGGGCGCCGACATCATCCGCCTGTGGGTCGCCTCCGTCGACACCAGCTCCGACGTTTCCATCGATCACGAGATTCTCGCTCGTACGTCCGATGCCTACCGTCGTTTCCGCAACACGCTGCGCTTCCTGCTTTCCGAGCTTGAGGGCCAGTTTGAGCCCGAGACCGACGGCGTTGCTTTTGCCGACCTGCTGCCGCTCGACAAACTCATGGTTGCCCTCCTGACTCAGGTTCAGGCCGAGGTCGACGACGCTTACTCTTGCTACGAGTTCCCGCGCGCCTACCGTGCGCTCTACGACTTCGTGGTTACCGAGCTTTCCAATGTGTACCTCGACGCCCTGAAGGATCGTCTGTACTGCGAGAAGCCCGGCTCGCTTGAGCGCCGCAGCGCCCAGACCGTGCTCGCCGAGCTTTTCTCGATGCTCATGCGCGACCTGCAGCCGATCTTGTCCTACACCGTCGACGAGGCCATGGCCTATGCGCCCGCCGGCTGCGTCGATCATCAGAAGTACGCCGCGCTGCTCGATTGGTACAAGTCGCCCATCACGGTTGACGAGGCCAATGAGTTTGAGGGCGTGCTCGAGGCTTCGCTCGAGCTCCGTAGCGCCGTGACCAAGGCCCTTGAGGATGCCCGTTCTGCCGGCACCTTCACTAAGAGCCAGCAGGTTCGCGTCAAGGCGGTCGTTCCCGCCGAGATGTATGCGCTGCTGACCGGCGACAAGGCCGTCGACCTCGCCGAGTTCTACATCGTCTCCGATGTTGAGCTGACCCAGGGCGAGGAGCTTTCTGTTGCCATCGAGGCTGCCGAGGGCGAGTGCTGCGACCGTTGCTGGAACTATCGCACCACCGTCGGCGAGTACAACGGCCACGCGCATATCTGCAAGCGCTGCGCTGACGCCCTTTAGGTTCCGCCGTTCTACCTAACGGCGGACCTGCCGACGCTGCGCGGGCCGCATTTGGACAATCTGACGTTCAATTTCAAGGGCGCGACCGAAAGGTCAGCGCCCTTTCATTTCACGTCACCTTGTCTCAAATGCGACCCGCTCGCTCATTTATGCTCTACCTGCGGTGTTTCCGTTCTTGGGAGATTTGTCGCTTCTTGCTTGCGTCAATGTATGATTATCTACTGCGTTAAACGGAATTCGATTGTTCTTGAGGGTAGGGGATTTCTTTGGGTCGTTCTGCGGATATGACGCCGCCTTTGCGTTGGCGGTTGGGTGTTGCTGGTGGGGTGGCGCTTGTTGTGTTGCTCGTTGACCAGCTGACCAAGCTTGCGGTTCGTGCCGCGGGCGATGCTCTGCATGTGACCGTTATCCCCGGCGTGATCGATTTTCTGTTTGTCCGCAATATCGGAGCCGCCTTTAGCATGGGCGAGGGGCATGGCATAGCGTTTGCCGTGCTGGCGCTTGCGGTCATTGTCGCCATTGCCTTGTACTTGCTCCGTGCGCCTCGGCTCGCTCGTCTTGAGGTTGTGGGCATGGCTATGGTTGCGGGCGGTGCTATTGGCAATGCTATCGATCGCCTTGTCTTTGGCTTCGTGACCGATTTTATCGCCACCACGTTCATCGACTTTCCCGTCTTTAACGTTGCCGATATCGGCATTACGGTCGGTGTCGTGCTGGCGCTCATCGGTTATATGTTCTTGAGTCCTGCCGCTCGCGAGGTCGATGCGACCGCCGAGCTCAACGCCCGTGACGATGCTCGCGCCAAACGCAAAGCCAAGCAACGTGGGGAGCGTGCCCGCAAGATTCGCGAAAGGAATGAGCGCTAATGGCCGACATCCATATTCTCGTTGCCGACGATTCCGCTGGTCAGCGTCTTGACGCCTATCTGGGCGCCAACGATGGCTGTCCCACGCGCTCTGCCTGCGCGCATCTGATCGAGGGAGGCGCCGTGGCCGTCAACGGCGAGACCTGCCTGTCAAAAAAGTATGCCGTGCGCTCCGGTGACCGCATCTCGGTCGACCTGCCCGAGCCGCACGATCCCACTGATGTGATTCCCGAGGCCATTCCCCTCGATATCCGTTACGAGGACGACTACCTCATCGTGCTCTCCAAGCAGCGCGGCCTGGTGTGCCACCCCGCCCATGGCCACGAGAGCGGCACCCTTGCAAACGCTCTGGTCTACCATTGCGGTATCGATCATCTTGGTACCGTGCAGGGTGAGGGCCGCCCCGGCATCGTGCATCGCCTGGATCGCGATACCTCGGGCCTTATGCTCGCGGCAAAAGACGACGACACCCAGCGCGCGCTTCAAAATCTTATCCGCACGCGCACGCTCGACCGTCGCTATATCACGCTCGTTCACGGTCACATCGCCATGGACGAGGGCACTATCAACACCGGTATCGCCCGATCGACGCGCGACCGCGTCAAGATGGCGGTTTCCGATGACCCCTTTGCGCGTCAGGCCATCACGACCTTCAAGGTGCTCGAGCGCTTTGATTCCACGCGTTTCGACGACGGCTACACGCTCGTCGAGTGCCACCTGTTTACCGGTCGCACGCATCAGATTCGTGTGCACATGCGCCATATCAACCATGCCTGCGTGGGCGACCCGCTCTACGGCAAGTGTGATACGCGTGCCGATCAGGGTCTGACCAGGCAGTTCCTCCATTCCTGGCGCGTGGCGTTCGACCATCCCGTGACGGGCGAGCGCATCGAGTGCCGCGACGAGCTACCGTGGGATCTTGCGGCGGTTTTGGATGACCTGGCCCCGCGTTCGCTCGGTCTCACTGCCGCCGGTGACGAAATCGTCCCGCAGCTCGGTCTGTTCGAAGCCTAGCTAGTATTAGGTGGTTTCTTGAACTCGGTAAGCCTGCGGTAAGATATACGGTTGTCTACGTAACGCGTTGCTGGGAGCCTGCATGCTCGCCTTTTTACAAACCAACACACCCATCGTGATCTTCAATCAGATTGTCGTCACGCTGCTCACGGTCTGCTTTCTGTACCAGGTGGTCTTCTTTGTCATCGGCGCTCTTCGTGGCGAGGTCGCGCCTCCCAAGGCCAAAAAACTCCATCGTTATGCCTTCTTTATCGCGGCGCATAATGAGGAGGCTGTGATCGCCAACCTCGTTCGCTCCATCAAGGATCAGGACTATCCGTCCGAGCTTATCGAGGTCTTTGTGGTCGCCGACGCCTGCACCGACAACACGGCACAGCTTGCGCGCGAGGCGGGCGCCATTGTCTATGAGCGCAACGACCTTGCCCGCAAGGGTAAGAGCTGGGTCATGGACTTTGGTTTCGACCGCATTCTCAACGAGTATCCCGATACCTTTGAGGGCTATTTTATTTTCGATGCCGATAACGTCATCTCCCGTGATTACGTCTCCAAGATGAACGACGCTTTTGACCAGGGTTTCCATGTGGTCACGAGCTATCGTAACTCCAAGAACTTCGGCAGCTCGTGGATCTCTGCGGCTAATGCCACGTGGTATCTGCGCGAGGCGCGCTTCCTCAACAACGCGCGCAACATCTGCAAGACGTCTTGCGCCGTCTCGGGTTCGGGCTACCTCATCTCCGCCAGTGTTATCGAGGGCATGCACGGCTGGCAGTTCCACACGCTGACCGAGGATATTCAGTTCACCACGTTCTGCGCCATTCACGGCATTCGCATTGGCTATGCACCGGCGGAGTTCTTTGACGAACAGCCCGTGACGTTTAAGGCTTCCTGGAAGCAGCGTATGCGCTGGACCAAGGGCTTCTACCAGGTGTTCTTTACGTATGGTAAGCACCTGGTCAAATCGACCTTTCGCTACCATCGCTTTGCCGCCTACGACATGTTTATGACGATCGCCCCGGGTATGTTGCTATCTCTGATCTCGATGCTCGCCAATGCCACGTTCCTGATTGTGGGCGGTCTTTCGCACGGCTTCCTGGCCACCGAGGTTGAGATGCAGGCGTGTGCCGCTTCTCTCATTATGACCTTCGCCATGATGTATCAGACGTTCTTTATCCTGGCGCTGCTCACGACCATCTTTGAGTACAAGCACATTCACTGCGCGCAAAAGTGGCGTCTGGTGACCAACCTGTTTACCTTCCCGATCTTTATGTTCAGCTATATCCCCATTACGGTGGCAGCACTGTTCTTGAAGGTCGACTGGGTGCCGACGCAGCACGCCGTGAGCGTTACCCTTGACGAGGTCATGCAAGGCGCCAAATAACCACGATCAAAACCACCACAAAGGGGACAGGCACCTTTGTGGTGGTTTTTGCGTTTGAGCTGCTGCCCAAGGAGGTGTTAGATGGTCTATATTCCGTTTTGGATTTGCATCTTTGCCGGCGCGGCGATTGATGCCCGTGAGCGACGGTTTCCCAATCAGCTTGCCGGCGCGTGTGCGGTGGCGGCGTTTGCAGGCGTTTGGCTCGACAAGGGCGTTAACACGGCGCTTGACCATGCCGGTCTTGCTGCCATCGCCTACCTTGCCCTTATGCTTACTGAGTCGCTTTGGCGTCGTGTTCGCCACGCTCCCGGCATTGGTATGGGGGACGCCAAGGCGCTCTTTGCCCTTTGTACCTTCGATCCCTTGGGTGGTATCGTCGCGTTTGCGGCTGCGCTCCTGGCCCTTGCCGCCGCCTGTCTCATCGCAAAATCGCGCTCCCTGCCATTGCTGCCGTTTTTGGTGCCGATATTTGCCATAATCGAGGTTGTGGGTAGTACGCTGTAACCGTTTGCGCGCCCTTTTTAAGGAGCATGCCATGGCAACCAATCAACAGACAGCCGCCATTAAGGCGCGTATGGATCGCATTCCCGCGGCGTTGTCGCCCGAGTTGGTCGTGCGTATCGCCGCCGACCGCGGCTCAGGTGTCGTTAATCCCTATCGATGTTGTGACGACCAGGTCATTCGACGCTTCGATCGAGCCGCAGATGTGGGCACGCTCATGCGTCCGGCATTTATGCGCGATACCGAAAAGATTTTGCATCTGCCCGCATACACCCGTTATGCAGGCAAAACGCAGGTCTTTAGTTTTCGCAGCAACGACGACCTGTCGCGTCGCGGCCTGCACGTGCAGCTTGTTTCGCGCATCGCGCGCGATATCGGACGTGCCCTGGGGCTCAACTGCGATCTGATCGAGGCGATTGGCTTAGGCCACGACTTGGGCCACACGCCCTTTGGCCATGCCGGTGAGCGATTCCTCAACGATATCTATCACGAGCGCACGGGTCGTTATTTTTTCCATAACGTGCAGTCGGTCCGCGTGCTCGACGCGCTGTACGGCCGCAACGTGTCGCTCCAGACGCTCGACGGCGTGCTATGCCACAACGGTGAGTACGAACAGCGTGTGTTTGAGCTTTCGGACATGAGCTCCTTTGACCAGTTCGACCTTACGGTTGAGGATTGCATTGCCACAGGTTACAGCGCAATTGAGCACCTGCGCCCCATGACGCTCGAGGGCTGCGTCGTTCGCATCTCGGATATTCTTGCCTACGTCGGTCGTGACCGTCAGGATGCGATCGCGGCGGGCCTGCTTTCGCCCGACGCTTTTGATGATGGCCGGGGCGGTGCCTACAATAGTTGGATCCTCACGCATGCTTCCATCGATATCGTCGAGCACAGCTATGGTAAGCCACGCATCGAGATGAGCGAGGACCTGTTTGAGGAGATCCGCCGAGCCAAGCGCGAGAACTACGAGAAGATCTATAGCAAGGGCGGCATTGAAGGCGACTCCGAAGCGGAGCTGCGCGAGGCCTTCGAAAAGCTCTACGACCGTTGCCTGCAGGATATAAACGAAGGCGACGAGTCTTCGTATATCTTTAAGCACCACATTTCTCGCATTGAGCGGCAGCTTTTCTACTACGATCGCACCTATGCCTGGCAGGACGACAAGGATCAAGCGGTGGTGGATTACATCGCGAGCATGACGGACGGCTATTTCTGCGAGCTTACGAGCAAGCTGTTCCCGGGATTGGAGTTTCCGCACCGTACCTATATTAACGAACGGTAGTTCGTATTTATTCGGTATACTGTTGGTGGAAAACGTTTTTGATTGACGCACGGGATGGCTATGGACGACCTTTTTTCTGCTTCGACGCGTGAGCGTTCCTTTCAGAATGCGCCGCTTGCGGTGCGCATGCGGCCCAATTCACTCGACGAGTATGTGGGCCAGCAAAAGGCCGTCGGTAAGGGCTCGTGGTTACGTGCCGCGATTGAGCACGACGTGCTGTCGAGTGTGATTCTGTACGGGCCGGCCGGTACGGGCAAGACGACGCTGGCCCACATTATCGCCAACCATACTAAGAGCGAGTTTGTCGAGGTCAGCGCCGTGACGGGCACCGTAAAGGACCTTCGTCGCGTGATTGACGAGGCCAAGACGCGCCTGAATACCTACGACCGCCGCACCATTCTTTTCATAGATGAGATTCACCGCTTCTCCAAGTCGCAGCAGGATGCCCTGCTGCATGCAGTTGAGAACCGTACCGTCATAATGATTGGCGCCACGACGGAGAATCCGTACTTCGAGGTCAACTCGGCATTGCTCTCGCGCGGTCGCGTGGTGGAACTTGAGCATCTTAAAGACGAGGATATCGCCACGCTTATTGAGCGTGCGCTCGAGGCGCCGCAGGGTTTGAACGGTAAGTTCTCGGCCGATGAGGATACGGTCAAGACCATCTGCACGCTGGCAGCGGGTGACGCTCGCTCGGCGCTCACGACGCTCGAGCTTGCGAGCGAGATTGCCGTCACGCGTCCCGATACCGAGGGAACGCCAGCGCCCGCGGCGGGGGAGCGCTATCCCATCACCGTGGATGACGTAAAGATCGCCAACCCGCGTCGCGGCTTTACGTATGACAAAAACGGCGACATGCACTACGACATCATCAGTGCGTTCATCAAGTCCATGCGCGGTAGCGACCCCGATGCCACGATCTATTGGCTCGCGCGCATGATCGATGCTGGGGAGGATCCTAAGTTTATCGCTCGCCGCATTATGATTCACGCTTCTGAGGATGTTGGCAACGCCGACCCGCAGGCGCTTTTGGTGGCGCATGCCGCGTTTAAGTCTGCCGAGGTCATTGGCTATCCCGAGTGCCGCATTAACCTGGCTCAGGCTGCACTCTATGTGTGCTTGGCGCCAAAATCCAACGCGTGTGAGGCTTCGATCGATGCGGCGCTGGCCGATATACATTCTAGTGGGCTTCGCGAGGTGCCGAGTTATCTGCGCGATCGCCATCGCCCGGGCAGCGATGAATACGGTGTGTATAAATACCCGCACGATTATCCTGAAGGCTGGGTCGATCAGCGCTATTTGCCCGAGGGGCTGGAGCGCGGTGCGTTCTGGCAGCCTGCCGGGCGCGGCTGGGAAGAGTGGCGCGTAGAGCAAAGCGAACGTGACCGCAGCGGGAATGCACCGAAGTAGCTGCTGATAATTTTGTCCCACGTTGCTGCTCTTGGCATGTTCGGTCCCCTTTGGGGTACCATGAAAAGCGTCTGTATTTCGATTCTTCCGGGAGGCTTGTATGAGTCCCATTCAAATCGCCCTGCTGCTGCTCGCCGTTGCCGGCGTGTGGGCCATCGCTGAGCTCGCGCTTACCCTGCGCAAGACCCGCAATGTTGTTGACTCGCTCGATAAGACCGTGAACGACCTCAACAACACCATCGCCGAGGCTCAGCCTGTGGTGGCAAAGCTCGATGGCGCTGTCGATGAGCTTACGCCGGCGCTTGCCCAGATGGAGCCGCTGCTTAAGTCGAGCAAGACGGCAGTTGATGCCCTTACCTCCAATCTCGTAGAGGTCGAAGCCGTGGTTCGCGACATTTCCGAGGTTACGGGCAGCATGGCCGAGGCCAGCAATGCTGTGTCGAGCGTGACCGACTCTGCCGCCGGTGCTGTGCAGAAGCTCTTCAATAAGGTGAAGGCTCCTGCAGCTGAAGCCGAGCGCAAGCTTTCCGCTGCCGCCGAAGAAGCCGAGCAGCCTACCGAGCGCGTCCTAATTGGCGAGGACGAGGCCGCCGCGGGCGACGATGATGGTCAGAAGTCTGTATCCAAGCCGGCTCAGTATTACACCTATACGCCCGCCGAGACCTCCGAGGAGTCCTGCGATGAGTAGCGAAGCAACTTGCCCCATCACGCTGACTGTTGCCGGGGATCCGCGTCTGGCACGCCTCGTACGTATGACGGCGGCTAATGTCGGTGCGCTGTGCTCCATGTCCGTCGATCGCATCGAGGACATTCGTATGGCTGCCGAGGAAGCCTTTATCTTTGGCTGCACGGCCGTTGATTCCGACGACATTTCGATCAAATTCGACGTCGATGAATCTCACGTGGGCATGACCTTTACCTTTGGCGATCGGGCCACCGTTGATGAGGATGACCAAGCTGCCGTATATGCCGAGCTCATTCTTGCGAGCGTGTGCGATTCCTACGAAAAGACTGCGGCGCCCCTAACGCTTTCCCTCGACCTCAAGGCGGATATCTAATATGACCGAACGTTCCCGGAGCGGCAAGACCGCTTGGGACAAGGAGAAAACCCGCGAGCTGTTTCGTCGCTACAAAGAGACCGGTGATCCGGACGCACGCGAGCAGCTCGTCATGTCCCATATGAACCTGGTAAGGTTTCTTGCCAACAAATTTAAGAACCGCGGTGAGCCGCTCGACGACCTGATGCAGGTCGGATACCTGGGTTTGCTCAAAGCGATCGACCGCTTTGATCCGGAGCGCGGACTCGAGTTCACCACGTTTGCCACGCCTACCATCCTGGGCGAGATCAAGCGTCACTTCCGCGACAAGGGCTGGAGCGTGCGCGTGCCGCGTCGTCTGCAGGAGCTTTCTGCCAAGGTCAACCAGGCCACCGACAAGCTCACCAATGAGTTGCAGCGCTCGCCTAAGGTTGAAGAAATCGCTGAGTACCTGGGCGTGACCGTCGACGAGGTGCTGGAGGCCATGGAATCGTCTTCGGCCTATACCTCGGTGCCCATCGAGGCTCCTGGTGCGTCCGATTCCGATGATGCCCCCTCGATTCTCGACCGCTATGCCGATGACGACAACGAGCTTGACTTTACCGATGACCGACTGGTTATCGAGGAAGCTATCCGCGATTTCTCGCCGCGCGAGCGTGAGGTTATCGAGTTGCGCTTTGTGAAGGGCATGACTCAGATCGAGATCGCCAAGAAGCTGGGTATCTCACAGGTGCAGGTCTCGCGCCTGCTGCGACGTACCCTGAAGAAGATTCAGGACAAGATCGACCCCGACGGAGTGATGGTTCGTTCATGATTGAGCACCCCCAACAAACCGACCGCACGCTGCGCGATACTCGTATTCTGACGCTTTGCATTTGGGCTGTCGTCGGCTGCATTGTCATCGCCGCCGTCATCTTTAACCTTATGGGTATCTTGGCGCCGGTTATCGAGTTTCTCGCTGTCGGTTCCATCATCGCTTTTGTGATGTCGCCGATCACTAACTGGCTCGAGCATCACGGCGTCGGTCGTGGCATCGGTTCGCTCATCGCGCTGATCGTGGTTGTGGCAGTGCTCGTCGGCGTCGTCTGCATCCTGTCCCCTATTTTGCTCGGTCAGATTATGGAAGTCCTGAGCCGTCTGCCTGAGCAGCTTCGCGTTGCGGGCGGTGATCTCAACGAGATGATTTCGCACGCTAAGACGCTCAACAACACGCCGCTCAAGGAGTACTTGGACGATAATCTGTCCTCGCTGGTTACTGTGGCGTCCAAGTACGTATCGCAAATCGCCGCTGAGCTCGGTCGCGGCGTGTTCCCGCTGATCACCAACACGGCCTCGCAGCTGTTCGTAATCTTCCTGGGTTTGGTGCTTGCCTACTGGCTTGCCTGCGATTATCCCCGTATGCACCACGAGGTCTGTACCATCATCGGACAGGAAAAAGAGACCTCGTACCGCTTTATGGTCGCGATTCTTTCGCGCTCGGTCGGCGGTTATATGCGCGGCATGGTCGTGACGTCCATCTGCGGTGGCATCCTCGCCTTTATCGGCTTTACGCTCATTGGCCATCCCTACGCGGCACTCATGGCCATCTTTACCGGCATCATGCACTTGGTCCCGGTTGTCGGTCCCTGGGTAAGCGCGGCGATCGCCACGGTGCTCGGCTTTATGTTCAGCCCCATGCTGGCGTTGTGGACGCTCGTTGTGACCATGGTGGCTCAAAACGTCACCGATAACGTCATTTCCCCCAAGGTCATGCAGAGTTCGGTGCAGGTGCATCCCATCATGAGCCTGACGGCCCTCGTTATTGGTTCGGCACTTATGGGTCCCATCGGCATGGTCATCGCCATTCCGCTGTGCGCGGCCCTCAAGGGCATTTTCGTCTACTACTTTGAGAACGAGACCAGTCGCCAGCTCGTGGCATACGACGGCGCTGTATTTAAGGGCACGCCATATCGCGATGCCGAGGGCAACCCGGTCGCCGCCTACGATGCGCTTGGAGACGATACGTTCATTTACGAGTCCGAGCTCATCGGCAACGAGACCGCGCCCGAGGCCCAGGCGATGCCCAAGCCCGAGCTCGAGAATCCCTGGATCAAGCTCTCGGGCCTGCAGCCCGATGCGACGAGCTTTTTCAAGAATCCCTTCGCCAAGGACGATGACTCCAACTCGGACGACGATACCAAAACCGGCATCGACGGCTCCATGGACGATTCGGATTCCAAATAGGCACCGCTAGCGTTTCTTGAAGTTGTAAATGACAAGAAACGCGAGCAAAGCGATTGATAAGGGGCCGGCTACATAGAAAAAGAGAACGTCAATTGCGCGTAAAGTGTAATAGGCTTTATCGCCGGACATTACTGCATACAATACGTAGCCAAATGCTGGTTGGTTTGCGTACCAGCAGGAGAAAGCCAAAAGCGCTAATAGTGCTACAACCAGAAGTGCATTCAGGACAAATCGTTTGCTTTTCATCGATCGCTCCTTCCGGGTGAATCTTATATGTAATTCTACAGTAGCCTTTTTCAAAGCATCGCATACTCCTAAATAACGTGCACTTTCGCTGTAGGGTCGGCTTTATGTCGGCCCTCTTTTTTGCACTTGCGCGGTGGGATGGTAATATCGTTACGTTTGAACTGTTTCGATATGAAACCGAGGAGATTCCCTCTATGAGTGCTGACTACCCGTCAATGACTACGGCCGAGATCCGCTCCAAGTTCCTCAACTTCTTTGAGGAGCGCGGTCTTAAGCTCTATCCTTCTTCGTCCCTTGTTCCCGACGACCCCTCGCTGCTGCTTGCCAACGCCGGCATGAACCAGTTTAAGGAGTACTACCAGGGCAAGAAGACCATGAAGGAGATCGGCGCGATCTCCTGCCAGAAGTGTGTCCGCACCAACGACATCGACTGCATCGGCGAGGACGGCCGTCACCTGTCGTTCTTCGAGATGCTCGGTGACTTCTCCTTTGGCGGCGTCTCCAAGCAGCAGGCTTGCGCTTGGGCCTTCGAGCTCATCACCAAGGAGTTCAAGCTGCCGCTCGACCGCCTGTACTTTACCGTCTTTACCGAGGACGACGAGACTCATGACGTGTGGCGCTCTCTGGGCGTTGCCGAGGATCACATCTCCCGCCTGGGCGAGGACGACAACTTCTGGGCCGCCGGCCCCACCGGCCCCTGCGGTCCCTGCTCCGAGATCTACTTTGACATGGGCGAGGATGTCGGTTGCGGCAGCCCCGACTGCAAGCCCGGCTGCGACTGCGACCGCTTCCTTGAGTTCTGGAACCTCGTGTTTACCCAGTACGACCGCCAGGAGGACGGCTCCATGCCGGAGCTGCCGCACCGCAACCTCGATACGGGCATGGGCCTGGAGCGCATGGCCGCCATCATGCAGCACAAGACCGCCAACTACGACGGCGATTTGATGCAGCACCTCATCAAGCTGGGCGAGGAGATCAGCGGCAAGACCTATGACGCCGACGATTACTCCGGTGCCAGCCGCTCCCTGCGCATCATCGCCGACCACTCCCGTGCCGTCGACTTCATGATCTCTGACGGCATCCTGCCCGGTAACGAGGGTCGCGAGTACGTCCTTCGTCGCCTGCTCCGCCGTGCCGTGTTCCACGGTCGCCTGCTGGGCATCGAGGGCGCCTTCCTGACCAAGTTCATCGACGAGGTCAACGCTCAGATGGGCGAGGCCTATCCTGAGCTGCTCAAGAACGTCGCGCTCGTTAAGGGCATCGTCGCCTCTGAGGAGGAGCGCTTCTCCACGACGCTGGACAACGGCCGCGTCTACCTGGACGAGGCCTTGGCCGCGCTCGCCGACGGCGCCGTACTTCCGGGCGATGTCGCCTTTAAGCTGCACGATACCTTTGGTTTCCCCATCGACCTGACCGTCGAGATTGCCGGCACCGCTGGCCATGACGTCGATATGGACGGCTTCACCGCCTGCATGGAGGACCAGAAGGCCCGTGCTCGCGCCAATGTCAAGGGCGACGCCTGGGGTAGCTTCAACGACGTGTGGGTCGAGCTTTCGGACAAGGTCGCTGCGACCGAGTTCGACGGCTATGACAACGATGTGATCGAGGGCGCCAAGGTTGTCGCCATCGTGCGCAACGGCGAGTCCGTCGAGTCCGCTGCCGCGGGCGAGGATGTCGAGGTCGTGCTCGACCGCACCCCGTTCTATGCCGAGATGGGTGGCCAGCAGGGTGACGCCGGCGAGCTTTCCTCCGAGGGCGTTTCGCTGACCGTTTCCGATACCAAGAACCACAACGGCCTGTATGCCCACGTCGCGCTCGTCGCCGAGGGCACGCTGACCGTCGGTGCTACCGTGACCGCCGCGCTCGACGCCGAGCGCCGTGGCTTCCTGCGCCGCAACCACACCGCCACCCACCTGCTTGACGCCGCGCTTAAGCACGTCCTGGGCGAGCATGTCTCTCAGGCCGGCTCGCTGGTGACGCCCGAGCACCTGCGCTTTGACTTCACGCACTTCGAGGCTCTGTCCTCCGAGCAGCTCAAGGCTGTCGAGGATCTGGTCAACCAGCAGATCTTTGCATCAAAGCCGGTCGTGACCCGCGTCATGGGCATCGACGAGGCCAAGGCCGCCGGCGCCGTCGCCCTGTTTGGCGAGAAGTATGGCGACGTCGTCCGCGTCGTTTCCGTGGGCGCCGAGGACCAGCCGTTCTCCCGCGAGCTCTGCGGTGGTACGCATGCTGCCAACACTGCCGAGATCGGCCTGTTCAAGATTATCTCCGAGTCCTCCACGGGCTCGAACGTCCGCCGTATCGAGGCCGTTACCTCTAAGGGCGCCCTCGACTACATGGCCGACCGCCTGGCACTCGTTGACGCCGCTGCCGCTGCGCTCAAGTGCCGCGTTGACGAGATTCCCGCCCGTGTGGAGAACCTGCAGGCCGAGCTGCGCGAGACGTCTAACAAGCTCAAGAAGGCGCTGACCGGTGGCTCCTCCGACGCTATCTCCAGCGCCATCGAGGGCGCCGTCGAGCTCGACGGCTATAAGCTCGTCGTCGCTGAGCTCCAGGGCCTTGAGGCTGCTGACCTGCGCAACGTCTGGGATACCGTGCACCAGAAGGTCGCCGGCCCTGTCGCCTGCGTCGTTGCCAGCGTGACCGAGAAGGGCGCGCCTGCGTTGCTCGCCGCCGGTTCCGACGACGCCGTGAAGGCCGGTTTCCACGCCGGCAACGTGATTAAGCAGATTGCGGGCCTGGTCGACGGTCGCGGTGGCGGCCGTCCCAACATGGCCCAGGCCGGTGGCAAGAACGCCGCCGGTATCGCCGATGCCCTCGCGGCCGCCAAGACCGCGCTCGGCGCCTAAGTAGTCGCTGTGGTCGCGCTCGCGCTGGACATAGGGGAGACCAGGATCGGCATCGCCGTCTCGAGCCGTGATGGCAAGATGGCGATGCCCGTCAAGGTGCTCCCGGCCGCCGAGGTTACTGGTATGGCCAAGACGTTCCGTTACCTGGTCGAGGACTATGAGCCCGACATCTTGGTGAGCGGGCGTCCCCTGACCATGGCCGGCGAGCCCGGCCCCCAGGCCGAGCGCGTTGCCGCCGTTGCGCAAAAGATCGCCGACGAGCTCGATCTTCCGCTGGAGTTTGAGGACGAGCGCCTGTCCTCGCAAGAGGCCAAGCGTATCCTGCGCGAGCAAGGACTCAACGAAAAGCAGATGAGGGGCAAGATCGACATGATCGCCGCCAGCCTGTTCTTGCAGACGTGGCTCGATCGCAAAAACGAGGAGGTTTCGCATGTCTAGTGCTTTCGATCCGCGACAGCCGAATCGTACACGACAGCCTGCGCCACGCCCTGTATCGTCCGGTCAGCGTCCGATGCAACCGACTCAGCGCGCGGCCCAACCCGTCGCACGTTCGGCGCAGCCCTCTTCTCGCCCCACTCAGCCCACTCAGCGTCCAGGCCAGCAGCCTGTTCGTCGTCCTGCTCAGCAGTCTGCTGCCCATACAGCCCAGCCCGCGGGCGGTTCCCGCTTTAAGCAGCAGGCTCCTGCCCAGCGCACGGAGGGACAGGCACCGCAATCACGCTCCCACGCACATCATGCTCATGGCTCGCACGGCGTTGCTCCGGCCACGCGCTCGAGCTATAACACGCGCGCTCGCCGTGGTGCCCAAAAGAAAAGCTCGCCGGTGCCTATGATTATCGGTGCTGTGGTTGCGGCGATCGTTCTCGCTGCCATCGCCTTCTTCGCCGTACCGGCCGTCAAGGGCTTTTTTGCCGGTGAGGATGCGAAAGTCACTGCTGGCCAGCAGGTTACTATCACTATTCCCGATGGTGCCTCGGGTGACAGCATCGCTTCGATTCTCTCCGAGAACCATATCGTCGAAAATCCCAAGGATTATTACGCGGCGGTCAAAAAGCTCAACGCCGACATGTCGCTCAAGCCCGGCACCTACTCGTTCACGACGCTCATGGACGCGACCGAGGTCGTTCAGCAGCTCATGGAAGGCCCCAATGCAGGCTCCGATGCGCTGACTATCCCTGAGGGCCTGACGGTTGACCAGGTCGCCGATCGCGTGGCCAAGGCATACGACAGTATCTCCAAGGAAGACTTCCTCAATCAGGCAAAGGCCTCCAACTATGTGAAGGACTATAGCTTCCTTGAGGGCGCTGCAAACGATTCGCTCGAGGGCTTCCTGTTCCCCAAGACCTATTCGTTGGGTAAGAACCCGTCTGCCGATGATGTGATTCGCGCCATGCTTGATCAGTTCAACGCCGAGTATAAGTCGCTTGACTTTGCCAGCTGCGAGGCCAAGATCAAGGAGCGCTATGGCGTGGAGATGTCCGATTACGACATCGTTAACCTTGCCTCGATCGTCGAGCGCGAGGGCCTCAACGCCGATCAGCGCGCGCATGTGGCCTCGGTTTTCTATAACCGTCTGGCGGGCAAGCTCGATGGCCTGCGCTACCTCAACAGCGACGCCACCATGATGTACGTCACCGGCGGCGAGGTTACCGCCGACGACCTGCAGAGCGATAGCCCGTATAACACCTATAAGCACGAGGGCCTGCCGCCCACGCCCATCTGCTCTCCGTCGCTCGAGGCGCTCAAGGCTACCCTTGAGCCGACCGACTCCGATGACCTGTATTTCTACATTACACAGGATGAGGAGTATTTCTCGAAGACCTACGAAGAGCATCAACAGTCTTGGAATTGATCATGAGGATTTTTAGCCCCAAACGATATGTTGCCTCGGTCGACCGCATCGACCTCGATACCCTCTGGGCCGACGGCAAGCGTGCCATTCTACTCGACCGTGACAATACCCTGGTGCCGCGCGATACCGAGCAGGTTCCCGCTGCGGTCTCCGCTTGGCTCGAAGCCGCCCATGCCAAGGGCTTTAAGCTGTGCATGGTGTCCAATAACTGGCATCGCGACCAGGTCATGGCATCGGCGCGCGAGTTGGGGCTCGAGGCCATCAGCCATGCCATGAAGCCAGCGCCATTTGCCCTCAAAGCGGGTCTTAAGCGTCTGGGCGCCACGGCCGACGAGGCCGTGCTGATCGGCGATCAGCTTTACACTGACGTGTGGAGCGGTAACTTTGCCGGTGTTGACACTATTCTGGTCAAGCCGCAGGCAACCCAGGACCTGTGGTACACGCAGATCTTCCGTATCTTTGAGCGCCGGGCCCTGCGCGACCTTCCCTGCGAGGAATAGGTTTCGCCATGTCTCAGCACATCAAACACGGCTGCGACCATATCTTCTTTATCGGCTTTTTGGGCGCGGGCAAGTCGACGCTTGCGCGCAACGTGGGCACCATGTTCAAACGTCGATTCATCGATACCGATCGTTTGGTTGTGCGTCGATGCGGCAAGTCGGTGACCGAGATATTTAAGACCGAGGGCGAGGATCGTTTTCGCGAACTCGAGACCTCGGCACTCCGTTCGCTTCAAAGCGAGCGCAGCTTGCTGGTATCGTGCGGGGGTGGCATCGTCGAGACGCCGGTGAACATTGAACTGATGCACGAAATGGGTACCTGTGTGTACCTCGAAGGCGACTTTGAGGACTCGTTGCGCCAGATCCGCCGCTCCGATACCCGGCCCGATTTCCGCTCGCCCGAGCATGCTGCGCGCCTGTTTGAGCATCGCCGTCCGCTGTATCGCCAGGCCGCCGATATTACCCTTGATATTCGCAACAAGTCCTTCGAGGACGTTTCCTACCTTTGTGCCGAGAAGCTTTTGGAGCGTGGACTGCTATGATTCGCCGTCAACTTATCAATTTCCAAAACCGCAGTGTCGATGTCCGCGTCGGATTGGGCGCGTTCGAGGAGCTGCCACGCATGTTTGCCTCGGCTGTGGGTAAGCCTAAGCGCGCGATGGTGGTTTGGAACGACGCCACATCCGAGCGTTTTGGCGAGGTCGTCGAGCATGCGCTGGTCGACGCCGGCTTTGCCGTGTCGCTGCTCGTCCTCGAGGTTTCGCCTGCCGGCGCTACGCTGGCCGATGCCGATACCGTCTTTGGCGCCCTGTCGGCTAACGGCATTACCTGCGACGATCTCGTTGTCGCTGTCGGCGACACGGCGACCTGCTCGGTCGTTTCATGGTGCGCTAATCAGTGGTGCGGTCGCACCGAGTGCGCCTTGCTGCCGACGACGTTCGACGCCATGCTCACGGTCGCGACGACCATGAAGCCGCTCGTCGCCTCGTCGGTAAATGCGCTTCCCGCTATCGCGCTCCGTCCCGAGCCGGGCTTGGTCGTGTGTGACCTCGACCTTGTTCGCGAGGCGGATCCCGAGGACCTCAAGCTCGGCTATGCGGTACTTGTTGGCACCATGCTTTCGAGCAGCAAGTCCCGCTGGAATCAGTTTACCGAGACCGTCCCCGAGATTCTCGCGGGCGAGGAGGTCGCGCTCGTCAATGCCATTCAGTGGTCTCAGACTGCCCGCAAGGACGTACTGATGGCCACGAACCCGAGCGCCCGCCATGCGCTCGATTTTGGCAAGACGGGGGAGCGTACCCTGCGCGCCTGCTTGGGCGATGCCGCTTCGCAGGTCCCTGCCTACCAGCTGTTGTCCGAGGGCATGCGCTTTGAGGCGCGCCTAGCACATGATGCCTGCGACTTCGATATCGATTACGTCTTTGAGGTCGATGACTGCCTGGAGGACTTTGGTATCGAGGAGCTTGCCTTCGATCTGGAGCCCGCCGCATATATCGAGGAGTTCCGCAGGCAGCAGTTTGTCCGCTCGAACCGCAGTATGTTGCCGCTGCCCGCGGCACTTGGCGCCATTCGTCTAACGAGCGTTGAGGACGAGGTTCTTGAGCGCCATGCTCACGCCTACTTGGCTTCTCGCAAAGAACTTCTCTAAGTTTTATTGACATCCATCGTCTTTCGTATCATGTTGATGGACGGGTTTTCAATCGGTTGCGGATCGCGTGCGAATCCGCCTTTCGATCGAGGCCCGTCCCGCTTTAATGAGGACAACAAGAAAGGAATCTGCATGTCTGAGTTTGCTGCCGGTCCTGCCGGTCGTATCGAGCGTGTCCGTGCCCTGATGGCCGAGCGCGGCTACGACGCCATCGTCGTGCGCGACGAGGCCAACCTCCGTTGGCTCACGGGCGTGAAGGGCGTCTTCGACTACACCTTCGAGTTCCCGCACGCCGCGTTTATTACGGCCGATCAGTGCCTGTTCCACACCGACTCGCGCTATCTCAACAGCTTTGAGGAGAACACGCCCGCCGGCAGCCCCTGGGTCTACGACATGGACGAGGGCACCATCCCCGGTTGGGTCGCCGGCAAGATCGCGGTTAACAAGTGCCGTGTCTGCGCCGTCGAGGACGACATGCAGATTAACTTCTACCAGGGTATCCAGCGTGGTTTGGAGGACCGCTCCGTCGCCTGTATGCTGCCGCTGATGCACGACGACATCCGCAAGATGCGCGCCATCAAGGATGCCGAGGAGATCGAGCTCATGCGCCATGCGCAGTCGATCACCGATACCGCCTTCCAGCACATGCTCGGCTTTATTAAGCCCGGTATGACCGAGAAGCAGGTTCGCAACGAGCTCGAGAACTTTATGTTCGCCAACGGCGCCGACAGTCTGGCCTTTGGCTCCATCGTCGCGAGTGGCCCCAATACCGCCAACCCGCATGCCGTCCCGAGCGACCGCGTGATCGAGAAGGGCGACTTCGTCCTCATGGATTACGGTGCGGGCTACTGCGACTACCGCTCCGACATGACGCGCACTGTCGTGATGGGCGAGCCCACCCAGGAGCAGCTCGACCTGTACGCGCTCGTGCGCCGCACCCATGAGGAGTGCGTCGCCGCTATCCATCCGGGCGTCGAGGGCAACGACATTTTCAAGCTTTCCAAGAAGATTATCGGCGATGCCGGCTATGGCGATTACTACAACCATGGTCTGGGCCACGGCGTGGGCATCGACATCCACGAGCTGCCTAACTTCAACCGCAGCAAGAACATCATCGAGGTCGGCTCGGTTATCACCATGGAGCCCGGCGTGTACCTGCCCGGCGTGGGCGGCGTGCGCCTGGAGGACTACGGCGTCGTCACCGAGAACGGCTATGAGCCCTTCACCAAGACCCCGCACGACCTGCACGTCATCGATTGCTAATCTACTCCGATAGATTTTAGGGCTTGCCCCAATAATCAACTTTGGAGGCGGGGCGTCCGGATCGATTCGGGCGTCCCGCGTTCTCTTTTTATGCGCTCGCCGCAGCCGCCGTCTGCAAGTGTATAATTTCGCTCGTATGTAATTTGGACGCTTGTGCGTCTCGCCAATAACAAGAAAGGTCGCTATGCCTACTATCTCTACCGCCGACTTCAAGAACGGCCTCGGTCTCCGCATTAAGGACAAGGTCTACACCATCGTCGAGTTCCAGCACGTCAAGCCGGGCAAGGGCGGCGCTTTCGTGCGCTACAAGACCCGCGACATCAAGAGCGGCCGCGTCGTCGAGAACACCTGCAACGCCGGCACTAAGTTCGAGAGCGTCATGCTCACCACCCGTGAGTTCCAGTACCTCTACAACGACGGCGCCGATTACATCTTCATGGACAACGAGTCTTACGAGCAGGTTCCCGTTCCCGAGGACATGGTGGGCGAGAACGCCAAGTGGCTGCGCGAGAACGACACCTGCCAGCTGCTCTTCGCCGACGACGAGCTCATGGGCGTGACCCCGCCGATGTTCATCGAGACCACCATCGTCCAGACCGACCCGGGCTTCAAGGGCGATACCGTCCAGGGTTCCACCAAGCCGGCCACCATCGACACCGGCGCTGTCATCCAGGTCCCCATGTACCTCAACGAGGGCGAGGTCATTAAGGTTGACACCCGCGACGGCAAGTTCGTCTCCCGCGTCTAGCAACCAACTCTTCTAGGAGGACTCATGCCCCAGGAAATCAAGATTGACGGCATCGGCATTTCGCCCGATGTTCTGACCGCCATCGTCTCGCGCGCCGTCACGGATGTCGAGGGCATCGCCTCCGTGGGCGTCAAGGACCTTGCCACCAACCTTGTCTCCATGATGCTTTCGTCCAAGGCCCCGGCTTCCGAGCCGGCGGTCGAGGCCGAGGTCATCGGCGACAAGCTCGCGCTTACCGTGCGCGTCGTGGTGTTCTTTGGCTATCCGTTCAAGAAACTCGCCGAGGCCGTTCGCGCCGCCGTGGTTGCCGCCATCGACGCCCAGGTGGGCGTCGAGGTCGAGCGCGTTGACGTTTGCATCGACGGCCTCGTTTTCCCCAAGGAGTAACCTTTGAGCCTTAAGGTTTATCGCGGGCGTACGCTTGCCCGCAGTCAGGCGCTGCAGCTGCTGTTCCAGGCTGAGGCCACGGACAGCCCGCTCGAGCGCGTCCTCGAGGGCGATTTCCTGATCTCGAAGGGTCCCCTCGACCCCTACGCGCTGGAGCTGTGCCGCGGTGCCTACGAGCACATCGACCGCATCGACTGCGCCCTGCGCTCCGTCGCCAAGAACTGGGATCTTATGCGTATGCCCGGTGCCGACCGCAATCTGCTGCGTATCGCCGTCTATGAGATGCGCTTCCTTACCGACGAGGAGGTCTCGGACGCCATCGTGATCAACGAGGCAGTCGAGCTTGCCAAGGCCTATGGCACCGACCAGTCCGCGTCGTTTGTCAACGGCGTGCTGGGCAAGATCGCTCGTAGCGAGGAGCTGCCGGGCGAGGACCTGTATCAGGATTTGCTGGCCGAGGACCGTGCCCGCGAGGAGGCCCAGGCCGCTGAGGCTGCCGCCAAGGTTGCCGCCGCTCAGGCTGCGGCCGGCGTTCTCGACGAGGATGCCGAGGTCGCCGAGGTCGAGACCGGTACCGTCGAGGAGTAGCCATGCCAGAGGGTTCCGTCCGCAACTTCGACGAGATCTCGGACCGCTTGGACCAGATTATCGTGACCGTTCGCTCCAAGGATACGTCCCTGGAGCGTTCGCTCGATCTGTTTGACGAGGCGATCGAGCTGGGCTCCCGTGCGGTCGATATGGTCGACAAGTTTGAGCTGACGCCTCGTGAGGCCGATAAGCTCGAGCAGGAATACGATGAGGATGCGGCAAACGAATCCAAGGATAGCCAGGCCGCGTCTCCGGATACGAATGGTTGATGGCATTCATGAAACGTGTGCGTCTTGATGACGAACTGATTTCACAGGGCATCTGCGCCGATCGCGCGGATGCCCTTCGCACTCTTATGGCCGGCTTGGTCTCGAGCGGCGGCGAGCGTTTGACCTCGCCAGGTCTTAAGGTGACGCCCGGCCTGCCGTTGCACGTGAAGGGTCGTATTCCCTACGTGGGGCGCGGCGGGCTCAAGCTCGAGGGCGCGCTCGATGCGTTTGGGATTGATCCGACGGACCTTTCTTGCCTCGATGTGGGCTGCTCCACGGGCGGCTTTACCGATTGCCTGCTCAAGCGTGGAGCTGCGACCGTTGTCTCGGTGGACGTTGGTCGCGCCCAGTTCGATTGGTCGTTACGTCAGGACGATCGCGTGACGCTGCATGAGCGCACAAACGTGACGCAGCTGCCTGAGCTTGGCTATGCCGGCGCCATCGACCTGGCTGTGTGTGATGTCTCGTTTACCAGCATCGCGAACATTATCGATGCGGTGCTGGCGTGCCTGGCGCCTACGGGTGCATTCTGCACGCTTGTAAAGCCGCAGTTTGAGGCTCCGGCGGCGCTGGTGGGTGAGGGCGGCATTGTGACCGATCCCGCCGTGCGCCGCGATACACTCGTTGCGGCAGTTGAACTCTTTGCTGCCAAGGGGCTGTTCCCGGTCGATGTGTGCGTGTCGCCCATTCATGGTGCCAAGGGAAACGTTGAGTTTTTCCTGTACGGCACGAGATTTGACCCCGGCGACCGCACGCAAGACGAGCTGCAATTCCAGGTATCGGTTTTGAGCGAGAAAGCTGCAACGCTATGAAGGTCTTTCTGGTTCCCAATTACTACAAGCAAGAGGCGGTTGAGAGCGGCCTGATGCTCGAGCTTTGGCTGACGCGCCAGGGCTATGAGGTCGCATGGGCTGCCGACCAGCGATCGAAGATTCAAAGCACGCCTGATATTGACGGCTCCGATCTGGTCATTACGCTCGGCGGCGACGGTACGTTGCTGCGCGCTGCCCGCATCCTCAACCATCGCGAGATTCCTATCCTCGGTCTTTCCTATGGTCACCTGGGCTTTTTAACTGCTGCGAGCCCCGAGGAGCGCGACATTCTGCAGGTCGTGAGCGACGCCCTTTCCGGCGAGCTGCACGTGAGCCGTCGCGCCACCATCGCCGCGGATATCGTGTCCGTGCGCGACGATGGCACGAAGGATGTCGTGCGCACGTTCGCCCTCAACGACATGGCGCTCACGCGCGGCCCCCTGTCCGATATGGTTGAGTTCGACATCACGGTGTCGGGCCACCATATCGATCGACTGCGTGGCGACGGCGTGGTCGTGTCCACGGCGACTGGTTCTACGGGGTACGCGCTCAGTGCAGGTGGCCCCATTGTGAGCCCCGACTATACGGGTATGGTCTGCGTACCCATTGCGCCGCACACCATTCAGGCCCGTGCCTTCTTGACTTCGCCGAGTGATGTCGTCGAAATCTTTATGTCCGATGATCGCCCGAGCGTTCCGGCGATCGCTATCGATGGACAGTTTATTACCTGCGACGGCACGGTCGAGAGCGTGGCCGTGCGCCGAGGCCCAGGCGATGTGCTGCTGCTCGACTACGGCCCCGAGAGTTTTTACAACTCGGTGAGCCGCGTATTCTACGGAGTCCGTCATGATCGATGAGCTGCAGGTTTCTAACATTGCACTCATTCGTGAGGCGACGCTGGTGCCGAGTGCCGGCCTGACTGTCCTGACAGGCGAGACCGGCGCCGGCAAGACCGCGCTGCTCTCGGCCCTTAAGCTTATTTTGGGCGAGCGTGCGGATTCGTCGACGGTGCGCGAGGGCGAGGCGCTGGCGAGCGTCGAGGCACGCCTGTTTGACGGCCCGCACGACACGGAGGGCTTCACGGTCCAGCGCAGCCTTTCTGCCGAGGGCCGCAGCCGCGTGAGGATTGACGGCCGCATCGCCAGCGTGCGCGAGCTTTCGGAGCGCGTCGGCGTGATGATGGATCTGTGCGGTCAGCACGAGCACCAGCGCCTCCTCGACCCGGCGCATCACGTTGCCATGGTCGATGCCTGGGCGGGGCGCTCTGCGCTCGAGGCACTCGAGCACTACCGTACTTGCTTTAAAGCCTCGCGCGCGGCTGCCAAGGAGGTCCGTCGCGTTGAGGAGGCCTCGCGTGCGCAGGGGAGTCGTGTCGAGGAGGCGCGCTTTGCCCTCGAGCGCATCGGCGAGGTCGACCCTAAGCCGGGCGAGTATGAGGAACTCGAGGAATTGCTGCCGCGCTCCGAACATGCCGAGGTACTGGTTGCCACAGCTAACGATGCCCATGCATCGCTTGCCGCCGAAGGGGGAGCGCTCGATGCCGTGAACAGCGCCGTGGCAGAGCTTTCCCGAATGGCTACCGTCGATCGCAAACTGGGCGACATTGCCGAGACGCTTTCGGATGCCTGCATCTCGCTTGAGGATTGTGCCAACGAGCTGCGCGCCTATCGCGATGGGGTCGCCTTCGATCCTCGCGAGCTCGCTCGCATGCGCGAGCGGTATTCCGACCTCAAGGGCCTGCTGCGTCAGTGGGGTCCGACCATGGACGATGTTTTTGCCATGCGTGATCGCTCGCAAGAGCTGCTTTCGCTGGTTGATGATGGCGATGAACAGATCAAAATGGCGCGTGAAGCGCTTGGCGCGGCGGAGCACGAACTGTTTGCTGCCGCCAAGGCGCTTAAGCGCGCTCGCAATACGGCGGCCCCGCGCTTCTGTCACGAGGTTGGCCGCCAGATGGCTCGCCTGGAGATGGGTAGTGCCGAGCTCGTCTGGGAGTCGCGCGATCTTCCCCGTGCTGAGTGGACGCCGGTTGGTCCTTCGAGTTACGAGCTGCTATACCGCAGCGGTGCCGGCTTGACGCCACGCCCCCTGCGCCGCATTGCGTCGGGCGGCGAGCTCAGCCGCGTCATGCTGGCAAGCAAGGTTGTCCTCGGTAACGCGGACGGTGTCGATACGCTGGTGTTTGACGAGGTCGATGCTGGTGTCGGTGGCTCCACGGCGCGTGCGCTCGCGGGCGTGCTGGCAGATCTCGCCGCTACGCATCAGGTGATTGTCGTAACCCACTTGGCGCAGGTCGCCGTCATGGCCGACAAGCATTATGTTGTCAGTAAGGAACCGGGCGATGTTCCCCAGACGCATTTGGACGAGGTAACCGGCGAAGCGCGTACCGCCGAGATCGCCCGCATGTTGAGCGGCGATCAGTCCGAGGCAAGCCTGGCGCACGCCAAACAGATGCTTGCGGAGGCGCGTGCCTAGGCCGAGCCGCCACATGTATGTCCAATCCGGCCGCCACGAAACGGGTCCATCTACTACGTTTGGCAGGGCATCGGCAACCACGCCAAGAATTGCAAAAAGAAAACCGCAGGTAGAACGCCTGCGGTTTTCTCTATTTTGGGTGTATGGTTGGCGCTTGAGGTTAAAACGTAGTAGATGGGCGGATTTCGTGGCGAGGGGCGTCTATCGGCTCCCCAATCTACCTACTCAACGACCTTATCCGGCTGGATGAGCTCCTCGTAGTAGCTGATATGCTCACGCGCGTCTTCAATCTCGGGCAGCAGGAAGTTGTAGATGACTTCGATGATCATCGTGGCACTGATCTTGGAGAACGCAAAGTCGCCTGTCGTCAGCAGCGCTTCGTGGTTGACGGTATTAAAAGTGTAGTCTGCCAGGCGCGCGAGTGGGGATTTGCTGTCACTGCTGATGACGACTACGGTTGCGCCGCAGTTGCGAGCCGCTTTTGCCATGCGATTCAATCGGCGCGATTTGCCGGAGTTTGAGATAAGCACGATGACGTCACCCGGGCGTAACGTGAGCGCAAAGCCGATTGATGTCTCGCTAATGGTGCTCGCCATGCAGCGCAGGCCCAGCTGCGAAAACTTAAACGTCGCATCGAGCGCGACCGCGTTCGTATTGCCCACAGCTGCAAACTCAATAACCCCTGCATGCTTAAGGGCATGCACAACAGCCGCCAGCGTATCGTGGTCGATCCCGTCGATGGTCGCATTAAGCTCGCTCACCTTGGCAGCCAGGATATTCTTGAGGCTCTGCTCCATATTGTCGAGCGAGACCTCGTCAGTCAGGCCCTCGTTACGCTGGCTTTCCAAATCCCTCGCCAACGAAAACTGAAAGCTGCGGAAGCTACCAAAGCCAAGCTTGCGGCAGAAGCGCGAAACGGTCGCCTCGGACGTGGCGGCGGCGCGTGAGAGCTGAGCGGCCGTGAGGCGCGGCGCCTCGGACTGGTGCTCCAATATATAGTCGACAATGCGCTGCTCGGACTCGCTGTATCCCTGATGGGTGCTTATGAGGGAAAGTGCGCTCTTGCTACTATCGGTCATGGATGGCTCCTGGTTGGCATGAAAATCCAATTTGATTTGCAATGCCATAGTATACGGGCATTTCCAATTACAAGATACACCTTGCCGTTTCAAGTGTTGATGGTAAACTTTCACCTACCGTTTACGGTTATGAAAGAACCTTTCACCGGAGAATTGCACCTTGCCTCTTCTCACGCGGACGGTAGGTTGGTATCTTTCAGTTGTGGAAAAACGCGCATCGAAGCGCGTGTAGGGGAGCGCCCGCGGGCGCTGTACTCAAGAAGGAGGGACACATGGCTAAGTTTGACATCATCGCCGCCACCGGTTGCCCGACCGGCATTGCGCACACCTTCATGGCGAAGGAAGCGCTGGAGAAGGCAGCTGCCGAGCGCGGTCTGACCATTAAGGTCGAGACTCATGGCCAGGTCGGTGTCGAGAACGAGCTCACCAAGAGTGAGATCGCTGGTGCCAAGGCCGTCGTCGTCGCAGCCGACAAGGATGTCCAGGCTGAGCGTTTCGCCGGTAAGCCCATGGTTTCCGTTGGTGTTTCCAAGGCCCTGTCCGTTGAGGCCGCCGGTAAGCTGATTGACCGCGCGCTCGCCGCCAAGGGCGACAGCACGGTTGCAGCCGCTGCCGATGTCGAGGATGAGGTCGAGGAGAAGGAGTCCATCGGCCACGTCATCTACAAGCACCTCATGAACGGCGTCAGCCACATGCTGGTCTTCGTTGTTGCTGGTGGTGTTCTGACCGCTGTCTCGTTCCTGTGGGGCATTACGTCCTTCGATTCGACGGCGTCTGACTACAACAGCTTTGCTGCGATGCTCAAGATCATCGGCGGCATCGCCATGAACCTTATGGTTCCGGTGCTTTCCGCCTACATCGCCGAATCCATCGGCAAGCGCCCGGCGCTCGTCCCCGGCTTTGTTGCCGGTATGATCGCCATCCAGGGCCTGCCTGTTAACGCCGAGACCGGCATGATCGATGCCGGTGGCGCCGGCGTGGGCTTCGGCTTCCTGGGCGGCATCGTCGGCGGCTTCCTTGCCGGCTATGTCATCTTGCTGCTCGAGAAGGTCTTTGCCGGTCTGCCCAAGAATCTGGACGGCCTCAAGGCTATCTTCCTGTACCCGCTGTTCTCGACGGCTATCGTCGGCCTGGTCATGCTCGGCATTTCCGGCCCCATGGCTGCCATCAACACCGCCATGATGGACTTCCTCAAGGGCCTGTCCGCCTCTGGCGCCGTTGTCCTGGGTCTTGCCATTGGCTGCATGTGCGCCTTTGACATGGGCGGCCCGGTCAACAAGGCTGCTTACGTCACCGGTACCGCTATGCTCACCGAGGCTCTGGCCGCCGGTGTTGGCACCGATACCTATAACTTCGGCACCAACTTCATGGCTGCCGTCTCCGCCGCCTGCATCGTTCCGCCGCTGATCACCACCTTTGCCGTCGTTGTCGGCAAGAAGTACTTCAGCCAGGAGGATCACGACGCCGGTGTCGTCAACCTCATCCTTGGTTGCACCCACATCACCGAGGGCGCCATTCCGTTCATGACCAAGAACATCTGGCCCGTCATGCCCATCATGATGCTCGGTTCCTCTATCGCTTCGATCCTGACCATTATGTTCAACGTTCACGATCCGGCGCCTCACGGTGGCTTCCTGGTCCTGCCCGTTGTCGAGAACGGTCCGCTTTGGGTCCTCGCGATCCTCATCGGCGCTGTGGTCGGTGGCATCCTGTTCGTGGCCTTCAAGAAGTACGACTTCGAGAAGAACCAGAAGGCCGCTCCTGTAGCCAAGCCCGTTGAGGCCCCCAAGGCCGCTGCCGTCGAGGCCCCCAAGGCCGAGGCTGCTGACTTCGTGAAGGTCGAGAACGTCTTTGTCGCCGAGGACTTCGCTTCTCGTGACGAGGCTCTGAGCTTCGTTTCCAACCAGGCCGTCAAGGCCGGTATCGCAAGCGACGCCGACGCCGTGATGAACGCCTTCCTGGCCCGCGAGGCCGAGGGCACCACGGGCATGATGGAGGGCTTCGCCATCCCGCATGCCAAGTCCGATGCCATTACCGAGGCTGCCGTTATCGTCGTCAAGGACGAGTCCGGCGTGACCGGTTGGGATACCATGGACGGCGCTCCCGTCAACGTGGCTATCGCCCTGCTCATCCCCGGTGCCCAGGCCGGCACTACGCACCTCAAGATCCTGTCCAAGGTCGCCGAGGCGCTCATGGACGAGGACTTCCGTGCCACCGTCAAGGGTTCCACCGACGCCGCCGAGATCGCCAAGACGATCAACGCCCGTCTGGTCTAATCCCGCAACACGCGAATACCATCGCCCCCTGTAACAAAGGCGAGGACTCCACTCGGAGCCCCCGCCTTTTTTCATTCCCTTCTGTAAGGTGCGGTGAAATAGGGATTGTTTAAACGTTTCAACCGCAAAATCAGTCCCTATTTCACCGCAACTTCCAGAAGGGCATAGAGGGAACTGCCCATTGAGTCTTTGTCGCGAACAGATCCTCAGCCAGAATTCCGTTCACACGATATTGCTCTGAGCCGACCGAGTTTCCGCAGCTTGCCTGCCGGGCGGGGCGGTTAAGTTTGTCGCGAGTTCCGCACGCAAAGGAAAGCACTTAATGTGCTTTTCGTCTTGCGCAGGACTGTAGAGCAGCAAACTTAACCGCCCCGCCCGGCAGGCAAGCGTACAGGAACGACATCTGTCCAACAATTCGTGCGAAACATAATGAAAAACCGTTTGATGTGAGTTAATATAAACAACGTCGTGAATCTGACTCCTGCCACATGCATGACAGGGGTTAAACACAAAAAGGAGTCAACTATGGTTTCTGAGAAGGCTACCCTCGTTAATCCTCAGGGTCTGCACATGCGTCCGGCTGGTCTGTTCGCCTCCACCATGGGCAAGTACGCCTGTGACGTGACGGTCGTCACCCCCGAGAAGGAGGTCAACGGCAAGTCCCCGATGGCCCTCATGGCTGCTGGTATCCCCTGCGGTACTGAGGTCGAGGTCAAGTGCGACGGCGCCGACGAGGCCGAGGCTCTGGCTGCTGCCATCGAGCTCATCAAGAGCGGTCTTGGCGAGTAGAACTCAAACGGGTCGCATGTTGAACAACTAAGTTCATATTTGGGGGCGCAGTGACCTGTTGTAAGGTAGCTGCGCTCTTTTGTCATGGATATGGCAAAACGCTTTATCACATGACACGGAGAGAGGAATGGGAATGTATCAGGGAGTCAACGCTTCCGAGGGCATCGGTATCGGCACCGTCATGGTCGCCGTCGATCCCGACTTGACGTTTGAGCCGCACGAGGTTGCTGATTCGGCAGCAGAGAAGGAGCGCTATCAGTCCGCTCTTTCGGTCTTCTGCGAGAAGACCCAGGCTCAGGCCGACCATATGAAGGAGACGGTGGGCGAGGCCGAGGCCGAGATCATGAGCGGACACATTGTCCTGGCTCAGGACCCGGGCATGACTGACGCCATCAACGCCGCCATTGACGGCGGTACCTGCGCCGAGCAGGCGCTCATGGACACCTCGACCATGTTTGAGAACATGTTCCTGTCCATGGACGACGAGATGTTCCGTCTGCGCGCGGCCGACATCGCCGACATCCGCACCGGTATTCTGGCCGAGCTGCTGGGCAAGGAGGTCGTCGACCTTTCCGTCCTGCCCGAGAACACCGTCGTTGTCGTGCACGACCTCACGCCGTCCATGACCGCCACGATCGATAAGGCCCACGTTGCCGGCATCGTCACCGAGACCGGTGGCCGCACGTCGCACTCCGCGATCATCGCGCGCGCCCTCGAGATCCCGGCTGTCCTTTCGGTTTCCAACAGCTGCACCGCGCTGCGCAACGGTATGACCGTTGTCGTCGACGGTGGCAAGGGTATCGTCGAGGCCGATCCCGACGAGGAGACGCTCGCTGCCTATACCGCCAAGGCCGAGGCCTTCGCTGCCGAGAAGGCGGCCCTCGAGGCCTTCCGTGGCAAGCCGTCCGTGACTGCCGATGGCATCAAGAAGATCATCGCCTGCAACATCGGTAACCCCGATGACGTGCCCAACGCGCTCGATCACGACGCCGAGGCCATCGGTCTGTTCCGCTCCGAGTTCCTGTTCATGGACTCTGCTGAGCTTCCTTCCGAGGAGGAGCAGTTCAACGCCTACCGTAAGGTCGCCAGCGCGCTCAAGGGTGCTCCGGTCATCATCCGCACGCTCGATGTGGGTGGCGACAAGGAGATTCCGTATCTGCATATGGTCAAGGAAGACAACCCCTTCATGGGCTTCCGCGCCGTGCGTTACTGCCTGGCCAATCCCGACCAGTACAAGGTCCAGCTCCGCGCTCTGCTGCGCGCTAGCGCCTTCGGTGACGTCAAGATCATGATCCCACTCGTCACCTGCGTCGAGGAGGTCTTGGCTGTCAAGGAGCTCGTCGAGCAGTGCAAGGCCGAGCTGACCGAAGAGGGTCGCAAGTTCAACGAGAACATCGAGGTCGGCATCATGGTCGAGACGCCCGCCGCTTCGCTGCTCGCAGACCGTCTTGCCGAGGTCGCCGACTTCTTCTCCATCGGCACCAACGACCTGATCGGCTACACCATGTGCGCCGACCGTGGTAACGACACCATCTCCAACCTGTACCAGGTTTACTATCCCGCCGTGCTCCGCTCGCTCAAGAACATCATCGAGAGCGGCGTGAAGGCCGGCATCATGGTCGGTATGTGCGGCGAGGCCGCTGCCGATCCGCTGCTCGAGCCGCTGCTGATCAGCTGGGGCCTGGAGGAGTTCTCGATGAGCGCTCCGTCGATCCTGCGCGCCCGCAAGACCATCAGCCAGTGGACCAAGGCCGAGTGCGACGAGCTCGCCGAGAAGGCACTCGCCTGCAACACCGCCGCCGAGGTCAAGGCACTGCTCGAGTCCGCAGCTCGCTAATTTGGTATCAGAGGTAACCGCGTGGTTGGAATGGGCCGGCCACGCGGCCCTCACATATACAGGGGGTACTGTAAATGTTCTACACGCTAACCGCTAACCCGGCTGTCGACATGACGGTTTCGAGCTCTCCGCTCGAGCCCGACGAGAACGTCCGCACCGGCTCGGCCAGCTACACGGCTAACGGCAAGGGCCTCGACGTGTCCTTCGCCTTTAAGAAGATGGGCGTCGACACCGTCGCGCTCGGCTTCTTCGCTGGCTTCACGGGCAAGTTCATCGTCGAGGAGGTCATGAACCTGGGTTGCCTCTGCCGCCCGGTCTGGACCGACGGTATCACGCGCATTAACACCTACGTCAACGATGGCCAGCACGAGTACGGCATCCTGAACCCGGGTGCTCCTATTACGCCGCAGCACCAGGAGGAGCTCTACAACATCCTGGACACCGCGGGCGATCTCGAGTGCCTGATCGTTTCCGGCTCCGTGCCTCCCAAAGCTACGCCCGACTTCCTGGCTCAGGTCATGGAGCACGCTCAGGCTCGTGGCGCCGACGTCGTCCTGGACCTGTCCTCCGACAAGCTCAAGGAGCTCGCTCACAAGAAGCCGCTGCTCATCAAGCCGAACCATCACGAGATGAAGGCCATCTTCGGGGTGCCGGTCGACACCGACGACGAGGTCCGCGTTGCCATGAAGATGGCTCACGACGCTGGCGTTCAGAACGTGCTGCTCACCCGTGGTAGCCGCGGCGACGCTTACTTCTCCAACGGCGAGGATATTTGGTACGCCAAGCGTGAGTTCAACATCAAGCTGGTTTCTTCTGTCTGCGCCGGCGACTGCACCCTCGCTGCGTTCCTGCACAAGTGGTACAGGGATCGCGACAACGTCGAGGAGGCCATGAAGCTCGCTATGGCCACCGGCGCCAACGTTGCCGAGTCCGTCGGCATCGGCGACTTCGGTCACGTCGACGAGTACAGCAAGCGCGTTGCTGTCCGCAAGCTCGATCGTCAGTAATCGAAACGCGACATATTCGTGCGCATGCGGCGCCCCGGTTTCGGCTGGGGCGCCTTTTTTGTTCCGTTATTGGAGAGAGATGCTCTGCCGTACTTCATCGCTTCCACACCGTTCACCGAGTTGTCCTAGCCTTTTACCGTTGGGTGGAATATACTTTCATTAACACGTTACTTCGTGAAAGGAACATTCATGATTTACACGCTCACTGCAAATCCCGCCATTGACTACAACATCGCCTGCGACGGCCTTGCTGCCAACACCGTCACGCGTACCCGTAACGCCGTCTACACGCCCAACGGCAAGGGTCTCAACGTCTCGTTCACCCTCGATCACTACGGTGTCGACACCACGATCCTGGGCTTTTTCGCCGGCTTCTCGGGCGAGTTTATCGTTAAGGGCGCCGAGGCCCTGGGCGTGCCCGTCAAGCCCGTTTGGACCGACGGCATCACGCGCGTCAACGTGTTCCTCAATGCCGGACCCGACACCGAGTACAACATGGTCAACGCCGGTGCCGCCATCAACGAGGCCAACGAGCAGGAGATGTTTGAGCTCATCGATTCGCTCGATGACATGACCTGCCTGGTCATCAGCGGCTCGCTGCCTCCCAACACTTCCGAGGGCTTCTTGGCCGAGGTCCTGCGCCGCGTCAAGGCCAAGGGGGTCGAGTTCGTCCTCGACATCTCGAGCCATCAGCTGGCAGACCTCATTGCCATGGAGCCGCTGCTGATCAAGCCCAATGACGACGAGCTGCTCGACATCTTTGGCATTAAGGTGAGCGGTGGCGACGATGAGTCCGTCAAGGGCGCTATGGCCGAGCTGCACGCTAAGGGCGCCAAGAACGTGCTGCTGACCCTCGGTGGCGCCGGTGCGTACTTCTCCAACGGCGAGCACATCTGGTTTGCCAATCGCACCTTCGACGTCAAGCTGCTGTCGACGGTGTGCGCCGGCGATTCCTCGCTCGCTGCCTTCCTGTCCGTATGGCACGACGCTCCCGAGCGCGTCGAGGATGCCCTCCGTCTGTCGATGGCCACCGGCGCCAACGTGGTCGAGTGCCCGGGCCTGGGCGACTTTGCCAAGGTGGACGAATATAAGAAGCACATCGAGGTTCGTCAGGTCTGCTAGCCGCATCGAAAAATCGCTGCCGAACACCCGCTTTGGATCTCCGAGGCGGGTGTTTTTTGCTCGCTGAACGCATATGGCGTCTGCTGTCTCGTTTTATGGAATTGACGACGCGATTGCGTGTGCGCGCTTTCTCGTTTCTTGTTAGACTTCTTGAGAACCATCGATTGACGCTCACAAGTGCAGGAGGCCATAGGCATGTGCAATGTTTCGCTCAACGGTAATCAACCGTCCGATGCGTCCCTGTGCGTCCTACGCGCGCTTGAGGCGGCTGGTCTTGAGGCTTGGTACGTGGGCGGTTGGGTGCGCGACGCCCTGATGGGGTGCCCCAGCCACGATGTTGATATGTGCTGTAGCGGCCTGTGGCAGGAGTCCAAGGCGGCGCTCGAGGCCGCCGGCATCGCGGTTGTGGAGTCTGGCATTAAATTTGGCGGAATCACGGCTATTTCCGATGGCGAGCGTATCGAGGTCACCACGTACCGTTTGGATGGCTTTTACACCGATGGTCGCCATCCCCAGAGTGTGGAGCGTGCCGCCTCGCTCGAGGACGATCTGGCGCGCCGCGACTTTACCGTCAACGCCATGGCCTGGCATCCCGAGCGCGGGCTTGTCGACCGCTACGACGGCCAGGGTGACTTGGAGCGCAAGCTGATTCGCGCTGTCGGCGATCCCAAGCGTCGCTTTAACGAGGACGCCCTGCGCATGTTGCGTGCGGTGCGCTTTGCCTGCCGCCTGGACTTTATGATTGAGCCCGAGACTAAGCGAGCGCTTGCCGAGTGCGCGCCGCTGCTCGACGCCGTGGCGCGCGAGCGTGTGGGTATTGAGCTCGAGGGCATTCTTTCGACCGGTCATGGGGGAGACGCGATGCTGCGCTACCCCGAGCTCATCTGCGCCGCCGTGCCCGAGTTGGCAGCGGGTCGCGGGTTTGATCAGTGCAGTGTCTATCATGCGTTTAACGTCTACGAGCATATCGCCCGTGTGCTTACGGTGGCGGGGGAGCTCGCGCTGTGTGACGGCGTCGCGCCCTCGTCGAGCCTTATGTGGGCGGCGTTTTTGCACGATGTGTCCAAGCCCGAGTGTTTCACGGTCGATCACGCCGGCAGCGGACACTTCTACGGTCATCCCGAGCTCGGCGCCAAGAAAGCGCGCGTCATTATGGATCGCCTGGCGCTCTCGCACGACCTGGTGCGCGACGTGTGCCTGCTCATCAAATATCACGACAAGCCGCTGCGCCCCGAGCGCTCCTGCCTGCTCAATATGATGCGCGCGCTTTCGGGCGAGGGCGTCGACACGCCGCGTTTGATGGACGAGCTCATGGATCTTAAGCGTGCCGACACGCTCGGCAAGGCCCCGTCGTGCTTCTATTACGTTGAGACGATTGAGGAGATGCGCGCGATGGCGCACGAGCTGCTGAAGGCGGGGGAGCCCTATACGCTCAAGATGCTCGCCATCAACGGCGGCGACCTGATCCGTGCCGGAGTCAAGCCCGGGCCGGAACTGGGGCAGCTACTCAACTCCGCCCTCGACGCCGTGATCGAAGACAACATCCCCAACGAGCGCGAAGCTCTTTTGGTCCATCTCAACTTGAATTAGCTACCCAGTTTACCTGTGTGTTCCATAACCTGCCGACAATTTTTCGGCAATTTGGAATTTCTTCTTGCGCTGACGTTTTTTGTCCCGTAATATATTTCCTCGCAGCACGGCAGTGCAGATGTCATGTGGCCCGTTCGTCTAGCGGTTTAGGACGCCGCCCTCTCAAGGCGGAGATCACCAGTTCGAATCTGGTACGGGCTACCACTTCTTTTCTGCTGAGGCTTATGGCCCGTTCGTCTAGCGGTTTAGGACGCCGCCCTCTCAAGGCGGAGATCACCAGTTCGAATCTGGTACGGGCTACCACGCATCTGATACCCGGACTTCTCATGGAAGGCCGGGTTTTTTATTTTCAAACAACCGTCTGCAATTCCCGTTTGAACCAGAGCTTTGCGTTCTGCTTATGGCCCTTACGGGTACAATATCCAAGATATTTTGACTGTTAGAAGGAGTCTCATGACGGAGTCCTCTCAGCATACTTCTAAGCCCCAGGTCGAGGTTGAGGCCTCGGGCGGAGATGATAATAAGAGCGCACGCCGCGGCGCCATCTTTATCGGCGTCGTGCTGGTGGGTTATATCGTCTATCTGGTGGTAACCGGGCAGATGGGGCAGTTCTGGGCCGCTATGTCGAGCGTCCAGGCGTCATGGCTCTTTGTCGCGTGTCTTTGCATGTTCATGTATCTGTTCTTTGGCATTGTGGCCTATGCGATCGCTGTCTGGCTCGACCCCAATTCACCCGTCGGCATTCGCGACCTCATTTCGGTCGAGGCGAGCGGCATCTTCTTTGGCAACCTCACACCTATGATGATGGGCTCGACTCCTGCTCAGATCTACCGCCTGACCAAGGCGGGCCAAAATGTCGGCGAGGCCGGAGCCACGCAATTCACGCGCTTTATCGTGTATCAGTTTGGCCTCGTTGCCTGGGGCGCTATCCTACTGCTTGCTCGCATGCCGTTTTTTGCCGAGCGCTATGGCGACATGACGCTGCTGTGCGTCTTTAGCTTTGGTGGGCACTGCTGCATCTTGCTTGGCATCTTCGCCGTCGCGCTCATGCCTAAGACCGTCACGCGCGTCGCCCACTGCATCATCAATTGGCTTGAGCGCATTGGTGTCTCGGCCACTAAGATCGAGGGATGGCGCACGTTTGTCGATGGCGAGATCTACTCCTTCTCCGAGAAGTTCAAGCTTTCAGCCGGACATTTTTCTTCCATGCTGCTCACCGTGTTTATCACCATGCTGCAGCTCGCGTTTTTCTATCTGGTTCCGTATTTCCTAATGCTTGCCTTTGGCCACCACGAGGTCGACTTTTTCTCGGTCATGGCCGCGAGCGCCTTTGTCCAGTTGCTGAGCTCTGCGGTCCCCTTGCCCGGTGGAACTGGTGGCGCTGAGGGCGGCTTTGCATTGTTCTTGGGTCATTTCTTTGGGTCGGCTTCGACCGCCGGCTATCTGCTGTGGCGTCTCATTACGTTTATTGCGCCGACCATTTTGGCTGCGCCCCTGCTGGGCCTTAAGAGCGCCCACAACGAGAGCATCCATGCGCGCTGGGATCGCGTGATGCGCAAACTCGGCCGCACGTCTCAGACGCCCTCTGCGCCCACTAAGCCGCACCCCGCGAATGCTGTTACCGTTGACCCCAAGAAGCACGCTCAGAAGGCTTCTGGGGCCGCTAAGCCGGCTCATAAAACCTATGTGCGCCAGACAGGCGACGGTATTCGCGTATCTCCGTCGGCGCTCAATAAGAAGAAGCACCCTAAGTCGCAGTAGGGCAGTCGTGCGTTCTTCATGATGCGGGGCATATTTGTGCTGCATGGGGGATAATCCTCTTACGTAGATTATCTCTCATCTGTTGATGAGTGCTCGCATATCGAAGGGACACGCCCATGGCAACCAGCAAACCGCGTCTTGACCGCCGCATCGTTCGCAGCCGCAATGCCATCCTTTCTGCTTTCGAGCGCCTGCTCATGGAAAAGCCGTTGGCAGACATTACGGTGAGTGCCATCGCGCGCGAGGCCAATGTCGACCGCAAGACCTTTTACGTTCACTTTGGTACGGTTGACGGCCTGCTCGATGCCATTGCCGTCGATGTTGTGGAGATGATTGTCGACTCGGTCGAGAAAACACTTGCTTCCATGGACGGCGACACCAACGAGCGCGCCCTTGGCGCGGCGGCGACCTTCTTTAAAACCGTTAACGAGGCGCTGTGCAACAACCTCGTGCTCAATCGTCAGCTGATCGAGAATATTCCGCTCGATGATTTTATGGCTCGTCTTCGTGCGCCGCTCGAGCACGAGATTGCCGAGCGCGATCTGTTGCCCCAAGGTCTCAAGGACGAGATGTTCGATTACTATCTGGCGTTTTTGCTGTCGGGCATTATCGGTATCTATCGCACGTGGGCACTGTCTGACGGCTCGGTTCCTATTGAGCGTGTCTCTGAGGTCGCCAACGATCTGACTCTCAATGGTCTGTCGAGTCTGGAATCTCGCTTGGATTAGGCCTAGTTGGGCTCGTCGGCGTGGAAATTCCTGTTCACGAGGTTCTCCGGCGCCTTGTAGACCTCGCCGGCGCAGGAGCTGTAGCCTGAGGATCCTTAAAAGAAAGTTCAGTTTATCCTTCCCGCTCCAAATGGGAATCCTCCGATGCGCCTTCGCACGCTTGCATGACCTCGATACCATGCGAGCGTGCGAAGGCGACGAGCTCTGCGTTGCGGGCGTTTATGGTGCCGAAGGCGGCGGGGCACACAATAAGGTGCGCACAGTGGACGAGGAGCTCTTTGGCGCGGGCTATGGTTTTATCCCCGATCGGCTCGAAGGCGCGCTCGGCCACGCATTCCGTCGCCAGGTCGCGCGCGAGCTCGCAGTCGATGTCCCCTTCGTGCAGAACGCCCGCGTAGAACGCCTTGCCCTGCCGGATGAGCTGGCGAAACACAGCCGACCCCGTACCTGCGCCGGCGATGACGAACGTGTGCGCATCACCGTGTGGGCGCCCAATTTCCACGCTGCCGAAGCGCTCGTTGAAGGTGCCATGCTGAAGGCCGTAGAGCTCGCCAATTGTCTCGCGCGTGAATATGTTCTCGGGTGCGCCGGCGCGGAAGACCCGGCCGTCCTTCACGCAAATCACCTTGTCGGCGCTTTTCTGCGCGAGCTCGAGTTCGTGGATGGACATGATGACAGCCACATTCCGCGATTTCGCAAGGTGGCGAAGTATTCGCAGCAGGTCGATCTGGTAGCGGATATCGAGATACGACGTGGGCTCGTCGAGCACGAGCACACGCGGATCCTGCGCGATGGCGCGTGCGAGCATGACGCGCTGGCGTTGCCCGTCGCTTATCTGCATGAAGTCGCGTTCGGCGAGCTCTTCCACATGTGCGGTTTTCATTGCCTCGTCGACCCGACTATGGTCGTCGGGCGAGAGTGTGCCCATTCGCCCGGTGTAGGGATGTCTTCCCGCCTCTACGATATCGCGGCAGGTGAGGAGCTCGGTCCGGGGGCGATCTGTCAGCATAACGGCAAGGTTCCTTGCGAACTCCGCCGTCTTCCATCGGGAAATCTCCCGTCCGTCGAGCTCGACCGCGCCGGCAAGCGGTGCAAGATGGCGTGTGATGGTTTTCAAGATGGTCGACTTGCCCGAGCCGTTCGGCCCGATGAGCGCCACGACGTCGCCCGCGCGAACCTCCAGATCGACACCTTCGACTACGACCTTCTTGTCGTAGCCCGCCGACAGGTCGCTTATGCGGAAAAGCGGCGCTCCGTCAGCCTGCGTTTCGACCGGGGTTTCGAGGTTCGACTGCGCTCGGAGGAGGCGTTCCGCGCGCAGTTCCGCACGAGCCGAAAGTGCCTTCTGGCGCTTTCGTGCGAGCTCAGGACTGGCCAAGCATGGAATGTTCCCTCCGAGCGTTTTGGTCCGCGGCACGAATTCCCCCATCTACCTCACCCGCTTCTTCAACATGAGTGCAATAACCACCGGCGCGCCGAAGATGGCGGTGACGGCGCTGATGGAAAGCTCGACGGGGGAGAACAGCGTGCGCGCGATCAAATCGCAGCCCGCGCAGAAGATGGCGCCTCCCAAGAAGCACGCAGGAATCACGCGGATGGGCTTCGACGACTTCAACGCCGACTTCACGAGATGCGGAACCGCGATGCCTACGAACGACACCGGACCAGCGAACGCGGTCACGCAGGCAGAGAGCATGCTCGCTAGAAGGACGAGCACCACGCGGAAGCGTGCGACGTTCACGCCGACGCTTTTCGCGTAGGCTTCTCCCAGCTGGAAGGCGGAAAGGGGCTTCGATATCGCGAATACGCATGCGCTCACGGTGATCACCACGACCGCGATGACCGCGATGTCGTTCCAGCTCGAACCCGAGAAGCTACCCAAAGACCAGTTGTGCAGGTTCACGATGGACTGGTCGTCGGCGAAGGCGATGAGGAAGTTCGTCGCCGCCGAGCAGATGTATCCCACCATGACGCCCGCCACGATGAGCATGGCCATGGAACTTATGCGCCGTGCGATGAGGAGCACGAAGCCGATGGTGATAAGCGAGCCCAGAAACGCTGCGGCCACCATGGCCGGCGAGGACATGGCCTGGTTCGCGTCCAGAAGTGCGATCATCGTAAGCGCGACGACGAACTTTGCGCCCGAGGAGACGCCCAAGATGAACGGGTCGGCGATGGGGTTGTTGAAAAACGTCTGCAGTAGGAACCCGGAAAGCGAAAGTGCCCCGCCGAGAAGCACGGCTGAAAGCACGCGCGGCAGGCGAATCTCCCAGATGACCTGGCTTTCCATGGAATTGGCCGCGCCGCCCGAAAGGATGCCGGGGATGTGGTCTGCTGGCACGAGCACGCTCCCGATGCACAGGTTGGCCCCGACGAGCACGATGAGGGCAACAGCGAGCAGCGCCGTCACGACGCGACACCGCGCGGCGCGCCCCGATTCGTCGTATGTCATGGAAAGTCGGCTTTTCATGGTGCTAGCCGAGCTTCCTCAGATAATGGAAGTCGCTCGCGTCATCGCCGGTGAACGCCCCGTGCAGCTCGTCGATAATGTCGGCGGTAGAAGTCATCTGCTGGTACATGTCGGCGCTTGTGACCCAGACGTTGCCGTTCTTCACGGCTTTGAACTGCGACAATAGCGCGTTTTTGCCTACGAAGTCGTTCAAGGTGGCAACCGATTCGTCGATGGTGCCGTTGTAGACGATGATGTCGGCATCCTTCGCCGTCGCGTAGAAGCGCTCCATTTCGAGCGTTACTGACGAACCTGACGTCGACGCCGTCTGCGCGTCATCGAGCGCGTAGCTGCCGCCTGCAAGCTCGATCATCTGCGCCACGTAGTCGCCCGCCCGCCTCGTGACGGCGGCCCCGTTCGAGTTAATGTAGAAATACGCCACGGTTTTACCTGACGACGCGAGCCCCGACGTTTGCTCGACGCGGGCCTTCTGCTCGTTGAACAGGTGCGCGGCCTCGTCTTCCTTGTCGAACAGGACGCCGAAAAGCTTAATCCACTCGACGCGCCCGAGTGCTTCGGGCTCGCTCGACGACTGTTCGGTGAGCACGACGAGCCCGAGCTTCTGCAGCTTTTCCTTCACATCGGGCGTGTGGTTGATCATGGTGTTCTCGATGGCGAGCGTGCAGCCCGAGGCCGATATTCGCTCGTAGTCGGGCGCGCTGTACTTGCCGCCGTAGGCGATCGCCCCACTTTCGAGCGCGCTTTTGAAGCGCGCGACCGAGCAATCGTCGGCCTTCGTGCCCGACATTAAGATATTGTCGTTCGCATCGAGCGCGTCGACCAGGCACATCGTTGCCGACGACACGAGGTACACCTTGTCGGCGGGGCGCCTTATGACCGCGATGTCGGAGCTCAACCCATCAGGTACCTTCGCATCTTGCGGCACCACGAGGAAGCGCTCCCCGTTCGAAACGCAGATAAGCCGCAGGCCGCCTTCGTACTCGTCGACAGTGAAGTGCTTGGCGTATTCAAGCTGAAGCGCCCCCGTCGGCTCCCAGCCGCAGCCCAAATCGGCGTTGTGGAAGTCGGCCGCGGCGCTTGAAGCCGTTACCGCAGGGGAACCGCCGCTTGCATCGTCGCCCGATTTCTCCTTCATGGTGGATGAGTCGAAGTAGAGCGTGTAGTCGATGGTGTGCGGCGTCGACATGGCGACGGTCTCGGCCGACACGGCGATGTCCTCGTCGAGCGTGACGGGTATCTCGAATGTGGAGTTGCCGCCGTCGTTTACAGGCGCGTAGTCCACGCCGTCGACGGTCATTTTGTCGTAGTTCGAACTCGACCAGGTGATGGTCGCGGTGTAGGTGTCGCCATCCTTCACAATTGTGGTGGGTGAGGCGATGCTTGCGCGCCCTGACCCGCCGGAAAGCGAGACGCTCACAGTGTATTCCTGAGAGCCCGCCGTGCCACCGGTCGCGTTCGGGCTCGCACTGCACCCCGCGAAGGGAAGCGCGAGCAGGGCGACGAGAACGCAGGTGATCGCGCGCGCCGCGATGCTGCGGCGCTTCCTGCTTTCCTTCTTGGGAAGAATCGACCGCATGGCGTTACTTCAGCGCGTCGGCGCGCAGATCGACGCCGGCGGATTCGAACACGAGCGTGCGGTCGTACCACTGCCCTTTTCTAATGCTCCACGCGGCGCAGGCGGTGTCCTCGTCGAGCGCTTCAACGGGTACGTCGTAGGTGTACTTGCCTTCCGCGTTTTCCACATAGGGGATGAAGTCGGCCTCGCTCGCGGCGGCAGCCTCGTCGCCCGTGCCCATGAAGAGCTTGCCGTAGCCCGTGCCGGAAAGTGTCATCACGCAGTGCATGGAGCCGTTTTCCACGATGAGCTGGGCGTCCACAATCCTGAACATGTTCGAGCTGGAATCTACGGTGATCGGATAGGTGCCGTCGGCCACCTTGTCGGCGGTGATGGGGGCAGCGCTTGCGCCCTCGGGCGCATCGGCCGCCTGTTCGGTCTTTTCCTGGGAATCGGCATCGCTTGCCTTTGCGCTGTCGATTGAATTTCCGCCGCAGCCGGCGAGCGAGAACGCGAAAAGCGCCGCCGACAAGGCGAAGGCGAGGGTTTTCTTCAACATGGAGTGGTTCCTTTCAATCGCTTCGACCGCCCGCGCCGTGCGGTGGGCGGGCGGGATGCGAATGCAACGGGCATGCGCCGTCAGTCGGGGAAGGCGCATGCCCGTTGCACGGGGACGCGACCGGCGCCCCCGTGCGCGGCGAGTTTACAGCTTGGCGATGGCGTCGTCCACGTGCGAGACGTAGATGTCATCGACCGCGGCGTTCTGTCCCAGACCCTGGAGCAGGCACGTCACTTCGAAGCCGGCGGCCACGAACTTCGCAGCCCAGCTGTCGGGGTCGGTCTCGTCTGCCATGTCGTTGTTCGCGTGGTCGCCCGCGACCACCATGAACGGCGCGAGCACGGCCTTCTTGTACCCTGCGGCGCTCGCGGCGGCGATAACATCCTCGCAGGTCGGTTCAGCCTCGACAGTGCCGACGAAGAACTGCGTCAAGCCCTCGTTCTTGAACACTTCCTGCATCTTGGCATAGTCGGCGTTGGAATCGGCTTCGGTGCCGTGGCCCATGAGGCACAGCGCCGTCTTGCCGTCGTCGAAGGACGCCATGTTCTCCTTAATGGCTGCGGCCACCTTCTTGTAGTCGTCGTCGGAGGTGAGCAGCGGGTCGCCGAGCGAGATCTTGTCGAACTTGTCGGCGTACTTGTCGAGCTCGTCTTTCACGTCGGCGTATTCCAGGCCAGCCATGAGATGCGTCGGCTGCACGACGATTTCCTTCACGCCGTCTTCCACACAGCGGTCGAGCGCCTCGGTCATGTTGTCAATCGTGATGCCGTCGCGCTTCTTCAGCTTGTCGATGATGATCTGCGCGGTGAAGGCGCGGCGGATGTCGTAGTCCTGCCAGTACTTCTCGCGGATAGCGTCTTCGATGGCGCCGATGGTGATGTGGCGCGAGTCGTTGTAGCTCGTGCCGAAGCTCGTGACGAGGATGACCGGCTTCACGGCCTTCTCCTTTTCACTCGATTTCTCGGAACTCGCGGAGGTGTTGGAGCAGCCCGCGAGCGCGAATCCGGCGAGCGCGACGGCTCCGGTTGCGCGGCGCCCATGAAGCCGCGGCGTGACATCTGGTCGGACATGGTTTTTCCTTTCCTCGGTTTGCCGGTCCCCCGGCGACAGTTGCTTGTCGGCACAAGCGAAAGAAAAGCGCACCCCTCGGGGTTCACAAGGAGCTAACGCCACGGCGATGCCGTGAGGAAAAGGCGAAGCAGTCTGGCTTGGGGCGCGAGGCGGTTCGCCCGCGCGTCCTATACAGTAATGTCCCTTGCCCAGGATTCCCACCTGGTTCCCTCTGCAAGCCAGCACGGGCTGTGCAGGCGCCGCGCCGGTCATTTCCTTTTATCCGATTGTCATATGCTCGTTGCCGAAACTTTTACTATGATAGTGGGCACTTGTGAACGTGTCAAAGCCAGGGCGGGCGGCATTGCGCCTCCTGCCTGCGTATTTGCGCCGATTGCCGCCGCAGGCGCCGTGTTTTGCCCGCTGCGCGAATGGCGGCGTAAACGGTTGCGATGAGAAACGGGAAGGGAAGGCTCGGATGATTCATATCGTTGGCGCAGGCTCGGGCGCCGCCGACCTTATCACGCTGCGCGGGGCGCGCCTTCTGCGCGCAGCCGACGTGGTCGTTTGGGCGGGAAGCCTTGTGAACCCCGAGCTGCTCGCTGAGTGCAAGGAATCCTGCATCGTCTACGACAGCGCGCACATGACCTTGGAGGAAGTGCTCGACGTGATGTGCGCGGCAGATGCGCGGGGCGAGGAAGTGGTGCGCCTGCACACGGGCGACCCGTGCCTGTACGGCGCCATCCAGGAGCAGATGGACGCGCTCGACGCGCGCGGCGTGGACTACGAGGTGGTGCCCGGCGTGTCGAGCTTTTGCGGTGCCGCGGCGGCGCTTCGCCAGGAATACACGCTGCCGGGAATCAGCCAGTCGGTCGTGATCACGCGGCTTTCCGGACGTACCCCCATGCCCGCGGGCGAGGGCATGCGCACCATGGCGGAAAGTGGCTCGACTATGGTCATCTTCCTGAGCTCGGGTATGCTCGCCGAGCTTTCCGCCGAGCTTTTGGCCGCGGGCCGCAGCTCCGACGAGCCGGCCGCGCTCGTGTACAAGGCGACCTGGCCTGAGGAGCGCGTGGTGCGATGCACAGTGGGCACGCTCGCCGACGCGGGCGCGCGAGAGGGCATCGACCGCACGGCGCTCGTGGTGGTGGGCCGCGTGCTCGGAGCTCGCGGCGGGCTTTCGCACAACGGCGCGCAAACGGAGTCGTACGAGCGCAGCAAGCTTTACGACCCTTCGTTTGCCACGGGGTATCGGAAGGCGAGCAGCTAGCGTGGCCTTCGAGCATTACATATATACCGGGACGTCCCGCCTGCGCTGCGGCTACACCACGGGGAGCTGCGCCGCGCTCGCGGCGAAGGCAGCCTGCGAGATGCTCTTGTCACGAAAGCCTGTCGGCCTCGTGTCGATCGTCACCCCCGGCGGGCTGCCCGTCGAGGCGAACGTGATCGACGCATGCATCGGCGAGGGGTGCGCCCAGTGCGCCGTGCGAAAGGACGCAGGCGACGATGCCGATGTGACCGACGGCGTGCTTGTGTACGCGCGCGTGGAACATGCGGGGTCGGGCACGGGTGCTGCGGGCGGCAAGGACGTGCCCGCGCGCGAATCGGAAGTTTCCGTCGATGGCGGCGTGGGCGTGGGGCGCGTGACGTTGCCCGGGCTCGAGCAGCCGGTTGGGGCGGCCGCCATCAACGCGACGCCGCGCGCGATGATCACTTCGGCGGTGCGCGAGGTGTGCGCCGCGCACGGCTTTTCTGGAAATATTGCTGTGACGATTTCGGTACCCGAGGGCGTTTCCCTTGCCGAAAAGACCTTCAACCCGCACCTGGGGATAGAGGGCGGCATCTCCATCCTGGGCACGACGGGCATCGTCGAGCCGCGCAGCCTCGCTGCCTTGCGCGACAGCATCGAGCTCGAGATCCGGCAGCATGCGGCTATGGGGCGGCGCGGAGTCGTGCTCACGCCCGGCAACTACGGCGGGCAGTTCATCTCGGGGCATTTCCACCTAAACGGTGCGCCGGTGGTCTTCATCTCCAACTTTGTGGGCGATGCGATTGATTGCTGCGTTCGCGAGGGATTCACCAATGTCCTTCTTGTGGGACACATCGGCAAGCTGGTGAAGGTCGCTGGCGGCATCATGGACACCCATTCGCGTACCGCCGACTGCCGCGCGGAGATTCTGGCCGCCCACGCGGCCTTGGTCGGCGCGGGCGCGAAGACCGTGCGCGAGATCATGTCGTCGGTCACGACCACGGCGGCGCTCGAGGTAATCGAGGCCGCCGGCGTGGGGGACGCTGCGCGCGCCTCGCTCGCCGCGGCAATCGAGGACAGGTTGCGCCGCCGCGCGGCGGGCGCATGCGACATCGCCGCGGTCGTGTTCGACGCCGAGCGCCGCGAGCTTTTCCGCACGTCGGGCGCCGATGCAGTCATCGGGGAATTGGGGGCGACGTATGAGTAAAGGCGTGCTGTATGGGGTGGGCCGCGCAATCGGCTGGCCGGGGACGAAGGTGGTCATGAAGGCGCGCCGCTCGCTTGCGGACACGAAGCGCATCCTTCGCGAGGAGGGCGCCTTCGACGGTGCCGAGCTCGTAGAGGATTGTGGGCTTCCGGGCGAGCGCGTGTACCGCTCGCTCGACGATGTGCCCGATCGGGGTAGCTACTTCTCGACGATGGTGGTGCGCTAGATGAGGGTTTCCTGCATAGCGTTCACTGAGAGGGGGTATGCGTTGGCTGAGCGCACCGCACGCGCGCTTTCCGATTGCGCGCAGACAGGTGAAGATGACCCTGGCTGGGACGTTTCCGTTTCGCGCGGATTCGGCGAGGGGAAGGCCGACCTGCGCGCATGGACGGCGCACGCGTGGGAAGCGTCGGACGCGCTTCTGTTCGTGGGCGCGGCGGGCATCGCCGTGCGGGCGATCGCGCCGCATGTCGCCTCGAAGACAAACGATCCCGCGGTTGTGGCGATCGACGAGGCGGGGCGCTTTGCCGTCCCGCTTTTGTCGGGGCATTTGGGTGGTGCGAACGAGCTTGCGCAAACTGTGGCACGCGCGGTAGTCGCCATCCCCGTCATCACCACGGCGACCGACGTCCGCGGCGTGTGGGCGGTAGATACGTGGGCGCGCCGTGCGGGGCTCGCCGTTTCGAATCCCGAGGCCATCAAGCGAGTGTCGGCGCGGCTGCTTTCGGGCGGGCGCGTGACGCTCTATTCCGACATGCCGATTTCGGGACAGCCGCCTGAGGGGGTTGACATTGCGTCCGACCGCGCTCGGGCCGATATCGTCGTTTCGCCGTTTGCTGGCGCGAATGCAGGTGCGTCCGTTCGCGCGGCGGAGACAACGGGCAAGGTTGTGCCCGCCGCTGAGACGGGGAAGCCGGCGGGCGTGCGGGCGCAGGCGCCTGCGCCCGAGCCACTTCGCCTTGTCGTGCCCTGCATCGTTGCGGGTATAGGGTGCCGTCGCGGTGCGTGCGCCGAAGCGATTGAGGAGGCGTTTTTTCTCGCGTGCGGGCAGGCGGATATCTCGCCTTCGGCCGTGCGCGAGGCGGCGACGATCGACGTGAAGGCGCACGAGGAGGGTCTGCTCGCTTTCTGCCGCGCGCGGAATATCCCGCTCGCGACGTATTCCGCAGAGGAGTTGTCGCAGGTCGAAGGCAGCGTTTCGCCATCTGATTTCGTGCGCGCGACGGTGGGGGTCGACAACGTGTGCGAGCGTGCGGCGCTCGCGGACGGGGGCAAACTTATCTTCCCGAAGCTCGCTCACGGCGGCGTGACCGTCGCGTTTTCCAAGGTAACTATCAAACTTTCGTTTAAGGAGCGGTGATGGGAAAGCTCTTCGTGGTGGGGATCGGCCCGGGCGGCCCCGACGGCATGACGATTGCGGCTCGGCGCGCGCTCGAGGCGGCCGACATCGTTGTGGGGTACACGAAATACGTGGAGCTCGCGCTCGCCGCCGTGCCCGACGCGGCGCATCTCGCGACGCCGATGATGCACGAGGTCGAACGGTGCCGCCTGGCGCTTTCGCGCGCGCAGAGCGGAGAAGCCGTGGCACTCGTGTGCAGCGGTGACGCGGGCGTGTACGGCATGGCGAGCCCCGTGCTGGAGCTTGCGGAGGACTACCCCGATGTAGACGTGGAAGTTATCGCCGGGGCCACCGCGGCTCAGAGCGGGTCGGCGGTGCTCGGCGCCCCGCTTGCCCACGACTTCGCGGTCGTGTCGCTCTCCGACTTGCTCACGCCGTGGGAGGTCATCGAGCGCAGACTCGCCGCCGTGGCGAGCGCCGACTTCTGCATCTGTTTGTACAACCCACGCAGCAGAAAGCGCGCCGACAGGCTCTCGCGCGCGGCGAAGATTATGCTCGAATGGAAGGCCCCCGACACGCTCTGCGGCTGGGTACGCAACATCGGGCGCGAGGGGCAGCAGTCGGGCATGTGCAGGCTCTCCGAGCTGGGGGAGCTCGATGCTGACATGTTCACCACCGTGTTCGTCGGCAACGCGGGCACGAAGCGCGTAGGCGGCCGTATGGTCACGCCGCGCGGGTATCGGGAGATTCCATGCGAAAGGTAACGATCATCGGGGCGGGTCCCGGAAACCCCGACTTGCTCTCGCGCGCGGCGCTCGACGCGATCGACATCGCCGACGTGGTCATCGGCGCTCATCGCGCGCTTGTCGGCATCGACGTGCCGCCCGACGTGGTGAGATGCGAGCTCGTGAAGACGGCGGACATCGTCGCCGCGCTCACCGATGCGGCGTCGTGGCAGCGCGCCGTGGTCGTGATGACGGGCGATGTGGGGCTGTTCAGCGGCGCGCGCCGCCTGGTGGAGGCGCTCTCCGGCGGCGCGCAGGTGGACGCGCGCATCATTCCCGGCATAAGCTCAGCGTCGTATCTCGCCGCGCGCCTCGCGCGTCCATGGCAGGATTGGCGCTTCGCGAGCGCTCACGGCGTGGCGTGCGACATCGTGGCCGAGGCCGAGCGCGCAGGTGAGCTCTTTCTCGTCACGTCGGGCGGGGAAGACCCCTCGCGGCTTTCGGGCGAGCTTGTGCAGGCGGGCTTCGGGGACGCGCGCGTAACCGTGGCCGAGCGCTTGTCGTACCCCGACGAGCGCATCACCTGCGCGACCGCAAGTGAAATCGCAGGTCAGACGTTCGACGACTTGAACGTGATGCTTATCGAGTTCGCAGGCGGCAACGGGTCGCCTGCGGGCTCTAGCGCAGCCTCCGAGGCGCCGGCCGGCGCGTCTGCGCCCGCGGCGGCTTCTTCCGCGGCGGACTCTGCGGGCGCATCCCGCGCCTCGAGCTCCCGCTGGCCGTACACTTCCTCGGGCATTCCCGACGAGCTCTTCATCCGCGGCGACGTTCCCATGACCAAGCAGGAGGTGCGCGCCGTCGCGCTCGCGAAGCTGCGCCTTACCGCGACCGACACCGTGTGGGACGTCGGCGCCGGCACGGGGAGCGTGTCGATCGAGGCGGCGCTCGTCGCGCGAGCGGGCTCGGTATGGGCGGTGGAGCGCAACGCGTCCGGCGTGCGGCTCATCCGAGAGAACGCGAATGCATTCGGGTGCGGCAACGTGCATGCGGTCCTCGGTGTCGCCCCCGAAGCGCTCGCGAAACTGCCCGTCCCCGACGCCGTGTTCGTCGGCGGGAGCGCGGGCGAGCTTCCCTCTATCGTGGAGGCGGCGCTCGAGAAGAACTCGCAGGTTCGCCTGTGCGTGCCATGCGTCACCGTTGAGACGCTCACCGAGGCGTGCGCGCTCCTCTCGGGTTCGCGCTTTAAGGGGTTCGAGGCGTGCCAGGTGTCGGCCGCCCGCGCCGAGGCTGTAGGCTCGCACCATCTTATGAAGGCGCAAAACCCCGTGTTCCTCGTCAGTGCACGTGGTGCAGGTGGGGAAGGCGGCGCCCGGTGAGCAAGACCATCCCGCGCTTCATGGTCGCTGCGCCCTCGAGCGGGAGCGGCAAGACGGTCGTTACGTGCGCGCTCCTGCGCGCGCTCGCGCGCCGCGGCCTCGCATGCGCGGCCTTCAAATGCGGCCCCGACTACATTGATCCGCTCTTTCATCGCCGCGTCGTGGGCGCGCGCTCGGGCAACTTAGACGGCTTCTTCACCGACGCCCCGACGCTGCGCGCCCTGCTCGCACGCGGCGCCGCGGGCGCGGATATCGCGGTGCTCGAGGGGGTCATGGGCTTCTACGACGGCATGGCGCCCGGCGTGGCCGACGCGAGCAGCTACCAGGTTGCGCGCGACACGGAAACGCCGGTCGTTTTAGTGGTGAACGGGCGCGGGGCGTCTTTATCGCTCGCCGCCGTAATCCGCGGCATCGCCGAGTTCCTGCCTTGTGCGAACGTGCGCGGCGTCGTGCTGAACAAGGCGAGCGCCGCTGCCTGCGCCTACGCGGCGCCTGCGATCGAGAAGCACACGGGCGTCGCGGTTTTGGGGAATATCCCCGCCGACGAGGTGTTCTCGCTCGAAAGCCGGCATCTGGGGCTTGTGACCGCCGACGAGGTCGAGCAGCTCTCCGCGCGCATCGACAAGATGGCCGAGCTGGTGGAAAAGAGCGTCGACGTCGACCGCTTGCTCGAAATAGCGGCGACGGCACCCGATATCCGCGAGGAGCCTTACCGGTTGGAGCCGATCGCGGGAGCGCGGCCCATCGTCGCCGTCGCGCATGACGAGGCGTTCTCGTTCTATTACGAGGAGAACCTGCGCGCGCTCGAGGACCTGGGTTGCGAGCTGGCCTGTTTCAGCCCCCTGTGTGATAGCGAGTTGCCCCGGGGGACAAGTGCCCTCTATCTGGGGGGCGGCTACCCGGAGCTCCATGCGCGGCAGCTCTCCGAGAACGCGCCGATGCGCGAGGCGGTGCGGCGCGCGGTGGAATCCGGCATGCCGACGGTCGCCGAATGCGGTGGGTTTCTGTACCTGCAGCGCGAAATCGCTGATAGCGAGGGGCGGCGCTGGCCTGTTGCGGGCGTCCTTGAGGGCGCAAGCGAGAACGGGGGAAGGCTGTCCCATTTCGGGTACGTGGAGCTCACTTCCCAACGCGACGGGCTCTACGGGCCGCGCGGCACACGCATCCGCGCGCATGAGTTCCACTACTGGCAGTCCACCTGCCCGGGCGGCGACTTCTGGGCGCAGAAGCCCCGGCGCGACAAGGGCTGGCCGTGCATGACGACCACCCCGTCCCTGGTGGCGGGCTTCCCGCATGTGTACTATCCTGCTAACCCCGACGTTGCGCGCGCGTTCGCGTCTGCCGCAGCGTCGTTCGCAGAGAGGAGACGGCATGGCTGAAGCAACCGAAACCGCTCTTGCCTGCATCCGCGAGGAAGTCGAGCGCGCGTTCTCGTCGGCGCCGGGCGCCGTGCTCGAAGCCGCGCTCTCCCGGATCGCGCCCGCAGACGAGTGCGCCCGCGCCGCCGCGTACGCCGCGTGGGACTCCATCGCGCACCCCTTGGGGGGATTGGGCGACTTTGAAGACGCCGTCGCGTGTATCGCCGCAGCTCAGGGGAGCGCCGAGGTGGCCGAGTTTCCCCGTGCGCTCGCGGTATTCTTCTCCGATAACGGGGTCGTTGCCGAAGGCGTGTCGCAAAGCGGGCAAGACGTGACGCGAGCCGTCGCGCGCAACATGTGCGAGGGGGCCACGAGCGCCTGCCGCATGGCGGCGTTCGCGGGTGCCGAGGTCGTGCCCGTCGACGTGGGTATGGCCCGGGGCATAGAAGACGCGCGCATGGTGCGCGCGAACGTGCGGCGGGGGAGCGGCAACATCGCGCACGGCCCCGCTATGTCTCGCGATGGGGCCGTGCGCGCGATCGAGGTCGGAATCGCCGTCGCGTGCGGGCTTGCCCGCGCCGGCGTGCGCCTTCTCGTCGCGGGCGAGATGGGCATCGGCAACACGACCACCTCGGCGGCGGTGGCCGCAGTGCTCATCCGGGCGGACGCGCGGAGCCTCGTCGGGCGCGGTGCGGGGCTCTCGGACGCCTCACTCGCGCGCAAGCGCGACGTGGTCGAGCGCGCTATCGACGTGAACTCGCCCGATCCCGCCGACCCGATCGACGTGCTCTCGAAGGTGGGCGGCTTTGACATCGCGGCGATGTGCGGCTTCTACCTGGGGGCCGCGGCCTCGAAGGCGCCGGCGCTCCTCGACGGGGTCATATCCTGTACGGCGGCCCTGTGCGCGGCGCGCCTGTGCCCCAACGCTTTGGGCTACCTCGTGGGCGCCCACGCATCAAGCGAACCCGCAAGCCAGGAGCTCCTTCGCGAGCTCGGCATAAAGGCGCCCCTCGACGCAGGCATGCACTTGGGCGAGGGCGCGGGCGCCATGGCGTATCTGCCCCTTCTGGATTCGGCGCTGCGCGTGTACCGGGATGGGAAGACGTTCACGGCGACTGGTATGGCTGCTTACGAGCATTTCGAGGCCGGGAAATGACGGTGACGCTCGTTATCGGCGCCGCCGCGAGCGGCAAGAGCGCCTACGCCGAGTCCCTGTGCCTTGGGCACGACGGCCCTCGCGTGTACCTGGCAACGATGGAGCCCTTCGGGGAAGAGGGCGCCCGCCGCATCGCGCGCCATCGGGAGCTGCGCGAGGGCAAGGAGTTTTCCACCCTTGAACGCACGCGTGACGTGGGCGCAGCAGTGTCCGGGCTTCCGCGCGGCTGCACGCTTCTTTTGGAGGACGTGGGCAACCTGGTTGCGAACGAGCTTTTCGCGGAAGGCGGCTTGTCCCCACGTGACCCCGACGCCGCGGCGCGCGAGGTGCTCGGAGGCATCGAACGGCTCGCTCAGGCCGCTGCGTATACGGTGGTGGTCTCCGTCGACGTGTTCGCCGATGGGATGCGCTACGATGAGGGGACCGAGGCATGGAGGCGCGCGCTCGCGCGCGTGAACGCGGGCGTGGCGGCGCTGGCCGACCGCGCCGTCGAAGTGGTATGCGGGATTCCCGTGTGGATGAAAGGCGAAGGACCTACAAGGTGAAGATAGTAGAGGCAATCGGCGCGGCGTTCGGAACGTTCTCGCGCATCCCCGTCCCGAAATCGGCCTGGACCGATTTCGGGTCAACCCATGCGCTTGCCGCGTTTCCCCTGGTGGGCCTTGCGGAAGGCTTCCTCATGACGGCGTGGGGACACGTTGCGAACCTGCTCGGCGTGCCCGCGACCATCGTCGCGGCCGTGCTCGTGGCGCTGCCTGTGGCGGTGACGGGAGGCATCCACCTAGACGGGCTCTGCGACACCTCCGATGCGCTTGCAAGTTGGGCCCCGCGCGAGCGAAAGCTCGAGATCATGCACGACCCGCGGGCGGGCGCCTTCGGGGTCATCGGTGTTGTTGTGTACCTTATTCTGCAGTTTTCCCTTTTCACCGCGCTGCCGCTTACGGCGGGGGCGTTCCTTGCGCTTCTGTGCTCGCTCGTGTTCTCCCGCTCGCTTTCGGGGCTCGCCGTTGAATACTGGCCTGCCGCGCGGGCGGACGGCATGGCCGCGGGGCTCTCGCCTGCTAAGAATCGCGCGGCGATCGTCGTGCCGCTTTGCGCTTTCGCTGCGGCTTCGGCCGCAGGGATGGTCGCGTGCGCTCAGGCCGTCGGCGCCCTTATGGCGGTGGCGGGGCTTTTGGCGCTCGCGTGGTACCACCATGTTGCCCTGTCCCGCTTCGGCGGGGTGACGGGGGATTTGGCCGGATGGTTTCTGCAATGGGCCGAGCTCGCGATGCTTGCCATGCTGGTGGCGGGGGGCATGCTCCTATGATGCTCGTGGTAGGTGGCGCGCATTCGGAGAAGAGGACCTTCGTGCGCGAAAAGCTCGGGTTTGCGGCGGACGATTTCGTCGACGCGTCGCGGTTTGCGGAGGGCGGCGTGCCCGCGGCTTTTGCCGGCCGCGTCGCGTACCGTGCTGAGGAACTCGTACGCGCGCTCGACGCTGACCGGGCGCTCGAGCGGCTGATCGGCTTCGACGTAGTGATTCTGTCCTTGGTCGGCTCGGGGGTCGTCCCTATGCGTGCGGAAGACGCCCAATGGCGCGAGCGCGCGGGGCGCCTGGGATGCGCGCTCGCTGCGCGCGCCGACGTCGTCGTGCGCATGACGTGCGGGATACCCCAGGTCATCAAAGGAAACCTTGCCGATGCGCCTCGAGGGACGCAGGGCGCGGGCGCGCCTTTGGAAGTCGTCTTCGTGCGCCATGGTGCCACGGCGGGCACGGAAGACCATCGCTACAGCGGGGCGGGCACCGACGAGCCCCTGTCGAGCGCGGGCGAGCGCGCTTTGCGCGACCTCGCGTGCTGTCGTGACGTGTTCCGTGTTATCACGAGCGGCATGGCCCGCACCGACCAGACGGCGCGCATCCTCTTTCCGAACGCGGAGCTTATGGCGTGCCCCGGTCTGCGCGAGATGGATTTCGGCGACTTCGAGGGGCGAAGCGCCGCCGAGCTTAAAGAGGATGCGCGCTACCGCGCCTGGGTAGACTCCTGGTGCGAGACGCGCTGCCCGCATGGCGAGGGCAAGAGCGATTTCACCCGCCGCGTCGTCGCGGCGTTTCGGGAGGCGTGCAAATCGGAGCGCGCCCAGGGGAGTGGGCGCGCCGTCTTCGTCGTTCACGCGGGTACCGTGAAAGCGCTGCTTTCCGAGCTAGCTGTCCCGAAAATGGGATACTTCGACGTGCATACCGAGCCGGGCGGCGCATGGGCCGCCACCTGGGATGGGCGCTGCCTTCGCGACGTTCGCCCCGCTTCGGGGGGCGATGCCCGGTGATGACGATTCTTGCTGTCGCCGCCGGGTTCGCGGCCGACCTTGCCTTCGGCGACCCGCGCTGGCTTCCCCATCCCGTCGTCGCCATGGGGCGCGCGATCACGTGGGCCGAAGGCCGCCTGCGGGGCGCATTCCCGCAAACGTCCGCGGGCAAGCGCGCCGCAGGGCTTGTGCTCGCCGTGGCGCTTCCGCTTGCGTGTGGGCTTTTGACCTGGGGAATCCTGCATCTTTGCGGTATGGTTCACTCCGGCTTGCGCTTCGTGGCCGAGGCATGGGCGAGCTATCAGATTCTCGCGGCATGCGAGCTGCGCCGCCAGAGCCTGGCCGTGGCCCGCGCGTTCTCGAAGGGCGGCCTTGTCGCGGCGCGCGAAGCCGTCGGGCTCATCGTGGGACGCGACACGTCTGTTCTCGACGAGCAGGGCGTCGCGCGCGCCGCCGTGGAAACGGTGGCGGAGAACGCGAGCGACGGCGTCATCGCGCCGCTTTTCTACCTTATGATCGGGGGTGCGCCCTTGGGCATGGCGTACAAGGCGGTGAACACGCTCGACAGCATGGTGGGCTACAAAAACGAGCGCTACATCGACTTCGGCTGCGCCTCGGCGCGCCTCGACGATGCGGTGAACTGGATTCCCTCGCGCTTATCGGCCTTGTTCATGATCGCCGTGTGCCCGATCGTCGGGCTCGACGCGCGCGGGGCGGCGCGCATCTGGCGCCGCGACAGGCGTCGCCATGCGAGCCCGAATGCGGCGCAGACCGAGTCAGCGTGCGCGGGCGCGCTCGGGCTGCGCTTGGCAGGACCCGCGGTGTATTTCGGCAAGCTCGTTGAGAAACCGACGATTGGCGACGCGTCCCGCGAAATCGAGTGGGGCGATATCGCCCGGGCGACAAGGCTCATGCTCGCCGCGTCCGTATACGCGCTCGTCGTCTTCGGCGCCGCGCGCGCGGCGGTCGTGCTCGCCGTGGGGGCGATGGCATGAGGAAAGACCACGCCGCGCTCCGGGCTGCCGGGGGAATCCTGCGCGCCCGTACGCATGGGGGCAGCGCGCAATCGCTCGGCATCGGTTGCGAAGGGGGCGCCTCCGACCTCATTGACTTCTCGGTGAACGTGAATCCGGCAGGCCCCTCGCCGCGCGCCGTCGCCGCAGCTTGCAAGGCGCTTTCTCGAATCGATGCCTACCCCGATAGGGAAAGCCGCGCCCTCGTTCGCGCCCTAGCGCGCGCCCAGGGCATTCCCGAAGATACTATCGTCTGCGGCGCGGGCGCGTCCGACATCATCTGGCGGCTCGCCGCGGCGGTGCGCCCGAAACGCATCGTCGTGTGCGCGCCGACGTTCTCTGAATATGCGGAGGCGGCATCGTACTACGGCGCATGCGTGCAGGAGTTCCCGCTCTCCGAAGCGGACGACTTCGACGTGCCCGCCTCCTTCGCCAGCGCGATCGAGGGGCCGGGAGACGTGGCGTACCTCTGCAATCCGAACAACCCGACGGGGCGCCTCGTCGACCCCCGCGTGATCGATGCCGCGGCTTGCCGCTGCGAGCAGGTGGGCGCGCTGCTCGTCGTGGACGAGTGCTTCCTCGGATTTGCGCCCGACGCCCGCGAAAGGAGCGTGGCCGCACGCGCCGCGTGTTCGCGCCATGTGGCCGTGCTCTCCGCGTTCACCAAGCTCTACGGAATGGCGGGGTTGCGGTTGGGATATCTGATTAGCGGAAACGCCCAACTCATCGAGGGGATTCGCCGGGCGGGGCAGGCGTGGCCCGTCTCCTCGGTCGCCGAGGCCGCGGGCATCGCCGCCCTGGAAGACGTCGAATACGTCTCGCGCACGCGCGATGTATTGGCGGGCGAGCGAGCGTGGCTTTCCCACGAGCTCTCCTCGCTCGGGCTTTCTGTCGTGCCGTCGGATGCGAACTTCCTTTTAGTCCGCACGCCGGCGAAAGACTTCCCCGAGCGGCTGTATAAACAGGGGGTTTTGGTCCGCACGTGCGACTCGTTTTCGGTACTGTCCCGTTTCTGGTGCCGCGTCGCGGTGCGCACGCGCAAGGAGAACGCCCGGCTTGCGATGGCGTTCAGCCGCGCGCTTCGGGCGGAAGGCGCATCGGGCGAAGGCGTACCCGACGAACGGGGCGGCGCTTCTTGCAGTGGCGCTATGGCGGGCGCGGATAGCCGAGGCTCGGAGAAGGAGGTCGATACCCGTGGGTAGGGCGAAGCCCATCATGATCCAGGGCACCATGTCGAACGCGGGGAAGAGCCTGCTTGCGGCGGGGCTGTGCCGTGTGCTTTCGCAGGACGGCCTGCGCGTGGCTCCCTTCAAGAGCCAGAACATGGCGCTCAACAGCGGTGTCACGGCCGACGGGCTCGAGATGGGGCGCGCCCAGATCATGCAGGCTGAGGCGTGCGGCATCGCGCCCGACGTGCGCATGAACCCCATCCTGCTCAAGCCCGAAAGCGACCACCGAAGCCAGCTTATCGTGGCCGGCAAGGCGCAGGGAGCCTTTGCTGCGAGGGACTACTTCGCGCGAAAGAAGGCGCTCATGCCGCAGATTTTGGAGGCGTTCGATTCGCTCGCGGAGGAAAACGACGTCATCGTCATCGAGGGCGCCGGCAGCCCCGTCGAAATCAACCTTGCCGAAAACGACATCGTCAACATGGGGCTTGCGCGCGCCGTGTCCTCCCCCGTGCTGCTCGCGGGCGACATCGATCCAGGCGGGGTGTTTGCCCAGCTCTACGGCACGGTCGCGCTCCTTTCGCCCGAGGATCGCGCGCTTTTGCGGGGGCTTGTGGTGAACAAGTTCCGCGGCGATGTGGAAATCCTGCGCCCGGGTTTGGCCCCGCTCGAGAAGATGTGCGGGGTTCCCGTCGTGGGGGTCGTGCCGTATCTTACGCTCGACCTGGACGACGAGGACTCGCTCGCGCCGCGCCTATCTGCCCGCGAGGCGCGCGGTGTCATCGACGTCGCCGTCGTGCGTCTTCCGCATCTGTCGAACTTCACCGACTTCGACCCGCTTTCGCGCGTGCCCGGCGTGGGCGTGCGCTACGTTTCCTCGACGACCGATCTGGGCCGACCCGACCTGGTGGTGCTTCCCGGCTCAAAGACCACGCTCGACGACGCGCGCTGGCTTGCGGCTAGCGGCATCGGAGCCTGTGTACGCGCGCTTTCGGGCGCGGGCACGCCGGTGCTCGGCATATGCGGAGGCTACCAGCTTTTGGGAGACGAGCTTTCCGATCCGCACGGCAGGGAAGGCGCTGGCACCGCGCGCGGGCTCGGGCTCATCCCTGCAAGTACGGTGTTCAAGGAGGAAAAGCGCCTCGCCCAGTCGGAGCTGCGCATCACGGGCGCCCAAGGCGCGTTCTCGGTGTGGAACGGCATGACGGCGCGCGGGTACGAGATTCACGACGGCGAAACGACCGTCTCCTGCGCCCCTGCGGGCACGATTGGCGGCAAACCAGAAGGCGCGGCCTGCGGAAACGTGTTCGGAACCTATATCCACGGCCTGTTCGACGAACCGGGGGTGGCGCTCGCCCTCGCGCGCTCGCTTGCGCGTATACGCGGCCTGCCCGAGAGCGTCGTGGGTGCTGCGGGCGCGGCGTCCGCGGCCGATCACCGTGCGCGCGAGTTCGACCGCCTGGCCGACGGCGTGCGCGGGGCGCTCGACATGGAGTATGTCTACCGCATTATCGAGGAGGGCGTATGATCCACGTGTATCATGGCGACGGCAAAGGCAAGACCACGGCGGCGATGGGCCTCGCCCTTCGCATGCTCGCCGCAGGCCGCCGCGTCGTCGTCGTGCAGTTCCTGAAAGACGGCGAAAGCGGGGAGGCGCGACTGCTCGCCGAGCATTTCGGCGTGCCCGTGTTCGCGGGGAAGGTGTCGGAAAAGTTTACCTGGTCCATGACGTCGGAAGAACTTGCCGCGACGTGCGAGCTGCACGACGGGAACCTTGCTTCCGCGCTCGCCGAGCTCAAGGGCGCGCAGGAGGGGCTGCTCGTGCTCGACGAGGCGCTCGACGCGCTTTCGAAGGGGCTTGTCGACGAGGAGCTCGTGGACCGCGCGCTCGATATGTCCGCGCGCGGCGTCGAAGTAGCGCTCACCGGGCGCGCGCCTTCCCGCAAGATCGTGGAGAAGGCCGACTACATAACCGAGATGCAGTGCGAGAAACACCCCTACGCTCAGGGGATATGTGCAAGGGAAGGAGTGGAGTACTAGATGGATTCCAAGGAGATGGCGCCTGGCGACATCGAGCGGCGCAGCTTCGAGATCATCACCGAAGAGCTCGGCGGCCGCACGTTCCCGCCGCTCGAAGAGCCCGTCGTGAAGCGCGTCATCCACACCACTGCCGACTTCTCGTACGCCGATTCCCTCGTGTTCACCCATGACGCCGCGCACTGTGCGCTCGACGCACTGCGCGCAGGGGCCACGGTGCTCACCGACACGAACATGGCGCTTGCAGGCATAAGCAAGCCCGCGCTCGCGAAGCTCGGCTGCAAGACCGTGTGCTACATGGCCGACCCTGATGTCGCCGCGGCTGCGCGCGCCGCGGGCACGACTCGCGCCGTTGCGAGCATGGACAAAGCTTGCGGCATCGAGGGTCCGCTCATCGTGGCCGTCGGTAACGCTCCCACAGCACTTCTGCGCCTCGCCGAGCTCATGGACGCGGGGAAGATCGCGCCCGCGCTCGTCGTTGGGGTGCCGGTCGGGTTTGTGAATGTGGTCGAGGCGAAAGAGGAGCTACTTGCGCGACGCGTGCCGGCCATCGTCGCGAGGGGTCGCAAGGGCGGCTCGACCGTGGCGGCTGCCATTATGAACGCGCTGCTCTACCAGATCACGCGCCCAGGCGGCCCGAAGTGACGGCGCCCGCATCCGCGCCGGCGCTGCGCATCTTCGCCGGCACCACCGAGGGCCGCCTTCTGTGCGAATGGGCGAGCGGGGCGGGCATCCCCGCCCGTGCCTACGCGGCAACCGAGTACGGAGGCGAGCTTTTGGGCGAGCTTCCGGGCATCGAGGTGCATGCGGGCAGGCTCGACGAGGCCGACATGGAGCGCGAGCTTTCCGGCGCGCGCATCGTCGTCGACGCCACGCACCCCTTCGCTACGCTCGCAAGCGGCAACATTCGGGCCGCTTCGCTCGCCGTGGGTGCACGATGTCTGCGCCTTGCGCGCCCGGTCGAGGCGCTGCCCAAAGGCGTCGTGTCGGTCGCGTCGATCGCCTGCGCGGCGCGCTTTCTCTCCGAGAACCCGGGTCGCGCGCTTCTCACGACGGGGAGCAAGGAGCTTGCTCCCTACACGCGCGTCGCCGATTTCGCGGAGCGCTTCTTCGTGCGTGTGCTCCCGCTGCCCGGTGCTATAACGAAGTGCATGGACGCGGGGTTTTCGCCGTCGCACGTCATCGGCATGCAGGGGCCCTTCACCCGCGAGCTCAACGAGGCGATGCTTCGGCAGGTGGGCGCCCAGTGGCTTGTGACCAAGGACTCGGGAACCGTAGGCGGCACGGCTGAGAAGCTCGCCGCAGCGCGCGACGCTGGAGCGCGCTGCATCGTGGTCACCCGTCCCGCCGAGGGAGGCGGGGCCCTTTCGCTTCGGGAAGTGGAAGACGCACTTTTACGCGAGTTCGCGCGTTAGGCGCTCGCCGCGCCTGCGCGCCCTCCCGCCCGCGAGGAGGAGCGCCCCGAGCAAGCTCGACCCGTACAAGCCCGTCATTCGCCAAAAGTTCGAGGACGACGCCCGGAACTGGCGCAAGTAGCCCTTCAATAAGTTGCGGTGAAATAGTGTCTGTTTTTGCTGCTAGATAGCATATTCAGTCCCTAATTCACCGCAACTTGTTGGTGTTGGCTTACTGGTAGCGTAGGCACTCGACGGGGTCGAGCTTTGCTGCGCGGCGAGCGGGGTAGAAGCCAAAGATTACGCCGATGCCGACCGATACGGCAAACGCGATCAACACTGTCGTAATGGAGAAGCTTGGCGTGATCGTCCCGGTGGCTCCAAACTCGCTCATGATGCCCGAGCTTGCGGCAAAGAACGTGAGTCCCCAGGCCAGCAGATAGCCAATCAGGACACCCAACAGTCCGCCGGTGACGCACAGCGCCGAGGACTCGGCCAAAAACTGGGCGGTGATATCGCGACGACTGGCGCCCAGAGCGCGGCGGATGCCGATCTCGCGGATGCGCTCAGTCACGTTGGTGAGCATCATGTTCATAATGCCGATACCGCCGACAAGCAGCGAGATGCTGGCGACAGCACCCATGATGAGCGAGAACGCGCCCATAAAGGAGTTGAGCGCATCGATGGCGCTTTTCATGGAGGTCGCCGATACGCTGTCGTACTCATCATCCTCCGCGATGCCCTTCATCGCGCGCACCTTGGACTCGATGGTCTTGCAGAGTTCATCCATGTCCGTGCCCTCGGCGGCAAGTGCCGTCACGCTGGGGAATGAAGGATTCTCGTCGCTAAACAGCCCGGAGATGGTTTCGCGTGGCATATACAGCGTGAGCGAGCCCATGGAGTCGCTGCCGCCGTCGATAACGCCGACAATCTGTACCTCGCCGTTGGAGACCTTAATAGTCTTGCCTACCGCGTCCTGTTCGTTGCCGTAAAGCTGATCGGCGCCGCCGCGGCTGATGAGCGCCACGCGCGAGCCTGATTGGGATTCGGCCTGGGAATAGGTGCGCCCCGCAACGAGCTTGCTGGCCCCCACGGCGTCGAGCATGTTGCTATCGACACCCTGTGCCATGACGGTATAGCTTTTATCGCCGGTCTTGTACTCGGTATACGCGCTGTCGACAATGCCGATCTGCTCAATCTGCGGCACCAGTTTTTGAAGCTTCTCGATGTCCGACTCGGTGAGTTCTTGCGACGAATAGATTTGCACCATACGAGCTGCGTTGAGGCCCAGGCTGTTGACCAGGCTGTTTTGGATGCCGCCGATGAGCGAAGTCATGGCGATAACCGAGGCGATGCCGATGACAATGCCCAGGATGGTGAGCAGGCTGCGCCCCTTGTTGGCCTCGAGCGAGTGAAGGGCTTCCTGGATGAGATCGCGGGCGCTCATGCTACCACTCCTTTCGGCGGGTTGGCGGAGGCGGAAATCATGGGAAGGCTATCTACGGCGCTGCGCAGGGTCCGCGGTGCATGTGGAATATACGCGCCGTCGTGAATGCGACCGTCGCGGATGGTCACGGCACGGTCTGCCTCAGCGGCGATGCCGGGGTCGTGTGTGATGAGCACGATGGTTTTGCGGCGCTCCTGAAGTCTATGGAAGGTCTCCATTACAAGCGCTCCAGTGGCAGAGTCCAGGTTTCCCGTTGGCTCATCGGCCAGGATGATGGGCGGGTCATTAACGAGGGCGCGCGCGATGGCGACGCGCTGCATCTGGCCGCCCGAGAGCTCGGATATGCGGTGGTCCCAGTGGTCGACGGGCAGCGTGACAGCCTGCAGCGCGTGCACGGCGCGCATTTCGCGCTGGCTACGGGGCACATTGGTGTAGGCCAGCGGCAGCATGACGTTTTCGATTACCGACAGGCGCGGCAGCAGGTTGAAGCTCTGAAAGACAAAGCCAATACTCAGGGCGCGGACTTCGGTGAGCTCGTCATCATCGAGCTCGGCCACGTTGAGCCCTTGCAGGTAATAGTCGCCCGCCGTCGGTTTGTCCAGGCAGCCCAGGATGTTCATGAGCGTTGACTTGCCCGAGCCCGAAGGGCCGGTAATAGCGACGAATTCGCCGGGATTTACTGCCAGACTCACGTTGTGCAGGATGTGGGCGCAACCTGCCTCGCTCTCAAAGATGCGGTGCACGTTGCGGATGTCGATAACGGGGCGCATTACATGTCCTCATCGGCAGACATGCTGCCCGACTCCGCGCTGTAGCCGCCGTCGGCCGTTGCGTCCGCTCCGGTGTCCATGACGAGGGTGTCGCCATCGCGCAGCTTGGTAACCGGCACGTTGGGGTTGATCTCGTTGCCCTGGTCGTCGCGCTTGACCTGTGTCTTGCCGACTACGGCTTCGTTGTCGTTTTGCGTCACGACGGTCACCTTCACGCGACGGGTTTGCTTGCCCTCGTCATCAGTCGCCACGTTGACGTAATAGTGTTCGCCGTCTTCGGTCATGAGCGCCATCGTCGGCACCATCACCACGTCGTCGAGCTGCTCGGTCACCACCGATACCTCGGCCGTCATGCCCGGCTTCAGGCGCGCGTCGGGCGCCTCGATGAGAATGTCGACGTTAAAGGTTACACTGCCGCCGCCACCGTTAGCGGCGTCGGAGTTTGCCACCGACGCGATAGCCGTGACGGTGCCCTGGCTCACGATATCGGGAAACGCGGGATACGTGACGTTGGCGCTCTGCCCAACGGCGATCTTGGCGATGTCCTTTTCGCCCACCTGCACGGTCACCTTCATCTTGGATAGGTCGGCGATCTGCATGCACTGCTTGCCACCGCTCGTATCGCTTTCGCCCATGATCATGCCGCCTGTTACCGTGGCGCCCACCTTGGCGTTGAGCTCCACGATGCTGCCCGAGCTCGGGGCCGTGACCGTACGGCTGGCGGCCTTGGCGTTCGCCTGATCGAGGTTTGCCTGGGCCGAAGCGAGGCTGCGCCGCGCGGCCGATACGGCGTTCGTGTCCACTGATGCGGCGGAGACGCCAGCCGCTGCGGAAGCTCCATCGACGTCCGTCGTTGGGGTGGCCTGAGCGGCAGCTGCGGCTTTCTTCGCATTAGCGAGGTCTTCTTGAGCGGCAGCAACTGCACGCTGCGCCTCGGCAACGTTGCGATCGAGCTCGTCGTTTTTAATGGTCATAAGCACGTCGCCCTCGTTGACGGATTGGCCCGCCTGCACGTTGATCGAATCGACCGTACCGTCGACAGAAGGGGAGACCACTGAGGACGAAATGGGTTTGAGCTGGCCTTTCGCCTCGACCGTTGTGGTAAACGTGCCCTCGGTCACCATGTCGGTCACAGGCTCGCTAGCGCCCTGTGGCTGCGCATTGATAACCAGGGTTGCGACAATGGCAATGAGCGCGATGGCACCCACGACGCCGGCGGCAATACCGCGTCGAATCAGCTTTTTGCGCCGACGTTCGGCACGTTTTGCCTTGAGCTTGGCGTATGCCTCTTCATCGGAAATCTCGGCCGCATCGTTCGCGCGTCCGTTCTGCTTATCGGCATGCACGTTTGTAATCAGAGGAATCGTTTCGGTGGCACCTTCGGGCGTGTGCTCGGTATCATCCGGGCCCGGGGTAATGGTGGGGACATTCGGCATAGCGTCTCCTTTATAGAAAGAACCTCGATAATTATATGCGCCCACCGGTTGGGGCGGGCGCATAGGACGGTTTCTTTCGGAACTGTTAGATTGGTCGCAGCGGTTCCACGTTGTAGGAATGCGCGCGTTGCACTACGAGTGGACAACCACGCACAGGCCGACTTTGATGCAGTCGTGAAGTGCCTTGGCGTCTGCCAGGCGCAGGTTGATGCAACCGTGGCTGCCGCACCACTTGTACGACTCGGCGTTATCGAAGCTCTTGTCGTTTTGCCAGGTGGCATCGTGGAAGCCGATCATATTGCCCTCGAACGGCATCCAGTAGCTCACCGGGCTTTCGTATTTGGGCTTACCGGTCTCGGGGTCCTTGGCTCCGATTAGGGTGCTGCCGCCGTCGTTGCTGTTGATCTGCCAGACGCCCTCGGGCGTGGCGTCCTCGCCCGGCTTGCCCGAGATAAAGTTGGCCTCCCAAACGATATTTCCGCTCTCGTCATAGTAGCGCGCGTGCTGTTCGGACAAGTCGACGTCGATATACGCCTTCCAGTCGGGCTCTCCCTTTGCGGTAAAGGTGTCGGCCTTCTGGGAGTACTTGATCTCGATTTCGCCGGTCTGCTTGTTGTTAATAGCGTCTTCGACCTGCTTGGCGAGCGAGCTGCTGTCGATGGACCAACCAAAGTCGCCGCCTTCGACGGCGCACTGCTTGCCATCGGCGCGCGTCCACCAGCGAGTGGAGCCCACGGTATTAAAGCCGTTAGCGAGCTCGGCTGCCCAGCTGCTGATCTGCGTCGTATCGAGCGTTGGGTTGGCCGGATCGGCAAAGCTGATCCACTGCAATACGGAGCTGCCATCAACCTTGCCAGCATCCTCGCCGTTGAGCTTGAGGGTCACGTTGACGCCCAGGAAGTTGTTGGCGGCATCGCATGCGGCCTGAATCTGATCATCGGTCAGCGTTCCATTGAGCGGCTCATAGGCATCGTTGCCGAGCTTGGAAAGATCTACGGTCTCGGCCAGCGAGGCAAGCTCGAGCTCGGCATATTTAATGACATGCTCGCGGTTGAGTTTTTCGTTGGAGCGCGCCTTCTCGACGGTAAACTTGCCGGCCTGCTCGTCATAGGAGCTATTTGCCTCGAACGTGCCCGAACGGCCCTCGTTAAACTCGTCGATGGCGGCGCCCAGATCCTTCTCAAACTGCTTTTGGTCAAAGGTGTCGGAGAGCATGGACAGGTCGACGTCTTGATCAAGATCGACTTCGTTGGAGGTAGCGGTTGTTTTGGTCTTGCCGCTTAAGGATTCCACAAGGCGGACCGGCCATACAAAGGCTTCGTTGTGGCTGATAATCTCTTTTGCGGCAGCTTCGCCGTCGACAATGGGCTCATCGGACTCGGGCTGATAGGTCCAGCTAAAGTCATCACCTATCACGGTGAGCTTATAGTGCTTCCATGCCGAGTTGACCTTGGTGGCGGCAGACGAAGCGTTGGAGAACGAGACGTCGACGCCGGCGATGGTGGTGTTGGGGTAGGCTACCTGCGAAAATGCTACGACGCCTACGATATAGACAATGACGATTAGACCCAGGACGACAAAGAGCGTCGTCTTTTTGCCCGACTTATTGTCGCCGGCGGACTTGCGCGCGGGGCCGCGATCGCTTCGAGCGTGCGTGGGGGGCTGCTTGGGCGCATTGCCGTTTGCCTGGTGCTGCTGACGTTGTTGACGCTGCTGTCGCTGTTGGTTCGGGCGTTGAGAAGCGTTTGCCGCACCACGCTGCTGACCGTGGCTCGGCGCGATAGGACGCGGCGACTGAACGCCGCCGGCGTGCCTGCTCGGCTGCTGCGGATCGGGAATCAGTTGAGTTCGATCGTTTTGCGACATCGTATGCATATCCTTCGATTTTCGCCTTGCGGTTCATCGTGTTTTTACTGGGCTTGCATTATAGCGATTGCCCTGCTGTTTGTGGTACGGAAACGGTGGCATTCAAAAGAGGTGGGACATTTGTCCCACCTTTGAGTCGTTCTTTGTCGCTATCCGCACACACCGCATTTTGCACAGGCCGAAAGTGCGGCCGGAGCCTGCGCGATGCCGCCCTTTGCCGTCTCGCGCAGCGTGGCCGGCAACGCGTGACCCACCGAGAGCATGACATGTGCCATCTGGTCAAACGGCACCAAGCTCTTAATGCCTGCGAGGGCGAGTTGTGCAGAGCTAAAGGCCGCTGCCACGCCGATGGCGTTGCGGTTTTGGCAGGGCACCTCCACGAGGCCACCGACGGGGTCGCAAACGAGGCCCAGCAGGTTACTCAGCGCGATGGAACTGGCGTCGAGCGCCTGCTCGGGCGTGCCGCCGAGCATCTGCACCAGCGCGGCGCCTGCCATGGCGGCGGCGCTTCCCACCTCGGCCTGGCAGCCGCCCTCGGCGCCGGCAACGCAGGCGCTTGTGGTGAGGTTGAGGCCGATGGCGGCTGCGCAGTAGAGCGCGTCCATGACCTGCTCGTCGTCGAGCTGCAGGCGATCGGCGAGCGCCAGCACGCAGCCGGGCACAACACCCGCGGAGCCGGCCGTGGGGGCGGCGACGATCACGCCCATCGTGGCGGAGCGCTCGAGCACGGCCATGGCGCGAGCCACGGCGTCGGTCTGGACAGCACCCATCAGGCTTGTGCTCAAATCGTTGCGGACGGTGGCATCGACGAGTTTGGCCTCGCCGCCGATAAGCCCACCGAGCGAGCGCTGCGGATTGGCGATGGGGGCTGTGGTCTCCTCGCGCATGACGTCGAGCACGCGGCGCATGGCGGCGACGGCGTGCGCCTCACCGGTCAGGCGCGCCTCTCGCACGGCCATAACGGCGCCAATGCTGAGCCCCAGTTCCTCGCACGCATCGAGCAGCTGCTCGCCGTCGTCGAAGATCTCCTTTGCCGAGACGCCGGGGGAGAGCGACGAGGCAGAACCGGGGAGCTCGATAAACGTTGCGTAATCGACATTGTCGAGCTTGCGCAGCATGGGGACGACGGTGTCGTCGGGCGCGCCGTCGGTCTCAAAGACAGAGTAGGCCTGGCCGCCCACTTCGGTGCGGTAGGTGCGGCAGAAGGCGATGTTTACGTGGGCGTAGGCGAGCAGGTTGGTGAGCGCGGCGAGTACACCGGGGACGTCCTTGTGCGCCACGAAGAGCGTGGAATACATGCCCGAGATGTCGACGCCGACGCCGTTAATGCGGCTGATGCGCATCTTGCCACCGCCCAGGCTCTCGCCGCGGACCTGTGCCGTGGCGCCCGTGTCGTCGACCATGTCGATGTCGACGGTATTGGGGTGGATGGAGGCGTCGTCGCCCTTGATGTCAAAGTGATATTCGAGGCCCTGCTCGCGCGCGAGGTCGAAGGCTTGTTTGATGTTCTCGTCATCGGTGTCGAGGCCCAGGATGCCCGCGACGAGCGCACGATCGGTGCCGTGGCCGCGGTAGGTGTGGGCGAAGGAGTTCCACAGGCCAAAGGTGACTTTGGTGATGCGGCCTTCCAGCAGGCTGGCGGCAACTTGGGCGCACCGCAGGGCGCCGGCGGTGTGCGATGAGCTGGGGCCGACCATGACGGGCCCCAAGATCTCGAATGCAGAGGTCGTAGCTAGTGTTTGCGGCTTGCCTGCCATGGGTGCTCCTTCTTTGTCCCGTCGTTCCGAGGGCTTTGGTATTTGGTCGCCTGCTCGGGCAGTCCTGCTCGCACGGAGGCCACATTAAGTGGCCTCCGGCTCGTGCGGAACTCGCGACCGACCAAATACCAAAGCCCTCGGAACTTAGGATACATGGTTGGAGTCGCTCTGCTGCAAAATTCATCGGCCTATGACTTATTCCATGTCCCAGATCGGCTCATCTTCACCACCTTTAAATAAAAAAGAAGTACCGGTTGGGGCCGGTACTTCTTTTGGTGCGTCGATATTTGGTTGCAGCTTTTGCTGCTGGCTTACAGGCCGCAGGCTGCTTTGAGTTCTTTGACTCGATCGGTTTTTTCCCAGGTGAAGTCGGCGTCTTCGCGGCCGAAGTGACCGTAGGCTGCCGTCTTTTCGTAGATGGGGCGACGCAGGTCTAGGTCGCGGATGATTGCACCCGGGCGCAGGTCGAAGGTCTTCTCTACGGCCTCGACGATCTTGTCCTCGGCAACATGTGCGGTACCGAAAGTGTCGACCATGATTGAGAGGGGCTTGGAAACGCCGATGGCGTAGGCAAGCTCGACTTCGCAGCGGTCGGCTAGGCCGGCGGCGACCACGTTCTTGGCGACCCAGCGCGCGGCATACGCGGCGGATCGGTCGACCTTGGTGCAGTCCTTGCCGCTAAAGGCGCCGCCGCCGTGACGGCCGTAACCGCCGTAGGTGTCGACGATGATCTTGCGGCCGGTGAGGCCCGTGTCGCCCATGGGGCCGCCCACGACAAAGCGACCGGTGGGGTTCACGTAGATGTCCGCGTTGTCCCACGGCATGTTCTCGGCGGCCATGACCGGGGTGATGACGTGCTCGATGAGGTCGGCCTTGATCTTGCCCATGTCCTCGATCTCGGCGGCGTGCTGCGTGGAGATGACGATGGTCGTGACCTCGACGGGCTTGCCTTCCTCATAGCGCACGGTGACCTGGGTCTTGCCGTCGGGACGCAGATAGGCGAGGGTACCGTCGTGGCGCACGGCTGCCAGGCGCTCGGCCAGGCGGCTTGCCAGGTAGTGTGGCATGGGCATGAGGGTCTTGGTCTCGTTGGAGGCATAACCGAACATCATGCCCTGGTCGCCGGCACCGATCAGGTCGATCGGGTCGGTGGTAGCGCCGGTCTGGGTCTCGAAGGACTCGTCGACGCCCTGGGCGATATCGGGCGACTGCTCGTGGATGAGGCTCATAACGCCGCAGGTGTCGCAGTCAAAACCGAACTTGGCACGGTTGTAGCCAATGCGGCGGATAACGCCGCGGGCGATTTCCTGTACGTCGACGTAGGCCTGGGTGCGAATCTCGCCGGCGACGATGACGGTGCCGGTGGTCACGAGGGTCTCGCAGGCGCAGCGGACGTTCTCCACGTTGGCCGGCACGCCGTTGGGGGCGATGTAGCCCTGCTCCTGCAGCTCTATTTCTTTGGCGAGAATTGCGTCGAGGACGGCGTCGCTGATCTGGTCAGCGATCTTATCGGGATGACCTTCGGTCACCGACTCCGACGTAAAAACAAAGGACCCGTGTTGGGGTGGGATGGAACGAAGTTCTTCTGACATGATTGTCCTTTCAATAACGTGTCCCGGTGACCGTTACCATTCCGCCGGGCTCTCTATGCAAGGGCACATCATAGCGCGTAAATCAAACATTCACACCCTTTCCGCACCTACTCATTGGGGGCAGACTTAAATGACCAGCCTTACCTAAGTGCCGACAGGTTGCTCAAAGAATGGTCATTTAAGTCTGTCCCCAATGAGTAGGTCCCCAATGATTGGGTCGGTGCCCTTTGTGCGGAGGTTGCATTGATGCTTTATACTGGTGCGGTTAGACATCCATCCTGCAATCGAGGAGATTTCCATGGCATCAGACGTTCGCGTCCGCTTTGCACCCTCACCGACGGGCAAGCTGCACATCGGCGGCGCCCGCACCGCTATCTATAACTGGGCTTTCGCCCGTGCAAACGGCGGCACGTTCATCCTGCGCATCGACGACACCGATCCCACCCGCTCCACCGACGAGAACACGCAGATCATCCTGCGCGCCATGCGTTGGCTGGGCCTGGACTGGGACGAGGGTCCCGAGGTGGGCGGCGATTTTGGCCCCTACGCCCAGACCGAGCGCCTGGACCTGTACAAGCAGGCCGCCCAGAAGCTTTGGGACGAGGGCAAGGCCTATCCCTGCTTCTGCACCAAGGAGCAGCTCGACGCCGACCGCAAGGCCGCGCAGGAGCGCAAGGACCCCTTCCAGGGCTATCAGCGCCGTTGCCGCGATCTTGATCCCGAGGAGGCCCGCCGCCGCATCGAGGCCGGCGAGTCCTACGTCCTGCGTATTAAGGTGCCCGAGGACCGCGGCGACGTCGTCATCCACGACGCCGTCCACGGTGAGGTGACCTTCGACGCCAAGGAGCTCGACGACTTTGTCATCTTCCGCTCCGATGGCACGCCCACGTACAACTTCGCGACCGTCGTCGACGACGCCATGATGAAGATCACCCATGTCATCCGCGGCGACGACCACCTGTCCAACACCCCGCGCCAGGTCATGGTCTATGAGGCCCTCGGCGCGCCCGTGCCTACGTTCGCCCACATCTCCATGATCCTGGGTGCCGACGGCAAGAAGCTCTCCAAGCGCCACGGCGCCACCTCGGTGGAGGAGTACCGCGACGCCGGCTACCTGTCCGACGCCTTCGTCAACTACCTGGCGCTGCTCGGCTGGTCGCTCGACGGCGAGACCACGATCATCCCGCGCGATGTCCTGGCCAGCAAGTTCTCGCTCGACCGCATCTCCAAGAATCCCGCGACCTTCGATCCCAAGAAGCTCGACTGGGTCAATGCCGAGTACATCAACGGCATGTCCGACGCCCAGTTTGCCGACGAGATCATGGTCCCCGAGCTGCACGAGGCTGGTCTCATCGAGGGTAATGTCGAGTACGGCGAGGATTGGATCGACGCGCTCGCTGCCATCGTTAAGCCGCGCACCAAGATGCCGACCGACGCCGTGACCGTCGCCGCTCCCATCTTCGCTACGGCCGAGACGCTCGAGTATGACGAGAAATCCGTTAACAAGGGCCTGGCCAAGGAGGGCATGGGTGCCATTCTTGATGCCGCCAAGGCCGCGCTCGAGGGTGTGAACGAGTGGACGGCCGCGAGCATCGACGCTGCGCTTGAGCCGCTGCCCGAGCAGATGGACCTCAAGAAACGCGTGGTGTTCCAGGCCGTGCGCGTCGCCGTCTGCGGCAACATGGTGAGCCCTCCGCTGGGCGAGACCATGGCGCTCGTCGGCCGCGACGACTGCCTGGCGCGCATCGACCGCGCCCGCACGATGGCGCTGTAATCGCTGCGCAAACGTATGTATCCGAGCCCCGTTCACTCAGAGCGGGGCTCTTGTTTCTGTAGACGTATGGGATAGGAGGTGCTGGGGCCATGGCCGAGCAACTTTCGCTGTTTGGTTCGCCGGAACCGGAGGAGACTCCGAAGTCCGCGGCTCCTGCCGCCGCCCCGACGCAGCTTAAACCTGCACCTGAGCCCATCGCCGCCTATGCGAGCGTGGTTCTCGACATCCCGACGCGTGCGCTGTCCGAGCCATTCGCCTACGGCATCCCAGGGTCCCTTGCTAACGAGGCGCAGGTCGGATCCACGGTCCTAGTCCACTTTGGCAACCGTGCGGCCGCGGGCTACATCGTCGACATCGCGCCCGAGCTGGCCGACCTGCAAGGTAATGAAGCTCTCGACCCCGCGCGTATTAAAGCCATCGAGGCTATCCTCAGCAAACCGCTCTTTACCGCCGAAGCCGCCCGTATCGCACGTTGGATGAGCCGCGAATATGTCGCGACGCTTTCCGAGTGCCTGCGCCTGTTCTTGCCTCCGGGCGGCAGCCCGCGCGTGGTCAAGGGTGACGACGGCGTGTGGACGGTTGAACGTCCCGCCGTCAAGCCTATCCAAAACCGCTGGGTCATGCTTACGCCCGAGGGCTTCGACTATACGCCTCCTAAAACTGCGGTTCGTCAGCGTCAGCTCATCGAGGCGCTCCAGTGCGGACCGGTCACGACGCGCGACCTCAACCTTCTCTATAACAGCATGTCGGCGACCATCAAGGCGCTCGAAAAGCGCGGCGTCGTGGTGGTAGAGGAGCGCCGTGCTTGGCGTGGCTGCAGCGAGCAGACCACGCTGTCCTCGGCAAGCGGCAAGGCGCCGGTCGCACTTACCAACGGCCAGCAGCAGGCACTCGCGCAGATTGAGCGCGCCCGTCTTGACGCCCACGGAGACGTGGTCCTTGTCGACGGCGTCACCGGCTCCGGCAAAACCGAGGTGTACCTCTCCGCCATCGAGCGCGTGCTGGCGGCCGGCCGTTCGGCCTGCGTGCTCGTGCCCGAGATCTCACTGACGGCCCAGACCGTCGGCCGCTTCCGCTCGCGCTTTGGCGAGACGGTAGCCGTGTTCCATTCGCGCCTTTCGGCCGGCGAGCGTCTGGACCAGTGGGATATGGTCGCCAGCGGTGCGGCCCGCGTGGTCGTCGGCGCCCGCTCGGCGCTCTTTTGCCCGCTTGACGACTTGGGCCTCATCATCATCGACGAGGAGCACGAGACCAGCTACAAGCAGGGCTCCAGTCCGCGCTACCACGCGCGCGAGGTGGCGGCCGAGATGGCGCGGCGCTACCGCTGCCCGCTCGTGTTGGGCTCTGCCACGCCTTCTGCCGAGGCCCTCGATCGCTGCCGCCGCGGCACGTACAGCGGCGTCTCGTGGACGCGCGTCGAGATGCCCGAACGCCCGGGACACGCCGTGCTGCCCACGGTCCGCATTGCCGACCTGCGTCGCGAGTTCTCGCACGGTAGCCGCTCAATGTTCTCAAAACCGCTGTTGGAAGGGCTGGAGCGCGTTGTGGAGCGGCGCGAGAAGGCTGTGCTGTTGCATAACCGTCGCGGCTTTGCGCCGTTTTTGATGTGCCGCGAGTGCGGTTGCGTCCCCACCTGTAACCATTGCTCCACGGCGCTTACGTACCACGAGCGCACCCATACGCTGCAGTGCCACACCTGCGGGTCATCCTGGCGCGTGCAGCCCTATCCGGCGCCCACGAGTCGCTGCCCCAAGTGCGGCAGCCGTTATCTGGCAAAAATGGGCCTAGGCACTCAGCAGATCGAGGACGCGCTGCACCAGATGCTGCCCCAGGACGTCGCCATCATTCGCATGGACGCCGATTCCACGCGCGGCAAGGACGCACATAAAAAGCTGCTCGAGCAGTTCGATGCGGCCGATTGCGCGGTGCTGCTGGGTACCCAGATGATCGCCAAGGGTCTCGATTTTCCCGAGGTCACGCTCGTGGGCGTGGTCAATGCTGACTTTGCCCTCAAGCTGCCCGATTTTCGTGCGGGGGAGCGCGCCTACGACCTGCTCGAGCAGGTGGCGGGCCGTGCCGGTCGCGGCGATCGTCCCGGCGAGGTCATCATCCAGACCTATCTGCCCGAGGACCCGGTCATCCGAGCCGTCGCCGAGCACGATCGCTCGATCTTTGCCGATTACGACCTGGATCAGCGCCGCGACGCACTGTATCCGCCGTTCGTACGCCTGATCAACATTTTGGTGTGGTCGGCAAGCCGCGATGATGCACAGGATTATATCGGGCGCATCGCAAAGCTTCTCAAGCGCCGCTGGCACGCCGCCGCACCCGACTTTTTGCGGGTAGGGAGCGCCGTGCCGCAGGTGTTGGGTCCGGCTTCGTGTGTAATCGAGAGAGCCAAGGACCGTTACCGCTTCCATCTGCTTGTGAAGTCGCCGGTAGGGTACCATGTCTCTGATGATATCGACGCCTGTCTCAAAGAAGCGGGCTCCGTGCGCGGCGTGAGCGTGAGCGTTGACGTCGATGCCTATGATTTGATGTAACAAACCGAAAGGATGGCCATGGAAGCCAACGGAATCGTACTGTCCCCCGACCCTCGTCTGCGCCAGGAGTGCGCCGTCATCGAGGAGATCACCCCGGCGATCGAGGCGCTTGCCGAGAAGATGAAGAAGATGATGTTCGAGAACGGCGGCTGCGGCCTGGCTGCTCCGCAGATCGGCGAGCTCATTCAGCTCGTCACCATCGACTGCGACTACAGCGACAAGAACGACTACGATCCGTACGTGCTCATTAACCCCGTGATTGTGGAGCAAAGCGACCATCTGGTGCCCTTTAGCGAGGGCTGCCTATCCATCCCCGGCATTAGCTGCGAGATCGAGCGTCCCGACCATGTCGTCGTCGAGGCGTACGACCTGGACGCCAACTTGATTCGCTACGAGGCCTCGGGCGATCTATTCTGCGTGTGCCTGCAGCACGAGATCGATCACCTGCACGGCAATACCATGTTCGAGCGACTGAAGCCGATGCAGAGGCTCAAGGCCGTCAAGGAGTACCAGGACGCCCTGGCCCGCGGCGCTCGACCGGGCGAGACGGAGTAGGTTTGTCCGTCCCCGGGGCGCCCGCCTATATCATCTCGTGCTCAAACATTCTCGCTGCGCTGCGAAACTGCGCGCGGGACGATATAGGCGGGCGCCCCGGGGACTACGTTGACGCTGCTTGACTCGCCCGGGTGCCGCCGGGCCAGGGATGGGCGTCTTCGCTGATAATTGCTTTGTTGGGAGGGCTGCTTTTATGCGGCTCTTTCTTTGTTTTTGGGTATATTTGTTTCTATTGAACTGTTCTTGCGGCTGGGCGCGCTTGCGACCTGGAACGCTTCTTTTGTAGCCGTCTCGGCTCGTTATTGAGAGGAGACTAACTTTTATGCGTATTGTGTTTATGGGTACGCCTGATTTTGCTGTGCCTTCGCTGGTTTCGCTTGTTGAGGCTGAGAATGAGATTGCGCTTGTCATCACTCGTCCTGATGCTGTTCGTGGGCGTGGTAAGAAGCTTGAGCCGTCTCCTGTTAAGGCTAAGGCGCTTGAGCTGGGGTTGCCGGTCGTTGAGGCCAATCGTATGACGCCTGAGGTTGTTGAGGCGCTTCAGGCTGCGCAGGCTGATATTTTCTGCGTGGCTGCCTATGGCTGCATTTTGCCCGATGAGGTGCTGCATATGGCGCCGCTTGGTATTGTGAATGTCCATGCTTCGCTGCTGCCTCGTTGGCGCGGCGCTGCTCCTATTCAGCGTGCCATTCTTGCTGGTGATGAGGTTGCTGGCGTTTCTATCATGCGCATCGGGCATGGCGTGGATACTGGTGCTTATTGTGCTCAGGCTTCCACGTCGGTTGCCGGCAAGCATGCCGAGGCGCTCACGATGGAGCTTGGTGAGCTTGGCGGCAAACTGCTTGCCGATACGCTTCCTTCTCTTGCCGATGGCACCGCCGTGTGGACTGAACAGGATGAGGCGCTCGTTACCCATGCTGCCAAGATTTCTAAGCAGGAGATGCGTCTGGATCCGAAAATGGCGGCGCTTAATTGCGTGCGTCATGTGCTGGCTTCGTCCGATACCGCGCCTGCTCGTTGCGTGATTGCCGGCAAGACCGTGCGCGTGCTCGATGCTGCGCCGGCTGATGTGTCGCTTGGCGAGGGTCAGGTTCTCGTTAAGGCCAAGCGTGTTTACCTGGGTCTTTCCGATGGCTCGGTTGAGTTGCTCGAGGTTAAGCCCGATGGCAAGCGTGCTATGGCTGCTTCTGCCTGGGCTGCCGGCCTGCAGGGTGCCGATCTTTCGTGGGGTGTTTTGTCATGAGCAAGCTGTCTCCCGCGCGCAAGCTTGCGCTCTATGTGCTAATGGAGGCCGATCGCCGCGGCATGTATGCGCGCGACGTGCTGTCCTCTCGCGCATCTGCCAAGGCCATTGACCAGCGCGATTCTGCTTTTGCCGCCCGCTTGGCGCTCGGTGTGGCCGCTACGCAGGGTATTTTGGACGAGCTGCTCGATCAGTTTCTCGATAAGCCTAAAAAGGTTGCGCCGCGTGTTCGCATGGCACTTCGTATCTCGGCCTTCGAGATGCTCTATCTGCATACGCCTGGCCGCGTTGCGGTGAGTCAGGGCGTTGAGCTGGTGCGCAGCGGAGCTAAGTCTGCCGCCGGTTTGGCCAATGCCGTGCTGCATAAGGTTGCTGACAATGTTGAGGACTTTGCAACGGCGTCCGATGTGGATGAGTCTGAGCGACGCTTGGTTCGTCTGTCGCGCCTGATGGGTCTGCCGCGTTGGCTGTGCGCTCGCATTATGGCATCGTTCGACACGCCTGAGGGTGCGCTTAACTTTGCCGGCAATCTGGCCCCCGCGCCGCTGGCCCTGCATGAGAACGCCTTTGCGAACAAGCCCGATCCGTTTATCTCCCAGCTTGTGGCACCAGTGTTCCCGGGTTGTCATGCGCCTGTCGATGCTCAGGTTACGGTTGCGTCGGGCGTATTTGAGCGCGCTGCTGCCGTGGCCTCGGATCTTAACGCCCAGCTCATCGCCACAGCTGCCACGCGTCCTGGAAGTTGCCTTGAGATTGGTGCCGGTCGCGGCACCAAGACCTATGTGATGATGTGCCAGGCCAAGCGTGCGGGCTATGAGCGTCAGCATACGGCGCTCGATCTGCATGATCGCAAGTGTGATCTGAATCTCGCTCGCCTGCATAAGGCCGGTATTCAGGGCGTTCGTACGGTTTCGGGTGATGTCTGCGAGCTCGATGAGGTGCTCACATCGTTTGATGCCATGCGCGGTGATCGGGTCAAGTTCGATACCGTGTTTATCGATGCGCCGTGCTCTGGCACCGGAACCATGCGCCGTCATCCCGAGATCCCATGGCGCCTAACCGAGAATGATGTGACGGCCGAGTTACCCAAGCTTCAGCTGACGATGCTTAAGGAGGCTTCTGCGCGCGTGGCCGCCGGCGGAGAGCTCATCTATGCTACCTGCTCGGTTTTTGATGAAGAGAACACGCAGGTCGTGGATGCCTTCCTTGCTTCTCCCGAGGGTGCCGGCTTTAGCGTGGCACCGCTTTCCGAAGCACAGATTCTGCAACTCCCCGAGTTCGTTCAGGCCAAGAAACTCGTATCCGTACGCCAGAACGAACGAGGCCTCTTCCAAAGCGTGCCGGTAAACGCCGACTCCTACGACGGCCACTTCTGCGCCAGGCTGGTCCGCAAGTAACGACTAAGTTGCGGTGAAATAGGGATTGAAAAGCCGCTTCTACCCACCAAACAGTCCTTATTTCACCGCAACTCAGGATGTCCTGCGAGTGGAGATCGCAATAGCGTTGAAGAGTGGGAAAAATAGCCCCGTTTCATACTTGCTGCTATAAAAAGTAGGGCGGATTACGGGGCTAGATTGGTATTTTCGGCCACAGTAAAAATGGTCTAAATAAAACCGCAGGTAGATGGCTTGTTGAAATTTGCAAATTACCGGAATGGATAGAGGTTGTCAATTCAGCCCCGTAATCCGGTAGAGTTTTGAAATGTTACAAACCTAGCATCAGCCCGAAATCCGATCTATAGAAAAGTTGCGGTGAAATAGTTCCTGTTTGGCCGTTGGATGGGCTGATTCAGGAACTATTTCACCGCAACTCATAAGGAAACCTGGGTAGCGGGACCGCTTGTCGCTAGTGGTTGTGCGGGCAGTTGGCGCAGCAGCCACTGGTGGCGCTGGTGCTGGAGCCGCCGCTTCGTTGATCGGTGTTGTAGAAACCGCTACCCTCGAATTTAATGCCGCTGGCCGAGAACGTCTTGGATGCCGGGGCGCCGCAGCTGGGGCATACGACCTCGGGCGTCTCGGACATGGGGTGCTCAACCTCAAACACGTTGCCGCAGCTTGTGCACTTGTAATCGTAGCGCGCCATAATACTTCCTTTTCAGCACAAAGCGGGCAGATCGCTCTGCCCGCAAAAATTCAAACAGCTGTAACTGTACCCTATATCGTGGGTTTTATCACGCTTCGCCCCAGAATCTATGGGTGTTGCGCAGGAGCTTCGCAGTTTTCTCCTCGGCTGCCGCAACGTCGGCCTCGTCAGCCTGCCATGTCCAGTTGCCTGTGGCTACACCCGGCACGTTCATACGTGCATCGTCGCCCAGTCCCAGCACGTCCTGCAGCGGCATCATCACGAGCGGTGCATCGCTTGCCAGGGCATTGCCCATGAGCTCGCTTGCCAATGTAATGCCGCTCGGCTCATCGCCGCCTGCAAAGGAGCGCGTGCACCAGCCGGCAAGTGTCGAGGTGTCGTGCGTCGAGGTGTACAGGATCTTTCCCGGTGTGGGGTGAATTCCGCAACGAACGTCGTAGTCGCTAAACTCCAGCACGTCCATGCCGGGGAAGCCGCAGGTCGAAGCCATGGCGCGAACGCCGGGCGTCAGATAGCCCAGATCCTCGGCGATAAAGTTGAGCGGACCCAGCTCGTCATAGGCGGTCTGGAACAGGTCCTTGCCCGGGCCTGCCAGCCAGCGGCCGTCGGCACAGACCTTACCGGCGGGAATGCTAAAGTAGCTGTGGAAGCCCAGGAAGTGGTCCAGGCGCACGCGGTCGTAGAGCGAAAACGCACGACGCAGGCGGTCCATCCACCAGCGATAGCCGTTCTCCTTCATGCGATCCCATCGGAAGGTGGGGTTGCCCCACACCTGGCCCTCGGGCGCAAAGTTGTCGGGCGGCGCGCCCGAAATCTCAATCGCCTTGCCGGTATCGGACAGCCAGAAGTTCTCGGGCTCGCTCCACGCGTCGGCCGAATCGTCCGAGACATACATCGGGATATCGCCGATGACCTCGATGCCCTTCTTGTGCGCATAGTTCATGAGCTCGCACCAGGCAAGGTCAAAGCGATACTGCATGTACGCCTGCAGCTCGGCCTCGTCGTGGAAGCGCTTGTCATCGATCAGATACTCGTTGTAGCGCGCTACATCTGCCGGCCAATCGTGGCGCGACTCGCCCTCAAAGTACTTCTTAACGGCCATGTAGACGCAGTACTTTTCGAGCCAATCAGCGTTGCGATGTTTAAACGCCGTGTACAGCGGGTCGGCATCCTCGCCGCCGTGAGCCTTCCATGCAGCAAAGTCGGCGGCCAGCTCCTCGTGACTCTCGGGCAGCAGGTCAATATTGCCCGCAAAGGCCGAAGGCCCAGCGTAAGGGGAGCGGAAGAAGTCCGTCGGGTTGACGGGCAGGACTTGCCAGTAGCGCATGCCCATAGCGGCCAGATGGTCGATAAAGCGACGCGTGGGCGCACCGATTGTGCCGGGCTTGCCGTCATCGGTCGGCACCGAGGTGATGTGGCACACAACGCCCGCGCCATGATCGAGCGGCTCCTGCAGACGCTTCTCGGCATGGTGATAGATGATCGAAGAGCCCAGCGGGTACAGGTCGAGCGTGACGGTACCGTTGTGGATCTCGCACTCGTGACCGCTGATCACGTCGCTCGCGCATTCGCCGAGCGCCGGAATCGTCACGCGGTGCGAATTGCGCAGGCTGCGGTTGATGATAACCGTCGCGGCCTCGCCGTCTTTGCCCGTGCGGGTGTAAGCCAAGACTTCGTCGTTGAGCGCAAAGGCCTTGATCTCGCCATCGACCATAAAGGGCAGCGCACGGCGCACGGCAGACGCGTTCTTAACGATGGCCAGTGTGTCGAAGTCGTGGAGTTGGTCCTTGGTCGGCAGGGTGCGGCGGTTGCCCGGGTCGGTAAGGCCCTCCAAGCCGTACTCGTCGCCGTAATAGATTGAGGGTACACCCGGGAAGGTCATCTGCATGAGCGTCGCCAGCCAAAAACGGCTCTTGGCCAGGCCCATCGAGTTATCGTCCAGGCGCCATTTGCTGCGCTCGCTCTCGGGCAGCTGCGACTCGTCGGGGCCACCGCCGAGCACCGAAATGATGCGCGGACGGTCGTGGCTCGAAAGCAGGTTAAGCGCGCAAGACAGGGCCTCACGCGGATAGTTCTCGCGCAGGGTCTCGATATCCTCGGCAGCTTGGTAGGCGTTTTTGTAGCCCATCAAAAAGCCGATGACCATGTCGCGGAAGGGATAATCCATAGCCGAGTCAAGCTCGGATCCCTGCAGGTAACGACGCAGGTGGCCATAGCTGATCTTGTTGGAGGCATCTTCCCAGACCTCGCCGAGCAGCAGCGCGTCGGGCTTCTCGGCGAGCACGGCCTTCTTGATCTCTGCCAGGAAGTCATCGGAAAGCTCGTCGGCCACATCCAGGCGCCAGCCGTGAGCGCCGGCGCGCAGCCATTTACGAATGACGCCGTCTTTGCCCAGGAGCCGCTCGCGTACCAGCTCGGAGCTCTCATTGATGGCGGGCATATTGCCCACGCCCCACCAGCAGTCGTACGAGCCGTCCTCGTGGAAATAAAACGCATCGCGCCACGGCGAATCCTCGCTCTGCCAAGCGCCCACGCCGGGGTAGTTGCCGTAGCGGTTGAAGTAGATCGAATCGTCGCCCGTGTGGTTGAACACACCGTCCAGGATGATGGAAATGCCCAGCTTCTCGGCCGCCTCGCACAGCTCAGTAAAGTCCTGCTCGGTGCCCAGGATCGGGTCGATCTTGGTGTAATCGGCGGTGTCGTAGCGGTGGTTGCTCGCGGCTTCAAAAATGGGGTTGAGGTAGATGGCTGTAAAGCCCAGCTCGGCAATGCGAGGTAGGTCTTCTTGAATACCCTTGAGCGAACCGCCGTAAAAGTCCCAGGTCTTGATGGAGCCGTCTTCGGCACGCTCGTACACGGGCGGCTCGTTCCAGTCCTCGACCATGCGGCGCTGAATGCCCTTACGCGGTTTTTCGACCTCGGCCAGCGTGCGCTCGCGCCAGTGCTCGTCGCGGGCATAGCGATCGGGGAAAATCTGGTAGACCATACCGCGCTCGTACCAGGTGGGACGGTTCTCGCGGTGCTTGTAGACGGTAATCTGGAAGGATGGAACCTCGGCGTAGTCGTAGGTTACGCCTTCGCCGCCGGTGCGTCCCTGCGGTGCGCCCAAACGGACCTCGGGCTGGCCCTCGATGTTGCAGATAAAGCTGTACCAGATAAGACAGGGCTCGGTGCACTCAAGCTCTACGCTAAATATCCCGTCGCCCTCGTGCGTCATGGGATACCGAGACTCGCCGATCTCATCGACCCAGGTACGCAGCGTAAGCGTTGCCTGGTTGGGGTCGGCATCCTCCAAAATCACCGAGAGCGAAACGGAAGTTCCAGTGGTCACAGCGCCAAACGGAGTGCGAAACTGCGGCAGACGGCTGTTGTGTATCAATCTCATAGTACGGTCCAGTTCAATAGAATCACGGCCTGCGGGCCATGGGCTTTACGCACAGGATGTAAGTATATCTGTTGTACACAGGCTGTATAAACAACATCCGTTTACCATCGGCGAACGGTTGTCCTAGAAAATCGTTTTACCACCCAAATTATCGCGATATTTAAAAACGTCTATACCGATACTATTTGTAGCCAACCAAAAGTACTTCGGTTTACTACGATGAATTGGATGATCTCAACCACGGTCATTTTGATGATATTAAAACCGCAGGTAGAGGCGTTGCCAATTTCGTAGATTACTCGCCGTGGTCAGCCGGAGCCATTTTGTCGTAGTAAACCGGGCTTCTTTTTACTAGAGAAGTTCAACCAAGAAGAGGGCGCCTGGTTGGGGCGCCCTCTCTTGCGTTGAGGATTAAGTTTGAATCGTCCGGATTAGTGGCGCTTGCGGGTGGCCGTTGCCTTGCGGACGGACGTCTTCTTGGTTGGAGCCTTTTCCTCGGCCTGAGCGGCGGGGGAGACCGGGGCCTCCTTGGCGGGCTCGGTCTTTGCCGTAGCCTTCGGAGCGGTCTTGACCTCAGCAGCCTTCGGTGCCGGCTCGGCCTTTACTGCGGGCTTGTCCTTGTCCTTAGCCTCTGCCTTGGGAGCAGCAGCCTTGGTCGTGGCCTTTTTGGCCGTCGTGGTAGTGCGCTTGCGCGTGGTAGTCTTGGCAGCCGGCTTTGCCTCGACAGCTGTCTCGGCCTTGGACTCGGAGGGCGTCTCCTCGACTTTGCCGGCCGGCTTTGCGACTGCCTTCGGGGTCGTCTTCGCGGCGGCCTTCGTCGTAGTAGCCTTCGTGGTCGTCGACTTCGTTGCCGTAGTCTTCTTGGCTGCCGTTGCCTTCTTGGTGGTCGCGGCCGTCTTCTTGGCAGTGGTCTTGGCCGGAGCCTTTGCCGCAGGCTTAGCCTCGGCGGTGGCGGTCTCGGCCTTTACCTCGAGAGCGACCTCGGCCTCGGCGACCTTCTTGGCAGCGGCGGTCGTGCGCTTGCGCGTGGTCGTTGCCTTGGCGGTAGTTGTCTTGGCAGCGGTGGTCTTGCTCGCAGCGGCCTTCGTAGACGTAGCCTTCTTAGCCGTTGCCTTGCGGGCCGTCGTCTTCTTGGCGGCAGGCTTCGCTGCGGGCTTTACCTCGGCCTCGACAGCCGGCTTTTCCTCGGTCATGGGCTCCTCAGCGACCACCGGCTCAGCAACAGCCTCAGGCTCGTCGACAACAGCCACCGGCCTCTCAATCTCCGGATGCATAAAGAAGTACAGGTCCAGATACTTGTCGGCCGAGCGCGTCCAGCTAAAGTCCTGGCTCATGGCCTGCGTGACCAGCTGGTTCCAGGCGTCACGGTTATCCCAGAACAGACGCGCCGCGCGGAATACCGCATCGCCCATCTCGTCGCCGTTAAAGTTGCTAAACGAGAAGCCCGTGCCCTCGCCGGTAAACTCGTTGTACGGGATCACAGTGTCCTTCAGGCCACCAGTCTCGCGCACGATGGGCAGGGTGCCATAACGCATGGCGATGATCTGCGATAGGCCGCAGGGCTCAAACTTCGAAGGCATCAGGAACATATCGGCGGCGGCATACATACGCTGCGACAGCGCCGGGTCAAACTCGATGCGCGCGGCCATGGTGCCGGGGTACTTGTCCTGGAAGTAGCGTAGACCGTCCTCGTAGTCGCGGTCGCCGGTGCCCAGCACCGCCACCTGCACGCCGCCGGACAGGATGCGGTCGAGCGCGTACATGACCAGGTCCATGCCCTTCTGGCGCGTCAAGCGCGTGACCATGACCATAAGCGGACGATCGTCGCGAACCTCGAGCCCCAGCTCTTCCTGCAGTTTGGCCTTGCACACGGCCTTGCCAGAGCAGTCCTCGACGGTGTAGTTGGCGGCGATGCGCTTGTCGGTCGCCGGGTCAAAGCCCGCGACGTCGATGCCATTCAAAATGCCCTGCAGCGCATAGGAGCGCTCGCGCAGCACGCCGTCCAGGCCCTCGCCAAACTCGGGCGTCTGGATCTCGTTGGCATACGTGGGGCTTACCGTGGTGATGGCATCGGCATAGCGCAGGGCGCCCAGCATGTAGTTGATGCTGCAGGCGTCGCAACGCAGCTGCGAGGCGGCCGCCGGAATATGCGCCACACCCAGGATGTCCTCCATCACGGTGTCGCTAAACTGGCCCTGGAACGCCACGTTGTGGATCGAGAACACGGTCTTGACGCGGTCATACAGCGGCAGGCCCTGGTAGAACTCGCGCAAAAACACGGGCGCCAGCGCCGTCTGCCAGTCGTTGCAGTGCAGGATGTCGCACTCAAAGCCGGCCGGCAGGTGCTGCAGGCTCTCGGTGATGGCCTTAGAGAAGAACGCAAAACGCTCGCCGTCGTCAAAGAAGCCGTACGGATAGTCGCGCGCAAAGTAGCGCTCGTTGTCGATGAACATATAGGTGACGCCGTCGTGCTCGAGCTTCTCGAGTCCGCAGTACTCATTGCGCCAACCCAGGCTCACGTAAAAATCGGAGAAGTGCTCCATCTGCGCCTTGTACTCGTCCTTGATGGTGGCGTACTTGGGCACCATCACGATGACTTCGGCGCCGGCGCGCACAAGCGCCGCAGGCAGCGAGCCCGCCACGTCGCCCAGGCCACCGGTCTTCACAAACGGCGCGCACTCGGCCGAGGCAAACACGATCTGCATCTTTTTGCTGGAATCAGCCATATTATCTCCCATGTTGTTATTCGAGAATAGCCGCCAGGCGCGAACCGGGCGGCTATTCTACATGTTACGAGCGATGTTGCGGTGCCAACGTTAACGTACGATGGTGGTGTCGGAAGTTAACGGAGCCTTGCCCAGCACCAAGATGTTCTCGGGCGTGCCGCGAAGCTCGGTGTTGGTGGGAACCACGTTGTTCTTGTCCAGGATGGCGTTCTCAACGCGGGCGCCGCTCTTGATGATACAGCTCTGGTTGATGATCGAGTTGGTCACCGAGGCGCCTTCCTCGACCACGACGCCGCGCGACAGGATCGAGTTGCGCACGGTGCCCTTGATGATGCAGCCGGCCGAGATGATCGAGTTGCAGGCGTGGCTGCCGGTCGCATAACGCGAAGGCGGCACGTCGTGAGCCTTGGTCAGAATCGGGCGCTCGGGGTCGAAGAGCTGGTCGGCCACGGTCTGGTCGAGCAGGTCCATGCTGCGGCGATACAGCGACTTCTCGCTAAACACGCCCACGACCTCGCCCTTGTACTCATAGCTGCACACGTCGATGTTGCCAAAGTCGCCCTGGAGTGCCTCGAGCAGGTCCAGATAGTCGGCGGCCTGGTAGTGGTCGATGATCTCGAGTAGCGTCTCGCGGTTGACGATGCAGCAGTCCATAGAGGCGTTGTCGCCGTACACGACGCCGGCGCTCACGCCCGTCAGGCGGCCGTTCTCGTTAATTTCGAGTTTGGTCTCGTCATCGACGTTGCGCGTAGCCTTGCAGTACACCACGGTCATCTGGGCACCGGAGTTCTCGTGCGCGTCGATGATGGTGTTGAGGTCCATGTTAAAGATGATGTTGGTGCCCATCATCACAACATAGGGCTTGTCCGAGCGCTGGAAGAGCGTCTTGTTGGAGATGATGTCGCGCAGCAGGAAGCGCATGCCGCCCTTGGTGGTGCCATACGCGTTGCCGGGCACCATGAACAGGCCGCCCTTCTTGCGGTCCAGGCCCCAGTCCTTGCCCGAGCCCACGTGGTCGATCAGCGAGCGGTAGTTGCCCGGCATGACGACTCCGACGGTCTTAATGCCGGCATTCATCATGTTGGACAGCGGGAAGTCAATCAGGCGGTAGCGGCCCAAAAACGGAACGGACGCGATGGGGCGGTCCTTGAGCAGCACGCTGCCGTAGGTCGAAGAGTAGTTAGCGGTGATATAACCGATGGCCTTGCGATTGATCATCGGATCATTCCCCCTTCCCGATAACGACGTCATTTCCAACGACGGCCGTATCCTTGGTGGTATCGACAGAGCCGAGCTTCACGCCCTCTTCGACCGTGGAGTTCTCGCCCAAAATAGCGCGGCAGATGTGCGCGCCGCTCTTAACGTGCGCACCCGGCAGCAGCACAGAGTCCTCGACCACGGCGCGCTCCTCGATGATGACATCGGTCGAGAGAATCGAGTGGCGAGCGGTGCCGTAGATCTTGCAGCCGTTGGAGACCAGGCAGTCGTCCAGGCGACCATCCGGTCCAATGTAGTGCGGCGGACGCGTGGTGATATTGGACATGATGGGGAAGTGCTTGTCGAACAGATCGAACTCGGGGTTGTTGCCCAGCAGGTCCATCGAGGTCTCGTGGAAGCTGGCGATGGTGCCGACGTCCTTCCAAAAGCCGTGGAACTCGTAGCTGTACAGGCGCTTGCCCTCGCCAAGCAGCTTGGGGATGATGTCCTTGCCAAAGTCGTGGCTCGAGCGCTGGTCCAGAGCGTCCTCCTCGAGCGCCTCGATCAGCACGTCGGCCGAGAAGATGTAGATGCCCATGGAGGCGAGGTTCGAATCGGGCTTATCGGGCTTCTCCGTGAACTTGGTGATGCGGCCGTCCTCGGGGTCGGTGGTCAGGATGCCAAAGCGGCTGGCCTCTTCCCACGGCACGGGCATAACGCTCACCGTGAGGTCGGCGTTGTTCTCAATGTGCGTCTTGAGCATCTTGCGGTAGTCCATGCGATACAGGTGGTCGCCCGAAAGAATCAGGACGTACTTGGGGTCGTTGGCCTTGATGTAGTCGAGGTTCTGCGTAATGGCGTCGGCCGTGCCCGCATACCAGGCGCCACCGGTCTGCGTCTCGTACGGCGGCAGGATCGACACGCCGCCGTCGCGGCTGTCCAGATCCCACGCCTCGCCGGAGCCCACATAGGCATGCAGCAAGTAGGGGCGGTACTGCGTCAGAACGCCCACTGTGTCGATGCCCGAGTTAGAGCAGTTGGAGAGCGAAAAGTCGATAATGCGGAACTTGCCACCAAAGCTAACCGCCGGCTTTGCGATCTTTTGGGTGAGTGCCCCCAATCGGCTGCCCTGTCCTCCTGCGAGGAGCATCGCGATGCATTCTTTCTTACTCATCGATTTCTCCTTCTGTCATCGATGTTTCTAACCCATTAGCGGTGGGCACGGCGCCTGGTCGCGCCCACCGAATAATGCCGTGCGGCAAAGGGGAGCTCGCGCGCCTTTACGCGTGCCAGATCTCGTCGCGGTACTCGCGAATGGTGCGGTCGCTCGAGAACCAGCCGCTCGAGGCGGTGTTGAGCAGGGCCTTGCGGTTCCAGGTCTCCTGGTCGCCGTAGCTGTTCGTGAGCTTTTCCCAGGCGTCGACGTAGCTGCGGAAATCGGCCATGACCAGGTCGGGGTCGTTGTTGTTCATGAGCTCGTTGTAGATGCTCTCGAAGCAGCCCGAAAGACCCGCAAAGGTGTTGTCCTTGAGCTCGTCCATCACGCGGCCCAGGCGCTCGCGGTCGCCGTTGAGGGTATCCCACGCAAAGTAGCTGTTGGATGCCCAGAGCTGCTCGACCTCGGGGGCGGTCAGGCCAAAGATGGCCTCGTTCTCGCGGCCGGCCAGGTCGGCAATCTCGATGTTGGCGCCGTCGAGGGTGCCCAGCGTAATGGCGCCGTTCATCATGAGCTTCATGTTGGACGTGCCCGAGGCCTCCTTGCCGGCCGTGGAGATCTGCTCCGAGATCTCGGCGGCAGGGTAGATGAGCTGGGCGTTGCTCACGCGGAAGTTGGGGATAAAGCAGACCTTCATGACCTCATTGACGCGCGGGTCGTTGTTGATGACATCGGCCACGGAGTTAATGAGGCGGATGGTCTCCTTGGCAAAGGTGTAGCTCGAGGCCGCCTTGCCGCTAAAGATGAAGGTCGTCGGCGTCACGTGGAAGTTGGGATCGGCGATGCGACGGTTGTAGATGTCCATCACCTTCATGATGTTCATGAGCTGACGCTTGTAGGCATGGAAGCGCTTCACCTGAACATCGAAGACGGTGTTGGGGTCGATGACCAGACCGGTCTCGGCCTTAACGTAGGCGGCCAGACGCTCCTTGTTGGCGCGCTTGGAGGCGCCCACGGCCTTCAGGAACTCGGTGTCGTCCTTAAACTCCTTGAGCTTCTCCAGCTCAAAGGCGTCCTTCAGCCAGCCATCGCCAATGGCCTCGGTCACGAGCTTGGCGTAGGTGGGGTTGGCCTCGGCAAAGAAGCGACGGTGCGAGATGCCATTGGTCTTGTTGTTGAACTTCTCGGGCGTTAAGGCATAGAAGTCCTTGAGCACGATGTTCTTGATGATGTCGGAGTGGATCTTGGCCACGCCGTTGACGCTATGGCTGCAGATCACGGACAGGTTGGCCATGCGGATCTCGCCGTCCCACAGAATGGCGGTCTGGCGCAGACGCTCCTGCCAGCCCTCCTGCGTGGTGTCGAACGACTCGTGCCAACGACGGCTGATCTCGTCGATAATCTGGTACACGCGGGGGAGGAGCTTGGAGAACGTGCCGATGGGCCACTTCTCCAGAGCCTCGGGCAGGATGGTGTGGTTGGTGTAGCTCACGACCTGCGTCACGATGTTCCAGGCGTCGTCCCACTCGAGCTTCTTCTCGTCGATGAGGATGCGCATGAGCTCGGGGCCGCACATGGCGGGGTGGGTGTCGTTGGTATGGATGGCAACAAACTGCGGCAGCAGCTCCCAGTTCTCGCCGTGCTCCTTCTCAAAGGTGTCGAGCAGGCTGTAGATGCCGGCCGAAACAAACAGGTACTCCTGCTTCAGGCGCAGCAGACGGCCATGCTCGCCGGCGTCGTTGGGGTAGAGGATGGCGCTGATGGCCTCGGCCTCGGCGCGCTCGGCATCGGCCAGGGCGTAGTCGCCGCGGTTGAAGGCCTCCAGATCGAAGTGCTCCTCGACCGGCTCTGCAGCCCAGACGCGCAGCTTGTTGACGGTCTCACCGGCATAGCCCACGACAGGGATGTCATAAGGGACGGCCAGGATGTCCTGCGTGTCTACCGTGCGATAGAACGTGCGGCCGTTCTCCTCAAAGCCTTCGACGCGGCCACCAAACTTAATGGTCACGGCCTTGTCCTGACGACGGACCTCCCAGGGATAGCCGTGGGTGAGCCACTCGTCGGTGGCCTCGACCTGGCTGCCGTTGACGATCTCCTGCTTAAACAGGCCGTAGCGGTAGCGCATGCCGTTGCCGTAGCCGGCAATGCCCTCGGCTGCCATGGAATCCAGGAAGCATGCGGCCAGACGGCCCAGGCCACCGTTGCCCAGTGCCGGATCGGGCTCCTGGTTCTCGATGACGGACAGGTCGAAGCCCATGTCGTCGAGCGCCTCGGCGACCATGTCGCGCACGCCAAAGTTGAGCAGGTAGTTGTCGAGCAGGCGGCCGATCAAAAACTCGATCGAGAAGTAGTACACGCGCTTTTTGCCCTCGGCCGCGGCGCGGGCGTCACTCTTGGTGGCAACGGTGCGTGCCTTCTCGGCCACGAGCTTGGCCAGGGCGTTAAAGCGATCGAGGTCGCTGGCGGCCTCGACGCTCTTGCCGCTGATGCTCATGACGGCATCGCGATAGAGCTCGGTAAACTCCTGCTTGTTGTCGAAGATCTTATTCATACGTTCCTTTCCCCCGGGGATGTTTCTCCCGGAACGGTTATGACATGTATCCTACGCCCCCGCGGGGCGGGTAATTACAGTGGTAACGCCTTTGTTACGCTTTCTTGGCAGACGGCTTAACAGAAGCGGACTTGGCCTTGGTAGCGCCCTTTTTGGTAGCCGGCTTCTTGGCTGCGGCCTTAGCAGCGGGCTTTGCGGCAGCCTTAGCCTTCGCCTTGGCCGGAGCCTTCTTAGCACCCGCGGTCTTGGGCTTCACCGAGGACGTGCGCTTGCGCGTCGCCTTCTTGGGCTCCTCGACCACGGGCGGCTTATAGCTACTGGGACCGCGGCGCTTAAGCACCACACCTGCCAGGCCGGGCACCTTGATTTCGATGGAGTCCATCTGCCCGTTCCAGGGATAGGGCTCACTCGAGCAGGTGTAGGGCTCCTCACCGGCGTATCCGCTGCCGCCAAACTCGGGACGGTCGGAATCGAAGATGACCTCCCAGTCACCCTCGCGCGGCACGCCCACGCGGAAGCTCTCGTAGCTCGCCGGGTCAAAGTTAATCAAGATCACCAGGTCGTCATCGACGTCCTCGCCCTGACGCACAAAGCTCACGATGGACTGCTTGGAGTTGTCCGCGTCGATCCAGGTAAAGCCGTCGTCGGTGTAGCCGCGCTCGTACAGGGCAGGCTCGGCAGTGTACAGGTGGTTGAGCGCCTTGATGAACGCCTGATGATGACGGTGGGTCTCGTACTCCTCGGTCAGGAACCACTGAATGGACTCGTAGTAGCGCCACTCAATAAACTGGCCGATCTCGTTGCCCATAAAGTTGAGCTTGGCACCGGGGTGCGTCATCTGGTAGAAGGCCAGCGTGCGCAGGCCGGCAAACTGGCGCCACCAATCGCCCGGCATGCGGCCGATGAGCGAGCACTTGCCGTGCACGACCTCGTCGTGGCTCAGCGGGCAGATGAAGTTCTCGGTAAAGGCGTACATGATGGAGAACGTGAGCAGCCCGTGGTTGCCGGGGCGCCACGGAAAATCGGTCTGCATGTAGTGCAGGGTGTCGTTCATCCAGCCCATGTCCCACTTGTAGTGGAAGCCCAGGCCGCCGTCCTGCGGCGGGTAGGTCACGAGCGGCCAGGCGGTGGACTCCTCGGCCATCATCATCACGTCGGGGTAGTGCGCTTCAACAGCGCAGTTGACCTGACGGATAAACGCGCTGGCGTCCAGGTCCTCCTCGGTACCGTACTTGTTGAACTTCTTTTGGCCGGGATCGTCGATGCCAAAGTTGAGGTACAGCATGCTGGACACGCCGTCCATGCGAATGCCGTCCACATGGAAGTTCTCGAGCCAGTACAGCACGTTGGAGACCAGGAAGGAGCGGACCTCGCCGCGGGCGAAGTCAAACTTGTGCGTGCCCCAGTTGGGGTGAATCTCGTGCTCAAACAGCATGTGGCCGTTAAAGGTGGCAAGGCCGTGGGAGTCGGCGCAAAAACCGCCGGGCACCCAGTCCATGATCACGCCGATGCCCGCCTCGTGGCACGCATCGATAAAGTGCATGAGCTGCTGCGGGTTGCCGTAGCGCGACGTGGCGGCGTAGTAGCCGGTCGTCTGGTAGCCCCAGGAGCCATCAAAGGGGTGCTCCATGAGCGGCATGACCTCGATATGCGTATAGCCCATGTCGTGCACGTAGTCCACAAGCTCCACCGACAGGTCGTCGTAGGTGTAGAACTCGCCGCGCTGCGCGGGGAAGGGATCCATGGGGCCGGGGTAGTTGCCGTACTCGTCGGGCTCGCCCTGCGGCGCGTCGCCGTGGCGCTTCCACGAGCCAATATGCACCTCGTAGATGTTGAGCGGCTGCGACATGTGGTTGTGGCCGGCGCGGCGCTTGAGCCACGCGGCGTCGTTCCACTTGTAGCCATCGAGGGTCCACAGCACGCTCGCGGTACCCGGGGGGCACTCGGCCTTAAAGGCATACGGATCGGCCTTGTAGAGCTTCTCGCCCTCGTTGGTCTCGATGAGATATTTATAGAGCTGGCCCTGCTCGGCGCTAGGAATAAAGCCTTCCCAAATAGCGCTTGTATGCACGGGCACCAGCGGGTTGGCTTCCTCATCCCAGTTGTTAAATTCGCCAATGACATGGACACTCTTCACGTCGGGCGCCCAAACGCAAAAGCGCCAGCCGCGCGTGCGCTGCTGCGTGTCGGGATGCGCGCCCATCTTTTCCCAGCTGCGCTCCCACATTCCAATGCCAAATAGGTAGACATCGTCCTTGGAGAGCTCCGGTGCGTGCGGAGCGGCCTTACGGGTTGCGGGCTTTTTAGCCGTTGGCTTTAGCTTTGTATCGCTCACGTTTGATCCCATCATGACGCGGCAGCGTGTTGCCTTGGTGACTAGATGCGAAAGGTCCAAGGCTGCACGAATCGAAGGGACGGCGAAGTTTCTGTGATTCGTTCCACCTCGCGTGCTCGGTGGAACTTTCGGCAGAAACTACGATAACACCTGTGCGTTAGTTTTATGGACGAAAGCGGATTTGCAGGGGCGTTTAATCGGTAAGCGACATGTTTATACCACTGGCAGAATTGCCGTGGTAAAACTCTTGACAGTTTTACCAATTTGGGTTTCAAAATTGTTTGGCTGACGTTTGGTAAAACGTTTTTAGCAGGATGTTTACCATTTGATATCGAAAGGTTCGTTTATGTCCCATACCGCCGCTCCCAAGGTTGCTTTTATTTTCGATTGCGACGGCACACTGGTTAATAGCACCCCCGTTTGGGCCTATGCCCAGCCCGAGTTATTGCACCGCCACGGAGTTGACGTGACGGTCGACGATTTTGCCCAGTTTGAGCATCTTTCGCTCGAGGACGAATGCCAGGCCTACCACGACACGTGGGGCATTGGCGCGAATGGCGAGGAACTATATCGTGAACTGAGCAATATTCTGATTGATGGGTACTCCAAGGTGCCGCCGCGCGAGGGGCTCTTTGCTTTTTTGGAGCAGGCGAAGGCGGCGGGCATTGCCATGTGCGTTGCCACGTCCACGCCGGCCGAGCTGGTGCAGTCTGCGCTCGCTGGTGCCGGGCTCGACGCTTACATGGAGTTTGTTACCACGACGGGCGAGGCAGGACGCTCCAAACAGTTCCCCGATGTGTACGAGCTGGCGTTGCGTCGCCTGGAAGAGCGCCACGGGTGCAAGTTTGAGCGCGCTTGGGTGTTTGAGGATGCGGTCTTTGGCTTAAAGAGCTCTGGCTCCGCCGGCTTTAAGCGCGTGGGCATCTATGACCCGCACGGCCGCATGAAGCGCGACGAGGTGCGTTCCAACTGCGATATCTTTATCGACAGCTACGAGGAGCTGGATTTGGATCGCGTTCTTGCATATGAAGGCTAGGCGAGGACTGTGGTTTGCAAGGTATTAGTGGTCTGCGGCTCGCCCGTGGTGGCGAGCACGGATCTGTTGCTTCGGCTTGTGGGGGAGTGCGATCACGTTGTCGCCGTGGACCGCGGACTCGACGCGCTGCTAGGCGCCGGCCTGAGCTGCGACGTGTATGTGGGGGATGCCGACACGGTGAGCGATGCAGGCCGCGCGCTGGTCGATGCCGCCACCGACTTTAAAGTTGAGCGCCATGACCCGTACAAGGACTATACCGATCTGGCGCTGGCGCTCTGTTCCGTCCGCCGCCGCTGGCCGGGTGCCGAAGTGGTTGCGACCTGCGCCACCGGCGGCCGCCCGGATATGGCGCTTTCCGTACTGGGGCTGCTCGCGGGCTACGATGACGCCCCAGTCTGGATTGCCGAGGACAACGTAACCGCGAGGATTCTACACGCCGGCGAATCGTGGACCATCGAGGGCGCCGAGGGCAAGACGTTCTCCATCATCGCCATAGCCCCTAACACCGAGATAAGCGAACACGGCCTAGAATGGGAGCTAGATCACAGCCCCCTGGGCCTGTTGGCTGACACGGGCATTAGCAACGTCGTCAAGGGTACGGCCAAGATCAAAGCCCACTCTGGTACCGCCATCGCTTACCTATATCAATAGGCATTTAGAGTCTGACTCAAAAAAGTCCTTGCACGCCGCGCCAACTTCCCCTATAGTATCCTCTCGTCACGGGGGCGTAGCTCAGCTGGGAGAGCGCTTGACTGGCAGTCAAGAGGTCAGGGGTTCGATCCCCCTCGTCTCCACCATCGTGAATGTAAAGGCCTTCGGAATTCCGAAGGCCTTTTTTCATGCCAATATGTCTCTCGCCACAAACCCAATCCACACCAACAAAAAGTTGCACAATTTATTTCCCATCTCTGTACATAGTTTGTTAGCCAAACGCGATTATCAGTGTAGATCGCCGTTTCATTTAGGCTTCAGGAACGCTCCTAATCACCGTTAGCATCCCAATAACCTGCATCAACGTGAACAACATCCCAAAACAACCCCCTTAAGCACGCTAAATGAACGATATGTTGTCCACCACAAGCCAAATCAGTTTCGCTACCAGCTTGTGCTAGAATACCTAACGTTACATGAGTTCAACTGCGCTCGCGGCTCCAGCAAGTCGCAAAACGCAGGGTCGATCAGCATCCGGCCGTAACGGCGGTGCCAGAAACACCACGAGCTCCAATATAGAAGTCATGCGACTTTATTTTTTTGCATCGAATTAATTCGTAGGTGTTAATAGCTATTGTTTGCATGATAAAGCGTAGCAGTACTGCAGCTGTTTGTGTGCAGTCCAGTTTTGTACTCGCTTGACTGGATTTCACGCAGCCAGCTGAGGTTGTTGGTGTATTTGCGATACACCAACAACCTCAGCTGGCTGCTTCTATACATACCGTTCACGGTGGGGCAGAGCCACGTGCTTGTCTGACTGGGCTCAGGGTTTGAATATGGAGCGCCTTTGCGCACAAGCGCCCTGGCGTAGCCATACCCAAACCCCGTGAGCCACACGTAAGACAGCAAGGGGGTGGTGCTCGTGTGGTATGCGATCCAGGTCATCAACGGTCGCGAAGACATAATGCGCGAGCGCATCGAGCGTATGGTGCCAGCGGGCGCCATGCAGGAGCTCTTTTATCCCCAATATCAAACCGAGATCAAGGTACACGGCGAATGGGTCAATACGATCAAGCCACTGTTCCCCGGTTATCTTATCTGCGATACGGCAGATCCTCGAACCGTTCAACAGTATTTGCTGCGAATGGACGACTTTGCCCGGGTGCTTGCGCAGGACGGTCAGTTTGTGCCGCTGGCAAAAGAAGAGGTCCAGCTTATTGGCAGCTTTACGCATAGGGGAGACCGCGTAGTGCCCATGAGTGAGGCCCTAAAAGACGGCGACCAGGTCGTAGTAACGGTTGGTCCACTGCTGGGCCACGAAGGCCTCATCAAAACCATTAATAGACGCAAGTGCACGGCTTATTTGGAGCTCGACCTGTGCGGTCGGCGCGTAACCACCCGCGTTGGCCTTGCCGTTCTTTCAAACGAGCAGCGCGTCATGCGCAACCTTAAAAAGGCGATCGCCTAGCTGCAGACGGTCGCTACACAGAACAGGGAGGATCCCCGAACCGGGGACGAAGTGTTGGAAGAGAACGTGTCGGATAAAACTAAATATATAACTGATGTTCCTTGTGGTACGTCAATGATCGCTCAAGTCATTGATCGGCAGAATGGCTCTCATGCTCCTGTGGCGACGGAATTTCCGCCTCCCGTCGAGAACCCTGCTCCGGCGCAAGGTTTCGTAGCGACAAGAAGCTATAAGGCACCCGCTGCCGATCCCAATGCTGCTGCTCCCAAGAAAGGTGGACCAGGCTACTTTGCCTTCAAGCGAGCCTTTGACATCGTGTTCTCTGCTGGCGTCTGTGTGGTATTGGCTATCCCCGTCGTAGCCGCATGCATCGCCATAGAGATTGACTCTCCCGGCAAGCCGTTTTTTCGCCAAAAGCGAGTCGGTAAGGGCGGCAAGCCTATCTATATCTTCAAACTCCGCACCATGGTTTCTGACGCTCACGAGCATCCCGAGAAGTACATGACTCCTGAGCAGTTGGCTCAATGGCGGCGTGAACAGAAGGTCGACAATGACCCGCGCATTACGCACGTGGGCCGCTTTCTTCGGAACACTTCGCTCGATGAGCTGCCACAGTTCATCAACGTACTTACGGGCGATCTATCCGTCATTGGACCAAGGCCTGTAACACTCGAGGAGACCTACGAGTACGGTGACGCCCGCGACGAAGTGCTTGCATGTAAGCCTGGTATTACTGGCTGGTGGGCAGCGACAGACCGCAACGACTCAACGTGGGGCAGTGGCCAAAGGCAGGCTCGTGAGCTCTTCTACGTACGTCACCAGTCGATTGCCCTCGATTTCCGCGTGTTCGTGAAAACCTTCAAGGCGATGAGGAGGGGCAAGTGAAGACTGAAGCCATTCGCGTGGCTCAGGTAATGGGCTATATGAACGGCGGTGGAGTTGAGGCCGTCGTTATGAATTACTATCGGCATATCGATCGAAGTCGCGTTCAATTCGACATGATTGTGTGCGAAGGATCAAGTATGGTCCCCCTCGAGGAAATTAAGGCTATGGGCGGTCGAGTGTTTATCGTGCCCCCATATAGCCATGTTGCTGAGTTCCGCAAGGCATTAAGGGATCTGTTTGTTGAACATAAATGGACTATAGTCCATTCTCACATGAATGCTCTGTCTGTCATTCCACTGGGCGCCGCCAAGGCAGCCGGCGTCCCCGTTCGCATCGCCCACAGTCACTCCACCTCCGGTAAGGGCGAGTGGGTCAAGAATGTAGCAAAGACCCTATTGAAGACTCAGGCCAACCGTTATCCCACACACCGCTTCGCATGTAGCAGGTTTGCCGGGGAGTGGCTTTTCGGAAGAAAAGCAGATTTCGAGGTTGTGTACAACGCCATAGACCTGCATAGCTTTTCCTTCAATGCGAAGGTCCGCGCTAAGGCGCGGGCTAACTTGGGTCTCGTCGACGGCCAATTCGTCGTTGGACACGTTGGCAGGTTCATGGCTCAGAAGAACCATGGCTTCATAATCGAGGCTTTCGAACAAGTAGCCAAGAGGCGCGATGATGCAATTCTTCTATTGGTTGGCACCGGCGAAGCCGAGAGCTCCATAGAGCGCGATGTGGCGGAACGCGGCCTATCTAACAGGGTTCGTTTCCTGGGCCAAAGGGCTGACATGCCTGAAATATATGGAGCCTTTGATGCTTTCATACTGCCGAGTCTCTACGAAGGTCTATGCCTTGTTGGCGTTGAAGCGCAGAAGAGTGGACTGCCTTGTATTTTTTCCAATGCAATCACAAGAGAGGTTGACGTGACAGGAGAGAGCCTCTTTCTCCCGATTGACAATTCCGCTGTGTGGGCAGAGGCCATCTGCAACCTTGCTCCAAAGAGCAATGCCGAGCGCTCTGCCATGAACGACGCTTTATTCGCTAACTACGACATCGAAAAGCAAGGCGCCTGGCTTACTGAGACGTATTCAAATCTATCAATGGAAGTTGGAGAATAATGGAATTTACAGCTAAGTATTTTCGGGATAATTATCCAGAATGGAAGCGTAAGAAGGATTGGCCCCCTACGCGCTATTTTTATCGTCAGATTAGTTTTTATCTGTCGGCGTTTTTTGCGAACTTGGGCTGGTCAGCAAATTCCGTTTCATATTTTTCTATTATCTTTGGTCTCGCAGCGTGCGCTTCATTTATCTTCGGGCAACCGCTTTTTGGTGCGATTTTCGTCAACATATGGCTGATGTTTGACTGTGCAGATGGTAATATCGCACGTTCGGTAAAGAAGGAGCTTTTCGGAGACTTCGCCGATTCTATGAGCAGTTATATATGCGTTGGCTTTTTATTTGTGAGCATCGGGTATTGTGTGTATCAGACTGGTGGCTTCGTTGTCTCCGCTGGTGACCCTTGGATTATTTTATTCGGTGGATTTGCCGGTAGTTGCGATTCGCTCATGAGATTGCTCTATCAAAAGTTTCTCAATTCTCAGTATGCGCAGGGTCTAAACGCCTCTCACAGCCAAGATCCAGAAAAGGAAAGTGGCATCAATAGGCTTCGAATGAAGATTGATGGATATCTATCCCTTGGGGGTTCGATTCCAATCGTATTAATCGTGGCTGCTATTCTGAACGCGTTAGATATTGTTGTTTTTGTTTGGCTCTGTTACTACAGTTTAACTTTCATTGCTTCTTCAGTTTTTCTCGTTCGGAAGACCTTTATCGCGAATAAGGCACTAACGAATAACGAAACGGTGGTCTGCAATGAAAAAAAGTAAGCCGTTTGTAACAACTGCCGTTGTTTTCGCTGGTGGGGTCGGTAAGAGGATGCATACGAAGGATCTTCCGAAACAGTTCCTTCGCATACACGGAAAACCTATCATCGCTTGGACTTTGAGCGTTTTCGAAAAAGCCCCCTCTGTTGACTATGTTGTTGTTGTGTGCAACGGTGACTGGCTCGACTATTGCCAAGGAATCGTTGACGAGTTCAGCTTGGATAAGGTCAGGGCAGTCGTTGCTGGTGGCGAAACAGGCCAGCTTTCCATTCACAACGGCCTTTTGGCCGCAGCGAAACTATCCGACCCGAAGAAGACGGTAGTTCTCATTCACGATGGCGTTCGTCCTCTCATCGATACGGGCACCATCGAGCGCAACGTGGCCTCGGTGGAGGAGTTCGGCTCCTCCATCACATGCGTTAAGGCGAAAGAGACTATCTTGGTTAAAGCCGGCGACGGAGTAGAGATTGTCCCACGTGAGAACGTGTTGCTGGCGCGTGCCCCGCAGGGATTCTGGTTGAGCGACATCCTAGCCGCACATAAAATGGCACTTGACGCGGGTGAAACTGGCTGCATCGACTCTGCAACAATGATGAAAGCACAGGGAAATGACTTACACCTAATCGTTGGGCCCGATGAGAACATAAAGATAACCACTCAAGACGACTACTATTCGATGCGCTCCATCCTTGATTCACGCGAGAACAACCAGCTATATGCAGAGGGGGAAGGTGAATAATGGGTGCATACGGGATAAACAACACCCTTGAGGCAGACTTCGCCGGAATAGATCGTGAGCTAATCGCCACCTTATCGGGTAAAGTCCTCGCCGTCTCCGGCGCCACAGGGTTCTTGGGATCCCTGCTGGCTCGTCTCATTATTTGGGCCAACGACGAGCTAGGATTGGGCACGAGACTGATCTTGTGTGTACGTAACGCCGCTAAACTCGACGTCGTCATGCCCGGAATTACCGCTAGGGAGGATGTTACTGTCGCAGTAGTCGATTTCTCCGAGCCTTGTGAGGCTCTCGGCGTAGATTTCGACTATCTTGTCCACACTGCCGCCATTACCACTTCGAAGGTTATGATCGAGCGTCCTGCAGACGTAATTAACATTATGATCAACGGCACGAGATGGGCTCTTGACAGTGCACTCACGAATTCGAAGTCGAAAGTACTCTTCTTATCCTCCATGGAGGCCTGCGGAAGCTTTAACGATGCCGTGGACGTATACGAGGGTACGATGGGTGCTATCGATATGGGCTCGGTACGATCTTGCTACCCTGAGGGCAAGCGGCTCGGAGAACTGATGTGCCTTGCTTATGCAAGGCAATTTGGCATCAACGCCGTCACTGGACGACTCGCCCAGACTTTCGGAGCGGGGATTCTGCCGTCCGAAAGTCGCGTCTTCAAACAGTTTGCCACGAGTGCCATGGCTGGGGAGCCAATCGTGCTCCATACGGACGGAATGAGCGAAGGCAATTACGTGTATTCGACCGACGCTCTCTCAGCTATTCTTCTGCTCTTATGCAAGGGCATCGCTGGGGAGACCTACAACATTGCGAACGAGGCATGCCACTCGACGATTCGCGGCATGGCAGAGATGGTGGCAGAAAAATTCGGGGGTGACCATTGCAGCGTTGTAATCGAAGGAAAAGACTCCTTACAGTTCGGATACGCTGCACCTACAAAGATGACGCTGCGTTCGAACAAACTTCGCGCGCTTGGTTGGGAACCGAAAGTTAATTTAGAAGAATCTTATTGCAGGCTGATTGGGTTTTTGACTGATAGTAACAGCAATTGTTAGCTAATCTTATTTAACTATTTATAACAGTTCTAGGTGTGTTTTCGGTTCCGGATGCCATTAGTGTCCGGAACTCTCTATTGTTTAAAATTGGGATCTTAATGATAAGTACTATGAAATCCAATAAGCCTCGTGTTTTAGTTTCAGGAGTTGGGACACGTTTTGGTGGCACTGAGACCGTAGTGAGCCGCTATATTGGCGCTTTGTCTGATAAATATGCATTCGACACTATTAGCTCAAGACCATATCAACAAGTCGAGTACTCAATGGGAGACAATAGAGTCATCAATATACCGGGGTGGAAAGAAAATCCCATTGAACATATAACCCAACTTCGCCGTTTATTTTACGGGCATGGTACTGAATACTGTGCTTTTTGGCATAATGCAAACTCTTATTGGAATATTGACTCAATTGAGCTTGCGGCTAAGGCGAATATTCCTGTTAGGATTTGTCATTATCATTGTTCACAAGCACTTGGTGGACCAGCGAAAAGGTTTTCCACCTGGGTACTTAGAAAACATGTTGCGGATTTAAGCAATGTTTTACTCGCCTGTTCCCAGGAGGCTGGGGAATACGCGTTCCCTGGTCATACTTTTGACATTATAAATAATGCTTTTGATCTTTCCTTATTTTCATATCAGGAAACAAACCGTCTTTCAGTTCGAGCTGAACTTGGTTTAAGGGATAGTTTCGTCATCGGCCATGTTGGACGGCTTTCATCAGTGAAGAATCAGATATTGTTGGTTCGTTCATTACCCGAAATTATTAAATTTAGACCTAATGCAATGCTGGTGCTAGTGGGTGAGGGCCCCTCAAAAGAATTGATCATGGAAGAGGCGCGATCTCTTGGTGTCGAAAGCCATTTGGTTCTTACGGGGCCTCGCATGGATGTAGCCTCTCTTCTTTCCGCATTTGACGTGTTTGCTTTTCCCTCGGTATTCGAAGGACTCGGCTTGGCTGCGGTTGAGGCGCAAGCAAATGGATTGCCCTGTGTGATTTCTGATCAGGTGCCTCGAGCTGTTGTCGTGTCAGACTCAGTTTGTTTTCTCCCTCCGGAAAACCCCTGTTTGTGGGCTGACACACTCTGTGCCTTTGATCGTTCTTCCTTTTGCCTCAAACCAAATTTAATAAATAGATTCGATATCAATAAAGAGTCATTAAAACTTGCGGAATATTTCAAAGGCTCCAAGCCCAGATTCGGTGACTAGGATACATCATCATCCTTAGACCTTTTTGCATTAGAACTAAGCGGCAAATTAAATAATTTTGCATTGCATATTATGCAGGACTGTAATTTGAGCAGTTCCTTCTGAAACAGGTGATTTAGATTGTCAAGGTTAAAGGTCGATGAAGCTCTATATTACTTTGCATTTGCCATTTTCTCTATTCAATGCGCAATCGAACGTACAACATTTACTGAGATTCTTTTCATCCCAATAGATGAATTTACTTCACTTACTCAGGCTCTCATAGTATTCTCTCTAATCTCGAAATACATCATGCAGAGAGCATCATTTAAATGTTGGGCTTTCTCGTTAGCAATTGTTCTTATAAGCTTCATTTCCTGGCGTCAATCGGGCGAAAGCTCATTATTTTGGGCTTCTATATTTATAGTCTGTGCAAACAACGTACGGATCCGACCCCTTGCAAAAATTGCATTAACCGTATCATTTGCTACTCTTATTATAACAATATTATCTGCCGGTTTCGGAGTTATCGAGAATAAAGTATTTGTTCGCAATGGAGTAACTCGATATGCCCTGGGATTTAACCATCCGAATGCATTAGGCCTATATCTCTTTAATGCCTGCGTTGCTTTTTCCGCGCTTCGCTTCGGCAAGAATCCTATACCCGATTTCGGTTTAATTGCCGTTTCTATTTTAATCAATTTAACTTTTGCCGACTCACGAACTTCTGCACTTCTCCTAGTTTTACTGGCAATATTCTTGACCATATTTTTCTTTGTGAGGACAGACAGATTGCGTAAAAAGGTATTAACCTATTTACTTGTGGCTGTATTTATAGTTATTATCGTAAGTGCATACTTAATGATTGCCTATGATCCTTCCAATCCTATTCATTTTGAACTTAATAAACTGCTTTCTGGTAGGCTGAGGCTTGCAAATGGTTATTTCGAAATGCAGCCGATTACTTTGTTTGGATCAGATTTCTCCGGCTTACCACCAATCTATTGGGAGAATGGTGTTCCGTTGGCATTCGTTGTGGACAACGCTTGGTGCCACCTATTGCTTAGGTTTGGCTTGATACCAGCATTCTGTTTTTTGTTCGGGTATATCGCTATCTTAATCAAGGCAGTACGTCAAGGTTGGTGGAATTCAATCTTCTTCGGGCTTGTCCTGATGAGCATTTATGGACTGTGTGAAACGCTTGGTATCCATTTCGAATGCAATTACTTCTTATTCGCTGTTGGAGCAGAACTACTCTATACAAACGTTTTTATGAGCGAAAAATCATCAGCGACGGGCCACTCGTATTCATATTTCGAGATTGGTAACGATTGTGTCTAGCATCAATACCCGCAAGTCGGACATTGTTTGGAATTATATTGGAACGATTGTTTCGATGGCGAGCGGCTTCGTACTCCTTCCGCTGCTCATGCATTTCCTTTCTAGCTCTGAGCTTGGACTTTGGTATGTATATGTAGCATTATCCAACTTTGCCATGCTATTTGAGTTTGGCTTCAACCCAACTTTTGCTCGAAACATAGTCTATGTGATTAGCGGAGCACGACATCTATCCATTGAAGGCTGCAACATAAAATCAGTTCAAGAGGGTATCGACTGGCATCTCCTGAACACTGTAATAAAGGCTTCAAAAGTAATTTATGCAATACTCGCTGTTGTAGTTTTAGCTCTGCTCTCGACGATAGGCTCTCTGTACATATCGTTTGTGGCTTCTGAAATGGGTCCTTTCGATATTTGGATTTCCTGGGGTCTATTTTGCGCATCGGTGTTTCTTAACCTTTATTTTCTATGGTCGATTACTGTTCTTCGCGGATACGGCGATATAGCTGGCGAGAATAAGGCAGTCGTTATCGGAAGAGCGGCTCAGCTTTCCGTTAGCGCCATACTGCTGCTATTGGGTTACGGTCTTGTTGGCGCAGCAATCGGATATCTTGCTAACGCTATACTGCTTAGGCTTTCTGCTGTAGTCATGCTCAGGAAGCATAAGGAAATCGAGAAGGGGAGACATTCAGACACGATGCCGGTAGAGGCATCGTCGATCCGAGAAATTTTTCTTACTATTTTCCATGTAGCATGGCGAGATGGCCTCGTGCAACTTGCGGTATATGCCTCGACCCAAGCCATGAGCATTCTGAGTTCGATTTTTCTTGGGCTCGCCGAGACGGGTACATATTCAATCCTTCTTCAGTTTGCAAACACCATTTACAATTTTGCATCAACGTATCCAAAGTCTTTCTTTCCGGCGATGCAATCTGCTTTCGCAGGGGGAGACATGGAGAGGCAGAGAGAATATGTCTCCACAGGCATCGTAGGTTACTGGGGTCTGTTCGCTATCGGGACTGCTGGTGTTTACATTTTCGTTCTTCCCCTGCTACCCCTCTTTAAGCCCAACGTTTCCGTTGATTACGGTCTATTTCTGGGCATGTGTCTCTACCTCGCGCTGCTTCAGCAGCATTCAATCTTCTGCAATTACATAATAAGCATGAATGAAATACCGTATATGTGTGGTTACATCGCTGCCGCGGCACTCGGCACCGTGCTTGTTTGCCTTATGTGCGGTGTCTTCGATATGGGCGCTTGGGGAATTGTTCTGGGTCAGGCCTTCTCCCAAATTGTTTACAACAATTGGAAGTGGCCTATGTATCTTTGCAATAAATTGAATATGACTTACCGTGGTATCGTTGTTGAAGGCATTCGCAACTGGAAGGGAAAGCTCACGCGGAACAGACGATAGCCGCATCTCGCCTCGTTGTGATTTGCCTATCGTTGAGGTACATAACTCAAGGCATTAGCCGGTATTCAAATAACTTTATTAACCAGCCTTAAACTAGGGTCAAGTTTGCGACTGTACAGAATAAGATTTGCGATTCATGATAGGTGCGCAATACGGCTAACTTCACATCAAGCGTTCCGCCAATTTCTCGAAAGCACCCATTTGGTTTGAGTAAGAAGTTTAAGCGAGTTTCTTTTTTAATCAACAGCAAGCCCGTTAAGCCGTGCCCCGAAAATTGCTTTGTCTTAGGTACAAGAAATATCCGAATAATTAATTTAATTAAGGAAGAATGGATATAACTGTGGCTTCGACTCATAAAACAGCTAAGGTTAACTATCCAAATTTGGATCTCATGAAGTTCTTTCTGGCCTTGCTTGTAGTTGAGATTCACACAAGGCCATTGAAGTGCTTTTATTTTGCAGAAACCCTGATTGAAGGGATTGATGTGCTGGCCGTACCCCTCTTTTTTCTCGCGTCCGGCTTTCTTTGTTTTCGAGATCTTAACTATGCATCCTTTGGCGTTGCTATTTCCGCTGGCACTGAACGCGTCCGCAATACCATTATTAAATTATTGCGCTTGTATTTGATATGGACTCTTCTCTATCTTCCCCTCACCATCTTCGGCAATGTGCTTCTCGGTAAAAACCTTCTTCATGGTTCTTTATCCTTCATCCGGGGATCTTTGTTCGTAGGGGAGAATTATTATTCGTGGCCTTTATGGTATTTGCTGGCGAGCATCGTTGGTTTCACGCTTGTCTTTATTTGCCTTCATAGGGGGGGGTGGCGGTTTAAGCACATAATTCCATTTTCCCTAATCTTATTACTCCTTGGCTTCGGTATTACTTACGTGCAGGGCTGGGATGGCGCTCCGGTGTATTTAGCGGTTCCGATTAGGATTTATTGTCGCGTGTTCGGCAGTTCTCGCAACGGTCTGTTTGAAGGGTTTTTCTATATTGCTGTGGGTGCAGCACTTGGTCTGAAATGTGATCAACTGAACAGAGTCCCATTGTTACTTGAATTTGCAGCTGTTGCGCTTGGGCTCGCTGGCACCTATTTGGTGAGCAACGACGCGCATCTGCCATTCTGCGCAATTGCAAGCATTGGTTTGTTTTTACTATCAGTCCGCAAGTACGGCGTGAACTTGAATTCCTGTGCGCTAGCGCGCCGTATGAGCACAATTATTTACCTTGTGCATATGTATTTCGTTGTCGTGTTTGTCTACGGAATCTGCGGACAATCAAATCCAGATCTGTATGCGAGTAACGTAAATCGCCCGTTGTTGTTTCTTTTTACTCTGAGTGGTTCAATTATAGTTTCTACCTTAGTAATCGGCGTTTCAAAGAGGATGCCGATAATTAAAGCGGCCTTTGGAATTTAATTAGGGGTATCTCTCATGCTTCCTCCGCCCGTAGGAAATAGGCGAGCACTTATCTCTTATGAATTCACTTGGCTGGTACCTACAAAGCTGCTCGTGTAATGCCGTTTCCCAATCAAGTTAATACGAGCGAAGCGCAAGCCGCTATGTAGATCGCCCCCCAGTAACGAAGTTCCTAAACTCGAGTGATTCGTTGCTGGGGGGCGATCTAATATTTTCTTTATGAAGACCGAGAAAGGATGCCAAACCCCCAGGTAGTCGTATGGCGCTGTAAATGCTGTGACAATCCTCCGTCCAGACGTTGGAGGTCCATTTACCTCGATTTATATCGCGACTAAACTAAAATTTTACCGATCTTTAGCGAGAATGGCAAAAGCCAGGAACATATCTGCCCTTGCGGACCGGGTCTCTTGGTCGTCACTGCACATATGCGCGACGCATCCTAGCGAAGCTCGCTCAAACTCAATTCTCAATGCGAAGACATACGTTGCGGAAACTTTTAGAGAGAATAGCCCATAGGCATCAATGCTCATCCCAGGACGCGTAGAGGTGCACGGTTCCCGACCAGGCGCTCCAGCCGGTCTCCCACCCGTCCGGCAGCAGGCGGTAGGAGCAGCCGCCGGGGAGCCTCCCGTCCTCGAGGGCGACCCAGCCGGCCCTGCCGTCCGGCATGGTCGCCCACCAGGTGTTGTCCCAGTCCCTGTAGGCGCGCCATCCCAGGAACTTCGCTGTTGATGTTCACTAAGAAGTGGTCCGAGTGATCACTGGGAAATAAGCACCGTGAGCACGAAAAATTGAGCAGTTTAAGCAAGAGGGCCGCGCCCCGGGGACCGGGGGCGCGGCCCTCGCCGTATGGTTTCCCCGGGCGGT
>DBFELT010000018.1:0-21985 GCA_048323995.1 Collinsella sp. | reverse complement strand
GGGGCCAGGCCGGGAACCCCCCGAGCATGCCGCAATCGGCAAAATCAAAACCGCTGGTAGACGACTTGCGCATTCCGTGAAATGCAGGGCACGGACGGCCGGCCCGGGGCCGGACCCGTAATCCGGCATAGTTTTGAAATGAAACTAATTCACTGGCAGGCAAACTAGGTCGTTCTAGCGCCATGTCGCCGGCTAATTTCCAATTTCCAACCAGTTGCACAAAACATTTGCTCGCAGTCGCGTCTCGGCGCACTTCATTGCCTCGGATTTGGCTTTATATCGAATCCCCAAACGACTGCAGACGCTTTTGACTATGGCGTCTAGCTGTTTTTTGTCGTTAAGCATATCGTGGGTTACCAGGAACACATCGAAACCCATGCTCTGGAGCGCAGTCATGCGCTCCGCATCTTGGTCAAGTACCGCGCCTGACCCATGGATGACCTCACCTTGGATTTCGATAATTGCTGCCTTCATTAGGATTGGGTTTACAATCACGATGTCACCGTAGCAAACCTTTTGACCTGCGATGCTTTGGGCTTCCTCGGATAGAGGGGTTAAATCGTTGAGGTATACGTATCTGAATCCTGAACCACCTAGACGTCGAGAACGACTTAGAAGCAGGACCCCCGCGACCTCGAGTGGAGATGCAGCAATGCCGATAACCTGCTGAGCGGCATCATAAAACTGCTTTCCCCACATTTGACTTTTGACCTTTTCGGCGAATCGATGCAAGTCGCTCAGTTCGATGAGTGGCTTTCTCATCCAAAGCGAAGTACCTTTGAGTTTCGTAACCTCTCTTCCATCCTCGCGATTGTTCGTTTGACCTTCATTTGCTGGGACCTTTACGGTTGTGCGGGCATAAACTCGTTTCCAAGGAATCTCGTCTTCGACTTCTCCAAGTTCGAACAAATCCTGCGTGCTGGAATTGCGATTCTCCTTTAACGCGATTTTTAACTGCATTTCGACAGCGGGGGTCGGCTCGAAAACAGAAAACCAGCCGCAAAGTTCGTACATAGCCAGTACGAGATCTATTTGGGACACAAAGCGTGTCATAGTAAATAACGTGTTAAGCGGATTGGTGACGCTAAAGCCTAAATGAGTGTCGGTTGTTGTGCCGGTATCCGAAGCCCCTTCCCAGCGAATAGTGGAGCGCAATCCCGAGTGGTGATTACAACAACCTGGCGAAGCAACAGCGATAATCGGGGTCTTGAGGACATCGGTTACGAAAGGGGCTTGGGATAGGGCCCGCCAGCCGTCATCGGAGCTGGGTAGGCGCGGGTAGAGGTCATGCACCTGCGGTGGGCAGCGCCAGTAGCGGAATGCGGTGTTTGCGCAGACGATTTCGTCCATGTGGCCTCCCCTGGTTTCGACCGTAGGCCGTGCGGATTGCGGGCATGGCCGATTATCTACCGGGGCATCATGCGGGTAAGTACGGGAAGCAAACCAAATGCTGACAAAAGCATGCCGAGTTCCGCCGAAAAACCGTCGTGTGATAGAAAACCGCTGGAAGGAGCTTTGGGCATGTGGTCCCTGTCTCCACATTTGCGCGCGGATCACATGGGGAATTCAATGAAAATACGCATGCGTTTTATACAAAACATGCAATGGCGTCAGCAAAAAGGGTGCGAAAAAAATGACGCCTTATACGACTACGATTCGTTTTGGAATCACCCTTGGTGTCGAAAAGAAAAAGGCCAGAGGCTTAACACCTCTGACCTGTACTTTAGATGGTGGGCGATACAAGATTCGAACTTGTGACCCCATCCGTGTGAAGGATATGCTCTACCCCTGAGCCAATCGCCCGTCGCCTTTCGGCAAAAGAGATACTAACATAGCCGTGCGTGGTTTACCAAGAACTTTTTGCCCTCGATTGTAAATTCGTGGGCGCAAACCGCGCCACCGCAATCAGGGTGGACGACAAACCAGCAGGTAGACCGACCTTTATCGCTTGATCCACGAGGTCTCTGGGCGGCAGATAAGTCGTGCGTTGTTGTAGGCCATGTCGAGCGTGAGGCAGGTGCGCGCTGCGTAGAAACCGTCCTCGCGTTGGATGGTCAGCGCCAGCTCGGGCTTGTCGCCAGTTAGGCACAGCGGTAGAAGCAGCTGAATTCGGCCGCCGTAGAACTGCGGCACCGCGAGCGTATAGTTGGCGGCGGCGCGGCGGGCGGCCTCGACGACAGCTCCCTCAAAGGCGCGGCGCAGCAGCAGCGAGTTGCCCTCCCCCATCAGGCTGGCGGGAATGCGCGTCAGGTTCTCCTCGTCGCCCAGAATGTGGTCGATGTTGGAGCGGATGGGCAGGCGGTAGTCAAAGACAAGCTCGGAGGGGTCCTCGGCAAAGCGCACGCGGCATGGCAGGTACTCAAACGAGACCAGCATGGGGTCGCTCTCCTTAAAGAAGCCCTTCAAAAACCAGCGCTGGCGCGCGTCGGGCTTGGTGTTGGGCTCAAACAGGCCGTAGATGGTCTCGTAGCGGCGCGTGTAAAGGCCGGTGTTGAATAGGCATCGGTCGTCGTCGAACACCAGCGGTAAGTTGGACGGGGCGGTCTGGTCCGCGTCACGCTCGGTTAAGAACACCGCGCGGCTAAACGAAAACGACAGGTAGTTTTTGAGGATGCGGTTGCCGGGACCCCAGTCCTCGGGGTCGGCGAGGTCGGCCAAGCGCTCGTAACAGGGCTCGGGGCAAAACGCGAAGTCGTACACATTGCTGCACAGGGTGCCGGGGATTTCCATGTGGTGTCCAATCCATTCAATAACTGGCATGCGGATGGTTTGATTCTATACGGGTGACGGGTCGCCCGCGCCCACAATGCAACCGCGGCGCAACTCTTCGGCGAGTCCACTGGTCGTGCGGCTTCCGGAAACGAGGTCCTGGATCCAAGCGTAGTACTGGTTTCGTTAGAGCGATACCCGTTATCAGGCGCGTTCGACCGCCACCTTTGCTCCTGGCTCTCCGGCAGAGTAGATATCTCTTGGTATTAGAGGCGCCTCCAATCAATGCGATTGAAAGCGCCTTCTCCGCGAGCATTGTTTTGATTGCGTTGGTCGTGCTCTGCGACCAAGGTCTTCTCGGCAGGCTTTCTTTTGATTCCGTTGGTCGCGCCTTACGACCAAAATCAAAGTCAAGCATACAAATGAATGGGAAGAGCTGCAAGGCAAACCCAGAAGTCACACGGTCGCGCTCGTCGGCTCTCGGGCTATGCCAGAAGGCTGGATAGTACCGCTATCCGTCGAAGGACAAAAATGGCGAGGTACGTACCTCGCCGATCTGGCACCTCCAAGACGGCCGTCTCTTTGGTGATTGAGTTTTCTCACATTTCAGGGGCATTTAGAGCTGCATTGATAAGGTCGGCGGAGTTGTCGAAACGACCTAGTTCTCCACTGGCAAAGAACGCATCCCCTTCGCGGATGGCCTCTAGGCTTTCGGCGTTAGGTTCTTTGGGAGGACTGGGCTGTAGGGTTGTATCCGTAAGCTCATCGTTTCGTTTATGTTGAGACATAAAGGCGTATCTCTTCCTGCTTGATGCTTTTGCGGAATGCTGGGCGCATGTGCTCTGGTGGGTTGGTGACGATTTCAACCTTTCGCCCAAGTTCCCTCTCGAGCTCATGGGAGAGTTCGTAAAGCGTGCCGAACGTCATGGCGTTGCCGCAGACTAGGCGCAAGTCAATATCGCTATTGGGCGTTTGCTCGCCTCGGGCAAACGAGCCAAATTAATATGCTTCGCTGACGTCGTATTGAGCAAGCACGCGGGAGGCGGCGGTGGATATGTCGGTAGGCGTAATCATGGGTTATTTGCCGTTCAACAGTAGACGTCAGGGGGCCAGCGCCGAAACCGCCGGTCCGGCTTTTTGCCGTTCTGCAAGCTCGAAGATAAATGGGGCGTTTGATCTAACGAACTCGGTCAAAAAATCCAGATCGTCAATAGAAAATCCTTCGACATTGAACCAATTAACCGCAGGCAAGAAGCATTCTGCATGGTCAAAGCCAAGGTCAACCGGACGCTCGACGGCTACGCGAACGGTCCCGTCATCTCTTGTCTCTGAGTAGGCAAACTGAGTGCCGTCATCAAGCTGAACATAGCTCCAAAACACGCCTACCTCCTTAGTGTTTATATCCGAGTATAAAGAGCAGACTAGATGGTTTGGATGTTCTTTGTAGAACGAGTTTGTCAAAAAGACATTTTTAGAATTCATGCAGACTCTCCGAAAAAGAAAATGCCTCCAACCCAAAGAGATTGAAGACATCTTCTCAGTGGGCTTTCTTTTGATTTCGTTGGTCGCGCCCTACGACCAATTTCTGATTTAAGTATGCCCAAGTAATGAAGGAAATGAGTGAGGTATCGAAAATGAATTTGGCAGAATTAGGCAGAGTCAAATAACGAATGCCTCGTGTTATTTCTTACCCTTCGTTCGGAAGCAGAAGCTTGGTATATATCTGGAAGACAGTAAGAAGAAATAGGTCTTCCATGGTCTCGATTCTCTCGCCATCGAAACCGCCGGGGCACCCGTAGTCCTTATCGTTGGCCTCGTCACCAGAGCCGTAGGTCGCCGCGTAGAATGCAATGGTCGACGCGAATCGGCAGGCCTCAATCTCGGAGCTCGATTCGAATTGATATTCATTTTTTAGATAGGAAATGGGGGCGAAGGAAGCATCCCTCGATTCGAAGGCCTCGGAAAGTACCTTACGGATAAGGTAATCGTACCCCGGGGTACAGCTATCAGGGGGCAGGAAGGAAGAGTCCAAGCACTCAGGAAGAAGGCCAACCCGAGGTGCTGGCAGTCTCTCCCCCGCATACCTTTCCAGACTGCGAAGCACGTATTTCCCATCATCATAAAGAACAGGTTCATCTTCTGGAAAGCGGTCACGGAGGGCGGCTTCGACTGCGGCGATGCAACGGACGAACAGGTCGTCCTCTCCCCTGACCCGCAAGTCAAGATTGCAGTATTTAAGAATCAGATTCTGCACCTCCGGCACAAGGCAGCAGAATTCCCAATACATCTTACGTGAATAATGGAAAAGATCATTGTGCATGGCGGCAACGGCGCATAGCGGAATCAGGCCTCTGTCGGCGTAATGCTTCGAGATGAATTCAATCGCTCGTGCCTTATTCCCTTCGGCGTGCCTACGCTCATCCCTCTCGTCCTGACGACGCTCGAATTCCTCCATGCGCTTGCTCTGGCAATACTGTACAACGGCGACGGCAAACGCCAATGCTAAAGAGATAACCGAGCATATTAATTCAGCCAACGTGTTCCTCTCCACAAGAAGTCTTCTACAAAATCCAGTAATCTCACGACTCCACTTATTGAGCAATTCTACGCATAAGACACTTGCTTTTATCAGAGCCATTTCATTATGAGCTTGTACGACTCTAGCGGAATAATTGGTGAGCTTATGGGGCTGGTTAGATCAAGCCATCTTTCGTCGACGAATCGGCGTCATCTGACAATGCATGAGGAGAACGTTGATAGATATACACCATCGTTTAAGCTCACTGGATTAGTTCTTGATAAGAGCGAAGAATAGCAGCAAGGAGATGATTGTATGGTTCGGCGAATCTCTAAATCGGAAATTGGCGGCGCACTTGAGCAGTGGCATGTCGGGTCATTAATCAAATTTGTTACGCAGAGAGTTTACGCGGAACAACTTATCCAGGGAATCCCCTACCTGCAGGCGATTGATGAATTTAGATCAAAAGAGGCGGGAGATGGAAGGTCTGATGCCTACGAGGGTCTCCTTACAAGTTTTATGTCTGTTGGTTCAAGTTGTGCAATTTACTGCATGACGGCACTTGAAGATTCGAATTATCAATTCTTCCTACAGAGTAAGGATGGGCGGCGCATTAAAGACGAATTTTCAAATAGAGGCGCTGCAGTTTTGATTAAGGATCCTGTCGAGTTTTTGCTTCGATTTCAGGAAGCGGAACCTGAAGGTATCAATTTTGGACTGGTTTCTTATGACGGAGACATATTTGAGCCCAAGGTGGCGTTATCCAACTTTAAGCAGGCAGCCAGTGAAGTTCCTTTCCACAAGAATCGTGCATATGAATATCAACATGAGTTTCGAATCGTCACTGGCCACGACTGCGATATCGAATTTAAACAGGAGGACAGGGACGGTGTAACACACAACGTGTTCAACGGTTACATTCCCTATCAGGGTTTGAGACTTGGCTCCCTTGATGACATTGCTGAATTGCTTACCTTTCAGTGAACGTCTATCGACAACGTTAAAAGGCGCGAGTTGAATTATGTATAACTTCGAAGGGCGGAGGATCCGGCATGAGCAAGAATAAAAGCGACCAGAACGCGCATGAAGAGCAAGTGTTCAATGATGTTCTTAGGCTATCGATGGCCACGGGTGGTTACAAGAAGAAAGCTGCCTTGAAGGTGAGTGGATCTATTAACGCAAGCAGCGAGTGCCCTGATATTGTTATTACCCGCGAAAATGGATCCATTGTTGGTTTGGAACATTTTAGAATCGACCATAACATCAAACATGGTCGAAACGCTCAATCAAAATCTGCTGAGTTCACATCTGTGATGAAAGCTGAGCGCGAAAAGCTAATGCCAAGGCTTAAGGCTGACGATGTTTCGCTGGAGGAATTGGCGGGCATCTTCGCAAACTATGTCTCGTTGGCAAAATACCATCAAAGCTGTGCATGTTGCGATGATTTGTCGCGCTCTCTAGATGCCCGATTGTTTGGTGGAAAAACAGGCCATGCTAGCAAATTACCTAAATACCGCAATCACCTTACTGAGCTTAGCGGTGATGATGGCCGCATTGAATTGGGTTATCTAATTGAAATTCATTCAGATTTTCAGGGATTATTCATGCACGATGGAACAAGAGTAGCCCGCCTCGTCAGTGGGCAATGCCCACTTTATGCGGAAATTTACGATCTTCTTTTCAAGTCATCTTGCGAGGTCGATTGGATCCTAATAGGTTTTTACCCATGCCTGACTGACCAGATCGTGAATGCCGCCATCATAGATTGCCGTAACAATATGTTTAAGGAGAGCTGCCGCAGGCAGCGTCTTAAAAGAGCGGAATATTTAGGTCTAGGTAAAACAGAACCCTTTCTTAAGCAAAGCAGAGTTGGAGAAACAGAAATTGAGCTTTGCGGAGATAAGGTAAATATCAAAATCGAAAACCCCGCTGAAGGGATTTCCCCTGATCTCCTATTTTGCACTGCGATAAATGATGCTGCTAGAGCATTAAATCTTGATAGAAGCGGCGAATCGTATACAACAACTATTTCTGTTCAACTGATTTACGAACTCGTGCGGATGAGGAGTAAGAAGATACGAGGCATCGTAACACTCTATGACGTTATGCGGCTGCTTGCAGAGATTGAGCCAGCTATGTTAAAAGAGGAAATCGAGAGTTTTAGTGAACGGTATAACATTTCCGAAACACCAGACTTTTGCTTATAGACAATCCGGGATGTCACTAAAAAGCCAGCTCATACAGCTCACCAATGAGTTCGGTTTAGTATTTGCCCGCTTTGGCACCGCCGAATATTGCGAAGCAACTCTGATGGTTTTTCGCTTGGGCACCAAGGTCGACAAAGACCCCGGTGCCCCTTCGTTGCCTTCAGTCCAAACTGCGACATTATTGAATGCTTGTATCATTCATGTGGACCTGGGTCGCATGTCACGATTCAGCCCATGGTCGCGTCCGTATGGCCCCGCCTTCGATTATTGGGTGCCAATAAACAAACAAGCATATAGTTATACCTTGTGGATGTCCCTTTCTTCTAAATGGCAGCTATCTCAACAACGACATGCGGTAGCTAGAAACACTATACCAAGAAGGAAAAGCGTCACGGAAGTTGCGATCCAGTTGTTGTCGGCAGTCTTGGGGAGTGTCGCTGCGGTCACGTTGGTGGCTTTAGGCTTGGACGGCGTAGGCACCGTGGTCTTGGTCACCGTCGTCTTGGTCGTTATGTTTGTCTTGGGCGACGTAGCCGCAGGCTTCATTGCGGCAACCGTCGTTGGCTCCGTACCGGGTTGCTCTGCAGCGGGACCGACGCCACCATCAGGCGCGCCCGTCCCGCTGCCCGGCACATCGGACCCATCGTTCTCCCCCGCCGGAGGCATGGCGACATCGGGCTCAACCATCACATGCGGTGCCACGACTCCTGCAGCATCCACAACGCCACTAGTACCAAAGGTCCCGCCAGCAGGCGTCACGAACCGCGCGGACACGAGCGACCCACCCGTGCAAGCAACGCCGCCATCGGCACCGGCCGCGTCGAGCCACGAGGCGTCGACCGAAAGCCCGCACCCGGCCGAGCCGTCGCCAGCGTCCTGCAGGTACAAACCGTAAGCGTACACGCCGGCGGCGGGCTCGGCACCGAAGGCGACGACGCGCCCGCGGCCGCGCACGGCCATGTCGCCGGCGATCACGCCGGCCACGGCCTCGTCCGTGATATCGGCCCCGTCTGCCCGGGCATCGACGGCGCAGCCGTCCACCGCGAGCGCTCGCGAGACGTGGATCGCGCACTGCGAGCCCGATGCCGCCAGGGACCCGGTGCCGCGAAGCGTCAGGCTGCCCCACACCTCCATGCCGCACTGCGTGATGTCCGCATCGGGCGCATTCGACTCCGTCACCGAGTTTTGCCCGGCGAGCGTCACGACCAGGTCGCCGTCGGCGGCGGTGGCGTCGCCCGCGTAGCCGTCAAGCTCCAGATGGCCGGCATCGGTCCAGGCCCAGCCGGGGCCCGACACGCCCGGCTCGCAGTACGTCGCGCCCGCGATAAACAGGCTCTCCGCGCCCGCGGCACAAGAAGGCCCGCCCAGCAAAACGCATAGGCAGGCCATGGCAGCGATCGCGATGTGATGACGGCCGGTGTGGGACTCGGCGGCAAACATAGCCGCTCCGATCTTCGCAGGAGCCAATAGAATATGCACCAGAAAAATGCCCTGGTAGCAGCACCTATTAGTTTAGCGAGATCGATGCGGGGGCAAAGAGAAATCGCGTGGGCAATGTCCACAATTAGGTGTAAATCGTTTTGCCAGCCGGTGAAAGGGAGAATCAGCTTCCGAATTCGCCCTTCACGTTTCTGATGATGTTGTTTGATAAATGGTTCCGATAGTCCATAAAAGATGGTTCATAATAGATTTAGATGAAAAACCTTCGGATTTGTAAGGCGGGGTCGCTGAGACGGTACCGCCTAGTTTTATCAGCGTGCGCCTAACGATCGAGATCACATTCTCCCTCGCGCGCGAAGAAGTCTTGCCCTGCGAAGACTATGATCGGTTGGACAGGCCCGGCGTATATCGCGTACTTCCGTAGTTTTTCTTCGGAATATCCGTATTAAAAATACGGGCAAATTGACCAATTTGCTAAGCTACTTTATCCTGTGTTTCAAATAGACTCAGAAAGCAGAGGAGCCGTGCCATGCTCAAGAAGTTTTCGGTTTCAAATTTCAAGTGCTTCAATAAGCGAATTACATTTGATCTATCCGATCCCGCCAACTATTCATTCAATCAACAGGTAATTCAGGATGGCATTAAGGCAAAGGGCATCATATATGGTGCGAATGGCAGTGGAAAGTCCAATTTCGCCCTCGCGATATTCGACATTGTTCTGCATCTGACCGACAAGGAAAAGCTGCTCAAAAAATACTCGCCATACCGGTGCCTTAATTCAAAGAGTTCAATTACAGAGTTTCAATACGATTTTGTCTTCGACAATATCGAGGTCGTATACCGCTACGGGAAAACCGACCCACAGACGCTTGTATACGAGAGTCTGTACATTGCTGGCGTGGAGGTCTTGAGCTACAGGTTCGACGCTCAAACGGGCCATGTTGACCTGCCGGGCGCCGAGTCCCTCTCGCTTTCTACCGATCTCCCCACTGAGTCCGACAGGCTGTCGCGTGTCAAATATGTCAAGAGCAATGCAATACTGCGAGATGAGCCGTCTGCCAGGGCGTTTAGAGCCTTCACCTCCTTTGTCGACAACATGCTCATGTTCTACTCGCTCGATGAGCGTGGATATCAGGGGCTTTCGGTTGGCTCGGATATCTTTACCCAGGGCATTATTCGCGAAGGAAAGATGGAGGACTTCCAAGAATTCTTGCGCCAGCAGGGAATCTCCCTGAACCTCGTATCCGTGGACGTGAATGGAGTTCCCGAGCTTTATTGCAGGTTCGAGGGCGGTACCGTTCCGTTTGCGTCGGTCGCCTCGACAGGCACCATGTCACTTGCTCTGTACTACTACTGGTATATCAAGATGAGCAAGGCTTCCTTGGTCTTTATCGATGAATTCGATGCCTTTTATCACTTTGAATTGTCCCGGTCGATCGTGGAGATGCTACGGGACCTTGAGGGTGTCCAGGTTTTCATTACGACGCACAACACGGACCTTTTGACGAACGACCTCATGCGTCCCGATGTCTATTTCATTCTCAAGGAGGGGGAGATTCGCTCGCTGGAAAAGCTAACACCCAAGGAGCTCAGATTGGCGCATAACCTCCAGAAGATGTTTAAGGCCGGTGCTTTCGATGGCTAGCCCGGTCACGCTCTTCATCGTTGAAGGAGAGTCGCGTGACCTGCGCTTTGCGGAGAAGATGAAGGATCTTTTTCTGAAAGGGAGAGATGACCTGAGGGTGATCTGTCTGCCAGCGGCGCAGAACATCTACATGCTTTACGAGCGGCTTGCAGAGGAGGACTTCGATCTGGATGTTGTGGAGGTACTGAGAGAAACGGTGCCTTCTGCTGCAAAATGTCTAGAGGGCGTGGAGAGGGATTCTGTTGATGAGGTCTTTCTCTTCTTTGACTACGACTCTCATCAGAACAATGCGCCTGGATGCGAGTCCGATGCCCTTGTGGAGGCGATGCTCCTCGCATTCGATAACGAGCACGAGAGCGGAAAGCTCTATATAAGCTACCCGATGGTCGAGGCACTGTACGATTATCGCGCAGGGCAGTGCCAGGCGCATTCAGGCTGTTTTGTTGACAACTCGGAAATCGCTCAATATAAAAATAAGTCGGGAGAGGGAAACGTTAACGTGGGGAAGCACATGGAGCTTCCCCAATGGAAAGATGCAATCGCTGCCTTCGTATTGAGATGCAAGTGCCTGCTCGGTCTCGATGAGGTTTCATTTGAGACGTATCGAGAGCTGGTTACGGTCGATGCGATCTTCCGCGAGGAGAAAAGGATGCGGATCGAGGACGGTTCGGTGTTTGTGCTATCGGCTTTTCCAGAGTTTCTGCTCGACTATTTCGGTGATAAGTTCTTTAATTCCATGGCTCCGATGCGCCACCTTAAGTTCGATGATTGCCCCCGAGGAAATGGATGAGACGCAATTAATCTCGCGGGTACAGGTTCTCCTGTCTAAATTGTGAACTCGGCATAAGAGACGTTGTTGGCCATGCCCCGGACAGCATCCAGTCGATGATGTTCTCTTGCCTGATGCCGCCGCGACCTCCCACGTCAACGCGGTCGAGCGTGAGCGGGGTCTTCGGATAGTTGTTCCGAATCGCCTGCAGCGGCGCGAGCTCGGGAAAGTACCTCACTATCAGCTTCCCCCACTCCGACTTCGGGTTCACGCAGGTGATGTGGAACCCGTTAAGCCCAGCTTGGACAAGCTGTTAGGAGACTGGCATTTCGCCTGCGTCGATCTCGAGAGGATCGGCGACAAGGTTGCGAACAAGGACTGGAAAGGTCATTATGAGGGGTAAATAAGATGACAGACAACACGTATTCGGGAACTCTAAAATTCAAAGATGTTGATTTTGTCTTTGTGTTCGATGGCTCTGAGCTTGTTCTCATCCCGCCCAAAGAACGCAAGAATGACATTATGTGGGGTTGGCTAAAAAAAGAAATTTGCCCCGGTGTGTATACATCCGGCGACCCTTTGACTGTTGATGTGCCTTATCTTGACGGCTTCTGCAACGAGACAAGCAAGCGATTGATCTTTTTGACCAGGGAGGAATCGACTGTCGGAGGTCGAAATTCGACTCTGTTTATCAACGTTGCTGGGTATCTGGAATGTAGCCCGAATACCAATGGTTTTTGCAGGATGACTCTATCCGGCAGGGCCTTGAATTACATTCATCCGGTTAATAGGGCATTCTCGCAGGTATTTGATTCTGACGACCTTACAGAAAAGGGAATCATCTCTATCAGGACAAATGGATTCGACAGAACTTCGACCGTGAAGAGAGCATTTCGCTTTGAGGGCAGAGATATCGCGGCGTATTTCTCAGTTGGGTGGACATGCAGTATGAAAATTAGTACTCCACCCATCACCCTTAATTCCAGCATGATTTTCGAGTTTGATGAAACGGACGATTACTGGTTTTTCTATCGCCTGTGGCATGCAGCAGAAGACTTCCTCAAATATCTGACATTCAGCAAAAACACACTAATTGAGGATTGCAGCCTGCAGGCTATGTACGACGACTCGCATTACCCCAGCACAGCTGAATTCAAGCTAGCGAGATCCTCAGAGCCATTTGATACCAAGCCTCTTGAAAAAGGTCGATATATTCAGCTGTCTTTGCTGGACCCGTATGAGATTAAAATGTTTGGAGCGATTGCAGACGGAGAAATCTACCTAAGGCATATTCCTGAAACATACGAAAAGGGACATACGCTCGATGCATCGGACTTCGTGCTGACTTCCGCAGCATTTGAATGGGAATTTGACCAAGCGTATCCAAGCGGAGTTGTCAAATCAGAAGCTCGAGTGGCTGCTGAGCAACGAGCATCAGCTCAGATGGATGAATGCATTAACCAAAGCTCCGGAAAAGCTAAAAAGATATTGAAATATGCAAAGAAGAGCATCGGCTTTAGCAATCTGGAATCGAAGATAGTACAGGCTGGTCGAGATTTTCATGAAATGATTGGGGTATTTGGGGAAGGTCTATACAAAAGGAATGATGAGGAATTTTCCTACGAAGTCATTGGAAGCAGGCTGGCTGAGCAAAGAAATGACTTTGCCCATGGAAACATTGACAAGGATTTCAAAGGTGCTGCCATTCTTGATTTGCTGCTTCTACGCTATCTTGTCTATGCAATGCAGCTGAAGCGCATCGGTGTCTCAGCTGCAAATACTCGCAGAGCGATAAATGAGCTATTTGGCTTAATGTATTACCTCCCTGCAGAAGACGGTGACACAGAGACGGTGGCCAAGAACACTGAGATAAATGAGCCGAACAACGAAACCGAAGGCAATGCAGACGAAATCGTAGAGGCGGAATAGAATGGTTCCCGACTGCTGCGGAATGTACGGATTGCTGCCGTATCCTTAGTAATTAAAACTGTCCGTTCAGTAGTAGGGGCGCACCGGCGTTAGCCGGTGCGCCCCTACTTTGGGAAACATAAAACTCGCTTTTAATCGGTTGCCTGCGTAGCTCAAAGCGGGAACAACCGCCATGACGATGCATGCGATACCGAGCAGCGGTGCGCGGCAGCTATAAGCGCTGCTCCTAGCAGGAATAGCGCTAATGAGGCGGCGATCCAGTTGCTGTCGGCGGTCTTGGGGAGCGTGGCGGTGGCGGCGCCGGCAGCCTTGGCCTTGGATGGCGTGGACACCGTGGTCCTGTTTACTGTCGTTTTGGTTGTCGTGATCGTCTTGGGCGTCGCAGTCGCGGGCTTCAGGGCGGGATCCGTCGCGGACCCGGCACCGGGCTGCCCACCGGCAGGACCGGCGCCACCAGCCGGCTCGCCCGCGCCACCGGGCACCTCGCGCCCGTCGGTCTCCCCCGCCGGCGCCGTCGCGCCCTCGGGCTCAATCACCACATGCGGAGCCATGGCCCCGGAGGCGTCCACCACGCCACCAGTACCAAAGGCCCCACCGGCAGGCGACACAAAGCGCGCGGACACAAGCGACCCGCCCGTGCACGCAACACCGCCATCGGTGCCGGCCGCATCGAGCCACGAGGCGTCGACAGAAAGCCGACAGCCGGCCGCGCCATCGCCAAGGCCCGCATCCTGCAGATACACGCCGTAGGCGCGCACGCCCGCCCCGGACCCGGCGCCCGCGGCAACGACGCGCCCGCCTCCGCGCACGGCCATGTCGCCTGCGATCACGCCGGCGACCGCCTCGTCCGTAATATCGGCCCCGTCTGCCCGGGCATCGACGGTGCAGCCGTCCACCACGAGCGCCTGCGAGACGTGGATCCCGCACTGCGAGCCCGTCGCCGTCAGGGTCCCGCTGCCGCGAAGCGTCAGGTTGCCCCACACCTCCATACCGCACAGCGTGATGTCCGCATCGGGTGCATGCGACTCCGTCACAGAGTTTTGCCCGGCAAGCGTCAGCACCAGGTCGCCGTCGGCGCCGATAGCCTCGCCCGCGTAGGCGTTAAGCTCCAGGTGGTCGGCATCGGTCCAGGCCCAGCCGGGGCCCGACACGCCCGGCTCGTAGTACGTCGCGCCCGCGATGATGAGACTCTCCGCGCCCGCGGCATAAGAAGGCCCGCACAGCAAAACGCATAGGCAGGCCATGGTAACAATCGCAATGTAATGACGGCTGGTGTAGGACTCGGCAGCAAACATACCCGCTCCGATCTTCGCAGGAGCCAATAGAATGTGCACCAGAAAATGCCCTGGTAGCAGCAGTTATTAGTTTAGCGAGATCAAGCCGTAAACGAAGAAAATGCTCCTGAGCAGTGCCAATAATTAGGTGTAAATCGTTTTGCCAGTCGGTGAAAGGAAGGGTTGTTTAAGACCAGCATGAAAACGCCCTTGGTCTTCGTACGTTTGATGACGCCCCGAATGAAATCAGAAAGAAAGTTGTTGGAACTGGATTTCGTCTTAAGCGGGAAGGCCCGACAGTGTGAATTTAAGATCTGGGTAATTTGTGCTCAAAGATCAGACTAAAGAGATAGTCATCCCAGCCATCCTAGTGGTCTTTTAGTCGGTTTATAGTTCGGAAATGATATTAATTCAGAAATTGAATCTATCAGTTTGTCTCTCACCCTAAACAGTTCACATCCGTATTCAAGAGCTGACATTCCAGCAACTGTTTCAGAAGCTACGCTCATAACGGTCCAAGGGTCAGAACCATCCACCTCTATAGGAACAATTTTGTCGCTAAAGTCGTAATGCATCATGGCGTTACGTAGCGGATGTGTCTTATTAATAAACTTCTTTTCATCTCGATTTAAGAGTCTACTGACAGAATTTAAAAAGTCAGTTGGAATTGTTGACTTATCCCCCTTTTTACGATGGTAACCAGAGAAGCGCTCAATGGCTCTCCAAGCGTGATCAAGTGTTAGGGAGGAATACTTCAGCCATGCCGCATCGTTGAAATAACCCGCGGATCTCAGTGCACATACTGAGCTTAGTAACATAAGGAGTTCAGAAAAGAAAAAGAAAATTGAATCGTCATGAATGCCCTGCTTTTCTAGGGATGCAGTTAGTTTTCCATATTTCCAGTCATTTGCTTTTACGTGAAACCGATGGGTTTGATACATCTCCGGTGACGGGAAATAGCTCTTTGCGAATTCCAAAAGGACCCTCCCGGACTTCCCTGTCGAAAATCCAATTTGGTCCTCATACTTATGTTCGTCTGTGCCTAATAGGTCAGGGCTATCCTGTGTAAACAGGTGGGTAGACGAGTAGCTAGCATAAATGGGGGCATCTTCGTAATAAGAAATGCCAACGTTTGTTCTCCCCCAATCGATCCAAGATCCCGTCTTTCTGTTAAAGAGGTAAAACTGCTTGTTGAGGTGTTCGATCACCTTATTTGCTTGGCAAGAATAGGCTTCAAAATCAAAATGCTTTGAGTCTAGAGACTTAGTCATATGTCTTATAGAAGTTAGTCGCGCATCTTCTGTGGGTAGACCAAGCCCCAACTTTCTATTGAGAAAGGGAATTGCATCATGTTCTGCAATTGTTAGAAAAGGTAATGCCGTGAGTATGAGACACGGAGAATTATCTGGAAATCGTTCATGTTGGTCCAGCAATCGTCCGAGAAATATGCCTTCTTCTATTATGAGCTGAAGACTAAATGAATCCCTAGATAGTAATGAGTTCGCGTTATTCATCATTAGCATCTGCATGCAATGCGCTTTCCGATTCAATCATCTTATGGACGATAAACTTCATTTTCTCATTCCTAGAAATGATAATTTCCAAGCAACCTTTAAGCTCGTTGTCATTTTGAACAACAATTGACCCTTTATGCTTGGAAACTGCAATTCCATCGGGGTACAAATCCCTTGTTTGACAGAATATGTCCTCATCTAAGACTAATTCAATTGGATAGACGGCGCCTAATTTCATTGTTAGGATCCTGAATTTGTACTGCGTCGTGAAAATATCAAAAGCATAATCGGAAGGCGAATAAGAGTCGTTAACATCGCTGAGCTTCAAGGCGGTTTTCTCTACTTTTATTGTTTTTGGGCTACCGAATTGCAGCTTCATTTCTTGAGTGCTCCACATACTGCCTGTTGTTTTGGTGGTAAAAGCAAGTTTGACAAAACGAGCTTCAATCAGACCTCGGGATGCAGCTTTTACATCCTCGCACTGTCCCTGCATGATCGATTCGACGTTCTCGGCAGAATTCGCCAAGGGTTGATCAATTATGTCCGTCCAGAAATTTTCTTTACCTACCATGACACTCCCCCATTTCCATGGTTACCAAAAGTGGCAAATGGTCACTATATTTTGAGCACGGCTGTGATTTAACAATGAGTTTAGTATCGCCAATTTGATGAAGATAGCGACAATCGACAATGCAGTCAGCCAGTTGCCAATCTACAACGATTTGATCGAGAGAATGCCAATAATAAGTGCAGTCTCCCGAGCTCCAATAAAATGAACCCTGATTAGAATTGGACTCTGATAAAAATTCTAGCGCAGGGTTATACATTATTGGAAAAGCAGAACCATCACTATTTCTGACTTTTAGTCTCATTGCAACCTCTTTAAAAAAGGTCGAGTTTAAGGAATTGAGCTTTACCATTTCAGGGTCGAATGGATTGCAATTAAAATCACCTAAAAGCATGTTAACACTGCCGGGGTGCAACTTTTTTATTGTATTCAGTTCGCTCACGAGTTGTTGGATAGTTCTTTCGCGATGATGACCCAGTGGATCATTGCGCTTGTCCGGCAGGTGGACAACTGAGATATTCACGGGGATATCGTCAAGGTTCAAAGTGCAGGTAAGATTATTTACCACCGCAGAGGCTTCTTGCCAGCGAATTGTTCTCTTGACAAGCATACTCGTTTTCACTTTTCCATCAATTGTTTCCACTGTTTGATAATGATCATCAAGCAGCTCGGCCAATCGCTGAAAGTCTAATTGGTCAACCTCGGCAAAAGCCGCCACGTCAACGTCATTCAATTGAATAGCGGCGTAAATAAGATCTGCAAGACTCTTGCGAGCTAAATTCCAAAAGAATAATCGCAAAACCTCACCTGGCTGTTCCTATGAAATGAAACCAATCAAATCAAATATACCCTACACTTCAAAGGTCTTTGCCGACTAATTTCACTGCGTTTCTTACAGCTTAGATAACAGGTGATAATTCGGGGACCGAAAGGCCCCCGAATGCCATGCTCTTCCCAGCCAAACAGAGAATTTGTCCGAGTGCCCACACGAATCTATGTATGGTGACAAACCCCTCTGGGGGGTCGGGCGCATGGGGCAGATCTATATGGGAAGAGAGAACCCCTTCGGGGAGCTTGTGGCGGTCCTCACCGCCGACGAGTTCTTGCTGCTCAGAAAGGCCGTCGACGAGAGGTGCTGCCGCGATGAGGTCGGTGTCGGCAAGCTCGCCGAGAACGCCGCGGCTTATCTGCCGGACCCGGAGTACCAGGAGCGCGGCGCGCACGGCGCCTGAAGGGACGGGTCTATCGCAGTCGAGGTGCCGAGATGACACTGCCGCTGCTGCGACAGGGGGTTACCTCCCTCACGAGTACCGTTCTCGAGCATTGTCGCAAGTCGCTCGCCACGGTAACCGGCTACTAGGACCGGTTCGCGCTGTGCGACACCGTCAGGGTTGACGACCTAGTATTACCGACCCGATTGCTTATACCTAAATTCTGGCTCGAATCTACGTAACCAATACGTGCTAGTTAAATTGCGCTTATTATATTGAGGTCTGAAAGAAGCAGGGTCATCGCACTCCCCAGATGTCACTAATCAGGTCTCATGCGTACGCCCTGTCTCCACTATGAGCTTGTCCGTTTAAGTTGGCTCAATCATGCCCCCGTGAGGCATATCCTTAAAATGGTTACATCTATCCTAAAAGTCCTCCAACGGCAGGTGAAGGCCATCAAATGAGCCAGCAGGAGCATTCAAACTACGTCACGAGATAGCTTGCTTGGACTATCGGTAGATAAAGAGTGCTGCTATAAATCAACATGTAAACCGTCAATTCACCCAGCGCCATATAGGACCAGCTAGTTGTATTTGCCGCTGAATTGCTCCCCACTTGTTTTGCTGAAATAGAGTCTTGTATGAAGCGGCAAGGGCGTCTTCTTTTTCAAAGAGATCTTGCCGTTGATTGGGCTCATCTAACCTTTCAGAAGCCTGTTCAAGCGTCCATTGATATTCCCTTGCATTCTGGAGCATCTTATTAAATAGAACCTGATATTGATACATTGAAAACAAAAGGGATTGATAATCTTCTATGAATTCGGCAATCGCCTCTCCACTCTTTCCTTTGAAGCAAAATTTCGCCTCCATGGCGAGCGATCTCATTTCATCAAGCTTTAAATGCAATTTGAGTTGAAGGTCGGCATCTAACACCTTATTAATTGAGGCTGAAATTGATTGCAGGTACGTGGTGTTAGTCAGCCATACAAATAGTAGGTCGATAGCCATTTGCGGTTCGTCGTCATGTTCCAAGTTCTTCGCGTTTTTTGCGTAAACGCTCATGAGCTTATCGACGGTTATCCATATATTTAAACGTCGATTGAATAGAGACTGTTTATTGCTGAGACGAGCTTGGTAACAAGAAATGAGCAACGCGATGATTGCCACAATCGCTGAGATGTACTCAGGTAGATTTGTTAGACCCATTGTCTCCTCCTCCCTTGACACGTGCCGCAGTGGATGATGTCTCCAGTTAAGCAGTCGTCCACTTACACCTTTTCCTTGAAGTTTATCTGGAACAGCTTTCGAGTCTAATTTCAGTATTGGCCCTATTCTTGTTTCCACGGCTGCTAACAATCGGTAATGAAAACCGGCGCATCTTGCCATAGGCAAACGCGGAGCTATCTTTGGGTTACGCATGGTTGTCGACTTAGGAAAGCTCAATCGAGCTCTCTGCAACCTCAATACCGGGTGCGTACTTCTCTATCAACGTGTTCAGAATCACGCGGTTGCCAGGTGTCATTTTTGGCGAAGAAACGATCTTCATTGACGAAAAAGCTTCATCGGAGATAACAAGATCGTAATAGGGTGGGATTCCGGGATCGCATTTATCGAGTATGACATCATTTGCTCTGACAATCTGATCTAGTCGTCCGTTTATTACGGAATCGATACCTATGGGAACAGCTGTTAAGATATAGCGCCATTCTTTCTGATACGACCATGCAGTTGTTTTGTGAACTCCAAGTGCATTTAAATCAGCCACGAGTCCGCCGTTTCCAAATGTGTTAATTACCTTTGGAAACAAAAGAGACTCATCATTTGTGTATTCAACCTCGTGAAGAATCTCACGATCACGAGCCGTTTCAAAAAAATGGTAATTCTTATCCCAAAATTCCTCGAGGGGCAGATGAAGCCCATCAAATGAACCACCAAGGGCTTTCAAAACCGCTTCACTTGATAACATATTGAGGCTGTCATTTGAAACAGAGTACTGCTTAAACGGATAGCTCTTCATCTGGATTCTTACTCCACATTCAGCTCCAGCATACTCGCGCCACATGGGGATGCTCTCTTCATCAGAAGAGGTCCAACAACTGACGAGCTTCATTTTTCCAAGATTTTGAGAGTCTGCTGAACGCTGTTCTTGCGGGTCATCAACCTTATCTAACCGGCTGAACCTGATAGTCCGATTATGCAGAATCAAGGCCAGCGTATCTAGGCTTGCATAATGATAGAGAACGGCGGGTGCTTCCATGTTTGGCTCCAAACTATAACAATGAATCCATATCACTGTTCATCAAAATTTATAGACATGATTACGAAAAATCAATCAGTGCCAAACTGTCCCAAGTACCCCTCTCCCCTCCCCAACTTTGTCCAAAAAGTTCGCAGTTGTTGACTGGTGTTACCGTAAAATTAACCCCACTTACATATACACGGAGTGTTGGCCTGGCGCCGCCTCCGGGCCTTGGCGCCCACCTTATCGAGAGGCACCGCTATGAAACGAGTCTTTTACCGCTCGCTCTGCGCAGTTCTTTGCGTATCCATGCTTAGCGCAGCAATACCTGTAAGGGTTTTAGCGGAAGAAGAACTGCTTCAGGAAAACACCTTGGAGCAGTTTGATACTGGCGCAGCGGACAATTCGGGCGACAGTATGACAGGCGATATCGATACAAGCGAGATCGGCAATGAGTCCATCAAAAATGATTCCGATCTCGCGAATCCAATTTCACATCAGGCGGAACCTCAGGTTTCCCTAGCTTCCGATATGTCGCCTGATACGGAACAAGCCACAAAGGCCGCAGTAAGTGGATATCAGCACAGCGATAGCGCCACCAGCGGCAGTGTCACCCTCACCGTCGAATGGAACGATCCAGTACTTGGACAGCCAACGACCTTCCACGTAAGCGCAACAGGTGGCAGTGGCAGCTATCTCTTTCGCATGGATGCGCCTTCGTACTCTAACCCCAACGAGTACGCCTATGAGTCGGTCGCCGATCCAAGCCGCGGAGAGTGGACAAAGTACACCGACGCGTGCGTTAGCCACGACTTTATGTTCACAACGACGGCTACCGGATCATATAACTTCCGCTTTTACCTCATGGACAAGGCGTCGGGCGTATACTACTTGCGCACCAACACGTATATCCAGGTTGCAGATGATGCGTATCCCAGCGTTGAGAGCATTGTCAAAAAAGCAGTGTCGCAGGCCAAGCAAAAGACAGATGGTTCTGAATACGAAATGGCCCTCTATCTTCACGACTGGCTTCTCGATCAGCTTGAGTACGACAATTCGCTCAAGTGGTCTTCGGCAGAAAGCGCTCTTACGAGGGGGCTTGGGACGTGTCAAGCCTATGAATCAGCGTATGCGAAACTACTTTCCGCCGCAGGTATAGAAAACGCCGAAACCCGCGATGCCTATGATGGGCACACGTGGAATGCGGTCAAGCTCGATGACGAATGGTATCAGGTTGACTGCACTTGGGATGACACGTCTGATAATTTTTACGGTGATCTAGATCAGCGTCATCTCTACTTCTGCCTTACTGACGAGCTAATGGCAATTGCGCATCCGGGGCACGAGAAGATATATTCTGTTGAGGGCTATGCTACGCGTTCTGGCAGTCTAAAAGATAACTACTTCGTGCGCAATGGCAAGGCCGATGAATGGGCGAGCGCCTACGCCGACCGCATCCAGCAGCACTTGAACGCCAAGGAGACCAGCTTCTCGATAGACGCTGACAACCAAAGTTTTCCGCCCAGTATCAGCGGCATTCAAAACGGAATAATTGCGTATAAGATAAGCCTGTGGGAATGGAAGTCGAACGCCATCAAGGCTGATCTTTCAGCATCGTCTAAAGTAATAACATCATCAAGTAACAAATTGAACGTAAAGCTGAATTTCGAAGTGACGTATCAACCAAAGACTGGTTATGAGGTTTTCTACCACAGCGCCGCCGCCTCGGGCGCCTCGCCCCAGTCGACCCCGGTCGCCTACGGTCGCCCGACGCCGACGCTGACCGCCTCGGAGCTCGGGTTCTCTAACGGCTCCGCGAAGTTGTGTTTCGTCAAGAGGATTTGAGCAAAAAGAGCATCGGAAATTGAGCAGCCTGAGCATCGGAAGCGCGCACGCTTTTTGAGCGGCTAGCCCTCCTGCATGAGGGCATGGCGGACGCGGTAGGACTCGCCGCGGAACTGGA
>DBFELT010000017.1:0-11651 GCA_048323995.1 Collinsella sp. | reverse complement strand
CCATTCCGAAGGCGGTAGAATATCTAGGCACGGGAGCCTCCCAACCTCGTTGCGGCGCGGCTGCGCCTCTGGCACTTCAACAACATTGTCGCAGCCCCGACCCGCGGTCACGAGCGGGGGCTCCTGTCGTTTCCGTGCCCTTGGATTGGGTCATAGTGTCTGTCATTGCCAAAACATCGGCGCTTCCGTTGGTGGCACTTGGGGACGTTCCTTTTGTGGCACTTGGGGACGTTCCTTTTGTGCCGGCACTTTGGGACACTCCTTGCCATTGGTGCAAAGTAACCTGTCCCCATTGCGTCAAGCGGCGTGTGCCGTTAAGCGGAGGGGCGTATTGTTGGCCCATCGTTTGGGCATACAATGGCTATGAGCTTGCTGCGGTGAAGGCCTGTCCGCTCCGCAGCTGTTTTCTACGGTTAAAGGAGTATGTATGTCCGTTGAGGTCATGAGGTCTGTGATCGATGCTGCCGAGGGGCGCGTGCCCGTCGACACGCTGTTTACCAATGCGCAGATTGTCGACGTGTATGGCCAACGTGTGGCGCCCGGTAGCGTTGCCGTCAAGGACGGTGTGATCGTCGGCGTGCTCTACAACGGTCGCGACGATGCCTCCGGTACCTACGAGGCTGCCGAGGTTATCGACTGCCAGGGTCGCTATCTCGCTCCCGGTTTTATTGACGGGCATCTGCATATCGAGTCTTCGAACATCCGTCCCGCCGAGTATGCTCGCATGGCCGCGACGCGCGGTACTACCACCGCCATTGCCGACAGCCACGAGATTGCCAATGTGGCGGGGCTCGACGGCTTGCGCTTTATGATTGAGGACGGCCGCCGCGCACCCATCTCCATCAAGTACATGATGCCTTCGTGCGTGCCCGCGCTGCCCGACGAGCAGGCCGGTGCCGTTATGTCGGCTGCCGATATGCAGGCGTTTTTTGCCGAGCATCCAGGCGATGTTTTTGGTCTGGGCGAAATGATGAACTTGCCGGGCGTCTTTATGGCCGACCCCGAGACCTGTGCTCGCATCGATGCTGCCAACCAGACGCCGTCCAAGCAGGTTGACGGCCACGCGCCGCTCGTTGCCGGTAAGGACCTCAACGCCTATGCCGCAGCGGGCATTATCGCCGACCACGAGTCGACGATTCCCGAGGAGGCGCTCGACAAGCTGTCTCGCGGCATGTATGTGATGCTGCGTGAGGGCACGTGCAGCCACGACCTGGCCAATTTGTCCCCGATGCTGCTGGAGAATCCTGCCCGCGCCCGCCGCTGCTGCCTTGCGACCGACGATCGCGCTCCCTCCGATGCTCTTTCGACCGGCATGATCGACAATGCCTGCCGCGTAGCTATTGAGGCCGGTATTGACCCCGTGGTCGCCATCTCTATGGCGTCCCTGTCCACGGCCGAGGCGTTTGGCCTGGACCACGGTTGCCGCGACCCGCACGAGCTGCGTGGCGCCATCGCCCCGGGCAAGCGTGCCGACCTGCTGGTACTCAACGACCTGACGTTTGCCACGGCTCCGCATTGCGTGTATGCCGCCGGTGCTCTGGTGGCGCAGGACGGCACCTTTGTGGGCGAGATCGCACCCGAGATGGCCGAGGTTGCGGCCCTTGCCGATGAGCTGCGTGCTTCCGTTAAGCTGCCGAAGCTATCGCTCGACGTGTTCGACTATGCCTTTAAGCCGGGCGAGGCCGTGATCGATGTGATCCCGGGCATGGCTATCACGGGCATGGTTCGTCCCGAGACTGACGAGGACTTGCGTCGCATTATGCTTATCGAGCGCCATGGCCGCGGCGTGTCGCTGCAGGCCGAGGGCGTCGACGGCGACGGCCCCGCTGGCCTGGGCCTGGTTGGCAAGCATATCGGTCGCGGCTGGGTGCGTGGCTTTACCATCACCGGTGGTGCCATTGCCTCCACGATCGGCCACGACTCGCACAACGTGTGCGTGGTGGGCGACAACGCTGCCGATATGATGACTGCTGTTGAGGCCGTGGGGCAGGGCGGCCACGTGCTGGTGCGCAACGGCGAGGTCGTGGCGCGCATTCCGCTAGCGCTTGGTGGCCTGATGAGCGAGGGCACGGCCGAGGATGTCGCAGCGCAGCACGACGACTTTATGGTCAAGGCGCGCGCTATGGGTATTGAGCCGCCGCTCGACCCCATCATGGGCATCATCTTCCTGCCCCTGCCGGTGATCCCGACGCTCCGCATCCGCCCCGAGGGCATGTTCGACGTCACGACCTTCACCTACGCCGACTAGTCATTGGGGACGTTCTTAAACGACTAGTCGTTGGGGACATTCTTTGGCGTGTCGGATGCTGCGGACGCGAACCGCCTGGCGTATGTGAGGCATCCGCCAGGCCCTTGTAACGTTTATGACTGCGGGGTCTTATTTGAGCTTCCTTTGGGTACGTTGGAATCGGATACACGTTCGATTCCAACAAGCCCGAAGGGAGCTTTTCTATGTTTAAACTGATTGCATCCGATATGGACGGCACGCTGCTTGACGAAAACGGCCAGGTGCCTCCCGAGACCTACGAACTGATTTTGGCGCTACGCGAGCATGGCGTGCATTTTGCCGCATCGTCAGGCCGCCGCTACGATCGCCTGTGCGAGTTCTTTGCGCCCGTTCGCGACAAGATGGACTTTGTCGCAGCTAACGGTGCCCAGGTCTACGCCGACGGCAAAATGGTAGACCGCGAGGTGTATTCGCACCTGGCGATTCGAAGGCTCGCCCAGGCCGTCGCGACGTTTCCCAATCTGCATCTTGCGCTTTTTGACCGAACCAAGTCCTTCCTGCTCGATGACGAGTGCAAGTTCGTGCGCGAGGTCGATAAGGACCTTCCCAATGCCGAGCGCATTTGGGAGCTGCCCGATCCCAGCGTAAATATCATCAAGGCGAGTATCTTTTGCGATGACGGTGCCGTTATGGACAGCGCCTACGTACTGCAGCGCGAACTTGGTCAGCTCTTTACCTTTGCGCCTTCGGGCAACGCGTGGATTGATGCCATGCAGCCTGGTGTGTCGAAGGCCTCGGGTATCGCGCAGCTCGCGGAGCATTACGACATTGGGCGCGACGAGGTCATGGCGTTTGGCGACTCGATGAACGACTATGAGATTATTCGCTTTGTCGGCACGGGCTGCGCGATGGAAAACGCGCGCCCCGCGCTCAAGGCGGTGGCCGATAGCGTGGTGGGTCGTAACCGCGACCACGCTGTCCAGCAGGAGCTCCGCCGTGTTCTGGAGAGCCTCGCCTAATCCGGCAGTTAGGGACGTTCCTTTTCTGCCGGCAACCGGGGACAGTCCTTGCAGCTTTTTCGCGAAGAGTGTCCCCAACGACTAGTCATTTAAGAACGTCCCCAGTGACTAGTCGTTTAAGAACGTCCCCAATGACTAGGCGAGGGCGGCCATGATGGTGCGGGCGACGCCGTCGTGGTCGTTGTCGAACTCGGTGATGGCGTCGGCGGCGTCGCGGTCCTCGGGCTCGGCGTTGATCATGGCCATGCCGTGTCCCGCTGCCTGCAGCATGGGGATGTCGTTGATGTTGTCGCCGAACGCCCAGGCGTCGGCGAGACGCTCGCCCAGGTGCTCGCACAGCCACGTGAGGGCCGTCCCCTTGGTAGCGCCCTCGCCCATGACCTCGATATTCATGGCGTACGAACGCGTGACCTCAATGCCCCCGAGCGTGTCGAGCTCCGCTGCGATGGCGTCGCGATCGACCGGGTCGTGCCAGTACATGGCGATGCGTTCGAGCGTCTCGACCTCGTCGATCTTGCTGTCGATATCCATGTCGATCGGCGTTCGTGTACGCTTGAGCGAAGCCGCAATGTGGGGATCGCCGCCGCAGAATTCGTCCAGGCGCGTGTAGAGCGAGCGGGGGAGGAAGCACTGCCCGTCCGCGAAGATATCGAAGGTCACATCGTGGCCGGCGGCGATGCTATGGATGCGGTGGGCGATGGCGCGGTCGAGCGGTCGGCTCAAAATGCGCGTAGCGCGTGAAGTATCGGTGGGCGTACCGTCGTCGAGCTGCCAGACGCTGGCACCGTTGGCGCAGACCGCGTAGTGTACGGCGGGGTGGGCGAGGATGGGCTCAAAGATACCCGACAGCGGGCGCCCCGTGCAGGGCACAAACTCAATACCGCGGTGCGCAAGCTCGTCGAGCATCGCCCAGGTGGCATCGCTCATCTGCTTATCACTCGTCAGCAGTGTTCCATCCATATCGGAAAACACAATCATTTGATGCAGCCCTTTCTACTGGCATAAAAAGCGTGGCCGAGGGCGGTGATGCCCTGGCCACGTTCGGGTTCTATAACGGTCCGCGTCTTAGCGATCGGCGAGCGGCTTGTACTCCAGCGGATCGATAACCGGGCGATACGCGGGACGGATGATGCGATGCGCGCAGAAGAGCTCTTCCATGCGGTGCGCCGACCAGCCGGCCATGCGGGCGACGGCGAACAGCGGCGTAAAGAGCGTCTCGGGCACGCCGAGCATCTTGTAGATAAAGCCCGTGTACAGGTCGATGTTGGCGCAGATGGGCTTGGTCATGCCGTGATCGCGCATCACCTGCGGGGCCAGGCGCTCGATGCGCTCGATGAGCGCGAACTCCTCGCCCAGGTCCTTCTTGGCGGCAAGTGTGCGCGCGTAACGGCGGCACACCTCGGCGCGCGGGTCGCTCAGTGTGTAGACGGCGTGGCCCATACCGTAGATGAGGCCCGTGCCGTCGAAGGCCTGCTTGTCGAGAATCTTGCCCAGGTAGGCTGCGACCTCGTCCTCGTCCTCCCAATTGGAGACATGCGCACGGATATCCTCGTGCATGGACACGACCTTGGCGTTGGCGCCGCCGTGGCGCGGGCCTTTGAGCGAGCCGATAGCCGCGGCGTAGGCGGAATACGGGTCGGTGGCCGAGGAGGACAGCACGCGGCAGGCGAACGTGGAGTTGTTGCCGCCGCCGTGCTCGGCATGCAGCATGAGCATCACGTCGAGCAGCATGGCTTCGTCGCGGGTGAATGCCATGCCGCCGCGGAGCACCTGCAGGATGGTCTCGGCGGTGGAAAGGCCGGGTGTGGGGTGCGGTACATGAACCTCGGAGCCGCGGCGCTTGGCGACCGAGGCCATATGCGCGAAGGCGGCGATGCGGGGGAGACGGGCGAGCATGGAGATGGCGACGTCGATTTCGTGCTCGGGTGTAATGGCGTCGGGCTCGGCGTCGAAGGCGTAGAGCAGCAGCACGGCGCGCTGAAGCACGTTCATGATGCTCGACGACACCGTGGTCATGGGGAACTCGCGGACGTACTCGTCGCTCAGGTGCCTAAAAGCGCCCAGACGTTCGCAAAAACCGTCAAGCTCTTCCTTGGTGGGCAGAGAGCCCGTGATGAGCAGGTAGGCGACCTCTTCGTAGCCATAGCGATCCTCGGCCTGGGCGTTGTTGACCAGGTCCTCGATGCTGTAGCCACGAAGCGTGAGTTTGCCCTGATCGGGCACAACTTTGCCGTCGACCTTGTTGTAGCCGTGCACGTCCGAGATGCGGGTAAGGCCCGCGACCACGCCCGAGCCGTCGGCATTGCGCAGACCGCGCTTGACATTGTGCTCGACAAACAGGCCCTCGTCGTACGGGTCGGTCGGCAGGCCGTGGTAGAGGTTTTCGCTTTCGGGCGAAATCTGACGGCTCGCCTCGTAATCCAGAACCAGGCGGCTCAGGTGATCGTCGAAGCGGTAGTAGATTTTCTTGGCGTCGTAGGCCATGCGCGCTCCTCTCCGGTCCGCTTGGGGGCCGCGCGCTTGGACGATATGACGTCAAGCTGCCCCGAGCGGCTTGTTCGCTACAGGCGGTACATAAAGTTAAAGACGTCCTCGCGCTGGATGGACACGTTGACGCCCGAAAGCTCGCCGGCCTCGGCCAGGGCCTTCTGCAGCTCGGCGAAGTCGAGCTTGGACTCGGCGGTGTCGGCCAGCATGGTCATGGTGAAGATGTCCTCGATAATGGACTGCGTAATGTCGCGGATGTCGACGTTGGCCTCGCCCAGAACACGGGTGACGCCGGCGACGATGCCGGGGCGGTTCTTGCCAAGGACGGTGATGACGATACGGGAGGACGAGATCTCGGCCATGGGAAACCCTTTCGCGTGGTTGCGGCGCGCGCGGGGCGCTCCGCTACGGTACAGTGTTCATCATTGTACCTGTCTGGCGCAAAAAAGGCGCGCTCGCTGCGGCGTTACATGCCTGCAACATGAGCGTAAGGGGGAAGGCCGTACGGGGAAGAGCCGTCTGGCGCGTGTCCGGCTCGTGTTGGGTTGATTTCCGATCTCAGCCGAACACATTGAGCGGACAGGCCGTTCCCGCAGTCAGCCGAACGCCTCCGACGGCTGATTCCGAACTGGAAGCGGAGGGCATCCCCGCCCTTCGGCAGGGGATACCGCTCCGCGGCGCATGCCGCGGGCGGCGCCCCTATCGGATCACCGTGACCTCAGTTGGGATGGGCCCAGCACTGCCGCGTACTCGGTGAGCTAGAGCCAACTGTTCATCTTCACGTCGCGTATGGCGATATTTCGGTCGTCCGGCTCGGTGATGCCGTAGCCGAACGCCTGGAGCGTCTCGATGGACTCCTGGATCCTCTGTTGGAACATGGGACCCGGATCGACCCTCGGCCCGAGGTGCCCGCGCCAAAGGCACGGCGTGGCGCGCAGCATGTTATGGATTTTGGAGATGGGCTCGATGTCGGCGTAGACGTTGAGCGTCGCCATGGCGTCCTTGTGGCCGAGGATCGATTGGAGCGCCTTGATATCGCCGCCTTGGCGGATCCACTGCGTTGCGAACGTGTGGCGAAGGCCGTGGAACGTGATCAGCTCGTCGTTGGTGCCCATGAGGCCGTTGGTCTCCGAGAACGTCTTGAACGCCCTGCGGATATAGCTTGTCGTCGCGAAGGTCGCGCCCGGCTCCGACAGGATGTAGCAGTCCCCGATCTCGACCGCCCCGGTAAGGCCGCGCAAGCGCAGCTTTCCGCAGTCGATCTCGTGGGTCTCCTTCAGGAAGGGGAGTAGGCCGACCGGGTCGATGGGGATACCCCTGGCGTCATGGGTCTTGGTGTCCTTGATGAACGAACCCATTCCCTTCGCGTACGCCACCGAGTGCCTGATCGAGATCAGGCCCGTCTCGAAATCCACATCGCACCACCGAAGGCCGCAGACCTCGCCGATTCGCATCCCCGTGTGCAGGGCGAGTACGACCGCCCTCTAATCCTCGGCAGACCAATCGAGTCCGAACTCCTTTCGGGCATCCTCTTCGCTCATGACTTCGAGAAGGTCTCCGGGTTGGCAACGAAGGGCGAGGCATAGCTGCTCGAGTGTGTTGAAGCGAATGCCGCGAATATGCCCTTTTTTAATACGGGACAGGTTCACGGGCGTGGTTCCAATCCTTTCGGCAAGTTCGTTCGAGGAAATCTTTCGCTCGGCCATGATCTTGTCGAGGCGAACAATTACGGGCATGGCGTTTCCTTACGCAATCTCGTCGGAGTCGAGGTACAGCTCTCGGGCGTACAAGAAGAGCTGGGAAAGCATGAACAGGACGATGCCGAGAACCAGAGAGGTCCAATCGAATGATGAAGCGATCTCTTGGGCGCCGACGGCCCCCTCGCCGCCAAACATCGAAACGGAGGTTTTGAGTGAGCCGGCGTAGAGGCTGGTGGCAGCTTGAACAACGAAGAGAATGCCGAGCACCTTCAAGCATGTCGCAGACCCTTTCTTGAAGGGGTCTCCGCTCTTGATCGTCCACACGAGAACGGCGCTGAGGATGGTCGTAGCGATACCGATGACGGCAGGGACCAATGTCGAGATCGCAAGGGCTGGATACGCGGGGGAGTCTGCAATTACAGGGTTGTCGAGCACTTTGATTGCTGGCTTTAAGGAGAACGCCACTTGTGCGATGGCGGTGGCGCAAAGGGTCGCAGAGGCTATCGCACATGCGATGCGGAAGGAATGAAGCCGGGGAGTGCGATTGTCGGAACTCATAATAACCTCCGAAGAATTTAAAAAACTCAGGTTACTTTTTAACAGTTTATGTTAAATTGACTTTGCCGGCAAGTAATCACAGCATGCTGCAACCGAAACCCCTCTAGATTGGAGAGGATTATGTTCAGCACTGTTAAGTCGTGTAAGCTCTTGGTTTTCCTCGGCCTCGCTCTTTGTCTGTTGCTGCCGGGAGCCCCCGCTTTTGCGGATACCCCGATGCCTCCTTCCCAGGAGAGCAGCCAGTGTGCCCTCGTTGAGCCCCTCGGGTATACGGACGACGTCGTCGATACCTACTGGAGCTACAGCTGTCCTCGCGGCGTAAGCGGGCACAGCATCTCGATGTTCAACATCTCTTACAAGACGATCTCCTACCGAAATGGCTATCGCCGATCCGCGCATCATAGGGAATCCCGCCTCGCTGCAATGTGCTCCTGTGGTGTTCTTGGCACAACTGATAAATGGCAATTTGTCTATAGCACCTACTAGATGCGAGGAAGGGCCGAGCATTTTGTTCGGCCCCTCTGTTCCGACTGGATGAGGTTAAGGTTGGCGATGAATATGCTCAAAATCTCGAAGGCGATCTTTAGGTCGCTTCTCTCCTCCAGGTCGCTCTGTGTTGTCGTTGTTGCGTTGATGGTTCTTTGTGCTCTGCCCGTCTTCAGGAGCGCGGCTGGCATCGACGGACGGGTCGAATACCTCGAGTCGGGAATAACCCGTGTTGAGCAGGAATTGTCAGCATCCTATGCGGATGCGCTTGTGAATGCGGGGGAGGACGGTGTCTATACCTCTTCATCAAGCATGCCCGCGCTTCTGTACCCTCTTGCCGCGGGACGTCTTATCTTGGCACCGCTCTCTCCCCTACTTCCGTTTCTGCAGATATCGGATGGAGAGTACACCTATTATGACGGATCGAAGGAGTACTTGCTATGGGTCGCAACGGCCGTTGCCGTCTCGTTCCTTGCTGCGCGTCTTAACAAACGTGAAAAGCTCATCATCCAGGCACCGATGGGCGAGCTGGGTAGACTTGTTGCATCGAGCGTATGGGCGAGTGTTTTTGCAATGCTTGCCGTCCTCGCCATCAATCTTCCAGGGATAATCGCCGCGCTTGTGAAGAATGGCCCGGGCTCGCCGTTCTATCCGATAGGCTACATTCAATATGCGACTCCGGTTATCAAACCGGCTTGGCTGGTGTTCGCGCAGACGGCCATCTTGCAATTCTTGGTGGCAGCGTTCATCTCGCTTGTCGTTCACCTTGCCGTGAAGATTGCCAATAACCCTACGCTTGGAATCGTGTTCGTATGTGCCCTGATGGGGGTGACGATGGTTCCCGGGTATTACGGAAGATCCATCGCTTTACGTGAGTTCGCCCTGTTGAATCCCCTTACGTATGCGAACACTGAGTTGACCGTCGGCGCCTATAGCCCGTACCCGACAACGCAGATAGTGAATCTGCCTGGACTTTGCTTCGAGCGTGGCGCGATTGCCCTCGTATGCGCAATCGGGATCGAGGTGCTGGCAATTAGCCTGCTTTGCGTTGCTGGAAAGAGCGGCTGCGCGTGCCCGATATCCCCGATTTGTCTTGAGAGAGGTTCCTTCACTGCATCGAGAACGGCAACTCGTTCGAGCGCTTGTGCCTCCGCCGTTGCATACGTAAGAACGATGGGGAAACTGCTCCTGCGTTCTCCTACCCTCGCCGTATGCGCGATTGCAATGTCGACGACGATGCTGGCCCCGGCTCTGGTCGAGATGTTTCCTGACGCTGATAACGTTTCCGCTGTTCGGTATAGGGATGGGGAGCTCCGTTCAATAGATCGGTATCTAGAGCAGAACGCTGCGAATATGGACGTCGAGGGCAAAGCGGCCCTGGAAGACATGCGGGATGCTCTTTCGGGTTTCGTGTACGCGCCTATGCCTGCGGAGGGGTTTCGAAGCCTTGCGACGTACGAGCGCGCTCGAGGTGAGCTGGGCGCGGCAGATGCGACTCTCCTGCAATCGATCGGAATCGAGCCGGAGACTCCTTCTCGTGCGGAGGCGCGCGCCCTTCTGCTTGAGTCGATCGCGAGCTTGCCGGACCCCAAGGTTTACGAGTTAAGTACGAAGATGCCCCCATTAATCCTCCTTTCGTATCTCCAGGCAGCGCTTCCCTCCTTATTTTTGCTGTTGCCCGTGGTTGTCACATCGCTCGCGTGCACCCACCTGCAGTGTCGTTCCCTTCTGGTTCTCCAGATCCCCGCAACAGCGCATGTGCGTTTTCTGACGGCTGTTGCGCTGGCTCTCCTGCTTGGCTTGGTGCTGCTTTTGGTGTCGATGGTTCCCGCTGTCGTTGTGTCCGTGATTAAGAACGGTGCGGGTGGATCGGAGTATCCCGTCGCTCTCATTCGGGCGGGAGCTTCGACAACGTCCATAGTGGGGGAGGCGGTGTTGTGCAGTATTCCGTTGCTGGTCATGGCATACGGCGTGATTTCCGTCGTCGCTGCGTTGACAGCAGCGATTAGCCGCAACCCCGTTGTCACCGGAATGGTTTGCGCGGTTCTCTTGGTGTTGGGTTCGTTGAGCGCTCATGTTGAAAGCGTGGGCATGGGCGTCGCGCTGCTGGCTCCATTCGCCTCGTTTGATCCCGCTTCCCAGGTGGGGACGATTGGGTTCCTTGGGCGAGGGACGAACGCGATGCCTTTTGGAGAGGTCGTCGGCGCATCGGGCGCTCTGCTGGTGGTCTTGGGCGCCGTATCTCCGTTGATGGTGCGCCTGAGTGTTCCAAAGATCGAAAGGGGATGATCTCGATGATTGACCTTCAAACGCTGACGATCTCTTATGGAAAGAAGGTGCTCGTAGATTCGGTGAACGCTGAGTTTGCCCCGGGTACGGTCTACGGTCTCGTCGCTCCGAACGGGCATGGAAAGACGACGTTGCTGCGTGCGATGGCAGGTTTGCCGGGTCCTCGCGTGGACGGGAGCATCGTTCTGGATGAGGTGCAGGGTACGGGTGCGAGAGAGGTCCGTTCTATGATCTTCTATGCACCTGGTGAGGGGACGCTGCTGTATCCCGGATTGCGTGCGGAAGATCACCTCAAGATGGTTTTGCGATATGTGGCCGCATGCTCGCGATATCGAAGAGATAGTGGAACAAACGCAGATAGGCGAGTTCGCGAAGATGAGGATCCGCACTCTGAGCCAGGGCATGAAGCAGCAGCTTACCCTGGCGATTGCGTATGCGACGGGCGCGCGGTACCTTCTATTAGATGAGCCCATGAACGCGCTCGACCCCAGCAGGGTGGACTTGCATTCCGAGATTCTCAGGAAGCTGGCCGATTCTGGTACGTGCATCATCATGTCATCCCACATCTTGGATTCGGTCGATAGGCTGTGCGATGAGATTCTGTTTTTGAAGGATGGGAGGCTCATTAGAAGCATTCCGCAAGATGATGCTGCGCCGAAGTCTCCTGGATCCCATTTCGCAAAGCCTGCCGGACGCGCCGAGGGTGCGCTAAGCACGTATCGGCGACTCTACGAAAAGGGCGGGTAGAAATGTAAGTTAATAATCTATGTGGTCAATATAATACCGTTGAACCCGCGTATCGATACCGCTCAGTCATTCGCCTCGCCCCCGTCGCACGTATCTTCATTCGGTCTGTCATTATTAATCTAACGATGACTTGAGAAA
>DBFELT010000016.1:0-197039 GCA_048323995.1 Collinsella sp. | reverse complement strand
GCGTGCAGCCGCAGAGCGTGCAGCCGCAGAGCGTGCAGCCGCAGAGCGTGCAGCCGCAGAGCGTGCAGCCGCAGAGCGTGCAGCCGCAGAGCGTGCAGCCGCAGAGCGTGCAGCCGCAGAGCGTTTCGCGCTTTCGCCGCGCGAGCGCGATGTGATCGCGTCGCTTGGCTAGCGCGAAACTAATCAGGAAGGAGGCCGCAGGTGCCCAAGAAGGACAAGCCGCTCACGGCGAAGCAGGAGGCGTTCGCCCGCGAGATGGCCAAGCCCCGCGCCAAGCAGCAGGACGCGTACCGCGCGGCCTACGACTGCAAGCGGATGAACTACAACTCGATAAGCTGCGCCGCGTCCAAGCTGATGCGCGACCCACGAATCGCGCACAGAATCCAGGAAATCCGCGACGCGGCCGCCAAGGACTGCCGCTGGGAGCTGCAGGACGCGGCCGCCCCGCTGTTCGAGGTGCTGGACGGCGCGCTACCCATCTTCCGCCGCCAGGCGGCCGAGGGCAGCATCAACGGCGACGCGCGCCTGGCCATAACCGAGAGCGTGAAGCTGCTCAACGACATGTTCGGCGTGGACGGCGCGAAGGCCGCCATGGCGGAGGCGGGGGTGACCATCGTTGACGACCTCGGTTAGGCTCTCGGACGTCGTGGCCTCCGTGTTCGCCGGCGTGTGGCGCTCTATCAAGGCGCACGAGTTCACGCACTACTGGTTCAAGGGCGGGCGCAACTCCACCAAGTCGTCGTTCATATCCATCGCCATCGTGCTGCTGATCATGCTCAACCCGGAGGCCAACGCCGTCGTGCTGCGCAAGGTCGGCAACACGCTGCGCACGTCCGTGTACGAGCAGATAGGCTGGGCGTGCGACGTGCTGGGCGTGGCGCACCTGTTCGACTTCGGCCTGTCCCCCATGGAGGTGACGTACCGCCCCACCGGGCAGGTCATACGCTTTGTGGGATGCGACAAGCCGAAGAAGCTGAAGTCCGCGAAGTTCCGCACCGGCTACTGCGCCGTGGTGTGGTTCGAGGAGGTAGACGAGTTCGACGGCATGGACGAGGTGCGCAGCGTGCTGGCCACGTTCCTGCGCGGCGGCGACATGTTCTGGGTCTTCTACAGCTACAACCCTCCCCGCTCGGCTCGCAACTGGGTGAACAAGGAGGCGCGCGACCTGGAGGCCCACCCGGGCGAGGACGGGCGCTTCATATGCCACACCACGTACCTGGACGTCATAGACGAGCACCCCGAATGGATAAGCGCCACCGCGCTGGCGGAGGCGGAGCGCAGCCGCCGCAAGACCCCCGACTCCTACCGCTGGCAATGGCTCGGCGAGGTCATAGGCACGGGCTCCGAGGTGTTCCCCGACGAGCTGCTGGACATACGTCCCATCACCGCAGAGGAACGTGAGGCCATCGCCCTGCGCTCGTTCGGCGTGGACGCGGGCAGCGTGCACCCCTGGGTGTTCATGGAGGCGGGCTACGACGAGAACGAGCGCGTGCTGTACCTGCTGGACGAGGAGAGCCGCCAGGGAACCGAGGCCATCGACGTCAAGACCGCCGAGCTGGTGGCGGCCAAGCTGCAGGCGGCCGAGGACCCCGCCGCCGACGTGTGGTGCGACAGCGCGGCGCGCGGCATGATCCTCTACTACCAGGAGCAGGGCATCGGCGCGCAGAAGTCGCTCAAGCAGGGCCTGAACGCGCCCAAGAGCCGCATCAGGTGGATGCAGAACCTCACGCGCATAGTCATCGACCCCGACCGCTGCCCGCTCGCCGCCAAGGAGTTCCCCGAGTACGAGTACGTGTCGAACGGGCAGGGCGACATAACCGAGACACTGCCGAAGGTGAACGACGACGCGATAGACGCGGCGGGCTACGCCGCAGGACTGTGGATAAGGAGCAACCTCTGATGGAGAAGCGAGGCAACACGGGCTACGCCGAGGCGTGGCTGCGCCGCATGGGATACCAGCCGGACACCCGCATGCAGGGCATGGTGGGCGTCTGGTTCGGGTGGTTCGCGGCGAACAACGGCTGGTACCACTACAGCGAGCGGCGCGGCTTCCGCGTGTACAAGCGCGAGCGCGCCAGCCTGCACCCGGCGGCGCTCGTGGCCGACGAGTGGGCCAGTCTGCTCATGAACGAGAGCACGATCATCTCCAGCACGAGCGACGAGCGCCGCGCCTGGATGGCGCGCTACTTCGCCAACCCCACGGTGACGGGCGGGGACGGCCAGGAGGCGGCGGAGGGCAACGCGCCGGCGCAGCAGCCCACGGAGGACAGCGACGCGCCCACATCGTTCGCCATGGACAACGCCGACTTCATAGCCCGGGCGTTCGCCATGGGGACCGGCGCGTGGGTCATCGAGCCGCGAGGCGTGACCGACAGCGCCTACACGCCCGACGCCGAGCTGCGCATCGTGCGCTACGACGCCACGCAGATAGTCCCGCTCACGTGGAGCGCCGACGACTGCACGCAGTGCGCGTTCGTGGGCCGCGTGGAGGTCGCCGGGCGCGACTACGACCAGTGCCAGGCCCACGTGCTCAAGGGCGGCACCTACCACATCCTCACGCAGCTGTTCGACACCCGCACACACAAGCAGGTGACAGTCGAGGGCATCAGCGCCGACATGGACACACGCTGCACCCGCCCGCTTTTCGCGCTGGTGCGCCCCGCCGTGTCGAACCGCTTCTACGACTACTGCGCGATGGGCGCGAGCGTGTACTGCAACGCCGTGGGGGCCATGAAGGTGGTCGACGAGGCCGCCACCTCCCTGCTCGACCACATCCGCGTGGGCCGCCCGCGCACGTTCGTGGACAAGACCCTCATAGAGTCCAAGACCGACAAGGGGCCGGACGGCAGTCTCACGAAGACCTACTACGCCTTCGGCGAGGCCGACGACACCATCTTCAGCATGAACCCCGGCGACGAGGGGTCGGCGAAGATTCAGACCGTTCAGAGCGACCTCAAGGCCGACGAGAACGCCAGCGCCATTAACACGGGCCTGCGCCTGCTGTCGGTGGCGTGCGGCTTCGGCAACGGCTACTTCTCCTGGGAGTCGCACACGGGCCTGAAGACCGCCAAGGAGGTGGCGGCCGACAACTCGCAGCTGATGCGATCCATCCACCGGCACGAGAACGCCCTGCGCAAGTCCATCGTGCGCCTCGTGAACGGCATGGCCGACGCGTGCCGCAGCATCAAGGGCGAGGCCGTGCCCTACGGCGACGTCACCGTGGACTTCGACGACTCCATCATCAGCGACACGCAGAGCGCGCGCGAGATGGCCATGAGCGAGGTCGGCGCGGGCATCATGGCCCCGTGGGAGTACCGCCGCCGCTTCTACGGCGAGACCAGCAACGAGGCCAAGGCCAACGTGCCCGATCAGCAGGGCGGCGCGTTCGACATGCTGGGCGACGGGCTCGCCTGATGCTGGGGCCGGACTACATAGAGCACTTCACCGACGCAGCGCAGGGGGCCATGGACGAATACACCCTGCGCCTGGTGTGCATCTACGCCGCGCTCATAGGCTCCATCGACTTCGAGGGCGACAGCGCCTACTCGCAGGCCGCCCGCAAGGCGGCGCTTGCCGCCAAGGACGTGCAGAAGGCCATGAACGAGGAGGGCCGCAGAGCCGCGCGCGAGGCTGCCAAGGCTGCGGCCGAGGCCGTGGCCAAGAGCGCCGAGGCCGACCTGGCTACGCTGGGCACGGCCATGGGCGCGCTGTCCAAGGCGATGCAGTGGAGGCTGCACAACTCCGCGCGGGCCACGGCGGCGGGAGTGCAGGACGTCGTGAGCCGCGACAACCTGAAGATGCCCGCCAACGTGCAGCGCGCCTACCTCGAAGTCGTGGCGCAGGCCGTGGCTCGGGTGAACTCGGGCATGGCGGGCTACGAGCAGGCCACCCGCGAGGCCGTGCTGAAGCTGGCGCGGCGCGGCGTGTCCGTCGTGGACTACAAGAGCGGGGCGTGGGCGCAGGCCGACGTGGCCATGCGCCGCCACATCCGCACCCAAGCGGTGCAGGCGGGCAGCCGCAACACGCTGGAGCTGCTTGAGGAGACCGGGCACGACCTCGTGCAGACCTCCTCGCACGGCGGGGCGCGCGAGAGCCACGCCAAGTGGCAGGGCCGCGTGTTCAGCCTGTCGGGCAAGTCCAAGAAGTACCCGCCGTTCTACCGCGAGACGGGCTACGGCTCTGTCGATGGCCTGTGCGGCGCGAACTGCAAGCACGACTTCGGCATCTACGTGGAGGGCCAGCAGCTGCGGTACGAGCGCGATCCCGATGGCGGCGACGAGAAGCGCGAGGAGCGATACCAGGCAGAGCAGAAGCAGCGCGAGCTTGAGCGCGGCATACGCGCCGCCAAGCGCGAGGCAACGGCCCTGGAGGCCGCCGGGCTCGACAACACCAAGGAGCGCCTGCGCCTGGGCAAGCTGCAGAAGCGCCAGCGCGAGCACATAGCCGCCCATCCCTACCTGTCCCGCGAGCGCACGCGCGAGGCCGCCGTGGAATCGAAGGAGCGCATCTACCCGCTTGCCACGGACAAGACCTGGGTGCGCGAGAAGTTCATGCCGGGCAAGGGCGCGGGCACCGCCGCAGACGTGAGCCGCCGCGCCGTGAACGGCAGGGCCTACCACGACAAGGTGGCGTCCCTTCCCATCCCGAAGCGCGCAAGCGAGGCCGTGTACGCCGAGAGCCGCCGCATCCCGCGCGACCGCGACGGCACGGGCTACGAACGCATGTCCGTCGTGTCGTGGAAGAAGGGCGAGCGCGTCACCGACACCTTCGGGCACGGCCTGAAGAGCCAGGCGTGCGGCCTGACCGCCAAGCAGGTGGAGGCGTGCAGGCGCACCAAGGGCGGCGTGGTGCTGATCCACAACCACCCCATGAGCTCGCCGCCGTCGTGGACCGACATTCGAACGGTGGCGGAAAACGACTGGGTGCGCAGCTCGGTGGTGGCGTGCCACGATGGTACAATCTACGAAATCAAGGTGAACGACCGCAGCGTCGTACAAGCGTACGAGGAGCTGCGAGAGCTGGCGAAAAGAGAGTGCCCGAACGCGGGCGGCGATGTTATCGACCAGCTTGCCACCGAAATGCTCTACGAGCGAAACGAGGAAGCGAAATGGTTCAGGCTGACAAAAAAGAAGTGACGCCAGAGGACTGGGTGCTCGTCATAGATGACAGCGCCTCCGAGTCGAAAGCCGCCGAAAAGCTGACCAAAGAAGAGCGCGAGGAGCTTTTTGCCAAGTCCCGCAAGGTTCTGCGCGACGCGGGGCTGATGAAGTAGACCAAGCGACAACCGAGTAGACGCACGGCATCAAGGCCGCCCACGAATGGGCGGCCTTTTCTTTTGCCTGGCGACACCTCGGGGAAGATGTAGGCACGCGATGGGGCGGCGACAACATGCCCCGCACGCGACCACGGCGACAACGGTGGGCCATCCAAGCGCGCAGGGAAGCGCGACAACCAAACACGGAAGGAGCAAGCGATGGCTGAAGACAACAAGCCCCAGGGAAACGAGGGCGGCGAAGGCCAGCAGACCGAGCCCCAGAAGGAGGTCGTGTCCTACGCGAAGTACAAGCGCGAGACCGACGAGTACCAGGAGCAGGTGAAGGCCCTCAAGGCCGAGCTGGAGCAGCGCGACAAGCAGATCGAGGAGTTCACCTCCAAGGCGGGCAACGCCGAGGAGCTGCAGGCCGCGCTCGACAAGGCCAAGGCCGACAACGAGGCGTACAAGGCCGACGCCGAGAAGCGCGAGGCCGACATGCGCCGCGACTTCGCCATCGACACCAAGCTGGCGCAGATGGGGGTGCGCAACGCCAAGGCGGCGCGCGCGATCATCCCGAACATCGCCGACGCGAAGCTGGACGAGCAGGGCAACCTCACGGGCATCGACTTCGAGGCCCTGAAGAAGGACAACGCCTACATGTTCACCGACCAGCCCCGCGAGAGCGCGGGCGGCGACCCCAAGGGCGGCGCAGGCTCCGACGGCTTGGCCGACTTCCGCGCAGCTTTCGGACTCACCGACGAATCTTCAAAGGAGTAAATCATGCCAAACAGCATCGAACTGCCCAAGGGCTACGAGAACGTGCTCATGGAGGCGTACCGCAAGGAATCCCTGACCGCAGTGCTTGAGAGCGCCGCGCCGCAGGGCAACATCGCGCAGATGGAGCAGCTGGGCGAGTTCTACTATCCCGTCTACTCCATGGGTGGCCTGGGCGACGTGCAGGCCAACGGGCGACTGCCGCAGAACAGCGGCGCGTCCCTGACTTGGAAGCCCATCAGCGCCAACTACGACCGCGGTACCATCCTGGAAATCGACCAGAAAGTGGACGCCCAGTCCTTCAATCTGGCGTTCGGCAACGCCGCCGCGCACTTCAACCGCACCAAGGTGGTGCCCGAGGGAGACGCGTTCGTGTTCTCCACGCTGTGCGCAGGCACCGGCATCACCAAGGAGCAGAAGACCTACGCCGACGGCGCGGACATGCTCAAGGGCCTGAACGCCGCCATGTGCGACATGGACGAGAAGGAGGTGCCGGAAGAGGGCCGCGTGCTGTTCATCACCCCCACCCTGCTGGGTATGGTGAAGGACCTGGACACCACCAAGTCCCGCGAGGCGCTGGACGGCTTCTCCTCCATCGTGAAGGTGCCGCAGTCCCGCTTCTACAGCGCCATCGACCTCTTGGACGGCACCACCAAGGACGAGGAGATCGGCCACTACAAGAAGGGCACCGGCGCGGTGGACATGAACTTCCTCATCGTCCACAAGGACGCCGTGGTGCTGCGCTGGAACTTCGCGCACGGCAAGGTCATCGACGCCGAAGACAACCAGCAGGGCTTCGGCCACCTGTTCAAGTACCGCAAGTACGGCGTGTGCGGCGTCCGCGAGAACCTGGCGCACTACATCACCGCAGGCATGAAGGCCGCGTAGGAAGGAGGCGCGACATGCGCACCGTTGGACTGGCCTTCGAGAAGGAGGCCCCGAAGAAGGCCAAGCCCGCCAAGGGCAAGGCAGAAAAGCCCGAGGCGAAGGCCGCAGACGAGCAGCCCGCCAAGGGCAAGGCGGAAAAGCCCGAGGCGGCCGAGGACGATGGAAACTAGAGCCCCGACCCACGAGGACTACCTGGCAGCCGGGCGCGGGGAGCTGTCCGCCGAGGAGTTCAAGGCGGCGCTCCCCCACGCCACGGCGGCCGTGCGCGACCTGATCTTCCCCAACGAGCCGGACGGCTCCGAGGAGTGGGCGCGCGCGGTCATGGCGGCCTGCGAGGTCGACGCCGCATACGGATGCTCGGGCGGCATCATGGAGGGCGGCGGCTTTACCGTCGGCTCGTTCTCGTGGAACCCCGGTACCGAAGGGGCCAGCACCTACCGCAGCGACATGGAGGCCGCCGTCCGCCGCGAGCTGCTTGGAACGCCGCTGCTCTACGCGGGCATCGGGGGTACCAGATGATGCGGGTGCCGCGCTCGGCGCGGCCCTCCACCATGTCCGTCAAGGTGCCCAGGGAGGGCGGCTACGGCGGCGAGTTCGAGCAGCCCGTCGAGGTGCGCCGCGTGCGCTTCGAGCCCGTCTCGGCGTGGCTCGTGCGCGAGTACGCCCTGGGCGACGGCGCGCAGGGCCTCGTGATAGCAGACGGCGCGGACAGCCCCGGCATGTTCGACGTGCCCGTGGGCAGCCGCGTGAGCATCGACGGGGGCGAGTGGATGAACGTGGCGAGGTGCACGCCCCGCCGCGCGTTCGGCACCCGTCCCCACCACTGGGAACTGGAGGTGAGGTAGCCATGCCCGCAGCAGTTACGGTCGACCTGACCAAGCTCATGAAGCGTTTCAGCGCGAAGGAGCTGGAGGCCAAGCAGGTGAAGTTCGCCATGAGCGTGGCCGAGGACATGAACGCGTTCACGCCAGAGGACACCAAGCGCATGCACAACTCCATGCAGGCCGCCTCCGACTTCAGGCAGGGCCTCGTCATATGGGACGCCGACTACGCCGCCTACGTGCGCGACCTGCCCGACAGCTCCATCAAGCACGGCAAGAACCCGAGGGCCAAGGCCGACTGGCCGAAGGCCGCGAAGGAAGCGCACGGCGAGGACTGGGAGCGCCTGGCCGTCGACCTCCTGACCGAGGGGGCGTGACATGGCCCCGGACGTGATGGAGGCGGCGAAGGCCGCCATAGAGGCCCTAGGCTACGGCCCGGTGCTCCTCACCCGCCTGGCAGCATCGCGCGGCCACGACGACGCGGTGGTGCTGAGGCCCATGCCCACGGCCGACGCGGTGCGCCACATGGACGGCACCCGCCGTGTCGGATACGTGCTGCAGGTCATCGTGAAGGACACCTCCGAGGCCAAGGCCATGGGCGACGCCTACGACCTGGCCGACGCGTTGGACGGGGCCGACCTGTCCTCGCCCACCGGCTCCTACGGCTTCACCAGCGCGGCGCTGTACACAGAGCCGCAGGAGATAACGCCGCCGGAGGGCGGGCCGTACCTGTGGGAGTTCCGAATCAAAGCGACCATAACCATAGAGAAGGGATAACGATGGCAAAGAACCAAGACCTGGGCTTCGCGCCCAACTACATGAGCGCGCTGGAGATCGACACCACGCCAGACGCGGCCAGCCCCACGTGGGCCATCTTCTCGCGCGGCATCACCGAGGTGAAGCCGACCACCAACGAGACCACCGAGACCAAGGACTACTACGACGGCTACGGCACTCCCACCGACAAGGTGAAGAGCGTGCAGCCGCAGTACGAGGTCACAGGCGACCGCTGCTACGGCGACCCCGCGCAGGACTTCGTTGCCAGCCTGGCGCTTGAGACCGGCGAGGGCCGCACGGGCCACTTCCGCCACACCGACCCCAACGGCGACGTGGTGGAGGGCGACTGCACCTACCTGGGCCTGACCGTCGGCTCGCAGCAGGGCGCGGCGTCCGACCCCGGCGCGTTCTCCTGCACAATCTCGGGCGCTGGCGCTATGCGCTACATCCCCGCCAACAAGCTCAAGCAGCCCACGGGCGTCACCTGCACCGCGCCGACCGGCCCGGCCGTGGGCAAGTCCATGAAGCTCGCGCCGACCGTCACGCCCGCCGAGGCGAACGCCAAGTGCTTCTTCGCATCGGGCAACACCGACGTGGCCACCGTCGACAGCGACGGCAACGTGACGGGCGTGGCCGCAGGCGAGGCGGTCATCGCCGTGCGCTGCGCATCCAAGCCGAGCATCTGCACGCAGGTGAAGGTCACCGTGGCGGCGAAGTAGCCGCAGGCGACACCAGACATAACCTCCTGGACATGGGGGCGCGGGCTAGTGAGCGGCCCGCGCCCCTTTTCTATGCCCGACGCTCACCGCTCACGAAAGGGGCAACAAATGGAACTTCTGAAAAACATCCGTGCGTACGAGGACGTGTTCTTCGAGGACCCCGAGGAGAACCCCGACACGCCGCGCTTCCGCGTGTGGTTCGACGACAAGCACATCGAGGAGTACCTGGCCAAGGTCGGCAACGCCATCGACCGCGCGCAGGCCAACGAGCAGATGGCCCGCGAGGCCGACACCCCCGAGAAGGCGGCCGAGGCCAACGCCGCGCAGGCCCGCCTCATGAAGCGCACCATCTCGGCGTTCATCGGCACCGAGGGCTGGGAGCAGCTGCTCGCGTGGATGGGCGGCGACGAGGGCCCCATCGCGCCCGAGGAGAACATCCGCATCCTGGGCGAGGTCTTCGCCACGTTCCTCAACATGTTGGCGCGCCACGCGACCAGCGAGCAGCTGATGGCGTGCGGCCTTGCATACAGCGAGCGCGCCGATCAGGTCCAGGCGCTCAACCGCGCCCAGCGCCGCGCCAAGGCCAAGCGCAAGAAGAAGGGCGGCAAGTAATGCTGCCAGCCGCGCTCACGGCCGAGCGGGTGCGGCTGCCCGACGGCACGAGCGCCACGCGCTACCCGTGGAACGGCGAGGAGGTGCTGGTGCGCGACGACGCGCTCACGATCATCCGCGTCATCGAGGTGCTGACCGACGAGGGCAAGTCCGACGACCAGCGCCGGGACGAGTTCCTGGCGCTGTTCTTCGTGGACTGGGCGGACGCGTGGTGCGCATGCGACTACGACGCCGCCGAGTTCGTGCGGATGCGCGACGCGGCGGTATGGGACATGTGCGGACTCGACCTGACCGGCGACCGCCCGCACGAGACCCCGCTGTGGGACTTGGAGGAGGACGCGGCGCGCATACGCACCAGCTTCCGCCAGGCCTACGGCATCGAGTGGGACGAGGTGCGCGGTCGCATCAGCTTTGCCGAGTTCGTGGCACTCGTGGGCGGCTGCCCGCAGGACACGCCGCTCGGCGCGGCCATCCACTACCGCAACCCGGCGACCAAGCCGAAGCCAACCAAATACAACAGGCAGGAGGTCGAGGCCTGGAACGCCGCCCACAAGGCGTTCGAACTCGGCAAAGGCCGCAGCTCACACGGCTCTGAGGAAGGAAGCGACGCGGCGATGCGCGATGTGTTCGCCGCGCTCAAGAGAGCGACGAGGTGAGCATGGACGGCAACGTCATCATCAAAGCGGTGCTCGACACCGTTGACGTATCCAAGAACATCAAGGCCCTGGAGCGCGACCTCCAGGGCATCTCCTGGAAGAACATAGCCGAGGGCGACGAGAAGGCCGCGAAGCTGTCGTCCTCGTTCAAGAAGGCCGGCACGGCCGCCACGGTGACGCTGACCGCGCCCGTGGTGGCCGCCGGCAAGGCCGTATTCGGTGTGGCCAGCGACTACGAGCAGGCCAACGCCCGCATAGCCGCCGCGTTCGGCGTGTCCGGCGAGGAGGCCGAGCGTTTCAGCGGCATAGGCAAGCGCATATACGAGGGCGGCTGGGGCCAGTCCCTGGACGAGGTCAACGATGCGCTGATCCAGTGCAAGTCCACCCTTCGCGACGTGTCCGACGAGGACCTGCAGACCGTCACCACCAACGCACTCATGCTGTCGGACACCTTCGGCGCAGACGTGAACGAGTCCATACGCGGCACCAACGCCCTCATGGAGGGCTTCGGGCTGTCCGCCACCGAGGCCAGCGACCTGCTGACGGCGGGCATGCAGCGCGGCCTGAACTACACCGACGAGCTGGGCGACAACCTGAGCGAATACTCCGTGCGATGGGGCGAGGCGGGAATGAGCGCCAGCGAGTACTTCTCGCTGCTCGAAGCGGGCACGTCCAACGGCGCGTACAACCTGGACAAGGTGGGCGACTACCTCAACGAGTTCCTGACGGCGCTGTCCGACGGCCGCATGGAGGAATCCATCGGCTCGTTCAGCGAGGGCACGCAGGAGGTCTTCGAGAACTTCAAGAACGGCAGCGCCACCGCCGAGGACATGCTGCAGGCGGTGCTGGGCGACCTCACGCAGATGCCAAACGAGTACGACAAGGCCGCGCTGGCCTCCACCCTGTGGTCCTCGCTGGGCGAGGACAATGCCATGGGCATGATCGAGTCCCTGGCTGGCGTGCAGGACAGCTTCGGCGACGTGGCGGGCGCTGCGCAGCAGGCCCAGGAGGCCGCCTCCGACAGCTTCGCCGTGAAATCGCAGGAGGCCATGCGCGAGCTGCAGGGCTCCATCGAGCCGCTTGGCGAGCCACTGCTCAACATCGCCACCAACGTGGCGGGTGTCGTCAAGTCGTTCTCCGAGTGGTTCGCCGGCATCGGCGAGGGCGGACAGACCGCCGTGCTGGCGATCGCCACGATAGCGGCCGCCATAGGCCCCGTGCTGTCGACGGTCGGCACCGTCGTGGACACCGTGCCGAAAATCGGGGCCGCCTTCCAGGTGGTCGGCAAGCTGGGCACCGGCGCGCTGGGGCTCATAGCCGCCCATCCCGTGGTCGCGGCCATCGCCGCCATCATCGCCGCCGTGGTGCTGCTGTGGAACAACTGCGAGGGGTTCCGCGACGCGGTGACCGCCGTGTGGGATGCCGTGTGCGCCGCGTTCGAGGTGGCCATCCAGGTGGCGGGCGACGTGGCCCAAAGCGTCGGCGAGTTCTTCTCGCAGCTCGGCGAGAAGCTGGGCGGCGTGTGGGACGGCATCTGCTCCACGGTGCAGGGGGCCATCGACGCCATGGCCGGGTTCTTCCAAGGCCTGGCCGGCACCGCCTCGTCCATCTGGGACGGCATCTGCAACGTGGTGCAGGTCGCCGTGATGCTGCTGGGCGAGATTCTGAACCTGGCCATCGAGACGCTGCTCATACCCTGGAACTTCATCTGGAAGAACTTCGGCGAGCAGCTGACGGCGGCATGGGACGCAATCTGCGGCGCGGTGGGAGGCTACATCGACGCGGTGAGCCAGGTCATCACCGACGTGGTGACGACGCTCTCCGAATGGTGGGGCGCGACGTGGGAAGGCATCAGCGGCACCGCCAGCGCCATATGGGAGGCCATCTACGGCGCGGTGAGCGCGTACATCCAGTACGTCAGCGACGTGATAGGCGCGGCCCTTTTGGTCATCCAGGGCGTGTGGGACACGGTGTGGGGCGCGGTGAGCTTCACCGCCTCCAGCATATGGGATGCCATCAGCTCGGCGATAGGCGCGGCCATCAATGCCATCAGCTCCACCATATCGGCGGTGCTGTCGGCAATTCAGGCGGTGTGGGACTCCATATGGGGTGCCGTGAGCAGCACGGCGTCGAGCGTGTGGGGCGGCATCAGCTCCACCATATCCAGCACCGTGAACGGCATCCGCGACACGATCTCCAGCGTGTTCAACGCCGCCAAGGACACCGTGAGCAGCGTGTGGAACTCCATCAAGAGCGCCATCGAGACGCCGATACAGAACGCCCGCGACACCGTGCGCAACGTCATCGACTCCATCAAGGGGTTCTTCAACTTCTCGTGGTCGCTGCCCCACCTGAAGCTGCCGCACCTGTCCATCTCCGGCAGCTTCAGCATCGCCCCGCCGAGCGTGCCGCACTTCGGCATCGACTGGTACGCCAAGGGCGGCGTGTTCAACGGCCCCAGCGTCATCGGCGTCGGCGAGGCGGGCCCCGAGGGCGTGGTGCCGTTCAACGAGCGCGGCGCGCGCCCGCTGGCCGAGGGCATCGCCAAGCTGCTCGACGGCAAGGGCGGCGCGGCCCATGGCGACACGAACGTGACAATCAACCTGTACGCGACCGTGCGGGAGGAGGCCGACATCGAGAAAATCTCCCGCCAGATAGCCAAGGAAATCAAACGGCAGGAGTGCTTCGCATGATATACAACGGCTTCGACTTCGCGCCGTGGTTCGACACCCGGCTCGTGACCCGCTCGCTGCTGCCCGAGTACGAAATCGCCACGCGCGACGTGCCCGGGCAGCCCGGCTCGCGCTTCATGCGCGCAGAGCTGAAACCCCTGACGATAGACGTGGCGGCGGCCTGGAGGGCGCGCCCCGCCGACGACATGGCGGCCCTTCGCCGCCTCATGGCCTCGCGCCTGCTGTGCCTCAAGGAGGCCGAGCTGTGGCTGGACGACGAGAGGCACCTGGGCCTGCGCTACATGGCCGTGCTGACCTCGCCGGGCGCGCTCGACACGTTGTGGCACACCGGCGAGGCCACGCTGACGTTCACGGCATACGACCCCGTGGCCTACGGGGCCGAGGGGCGCGCAACCGTGTCGGGCACCTCGGGCGTGCAGGTGGGCGGGACGTTCCGCACCTACCCCACCGTGACCGTCAGGCCCGGCGGCAGCACGTCGGCGCTGCGGCTGACGAACATGGGCACGGGCGAATTCGTGCAGATCGACAAGGCGGTGACGGCATCGAGCGCGGTGGTCATCGACATGGCCGCCCCGCAGGCCACGGTGGACGGCAGCCCCGCGCCCGTGACCTTCGAGAGTGACTTCTTCCCGCTGGAGCCGGGAGCCAACAGCCTCAAGCTGTCCAGCGGCACCGCGACGGTACAGTGGACGGAAAGGTACGTGGGCTGATGATTCTGTGGGCATGCGACCGCTGGGAGGCGTACAAGGGACCCATCAAGACGCTGTTCGAGTGCGAGGACACGCGCGAGGTCAACGGCGAGAACGCCCTGAGCATCACAACGCTGGCGCGCCTCGACAAGGGCGACCGCCTGGTGTGGCGCGACCTCAAGGGCCGCTGGCACGAGAACATCGTGGACGGCGTGGAGGAGGAGCGCGCAAGCGCGGGCATCCTCTACACGTACTACTGCCCGACCTCGGCGCAAATCGAGCTCCTGGGCGACTACCTGGAGGACAAGCGCCCCTACGACGTGAGCGCCTACGCCGCGCTGGCCTCGGCGCTGTCCTCCTCGCGCTGGCAGGTCGGAACCGTGGCCGACCTCGGGCAGGCCGGCACGAACTTCTACCACACCAACGCATGGGCGGCCATCCACGACGTGGCAGACACTTGGGGCGGCGAGCTGTCGTTCGAAATCCAGGTGAGCGGCACCAAGGTGACCGCACGCCGCGTGTGCATGGCCAAGCAGGTCGGCGAGGACAACGGCAAGCGTTTCACCTACGCCAAGGACCTCGTGAGCGTCAAGCGCAGTGTGGACGAGGGCAACGTGTGCACCGCCCTGTACGGCTACGGCAAGTCCCTGCAGACCGCCGACGAGGACGGCAACCTGACGGGCGGCTACGACCGCAAGCTGACCTTCGGCGACGTGAACGGCGGGCAGAACTGGGTGGGGTCGGCCGACGCGCTGGCGCGCTGGGGACGGCCCGACGGCAAGGGCGGCAAGGCGCACGTGTTCGGCGACGTGGAGTTCTCCGACTGCGAGGACGCCGCCGAGCTGAAGAAGCTCACCGAGGCGCAGCTGGCGCAGTCGTGCGTGCCCACCGTGTCCTACACCGTGGACGCCACGGCGCTTGCGCGCGCCGGCGAGGGCTTCGAGGGCGCGGACGAGGGCGACCTGGTGACCGTGGTGGACAAGGTGTACGACCCGCCGCTGCGCGTGCGCACCCGCATCACCAAGGTGGTGGAGGATCAGCTGCGCCCCGGCGAGGTCACCTACACGTTCGGCAACTACCAGACGGTCGCCGAGCTGATGGCCGCGCAGAAGTCGGCCGCCAAGTCCACCGCCTCGACCATCCGGGCGACCGTGACCGAGGCCGTGAACGCCTCAAACAAGGCATCGACCGGCAAATGGGGCGAGAGCCTGGCGGCCGCCGAGGAGCGCCAGAAGGCGTACGCCAGGGAGCAGGGCGGCGCTGCCCAGGACTACACCGACCAGATAAGGGACGAGCTGGACAAGGCCCTCAAGGAGTACGCCGACAACGGGGACACCACGCTGGAGGAGGCGCTGAAGAAGTACTCCGACGACGGCAACCTGTCCCTGGACGAGGTGCTGCGCCTGTACACCGACACGTCGATAGAGCAAAGCGAGAGCGTGCTCAAGCAGATAGACGAGGCCAACAAGGAGTACCTGGAAGGCGTCACGGGCAAGCTGGACGAACGGCTGACGAGCGCCGAGGGCGAGGTGGATGGGCTGCAGAAACAGCTCGACCAGCTGCCGACGGATATCCGCAAGAAGATCGTTGACATGCTCAACAGCGAGGTGAACACCACGGGCGGCTGGGTGTACGAGGAGCCCGGCCAAGGCATCCTGGTGTACGACAAAAAGCCCGAGAGCGCCACCAAGTGCGTCAAGATAGGCGGCGGAATCATCGGCGTGGCCAACTCCAAGTACTCCAGCGGCGCGTGGAAGTGGCGCACGGCCATAACCGGCGACGGCGTGACCGCCGACGAGCTGACCACGGGCCGCATCAAAGGCGGGAACTCGTACTGGGACCTCGACAGCGGGGCCTTCTACCTGCGCGACGGCTCCATCTTCATGACCGACAGCAACGGCAACAGGGTCTATATCAACGCCACCAACGGCTTCCAGATATACGACAAGAACGGCTCCATCATCGCGGGCACCGTGCTGGTGGGCAGCACCTCCATGTTCCGCTGCAACATGGTCGGCACGTCGTCAACCAACTACATCACCACCGGCACGACGACGAACAACCACCCGGGAGCGTCGTTCGTGAACGGCTCGACCGAGTACTGCACCATCGAGGCCGTCCACGCGAAGGACAGCCCCACGGCGAGCTCGACCGACGGCGTGGGCATATCCGCCTGCGGCTACGGCTTCCTGGCAGTCAACCGCTACTACCGCCAGACGTGGCTGACGACCCCCTACTACGCGGGCTACATGAGCCATCCCGACGAGCAGCTGTACATGAGGAGCGGCAACAGCAACGCGGGCGGCTCGGCGTACGTGAAGCTGCAGGAGAACTCCAACAACTACGTGTACCTGGATAGCAGCCGCGCAGACATTGGGTCGTCGGGCACCGCCAGGATACTCGCCCCGAAGTTCGCCATAGGAACCAGTCCGAGCAGCGGCGGCACCTACGGGTACACGGGCTCCACGCAGTTCATCGGGTGCATCACCAACAACGGCAACAACTGGACGTGGGGCACCATCAACGTGGTGAACGGAATCATCACCGGCATGAGCAGCATCACGGGAAACTAGACCAGCGAGAGAGGAAACGGAATGTTCTACCACCTTGTGCAGCAGCCCGAAGCGCCACAGGCGCTCGACGGCGCGCCGAAGCCGCCCGAGGCGCTTCCGGTGTTCGAGTGCATCAGCGACCCGGCCACGGCGCGGGCCATCGTGGAATCGGAAGACGTGTTCGAGTTCGACGGCAAGGGCGGCTTCACGCTCGTGTCCAGCCCCGTGGCCGTCATGGACGCGGAAGGCGGCGAGGCCAACGCCGTGGACTTCTCGGCGCTCACCGACGAGGAGATATGCGGGGTCCACAGAGCGCAGCCCGGCGACATGTCGCGGACACTTGCGCCCGAAGGGAAGGAGTGAGGCATGGCAACGCACGAGCTTACGCTCAACCTCAAGAAGACCAACATAGCGCCGCCCGTCATCACCGTGCACCAGGGCGACAGCGCCGAGGTCCTGAAGGCCGCCATCTACGACGGCGACAAGAAGGCGGCCCTGACGGGCTGCAAGGTGCACCTCATGGCTGCGAAGCCCGACCACACCTACGTGGAGCAGCAGTTCACGGGCATCAGCGACAACGTGGCCACCGTGACGGTCGACCCCGCCGTCTTCGGCGTGGCCGGGCTGCTCAAGGTGTGCTACGTGCGCGTGCGGAACGCGGCAGGGCTGGACGCCACCACCGAGAACGTCCTGGTGAACGTGCTGCCATCGGCGAGCGCGTCGGGCGAGATATCCGGCCCGTACGTCGATGCGGTGGAGGCGATCATCGCGAACCTCGAAGGGCAGCTAGCCGACGTGAGCGCGCTGAACGCGCAGATGCAGAAGGCCGAGGCCTCCCGCGCGAGCGCGGAAAACCAGCGCGTCACGAACGAGAAGGCACGCCAGACCGCCGAAACCAAGCGCGCAGAGGCCGAGAAGAAGCGAGCCACGGCGGAAAGCGACCGCGTGACCGAGGCGTCGCAGCTGAAGACGGCCTCGCAAGCCGCCACGGCTGCGGCAAACGGCGCGGCCTCGAACGCCGACGCGGCGGCAAACATCGCCCTGCAGATAGCCAACAGCGTGGCGCAGGGCAGCGCGGGCAGCTCGGACATGGCAAAGCAGAAGCAGCAGATAGCCGACCTGTATGGCAAGCTGGCCGACGCCACGGACGCGTTCATCTACGACGACGGCACCGTGTACTGCCCCGCCTCCAAGGCCAGCGTATCGGGCAGCACCGTCACGTTCGGGAGCACCTGCACGGCGTCCGGCACAACCCTCAACCTCAAGTAGAAAGGCAACGAAATGGCACAAGCGAAAACCCTGTCGGTGGGCGGCATCGGCTACGAGGTCATCGACGATACCGCGCGCAGAAACGCGCAGACGGCGCTCAACAACGCCGAGTACAACCGCCAGGGCCAAATCGGCAAGTACGGCGGGCAGAACATCGCCACCATCCTGGCGGGAGAGATCGGCAGCGGCAGCGTGTACGACGCGCTGCATAAGCGCATCGCCGCCGCGAACTTCGCAGGCCTGCGCGTGGGCGACTACCTGGACGTGCCGCTTGTGAGCGCATCCGCCGTCACCACACAGCAATCTGTGCGGTTCCTGCTTGCCCACATCGACCCGTACCTTTACTGCGGCGACAACAGCAAGGGACACCATATCGCGTTCGTGGCGTCCGCTCCCGTGCCCGTAGCCAAGACCGTGACCGGCGTGGCAAACGACAGCTTCCTGATGTGGAACACCACCAACACGAACCAGGGCACCGCCGACCGGAAATGCCCCTACCTCAACAGCAACCTCAAGGCGTGGGAGACGGCCTTCGAGGCGTGCCTGCCCGAGGGGCTGACCAAGTACCTGCTTACCCAGCGCGTGCTGCTTGAGGAGCGGTACAGCGCCAGCGGCGCGCTCAACGACTCCAACTCGTGGAGCTGGCAGGATATCGGCAAGGTGTTCTCGCTGTCGGAGATGGAGGTGTACGGCTGCCCCGTGTGGGGGACGAAGGGCTACAGCGTGGGCTTCGACTGCCAGTTCGACCTGTTCCGAGACACGGCGCACCGAGTCAACGGAAATCGGTGCTATTGGTGGCTGCGTTCCGTTGCGTCGGGCTCCGCGTCCAACGTGTGCTATGTCGGCAACAACGGCCTTGCCGCCTGCACCTCGGCGACGCACGTCTGGGTTCGCCCCCGCCCCGGCTTCCTCGTCGGCTAGCCAGCCGAGTGCTCTATACTCTGCTTTTAGGCGACCGCCTTGCGCGGTCGCCTCCTGCCCGCGAAGCGGGCCGTTTTTTCGCCAGTTTCCCCAGGAGGTGCACGTGAGCGGCGTCTACCAGCGCAACCGCGAGGTGTCCGAGTACAAGTTCTTCACACAGGCCATCGCCATCCGCGTGGAGGTTAATAAGCTGATGGCGTCCTCCTCAGTAGTGCCCAAGGCCTACAGGCTGCTGAACGCGGTGCCGACCGTGGAGACGGCGCGCAGCATCGTGTACAACGTCAACCGCGCCGACTGTTTCTACCCTAACAGCTCGTTCAACGCGCTGGAGAGGAAACGCTACCTGACGCTGGCCATAGCTGACTGCGAGCAGCTTATGCTGGACATGCAGTGCCTCATGGATATCGGCCTGCCCGTGAACGCCAACCGCTTCGAGGAGCTGGCGGCCATGGTCGAGGAGGAGATCAAGCTGCTGAAGGGCGCGCGCAAGAACGTGCGCGTCACCGGCAAGAAGTCCACCGAGGAGCGCATAGCCGAGGCCGAGGCCGAGCTAGAGCGCCTGCGTTCGCTATAATGGGCGGCGGTCGCGCCTTGTTTATCGGTACAATTGGTGGCTGCGTTCCGTTGCGTCGGGCTCCGCGTCCAACGTGTGCTATGTCAACAACAACGGCAATGCCAACTACAACTCGGCGACGAACGTCTGGGTTCGCCCCCGCCCCGGATTCCCTTATTGCCAGACCGAGTAGGCCCCAGAGCCGAAAGCAGAGCGCGAAGAGGAAGGAAGGCGCGACCGTCGGGCATGCGCCCGTAAATACGCACCCCGCGAGGGTGGCCGGACGCTGCTTGCATGGCGCGGCGCTCCGTGGCTTCGCCGCGTTTCATGGCCATACCTCAAGCGGCTGCCAGAGCCACATTGCAAGCCGCGCGGGGTGCCTCCTGTGAACTCCGAGCAAAGGCGGGCGGCGCGCCGCAAGCGCCGCGAGGAGAAGCGCGCGCAGGCCAAAGCCGAGCGCGTCAAGGCGTGCACGCTTGATACCGTGGCCGACCTCAACAGCCTGTGCAAGGCTTCAAAGCAGGCCGCGCGGGGCGTCATGTGGAAGTCGTCCACGCAGAGGTACATGAGAAGCTACCTGCGCAACGCCGTCCTGTCCCGCCGCGACCTTTTGGAGGGGCGCGACATATGCCGGGGCTTCATACGGTTCGACCTGTGGGAGCGAGGAAAGCTGCGCCATATCAGCGCCGTGCACTTCCCCGAGCGCGTGGTACAGAAGTCCCTGGCACAAAACGCGCTCGTGCCCGCGATCGTGCCCACCCTCATAGCCGCCAACTCCGCGAACATAAAGGGGCGCGGCACCGACTACGCCCTGAAGCTGCTCAAGCGCCACCTGGCCGACCACTGGAGGCGGCACGGCCGCGAGGGCTACATCCTCCTGGGCGACTTCTCCGACTACTTCGCGCGCATAGCGCACCAACCCGTCAAAGACCAGGTGGCCTCCGCGCTGCTAGATCCGCGCGTGGTCGCCTTGGAGCACCGCCTGATAGACGCGCAGGGCGATGTGGGCCTGGGGCTGGGCAGCGAGCCGAACCAGATATGCGCCGTGGCCCACCCCAACCGCATCGACCACTACGTGACCGAGATGCTGCGCCCCGAGTCTTACGGGCGCTACATGGACGACTTCTACCTGATACACGAGTCCAAGGACTACTTGCAGGTGTGCCTGCTGCTGATAGAGGGCAAATGCGCTGAGCTGGGCATCGAGCTGAACCCGCGCAAGACGCGCGTGGTGAAACTCACGCGCGGGTTCACGTGGCTGAAGAAGCGCATCTTCTACACGGAGACGGGCCGCATAGTCGTGAAGCCGTGCCGAGACTCCATAACGCGGGAGCGCCGCAAGCTCAAGAAGATGGCCCGCATGGTCGCCGATGGCATCATGACCCCCGAGCAGGTGGAGCAGAGCTACCAGAGCTGGCGCGGAGGCATGAAGCGGCTGGACGCGCACCGCAGCGTGCGGGCCATGGACGCGCTGTACCGCAGCCTGTTCGGAAATCCCGCGGGGGGGGGTTGCTCAATGCAATCCAAACCTGGAGGCGACACGGATGGGAACATGCCCCTACCCTAGCAACGGAAGGAGCGACCCATGACAGAACAGGAAATCGCCGGGGAGATCAACGGCTACAAACAGCAGCTTGAGCAGAGCGACTACAAGGTCATGAAGGCGGTGGAGCGTATCTTCTCCGCATCGTCCATCACCGACCTGCTCTCGGCCATCGCCGCAGCTGCCAAGGAGGTGGCCGAGATCATCTCGCAGCGCCAGACGTGGCGCGACCGCATCAACGAGCTGGAAGCCATGGAGCCCGACCAGCCGGAAGCGCCGCAGGAGTAGCGAGCGCCCCTTCGGGGGCGCTTTTCTTTTGCCCGGCGACACCTCGCGGACAATCGCGGCAGCGATTCGAGGAGGTGAGAAAACGAATGACCGACGTGCTGGAAATCTTCGCGCCGTACGGCCCCGGGTCGCTTTTCGGCGCGCTGCTCGTCCTAGTGGTCCTGTACTTCGGCAAGCAGTTCCTCGAAGAGTTCAAGGCCCAGAACGAGCGCAAGGCGAACATCGACCTCAAGCGCGAAGAGCGAAAGCAGGACGAGGTGAACGAGCGGGCGCAGCGCGACCGCGAGCGCAGCCAGATGGAGGGCCGCATCGCCGCGCAGATGGAGCGCAGCAACGCGCTGATGGAGGCTATGAAGGCGCTCATGGAGTCCGTCGTGACCTCCAACGAGGTGCTGCACGCCGACCTGGCGAACAGCCAGGCGCGCAGCCAGGGCATGGCGGCGAAGGTCGACCACATCGCCGACCGCGTTGACCTGCTCTACAAGGAATCGGCTCGATAGAAAGGAATCCGAAATGACAGAAATGCAAGCAATCGCAGCCATCGTGCTGTCTTTCGCCGTGCCGTTCGCGGTGCAGCTGATCAAGACCGAGGCCATGACCGGCAAGGCCGCGCGCATCCTGGCGCTGGGCTGCTCGCTCCTGGCGGGCGTCGTGACCGGCTTCGTGGGCGGCGTGCCCGCAGACCCGGGCGCATGGGTCGCGTGCGCCTTCGCCGTGGTAGGCGGCGTGCAGGCGGCCTACACGCTGTTCAAGTCGGTAGGCATCACATCCAAGTGGCTCGACGCCCTGTTGGGCGTGACCGTAGGCGGGAAGGAGTAGGCAATGGCTAAACTGTTCATCATCTGCGGCCACGGCGCTGGCGACCCCGGCTGCTGCGCAGGCGGCTGCACCGAGGCCGAGCGCGTTCGCGCCCTGGGCCAGCGAATCAAGGAACTGGGCGGTTCCGAGGTCGAGCTGGGCGATACGTCCCGCAACTGGTACGCCGACGGCGGGCTTAACCGCCTGAGCACCGACGCGCCAGTGGTGGAGCTGCACATGGACGCCAGCGGCATCGCCACGGCCCACGGCGCGCACGTCATCATCAAGGAGGGCTTTGAGCCTGACGAGTACGACAATGCGCTGGCCGACAAGCTGGCGGCGTTCATGCCCGGGCGCTCCGAGAAGCTGGTGCGCCGTTCCGACCTCGCGAACCCGAACCGAGCCGCCGCGCGCGGCATCAACTACCGCCTGTGCGAGAACGGCTTCATCGACAACGACGGCGACCGCGAGAAGTTCAACGGCAACCTGGACGAGCTGGCGCGCATCTACCTGGAATGCTTCGGCATCACTGCTGGAAGCGCCCCCGCAGCCGTCCCGCAGCCGCAGCCTGCGCAGCAGGAAACGACCGAGAACTTCGGCGGCACCTACCGCTGCACTGTGGACTACCTGCGCGTGCGCGACGCCCCCGGCCTGGGCGGCACCGAGGTGGCGCACTATTCCAGCGGCGAGACCGTGACGCTGGATAACTGGTACAAGATCGCCGACGGCTACGTGTGGGGCCGATACACGGGCTACAGCGGCGCAACGCGCTACATCGCCGTGGGCAAGGCCACGGGCAAGCCAGAGGCCGACGACTATCTGGTGAAGGTGGGATAGGCCATGCCGTACCCGAGCCCCGCAGACGAGGAGCGCAACGGCGGGTGCGGCCCCATCCTCGCGGCGGTCGTCCTGCTGTTCATCGTCCTGGCCGCCGCCAGCTGCGCGTCGCAGGCCATGGGAGCGCAAGACGTGACCGTGAGGCAAGCCCGCACGGACGGCCCCATATACGACCTGCCCGAGGGCATCGGCCAGGAAATCGTGTGCGATGAGCACAACCGCGAGTACCTGCTGCTTACCACCGAGCAGGGCGGCGTGTTCCTCATGCCGTACATGGACGAGGACGGCGAGCAGGAGATCATGCCGCAGGCCTAGAACGCAAAGAAGCCGCCCCGTATGGAGCGGCTTCTTTCTATCTGACGAGCAATACGAACGCCCGCCTAACGACGAACACGCGTATGTGTTCGCCTACTGAACAGTTGGTGGAGGCGCGGAGAATCGAACTCCGGTCCACGAAAGCCCCCTGATTGGCATCTCCAAGCTCAGTCGCTGGTTTAGTCTCGGACGCCTTGCGCGCAGCGACACGCTCGCGGCGTCCTAACCGGTTCAGTCTTAGCCCGCGCCATACCGATTACGTGCGCAGGAGCATTCCCCTAACATGACGTCGCGCCGGTGTCGGGGAAATCACCGGGTTGACGCGCCGCTATAAACTAAGCAGCGAGAGCCATAGGCTCAAAAGAAGAGCTGTTGTCAATTCAATTTGACGGTACCCCTGTTTAACGAGGCGAGGAGACCTCGGCTTGCTTCCTCTCTCAGAGCTATCGTGTCGAAACCAGTCGCCCCCGGATGTTGGGAAAGTCTGGATGGCATCGGACCTGTAAACACCCGATAACCGTCGACTTTTCAAGGAACACGCGGGGTGAGCCCCGCTCGTGGATAGCTATCTTACCACGTTCTAAGGGCAGACAGCTGTTCTATGCACGAGCTGTGAAGACCCTAATGTGCACCACACTTCGCACTTTTGCCACCGAACGCGTCACGTATATTTTCGCCAAGCAAAATTGACCCGTCGAAAGGACCGTTATGGATGCCAAGCAGCAACTCGTCAATGCCCTCGCAGGCCTGGGCTCAACCATTACCGAAGCTATGGATGTCATCGAAGGCTTTGTCCCCTGCGGACATCCCGCCCTCACGGTATCGAACGCACTCGTCGCGCTGGACGCTGACGATGATGCAGCTCTCGCCCAGCAGCTTGAGACCGTCGAGGGCTTTATCGACCACGTGAGCGAAAACCGCGGTGTGACCGCCTACCACGGCATCGAGGTCGAGCTCGCGGGTCCCAAAGCCGATCTGCTCGCAGCAATCCGCGAGGTAGGCGCCCTTATGCAGACCGCAGGCGTCAAGAACACCCAGGTCAACGAGTGGGTCTACCGCAGTCTGGCAGCACTCGACTGCTCCGACGAAAAGGCAGCCGAGAAGCTCGCAGAAAGTCCCGCCATCAAAGCTGCACTTGCCTAAAAAGGCCTGCACCCTGGCGGCTGCGGTGCCACCCGAATGCAGGCCATAAACTCAATCGAAAACGCTAATGCAGGTAAGCTTTCGCGTTGCTCAAGCTGTAGACAATCGTTGAGCCATTGTGCAGCAACGACGACGTCTGCGGGGTAATCGCGCCGGTAATGCCAAGCGCCAAAAGCGCCGAGTTCGTGAGCATCACCTTGGAATACGAACTCGTCAGACGATCGATAAGCCCTTGGCTCATGCGGCGCAGGCGCACGATTGCGGCCAGATCCGTATCGGTCAGGATGATATCGGCGACCTCCTTGGCGATGTCGCTTCCGCCACCCATGGCCAGACCCACATCGGCCAGGCCCAGCGCCGGTGAGTCGTTGACGCCGTCGCCCACCATGGCAACATGGCGCCCCTCGCTCTTAATGCGCTCCACATAGGCGTACTTGTCCTCGGGCAGCAGCTCGGCCTTAAACTCGTCGACACCTGCCTCGCGAGCAATGCGCTCGGCCGTGCGCTCCGAGTCGCCCGTGAGCATGACCACGTGCTTAACGCCCAACGCATGCAGGTCGGCGATTGCCTCACGAACCCCGGGCTTGAGCGGATCCTCGATGCCGAGCACGCCGACGACCTTGCCGTCGACCGCCATATACAGCGGCGACAGGCCCTGCATCTGGGACTCAATGCGCTCCTTAATGTCGGACTCGAGCTGCGCGCCCTCGTCCTCAAATACAAAGTGCGCAGAACCGATGATGGCGCGACGCCCTTCGATGGACGAAGCGATGCCGTGCGCCACGATGTACTCGACGGCAGCATGGCGCTCGCGGTGCTCGAGCCCGCGCTCACGTGCCGCATTGACCACGGCACGCGCCACCGGATGCGGAAAATGTTCCTCCAAACAAGCGGAAAGGCGCAGGATCTCGTCCTCGCTCCAGCCATCGGTGGTAAGTACGCAGGCAAGACGCGGCTGCGCCTCGGTGAGCGTGCCGGTCTTATCGAACACAATGGTGTCGGCCTTGGCAAACGACTCAAAGTACTTCGCGCCCTTGACCATGACGCCCATCTTGGCAGCATCGCTCATAGCGGTCATGACGGCAACGGAACCCGTGAGCTTGAGTGCGCACGAGTAGTCGACCATCAGCGCCGCCGAGGTCTTGATGAGGCTGCGGGTGGTAAGCGCAACCAAACCCGCAAGCAGAAAGTTCCACGGGACGATCTTGTTGGCAAGGTCCTCCATATGCGACTGGCCCTCGGACTTGAGCGAGTCGGCCGTCTGCACAAGTGAGACGATTGAGCGGAGCTTGGTTTGCACCGTATTGGCGCGCACGCGCACCAAGATGCTGCCGTCTTCCACGACGGTTCCGGCAAACACATCGTCACCTGCGCTGCGCTCGACGGCCAGCGGCTCGCCGGTCAGGGTCGCCTGGTTGACCATGGCGCTCCCCTGCTCGACCACGCCGTCGATGCAGATGGACATGCCGGTGCGCACGGCGACCAGATCGCCGGGCTCAAGCTCGGTGGCGGCAACGCTTACCTCGGTGTCACCGACCACTTTTTGTGCCTTATCGGGCACGTCGAGCAGCGAGTTAATGAGCTCGTTTTCGCTCATGGCGCGGGTGTAGTCCTCGAGCAGCTCGCCCACGTTGAGCAGGAACATCGTCTGACCCGCGGTGTCGACATCACGCTTGACGAACGAAATGCCGATGGCCGAAGCGTCGAGCACGGGAACGGTCAGGCGCGGCTGTGCCAGCTCATGAAGGGCAGCGCGCAAAAATGCCATGTAACCGGCCACGACAAACACCGCACGCAGAGGCGTCGGCAAGAACCAGCGACGTGCGTAATGGGCGCCGACGAGTGTCGCCAGGTCCATAACGAGTTTGTGCTTGCGCGGCTCGAGTTGCATCACATAGCCCGACTTGGCATCGGCGATAGCTTGAGCATCGAGTGCGCCCAGGGCGTCGAGCACGCTCGCACGGCGCGGCTCGTCGTACTCCAGCGCCATCTGGCCAATACGGCCATAAACGCGCACCTTGTGCACGCCGTCGATATCGCCGCTGAGCTTAAGAAGTGCGTCGAGATCGCTCTCTGGCACAGGACCCGCCAATTGAAGACGGGTCCTGCCGGGGATCTCGCTAATAATCGAGAATCTCATAGTTTGTGCCTGGGAGCGCTACTCGGCTGCCTCGTCAGCAGCGGCCTCGCTCTGGGTGATGTAGGCAGCCTCGGCAACCATGTCATCGACATTAGCCTTGGCCTGCTCGACCATGTCCTGGTAGCCATTCTTGATGCGCATGCCGCACGCGATGCCCTGCACGCAGGCATTCTTTACCGGAGCGCTGGTGAGCAGCTTGATGCCGGCCGTGCCAAGCAGAAAACCGCCACCGACAAGCAGGGTATTGAACGTCGACTTCTTCATGTTGCTTCTCCCTTTTGCCGCACAAGCGCGGCATGGTGCCTTAGCACCCGAGTTCATTAGTTTGCTCGAGCACGCTTTTGAGACTAGTTTAGTCGAACTATTATGGTCAACCAAAGTTAACCTTTGGAAATCTTGGTCCCCTTTCCTACAGCTGCCAGGCCGCCGCCTCCTTTTGCAGTGCGACCATACGGGCAAATTCTCCGCCTGCCGCCTTGAGCTGCGCCGGAGCACCCTGCTCGGCAACCACACCATCCTTGAGCACAACGATTTTGTCGGCATTTTCCACCGTACGCATGCGATGCGCAATCACGATAACCGTCTTACCTGCGAGCAGACGAGAGAGCGCCTGCTGTACCACGGTCTCGTTCTCCACATCCAAGCTCGCCGTCGCCTCGTCCAGCAGCACGATGGGCGCGTCTTTGAGCAGCGCGCGGGCGATGGAGATGCGCTGGCGCTCGCCACCGGACAGCTTGGAGCCGTTCTCGCCGATCATGGTGTCGTAGCCCTGCGGCATGCGGTTCACGAACTCGTCGCAGTTGGCGGCACGCGCGGCCGCAAGCACTTCCTCATCGGTGGCATCACGACGCCCGAGGCGGATGTTTCCCATCACCGTGTCGTCAAAGAGCAGCACGTCTTGGAACACAATGGCGTAGTCGCGCAGGAGCACCTCGGGATCGACGCCCGCAACATCCACGCCACCCACGGTGACCGTGCCTTCGGTGGCATCCCAAAAGCGCGCGGCCAGGCGGCTCACCGTAGACTTACCGGAACCCGAAGGACCGACCAGCGCCGTGACCTCGCCTTCCTTGGCGGTAAAGCTCACATCGGTAAGAACTTTCTCGCCGGCACGGCCGTCCTCGCCCGCACCATAGCCAAATGCCACGTGATCGAACACCACATCGTGGCCCACGGGCTCAAATATCTCGCTGCCCCGCGCCACAGGCTCTTCCATGATGGAACGCATGCGCTTGGCAGACGACTCGGCGGCAAACAGCTCGGACATTAACATTAACGCCTGGTCAAAGGGTGCATAGATACGGCTCACCATAAGCAGGAAGGCAAACATCACCAAAAAATCGACCTGCCCGGAGGCGACCATCGCGGCACCCGTGACCAGCGTGGTGGCAATGCCCAGACGCAGGATGGCAAAGGCGGAGTTAACCAAAAGCCCGTTAGCGAGCTCGCCCTTGGTGGTCTCGCGCTCCTCGGCATCGATCACGACGTTGAGTCCCTCAAGATAATGGGCCTCCTGGTTGGTGGCGCGGATCTCGCGAACGCAGTCGAGCGTCTCTTGAATTGCCTCGGTAACCTTGACCTTCTCGGCACGCACGCGATCGAACACCGGAGTCATGGGGCCGCGTGTTAGATACAGCACGGCAAAGGCCACGGGAACGCTCCAAAACGCCGCAATCGCCAGTTGCCAGCAAAAGAACAGCGATGCCACGAACACAATGGCACTTGCGATGATGGCACCCCAAAGCTCTCCCAGCACGTGGCTGTAGGCGTGCTCCATGGCCTGGACGTCGCCCATGATGGTCTCGGTTAAATCGGCCAGATCACGACGACCAAAAAACGACAGCGGCAGTTTGCGCAAGCGCTCGGCAATCTCCATACGCTGCTTGCCGCACTCCTCGTAAAAGATGCAGTAGGTGTTGTAATACTGCTGCCAGTTAGAGGCAAAGAGCAACACGAAAAAGACCATGAGGCCGCCCACGATCGGCAGGGCATCCGGCAGGTCGGCGCCGGTGGCGAGATGTTCAACAAAACCGGCCATGACCAGGAATAAAAAGCCCATGCCGGCCATGGTAATGAGATTGGTGAGCGTGGTCCAGAAAATGCCGCGTTTTACTCCGGCGACGCCTTTATCGGATAGGAAATACTTCTTTTGGAATGAGGCGAACATTTAGGCCTCGCCTCCCTTCGTGACGGCGTCATCCGCGGCCGCAGCAGTGATCTTCCAGCTCGCGGCCTGTTCGTATTCGGCCCACATCTTGGCATACAGGCCCTCTTGGGACAGCAACTCGGCATGGGTACCCGACTCCTGCACGCTGCCCTGGTTGAGCACCACGATTTGGTCTGCGCCCACTACAGTCGAGAGTCGGTGCGCAATCATAATGACCGTGCGGCCCGCCGCCAGCTTGCTAAAGGCGCGCTGGATGAGCGCCTCGTTCTCGGGATCGGCAAACGCCGTGGCCTCATCGAGCACCACGATGGGCGCGTCTTTAAGGATCGCGCGGGCGAGTGCCACGCGCTGGACCTCGCCGCCCGAAAGATATGCCCCGCCGGCGCCGAGCATGGTATTGATGCCCTGTGGGAGCTTGGCCACAATGTCGTCGCACTGAGCTGCGGAGAGGGCCGCACGCACTTCGTCGTCAGTGGCCGTAGGCTTGGAGGCGCGCACGTTATCGGCAAGTGTTTGCCGGAACAGCTGGTTGGTCTGGAACACGAAGGCGACCTGGTCCATAAGCTCGTGCGGATCCATATCGCGAACGTCCACACCGCCTACGAGCACTCGGCCCGAGGAAACATCCCAAAAACGCGGGATCAGGCTTGCGCAGGTTGACTTACCGCCACCCGAAGGACCCACCAGGGCGGTGGTGCTACCCGCGGAAACGCTAAAACTCGCATGGTTGACGGCAGGCGCTTCGGCACCCTCGTAGGTAAAACTCACGTCCTCAAATCGCACGTCGCCGCCGGCAGGGTGCTTGGGTTGGGCGGGCATGGAGAGCTGCTTGGAATCCATGACGCTTCGAATACGAGCCAGCGAATCGGCACTCATCTGAGAGGCCTCGCCCACAAACATGAGCTTGGTCATGGCTGTCGGCACCACGGCCGAAAATATCGCGTAAAACGTGAAGTTGACCATAAAGTGCGCGAAGTCCGTCTCGCCCGGCGCCAACAGCAACGCCACGGGCAGCAGGAATGCCACAAGACCATTGAGCGCGGTAAGGTTGAGTACCTGCGGACCTCGGCAGAACGTGCCCGCATAGTTTTGTGCCATGTCGGCGTATTCGGCGATCGCATCGTGGAAAGCCTTAAAGGAGTAGACCGTCTGCTGAAACACCTTGACCACGGGAATACCGCGTACGTATTCGGTGCCGGTCTTGTTCATCTTGACCAGCGCTCCCATGTAGGCCTTCATGAACTCGGCGCCTTTGCCGCCCATCATGGTGGCCATGGCGCCAAACGAAACGACGACCGAGATAAGGCATGCCGCGCCCAAGCGCCAATCGAGGGCGAAAAGCAACACGAGCAGGCCCACGACCATGGCGGCGGCGCCCGCGATATCGGGCAGCATGTGTGCGAGCAGGGTCTCGGTGGAGGCGGCGCATCCGTCTACAATACGGCGCAACTCACCGGTGGCGTGCGTGTCAAAGTAGCCAAGCGGCAGCTTAAGCAGGTGCTCGCTCGTAGTCTTGCGGATATTGGACGCGCAGCGAAACGCGGACAGATGCGTGCACATGAGCCCCACGAAATAAGCTACGATGCTTGCCAGGGCAAAACCCACGGCCCACCAGCCATACATCGCGATGTCGCAGGCTTCGCTCCAGTTAGGTGCCACGGCGATCAGATCGCGCGCGACAAGCCAAATGCACACGAACGGGCCAAAGCTCAGCAGCTGCGAGAGCGCCGAGAGCGCCATGCCCAAATACGTTAGGTATTTGCGGTCACCGGCATACGCGAGCAACTCGCCGATACCGCCGCCTTCCCTTTTTGATCCCTTTGCCATGAGATTCCTTTCTAACGGCTTGAGAGTTAACCTTAATCAACTTATCATTGACGTGTTAGCCATGGCTCACAATCAAGCTAGGCATGGACGTTTCTGCAAAGGAAGGAGACGCTTTCGCAAATGCGGCGGGCCGCGACCGACATAACCGAGCTCTACGCACCGCAATTTGAGCAGTTTGGCCTGGAGCTTACCGGCAAGGGCGCCGTCTTTACCGGCGAGGTGGCAAACGATCGGGCGCACGGACGCGCATGGATCATGCCCATCTCCCCCACCTGCATCGTTATGGAGCATTTCATCACCCCGACGCACGATATGTACCTGGCCGAATACACACCCGAGCCATACGCCTGCGTGAGCGAAGTCAGCGCGCCCACACTTACATGCATGCCCGAGGCTGGCATAACGCCCGCGAACCTCAAACCATTGCATGGACCGTGGCCAAACAATGCCGTTTGCAGCTTTATCCAAGATAGCTGTGGCGAGGAATTAAGCCCGCTGTTTGCGGGGGAGCTTTATCACTCGCGCTCGGTGCTCTTTTTGCCTGGATATTTTGACGAACTGGAGCACCGCTATCCCACCGAGTTCGCGGGAATCTTTGAGGCGTTTGCCGAGCCATGGCACGAGGAAGCGGCGTCTGCCATCTGCCACACGCTGCGCCGGATTAACGAGGACCGCGCCAGCACCGTAGGCGGACACGTCTATATGCAGGGCATCGTGGAGACCATGGTCGCGGAGCTCGCCTGTTCGCGCGCGGCCCACAAGCAGGCGCGGCAGGCGGCAGACACACGCGTCAGCATAACCATTGCCGAAGAAGCAACGGCAATGATTGAGCGCGCGCTCGACAAAGGCAGACGTGTGGGCATCAACGAGGTGGCCGAGAAGCTCTACACAAGCCGCTCCAAACTATGCGCCACCTTTAAGGCCCAAACCGGCGAGTCCCTGGGCGCCTACATTCGCAGACGCCGCATGGAGCGAGCACAGGACCTTTTGGCCGATAGCTCGCTCACGATAGCGCAGGTGGCAGAGCGTCTAGGCTACCCTCAGCAAGCCGCCTTCGCCCAAGCCTTCAAGCAACACACCGGCATGACACCCACGGCTTGGCGAAGCAAGCATCGCTAAGGCCCAAGCTCCCTGGCCGTAACGGAGCGATTAATTAGCCGCCGCCCGTCAGCTCACCCAGGATCTAAACGTCAAGATGTGCACAATCAAGCGCCTTTTTGATAAGAGGGACAGATCGATCAGCCAAATACAACGGAATGTTGAGCACCCCGTCGTCGAGCTTTAGGTTCTTAAGTGAGTAGCGGACCCTCAATGGAGTCGTCTCCGCATGCTTGTCGGCATAGTACTTAAGGCTCTTGGAATGAACGACCTCTCCCGATTTGACCTCGACGGGAACGATTTCGTTTCCGACTTGAATCAAAAAATCGACTTCGTGCTTCGGCTTCTCGTTTGTCCAATAACGCGGAGCAGCATCTAACTGTGAAAGTAATGCCTGAAGCACATAGTTCTCGGCGAACGAACCTTTGAACTCCGAAAAAAGCGCATCCGAGATGGCAAAAGCGGACGCATCCAGCCTTGCCATGCGGCGCAGCAAGCCGACATCAAGACAGTAGACTTTAAATGCCTTGAGGTCATCGTACGCAGAGAGCGGCACACCACCGGCAGCATTAAGGCGAACCGCCGTGATGAGCCCAGCATCGGCAAGCCATTCCAGAGCATCCTCGTATTCTCGAGCACGAGCCCCCTCGCGCACCGCACCCCAAACGAACTTTTTGTTCTCGCGCGCCAACTGAGCTGGAATCGAGTTCCATATTTGCGAAAGCTTGGCGAACTGCGCACGGCCACCATGCTTGGCAAAATCGCGCTCGTAGGAATCCAAGAGATCAGACAACACCTTATCGACCTGAACGATATCGCCCGTCTCCGTCCACCGGCCAAGAGCCTCTGGCATGCCGCCGCATGCAAAATAACGACGAAGATGCTCGACGAGACGGACATGGAAGAAATCGGGCACTGTCTCGATCTGATCCAAGCCGCCAAGGTATTCGTCGTAGTTTGCAGCGCCCTCGGCTTTCAGAAACTCGGAAAAGCTCATGGGGCGCATCTCCATGAACTCGACCTTTCCCACCGGAAAAGCGCTGGTCTCACGGGACAAGCGAACGCCCAACAAAGACCCTGCACATGCGACGTGATACTCGGGGGCCTCGTCACAGAAGTATTTAAGGGCGCCGACTGCAGAAGGACAATCCTGGATCTCATCAATAATAAGCAGCGTCTCGCCGGGATCGATAGGCTGTCCAAGTGCCAGGGAAAGATTTGAGATGATCCGTCGAGGATCGCGCGTACCTTCGAAAAACTGAGCGTACTCGCTCTGTACCCCAGGTGACGGCTCCTCGAGCGTCAGATACACGAAATTGATGTACGAGGTTCGGCCGAACTCCTTAAGCGCCCACGTCTTTCCAACCTGGCGCGCCCCCTTAAGGATAAGCGGCTTACGATATTCTGACGCTTTCCAAGCGTTAAGCTTGGCAATGATATCTCGCTGCATGGCCGAACCTCCCGCAAAGAAACTTCCGTAAACGTGATATTTCCCACATTTTACCCTAGGTAAAACGTGACATTTATCACATTTACGGAAGTTTTAAGCTCATTTCGCCACACTTTCATCACATTCAAAAGGTGGAGGTGCCAGTGGCGCCTCCGTCACCATCTTTCCTATCAGCCCGCCTGACCCGAACGGCCGAGTCGTCACAGAACCCGGGAGCCCCGGCAGGGCGGGTGCTTGCTCAAAATGAGTTCCGCACGCAAAGAAGGCCACTTAATGTGGCCTTCGTCTTGCGCAGGACTGTTCGAAATTTTGAGGAAGCACCCGCCCTGCCGGGGCTCCCGGGTTCCCGTTTACGAGAGCGACGTTCTCAGCAACTCGTTGAAGAGCTTCGGGTTGCCCTTGCCGCGGCTCGCCTTCATGCACTGGCCCACCAAAAAGCCGATGACCTTCTGGTTGCCGTCACGATACTGCTGCGCCTGATCGGCACAGTTAGCCAGCACCTCGTCCACGATCGGCTGCAGCGCGCCGGCATCGCTCACCTGACGCATGCCGCGCTCGTCGACGATCTTGTTGGGATCGTCGCCGGTCTGGGCCATGGCCTCAAAGACCTCGTGCGCCTGGTTGGAGCTGATGGCATCGGTCGCCAACAGCTTGGCAAGCGCCGCCACCTGGGCCGGCGCAATGCCGGACTCGGCGAGCGACACGCCCGCACCCTTAAGGTAGGCGATCATCTCGTTCACCAGCAAGTTTGCAACCGTCTGGGCCTCCTTGCCAGCCATACCGGCAGCGGCGGCCTCAAAGAACTCAGCGAACTCCGGGTCGCCAGCAATCTGCTCGGCATCGGCCGCCTTAATGCCAAAGTCGGCCTCAAAACGGGCGCGCTTGGCATCGGGCAGCTCGGGAATCTCGCCGCGGCAGCGATCGATGAACTCGTCGTCCAGATCGAAGGGCGCCAGGTCGGGATCGGGGAACAGACGATAGTCGTCGGCCGTCTCCTTCACGCGCATGACCACAGTGCGCTTACGGCTGGGCTCCCAGTGGCGGGTCTCCTGATAGATGATGCCGCCCTCCTCGAGCACCTCGGCCTGACGGCAGATCTCGTAGGCAAGGCCATCGTGCAGGCTCTTAAACGAGTTGAGGTTCTTGAGCTCGGTCTTGGTGGCCAGTTTGGTCTCGCCGCGGCGACGCAGCGACACATTGCCGTCGCAGCGCATGGAGCCCTTCTCCATGGAGCAGTCCGAAATGCCCAGCGTCACAAAGATGCGACGGAGCTTTTCCATAAACAGACGCGCTTCCTCGGGCGTACGCAGATCGGGCTCGGTGACGAGCTCGATCAGCGGCGTACCGCAGCGGTTGTAATCGACGAGCGACTCGGCCGCGGCGGTAATGCGGCCCTCGGCGCCGCCCACGTGAACCATCTTGGCGGCGTCCTCCTCCATGTGGATGCGCAGGATGCGGATGGGCACCGTGTAGGAACCGTCCTCGCGACGCTCGGGCATCTGCAGGTTGGACGCGTCATAGCTGGCCAGGTGACCGGCACGCTGGTTGCCCTCGCGCATGGTCGACGTCATGGACGTGGACAGGCCCTCGGCGTTGGCCGAAGCGCTCGCCAGGCTCTGGGCCTCGGCCTCGCCAAACGCGCAGTCGGGGCGCTCGGCGGCGCCGCGACCGGTCACGTCCAGATCCAGGTGGCCGTACATGGCAAAGGCGACCGGGCCCTGCGTGGTCTGGAAGTTCTTGGCCATGTCAGGATAGAAGTAGTGCTTGCGGTAGAACATCGAGTGGCGCTGGATCTCGCAGTTGGTGGCGAGACCGGCCTTGACGATGCTCTCGATTGCCTTCTTGTTAGGCACCGGCAGGGCGCCGGGCAGGCCCAGGCACACCGGGCACACGTTGGCGTTGGGCTCGTCATCGTGGCTGAGCTTGCAGTTACAGAACATCTTGGTATCGAGTGCGGTGAGCTCGGTATGGATCTCCAGGCCAATCACGGCCTCCCAATCCTGCAGGACCTCGGAAAGCTCCTTCATTACAGCTCGCCTCCCTTCCCGGCAAAATCGGACGCGACGGAAAGCGCGGGCGCACCTGTAGCGGCATCGGCAAAGCCGCGCTCCAGAGCGCGGGCAAACATAAGCAGCTGACGGTCCTTAAAGGCAGGTCCCACCAGCTGGGCAGAAACGGGCAGTTGAGTATCCTCACCCAAGCCCAGCGGCACCGAGATGCCACCGTTGCCGCAAATGTTGAGCGAGATGGTGTACAGGTCGGAGAGGTACATCTGCGTGGGGTCGCTGATCTCGCCAAACTTAAAGGCCGTGCGCGGCGAGGCGGGCATGAGGATGGTATCCACCTTGGCATACGCGGCGTCGTAGTCCTGCGTGATGAGCGTGCGGGCCTTCTGCGCGGCGTAATAATACTTGTCGTACACGCCCGAGCTCAGCAGGTAGGCGCCGAGCATCTGACGGCGCTTGGCCTCGGCGCCAAAGCCGTGGGCGCGCGACAGCGAGCTCTGGTCGGACAGGTTGGCGCAGCCCTCCTCCTGATAGCCGTAGCGAATGCCATCGAAACGTGCCAGGTTGGAGAACGCCTCGGCCGGGCCGATGACGTAGTAGGCGGCGATGGCGGCGTCCAGGTGCGGCAGGTCGACCTCGACCAGCTCGGCGCCCTGGTTCTGCAGCTCCTGGGCGGCGCGCTGAACAGCGGCCTTGACCTCGGGCGTCAGGCCCTCGGCCTCCATAAACGCGGGGATGATGCCCACGCGCTTGCCCTCGATGCTGTCGTTGAGATGCTCGGTAAAGTCGACGGCGCAATCCTGGCTGGTGCAGTCGTACGGATCGTGGCCCGCGCCGGTAAGCGCGTTCATGGCCAGCGCGACATCCTCGACCGTGCGGCCAAAGGGGCCCACCTGGTCGAGCGACGAGCCAAAGGCAACCACGCCGTAGCGGCTCACGGCGCCATACGTGGGCTTAAAGCCCACCACGCCGCACAGCGACGCCGGCTGGCGAATGGAGCCACCCGTGTCTGAGCCCAGCGAGAGCGCGACCTCGCCCGCGGCGACGGCAGCAGCGGAGCCGCCCGAGGAGCCGCCGGGCACGCGCTCGGTATCCCAGGGGTTGTTGGTGCGGTGGAACGCCGAGCTCTCGGTGGAGCTGCCAAAGGCAAACTCGTCCATGTTGGCCTTGCCCATGGGCAGGCAGCCGGCATCGAGCATGCGCTGGACGCAGGTGGCGGTGTAGACGCTCTGGTAGTCCTCGAGCATGCGGGAAGCGCAGGTGGTGCGCGTGCCCACAAGGTTCATGTTGTCCTTGATGGCCAGCGGCACGCCCGCAAGCGGGGGCAGCGACTTGCCTGCGGCACGATCGGCATCCACGCGCGCGGCGGCCTCAAGCGCAAGCTCGGGCGCCACCTGCAGGAATGCCTGGACCCCGCCCTCGCGCGCCTCGATGGCGGCAAGGGAGGCCTGGGCCACCTCGGTAGCGGTAAAGTCGCCGGCGGCAACGCCTGCGGCGATCTGGGCGGCGGTAAGGGAATCGAAGCTTAGCGCCATTACTCGCTCTCCCCCTCTCCCAAAATGGACGGCACGCGGAAGTAGCGGTCGCGCGCGCTGCCGGCGTTTTCGAGCGCAACGTCGAGCGGCAGGTCGCGCTCGGGCTCGCGCAGGTCATCGCCCATCACGTTGGACAGGCTTCCGATGGGATGGAACGTGGGCTCCACGTCGGGCAAGTCATATTGCAAGACGGGCTCGAGCATCTGGACGGCGTCGTTCAGGTAGGACGTCATCTGGGTGAGCTCGTCATCGGTCAGTGCGATCTTTGCGTACTCGGCGATGCCGCGCACGTCTTTCTCGCTGAGTGCCATAGGCGCTCCCTTCCGCATAACAGATAAACCGCTCTAGTATACAAGGCAACGCCGCTTGGAGCAGGTGCTTTAGCCAAATGCAGCGAAAACGTAACGAGGGCGGCGTTTGACAGGCGGCGGGCTGGCGGTTCTGCAACGAAACCGCACCGTCCATAGCGAAAACCGTCTCGTCCGCAGCGAAGACCGTCCCGCCCGCAACGAAAACCATCACAACATTCGACACTTTTCGCCAAAATCGCGATTTTCATCGAATGTTGTGATGGTTTAGAAGCCCCGACCACCACAAAGGTGCCTGCTCCCTTTGTGGTGGTTCTGAACGATGCCCTATGCCGAGGCCTTGGCCTTGCGGCGCTTGCGGACCGCGTGGATCACGATGTCCAGCAGCAACAGCACAATGGCTACGACCACGATGAGCACGGCGAACTCGCGCTTGCCCCAGTGGCGGCCGACCAGCGATTTTTGCTTGTCGACGTCCTTCTTGTTGTACTTGGTGCGCACGCAATGTACCAGCAGGCGGTGGTCGTTAACGCCGTAGGGCGTGCAGGTGACGAGCGTCACCTTGTCGGCGCCGGGCTCGATGGTCAGCGACTCCATCTCCTCGGGCAGCACGACCTCGGAGTCCACCATCTTGTAGGCGAGCGTCTTGTTCATGGTGTGCAGCAGCACCAGGTCGCCGGGCTCCAGCGAGTGGATGTCGTCGAACATGCTCAGGTTGCGCATGCCGGAGTGCGCGGTGAGCACGCAATGCGTCGAGGCGCCGCCCACCGGCAGGCTCGTGCCCTCCAGGTGGCCGACGCCCGCCATAAGGACCTCCTCGCTCGTGCCGTGGTAGATGGGCATGCTCACGTCGATGGAGGGGATCTCGACCCAGCTCATCATGGGGTCGCGGTCAAAGATGAGCTGCTGGGCATAGGGCTCGATCTGGTCGGCGGGGAGCTCGGTGGCCTCGCCCGCCAGCTGCTCGTTAAAGGAGCGCGCCTGGAGCAGGATGCGCTCGCGCTCCTCGGCAGACAGTGCGTCCACGGTGCTGGACACGGTGCTGATCTGGTTGAACACGCCCGAGGCCTCGAGCCGGTCCAAGATCCACGGCCAGGTCATAAGGCCCACGCCAATAAGGATGATGACGATGGTGATGAGCCGATCAGCCCAGCGCGGCAGCCGCTTGCGGCGGCGCTTGGGCTTTGGTTGAGGTTTGGGCTGAGGGCTTGAGCCGCCGTTGTCCGCGGCGTTATTGCTCTTCATATGTTTGGCACCCTGCACCATCGCCGGTCACTCCTCTACAACTCAAGTTGTCTAAACAAATAATAGCCGATTAGCAAGCTTCCGCGCCGGACAACGCCGCTAGGACCGAAACGCCGCCTACGGTCCAAATTCTTGGAGACCTTCTACAGCGCTTCTTGCCATGGATATTCCTTTCCAAACATGCGATCGACTTCGAGCTGAATTCGCTCATCGTCGATTGCCGCCAAAGATAGCGCAAGCGAAATGTCATCGACGCGGGAGGAGTCGGCAAACACGGGCGCATAGCGCCACACTTGGATCATCGCCGTTTCGTTATCCGGCAACTCCCCGTCTGCGACTTCGAGGTCGCTCAGTTGACGCCATGCACTTCTTAAGACGGCCTTTTGTTCCATACCCGGTGCAGCGAGCATGGAACGCGCAGCGAGCGCCGTCTCCCCGGCGTCAACAAGATAGTCGACCTGCGGCGTCTTCCTTGCAAAAAAGACCTTCGAGACAGGCGAGGAGAGCTCTGCCATGTGCTCGCTGAGCAGAAGATCAACGGCAACAGGGAACACGACGACACGTCGCTCGCAACGCTCGCGCCTCGCGAGCCCCCTGTCGACAAGCTCGGTTATGGCCTCACTCGCACGGCTTGCCGAAATCCCAAGCGCACGACAAAGGTCATAGGGACGATATGGCTCCTGGGCTGCTCCCCAGATTGCAGCAGCCTGCGCGTTGGGTGACATCTTGGTCGCGTGATTGCGAAACCAGGCACCACCCCTCTCCGTGCAGGCTGTGCCCATAAATGGAAGAAAAGCCTGTCTACCTGGGCAGACAAAGGGAATCCCTTGTGCGACCAATGCTTTGCGCTGACGTGCATCGGCATCAGGAAAAGAAACGACAACAGGAGTCTCCGCGCGCAAGGCTAGCTGACTATAGACCCTCTTAGCCTCGGGAAGCCCGACGCCAGTAGGCAAACTTGCAAGCAAAAACGAAAAACCGTTTGCGTCAACAGCGCAGACCTCAATCGCCCGCAAATGCAGCGGCAAGCGTGCGGATCCAGGCCAAGTTTTGGTCCTGGAGGAGAGGCCTAGTGCTTCTTGTAAGTAGATTAGCGCTTCGTTCATTTCCATCGTTTTCGTTTGATTCCAGTTTATGTTGGAATTATACATAATTTTCGGAATTAACGAGATTCTGTTCGTGCCTAAGCCCATATTTACGTTTTCAAAATGTCCCGAATCGGCGGGCGATTCGGGATACAATGTCAATAGAAAACGCGCACCCCGCGTAAGTGTATGAGAGCGCGGGCGGCCTAGTTTTCAGCTTTTGTTAAATGCCCGGGATCCGACCCCCGGGCATTCTTATTTGCGCTTGTTGCGGCGCGAATGCCTTCTACCGTCCGCACCGCGCGTGCGCCTACGGACCTTAAACCGAACCTCATACGAGTCAAGAAACGCGATGACGAACGTACCCGCATCGGACGGTGGAGGCTGGCTGCGTTGTCCAAAAAACAGGGCAGACTCCAGCGCGGAGTCTGCCCCGAAAAGAAAATGGCAAAGCAAGAACGTCGATGGACGAGAAAAGTGTCCGCAAGTCTCATGGCCATCACATCCCACCTGCCAAAGGGATGGGTGAGCGAACGTTACTCCTGCTCGGACTCCTCAGCCTGCTTACGGCTGCGGATGAGGTGCGCCACGCCGATGCACAGCACCGCGCCACCAGCGATCCAAGTGAAGGTCACGCCGTTAAGACCGGTCAGCGGGAGGCCAACCTTCTTGGTATCGCCGACGGTGATGTTGAAGGTGCCGTCGGCATTCTTCTCCGATTTGTTCGTCTTCGTCAGCTTATAGTCGCCAGACTTTCCGTCGGTGAGGCCATCGATGACCTTGTCGTTCTGACCCTTGCTATCAAGCTTTCCCTCAAGGTTTGTCAGCCTGTAGCCCTGGCCATTATCCTTAATTGTCGGATCAATCGTAAATTCGAAAGACGAAACCGCGGTATAGCCGTTGGGGGCGTTTTTCTCGGTCACGGTATAGGTACCAGCATCAAGACCGGTGAGACGAATTGAGCCATCATCACCTGTCGTATGAACGAACTCTGTATCGCTCAACTTGCCGCCCTCTGCGACATATTTCTCCTTCGCATTTTTAATGGTAAATTCAGCGTTCGCGAGAGGGGCCTCTGTACCCAAATCGACCTTGTTGATCTTGAGACCGTAGGTGTAGTTCTCAACCGTATCGGGTGCCGAGGTGCCAGTACCTTCGACCATGGGGTTGTTGGAATACTTGAGCGTAACGGTGTTGAGGTTGCCATTCGGCTGGTTGTTTGCTCCCGCAATTACCGCGCTTGCGTTGAGCTTCGCCTTGTAGAAGACAACAATCCTAGTGTTGGCATTTACGTCTGAAATCTCCTTGAGGTGCTTACCGTGCTCCCCCGCATTAGCTACAACAGTCAAGGTGGTAGTTTCGTCAGCATTCTTGGTTGACTTCACATCAAAGTAACTGGAAATATCGATATATGTATCTTTGTTGCTTGAATCTTTGTTCACAGCATAAACTTTAGTTTGATCTTCAACATAGCTGAGGCCTTTAGTAAGGGTGTCGGTGAACTCGTACGAATAGGAGTCGTAGCTGGCGTAGTTGTCCGCAATCGTGCCGGTAAGCTTGTAGTTCACCTCCTGGCCGACCTGGGAATCGGCAACGTCCACCCAGTCAGTCTCGCCGGTAATGTCACTGCCCTTCACCTTAGAATTATCGAGGATCTTTTTCTCGACCGTGGGGACACTCTTCTTGGGCTCAACGGTCGTTTCACTGGTGCCGTCGATAACAGTGTACACGGGAGAGGTAAATGCATCGGTAGACTTGCCGGCGGGCTTGCCGGCGGTATCGGTGAGGAACAGCCAGTAGCCAGCATCAAGGCCGGTAAGGGACGAGCTGCCAGCGGACGTCTTGGTCCAAACGCCAGTCTTCTCCAGTTTGGAGGCAATTACGCTCAAAACATGACCGCTATTGACCCTAGTGTTTGAATCGGTCTGGTCGGCATCTTTGTTGTGCTCATTCAGCCAATCGGCAGCATCCTGCGCGTTTTCACTGGTGTAGTTAGGATCCTTCTCCTTAATAGCGGCAACCACAGCCGTCTTGACCTCAGGACTACCCCAGCCGATGTTGCTCGCCGTCTTGGTCCCATTGATCGTAGTCACATTCGCCTTGAAAATTTTGATGCCCTTATAAATCGTTGACCCAGCGTAGTCACCGCAGTCGAACGTCACGGTCGAGCCGCCCTCCGCCGCAAACGCCATGGTCACCGGCGCCATAACTCCGCCGAAGCTCAGCGCTGCTGTGAGGCCTGCTGTTACTGCCAGGCGTGCGATGTTCTTGCTCATGCTCATCTTCTTTTCCTCTGCTTTCTGCTCGAATTCCATTTGATCTAAATCTGTCTGTCTATGCCTTAGCATCTGCTTCGTTACGTCTCGCCCCGCTCTCTGTGGGGCTGCCAGCTACTCTTTATGGCTGCCACCTCCCCGCTTGACCAGGAGCGCGACCACGATGAGCGCGGCTCCGGCGACCGCTGCGGCGGCCGCGGCGTACATTGCCATATCGCCAGTCGAGGGCATAAAGCCTCCGGTGATAATGCTAGGGGATGTGCCGGTGGGCGTGTTGATGAGCGACGCCTCCAGGCTGCCCGTCGACCCGTTCGCGCTGTCGGCGCGCAGGGGCGACTCGGCCGTGATGGTGAGCTTGGGCTTGGCGGCGGCCACCTGGTCGACGTCCAGGCCCTCGGCCTTGACCGTCACGGAGCGCGTGCCCTCGAAGGCGGTGTAGCCCTTGGGCGCCTTGAGCTCGCGGACCTCCAGCTTGCCCGAGTCCACGCCCGAGACGGTCACGCGGCCGTCCTCGCCCGTGGTGACGGTGGCCTTGCCCTCCGCATTCCACGTGTCGTCGGCCGACAGCGTGCGACCGCGGTCGTCGGCGATGCTCAGGACCGCCCCGGCAAGCGGCTTGTCGCCGTCGCTGCCGCGCTTGGTGAGCGCGAGATCCCAGGTGTAGGCGCACGCATCGTCGCTCGGCGTGCGGGTGAAGCCGGCATCGCCGGACTGGTCGGCAAAGGGAGAGAGCGGGTAGCGCAGGTAGACCTCGTTGGGGTTGCCCTTCGCGATGCCGTGGTTGCATGCGCCGTTGAGCGGCGCATTGTACACGGCGACCACGCGGGCGCCCGCGGTGAAAGCGTCGGCCCCGCCGAGCGCGGCGATGAGGTCGCCAGTGCGCACGGTGAAAGTCTTACCGTCGGCCGAGACCCCGCACTGGGCCGTGATATCGGTCCAGCCCTTCGCGGGCTCGGTGCCGACATGCCCGTCCTTGCTGGCCGAGACGGCGTCAAAGCCGCCCTCGGCGCCCGCCGCCACGTACACGCGCACGCTCGCGGCCACCTTGGAGGGGTCGAGTCCCGCGCTCATGGTGTCGACGAACTGCACCGCGTAGGTGTCGTAGGCGGCAAGGCCTGCCGGGACCGTGGCAGAGAGGCGCCAGTACAGGTCGTCGCCGACCGTGGCGTCGGCGGCCTTCTGCCAGGCGACGGCACTGTCCTCCAGCACATGCTTGGACACCTTGGGCGTCGCCGCCTTGGGCTTGACGGTGACAGCACTGCCGCCCACCAGGACCATGATCGGCGCGGTGCCGGCCTCGCCCTGGGCGATGGCGTCGTCGTCGGCGACGATGAGCCAGTAGCCACAGGACAGTTCGGCCGCCGTGCGCGCGTTAAGGGCCACGAACACGGCGCCAGAGCTCTGGAGGGAACGAGCGAGCTGTGCGCTCAGCGCGCTCGTGAGGTGGGAATCGGTGTTGAGCCACTCGGCAGCTTCCTGCGCGGTGGTCTGGGAATTGGGCATGCCGGCGCTGTGCAGCACGGGCAGCGCGGCGTCGCGCACGGCGTCGCTTGCCCAGGCGAGGTCGGTGGCGATCTTGGCGTCGCTGTCGCCGTCGACGACGTTGGCGCTAAAGATCTGGTAGGCGTCGTAGCTGCTCGCCACGGTGCCGCTCACCGTGATGGAACCGGTCGAGGTCGGCGCGGCCTGCGCGGATGCGGGGAACACAACCGCGCAGGCGCCGATCAAGAGGGCAAGCAGCGCAAACAAGATCGGGAAGGAGCAAACTTTCTTATTCACGACGCTCACCTCCCTTCGCATTCGCCTTGCGACGAATGTGCATCCAGGCCGCAGCAGCGCAAAGCACCGCCGCGCCGGCAAGGTACGTCAGAGTGACGCCCGACATACCAGAAAGGGGCAAAGAGGTGGAGTAGGTGTTGGTGAAGGTGGGGATGGAACTTTCAGTGAGTTCGCGGCCCGTGTCGTTGGCCACTGGCTTGCCGTCACGATCCTGAATCTGCTTGTAGGTCGCAGAGATGTCGATCGCGCCTTGAGAGTTGTCAACCGCCTTGACCGTAATCCGATAGACCGACTGGTCGTACGTATAGTTCGTAAACGGCGTGGTTGGCTGCTGCTCGCGAACGTAATAAGTAAACTCCTTGCTCGCACCGCGGCCCGGAACATCAGATTCACTCTTCTTCAAGCTGCCGAGGGTGTACGTAATCTCGCCAAAGCTCAGGGTCTGAGATTTTTTGCCGTCGGCTTTAGTCGTAACCGTCTCGGCCTTATCGAACTTGTCGTTATCCGCAAACTCGAGCGTAAACTCCTTCATCTCGCCACCCTCAACGACCTTGGTCGCCTTAGGGGTCCAAGAGCCAGTCGAGTCGTACGGGGTGTATACGTTAGTGAAAGTCACCGAGCCATTGTCGCCGGCAATTGAATAATAGCCCCCGCTATTCTCCACGTTGCTCCCTGTCGGTACTATGTTCCATTTCTTAGACGACTTGTCGAATTTGCACTTGGTTACACCGACGTTTTTAATCGTGTAGTTATGGATGTAAAGATCCTTCAGTTGGCTTGAGTTTTCTTTACTCGGAACAGACATGAGCAAGGTCTTGGTATCTTCGGCCGTCACCACAATCTTATACACGCTGGAGTCGTACGTGATACTTGAATCAGCGCCGGGATCTTCGACCAAGTAGTATGTGATTTCGTTACCCGCGCCACTCGTTGCGAACTGTTCACCAAGGTCAAACGTAATGTTGCCTTCTGCATCATTTGCTGCTGTTCCAACCTCGGTGCAAACGTCGCGATTGAATGTCGTGCCAGCCAAAGGGTCGTCTGAATCCTTGCGATACACCGTAAAGGAGAACTCCCCATCATTGAGCTTGCGGCCTTCCAGCTTCTTGGTCGCCTTGAGCTTGAGGCTCGGATAGACATACGTGTCCTCAGGCGCGCCCATGTACAGGTCGCCGTTCGACATGATGCCGCCGCCATGGTTCCAGGAATAATTGCCCGTGATAAACGTCGTTGCCGCATTGATCACCGCGTCGCCTGGAGCCTTAACACCCGAGCTCAGGCCGATGCTGTTATATACCTGCACGCCACCGTTAGCGGGGATACTAATAGCATCCCTAAGCTCTATGCTTCCCGAATACTTAGCATCGACGCCGCCGAGCATTTTGCCAATCACCGCCGCGATCGGGGTCGTATGACCCTCCGCCGCAAGGAAGAAGTCCGCGTGGCCGTTTTCGCGAAACACTTCGGCATTGTAGGCGTCGGAGTCCTGGTCCTTACCGTGACCACCGCCGGAAAGATGGGGGGTGCCGTTATTGCCTTTATTACTCACGGATTCGTAGTCGTTCGCGTTTTGCTCATTTCCGGCAGAAGTATTACCGAAAATCGCCGTGCCGTCGGTGCCTGTCACCAAAGTCTTACCCGTCGGGCAAACCGCAACGCCGCCACCGTAGCCACCGGCGGTATTGCTGCTTATATAGGAGTTATAGACAAATAGCCTGCCCGCATTAGATGCGGTATTCGAATCGCCCTGGACGAAGATGCCGCCTCCGCCCCAGTCAAAGCGAGACATGCAGTGGTTATTAGTGATATAGACTAGACTAGACTTTGACGCGCCTTTTATCATCGCGTCAACCATCTGGCCCACTCGAATGCCAGCACCCTCAGATCGGAAGCTCACGTTAGAGGCAATAGTTCCCCCCGTAATCCTGAGCCATGCCGTATCCTTGCGAGACCACCCTTGTCGACCAACATCGGTAACGTAGACGCCACCGCCAGCTTCTTCAGAATAATTGCCAGTAATCTGGCCACCGGAAATGGTGACATGGGCGCCGTTATTGGCAGCAAGCCCAGCGCCGCCATGACAACCATTGCCATCCGTGCCACAGAATTTAGCCATTCTATTATTCGTGATATAGCCACCAGAAACGGTCACGATGCCGCCCTCGGCCATAATGCCGCCACCGAGTCCCGCGCCGAGTGTGCTATTACCGGAGATTACGCCACTGGTCACCTTGACTGCAGACTCCTTGGCATATACACCGCCGCCACTCGAAGCGCAGTTGCCAGCAATTACGCCACCGATCAGATTAAGGGTCGAAGCACCACCATTCTCGTTGGACACCATAATGCCCGCGGCCGAGCCCGAGCCTAAAGCGCCACACACGTAGCCGCCACGCATGTTGACGATAGAGCCGCCCTCGGCATAGATGAGGTTGCCGACGTTGCAGCCCTTTTTCTGCGTAATAGCGCCACTTTCGAGGTTAAACGTGCCATGTTGGTAAACGTTAATGAGCCTCATCTTGGAGTTCTCGGTGACTCCAACAATTGCACCCTTAATAGTCGCTTTGTACTCTTTGATCTTCTCAGTGGTACCTACACCACTTGCAGTCGATTCGGTTACGTAATAGGTAAGATCTTTCGGAACTTCATTACCGTCATAAGACATTATTGCCGTCTTGCCATAATTGCCAGGTGTCAGATGCTCGTCCTTATCTTGCAGCTGCTGGCCGTCGGCAACATTCTCCGGTACTTTCCCGAAATCCACGACCGTAAGCGTCGCATGATTTGCAACATCGAACAACGGCTTGGCATCACTGTTGTGCTTAATCTTGAAGCCATTTAAGTCCAAAGTTATATTGGTGTTTGCCTCGTCAAGCCTAATCTCATCGTCGAACTCAATATCGGCAGTTAACTTAAAAGTAGCAGCACCGCTTCCATCGCGTAGATTCTTGTTAAGGAGCTTTGACTTCAGATCTGTCCCGCTGCTAATTTCATGAGTCGGGTCATTCTCTGCAGCAAGTGAGATTGCGCCCTCGCCGTTAGCACCGTCATCCGCACCCTTGGCTTCCGCACCATCAGCAGTCGAGTCTGCGGCGACGGTATCCTCGCTCGCGTCATCCTCGACATCATCACTATTCTGGTTTTCGGCATCCCCGTTAGTAGTGTTTTCTACATCAGTAGACTCACTTGAGGAATCCTCCGTCACAGTTTCCTCAGTAGAAACCGTCTGGGCATCGTTGGCAATGGCCTGCGAGATTGGAGGCATGACGAGCGACAGTACCAGGCTCAACACGGAGGCTCCGCACAAAACGCCTGCCAGCACACGGCGCGTCGCTTTATTACTCTGCTTAGATTTGTCTGAATTTGCTTTCATCGATGTCTCCTCCCCAAGAGACCGCGATCTTGCTCTTTCACTATCAAACGTATCTGCGCAATCTGTAATTGCGCACGCTTAGTAATGACTATTCTAACGATTGTTTGAACATCTGGGCAAATAAACCGATAGTTTTGTAGCGAATTGTCAATTCTCTTGACAATTGCTCAGATTTACCTTCGTTTATTCGCTATCTATTTTTTGTTTCTACTGGTAATTTAGTTGCCCATCATTTTTTAATGGCATTAGATTTATTTGCACAACATTTTGCTCAAGAGTAAACATCCTGTAAACAGTCGAAAATTGACCATGAGCTGTAGGTCATTTACCGGGGGAAATACCCTACCAAACTGATGAGAATATCTTTAACTCATCGGTAGTCAGAAGCGTAATGTTCAGACAACCATATTGGTATTTGCGCGCAGATTGCAGGCATCAATTCGCCCAAATCGCCTGAGGCCACCGCAAAGGCGCCTGTCCCCTTTGTGATGGTTCTCCCCCGGCGCTACAGCAGATGCTCCTCGACAAAGACCGCGATGCCGTCTTTGTCGTTACTCGCGGTTACAAAGTCGGCGGCGGCACGGGTGGCGTCGCTGCCATTTGCCATGGCCACGCCCACGCCGGCGTCGGCCACCATGCAGGTGTCGTTGTCCGCATCGCCAAACACGCAGATGTTCTGGAGCTCCATGTCGTTGAGCTCCGCCACACGCACAAGGCCGCGCGTCTTGGACACGCGCGGATCCATGAACTCGTAGAGTCGCTGCGTAGTCTGTAGAGCAGCCGCCTTAACGGTGTCGTCGGCGAACGTCGACGCTCGTTCGATGACCTGCGGCATCACCTCGGGCGCCATGGTAAACATCACCTTGGCCTGCGGCTCGCGCAAAAACTCGGCAAAATCGACCACCTGGTAGGGCACGCCGTCGACGCGCGACAGGTGCTCGACGCACGCGTTGCTCTCGGGCACGTAGAACACGCCGTCTCGGGGGCAGACGGGCGTTGCCGGAAGGTCCGCCATGTGCCTGCAGATGCGCGCGATGGTCTCGCCCGGCAGCGGATAGCTCAGCTCGTTGATGTCGTGCGCGCGGTCTATGACCTCGGCGCCACCGCAACCCACGAGCACGTCCACCAGGCCTTCGATGCCCCAGAGCTCGTACATGGCCTCGGTCGCGTGGGCGTCGCGCCCGGTACACAGGCCAAAGAGCACGCCGCGCTCGCGCAGGGCGCGGATCGCCGCCACGGTGCGCGGGGACACCGTGTGCTGGCTCGTGAGCAGCGTGCCGTCAATATCGCAGAACACGGCTTTGATGTGGCTGAAGGTGGTGTCCATGGGGGCCTTTCTGGGTTGTGCGGCGGTGTGGGGTGTGTCTGGATGTGGCGTTCATGGTATACCAAAGCGCGGGCGCGGCCCGTCAAAGCAAAAACCACCACAAAGGTGCCTGGCCCCTTTGTGGTGGCCGGACCCGGGACGCAAACCATCACAACATTCGACGCTTTTCCGCAAAATCGCGATTTTCATCGAATGTTGTGATGGTTTTTACTGCTTCGCGGCACGATCCAAGTGCCAGCGGCCAAACAGCAGCAACGCCGCGGGAACCGCCGTCACGACCATGCCCGCCCCTACGAGCGTCTGCTGCACGCCAAATGTCGCCGCCAGCCACGGAGCAAGCGCCAGCGGCGCCACGCCGGCGAACATGTTGCCAAAACCCATGACCGAGTTGACGCGACCGAGCTGCTCGAGCGGGGCCGTCGTTTGCACGATCGTGTTGTGGAGCGGGTTGACGACGCCCCAAGCTATGCCCAGTACAATCTGGCCGACAAGGGCTACGCCCACGTACGGCGTTCCCACATAGAGCAAACTTCCCAGACCCACGGACATGAGTGCCACGAGCAGCGTTTTGAGGCTGACGAAGCGCGGCGGCAAACGGAGCGCGACCACGGCACCCAGCACCGCGCCCACACCGCTGGCCGACGAGAGCCAGCCCATCCATTCGACACCGACGTGCAGGACATCGCGGTAGAAGAACGACTCCAGCGGGTCAAAGGCGCCATAGCCGAAGTTCGAAAGAAAGATGATGCAGAACAGTAGGGCGAGAACGCTATTGGTAAAGACCGTCTTGATGCTTGTCGCGAAGGTGGCACGGGAGGACGTGCTAGGGTTGGAGCTTTGTCCCGCACGCTCCCCTTCCTCTGCCGAATCGGTATCTGTATGCCCGGCGACATGGCTGGTCTGCGGCCTAAAGCCCCAACCAGCGATGAGCGCAAACACGGTAAAGAGCATCATGAGCACGAACACCGAGCGCGACGACGCAGCAGCCGCGGCAAAGCCGCCCAGTGTGGGGCCAACGATGATGCTCACGTTTGAGAGCATGGCGATGGCGGAGTTGATGTCTTTGAGCTCGACAGGATCGTCGGTGAGGTAAGCCGGATAGGATGTGGCGATGGGCTGGGCGAACCCCATCACAAAGCCCAGGAGCACCGCGCCGAGCAGGACGATGCCGGTCGCGCTGCCAAAGGCAATGATCGCCGCGCCGGTTGTCACCGTGCCCACGATGCTCAGCAAGAAATGGTGGCGCGGGCCCCAGGCGTCGAGCGCCGCGCCACCCGCAAAGGATCCCAGGATTACAAAAACATTCATAAACAGGACGGCCAGCGATGTCGCCACGACCGAGGCATCGTCCGCATAGGTGAGCGTTCCGATAACGCCGATAAAATAACTGGTCTGAAAACCGGTGTAGATAAGAAAGCGCATTGCCACCAGGCGCTTGGCCTGCACGGACAGCGAAGGCTGAGGCTTAGAAAAAAGAAGTGCGAGCATGGAGACTCCTTGTTTCATACGAATACGGGCGGTGGGCATTCGCCACCGTCTGTCAAATCAATCTATCCGCATGAAACATTAAGGACGCATCAAGCCCCTTCTCTCCGTTTTTCGCCCGTCATGAACTACTTGGTAGATTGTAAGGCATGTCCCACACATCTACTAAAACAAAACCGCCACAAAGGAGCCTGGCCCCTTTGTGGTGGAAGTGACGTTTGCCCAGATAAAACCTGCCAAAACAAACCTGTCCCTTTTTGGCAGGTTATGGCAGCGCAGCGAGCCGGTTCCAAGTGCCCCAGGTCGCCCCGAAAGAGGAGCGACGCGTTTGGTACGCGAGCGACGGCTTGAGGGGCGAGATGGGGTGCTTGGGGCCGGCGCAGCGTCAAGCCTGAAGGTGGTCTTGGATGAGGTCGCAGATGGCTCGGGCGTCGTTGATGTTGATGGCTCGGGTCGCAAAGCCGGCATCGAATGCCTGACGCGCCAGGGCTTCGTTGCAGGCAAGGGCCAGCGTGCGACCGTCGACCAGGTCGAGCGAGCTCTTGCCGCGCAGACGGTCAACACCGGAGCGCGCGACCACGATGTTGTCGAAGCCCTCGGTCTTGTAGCCCTCGATGATCACCACGTCGACATCGTTGTAACGCGACAGCAGCTCGCGCGCGGGCATCTCGTCCTCCTCGCGCGTGTCAGCGTACTCCGCCCAGCGCGTGGCGCAGATAAGGCCCACGTGCTTGGAGCCGGCCTGGTGATGGCGCCAGGTATCCTTAGCGGGCACATCGATATCAAAGCCGTGGTGCCCGTGATGCTTGAGCGAACCCACGCGCAGGCCGCGGCGGGTGAGCTCGGCGATAACCTTCTCGACGAGCGTGGTCTTGCCCGAGTTTTGGTAGCCGATAAACGCGATCGCGGGGACGGCCGGTGCCGGAGCTGCAGGCGTGACGGCGACGGGTGCGCCCGCGGGCGCGTTGCCCGCGGCCCCCACGGCCTCAACAGCAGCAACCTGACGCTCGGCACGATCCCACACGCCCGAGCGGCCACCCTCCTTGTGCAACAGGCGCACGTCGACGATCTCCATGCCGCGATCGACGGCTTTGCACATGTCGTAGATCGTAAGGCATGCAGCGCTCGCTCCGGTCAGGGCCTCCATCTCGATACCCGTCTTGCCCGTCACGCCCGCCGTGACCAGCACGTGAAAGCCAACCTGTCCGTCCGCGCGTGCCGGCGCCCAGCCCTCGGGCACGTCCTCGGCCGGCGTCCCCGCCGGGGCGATGGGCGCAATGTCGCACTTGCTCTTGGTAATGAGCAGCGGATGGCACATGGGGATGATGTCGCTCGTGCGTTTGATGGCCATGATACCCGCCACGCGCGCACAGGCGAGCACGTCGCCCTTTTTGGCGCGGTCCTGCAGCACCATGGCCTGCGTCTCGGGGTGCATGAGGATGGTGCCCTCGGCGATGGCAACGCGATGGGTCTCGGCCTTGTCGGACACGTCGACCATGCGCACCTCGCCCTTGGCATCCACGTGCGTCAGCTCGTCGCGACGGGCATCGCGGACGGGCTCGGCGACCGCGCTGACAGTCGGCTGCGCGGCCGTGGCGGCATCGCCGGCCGCAGCCGTGGCTTTATGGGCAGACATCGCGGCCCTGCGAGCGGCCTTGGTGGCATCGGCGTACCTGCTCTTGGCCATATGATCATCCTCCGATTTGGGACATAAATCGTTGCGTGCCCTCAATTATCGCGTGTTCCTGCGGTTTGTGGGCCACGGCATCGCGCCAAATCGAAAGTACCTGCATATCATCACCACGGCGCAGGGCGTCGCGCACCGAATACTCGGCATCGCTAAACAGGCACGGACGCACGTTGCCATCGGCCGTCAGGCGCAGACGGTTGCAGTTCGCGCAAAAATGATTGGACATGGCGCTAATGAAGCCGACCGTTCCCGCCGCGCCCGGAAAGTGCCAATAGCGCGCAGGGCCCGCGCCGGCAGGAGCGTCGTTGATGTCGAGCGGCTCGAGCTCGCCCAGACCCGCCGCGGCGGCCCCGGCATTGATGCGCACCCGCAGCTCGTCGCTCGGCACGGTGTCGCTCGCGTCCCACAACTCGGGATTGAGCGCGGGCGCATGCGGATCCACAGCACAATGCGAACTCGTGTGCTCGTCGCCGATGGGCATATATTCGATAAATCGCAGATGAATGGGGCGGTCGACGGTCAGCCGTGCGAGGGCCGCCACATCCTGGTTGAGCCGGCGCACAACAACGCAGTTGACCTTAACGGGCTCAAAGCCCCAAGCCAGCGCCGCATCGATGCCAGCCATGGTCTGCTCGAGTCGACCCAGGCGCGTGATCTTTCCAAAGAGCGTAGGGTCGAGTGTATCGAGCGAAATGTTGACGCGGTTAAGCCCGGCATCTTTGAGCTGCGGTGCCAGCTTGGGCAGCAGGGCGCCGTTGGTGGTGAGCGAGATGTCCTCGATCTGCGGAATCGCGCGGATGTCACGAATGAGCGGGATGATACGGCGGCTGACCAGCGGCTCGCCGCCCGTCAGGCGCACGCGGCGAATGCCCTCCCCCGCTACCAAGCGCACAAAGCGGGCGATTTCCTCGGCGCTGAGCAGCTCGTCGTGCACGCGGGGCGCCACGCCATCGGCCGGCATGCAGTAAATGCAGCGAAAATTGCACTTATCGGTAACGGCAATGCGCAGGTAGTTGATATCGCGACCAAAGCCGTCATGTTGCACGTGCCCGTCCACGCGGCCCTCCCCTCACGCGGCGTTTTATTCTTCGGAAAACATAATACCCCACGAGAGAATCATGCCGACACCCGTACGACAGGACAGGTCGCTTCGAGCAAGACCGGCTTTCCAAGCCCATCCTCAGCATGCAAACCATCACAACATTCGATGCTTTTCCCGATTTTGGCAAAAAACGTCGAATGTTGTGATGGTTTGCCTGCCCACGGCACCCCGCAGAAGGACCAAAGCGCCCCTAAAGGCCGCCGTCCCAGTGCCGAATCACGAATTCTCGCAGGTCGTTTTGACGTTTCTGGAACGCTTCGCTTCGGTCGCACTTAAGGCCCATAGCGAGCGCGATGGCGTTCATCGCCCGGTGCAATTGCAGCTGGTGGGCAAACTGGGTCCCGGTGAGGACGATCATCTTAAAGCCCAGCGCGCTCAGCACGGTCATGCGCTCCGCATCCGACGCACTACGCTGTTTATCAAGATGGTCCGAGCCGTTGTATTCAATCCCCGTACCGCTCGCAGGCGCATATACGTCGATCTCGAAATACCCGGCCTTAGCGAGATACTTGAACTCGTTGGGAACATCGACCCGATGGTTGAGCTCGATCTTGGCGTATCCCAGCCCGCCCTGGGAACGCTTTGCTACGACCATGATTGCGGTGGCCGTCTCCATGGGCGACCGCGCGCCATCGTGCACGCGCTTGAGCACGGCGGCCGCGCGTATAGCCCCCTGACGAGATCGGTTCTCATTGCAATAAGCAATCAAGTCGGCAACGGTATACCTCTGCCCCATCTCGATATAATCGCCTGTCGACAGATGATTCAAATGGTATCGGGCGCAGATTTCATACCCATATTCCAGCTGCTCGGGCTCGCTCATCCACGAACCCGCCTGGACAAAGCACATGGCCTCATCAACCACCAGAAGGCCCTCTGCCACCTCGATAAGATGGCCTGGAGGCACCGGCGCCCCAAACACGTGGCACCTAAATCCAGCCGGCGTCGAGCGCTCAAAATCGAAGTTGACGAGCGTGTCGACATGGTCGAGCTCTTCTCGTGGAATACCGAGCGAAACCAGATAGTCGGTAACGATCCCGACTGCTGTTGAAGCCCTCAGCCCCTTGGCATCGAGTCCCAATTTGGGCAGGCCCGCGGTCGCCTCCGCCTCGTTAGCAAGCGAGTCCTCATCGTATAGGCTGCTTGCTCGCGAGAGCGGCTCGGACGAGCGCGCCACGTTGTGGTACAGCCAGGCAGTCTTATGGGACAGGACGATCGGCAGGTCCATGAGCCCTCCAATGGAGTCGGATAACCAACCTTATTCCCCTGCCCACGGGTCCGCACACCTTCGTGCGCAAGAAAGCGTTTCCACCCGGTCGAGTGGCAGAAAAACCATCACAACATTCGATGCTTTTCCCGATTTTGGCAAAAAACGTCGAATGTTGTGATGGTTTGAGACGAGGTGAGGGGCACGGAAGGGTCAAAGCATCGTGCTCGAACGGGTTAATCCAGCTCTTTTAAGCCATGCGCCAGCTGCCAGTACTCGCCGTGCTGGGCGAGCAGCTCTTCGTGCGTGCCGCGCTCGATGATGCGGCCGTGTTCGAGGACCATGATGGCGTCGGCGTCGCGGACAGTGGACAGGCGGTGCGCGATCATAAACGTGGTGCGTCCGCGCATGATGCGGTCCATACCGCGTTCGATGAGCTTTTCGGTACGCGTGTCGATGCTCGAAGTGGCTTCGTCCAGGATGAGCACCGGCGGGTCGGCGACGGCCACGCGCGCGATGGCGAGCAGCTGGCGCTGGCCCTGCGACAGGTTGGCGCCATCGGCCGTGACCGGTGTGTCGTAGCCCCGCGGCAGGCGGCGGATAAACGAATCCGCGCAGGCGGCCTCGGCAGCGGCGCGCACCTCCTCGTCGGTCGCGTCGAGCTTGCCAAAGCGGATGTTCTGCGCAATGGTGCCGCTAAACAGGTGCGTGTCCTGCAGCACAATGCCGAGCGACCCGCGCAGGCTGGTCTTGGCAATGTGCTTGACGTCGATGCCGTCGTACGTGATCTCGCCGTCATCGACCTCGTAGAAGCGGTTGATGAGGTTGGTAATAGTCGTCTTGCCGGCGCCCGTGGAGCCCACAAACGCAATCTTTTGCCCCGGCTTGGCAAACAGGTTGAGGTCCGTGAGCACGCGGGCGCCCGGCACGTAGGAAAAGTCCACGGCATGGAAGCGCACGTCACCGGCAAGCGGGACCAAGCCGCACGTGAGCTCGATGCCGTCGGCGGCCACCGCGCGGCCCGACTCATCAACGGCTGCCACGTCATGCAGGTGCCCGTAGACGCCCACGCCCTGGCCCTCGGGAATTTTCCACGCCCATGCGGCATCGCCCGTCTGCACCAGCTCCACGCAGCCCTCGTCCACCTCGGGCTCAAGGTCCATAGCCGCAAACAGGCGCTCGGCACCGGCCAACGCGTTGAGCAAGAAGTTGCCGAGCTGCGTAAACTGGTTGATGGGCATGGCGGCCTGGCGCACAAAGACCAGGTAGCTCGCGAGCGCACCTACGTCGGCGAGCCCCTTGATGCAGAGCATGCCGCCCGCCACGGCGACGATGGCATAGTTGACGTAGCCAATCACGACAGTCATGGGCACCATGGAGTTGGCATAGCTCACGGCGGCGGTGCCGGTGCGGCGAAGCTCGTCGTTGCGGCAGGCAAAGCCGGCGACATTCGCCGCCTCACGGTTAAAGACCTTGATGACCTTTTGACCCGAGACCATCTCTTCGATATATCCGTCCAGGTCGCCAAGCGATGCCTGCTGGGCAGCAAAGAAACGCTTAGAGCGCGCGCCCGAGTAGCGCGCATACAGCACAATGGCCGCATCGCACACGAGTGTGATAATCGTGAGCTGCCAGTTAAGGATGATGAGCATGGCCGTGGTGCCCACAACCTGAATGGCGGCCTGAATCACGTTAGCAAAGCTGTTGTTGAGCGCCTCGGAGACGGTGTCGACGTCGTTGGTGAAAAAACTCATGATGTCGCCCGAGCGCGTGCTGTCAAAATAACTGAGCGGCAGCGTCTGGATGTGCGCGAACAGGTCGCGGCGAATATCGGACACCACGCGTTGGGCCGCACGCACCATGATCTGTGAGTAGCCCAGGGCCGAAAGCACGCCCGCAGCGTAGATGATCGCCGTCAGGATGACCTGCCTGGCAAGCAGTTCCTCCCCGCCCGTGGCCAAACCGTTAACGATGGGACGCACCATGTAGGTGCCGGCGAGGCTCGCGATGGCGGCGACGGAGGCGAGCACGCCCACCGCGAGCAACGAGAACTTGGCGTGCCCCATGTAGGAGAGCAAGCGACGCACAGTGCGCTTGAGGTCGGCCGGGCGTGCTTGGGCTGCGGTCTTAGGCATGGCGCTCACCCCCTTCCAAGGGTGATCCGCATACGACGGAGGAAAACGGATCATTCGCGCAACCATCGTCGCTGCCGTCGCCGGCGTCCGCGTTCCTCGCAAACTCCATCTGCGAGGCATAAATCTCCTGGTATATGTTGTCGCCCGCTAGCAGTTCCTCGTGCGTGCCCACGCCGTGGACACGACCGTCGTCCAATACCACAATGCGATCGGCATCCATGACACTCGCGATGCGCTGGGCGATGATGAGCACGGTCGCATCGGGAATCCGAGCGATGTGCTCGCGAATCTTTGCGTCGGTCGCCATATCGACCGCGCTGGTGGAGTCATCAAAAATGAGCACGCGCGGATGCTTGAGCAGCGTGCGCGCGATGCACAGGCGTTGCTTCTGGCCACCCGAGACACCGGCGCCGCCTTGGCCCAACTCGCCGTCCAGCCCGCCGATGCGATCAAGGAACTCGTCCACGCACGCCGCGCGGCAAGCCGCGAGGAGCTCATCGTCCGACGCCTGCGGATTGCCCCACTGCAGATTCTCGCGCACGGTGCCCGTAAACAGCACGTTCTTTTGCAGCACAATGCCCACGGCGTCGCGTAGGGTCGCGAGGTCGTAGTCACGCACGTCACGTCCGCCCACAAGCACGGCGCCCTCGGTAGCGTCGTACAGGCGCGCAATCAGCTGCACAAGTGAGCTCTTGCCCGAGCCCGTGCCGCCGAGGATGCCCACCGTCGAGCCGCTCTCGATGCGAAGGTCGATATGCTCGAGCACATCCTCGGCTGCATCCGTGCGGTATTTAAAGGAAACGTCGCGAAACTCGATACTGCCGTCCGCTGGCGCCGCAATCGCGAGGTCTCCCGCGGGGTTGGCGATAAAGGGCTCCTCATCGAGCACCTCGGCGATACGGCCCACACTCGTAAGAGCGCGCGTGAGCAGCAAAAACACGTTGGAAATCATCATGAGCGAATTCATGATCAGCAGCACGTAGCTCATAAAGCCCGTGAGCGAGCCCACGCCCAGCTTGCCGGCGAGAATCATGCGGCCGCCAATCCACAGGATGGAGAGCGCAGCCACGTACATCGACAGCTGAAACACCGGCAGGTTGAGCACCGCGCTGCCAAAGGTCTTTGTCGCAGTGCGCGCGAGCTCGGTATTGACGGTGTCGAACTTGGCCTCCTCGTGCTCGGTACGAACGTAGGCCTTGACGGCACGCACGGCGGTGAGGTCTTCCTGTACCACGCCGTTGAGGTGGTCCATCGAGGTCTGGAGTTGGCGGTAGAGCGGGCTCACGCGATAGGTGATGACGCCCAGCACGATTGCCAGCACGGGCAAGATGATCGCAAAGACGGTGGCGAGCGGGCGCGACAGCATCAGCGCGTAGATAAGGCCGACGATAAGCGTCACCGGGCCGCGCACCATAGGGCGAAAGCCGTTGCCCACAGCATTTTGGATAACGGTGATGTCCGTGGTCATGCGGGTGACGAGCGAGCTGGCGTCGTAGTTGTCCAGGTTGCCAAAGGCGAGCGTTTGAATCTTTTTGTACTCGGCCTCGCGCAGGTTAGCGCCTAGGCCCGAGGCAACGCGGGCGGACGTGCGGGCATAACCCAAGCCCAGTACCAGCGAAAGCGCAGCGCACACCAACATGTACGCACCCTGTAGCAGCATGTAGTTGATATCACCCGCAGGCACGCCCACATCGATGATGTTGGCCATGATGACCGGGATAAACAGCTCGAGCACCGTCTCGACCGACACAAAGAACACGCCGAGGATGGCATCGCGACGGTATGCCCCTAGATAGGAAAACAGTATTTTGAGATTGCGCACGCAGGTTCAACCCCCATCAAACGTTGTTCGCAAACGCACGTATTATTGCGCGCCGAATAATGGTGTCAAGTATTCCGAAATCGTTTTCTGCAAGGTTAGCGCCGGCGGCGAGTTCTCGTGATGTGTGTCCATATTCACTCGGAATAATGGTGCGCGAGACTTTTTCGCTCCGGCGTCATCACAAACCTTGACTCTACAATCGTTGTAGGGTTTTCACTACACTGGTAGCTAAACGAACCCAGCCAGAAAGCCCCGCTCATGGAACACGACCTCACACGTGGCAATGTCCTCAAGACCATCGCGGTCTTTGCCCTGCCTTATATGCTCTCGTACTTTTTGCAGATGCTCTACGGCATGGCCGACCTGTATATGATGGGGCAGTTCAGCGGCGCCGCCGGCATCACCGCCGTGGGCAATGGCGCGCAGACGCTCTATATCATTACCGTGACGCTCGTGGGCCTGGCCATGGGAACGACGGTCATCGTCGGCCACGCCGTGGGCTCGCGCCGCTTCGACCGCGCCGAGACCGCCATCGGCAATACCATCACGCTGTTTATGGGTGTCTCGGTGGTGCTGGCCGCTGTCCTGCTCGCACTGTGCCCGCAAATCGTGGCACTCATTGGCACGCCTGCCGAGGCGGTCGAAGGCACCGCCGCCTACCTGCGTATCTGCTTTGTCGGCATTCCCTTTATCGCCGCGTACAACATTCTTTCGGCCATCTTTCGCGGGCTGGGTGATTCGCGCTCGCCCATGTACGTGATTGGTGTGGCATGCATCATCAACATCGCGCTCGACTTTCTGTTTATCGGACACATGGGGCTCGGCCCTGTGGGCGCGGCGCTCGGCACGGTGACCGCGCAGACGGCCAGCGTTGCCCTCGCGCTCGTGTGGCTCAAGAGCCGCCGCACGAACATCCACGTTAAGCGCAGCGACCTGCGTCCCCAGCCCGAGGTGCTCGGCAGCATTCTTAAGATCGGCGTGCCTGTGGCCGTGCAGGACGGCTGCATCCAGGTGGCGTTTATGTTTATCACCGTCATCGCCAACCACCGTGGGCTCGTCGACGCCGCCGCCGTGGGCCTGGTCGAAAAGATGATCAGCTTCTTGTTCATTGTGCCGAGTTCCATGGGCGCCACCGTCAGCGCACTCACGGCGCAAAATGCCGGCGCGGGCAAGGGCGACCGCGCGCGTGAGGTGCTCAAAGACGCCATGACCATCTCGGTAGTGTACGGCTGCCTGATCACGGTGCTGATGTGGCTGGTGGCGCCGGCGTTTATCGGCTTTTTTGCCAAGGACCCTGCGGTGGTCGCGGCCGGTACCGGCTATATGCACAGCTACATTTTCGACGCAATCTTTGCCGGCATCCACATCTGCTTTAGCGGCTTTTTCGCTGCGTATGGCAAGAGCTACATCGGCTTTGCGCACAACGTGCTGGCCGTGGCGCTCATTCGCGTACCCGGCGCGTGGCTGCTGTCGAACGCCTATTCCGATACATTGTTTCCCATGGGCATCGCTTCGCCGTGCGGGTCAATTCTATCGGCGGTCATTTGTGTTATCGCGTTTACCGTGCTCAACCGGCGCGGGGCTTTTGACAAGCTGGCAGCGTAGCGGGGCGACACAGGCCTGGCACCTCTCCCCTGCTTTTTACCGAAAGGAGCGGTCCCATGACCGACTCGCCAACTGAACATACTGAGGGTCTGCTCCGCATTGGCGAGGTGGCGCGCCTGTTTAACCTGAGTGTGGGCACGCTGCGCCATTACGAGCAGATGGGCTTGCTGGACCCGGCACACATCGATCCGGCGAGTGGGTACCGCTACTACGGATCGCGGCAGCTCTCCACTCTCAACACCATCAGCCACCTGCGCGTTCTCGACTTGCCGCTCGCGCAAATCCGTGAGTTTGTGACCACGCGCGACGTGAACCTTATGCAGCGGCAGCTGGCGCAGCAACAGGAGCTCATCGAGCGCAAGCGCCGCGAGTTGGAGCGTGTGTCGCGCAAAATCGATAACCGGCTTGCTCTGCTGCACAATGCCTTGAACACCGAGTTCGATACCATTTGCACAATCGATGCACCCGAGCTTCGCTGCGCTGTGCTGCGTGAACGCGTCAACCCTACCGACGCCTATGCGCTGGAGTGGCAGATTCGTCAGCTGCAGAAGGGCCAGCACGAGACCTTTGTCTTTCTGGGCAACTTAGGCGTCGGGATTAGCGCCGTGCGCCTCGCCGCCGGCGACTTTGATGGCTACGACGAGGTCTTTATGCTGCTCGATGACACCGATGATTACGTAGGCGACGTCGAGATGCGACCCGCCGCGTACTGCCTGACCATAAGCTTTCGCGGCACGCATGGGCAAGCAGCCCCACGCTACGAGCAGCTGCTCAGCTATATGCGCGAGCACAACCTGGCGCCCGCCGGGCCTTCGCGCGAAATCGCCCTCGTCGACGACATCATTAGCGACGACCCCGCGACCTACGTGACGCAGATCACGGTGCCGGTTGCCCCGTCCAAATAAGATCCGCCCGGAAGGCATCATGCTTTCCGGGCGGTTCTTCAATTTGACTATTGATGCACTAAGCCTGGGGCACCTGACCAGTAGCCAAGATCTGCTCGAGTGCATCCTCATCCAGCACGGGCACGCCCAGCTGTTCAGCCTTGGTGAGCTTGGAGCCCGCTTTGGGGCCGGCGACGAGATAGCTCGTCTTCTTTGACACACTGCCCGAAACCTTGGCGCCGAGCACTTTGAGCGCCGCGCCCGCCTCGTCGCGCGTGCGGTTGACGAGCGTGCCGGTGAGCACGAAGGTCAGACCCGCGAGCGGCTGTGCGTCGGCGAGCTCGCCCGCCACGCCAGCGTCGGCTGCGGCTTGCGCGTGCGCGGCGCCCAAATCGACCTCGAGCGACAGGCCCGCCTGACGCAGGCGCTCCAGCACGGCAAGGTTTTCGGGCACGGCCAGGAACTGCTTGACGCTCGCCGCAATCTTGGGACCGATGCCCTCGCACTCGGCGATGTCTTCTTCACTCGCCAAGATGAGCTTGTCGATCGACAGGAATCGCTCGGCGATGACCTCGCCCACGCTCTTGCCCACGTGGCGGATGCCCAGGGCAAACAGCACGCGACCGAGCGGCTGGCTCTTGGACTTGTTGAGCTCGGCGATGATTTTCTCGGCCGTCTTGAGGCCCACCGGAATGGGGTCGCCCTTCTTGACGCCCTTTTTGCTGTTGGAGCTGGCATAGGTGCGGCCCGTGTCCAGGCCTGCGATGTCATCGACCGTGAGCTGGTAGAAGTCCGCGACATCGTGGATCAGGCCGGCGGCGATCATCTTGTCGACAATCTCGTCGCCTAGGCCGTCGACGTCCATGCAGCCGCGGCTCACCCAGTGAAGCAGGCGCTCCTTGAGCTGCGCGGGGCAGTCGATGGAGACGCAACGGTAGGCAACCTCGCCGTCCTCGTGGACCACGGGGCTGCCGCACACGGGGCAGACCTCGGGCATGTGCCAGTCGACCGAATCGACCGGGCGCTTGTCGAGCACCGGGCCCACGACCTCGGGGATTACGTCGCCCGCCTTGTGCACGATGATAGTGTCGCCCTCGCGCACGTTTTTGCGGCGGATCTCGTCGATGTTATGCAGCGTGGCGCGCGCGATGGTGGAGCCGGCGACCGTCACCGGGTCGAATTCGGCGACCGGCGTGAGCACACCGGTGCGGCCCACCTGGATGCGAATTTCGCGCAGGACGGTCTGCTTTTCCTCGGGCGGGAACTTAAAGGCAATGGCCCAGCGCGGTGCGCGGGCGGTAAAGCCCAGGTCGAGCTGCTGCTGAAAGCTGTCGACCTTTACGACCACGCCATCGATGTCGTAATCCAGGTCGCCGCGGTGCTCGAGCGCCTGGGCACAGAACTCGTGGACCTCGGCCGGCGTGGCGCAGCGTGCCACGTTGGGGTTGACGCTAAAGCCGGCGCTACGCAGCCAATCGAGGAACTCGCGCTGGCTGTGGACGTGCAGCGGATCGGTATCGGCAATGGCGTAGATAAAGGTGGCCAGGTCGCGGCGCGCCGTGACCTTAGGATCCTTTTGGCGCAGGCTGCCGGCGGCGGCGTTGCGCGGGTTGGCAAAGGGGTCGCGGCCCTCGGCATCGGCCTCTTCATTCAGACGAACAAAGCTGCCCTTGGGCATGTACACCTCGCCGCGCACTTCGATGGTACGCTCGCGGTCGGCGCCCATGTGGGTGAGCGCCGCTTCGGACAGATGCATGGGCACATCCTTGATGGTACGGACGTTGAGCGATACGTCCTCGCCCGTGGTGCCATCGCCGCGCGTGGCCGCGCGCACGAAGGTGCCGTTTTGGTAGGTAAGCGCCACGCCCAGACCGTCGATCTTAAGCTCGCAGGTATAGGTGACGCTACCGGCACCGAGTGCATCCTCGGTTCGTTGGAGCCACGCGTCAAGTTCGTCCAGATCCATGGCATCGTCCATGGAATACATGCGCGCCATATGCGTGACCGGCGTAAACTGCTCGCTCACGTAGCCGCCCACACGTTGGGTGTAGCTGTCGGGCGTTACCAAATCGGGGTAGGTCGCCTCGATTTCCTGCAGCTCAACGAGCATTTTGTCGAAGGCGGCGTCCGTAATCTCGGGCGCATCGAGCATGTAGTAGCGATAGGCGTGGTAATCGAGCTCGTGGCGCAGCTCGGCCGCGCGCGCTGCCGCATGGGCATGGGCGTCGGTCGGTGCGGCGGCATCCGCGCTCGCGGGCGTTTCGGTATCGATGTCCACGCCGTCACCAAACAGGCTCGATTGCTCCATAGCGGCACTCCTTCGCTCGATTTCAAACGGATACTAGAGTACCACCGGTCACCATGGGGCCGAATAACCCTTTCGAACCGCACCGAATCGGCAGCCCCTTCCGAGGCAAGTCCTTCGCCAGCTCCAAATGATCCGTTTTCCTCCGTCCCCAACGGATCAATGAGAAAAGAGGGGCTGTCCCGCGTTGGCGGAACAGCCCCTCTGGCATCGGTATGTGCGAAACGGCTCGCTAGTAACCCTGGCCGTAGCCCTGACCCTGGCCCTGCTGGCCCAGCAGTTCCTCCAGATACTGGCGCAGCTGCTCGTCGGTAATACCGCCGTTGCCAGTGTCGGTCGCGCTGTCGTCCTGCTGCTGGTTCTGCAGCTTCTCATCGGAGCCCAGCTCGACGGTGACCTTCTTCTCTTCCTTACCGCGCACGAGTGTGATCTCGACCTTCTCACCCACCTCGTGGCTGCGCAGCGCGATGATCAGGCCATCGGCGCTCGTAATCTCGTCATCACCCAGCTTGGTGATGACGTCACCCTCCTGAATGCCGGCCTTGGCGGCGGGACCATCCTCGACGACACTTGCCACATACGCGCCGCTATCGGTGCTCAGCTTGTTGGTGCGGGCGTTGAGCGCGTTGACGCTCGAAAGCGTAGCGCCCATGTACGGATGCACCGGCGTCTTGCCGTCGATGATCTGGTCGGCAATGTTCTTAGCGTAGTTAACCGGAATGGCAAAGCCCACGCCCGAGCTGGAGCCCGAATAGCTCTCGATGAGCGAGTTGATACCCACAAGCTCGCCATTGTCGTTGACGAGCGCGCCGCCGGAGTTGCCCGGGTTGATGGCGGCATCGGTCTGAATCATGTTGGCATAGATGGTGTTACCGCTGGTAGAGCTCATGGCCGTGGAACGATAGAGCGCCGACACGATACCCGTGGAGACAGACTGCTCGTTGCCAAACGGCGAACCGATGGCCATGACCCACTCGCCCACGTTGAGCTTGGAGGAGTCGCCGATCTCGATCGGAGTAAGCTTGGAGGCATCGGCATCCTTGAGTTTAATGACGGCGAGGTCGCTCGAAGCATCGTTGCCCACGAACTCGGCCTCGTACGTGGTTCCGTCGTCCATGGTCACCACGTACTGGTCATAGCCATCGACCACGTGGTTGTTGGTGAGGATGTGGCCCTCGGTATCGAGCACCACGCCCGAGCCGACGCTGCCCGAGCCGTCCGACTCGTCGGCAGACTGCGAAAGCGAGCCATTCTGGCTGCCACTCGAAGTGGCGGTGATGGAGACGACGGAGGGCAGGGCCTTGGCAGAGACGGCCTCGGCCAGCGTGGTGTCCTCGGAGTCGATCGTAATCTTTTGCGTCGACGAACCCGAAGCACCCGCCGTCACGGCATTCTTGCCGCCACCGATATTGAGCGTACCGCTCATAATGAGCGCGATGACCAGCAGGGCGCCGCAGGCACAACCGGCGAGCGCCGTAATAAAGATCGGCAGCTTTTTGGTCTTGGTCTTGACCACTGTGTGCTTGTTTACAACCTGCTGGCCGCCCAGCGGCTTGCCGGTCTGCGTGTCGTAGGCCTGCACGTAGGGAATGTTGTTGTCGGCAGGCGTCGACTCAACCTGTACGCGCGGTTGCTGCTGAGTCTCGCCGGCGTTGCCCGCATCCTGGGGACGCTGGGAATCGTACTCGCTCATAGCTGCGATCCTTTCGTCAAATAACCAAAGGCCCGCCAAACATGTGGCGGGCCATCATTGTTCACGTTGAGTTGTACCCCAATATGCGGGCGTACGTGTATGAGAACGCAATCTTTTAGGAAGGCTTAAGTTCTGCTGCAGGCCCAAAAGGACCCGGCCTACGGCAAAACCACCACAAAGGTGCCTGTCCCCTTTGTGGTGGAAATCTAGTCCTTAAACAGATAACCCACGCCACGGACGGTGGTGATGTGTGCCGCGATCTGCGGGCCCACCTTGGAGCGGATGCGTCGGATGTGCACGTCGACGGTGCGCGTGCCGCCGCAGTACTCAAAGCCCCACACGCGGTGCAGCAGCACCTCGCGGCTGTAGGCGCGATTGGGGTGCGTCGCCAAAAAGCTCAGCAGCGAGTACTCCATCAGCGTCAGGTCGATGGGCTCATCATCGAGCGTCACCTGGTAGGTAGCCAGGTTAATCTCGAGGTTATCGATGTTGAGCACATCGTCGGCGGTGACGGTCTCCTCCTCGCCCATCAGGCGCTGCGCGCGAGCCTTGAGCTCGTTGGGCGTCGCCGTGGGGCATACAAAGTCGGCATGCGCGTGATTGGGCAGACGCAGGGTGCCGAGCGCCTCGTCATCAACGATCACCAGCATGGGGACGCCGCCGCGATCGTCAAGCCACTTGGCAATCTGATCGATGCGGTCGCTGCGGATGCCGTCGGAATCGAGGATCAGCAGGTCAAAGTCGTGCGCCGCAGTCGGCGAATCGGGTGTGGCAAGGCTCACCTCGACACCCAGGGTGGTCGTCAGGCTGCGGGCAAACTCGTGGAAGCGCGTCGTGCGCGCCATGAACAGGGCACTCTTTTCGGACATATCGGCCTCCAAGGAAATGAGCTCAATCGTACTGGAACAAGCCAGCGCGATTAGGAGTTCGCCAGGTAGTGCTTGATCTCCCACTCGGTGATCGTAGACTCAAACTTATGCCACTCGTCGCGCTTCTTTTTGAGGAAGAAGCTGTGGATGTGCTCGCCGAGGGCATCCTTCATAAACTGCGAGTCCTCAAACACGTCGAGCGCCTCTTTGAGCGAGCGCGGCAGCGGCGTGTAGCCGGCCTCGACCATCTGACGGTCGGTAAGCTTGAGCGTCTCGGCCGTTGCCTCGGGCGGGAGCTCCAGTTTGCGCTCGATGCCGTCCAGACCAGCCGCCAGCGTGACGGCGTTGACCAGGTACGGGTTGGCCATGGGGTCGGGGCTGCGAAGCTCGATGCGCGTGGACAGCTGCTTACCGGGCTTGTAGACCGGGATGCGGACCATGCTCGCGCGGTTGCGCAGGCCCCACGTGGCGTACTGCGGCACGGAGTCGCCGCCCGTGGTGATGCGCTTGTACGAGTTGACCGTGGGGTTGGTGATGGCGCTGATCTCGCGTGCGTGCGCCAAGATGCCGGCCATATAGTGCTTGGCGATATCGGAGAGGTGGTACTTCTCGTCGTCCTCGCCCCAAAAGACGTTGTTGCCGTCGTGGTCGAACAGCGACTGGCACAGGAACATGGCGCTGCCATCCTCGCCCGCCAGCGGCTTGGGCATAAAGGAGGCGTGGCAACCGCTCTCGTAGGCCTGCTGCTTAATGATGAGCTTTGCCGTGGTGATGGCGTCGGACATGCTCAGGGCCTCGGCGTGGCGCAGGCTCATGCCGTGCTGCGAGCGGCCGGCGGCGTGGAAGGTGTACTCCACGGGCACGGACATCTTCTCGAGCGTGAGGACCGTGTTGCGACGTAGGTCGCGAGCGGCATCGCTCACCGAAAGATCGAAGTAGCCCACGTTGTCGAGCGGCTCGGGGGTGTGCTCGTCGGGGAAGTAGTAATACTCCAGCTCGGCGCCCACGTTAAGCAGATAGCCAGCCTTCTCGGCCTTGCGGAACATGCGGCGCAGGGCATCGCGCGGGTCGCCGGCAAACGGCTTGCGATCGGGAGTGCACACGTCGCAGAACACACGGGCGACGCCGTTGTGGCTCGGGCGCCACGGCAGAATCTGGAAGGTCGAAGCATCGGGAAACGCCAGCATGTCGGCTTCCTCGGGCGTAGCAAAGCCCTCGATGGCGGAGCCGTCAAAGCCAATACCCTCCTCAAAAGCGACCTCGAGGTCCTCGGGGCTAATGGCAAAGTTCTTGAGGCGGCCGAGAATGTCGACAAACCACAGACGCACAAAGCGGATGTCGCGCTGCTCTACGGAGCGGAGTACGTAATCAATGTTCTGCTGGTTCATGTCGCTCCCCTTTCTTTCGGGCGGGTTTCGACTGGTCTATATCGCAGATACTATCGCAGAAAAATGTTTCCGCAGGGTTAAAGCGTATCAAGCGCTCAAAAAACGTGCGCGAACAGGCAGTTACGAACGAGCGGCTAGCGTGAGGTCGAGGCGCGGTGTTCGATGTGACCGGGAACCTCGATGCGTTTGGGGGCGAGCTTTGCGGCCTCGCCCACGGTGGTGGTAACAACGTCGATGCGCTCGGACAGGCGCTCGACCACGCGCTCGGCAATGGTGAGGGTGTCTTGCGCGGCCGTGGTGACGCCGCCAAGGAGCACGTGGTTCCAGGGGTAGTCGTCAAACGTCGCGATCTTGAGGCCAGCCGGCAATGAGGGTCCCAGCTGTGCTAGCGCCTCGGTCAGACGCAGGAAGACCAGGCCGTTGACGGCAATGAGGCCGAGCTTTTTACCTGCATAGCCGCGGATGGTCTCGTCCAAGCGGCCAACGCCCGTGGCGCCACCGTCCGCCAGGGTGACGACCTCGCCCGCAAGACCGCGGCGCGAAAGCTCGTCGGCAAAGGCCTCGGCGCGCTCTCGACGCACGGGGCTGTCGTCGCTTGCCTCGGTGAGCAGGCACAGGCGCTCACCGCCAGCGGCGGCCAAGGCGTCTACCAGGCCGGCGACCAGCTCACGGTTGTTAGATGTCACCAGATCGACACCACCGTCGGCAACATCGCGGTCGAGCAGCACAACGGGCAGACGTCCCGCTGCCGCGGCAATCGCCTCGTCATTGCCTCCGCAGGTGTTGACGACCAGGCCGTCCACGCCGGCATCGATAAGTCTGGTGAGCGACTCGGCCTCTTTGGCGGAATCGTTGCCGCTAATGGCAGTCATAAGTGAGCAGCCGCGCGCGGCGGCGCTGGCGGAAAGTCCTTCGAGCATGGCGCTCGAGAACGGGTTGGCGATGTCGGCCAGAATCACGCCGATGAGGTTGGTGCGTGAGCTGCGCAGATTGCGCGCGGCAGCACGTGGGCGATAGCCGGTGCGCTCGATAACCGCCGCGATGCGAGCACGGGTTTCCTCGGTCATTTGCCCGGGGCGGTTGTTGAGATAGCGCGAGACCGTGGCCGGGCTCACACCCGCCTCGGCGGCAATGTCCTTGATTCTCATCTGCGCCATAGCGCACCCCGTTTCCCAATGTCGGCAGTCTGAGCCATTTTAGGCATTTTTTAAAAATCTCGGTTGCAAAACGCTGTAGGTGAGTAGCATCGTTTTTGCGTCTCGAGCAGATGCGGTGATGGGCTAGATAGATGAGTCTTTGGACAGCTCAAAATAGTCGGGATGCAAGGCGATAACCGGGCCCTGCTCCTCGGGCATCAGGTGCAAGTGCGTCTCTGCCAGATAACTCGCCGCATCGGTATCGCCCCTCTTAATGGCCTCAAGAATCCGGCGATGCTGCCGACGAACCGGCTCCCAATCCAGGTCCTGCGACACCATACGCAGCCAGTTGTATCGCTCAAAATGCGTATTGACGCTCTTCATCCAATCCCACAACATATGGCGGCCGGCAATCACAAAACACGTCTCATGAAACAGGTTATCCAAGTCGAAAAAGCGACGCGTTTCGCTATGGTCGAGCGACTCGGACTCGGCAAGAATCTGCTCAAGCCGCTGCTTTTGCTCGGGCGTAGCAGCCGAACAACATTTAATGAGCACGCTTCTCTCGAGCTTCTCGCGCAAAAAGCAGGCGTTTTCGGCGCGTTCCATGCTGATCTTAGAGACGTAGGTGCCGCTTTTGGGACGCGTTTCCACCAGCTCCTGCTCACGCAGGCGCACAAAGGACTCGCGAATGGGCGTACGCCCGATCCCCGTCTCCTTTTCCAGACCAATCGCCGAAAGGCGTGTGCCGGGCCTAAGCTCGGCATAGATGATCTTGGAGCGCAATGCGTTGTACGCCTGGTCTTGCAGGCTCTGATAATGCTGGTGCTGTTCCATAAAGCCCTCGGATAAACCCTCGGTTAATCGAATACCACCACGTAATACTATCTCATCCCCCATTCCCTCAGTTGCGGTGAAACAGAAGAGGATTTCGCGATGAAAATCGCTCTGGTCAACGAGAGCTCTCAGAACTCCAGGCCCCTCACCTACGTGCAGGGGACAGATGCCCATGCACCATATCGGTGCAAAGTTATCTGTCCCCAATGCCCAAGGAATTGACTAGAGCTCGCAGGCGATCTTGTAGCCGTCGCCAATAGCGTCGCGAATGTTGCCACACTTGTTGGCATCGCCCAGCACGTGGGTGGCAACACCGGCTGCAGCCAGGTCGTCGGCCAGCTTGGTATTGGGACGATAGCCCATGGCAAGCACCAGCGTATCGGCACCGGTGATGGTGTGGACCTCACCGTCCTTCTCGTAGCTGATAATGTCCTCGGTGATCTCGGTCACCTTGGCCTCGGTCAGCACGTGGACGCCCTTGGAGAGCATGCGCGTGATGAGCACCGCGCGGCCGGCACCGCCCTCGTTGGCGGCAAGCGTCTTGGTCATCTCGATAACAGTGACATCGCGATTGGCCGGCGACAGGTCGTTGACCAGCGGGGCCAGGTAATCGGCCGTCTCGCAGCCGACGGTGCCGCCGCCCACGATGACGATCTTCTTGCCCGGGAAAGCCTTGCCGCCCAGCAGGTCGTCAGCCGTCATAACCTGCTTAAAGCCCTGCATGAAGGCCGGAGCGATGGGCTCGGCGCCATAAGCCAGGACGACCTCGTAGCCCGCGTAGTCACGCTGAATGTCCTCGGCCGAAAGCTCGGTACCAAAGACGCACTTCACGCCCGCCTCAGCAAGACGGCGATACTGGTACTTGATCACGCGGGTGAGTTCCTGCTTTGCCGGCGGAACGGCCGCGATGCGCATCTCGCCGCCCGGTTCGTCCTGCTTATCCACGAGCACCACGTTGTGGCCGCGCTTGGCGGCAATGTAGGCTGCCTCCATGCCCGCAGGACCAGCGCCCACAACGAGCACGTTCTTGGCCTCGGCGGCAGGCTCGTAGCCAGCCTCGTCGCGCTCCACGTCCGGGTTAACGGTGCAGGAGATGCGCTTGCCGAACATAATGCCGTTCAGGCAGCGCAGGCAGCCAATGCAGGGGCGGATGTCGTCAGCGTTGCCGGCAGCGGCCTTGTTGCAGAACTCGGCATCGCACAGATTGGCGCGGCCCATCATGCAGATGTCGGCAGCGCCGTCCTCGATCAGCTCCTCGGCGATCCAGGCCTCGTTGATGCGGCCGACCGTGGCAACGGGAATGTTCACGTGCTTCTTAATCTCACGCGAGCAAGCGGCGTGCGAGGCCTGCTGGGTACCGGCGGCGGGAATCGCAGAGCCGCGCTTGATGGTGGTGCCACCCGACACATGAATCATGTCGACGCCGGCCTTCTCCAGGCGACGCGAGACATAGATCATGTCGTTGAGGGTCAGGCCGCCATCGGTGTACTCGTCGCCCGAGATACGGACGTCGATGATAAAGTCCTTGCCGCAGCGCTCGCGAATCTCGGCGATGACCTCGAGCAAGAAGCGCATGCGGGCATCGAGCGAGCCGCCGTACTCATCGGTGCGCTTGTTATAGAGCGGGGTCAAAAAGCCGCCGAGCATACCGTGGGCGTGCGCCGCATGGACCTCGACGCCATCGACGCCAGCCTTCTGCATACGAACGGCAGCGTCGCCAAACTGATGCGTGAGCTCGTGGATCTCATCGACCGTGATGGGACGCGGTGCCTCGCGGGCGTAAGACGGGCCCACAAAGGACGGAGCGATCAGGCGCGGCGTACCCGGAATGTTAAAGGCCATATAGGCGGGGTGGAAGAGCTGCGGCATGATCTTGCAGCCATACTCGTGGACGGCCGCGGCGAGTTTTTCCCAGCCAGGGATAAACGTGTCGTCGTAGCAGCACATGTCACCCGGCAGATAGGTATAGGTAGGCTCGACCGTCACGACCTCGGTGATGATGAGGCCCACGCCGCCCTTGGCGCGGGCACGGTAATGATCGACCAAGTCGTCGGTAACATAGCCATGATCGGCCAGGTTGGTGGACACCGGCGGCATAAAGACGCGGTTCTTGACCTCGGTCGTACCGACCTTGATCGGGCTAAAGAGCATCGGATAGGCGGAAGACTCCATACAGGGTTCCTTTCGTTTGAGCCGCTCGGCGGCAGTTGTTGGCGTACCTATCGTATCAGCAACTGCCGTATCCGTAGTCAAACATGCCCAAACGCCGGTCGGCTAATGAATACCGCGGCTCAAGTCTTCGGCGATTTTGTCCACACCCTTAAGCGCAGCGCAAGTCTTTTTGTTGGAGCAATGCCCCGTGCAAACGCCACCCTGAGCGCAATCGGCGCAGGTGCCCTTGCGGTAGATGCGCACGCATACCGCGACAAACGCAATACCGATAACAGCCAGTACAACAATATCGATAGGTGCCATAGCAAGCCTCCTCTAGTTAACCACCACTTACTTTACCCCATTCTCCACCTACCAAAAAGGGACAGGTTTGTTTTGGTCGGTTTTATCTGCGGAAACGCCACATCTCTCCCACCAAAAAGCCCGAGTGTCGCTGGGACACCCGGGCTCGTGGAAAGGGGTTAATCCTTATTCGGACTTAAGCGGAAACTGCGGCGGAAGCAGTGTTGGTCTCGTCCTCATCGGTCCATGCATGCTTGGGCATGGGACGGAAAATCTGGAAGAGCATCGCAACCAGCAGCACAATGGCCACAACCGTCCAGATACCAAACTGCCCAAGGACAAGCAGGTTGTAGAACTGGTTGATGAACAGGCCGATCACCCAAGCGAAGGCGCACTCGTAGCCGATGGCAATCGCGGTCCACTTGCCAGAGTCCATCTGGTTGCGGATGGTGCCAATGGCGGCAAAGCACGGAGCGCACAGCAGGTTGAAGGCGCCGAAGGCAACGCAAGCGCCCATGGTGGGGAACATGCCGGCAAACGCGGTCCACAGGCTCGGGTCGGTCTCGCCCGCGTCGGCGACGGACAGCAGCGAGCCGGCGGTGGCGACGACGTTCTCCTTGGCGACGAGGCCAGAGACGGTCAGTGCGGTTGCCTGCCAGGTGCTAAAGCCGAGCGGGGCGAAGATCCAAGCGACCAGGTTGCCCAGCATGGCGAGCACGGAGTAGTCCATGAACTCCTCGGGGATGCCGTCCATCGCAGGCAGGAAGCCAAAGGAACCGTTGTAGCTACCAAAGTTGGACAGGAACCAAACCACGACAGTGGACGCGAAGATGACCGTGCCGGCCTTCTTGATAAAGGCCCAGCAGCGCTCCCACACGTGCAGCGCCCAAGAGCGGATCGCCGGGAAGTGGTAGGCGGGAAGCTCCATAACGAACGGCGTCGGGCGACCGGCGAAGAGCTTGGTCTTCTTGAGCATGAGGCCCGAGGCGATGACGGCAAAGACGCCCAGGAAGTAGAAGAGCGGGCTGATCCACGCGGCGGTGGTGGAAGAATCGCCGATGATGGAACCCATGAGCAGGGCGATGATCGGCAGCTTGGCGCCGCAAGGGATGAACGTGGTGGTCATGACCGTCATGCGGCGGTCCTTCTCATTCTCGATGGTCTTGGTGGCCATGACGCCGGGGACGCCGCAGCCCGAGGACACGAGCATGGGGATAAAGGACTTACCGGACAGGCCAAAGCGGCGGAACACGCGGTCCATAATGAAGGCGACGCGGGCCATATAGCCGCAGTCCTCCAGGAAGGACAGCATGACGAACAGCAGGAACATCTGCGGCACAAAGCCGAAGATGGCGCCCAGGCCGCCAACGATACCGTCGCAGACCAGCGAATCGACCAGGCCACCGTCCTCGGTGCCGCCCGCCACGAGGGCGTCGTGCACCATGGTGGTAATACCGGGAACATAGGGGCCGTACTGCGCCGGGTCGACCGAGTCGGCATTGTCGCCCGCAGCCTCGACGGCCGCGTCGTAGGCGTCGCGACCCTGGCCGAGTACGTACCAACCGTCAGTACCGAAGAGCTGGTCGTTGGTGAAGTCGGTCACCGTGCCGCCCAGGGTGGAAACGGCGATGTAATACACGCAGAACATGATGACCACAAAGATCGGCAGGCCCAGGATACGGTTGGTAACCACGCGGTCGATCTTCTCGGAGGTGCTCATCTTGGCCGGAGCCTTGGTGAGGCACTCGTCAATGATATGGGCAATCACGCCGTAACGCTCACCGGTGATGATGGACTCAGCATCGTCATCGCAGTCCTGCTCGCACTGAGCGACCAGCTGCTCCACGCGAGCGGCCTTCTCCTTGGTGAGGTTGATGAGCTTGCAGGCGTCCGCGTCGCGCTCAAACAGCTTGACAGCGTAGTAGCGGCGCTTGTTGGCGGGAACGCTCGCCGGAAGGTTGTTCTCGATGTGGTCCAGAACGTCCTCGATGGAGGAGTCGAACTTGTGCTCCGGCACCTGGCCCTTGGAAGCGGCGGACTTCTTAACCTGCTCGAACAGCTCCTTGATACCCTTGTTCTTAAGAGCCGAGATCATCATGACCGGGCAGCCGAGCTTCTTGGAAAGCTTGTCAATGTCGATCTTGTCGCCATTCTTCTCGACCAAGTCGGCCATGTTGAGGGCAACGACCACGGGCAGGCCGGTCTCGATAACCTGAAGCGCCAGGTACAGGTTGCGCTCGAGGTTGGTGGCATCGACGACTTGGACGACAACGTCGGGCTCGCCGCTCATGAGGTAATCGCGCGAGCATTGCTCCTCGGGGCTGTAGGGGGAAAGCGAGTAGATGCCAGGGAGGTCCGTAATGGTAACGTTCTTGTCGCTTAGGAGCTTGGCTTCCTTTTTCTCAACCGTGACGCCGGGCCAGTTGCCAACGTAGCCGTTGGCGCCGGTGATCAGGTTGAAAAGCGTGGTCTTGCCGCAGTTGGGGTTACCCGCCAGCGCGACATGGATCTGAGAATCCGCCATTCAATCCTTCTTCCTTGTGTGCCTGCGCTGCTTTCTCCGCGCAGGCTGGATAATGTGCTTCAAAGATGCTGCATTAAGTTAGAAAAACCTAACTTTATCTGCAGAAATATGCGCCGCGAGTCCTTACTGGACCTCGACGACGGCGGCCTCCTCCTTGCGGATGGAAAGCTCGTAGCCGCGCACGTTGATCTCGACCGGATCACCGAGCGGTGCAACCTTCACGACCTTGAACGAAGTGCCCTTGATGAGCCCCAGGTCCATAAGGTGGCGGCGAAGCGCACCCTCGCCGTGAAGCTTGACGATGGTGGAGCTCTCGCCCACCTTAACGTCACCCAACGTCTTCATTTACTTGTCCCCCTTTCAGTGCGTACAGAAATACTGTCGACTAACCGACGGTCATGATGTGCATGGCAACCTTGGAATCGATACCAAAGCGTGCGCCCAGCACAGTGACGATGATATTGGCGCCACTCGAGCTCACCACGTGGATTTCGTTGCCCTCGACAAAGCCGAGGTCCTTGAGGTGGTGCTTCATATCCTCATTGCCCTTTACACGAGACACGCGCACGGTTTCGCCCGCTTTTACCATCGAAAGCGGCATTGCCGGCATCTGCGGTCCGCAAGACATGAGTGGCTCCTAACGTCAGTTCGTCCTCAACATCGACGCGGTAAAAGTTAACCACGCCTATGTTCGCTTTAGTAAACTAACACGTGGTTAACTTTTTGGAAAGGGTCCCCATTCAGATTTCGGAAAAGTTTCCTATACGAAACAAAGGCACCGCAAAGACCGTCTCTTTGCAGTGCCTATTGATACCAATTTATGCAACAGAAGGGACTGCCCCTTTGTCACATTGTTGAGGTTAAAGCGAGAGGTTCCTGATCGACGTGACGCAGGAGGCCTCATCCACGCCCGAAACGCGGAACACGACGTCTTCGCCACATTCGCCGCAGAGTGCCATGAGCCCTATAACGTCGCGGCCATCCGTGTGGCGATCGCCGATACTGACTGACACGTCGCTACGATGCTTGGCAATGATGTCATAGAGCAGCGCAACCGGGCGGGCATGTAATCCCAACGGATCTTTAATCGTCTTTGTAAACTCGACCATGTCCCCTCCCACGACATCGTACATTCGGCTGGCAAACCCAGCCATGTGGTAGTTATTGTAGCGTTAGATGCTTGTTGAGGGCGGGACGGAAATCGCATCCCATTTCGAGCGTCAATGATGGGACACAGTTTCCGCCAGAAGGCTCAACCGGAAAGTGCGACCCGTTATTTGGCTGGATTCTGGGACGCAGTTTCCGCTGAGCGACCCTGGCGGAAAGTACATCCCATTCTGGACGCAAATTCCGGGACGCAGTTTCCTCGACGTCCGGTCACCCCATGCCCTCACAACCTCGGCGCATAAAAAACGAGGGAAGGCACGCGTCCTTCCCTCGTTGCGGGCAATATATAGCCGCTCGCCTACATCAAGCGCAGGCTGACGTCCTTGAGCTGGGCACCGCTAACGGCACTCGGAGCGCCCGACATAAGGTCGGAGCCGCTGGCCGTCTTGGGGAACGCCATGACGTCGCGGATGGAGTCGGAACCGGTGAGCAGCATGCACACGCGGTCCAGGCCCAGAGCGAAACCGCCCATCGGGGGCGCACCAAACTTGAGGGCCTCCATGAGGAAGCCAAACTGAGACTCGGCGCGCTCCTCGGTAAAGCCCAGGAGCTTGAGCATGGACATCTGCATCTCGGCGTTGTGGATACGCATACCGCCGCCGCCGGCCTCAAAGCCGTCCATGACAAAGTCGTAGGTGCAAGAACCGGCTGCCAACGGGTCGGCCTCGATCTTGGCGATGTCGGTCTCGGTCGGCAGGGTGAAGGGCTGGTGCTCGGCGGCATAGGCCTTGCGGTCCTCATCCCAGTGGAACAGCGGGAAGTTGACGACCCACAGGAAGTCGTGGCCCTCGCGCTTGATGTCGAGCGCGTTGGCCATGTGAGAACGCATGCCGCCCAGGATCTCGTCAGAGAGCAGGCGCGGGCCGGCGGCGAACATCACAAGGTCGCCGGGCTCGACGTCCATGCGCTCGCGCAGAGCCGCCATCTCCTCGTCCGAGAAGAACTTGACGATGGGGCTGTTGATGGAGCCGTCCTCGCGGAAGGCGATCCAGGCCAGGCCCTTGGCGCCAAACGTGGAAGCCACGCCGGCGAGCTTATCGATCTTGGCACGTGCCCAGGCACCGGCGCCCTTGGCGTTGATAGCCTTGACGACAGAGCCCTCCTCGTTCGCGGCAGTCGCAAAGACCTTGAACTTGGAGTTGGCAAAGATGTCGGTCAGGTCGACCAGGTGCATGCCATAGCGGGTATCGGGCTTGTCGGAGCCATAGGTGTCCATGGCATCCCAGTAGTTCATGCGACGCAGCGGCGTGGGCATCTCGACACCCATGCGGCCGAAGGCATCGGCCAGGACCTCTTCGAGCGCGCTCATAACATCGTTCTGGTCCACGAAGGACATCTCGATATCGACCTGGGTGAACTCGGGCTGACGGTCGGCACGCAGGTCCTCGTCGCGGAAGCACTTGGCAACCTGGTAGTAGCGCTCGACGCCACCGACCATGAGCAGCTGCTTCAGAAGCTGCGGGGACTGCGGCAGGGCGTAGAAGTTACCCGGCTGGATACGGCTGGGAACAATGAAGTCGCGGGCGCCCTCGGGCGTGGACTTAAACAGGGAGGGCGTCTCGACCTCCATGAACTCACGGTTGTGCAGCGCCTCGCGAATGGCAAAGGTAAAGTCGGAGCGCAGCTTGAGGTTGGCCATCATCTCGGGACGGCGGAGGTCCAAATAGCGATAGCGCAGGCGGGTATCCTCGCTGGTCTCGATGCCGTCCTCGATCTGGAACGGCGGAGTGACGGACGTGTTGAGCACCTCGGCGTGGTCGGTCAGGACCTCGATCTCGCCGGTCGCGAGCTTGGTGTTGGTGGTCTCCTCACCACGAGCGCGCACGACGCCGTGGATCTTGATGGGCCACTCGGGACGCATGGTCTCGGCGATCTTAAAGGCATCGCCATCGGAGTGCTCGGGGTCGAAAGTGAGCTGCGTGATGCCCTCGCGGTCGCGAAGGTCGCAGAAGATAAGGCCGCCGTGGTCGCGGCGACGGCTCACCCAACCGGTGAGGGTGACCTCTTCGCCCACGTTCTCGAAGCGAAGCTCGCCGCAGGTACGGGTGTGCATGGAATGCTCATCGATGGGACGGGTCTGGCTCATACCAGTGATCCTCCTTTATGGATCTGTGCCGCCCCGTGTCGTTCCGGGCGGCGTCGTACAGATTTGCCCAGCCTGCGTAAACCGCGCAGCCGGACATGGCGTTCTATCTTATCGCACCCGCGTCGATGTACCACGAAAAAGTAGCTCTTGCCCAAAGACTTGACGGAGACGAAACAATTGACGCACCGTGGCCGTCGCCAAGGCGCGCGGCGTGCGACAATGTGCCCCAATACAACTGCACTCGGAAAGGCCCGTCATGACTGCACGCCTCATCGTTATGGATATCGACTCCACGCTCATCAACCAGGAGGTCATCGACCTGTTGGGCGAGGAGGCCGGCGTGGGCGACCAAGTTGCGCGTATCACCGAACGCGCCATGCGCGGCGAGCTCGACTTTAAGCAGGCGCTTGAGGAGCGCGTGGGGCTGCTTGCCGGCTTGGATGAGAGCGTGTTCGAGCGCACCTTTGAGCGCGTGACATTTACCCCCGGCGCGTTAGAGCTTGTGCGCTCGGCACACAGCAAGGGCTGGAAGGTCGGCGTGGTGAGCGGCGGCTTCCATGAGGTGGCCGACAAGATCGTGGCCGCCGCGGGCATCGATTTTTGCCTGGCTAACCGCCTAGAGGTCGTGGACGGCAAGCTCACCGGTAAGCTGGCGGCAGACATCGTGACCAAGGAATCCAAGCTCATCCGGCTGCTGGATTGGGCAGTCGAGTGCGGTGTCGATATGGCCCACACCGTCGCGATCGGCGACGGGGCAAACGATATCCCTATGATTAAGGCCGCGGGCACGGGCATCGCGTTTTGTGCCAAGCCCAAGACGCGCGAAGCCGCCCCGTTTGCCATCGACGAGCGCAACCTGATGCTCGCCATGGACATCATCCTGCGCGACTAGTCAGTTTGCCTCACAACTTCATCTAATCTGACATGTCAGATTTCCGAACAATTATGCTCTAATGTTCGGAAACAACCCTTCGCGTGCTAAACTTTTCTGCGTCGAAGGGAACTTATATGGACAAACGAGATCTTGAGCAATTGCTAAGTGACGTGGCAGACGGAAGCATTATGCCGGCCGATGCCCTCACGCGCATCCAGACGGCGCCAACCGCCGATCTGGGTTTTGCGCAGCTCGATCTTTCACGCGGGGTACGCCAGGGAGCCGGCGAGGTTGTCTACGGTGCTGGTAAAACCGCCGAGCAGATTGGCGCCATTATCGAGGCGCTGCGCGATGCCGGCCAGGAGCGCATCCTGGTCACGCGCCTGGACAGCGAAAAAGCGGCCCGTACCTCGGAGCTCCTCGACAACGGCATCGACCTGGGATATGTCCCGGACGCACAGCTCGCCCTCGTGGGCGGCAAGCCCTCCCCTACCGGCAACGGACGCATCGTCGTCGCCTGCGCCGGCACAAGCGACCTGCCCGTCGCCGAAGAGGCGGCACTGACGGCCGAGTTCTATGGCAACGAGGTCGACCGCCTCTACGACGTGGGTGTTGCCGGCCTGCACCGCCTGCTCGCGCATGCCGAGGAACTTGCACAGGCGCAGGTGGTCATCGCCATCGCCGGCATGGAGGGCGCGTTGGCGAGCGTTGTCGGCGGCCTGGTGAGCTGTCCGGTCATCGCCGTTCCCACCAGCGTGGGCTACGGCGCAAGTTTTGGTGGTGTAGCCGCACTGCTCGCCATGCTCAACTCCTGTGCCAGCGGCGTATCGGTCGTCAATATCGACAACGGCTTTGGTGCCGCCTACCAGGCAAGTCTTATCAATCATCTGAGCGCCGGCACACCCCGCGCCCGCTAAGGAGCATTCCATGTCCAATCATCAGCACACGCTTATCATCGACGGCACCTCGGGCATCAGCGGCGACATGACTGTCGCGGCCCTGCTCGACCTGGGCGCCAGCGAGGAGCACCTGCGCGAACAGCTCGCTACGCTGCCGGTCGACGGCTTTACGATCGCCGTCACGCGTGCAAACAAGCATGGCATCGACGCCTGTGATTTTGACGTCCAGCTTGCAGAGGAGCTCGAGAACCACGACCACGATATGGCCTGGCTCTACGGCAACGAAGCAGCTGCCGAGCACACGCACGAGCACGAGCACCACCATCATGACCATAGCGAGCACGAACACGAGCACTGCCACGAGCATGACCATGAGGCCCATGGCCATGGCCACGAGGACCACCATCACGCCCATCACCATCACCACCGTTCTTTGGCGGACGTCACCGCCATCATCGACGGCTCGCAGCTAAGCGATGGCGCCAAGCGTCGCGCCCTTGCCATTTTTTCCGTACTCGCCGCTGCCGAGGCAAAGGCTCACGGCAAAACGCCCGAGACCGTCATGTTCCACGAGGTGGGCGCCGTCGACTCCATCGTCGACGTCTGCTCTGTCGCTATCTGCCTCGATGACCTGGGTATTGAGGACATCGTGGTCGAGTCGCTTTCCGAGGGCCACGGCACCATCCGCTGCGCCCACGGCCTTATGCCCATCCCGGTGCCCGCCGTCATCAACCTATGCCAGGCGGGCAATATCGCCCTCACGCCCGCACCGGTCGCCGGCGAGCTCGTGACGCCCACGGGCGCCGCCATCGTCGCCGCACTGCGCACGTCCGAGCACCTGCCGGCCCGCTACCGCATCAAAGCCGTCGGCTACGGCGCCGGCAAACGCCCCTACGAGGGTTGCTCCGGTACGCTCCGCTGCCTGCTTGTTCACGCGGACGCATAGCCATGGACGCCCGCAAGACAAAAAGCCGCGCCGCCATCGTCGCGGCGTTCTCCGAACTCCTACGCGAAGAGGACTACGGCAAGATCACCGTCGGCGACATCATCGTGCGCGCTCACGTAGGCCGCGCGACATTCTACGGCCTCTTTAAGAGCAAAGACGACCTACTGTCCGAGCTCGTGAGCGACATCTGCACCCACGCCCTCGACGACGATGGTACGCCGCTCGACGACCCACTCGTGCAAGTCGAGCATATCCTCAACAACCTCTGGGATCGTCGTCAGGGTGTACGAGCCCTCGTAGCCGGTGCCGGCTCACGCGTCTTCGCCGACTGTCTCCGCAAGACCATCATGTCGCGCGCAGCCGAAACCGTCCCTACCGACCCAAACGGCCCCGCCGCCACCATGGACCGCAGTTTCTTACTACACCACATAGCCTCAAGCTTCGTAGGAATGGTCCAATGGTGGGCCTGGCACAACTTCCAAGCAGATAAGGCCGAAGTAGCCAAAGACTACCTATCAGCCATCAAGCCCCTCTTCGGCTAAGTAACTATCCCTTCCCAAAGTGCCAACAGCAGCCCAACGCCCCTACCAGCAACAAGCCCCTCCCATCCAAATTCAGATATATATGTTGGGTTGCTTGTACGAACGCAACAAAGACCCCGCAGCCGTCCGCATGGGGTAACTTCCCAGCGCACTCCGCAGGACGCAAAAAGGCTCGCCGCACAAAGTGCGCAGCGAGCCTTTTTGCATGTCCGAGGACGCGCTGGGAAGTTACCCCATGCGGCCAGCGGACAACTATGTAGCCTTGGACTAGAACATGCCCAGGAAACCATGCACAAACAGTGCAGCCAGAGCGGCACCGACAAACGGCGCGATGCCAGGAACGAGCAGGCCGTACTTCCAGTTGTTGTCAGCCTTGTTCTTGATCGGCAGCACCTGATAGGCCATGCGAGGACCAAGGTCACGAGCCTGGTTCATGGCGAAGCCAGTGATGCCGCCCATGCCCATGCCAACGGCCCAAACGATCAGGCCGACGCAGATGGCGAGCATCAGGACGTTCTCGCCAGCACGGTTAGCAGCAGCAAGGATGGCGCTGATGAACACAAAAGTGCAGATAGCCTCGCAGAAGAAATTACGGGCATAGTTCGTGCCCTCGGTGGTGGGGTTGGTCGAGAAGATGTTGCGCTGGGCAATGGGGTCGACGACGCCCTCGGAAGCCTTGAACTCATCGGCGTACATAAGCCAAGCGATTACGGCGCCCACAAAGCCGCCGAGCATATCGGCAATCATGAAGGGGATGCAGCTGCTCCACGGCACCAGGCCTACGATGCACTGGGCAAGCACCATGGCGGGGTTCATGCACACGGCGCCGCCAAAGACAAACAGGCAAACCGAGATGCCAAAAGACCAGGTGGTGATGGCAAACATGTGGCCGGAGCCCTGATACTTGGTGCCCTTGAGCACGGTATCGCAGTGCACGCCCACGCCAAAGATGATCATGAGGGCCGTTGCGCCGAATTCACAGAGGAGTTTGGTAAGCATAAAACCTTATCTTTCTTGTCGGTTATAAACGATTCGTTTGGGCCACGCACTAGTGCCGCGCGACGACAACGCCCAGGCCATCGGGAATAACGGCAACCTTGGCATCGGCACCCTTCATCTCAAAGGCGAGCTTGAGCGCCTCCTCGATAGTGTTGACCGGCGTCATGTGCATATCCTTGAGCATCTGGTGATCGCACAGGTCGGTGACCATGATCACAGGGTGATGCGCCAGGATGCGGGCAAAAATCTGGCTCGTCCACTGGTCGGGCAGGGTCTCGTCCTTGGGGCGATCGATGCAGGCACGCTCAAACTCCGCCGGGTCGTTGTCGGCGATGTTGTGATAGAAGCCCTCGCCGCCGTGACCGTCGGCACAACCGGCGACATCAATAATCACGCCACCCTCGGGAAGCGTGGCCTCGGCAGCGCACATGCCCTTCACGGCCTGATAGATGTTCTGGTCGAGCGGGTAACCGCCGTTGGTGGTGATGGCAATCTCGCACTCGACGGGCTCAACGCCGGCAAGGCTCTTCACGAACTCGCAGCCGACCTCGTGCGCCTTGTGAATGTCGCCGGCAAAGGAGCCGATGACCTCGTGCTTGCCGTTGAGCACCACGTTGAGCACAAAGGCAAGGTGGGTCATCTCGGCGGCGGCGAACATGTCCTCGCTCACATGGTTGTGGCACAGGTTGCCGGCACGCGAGTGAGAATCATTCACAAACTGACCGTTGTGGTTGTACATGATGGTCTTGTAGCTGGCGATGCCGGGCAGCACGGACTTGCGGCTGCCGGAGAAACCGGCAAAGAAGTGCGGCTCAATAAAGCCCTCGGCAAGCAACAGATCGCAATCGGCGGCAATCTTGTTGATGATGCACTCGCCACCAGAAGGCAGGGTGCCGATCTTTTTCATCATGCTGTCGTCAGTCGCGACGTGCATAACGATTTCCTCGTTGGCAACGATTTCCTCGCCGTACTTGTTGACGAGCTCCTCGTGCGTCGACGGACGATGCATTCCCGTAGCAACCAGAATGCGAACGCGCGCCTCAGGCGCAGCGGAGTGGATGTGATGCAGCAGAATAGGCATCGTCACACGCGAGGGAACGGGACGCGTATGATCGGAGCTAATGATGACGATATCCTTTTTGCCAGCACAAAGCTCCTCGAGCGACGGCGAGCCGTAAGGGTTGGCAAGCGACTCCTCTACCAGCTCTTCCTGCGATTTCGTGGTCTTAAACTCGTTTTGATGACCCTCCATCACACCAGCGAAGTTCTTATCCTCGAGCTCCAGATGCAACGTCTTGTGGTCAAACGGCAGTTCACATTCAAACAATGACGAGCGCCCTCTTCCTTTCAACTGACACACTAGATTAACCGTTGGAAGGATACGCCGCTCACCGAAAAACACCACCGTCCACCGACTCATTAACACAACGTTCATATTTGACCCACAACAAAACGGCCGCGACCCCAAACGGGACCGCGGCCGCCTGTCAAAGACACTATAGACAGGATGACTTACGCAGCGCCGAGGCAAACATCTACCCCGAGACGTACGCACGTAAGCTATTTTGCATAAATGCGTTAATTAATTGCATAAAATGGCGCATGGATTTCTAGCCGCAACAGGGTAGTACCCTCCGGAGCGTACATTTTTGCGAGTATTCAGCATCGCGGGATAAGATTTTGGTGTCAAAAGTCTTTCAAAAGGTAGATAGTCCTCATGGCTCGACCCATCTGGATAGCATGCGGCGAGAAACCAGCCATATATGAACATCGCCAAAGCCCAATCGTCGTGCAAAAGCATCAACAGGGGCCGCGAACGTCACCCATAGCCTTATGCACCAATCTTTGGCTGCTGAAAACTCCGTTTTTTGCACGTCGCTCCAAGCACCACCCTCACCCAGCGGCTGATCCGCCGAAAATCGAGGACGAAGGGGCCCGATGGGTTTCCCTCTGAATGCATTCCGCAGCACGAAGCCCTTTCCAAACGCGCGAAGCGCGCCATTATTCCCCCAGCAGTAATCCACTGAAGACCGGACATCGCAGGGCCCGCCATTAGTTTACTTTTAGGCACACTCCGCAGGACGCAAGAAGCCCTCGCCGCACTCCACGCTATGCGCGAAGCGCGCCTTATTCCCTTCAGCTTTAATCCCAGAAGACCGAGGACGAAGGGGCCCGATGGGTTTCCCTCTGAATGCATTCCGCAGCACGAAGCCCCCCTATCCACAGCTCCGAAGGAGCAGGATAAGGGGGCTTCAAGTGCGAGGACGCATTCAGAGGGAAACCCATCGGGTCCCGGTGAGAGCCACAGGGCTATCGATTACCCCGTGTTCTGCAGTCCTGCCGAGACGCCAGTCACAGTCGAAAGAATCAGGCTCATGTACTCGGCCTTCTTCTCCTCGGCCATCTCGTCCTGGTTCATACGCACCTCGCGAAGGGCGCGGACCTGGGCGATGGACAGGGCGTCGACGTAGGGGTTGCGCACGCGGACAGCGCAACCGAGCACGCGGCGGCGCTGCAGCGGCCACTCGTCACCGACGATGGCAAGAACCCACTTACGCGTGAGCTGCATCTCGGTAAAGACCTTCTCGGACAGATCCTGGCGATCGCCCAGGTGCAGATACATCTTGGCGATGCGCTGATCGGTCTTGGCGATCGACATCTCAATATTGTCGATAAAGGTGCGGAAGAACGGCCACTCCTGGTAGGCAGCCTTGAGCTGGTCAAGATCGCCAAGCTGCTCGCAGGCGGTGCCCAGGCCGTACCAAGCGGCAAGGTTAATGCGCGCCTGGCTCCAGCTGAAGATCCACGGAATGGTACGCAGGTCGTCGAGCGACTTGGCACCCAAGCCGCGCTTGGCGGGACGCGAGCCGATCGGCAGCAGACCGACCTCGGTCAGCGGCGTCACGGTCGAGAACCACGGTGTAAAGTCCTCGGTGTTCAGCAGGTCCAGATAGCGCTCGTGGCTTGCGGTGTTGAGCTTCTCGGCCATATCCCAGAACTTCTGCGTGGTCTCGGTGTTGGTCTTCTCGACACTCGGGGCCGACTGCAAAAGCGTTGCGGCGGCAACGGACTCAACATGACGCTGAGCCAGCGTGCGGTTGCCGTAACGGGCAAAGATGACCTCGCCCTGCTCGGTGAGCTTAAAGAAGCAGTTGACCGAACCCTTGGGCTGCGCCAGCACGGCCTTGTTGGCCGGGCCGCCGCCACGGCCCACGGCACCGCCGCGACCGTGCATGAGCACCAGGTCGATATCGTTCTTCTCGGCCCACTTGGCGATGCGCTCCTGCGCGGAGTGCAGCGCGAGCATGGCCGTGGTAGGACCGGCGTCCTTAGAGGAGTCGGAATAGCCCAGCATAACCTCCATGCGGCGGTTGGTCTGGGCAAGGCGCTTCTGCACCACGGGCAGCGTGAGCATCTGGTCGAGCACGTCAACGCAGCCCTCGAGGTCTTCGAGCTGCTCGAACAGCGGGATCACGTCGAGCTCGGGGACATCCTCCTCGTGTGCGAAGGACAGGTGCGCCAGCTCAAAGACGTCGGCCACATGCTGAGCGCTCTTGGTAAACGAGATGATGTAGCGGTGCGCCATCTTCTTGCCGTAGCGCTTTTGGATGGAGCCGATAGCGCGGAAGGTATCGATGACCTCGCGCGTCATGGGCTGCAGGTCGCCATGGATACCGTTCTCGTGGATATCCTTAAGGGCGCGGGCATGCACCACGGAGTGCTGACGGAACTCCATCTCGACCATATGGAAGCCGAAGGACTCGACCTGCCAGATGATGGTTTGGACCGGGCCGTAGGCAGCACGGACGGCACCGCAGGCGGCCAGCGAACGCTGGACGACGCGCAGGTCATCCAGGAACTCGTCGGCGCTGTGGTACATGGTGTCGGTGATACGACGGACGGTGGCGTTCAGGCGGTCGGCCATGACGAGCATGACGGCGCGATGCGGCTCGTGCTCGGAGATCAGCTCGGCGCGGGCCGTGTAACGAGGGCTCATCTCGACCTGATGGTTCCACAGGTTAATGAGCTCGGCCGACGGCTTGCTGTAGGTAGCCTCGAGCGTGAGGTTGCGGCCGATGTGGCGGCACTTGTCCTCGAGCTTGAGCACCATGTGCGTAAAGTACTTGGCGGCGACCTCACGGCTCACCTTGGCGGTGACGTTGGGGTTACCGTCGCGGTCGGAACCGATCCAGCTGCCGGGATGGAAGAACGCCGGGCACAGCGGCGGCACAGTACCGGCCTTGTCGCCCAGCACCCAATCGTCAAAACGACGATAGATAACGGGGATAACGTCGAACAGCGTGTTATCGAAGATGTCGATGATGGTATCGGCTTCCTCGACCGGCGTGGGCTTCTTGAGCGCGATGGGACTCGTACGCACCAGGGCGTCGATCTCCTGCAGCATATGGCGCTCGTTCTCCACCAGGTCGGAGCCGCCCAGACGCGGACGCTCCTCCAGCAGGTTGGAGATACGGCGGATCTTGCCCTCGACGGCCTTACGACGGGCCTCGGTGGGATGTGCGGTAAAGACAGGGTGGAACTCGAGCTTGTCGAGCAGCTCGTTGGCACCCTCGACACCCAGCTCATTCACCAGCTGGTGATAGGCAACGGTAAGCTCGTTGGCAGGATCGACCTCGGTATCGGTCGACGCACCGGCCTCGCGCTCGCGCAGCTGCGCCACACGGTAGTTCTCCTCCGACAGGTTTGCCAGATGGAAAAAGCTCGTAAAGGCGCGAACGATGACCTGCTGCTTATCGAGCGGCAGGCTGTCGATCAAATCGACGACCTCACGAAATGCCACGGCAGTGGGCTCGTCGGCGGTGGGCACGCCCTGCTCGTCGACGGCTTCGTCGGCAGCGCAGGTACCGGGGTTGCCGGCATTGACCACAATCTCGGCTGTCAAAATCTTGTCGAACAGGTCCGCGATCTCGGGATCATACTCGCTAAGCACACGGCGCTCCAGGCGCAAGAACAGCGCCAGATTGTCGCGCAGCTCCTCGGGGATCTCGATCTCGGCGAGACGCTCCCTGGACTCGGCATTCGAGCCGATTCGGTTAACGAGGCGGTTGACCACGGCAGCGACGCGCGCCGCGGCTTCGGGTACAGACTGGTTGCTTAGGTTCTCAGCCACGTTTCCTCCCATTCCTCCTTCTATGCACGTAACATGCGGTATTCATTATAGGCGCTTGAGAAATACTTTCGACACTGATTGCGCTTTACCACACAAAAGTATTTTCTGCATTGCAAAGGTTTTTGCCCTAAATGGTCGTATTTCTCGGTGGGCGGCATACGTAAACGGGGGCATTCCGCATAAAAGCGAAACACCCCCGTAACAATCGCTCTCCATGAGCAGGGCACGTTAGCAGGCCCGAAGCTCAAAAAGATGCGCTACAGGCGCTCGCGAACCGCCTCGACGACGTTGTCCAGATCGGCGAGCACCTCGTCATGGCTCTGCATGTCGCGCACTTTGACCTTGCCGGCGGCAAGCTCGTCGCCACCCAGGACCAAGATGAGCTTGGCGCCTACCTTATCGGCTTGCTTAAACTGGGCCTTGAGCGAACGACCCTGATAGTCGGCCTCGGTCACGATACCTGCGGCGCGAAGCTCCTGCGTAATGGCAAAGACGTTCTGACGCAGCTCCTTGCCGGCGTTGGCGACATAGACGCACGGGGCCTCATCGGCACCCAAATCGCTGCCAAAGGCCTGCAGGGCCAGCAGGGCGCGCTCAAAACCGACAGCAAAGCCGACGCCCGCCGTGGGCTTGCCACCCTCGAGCTCGACCAGGCCATCGTAGCGGCCGCCGCCGCCGATGGAGCCGACGCCGGCGCCAGGGGCCTCGACCTCAAAGACAGTACGGGTGTAGTAGTCCAGGCCGCGCACCAAGGTGGGATCCTCGACATACTCGATACCGGCGGCATCCAGATAGCGCTTGACCTGCTCGTAGTGCTCGCGGCACTCATCGCACAGGTTGTCACCCATCAGCGGAGCCTCGGCCATGATCTCGCGGCAGTGGTCGTTCTTGCAGTCGAAGGCACGCAGCGGGTTGAGCTCGGCGCGCTCGCGGCACTCATCGCACATCTCGTCGGCGTGATCGAGGATGAACTGCTTAACCTGCTCGCGATAAGCCGGACGGCACTGGGCGTCACCCATCGAGTTGATGAGCAGACGAAGCTTGGAAAGATCGAAGCCCAGGCGCTTGTAGAACTCCATGAGCATGATGATGCACTCGGCGTCTGCCGCCGGATCGGGAGCGCCGAGCCACTCGATGCCCACCTGGTGGAACTGGCGCAGGCGGCCCTTCTGGGGACGCTCGCCGCGGAACATGGCCTCGGCGTAGTACGCCTTAAACGGCGTGGAGCCCTGGGGCACCAGATTGTTCTCGACGACGGCGCGCACCACGCCGGCCGTGCCCTCGGGGCGAAGTGCCAGGCGCTGCTTGGGCTTGAGTTTGGTGTCGGTGCCCTCGGTAAAGACGCGCTCCAGGTTGGCACCGCTGAACACGCGGAACATTTCCTTGCGCACGACGTCGGTCGACTGGCCGATACCGTGGACAAACACGTCAACCTGCTCGATCGCGGGCGTCTCGATGGGTTTAAAACCAAACGGCTCGAACACGCCGGCCGCAATCTGCTGCATCTTTTGCCAGGCGCGCATCTCGGCGCCGATAAGGTCGCGGGTTCCCTCCGCCTTCTGTGCCTGCATGGGCAAACACCTTTCTTTTGTATCGCGTCATAGGTAGTGGACATTATACGGCACAAAGCAGCAACGCGGCGGCGCGCCTGACCGAACGAGGGTATGGGGACTCGTTCGGCCAGACGCGCCGCCGCGGACGAAGCGGACAAGCGGCGATGCGCTTTGGCCTACCTACTCCCCCGCCACGCTCGCGCGCAGCTTGGCGGCGATGGGCTCGGATGCCAGCAGGAACACGAGCATGACCACGGAGCACGCCAGGCACACGATCCAGGTGCTCGCAAAGGAGCCCGTGGCATCGAACAGCACGCCCGAGACAATGGCGCCCACGGTGCCGCCGACCATCTCGAGCGAGGTAATGGTGCCCGTGACCTTACCGAGGTCGGCCATGCCAAACTGCTCGGACGCGGCGATGGTAGGCGTGATGGTGCCCATGCACGTTCCGATACCAAAGCTCACGGCAGCCACGATGGGACCAAGATCGGTCGCGGGGAAGCACAGGGCGACGCAGGCGATAATGCACGCAATGGAGCCAAGGATATTGCCAAAGCGCAGACCAAAGCGGTCATAGATCGCACCGAGCGAAATCTTGGCGATAACGACGGTGACCATGTAGGCCGAAAGCACGGTACCTGCCCACATGGGATCGTGGCCGCCCGTGACGATCTTGGCGCCGTTGACGGTAACACTCGTCATGTTGGTGACCTGGTTGGGCAAGATGGCGCCGTTAACGAGACCCATAAAGAGGAAGGCGACGACGAGCAGCCAAAACGCCGGGCTCTTCTTGATACGAGACCAGCCGACGCTAACCTCGGGCGCCGTGTGCTCGTCCTTATCGCCAGCCGTCGAGACGGACGGATCGCCCGGGTTCTCGCCGAGCGGCTTAAGGCCGATCTCGGAAGGCTTGGTGCGGAAGGAGTAAGCCGTGATGGGCAGTGCCGCCACCATGCAGACGGCAGCGAGTACCAGGAACGCAGAGCGCCAGCCCACACTCACGATAAGAGAGCTCACGATCGGCGAGAGAATGGCTCCGCCAAAGCCCGAGCCCGAAAGTGCGATGGAAATGGCAAGGCCGCGTTTAGCGGTAAACCAGTTGGCGGTCACAAGGCTAATGAGCAGACGGGTCGAGGCCACAGCGAAGCAGCCCGAAACGGCAAAGAGCACGTAGACCTGCCACAGCTCACCGACAAAGCTCATGCCGGCAAGCACCGCCGAGGTAGCGATAACGGTAAGCGAGCCCAAGACGCGGCCACTCACCTTATCGGCAACATGACCGATAACGAGCGAACCCACGACACTCACCACGGTGGAGATGGCATTGGAGATGTTGTACTGCGCAAGGGAAATACCCAGGTTGCTGACGATCAGCGGTTGGAACAGGCTCATGCAGTTGACGAAAATCGTGTAGCACGTGGCCATGATCACGAAGCCGGAGGTCACCACGAGCCAGCCGGGGAAGAACTTACGCTGCTGGGGCATACTGCTCCTTTTAGACAAACGAATAGCCTGCGCCGGGCGCCGGTAGTGCCCAAGATTGCCTTGAAAGACAAGGGCATAGGCCTTACGGCCATGCCCGCAGGCTTGAAAGGCAAGGTTGGGTGCTACCGGTGGTCGGCGATATAGCCCAAAGCGACGGCGGTATAGGCCGCGGCGCCGAGAGGAAGCTCGGCATCGTTAAAACGTGCCTTGGGATGGTGCTGGGCAAAGTGTTCGTCCGTGTCGGTTACGGCCGCGCCCACGGTAAAGTACGCACTCGGAATCTTGCTCGAGATAAGCGCGAAGTCCTCACTCGCCATGGCATGGAAAAGCGGCAAGAAAGCCGCCTTGGGCAGCACTGCGCCCACGTAGCCAAGCGACGCCTGAGTCATATCGCTGTCGAGTACAAGCGGCGGAACATCCGAAAGCGTCTCGATGGTCGCCGGCGTACGATATGTTGTGGCAACGCCGTTAACGACCTCCGCGATGCGGGTCTTCAGGTGAGCCATGAGCTCAACATCAAAGCCGCGCAGCGTTCCCTCGAGCACGCAGGTGTCGGGGATGACGTTGGCCGCCAAGCCGCCGGCGAACTTACCAACGGTAAGTGCGACTTCCTTGGCCGCCGGCACCTCGCGGGAGATAAGCTCCTGGAGCGCCAGGTGCACATGGACGCCGGCCGTGATGGGATCGATGCAGATCTCGGGGCTGGAACCGTGGCCGCCCTTGCCCTGCAGCGTGATGCGAAAACCGTACACGCCCGAAAGCGCCGGGCTCCCATAGAGCACCAGGCCGAGCGGCGATTGGCTGTTGACATGCATGGCAAAGGCCGCCTGAGGGCGCGGGTTCTGCAGCAGGCCATCGGCGATGGCTGCGCGTGCCCCCTCAAAGGTCTCCTCGCCCGGCTGGAACAGCAATTTCACCGTGGCGTTGGCCTCCACAAGCTCGGCCTCGCGGGCCTTGAGCAGGCGCGCCGCACCAAGCAGCGCCGTCGCGTGCATATCGTGACCGCAAGCATGCATGCAGCCATTGGTGGATGCAAAGGGCTCGCCGGATTCCTCGACAACGGGTAGGGCATCCATATCGCCTCGGAGCATGACGACCGTTCCGGCCTGCTCGTCCTTGCACGTGCCATTGCCCTGAGCGGCCGCACCGGCACCGATCAGGCCAACAACACAGGAGCCGTCGACGAGCGTGGTATGGGGGATGTCCATCTCGTCCAGACGTGCCTGGATATAGGCAGACGTCTGCGGAAGATTGTTACCGAGCTCGGGCATCTGGTGTAGATCGTGTCGCCACGCAGCGAGCTCATCGGCAAATGCCTGGGCTTCTTTGACCAGGCCATCGCCGATAGCGGTCTGCGCCGCCGTGGTAGCCTGAGGCGCTGGTTGCGGTTGAAAATCGGACAGAGCTGGTGCCATAGATGCCCTCCAGTAACGTTTTTGCAGCACGCACTTTGATAGCGTAAAGTGCAAGGCACAACTGTAAAGGCATGACATAAAAAATGCCGCCCTGGGAGGGCGGCGCAACAAGTTGTTTACAATTGCGGGCGAGATTTTCGGCGCAAGAAATCGAAATGCGTCTCGCTCAAGATAATCGACAGGAAGATGAGCGCAAAGCCGGCAAGCAGACGCGAGGTGAGCGCCTCCCCCATCAGCAGCACCGAGAACAGCACACCCGAAGGCGACTCCATCGATAGGAGTAATGAGCCCGTCGAGGCCGGGACGTGCGCCAAGCCGACGTTTTGGATGAGCAGCGCCACGCACGTGCAGCCCACCGAGAGGAAGGCCATCACGCCGATAAAATCCGGCGTCCATACAGACGAGGGCGCTTGGGTCTCGAACAACAGCGACGAGATCAGGCTCAAGACGCCATTGCCCACAAACATCCAAAACGTGATGACGTTGATGTCCATCTTGCGACCGTACTTGGCGGTCACCGCCATCTGAATGGCAAAGAAGACCGCGCCGCCCAGCGTAATGGCATCGCCGGCATTGAACTCGACGCTATCGAGCGCCACCAAGCCAATGCCCGCCAGGCACAGCAACGCGGCGCCTAAGTTGTAACGGGTAAGCTTTTCGCCGCTTAGGACGTAGCTCGCAAACGGAACCAAGATGCAGTACGTGCCCGTCAAAAACGCGCTTTTGCCTGCCGTGGTCTGTGCCAGGCCGATCGTCTGCAAACCGTAGGCACCCCACATGAGCGCGCCCATGCCAAGCCCGACGATTAGGTTGCGGGCATTGAAATGAGCGATGATGCACTTATGGAAAATGGCAAACATAACCAGTGATGCCGGGAGAAAGCGAACGTAGACCAGCTCGAACACCGGAATGGTGTCGAGCGCGCCCTTCATAGTGGTAAAGGAGTAGCCCCAGATGACCGCCACCGAAAATAGCAGAACTTTCCAGAACAGCGGCGAGCGTGCACCGGCACCCCGGGGAATACCGCCCGCGCCCAAATCCTCACGGGCCACAGGGCTATCGGGCATGTTTTCGATTTCGTTGGCAGCGTATTGGGCCATGGAACATCCTCGCACTCAATCTGGGCGTGGTGTCCGCACGCGTATGGCTGCGCGCCGCCTCATGGTCAAATAAAAACAGGGCGCACCGGACCCCCGGCACGCCCCGCTACTGTAGCAACAACCAAGCAGCCCGTGCAATCCAGCCCGCTAAAGCGTCGGCAAAGTGAACCTCGATGCTCCGGCAATGTCAGCGAAAACGACCCTAAGCGAGCAAGGTGACGTGAAATGAAAGGGCGCTGACCTTCTGGTCGCGCCCTTGAAATTGAACGTCAGATTGCCGCTTAGGGGCGTTTGCAGCGTCGAGCCGTTACGCGGTTTGGTAAAACCGCGTAACTAGATTAATTTGGTTGACTCCAGCTTTTCGATGATCCAGTCGTTGGCTTTGATGACCGGGCGGCGGAAGACGACGCCCAGTGCCAGCGACGGAATCAGATAGCTCGCCAGAATGCCCAGCTCAATCCAGTACTCCATATGGTAGGCACCGGCCATGGCGGCATGCATGGCGTTGATGCCGTGGGTGAACGGCAGGAACGGATAGATCGCCTGGAACACAGGGCCCGTCATCTCGATGGGGAACGTACCGCCCGAACCGCCGACCTGCATGACCAGCAACACGACGGCGAGCGCCTTGCCGATATCGCCAAACGACACGGTGAGCGTGTAGACGATATTGGAGAACACGAGACTCGCGACCCAGCCCGCCAGCACAAACTGCAGCGGGTCGTCGCACTGGATGCCAAAGAACAGGATGTCGCCCGCGCACACGAGCGTTGCCTGCAGCAGGGCCAGACCGCCAAAGAACAGGTAGCGGCCCAGGTAGATCTCGTGCAGGCGCACGGGGATGAGCTCGTTGATGAGCTCATCGTCAACCGAGACCTTCATCATGGCCGCCAGCACGATCGAGCCGACCCATAGCGACAGAATCGTGTAGAACGGTGCCATGGCCGAACCGTAGTTACGAATCGGATAGACCGGCTTGCGATCGAGCGCGACGGGGCCGGAAAGCGACACGGCCAAACCCTCGGGGTCGTTGCCAATCATCGTCTTGATCGTGGCAAGGTCGTCCGACATCAGGGCGCCATCGAGCTCGTCCTTAAACGCGCTGATCTTGTCCGACGCCTCGCCCAGCTGATCGGAAGCCTTGTTGACCAGCTTTGCAGCCTTGGAGAGGCCCTTTGCCAGCGAACCGGATGCGTCGGTCAGGCCGTCTACGGCGCTATCCAGATCGCCCGAGATGCCATCGAGCGAGTCCAGGATGCCCGAAACCGTCTTCTTGAGCTCCTTGGCCTTAACCGAGAACGTGGAATCGTAGTCGGACTTGGCGCCCGAAATGCCCGCCTTGGCATCGGCGATGGCCTGATCGACCTCGGCACGCGTGCTGTTGACCTCTGCCATGCTGTCAGAAAGGGACTTAGCAGTTGCCGTCAGGTCCTTGGCGTTGTTGCGATACTCCACCGCGATCCTGCCCAGCGATGTTGCCACAGATTTAAGGCTCTCCTGGAGCTTTTCGTCACTGACCTGCTCGGCAAAGCCGCGGAGCTGGTCGGCCGTGGCGTCGATATCGTCGGCACGTGTATTGAGCGCCGCCGCGGCATCGTTGAGCTGAGACACCGTAAGGTCGACATGCTGATTCGCGGCATCGAATGCCTTCGCAAGCTCGGCGGACACGTTGTCGAACGAGCCCGCGCTTCCGTCAATCGCGGCGTTGATGGCGTCGTTGGCGGCCTTCAGCGCTTCTTTGGAATCGCTCATGCCGCTCTTGGCATGCTCCATCAACTGCTTGGTCGACTCATCGACCGTACCCGTCTGCTGGAGCATACCGCTCGCCGACGTCAACGAATCGGACGTAGAGCTCAAAATGCCCGCCAGCGACGAAGCATTAGCCTGAACGTCTTGCAGGTCCCCAATCGAATCGCCGAGCGTCGAGGACAGGTTGGCGATAAAGTTGCTGACCTGGTCGGTGCTCATGTAATCGAGCAGGCTGGACACCGTCTTAAGACCGATGCTCGTAATGGTCTCGGTAAAAGATTCGTTAACCTGGTTCTGAACGGCGCTCGAACCCTTCTCGGTCACGATCTGCGCGATGGCGTTGGCCTTCTGATTCTCGTAAAACTCGATATCGGCATGCTTAACGTCGGTCGAAAAGAGCGTCATCATATCGGCACTAAACGTCTTAGGGATAACGACAGCCGCATAGTATGCGCCCGATTTGACGCCCTCGATGGCCTTTTCTCGATCGTTGAGCACAACCCAGTCGAAGTTCTCGTTGCCGCGCAGGGTGGCGGTCACGTTTTCGCCCACGTTGACCTCGACGGGGATCAGATCGCTCTCGTAACCCTCATCGGTGTTGACCACGGCGATCTTAAGATTGCCGGTGTTGCCGTACGGATCCCAGCTGCCGGCGATGTTAAACCACGCGTACAGGCACGGTACGATAATGAGGCCCATCACGACAACCAAGCCGATTACGGAGCGAGACACGTTTTGGACATCGCGCTTAAACAGATGCAGGATGTTCTTCATTTATGCCTCACCTCCTTTGGAGTGCTTGCCGAGCGGGGCGTTCTTTTCATTCATCACAAACGTGTCATCCCCGTTCTCGGGCACATGGGCCGCATCGCGATGACCACATTGGTTGACAGCCTGAGTCTTGGGTTCAGACCCCCGCTCGCTCGCATTCAAGCCAAACATGTGGCGGGCGGCAGGAATGGCGGCCGTGTGCTCGCGCATCTCGCGACGCAGGTCCTCATCCGAAAGCGCCGAGATGCGCATCTGGGTATTGAGGCTCGCGCGGATATATTCGATATTGATAAGCCAGCCGCAGATGGCAATAACCGAGATGATCCAAATGACAAGCAGGATGATCTTGCCGTTATTGTCGATATCGAGAACCGTCGACAGGACAAAGAGCAGGACCTGAACGCCCACCACAGCGGCAAAACCGCCCTTGATGTAGTACGGGTAGCGATGTTCAAAGGCGACCGCATGATCGAGCAGTTCGCGACGGTACGAATCGGAATCGAGCATGACGCGCATGGCCGTGCGCAGCGAGTAGCGCTGGCGCGGCAGGTCGTTGGACTCGCAAATCATCATACCGGTCGTGGAGAGCTGTTTATCAAAGAGCAGGTTAAGGTTGAGCAGCAGCGGACGCAGCTGCAGGCCGATAAAGAGCGCCACGATCAAGAACACGCCCAGAATGCACAGGTTAAACAGGTAGTTGAACGAATACATGCCACCGACGGTCTCGCGCAGCAGGTTGATGCCATAGGTGAAGGGCAGCAGCGGATGCAGCCATTGGAAGAAGCCGGGCATCATCTCAATGGGATACATGCCCGACGAACCGGGAATCTGCACAATGACGAGGATGACGCCGATTGCCTTGCCGATATGCTTAAAGGTGGTGGACAGCGCATAGATGATGTTGACGTAAGTGAACGAGATAGCGATGCCGCCCAGCACGAACAGCAGCGGGCTGACGCACTGCACGCCGATCACCAGATCGCCTACCGTAACGATGATGGCCTGCAACGCGCCCAGGATCACCAGGAGCAACCAGCGGCCAAAGTAGCCCTGACGCGCCGTAAAGCTGCCGATGCCTTCGCGGTCGACCTCGAGCTTGTAGATGGCGATAAGCACGTAGCCGCCCACCCACAGCGCCAGATTGGTATAGAACGGGGCAATGCCCGAACCAAAGCTCTTGACCGGGTAAATTGACTTTGAGGTCAGCTCGACCGGAGATGCCATGAAGTCTGCAACATCATCGACGTCGACGCCCATCAGGCCGGCCAGCTCGCCCATGGACTCGGAGGTCTGTAGCGCCGCGATGTCGTTGGCGGCGGTTGCGAGCTTGTCCTGGACCTTGGCAAGCGAGGCATCGGTCTGGGACAGCGTGGTCTTTGCCTGCTTGAGCGTGGCGTCGAGCTGCGCCAGCGTGCCGCGCGCGCTCGCTATCGTGGGGGTCATACCCGATACAATGCCGGTCAAATCGCCCGAAACGGCGGCAAAGGAGTCAAGCGCGCTCGAAGCCTTCGGCAGCGCGTTCTGCCCCAGATCGGTCTGAGCCTGACCGAGGTTAGCCGTACCGGTCTTAATTGCCGTGTTGAGTGCGTTGCTCGCGTTCGAGATTAGCGTAGCGTCGTTTGCCATGGCGCGCGACTGTGCAGAAAGGCCATCCTTGATGCTCTGCAGCTTCTGGTTTTGCTCGCGAAGCGAATCGATGGTCGATACAATGCGCGCGTCAATTTCCTCGGAACCTGTCGACGTGTCATTGACGAGAATCTCCAAGTGCCCGATAACGGCCTTATTGTGATCGATCGTCGCTTGGAGAGACTCGAGCGAGTTGTCGATGCGGGTGGTCGTAGATGTGACCGTACCCGTCAGCTTGCCAATCGCAGCGTTCGCGGAGGCTGACGTCTTGGTGAGCGCAAGGCTGCCCTCCGAAAGTGCCTTGGAGAGCGAGGTGATGGACTTGCCAGCCGTGGTGCGAGCTTCGCCCAGCAAATCATTACCCTGAGCGATTGCCTGCGTTAGCGAAGGCGCCTGTCCCTGCAGGCCTGCCAACGCAGCATCGGCCGAAGCAATCGAGCTGCTTGTCTTGTCGATGGCGGTGTTCATGTCGCCGATGGAATCACGTACTTCGCCCAGGGTATCAGACGCTTCGGATACCGAACCGGCCAACGAATCCTGAGTCTGGGTTGCCTTGTCCTTTAAATCGACTCCGGCATCCTTGGCAATACTGGCAACGGTCTCGCCCACCGTGGAGACAAATTCCGAGTTGATCTGCTCCTCGATGGTGTTTGCACCGGTGTCGGTAACCTTGGGCGCAATAGCGCTCTTCTTCTCATTGACGTAGTACGTAAGCTTGGGCTGATGGTAGTTGCCGTCGAGCATCGAAACCAGGTTATCCGAGAAGTTCTTGGGGACTACGATGGCCGCATAGTACTCACCGCTCTCGACGCCCTCTTTGGCATCGGCCGCAGAATCGACGAAGGTCCAGCCCAGCTGATCGTTCTCCTTGAGCTGATCGACGACCTGATCGCCCGCGTTGAGCTCGCCCACCAGGTCGTTTTGGGTGCCCCGATCGTTGTTGGCGATGGCAATCTTGATGCCCTGGGTGTTTCCGTACGGATCCCAGTTGGCCACGATGTTGTACCAGGCATACAGCGAGGGAATAACGCACACGCCAAGGGTAACCACCAAGGCGACGGGGTTCACAAGCAGTCGCTTAATGTCGCGCTTAAATATCGCAAAGGAGACCTTTGCATTGGATAGTTTGCTGCCGAGACTCACGCTTGGACCATCCATCCTGTCGTTGAATCGAATCGTACTATCGATAACCATTGTACGTAAGCGCTTTAGCGTCTCAGAGCACAATGGTATTGAGTTTTGCGGGTAGCAATATACTACGAAGACGAATTAACGTACAGTTGTACAGTATCTTTAATTTCAGCAGGTCACAAAACCACAACCCGCACAAATTAGCAATTCAAATAGTCATCGGGGACGTTCTTAAACGACTGGTCAAACAAGAACGCCCCCAACGACTAGTTTGGACCACGGTAACATCGATGTTTTAGCAATGCCAGCGAGCGGGCGCCAGAGCGAACAAATTGGCATGAAAAGAGGACGGCATAGACCTTCTGGTCATGCCGTCCTCTTTGAATGACAAGTTGTCGCTCTGGCGCCCGCGCAGCGTCGACTGGTCCGCCGTTCGTTAGAACGGCGGAACTGAGGGCAGCGTCGAGCTGTTACGCGGTTTGGTAAAACCGCGTAACTACCTAACTACATCAAGTTGCAGACAGCCGCCGCGAAGGCAACGGGGTCCTCGGGGAGGATGCCCTCGACCAGCAGGGCCTGGTCATAGAGCAAACCGGAGTACTGCTTGATCTTGTCGGCGTCGCCTGCCTTCTGGGCAGCGACAAGCTTGTCAAAGACCGGGTGCTTGGCGTTGAGCTCGAGCACGCGCTGGCTCTTGGGCATGCCGTCGGGCGCGCCCTCGGGTCCCTTCTGGAGCACCTTCTCCATCTCGAGCGAAAGTGGGCCCTCGGTGGTGATGCAAGCGGGGGCATCGGTCAGGCGCGCGGAGACGGCAACTTTCTCGACCTTGTCACCGAGTGCCTCCTTCATAGCGCTAAAGAGGTCCTCGTTCTCCTTGGTGGCGTCCTCGGCCTCCTTCTTCTCATCCTCGGTCGCCAGGTCAAGATCACCGGTCGCGACGTTCTTGAGCTCCAGATGACGATCCTCGACCTCGGGCTCGGCACCGTCGGCCACAGCCTTCTCGGCAGCCTCGCGGGCAGCATCGTCCTCGTAGATCTTGGGCATATCGGCGGCAACGTACTCACGCATAGCCTGGAACGTGAACTCATCCACATCCTGCGTCAGCAGCAGCACGTCATAGCCGCGGTCGAGCACGCCCTTTACCACGGGCATCTTGGCCAGACGCTCACGCGAGTCACCGGCGGCGTAGTAGATGGCCTTCTGATCCTCAGGCATGCCCTTGGCATACTCGGCCAGGGTAATCATCTTCTGTTCCTTGGCAGACCAGAACAGCAACAGGTCGGCGAGCTCGTCGGCCTTCATGCCATAGCTCGAGTAGATGCCGTACTTAAGGCCGCGGCCAAAGTTCTCAAAGAACTTCTCGTAGGCCTCGCGGTCGTTGTCACGCATATCCTCAAGGTCGGCGGTGATCTTCTTTTCCACACGCTTGGCGATGGCCTTGAGCTGACGGTTCTGCTGCAGCGTCTCACGCGAGATGTTGAGCGTCACGTCGGCAGAGTCCACGACACCGCGCACAAAGTTGTAGTAGTCGGGCAGCAGGTCGTCGCACTTCTCCATAATCAGCACGTTGGAGCTGTAGAGCGCCAGACCCTTCTCGTAGTCCTTGCTGTACAGATCGAACGGGGCGCGACCCGGCACAAACAGCAGGGCGTCGTACTCGAGCGTGCCCTCGGCGTGGAAGCTGATGGTGCGCGCAGGATTATCAAAGTCGTGGAACGTAGACTTGTAGAACTCGTCGTAGTCCTTCTGCTCAACATCGGAGCTGCGCTTTTTCCAAATCGGCGTCATGGAGTTGATGGTCTCGAGCTCCTGGTAGTCCTCATACTCGGGCTTGTAATCGTCGCCGGCGTCCTCGGGCTTGGGTTTCTGGCGGCTCTTGGACACCATCATCTGAATCGGGTAGCGCACATAGTTGCTGTACTGCTGAATCAGGCTCTTGAGGCCCCACTCGGTCAGGAAGCGATCGTAGGTCTCGGCCTCGCCGTCGGCATCGAGCTTCTCGTTCTCGCGCAGCGTCAGGATGACATCGGTACCGTGCTCGGCGCGCTCGCCATCTTCGATGGTGTAACCCTCAAGACCATCAGACTCCCACACGTGAGCGGTGTCCTCGCCATAGGCGCGGCTGACGACCTTTACGTGGCTGGCGACCATAAAAGCCGAGTAGAAGCCCACGCCAAACTGGCCGATGATGTCGACATCCGAACCCTGCTGCTCGGCGTTCTCGGTCTTAAACTCCTCGGAGCCGGAATGAGCGATGGTGCCCAGATTGCGCTCGAGCTCCTCAGCGGTCATGCCAATGCCGTTATCCGAGATGGTAATGGTGCGGGCGTCTTTATCAAAGGAAACGCGAATAGCCAGGTCGCCCTGGTCGATCTTGACGCTCGGATCCTGCAGGCTCTTAAAGTTGAGCTTGTCGACGGCGTCGCTCGCGTTAGAGATAAGCTCGCGCAGGAAGATTTCCTTATTGGTGTAGATGGAGTTGATCATGAGGTCGAGCAGTTTTTTGCTCTCGGTCTTAAATTGACGCATGTGCAGTCCTTTCGCGCTACCCCCGTCCGCAAAAACGGCCCGGTCGCCCGAGCCGAATCGCAGACCTGCTATGTTCAGACTTAGATTTTATAACCCATTAGCGCGCATATATACATATGGAATCGAAAAACTGTATGTCCGAGCGCTCCGATGCGCCAATTGCCAAGGAGCGTCCCCAAGTGCCGGCAGAAAAGGAACGTCCCTATCTGCCATCTACGCGCTTGGCCATCCAGACATGGGGCTGGCCCTCGTCTTCGTAATCTACCGGGGCAATTTGCGTGTAGCCCGCCTTTGCATAGAGCGGCAGCACGTATTCCTGCGCATGCAGCTTAATAAGCTTAGCGCCGGCATCGCGTGCACACGAAGCACTGGCCTCGACGATCGCACCCGCCAGTCCGCGACGACGCATAGCCGGCAGCACGGCGACGCGCCCCATAATGTAGGTCTCCCCCGCCGCAACGCCTTCGTCCATGTCGCATGCCGTCAACACCGGGGCCTCTGCGTCAGCCACGCGCTCAAGCTCTTCGGGAAACACGCGCGAGCAACCGGCAAGCTCGCCGTCTACATAGAGCGTCACATGAATGCAATTCGGATCCTCGTCGATAGCGTCGAACTCATTCTCGTAGCCCTGCTCGTCCATAAAAACGACGCGGCGCACCAACGCCGCGTCATCAAAGCATCCCGTCTTAAGTTGAATATCCATGGCTGCCCCTTCATTCAATGCGAACGTTAGGGACAGATTTTAGCGAAAATGAGCTCCGCGCACGCTAAACTTCGCGCGAGCCTTCGCCAGGCAATCGTAATGACCCACGTTATGGGCATCGCTCGCGATGAAGCTGTACAGGTTCTGATCGAACAGGCGCTGTGCCGGCTTTTTCTCGCGACCAAAGCGACCGCCGGCAATAAAGTCCGCCGAAGCCTGCAGCTTGCAGCCCATATCGACCAGACGCTCCGCCACGCTTACATCCTTTTGAACCGCACGATAGCGCTCAGGATGAGCGATGATCACCTGGTAGCCACGGCACTGCAAATCGTAAATCGTGTTCTCGTACTCTCTAAACGCATACGCATCGGCATGCGTCGAAAGCTCGAGCAGAAACTCGTTGGTCCCATCGAAATGCAAGTGCTCCGCGGCATCGATACCAAGCTCGACGAGCTTTCGATGGTTGACCTCGAAGCCCATCTGGAGCGGAAAACCGTCAGCGTTATCACGCAGCAGTTCAAAGGCATCCCACATCTTGTCGTAATCAAAATAGGGATCACGGCAGTGAGGAGTGCAAACGATTCTGGTTACACCGGCCCGCTTGGCAGCCTCGAGCATCGCCAAGCTCTCATCGAGATCGGCGGCGCCGTCGTCTACACCCGGCAAGATATGGCAATGAATGTCACGCATAGGTCAGCCTTAATCAACTAAACGTTTGCTCGGTTGGTGAAGATGCCCTTTTTGGAAGTCCCCTGATCGTCCGAGCCCTTCTTCACCTTCTTACCGTCCTTGGTGTAGTAGGAGTAGTAGTACTCGCTGGTCTCGGTCTCGCAGTAGTTCATAACGGTACCGATGAGCTTGACCTTTTCGGACTTCTTAAGCTGGCCGATAGCGTTGAGTGCCTCCTCGCGCTTGGTGAAGTCCTCGCGCACCACGAACAGCGTACCGTCGGTCAGGCTGGCAATCTCGGCAGCATCGATGAAGGTGCCGACCGGGGGAGCATCAAAGATGACGTACTGGAACTTGGCAGACAGTGCCTTTACCAGCTTGGCAAAGCGGTGAGAGACGATGATGTCGGCAGGATTGGGAATATGCGGCTCGGCATCGAGGAAGTAGAAGTTCTTCTGACCCGTCTCGACAATTGCCTGGTCAATGGAGATCTGCTCGGAAAGGACCGCATAGAGTCCGCCGCGCGAACGAACGCCGAGCATATCGGAAAGGGACCTGCGGCGCATATCGGCCTCGACCAGGAGCACGGACTTGCCGCTCGTGGCGATAGCCTGGGCAAGGTTGATGGAAACCGTAGACTTGCCCTCGTTGGGAATCGAGGACGTGACGGTAATGGTGCGAATGGGGTCGTCCACGCTCGCAAAGCGGATGTTGGCCAGAAGGGTCTTGGCGGCATTCTGTACAACGAGCTTATCGGTGTTCTTTGCCTTAGCCATGCCTATTTACCACCTTTCATAGCCGGAATTCGGCCAACAACGGGAATGCCCAGGAGCTCTTCCGCCTCTTCGGCACCGCGGATGCGGGTATTGAGCATGTCTGCCAAAACGACATAGGCGACTGCGATAAAGATACCGGCGAGGAACGCGACGGCAATATACAGCGTGCGCTTGGGGCCGCTGGGGACTTCGGGGGTCTTAGCCTCGTCGATAACGTTGATGCTCTGGGCAGCGCCGACGTTCTGAGCGACCGTACTCACCGAGCTAGCTATGGCCTTTGCGACCTCAGCCGTCTCCTTGGCATCGGTGCCGGTAACCGAAAGCGTAATGACACGCGTGGTGGTCTCGGAGGAAACAGACACCTTGTAGTCATCCAGATCGGTGAGGCCCAGTTCCTTGGCGGCGCCGCTCTTAACGCTATCGCTATCCAGCAGCGTGGCGATATCGTTGGAAAGCATCTGGCTCGCCGAGAGATCGTTGTAGCTCATCTGGCCGCTATCGTCGGTCTTGGCGAGAATGTACATGCTCGTCGTCGCGGTATAGGTGTTGTCCATCGCGGCGAAGGACACGATACCCATGGCGATCGCGCAGACCACCGGAAGGGTGATGACCAGCTTGAGGTGCTTCTTCAGCAGCTGGAACAGTTCGAGAAGGGTCATGCAGCTTGCCTTTCATTTCCCCAGTTCGGATTGACAAAACTGTCCGTATGTTATCGCATCTTTTTACCGAGACCAAACTCTATACATAAGAAACAGGCTCTCCTGTAAAAATGTCGGAAGCAATCGTAAAATTGCACAACAACGCCGCACCCGAAAGTCAAATGCGGCGTCTGCATCAATACCTATGTTGTATCGCTATGCGAATGGCTCGTCCTGCTGTATGGGAAACGTCACCGTAATGGTGGTTCCCACGCCCAACTCGCTCGACAGATCGAGCGTGGCGTGATGATACAGGGCCGCATGCTTGACAATGGCAAGCCCCAGACCGGTTCCGCCGCGCGCCTTGGACCTACTCTTGTCCACGCGATAGAACCGCTCAAATACCTTGCCCTGTTCTTCAGGCGCGATACCGATTCCCGTGTCGGCGACCGCAAGGAACGGATGGCCTTCGTCGTTGGTGCCGCACTGCAGCGTAACCGTACCGCCGGGTCGATTGTAGCGGATGGCGTTGCTTGCCAGATTATAGATGAGCTCGTCAATCAAGCGCGACACGCCCTCGATGACCACAGGCTTGGTCTCATGACTTATCGTCACATTCGCCTGACGGGCGACCTGTTCAAGACGCTGCTCAACCGCATAGACGGCGCGCGAGAGCTCAATAGGCTCCGTGGACCCAATGGGCACCGTCTCGCCCTCAGTTGCACGCTCGGCCTCGTCCAAGTTAGACAGCGTAAGGATGTCGTTGACGAGCGCTGCCAAGCGGCCCGCCTCACGATAGATGCGACCGCCAAAGTTGCGCAGGTCGTCCTCGCCCTCGACCATGCCGTTTGCGATGAGCTCGGCATAGCCCGAAATCGCCGTAAGCGGCGTCTTGAGCTCATGAGTGATATTCGCCGTGAACTCGCGGCGCATACGGTCGTTGTCCGCTAGCACCGCCATTTGGCGCTTGAGCTCCTGGCGCTGCGACTCGATACGCTCAAGCATGGGGACCATCTCGGCATAGGCGTGCTCATAGCTACGGCGTGGGTGGTCCAAATCCACCTCTTGCAAAGGCGCGATGATGGCACGGGACTCGCGGCGCGCCATAAAAAACGAGAGTACCGCACCCGCTGCCGCGATAAGCAGCATCGGCGCCACCATCGACAGCAAAATCGCCGCAACGCCAGGCTGGGCCTGTGCCAAGCGGACAACCTGGCCGTTATCAAGGGCGACGGCGCGATACAGCATAATCTCGTCGAGCGTAGAGCTTGCGCGCTCCGCGGAACCCGAACCATTCTCAAAGGCCTCGATGACCTCGGGGCGATCGCCGTGGTTGGGCAATGTGGAAGGCGACGCCTCGTTGTCGTAGGCAACCGATCCATCCTTGTTAATCAGCGTGATGCGCAAGTCCTCGCGATCGAGGCTACGCAAGAACGGGATGGGCTCCTGCTGCTCGTCGAGGGCGGCAGCAATGAGCTCGGTTTCCTGCGCCAGATTGGCACTCGTGGCATCCGCCAAGGTGTTTTGCACAAAGAACGCACCCAGCACCGTAAACGCCACGATAACCGCCATGGCGCAGACAAAGATCGTCACAAAAACGCGGTGCGACAGCGTATGTTTTCCATGGGGGGCGAAGACCACGGGTTACTCCTCCGATGCGGTGGCCGCGGTGTCGTCACCTTCGGCACCATCACCGGCAGAAGGCTCGGCCAAGCGGTAGCCCACGCCGCGCACGGTCTCGATGGCGCTGGCATGCTCGCCCAGTTTTTGGCGAAGCGTCTGCACGTGCACGTCAACGGTGCGCGAACCGCCGTCGAAGTCCCAGCCCCACACGCTCTGCAGCAACGACTCGCGGGTAAAGACCACGCCGGGCTTACGCATGAGGTACTCGAGCAGGTCGAACTCGCGCAGGGTGAGCTTAAGCGGCTCGCCGGCAACGGTCACCTCGCGATGGCTGGGCGAGAGCACGATGTCGCCCACGCTGAGCACATCGCTCGCCTGCTTGACCATGCCGCCGCGACGCAGCAGTGCGCGGCAGCGGCTGGCGAGCTCCATGAGCGAGAAGGGTTTAGTCAGGTAATCGTCGGCACCGCCATCGAGCGCCATCACCTTGTCGAGCTCGGTGTCCTTGGCGGTAAGCATCATGATGGGCACCGTCGCCGTCAGGCGGTCGGCGCGCAGGCGGCGCATAATCGCCAAACCATCGGTATCGGGCAGCATGATGTCGAGCAGGACAGCATCGGGTACCCGTCGCGCCACGGCGGCCTTAAACTCGCCATCGCACGAAAAGCCCTCGGCCTCGATTCCCTGCTTGCGCAGCGCGTAGACCGTCAGATCCCTGATGTTGTCATCGTCCTCGACGTAATAGATCATGTTGAACCCCTTTGCGGCCGGCATGACCGCATCTTAACCCTAAAGGTACCTTTACTAGATGGTATCAGCCAAAACGTCCCGTCAAATAATCCGCCGTGCGCGGATCGGTCGGATTCTTGAAGAGTTGCGCGGTGGGCGCGTGCTCCACCAGCTCACCCAGCAAAAAGAATGCGACCGAATCGGAGATACGCGCCGCCTGCTGCATATTGTGCGTAACGACCACGAGCGTGCAGGTCTCTTTGAGCTCGCAGGCCAGCTGCTCCACCACCAGCGTCGACACAGGATCGAGTGCCGAGGTCGGCTCGTCCATCAGCAGAATGTCGGGCTGCACGGCAAGTGCGCGGGCGATGCACAGGCGCTGCTGCTGGCCGCCCGAAAGACCCAGACCCGACTCTTTGAGCTTGTCCTTGGCCTCGTCCCACAGGGCGGCGCGTCGCAGGGAGTCTTCGACCAGCTCGTCGAGCACGACGCGATCGCGCACACCCATACCGCGCGGCCCATAGGCGACGTTGTCGTAGATGCTCATGGGAAACGGGTTGGGGCGCTGGAACACCATGCCCACGCGCTGGCGAAGGCGGCAGATGTCGTAGTCGCCCAGGATATCTTGACCATCGAGCGCAATCTTGCCCTCGATTCGGCAGTCCTTGATGCCGTCGTTCATGCGGTTAAAGCAGCGCAGCAACGTGGACTTTCCGCAGCCCGAAGGCCCGATGAACGAGGTAATCTGCTTGTCGCGGATCTTGATATTCACGTCCTTGAGCGCATGGTGGTCGCCATAGAACAGGTCGAGGCCCTCAACATCGATTCGCGTCGGCGAGGCGGCAAGATCCTCTGCCGTGGGGCGAGTCGCATCCCCAACCTCGCGCTCGTGCGCGGCCTCGGCCTGCGCTTTCATGAGTTCTTCAAGCTCCGTGGGCTCCACAGCCGCAGCAGCCGTCATACCGCATACCTCCACATCGATATCAATTCAGCAGTATCGATAGTAGGAATCGCGGCTCATATGCACGTGAGCGCATTGTCAAGTGTTTGTAAGGGCACGCTGGCTATGCGGCGGGCAGCTCGATGGTGAATATCGTGTGTTCGGGCGTCGATTCACATGCAACGGTACCGCCGTGCGCGCATACGATCTCCTTGGCGATGGCAAGCCCCAGTCCAGCGCCGCCGCGATTGGTCGCACGCGCCGCATCCAGGCGATAGAACTTCTCAAAGATCACCTTGAGCTTAGCCGCAGGGATGGGATCGCCCTGATTGATAAAGCGCACGCGCACGCCACCGCCGTCCCGGCGTCTGGCCTCGATCGTGATGGTCGAGCCCTCATAGCTATAGGCAATAGCGTTTTTCATGATGTTGTTGAACACGCGAGCCATTTTGTCGCCATCCACGAGCACCGTCAGGTCCTCGCGAATATCAACTTGGACTTCCTTATGCTGCTCGTTGAGGATGGGATAGAACTCGTCAGTCACCTGAGCCAGCAGCAACCCCAGATCAACATAGCCGCGCGTGAGCACGATATCGTGGAAGTCAAAGCGCGTGATATCGAAGAACTCTTCGATGAGCGTATCGAGCCGGTGCGCCTTGTCGAGCGCCACGCCCGTAAAGTGCGCACGTTGCTCAACCGGCAGCTCGGGAGCCTCTTGCAGCAGCGAAAGATAGCCCACCACACTGGCAAGCGGGGTGCGTAGGTCATGTGCCAAGTACGTGACCAAATCGTCCTTGCGATGCGACTCGTCACGCAGAGCTTGCTGCACCTTGCGCTCACGGTCACGCACGCGGTTAAGGGCGCCCTCGACCTCCAAGAAGTCGCCGTCGATGTTATCCCAGGTGTCGGGGTGATCGATCAGGCGATCTTGAATACGAGCGGCCAGCACACAATCGGCATGCTGCTCGCCCTGCTCGTAGCCCTGGTAGTACAGGGCGCGGCCACACAAGAACAGCACGCACGCGGCAAGCGCCAGCACAAAGCCAAGCATGTTGAATACAAAGCCGGCATCGAACAGCACCGGCCCTTCGATGCCGCCGAGCGCCATGGCGCCAATCGCCAACGTCATGGCCCACGCGGCGCCGCCAATCACCACGCAGCGGCACACGATCTCAAATCGATCGATCAGCAAAAAGCCGACAAGCAGCACCGCCAAGATTCCGACGATGTTGTCGATGCCAATCAGCAGCAGGCTCAGCAAAAAGAGCAGCACCGTTGCAAGCGCGCGGTTGTCGACGACCGACCTCACGTATTCAAAGAGCCGATCGGGCACCTCGAACGCTTGCCTATCGTCTTTTGTCATATCAAGATCCTCACAAGCGAAAAGCGTTATTCGATGATGTAGCCGACGCCCCAGACGTTTTTGATAAAGCGCGGCTTTTGTGCGTCATCGCCGATCTTTTCGCGCAAGTGGCGAATGTGTACCATCACCGTATTGTTGGAGCCGGGCATAAAGTCCTCGTTCCACACTGCGCGGAACAGGTCCTCCACGGCCACCACGCTGCCGCGATGCTCGACCAGATACAGCAAGATTGAATACTCGGTGGGCGTGAGGCGTACCGGTGAACCGTCCACCGTCACGGAACGAGCATCGCGGTTGATCTCCAAGCCGTCGAGCTGAATGGTCGGCGACTCGGCCGCCTGCGCACGGCTACCGTAGCTGGTGTAGCGGCGAAGCTGAGCGTGCACACGCGCGATGAGCTCCAGCGGGCGGAACGGCTTGACCACGTAATCGTCCGCGCCAAGCGAAAGGCCCTCGATCTTGTCTTGCTGGGCATCGCGCGCCGTCAGCATAATCACAGGATAGGTATGGCTGGAACGGATCGTACGCAGCAGCTCAAATCCATCGATATCGGGCAGCATGACATCCAGCAGCGCCAGATCGAACTCCTGCTCCAAGATTGCCTTGGCAGCATCGGCCCCGCTATAGGCAATCTGGACATCAAAGCCCTCTTTTGTAAGGTAGATACCAACCAAGTCGGCGATGGCCTTCTCGTCATCAACTACCAGTATGCGCTCGTTCATGCGTGCTCCTCTCGCGCTCCATTATGCCCGAGGCGACGCACGCCACACACAACAAGCGTGGGTGATTAAGTCGGCCTTAAGCACCCTTGTGCCCGTTCGAGCGCGGATGTGGGCCACGCACGCACGCGATGATCGCCGACGCCGGCAAACGATATACTCTAGTTCCAGAAGAGACCATCCCGTCGAAAGCGAAATCCGTGAAGTCCCTCACCTCTTTTGCAAAGCGCTCAGCCCAGCTTGCCGCCGGCTTTGTCTGCGCTATCGCCCTTGCCGCTGGCGCGCCCACCGTCGCCGGCGCCCAAGTGCTCACGACCGACAATGTTTGCGGCAAAACCGCCGATGCGCGCGGCATCACGGCCGAAAACCTGCCCGATATCGATGCGACCAATGCCCTCGTCATGGGCAAAGACGGTACCGTCTACTATGCCCGCGGCGCCGATGAGCAGGTCAAGATTGCCTCGATCACCAAGGTCATGACCGCAATCCTAACCGTCGAGAATTGCAAGATGGACGAGAAGGTCACGGTGAGCAACGCCGCAGCCACCGTGGGTAATTCGACCGCTGGCTTGCTCGAAGGCGACGAGCTTACCGTTGAGCAGGCACTGCGTGGCCTGATGATTCCCTCGGGCAACGACGCCGCCATCGTGCTCGCCGAATATGTGGGCAAGAAGATCGACCCCAAGACCAAAGACGCCGAGGCCACATTTGTGAAGGCCATGAACGAGCGCGCTAAGAAGCTCGGCTGCACCGGTACGCTTTTTGAAAACCCGCATGGTCTGGACTTTGATGAGTGGGCTGGCAATATGCACTCAACCGCACACGACGTAGCGCTGATGATGCAGGAGGCCATGAAAAACGACACGATCCGCGAGGTCGTAGCGAGCGAGGATTCCTGGATCGAGGTCACGGGCGCCGACGGCACCGACCATTCGCATTCCATGGACACGCATAACTATTTGCTGGGCCAAGATGGCAACATCGGCGGCAAGACCGGCACCACCGACGACGCGGGCTATTGCTTTACGAGCGCCTACAACCGCGACGGCGACGAGATCTACACCGTTATTTTGAACTCCACCACCACCGATCAGCGCTTTACCGATACCGCCACCCTTGCCAACTGGTACTACGGCCACAAGGTGACGGTCGCAATCGCCAACACGCAGGAAAAGACCGCCAACGGCAACCCGCTTATGGCGCGCATTGGCCAAACCGACTGGACGGATAAGACGATCGACGCCACACTCGCCGATCCTACGGCGCAAGCGACCGTGTTTTCCCTTGCCGGCGAGGTGACCGAAAAGGTTAGCCACGACGATCTTTCGGGCACGGTGCATGTGGGCGACAAGGTGGGCAGCGTTACGCTCAAGCAGGACGGCACCAAAATCGCCGTTATGGACCTGGTTGCCGACGAGGAAGGGGCAGGGCCGAATCCCATTGAGTGGCTCCTTGTGAAGCTCGACCGCCTGGGCCGCCGCATCGACAACCGCCCACTCACGGCAGAAAGCGAGACCGTCGCCAAGGCGCCCGAGATGTAAGATCGAAGAACAATACACTCGCTGAAAGGAGGCGTCCAACGGGGCGCCTCCTTTTTTGAGGGTTCGAATCCCCAGCGCCCTTTCTCGATAATAAAAAAGGGCCCCCGATGGGACCCTTCTTTAAAGTTAAACTGGCGGAGAGCTGGGGATTCGAACCCCAGATGCCCTTTTGGGGCATACTCGCTTAGCAGGCGAGCACCTTCGGCCTCTCGGTCAGCTCTCCGTAACAGCCGTTCTATAGTAACCAAACAGCCAAGGATGGGCAAGAGGAAATTATCTAATTGCCTAGCATCCTTTCCTCCTTGGAAGCTTCGCCTACCCCAGCGAGCGGTTGAGGGAGCCGAGCTCGTCGTTGCCCATGGTGCGCCACATTTGGAAGATGCAACCGCGTGCCAGGAAAAAGAAGCCGTTGTCGACTAGTTGAACAGCGGCATCTGCAAGCTGATTCGTCACGGCGGACACTGGCGGCAACTCAAGTCCAGCCTTGCGGATAGTCTCGACCGCTTCCTCGAACGTCGGAGGCTCGCTGACGCCCATCTCGTTCATAAGGCCCTGCATTTCTTCCAGCGCGCTGCTGCCCGATTCCTCACCGCGCGGCACCAGACGGTAACAAGCCAGCGCCAGGTCGAGCTGATCGCAGTTCCAATAGGCAAACGCCAAGCGATAGAACAGGTAGCCGATTGCAGAACGATCGCTGGCAATACGTAGGCCGTGGCGCGCCACCTCGATAATCTCGTCAAAGCGCTCCAGACGCGCAAGAACGTTGATGAGCGCAAAGTGCGATTGCATGGACGAGCGCGCCAGATCGTAAAGATGGCGCACCTCGGGCAGCGCTCGTTCAAAGTCCTCTTGCTCGGCGTAAAAGCTGCAGATCTCGTGCTGGGCAAAGTACAACGCATCAGGCGCACGAAGGATTCGCACAGAGCGGTCTTCTTCCAACACCGGTAGCACCATGCGCACCAGCTGGTTATCGCAAAACTGCGTTTGAACCGGACCTGTCGCCAAAAGCTCGGCGACGGCGCACTTAGCCTCCAACTCCTCAACAAGACGGGAAAAGCCTTCAAAAGCACCTGTACGGTCGACTTTTGCCTGCTCGCGCAATTCAACAACACGGGCCACGTATGGGTCGTCGTCCTCTTCCATGACCTCCAACTCGTCAGCCGTATCGGCAAGCAGCAAATCGCGCAGCGCCGGCGGAAGCGTGCGATGGTCATCACGCGGACGAGCATGAACCTCCGCAGGTTCAATCGTCTCCGGAGCAGTTGACTCATACGCCTCAAGTACACGCTTGCACGGCATATCGTCCATGTCCATGCTCTCAAGATCCTTGGCGACAGGCACGCAATCGGCCAGATAGGCCGCGCGCCCAAAGAAATACGTTGCGACAACGCGCTCGCCCTGCTCACTGTCGGGAGCAGCAATCTGCACATAGCAGCGCGTGATGCAGGTGCCCGCGGCAAAACACGCCGCCGCAAGCGTGAGCGCCACACGTGCATCGTGCTCCGCGCCCCAGATCGCGCGCGTGCCCTCGTCCAGCTCGCGCCAAGCGTCATCTTGAGCGTCGTATTCACGTTGCGGCATGGCATCAACGACAGACTGCCCAAACCGAACGAGCATAATCCCCTCGGCAACGTTTGCCCGATAGGTATAGTCGAGCCGCGTGACCACGTTGAGCGCCTCAACGATTCGCGCAAAACGGGTGCGCACGTCCCACTCGCCGCCCGGCTGGCAAGCCACCGTACCCGGCTTGCCCCACGGGTTATCGCTCGAAGCCGTATCGAGCAGTCGGGGAACATCGTTGGTCGTCTTGGCGATATGCCACGCATCAAAGAGCGCGCAGCCCTCAAGGCTCGGCGAGGATGCCGTAGGGACCAATCCGGCCCCGATGCGCTCGAGGATGCCAGAGAGGCGGTTGAGACGGCACTCGATGGCAAGCAGCATGTCAATCTCGTCCTGGTCCAGCAGGCTACGATCAAAATTGAGATAGAAAAGCTTTGAGCGATCGATGCGAGCCAGGCTCATCTCGGACTTGGCGGCGATGGTGCGCAGTCGGGGCAAGTCGACCTCGCTCATAAGGGCGGCCGCATAACGCTCGATACCGCTCGGATTCTCGGCATGGTCAACGCGGTAAAGCAGCGTCTCGATAGCGTCAGGTAGCGGTGCCGTGTTAAAGCCCAAAAACACCTCGACCGGCTCGGGCAACTTTACGAGCTTTATTTTGTCGACAACGTTTTGCATGTCCGCATCGAGACCGTCGACGCCCGCCGTGTTCGCAATAGCGCTTTCGGAGTTGGCAAATATCACGTAGCGCAAGAACATCGAGGCCATGAACTCGCCGTAAGGAAGGGCGCGGGTCGAATTCCATGTCTCGTGGTCGGACTGCTCGCGCATGGGGCCTTCGGGAGAGCCGGCAGTTTGCGCACACGTACGCATTGCACCGTTGGCTTCCCTTACCATAATCTCACCAATACTGGAATCCGACTCGTCAAGGACCAGCTCCATGTCGGGATCGTTGGGCAGCGGAGCCTCGCTAACGGGGCGGTCCACCTTGTACACCTCACCCGAAACGCTTACGTAGCCCAAAAGCGACACATGGCTTTTGCCAACGAATTCGACGACATAACAAGATTCATGCTGGTCCTCGCCAAAGAGTTTCCAGACCACGCCATATGAGCGCCCCGCAGGCTGCTCGGGCATCGCCGGAAAGCGCTTCTTGGGATCGAGAAACCTGAGCTTGTATGTCGGACGCTCTGCCACGAAGTATCACCCTGATCGGTCGCTTGAAGAAGGAGTGGTCGCGAATAAGTCGCGACATCTACTCGGAATCTTACACGAGTCGACGGGAAATAGTCCGCTTGACGCTCACGCCTCGACCGAGGTTCGAATCCATGCAGTGCTTACGTAAAAGAAAAGCCCCCGTTGCCGGGAGCTTTAATCTCAAATGGTGCGGCGTATAGGATTCGAACCTATGACGTTCTGATTCGTAGTCAGACCCTCTATCCAGCTGAGGTAACGCCGCGACTTGATGATTATTATGCACATCAACTGAATATAGGTCAAGCATTTTTCGAAAAAAGTTATCAAATTTGATTTTTACTCATTTTTGACCACTTGATGCGATCTTCGACGCATCGCGATATAAGAAAAGCCCCCGTTTCCGGAGGCTTAAAACTCAATTGGTGCGGCGTATAGGATTCGAACCTATGACGTTCTGATTCGTAGTCAGACCCTCTATCCAGCTGAGGTAACGCCGCAACGCACGGATTATTATGCACGTGACCCCTCGATGGGTCAAGCGACAATTTGGAAAAATTTTACGAAGTGATGATTAAGACGCTCGCGCCTCGACCGAGGTTCGAATCCATGCGGTGTTGCCATAAAAGAAAAGCCCCCGTTGCCGGAGGCTTTAAGTTCGATTGGTGCGGCGTATAGGATTCCGCGCATCCGCTGCGCGGATCCGCACCGGCTTCGCCCGCCTGCCGGCGGACTCGCCCGCGGGCTAAAAACGCTCCGCGTTTTCTTGACGCCCGCGCCTCGACCGAGGTTCGAATCCATGCGGTGTTGCCATAAAAGAAAAGCCCCCGTTGCCGGAGGCTTTAAGTTCGATTGGTGCGGCGTATAGGATTCGAACCTATGACGTTCTGATTCGTAGTCAGACCCTCTATCCAGCTGAGGTAACGCCGCAGCGCAAGACATATAAAACCACTTTAGCTTATTGGAGTCAAGCACAATCTCAAACTTTTTTGTGGAACGCAGTTTTGTCATGCTGCTCCGCATATACCGCCGTTCCCCGTACGATCGATTGGCTTTTCGATCACGTCAAACTTGGCATCAAGTTCCCTCAGGAGCGATCTCACCCGCTGGGCACAGTCATAATCGGCAAACGAGATGCTCAGCATGCGCGCGACCTGGTTGGAAGTCCCAACTCCATAGAAGTGCTCCAGCGCCACAAGCCCCTCGTGCGTCACAAAGGTCTCGACCACATGCGGCGACTCCTCAAAGCACCATTGTGTCAACGGACCCTCACTCGTCTGCCGAACCACCAGGCCACCCATGCCAGACGGCTCACACGTTACAAGCAGGTACTCCCCACCCTCGTCGCTCTCAAACAAAACCACCCGATCATCAAACAGCTCCATCGCGTCCCCTTTCTCTCGCTCTTATTTAGCAAAAGCATAGCAGGTAGATGGCTGTATACAGAACAGTTGTTCGTGTGTTTTCTATTGAGCTGTCCGCACGGCATGGTATGGACCTACGCACGAAGTAGGGCGCCCCCGAAGGAGCGCCCTTTCATATCCCCTATGCAGCCAAGTTACGCGACCGGCTCAATCTTCTCGAGACCGCCCATGTAAGGACGCAGAACCTCGGGGATCGTGATGGTGCCGTCGGCGTTCTGGTAGTTCTCCAGAATGGCGGCCATGGTGCGGCCGGCCGGCAGGCCGGAACCGTTGAGAGTGTGCAGGTAGCGCGAACCCTTGAAGTTCTCGGGGTCGCGATACTTGATGTTGGCGCGGCGAGCCTGGAAGTCACCGCAGTTGGAGCAGGAGCTGATCTCCTTGTAGGCGTTGTAGCTCGGCAGCCAGACCTCGACGTCGTAGGTCTGACGGGCAGAGAAGCCCAAGTCGCCGGTGCACAGGCTAATCACGCGATACGGAAGGCCCAGCTGCTGCAGCAGGTACTCGGCCTCGGCGGTCATGCTCTCGAGCTCCTCGTCGGACTCCTCCGGTTTAGCGAACTTGACCATCTCGACCTTGTCGAACTCGTGCTGACGGATGATGCCGCGGGTGTCGCGGCCGGCGGAACCGGCCTCCTCACGGAAGCAGGGGGTGAAGGCGGTGTAGCGGCGCGGCAGGGTGTCGGCATCGAGGACCTCGCCGGCGTGCAGGTTGGTGAGCACGACCTCGGCGGTGGGGATCAGGAAGTTGTCACCCGAGACGTGATAGGCGTCGTCCTCGAACTTGGGCAGCTGACCCGTGCCAAACATGGTCTGACGCTTGACGACGATGGGCGGCCACCACTCCTTAAAACCACGGCTGGTGTGCGTATCGAGGAAGAAGTTGATGAGGGCGCGCTCCAGGCGGGCGCCGGCGCCACCGAGAACGGTAAAGCGGCTGCCGGAGAGCTTGTTGCCACGCTCGAAGTCGAGGATGTCCAGATCGGTGCCCAGATCCCAGTGCGGCTTAAAGTCGAAGTCGAACTCGCGCGGGGTGCCCCAGCGGCGACGCTCGATGTTCTCGTCCTCGTCCTTACCGTACGGGGTGGCATCGCACGGAATGTTGGGCAGGTGAGCCATGAAGCCGTACTGCTCCTGCTCGAGAGCGGTGCGGCGCTCGGCCAGACCGTCAATCTTCTCGTTGACGGCGCGCACGGCCTCCTTGGCGGCCTCGGCCTCGTCCTTCTTGCCCTCCTTCATCAGGGCGCCGATCTTCTTGGACTCGGCATTGCGCGTAGCCTGGAGCTCCTCGACCTCGGTGATGACGGCACGGCGCTCGTCGTCGAGCTCAAAGAACTTCTCGCGATCCCAAGACGTCTGGCGGTTAGCCATGGCGACATCGATGGCATCGGGGTTCTCGCGAACAAACTTGATATCAAGCATTAGATCCTCCGGCGATATACATTCCATTTAGGTTGCAACCTTGTACATGTATGGGCAAGTATATACTTATGAGCGTTTACGACCCAACTCAACTACGCAAGAAGGCACCCAATGGACGCAGTTTTTTCCTTTTTGTTTGGCACCCGCACCGGTTTTGCCATCCTTTTCGCCGGCGGCATCCTGTTATTTGCGATTCTTGCCTTTGTAATGGAGAAGCGTACCCATAAGATGTACGTCGACCGCGGACCCAAGTCCGAGGATGAGGAAGACAGCTTCTGGGACTAACCTGCCAAAAAGGGACAGGTTTATTTTGGTCGGTTTTATCTGGGCAAACGCAAGCGCCCCGCAACTGGAATTGAGCCAGTTGCGGGGCGCTTTTCGCACATACGACAAAACCGCAGGAAAAACCTGCCAAAATAAACCTGTCCCTAAATGGCAGGTTTTACTGGAGAGTTGCGTCGATTGCCTTGACCAGGGCACTGCGCATGCCGGCGTCCTCGAGCGCAACGACGCCCTTGATGGTGGCACCACCGGGCGAGCATACGGCATCCTTCATCGCCGCAGGATGCTGGCCAGTTGCAAGCTGCAGCTTTGCCGTACCCAGCACCATCTGGCTCACAATGCGATAGGCATCGGCACGCGGGATACCGTGCTTGACCGCTGCATCGCCCAGGGCCTCGATTGCCATGGCGACAAATGCCGGAGCGCAACCACCCACCGTGCCGCCCACAAACAGCAGGCTCGTATCGAGCTCGACCACCGCACCGAGCTTGCCAAGCAGATCAAGCACCACTGCGCTCTGCTCATCACTAAGCGTGGAAGCCTTCTCGCAGGCGATGACGCCCTCGCCCACCGAAACCGGTGTGTTGGGCACCGTCGAGATGTGCGCGACGCCCGGCAGGACCTGCTCCCACTTGGCACTGTCCCAAGTCCAGGCAACCGACAGAACGACCTTGTCGGCAAGAATGTCCTTGAGCGGGGCGAATACCTTCTCGATCATGTACGGTTTGACCGCAGCGACCACGATATCGGATGCGGCGACAACCTCGGCGGCATCGTGACAGGCGACCATGCCGCGCGCCTCGCAGCGCTCAACCAGTGCGTCGTAGCGACCCGCGCAGGCGCACATGTCGCTCACAGCTACACCGGCAGCGATCCAGCCATCGGCCATAGCGCTCGCCATATTGCCAAAACCGACAAATCCAATCTTCATATCTCATAGTCCTTCCAGACACATTCCTCAAAACGAAAGGTATTGTCCCACGCCATTGTTTCGTATTGCCGACCTATTTGTGATACGGCTCGCCACGACTGATCTTGCAGGCGCGGTAGATTTGCTCCAGCAGCACCACGCGCGCCAGGTTATGCGGCAAGGTAATGCGTCCAAAGCTGAGCATCTCGTCGGCGCGGGCGCGCACCTCATCGCTCACGCCGTCCGATCCGCCAATCACAAAGGCGATGTCGCTGTTACCACGCAGCATAAGATCATCGAGCCGCGCCGAAAACTCCTCGCTCGAGCGCTCTTTGCCCTCAATGGCCAGCAGGATCACATGCGCTCGAGACGGCAAGGCAGCAAGAATCGCCGCCCCCTCCTTGTCGCGCGCGGCATCCACGCCGCCCGCCTTAGCCGGGTCGATATCGGCCACCTCGCGGATATCAACCTTGGCATAGGCACCTAGGCGCTTGGCGTACTCAGCGCACGCGTCCTTCCAAAAGCGCTCCTTGAGCTTACCGACGCAAACGACGGTGTATTTCACGCGCGTCTACTCCTTCGAATCGTTTTGAACTTTGCCGGCGGCCAGCATCTGCTCGAACATCGAGGCCGACTGCGAAAAGTCGCTCGGCAGCACGACCGTCGAGGTTTTACCCGTGCGAGCGAACTCCGTCATCATCTCGGACCACTGCGTAAACATGAACAGTTGGTTGGCCTCGTCATTGCCGACACCCGTCTCCTGGATGATCTCGAGCGAATCTTTGATACCCAGCGCGATGGCCTTGCGCTGGTTGGCGATGCCCTCGCCCGCCTTTTCCATAGCCTCAGCCTCGGCGGTCGCCTCGGTGACGCGCTTGATGCGGTCTGCCTCAGCGAGCTCCTGTGCCGCAGCGCGCTTGCGCTGGGCGGCGTTGATGTCGTTCATGGAGTTCTCAACCTCGGTCGGCAGTGCGATTTTGGTGATGAGCGTCGACACGAGGGTGAAGCCGTAGGCGGCCATCTGCTCGGAAACGGTAGCGTTGACATCCTTGGCGATGTCGTCCTTCTTGGCAAAGACCTCATCGAGTGTGTAGACGGGAATCGAAGAGCGCAGGGCGTCGGTGATGAAGTCACGCATCTGGTCGACGGGCTCCTGCAGCATATAGTAGCTCTTGTAGATGCCCGAATCTGCCGGGCCGGCGCCCATGTCATAGCTCACGTGGTACTGAGCAGAGACCTCAAGGCCGATGGTCACGTTGTCCTGGGTCTTAACGTCGATGCCAAAACCGTTTTTCATGGTTCGCAGACTCACCGTGGCGGCCTTGCGGTCGATCACGGGCACCTTCATGTGGAAGCCCGCGTTGACGATGCGGTTAAACTTGCCCAGACGCTCGATGATCACGGCATGCTGCTGTTCAACGACGTAGCAGGCGTTGGGAAGCAGCAGCAACAGAATGATGATGGGAATCAAAAGGCTGGTAAGGGCAGCGATGATACCGGACAACAGCATGGTCTCTCCTCTGATAGGCACACGTTGGCATTAGGATACCCGCACGAAGCAGCTGTGTGACACCAACAAGAGGACCCGTGGTCAAAAAAGGCCAAATATGAGTACTGTTACCAGTTTAGTAACAGCGTATTTGGGTCAAAATCGCCTCGTTGAACCCGAGGTCTATCGAAATTACTTCATTTTGTCTCAAGGTTGAGCCAAATTAGCGTACATCTGTTGCGCAAAATGAGCAAAAATAGCTTCATGAAATGTCTCTATTTTCATGTCAGTACTCATATTTGCCACTTTTTGACCACAGGGACATCTACCGCGCGAAATCGATATGTCAAATCTGCCAAAACGGCCCATAACAAAAAAGCTCCCATTGCTGGGAGCTCTTTCAATCAATGGTGCGGGCGAAAGGACTTGAACCTTCATGGGGTTGCCCCCATACGGACCTGAACCGTACGCGTCTGCCAATTCCGCCACGCCCGCGTGCAGGAATTAGAATAACGGAGCGCCACCACGAACGCAAGAACTATTTTTGAAAAAGTTTGCAGGCATTCTCCCAAGCGGCTTGCGCGATTGTTTCGGCGTCCTCACCAGTGCGATCGACACGGTCGTTAACCAGCGCGTTTGCCGTAATGGAGATCATTGCGGGCTCGCATTCAAGACCGCGGATGGGCTCCGGAGCCATATACGGGCAATCCGTCTCGAACAAAATTCGATCGAGTGGGGTTGCCGCAAATGCCTCGCGCACGTCGTCGTTGCGCTTAAAGGTGGCCGCACCACCATAGGCGATATAGCAGCCCAGCTCCACAAAGCGCTCCATCGTGGCGCGGTCCTCGCCAAAGCAGTGCAGCACACAACCGGCCTGGGGCACGCCCACCTCACGAAGCACGTTGTACGCATCAACGTGCGAGGTGCGCTCATGGTCCGTGTCCTCGTGGCGCAGATGCAGCTCCACCGGCACGTTACGGCACACGGCAAGCTCGAGCTGACGCGCCATGCAGTCAATCTGCACGTTATGGGGTGCCGGCGCGATATCGTCGTCATAGTCCATGTGGTAGTCCAGGCCGATTTCGCCAATACCGGCGCATAAGGAATCATCGAGCGCGGCAACGACCTGTGCGTGAACGTCGTCGGTATAGTCCGGTGCGCCATACGGATGCACGCCGGCAAGATACTTGATCTGCGGGATATCCTGCATCGGCAGAATTTCGCGCACGAGCCAGTCGCTATAGTCCGTCACGCTGCGTTTGTCAGCGATGGGGTCGAGCATCGTCACCAACAGGTCGACGCCTGCCGCCTTGGCACGCACGAGCGTCTCAGGCACATCCTTGCCCCAGAACGAAAGTAGATGCGCATGCGTGTCGGCAAGCGGTGCCAAGGGCACGGGACAAGCAACCGTCTTCTTTTTCTTGGTAAACGTCACACGTTCGGCATTAGGCATCATGGATTAGCTCCTGGGCCAGACGGACAAAGTCGGCAACGTCAAGCGTCTCGGCGCGCGTGGTGGGTGCGATACCGCAAGCCTCAAAGGCGGCATCGAGCACGTCTTTGGCAAAGCCGTTGGCGCTCATGGAATTGCGGATGGTCTTGCGACGCTGGGCAAATGCAGCATCAATCACGCGGGCCACAAATTCGCGATCGAGTCCTTCGGGCACCACACCGTCAACACGGTCGATACGCACGACGGCCGAGTCCACGTGCGGCGCCGGCATAAAGCAGCGCGGCGGCACCTCAAAGCGGCCCGTCACCTGCGCATACAGGCCGAGCTTTGCCGTATAGCCGCCATAGGTCTTGTTGCCCGGCACTGCGGCAATGCGATCGGCAACCTCCTTTTGCACCATGACCACGGCACGCTTGAGCGCGGGCATCGTCTGAAAAAACTGCAAGATGATCGTCGCCGCCACGTTATAGGGCAAGTTCGCGACAAATACCGTCGGCTCACCGCCGGCGGCCTGCTCAATCTGCTCCGGGCCCACCTTAAGCGCGTCGCCCATGATAAAGCGGAAGTTGGCGTAGTCGGCGGCGTGAGCATCGAGCACCGGCTCGAGCTCGGGATCGGCCTCGATCGACGTGACGCACGCCGCCTCCTGCAACAGCGCAAGCGTGAGCGTACCAACGCCCGGACCCACCTCGAGTACGCGCTCGTCACCTGCAAGCTCGGCAAGCTCGCAGATACGCTCGATCACATGATTGTCGATTAGAAAGTTCTGGCCCAGGCGATGCTTGGTCGCAAGGCCAAACTCCTCTAGCAGCTCCCTGGTGGCCGTGGGGTTTGCCAAAGGCGAAGTTGTCATGGTTGCCTCCTTAGCATGATGGCGGCGTCTTGAAACAAAAGGGCATGGACCGTGGTGGCCATGCCCTTACAGCTAAACAGCAAATTGCCGATATGGCGCTCGCGCGGTCTCTACGCCAGACGCGGGAACAGCGGATCGCCCTTCTCGACGGGCTGACCGCCGGCAAGCAGGCCCCAAGCGCAAATGCCCTTGAGGTCGTCGCTCGCGGCCTCGTCCTCGCAGGACAGGCGGCGCAGAGCCTCGGCAGAAGTCTGGGGCATGAGCGGCATCAGCAGGTGAGCGGCAATGCGGATGGCCTCGAGCAGGTTGTAGATCACAAACGCCAGCTCGTCAGCCTTGGCCTCGTCCTTGGCAAGTGCCCAAGGCTCGGAGTCCTCGATGTAGTGGTTGGCGGCGTGGATGAGCTCCATGACCTCGTCCTTGGCTCCACCGTAATCGAGCACGTCCATCTTGGCCATGTAGCGCTCGACCAGACCATCGGCGATCTTTGCCAGCGGGTTGTCGAACGCATCGAACGATGCGGGCTTGGCGGGCGCGCAACCGTCAAAATACTTGCCGCTCATGTTGAGCGAACGCGAGATGAGGTTGCCCCAGCTGTTGGCCAGGTCGGCGTTGTAGACCTGCTCCATGCGGTCGAAGCTGATGGCACCGTCGGTGCCGGGGACGACGTCGGTCATGAAGTAGTAGCGATAGCCCTCGACGCCCAGCATGTCGATAACGTCCTGCGGAGCGATGGCGTTGCCGCGGCTCTTGGACATCTTCTCGGCCTTGCCGGTCTCGGCATTGCGCACGGTCAGGAAGCCGTGGGCAAAGACGTGCTCGGGCAGGGCCTCGCCGATGGCCATGAGCATGGCGGGCCAAATGACGCAGTGGAAGCGGATGATGTCCTTACCCACGATGTGGAACTGCGCGGGCCAGCGATAGGCCAGCTCGGCACGCGCCTCGTCGGTGTCGACACCGTAGCCGACGGCCGTCATGTAGTTGAGCAGCGCGTCGAACCACACGTAGGTCACGTGGCCCTCGTCAAACGGGACCTGAATGCCCCAGTCAAAGCTCGTACGGCTCACGGAAAGGTCGTTAAGGCCGCCCTCGACAAAGCTGCGAACCTCGTTCATGCGAAACGCAGGCTCGACAAAGTCGGGATGCTCGTCATAGAGCTTAAGCAGCTTGTCCTGGAAGGCGGAAAGCTTAAAGAAGTAGGACTCCTCCTGCACGCGCTCAAGCGGACGGTGGCAGTCGGGGCACAGGTGCTGGCCGACGCTGCCGTACTCCTCGTCGCCCTTCTGGACCTGCGTATCGGTAAAGTAGGTCTCGTCAGGCACGCAATACCAGCCGTCGTAGCTGCCCTTATACAGGTAGCCGGACTCCTTCATGCGCTCCCACAGGTACTGCACGGCATGGTGCTGGCGCGGCTCGGTGGTGCGAATGAAGTCATCATTGGAAATCTCGAGCTTGCTCCAAAGCTCCTTGAAGTGCGGAGCCTGGCTATCGGTCCACTCCTGCGGCGTCATGTTGTGCTTGGCTGCGGCCTCGGCGACCTTCTCGCCGTGCTCGTCCATGCCGGTCAGGAACTTGACGTTATAGCCGGCGGAGCGACGATAACGGGCCTGAACGTCGGCGATGATGGTGGAATAAGCCGTGCCCAGGTGCGGATCGGCGTTGACGTAGTAGATGGGCGTCGTGATAAAGAACGAAGGCTTGCTTTGATCCATGGGGTTTGTCCTCCAGAAAAACGTTGCATACAGGGGATGATTCTAGCGCAAGGGCTGGATATCCTCCATCTATTGCATATCGAGCACCATGGCATAGACATCGCGCTTGCGGCGCGAATACTTCTGAGACAGGCGCTTGGCCACCGCAGAGGCGGGCTCCCCCTCCTCGAGCGCGGCGCGGATATCCTCGCGCAGGGCCTCGTCGGGATCCGCTGCCGCGGCGCCAACCGGCACGATACCGGCCTCCTCATCCTCGCTCGGCGGCGCGATGACCAGCGCAATCTCGCCCTTTACCTCGCCGCGAGCACGCAGCTCCTCGGCAAGCTGAGCAGCGGGCCCGCGCAAGACCTCCTCGTGCAGCTTGGTGAGTTCGCGGCAGACGGCAACCTCACGCTGGGGAAAGACCTCCGCCACGGCCTCGAGCGTCGCCACGATGCGATGTGGAGACTCGTAGAAGATGAGTGCGCCGGGCACCACGGCAAGGCGCTGTAAACGGCGCACGCGGTCGCCGTGCTTTCGGCCCAAAAAGCCCTCGAAGAAAAAATGCTCGCAGGGAATGCCGGACGAAACGAGCGCCGTGACGCAAGCAGAGGGCCCGGGAATAACTTCGACGGGCACATCGGCCTCACGCGCCGCCTCGACCAGCGCCTGGCCGGGATCGGACACGCTCGGCATGCCGGCGTCCGAGGCAAAGGCGAGGGTCTCCCCCGCCAGCAGACGGTCGACCAGGCCGGCGGCGCGGTTGGCGATCACATTCTCGTCGCAACGGACAAGCGGCTTGGAAATGCCCAGGTGCATCAGCAGCTTTGACGTCACACGCGTGTCTTCGCAGCAGATGACATCGGCAGCGGCAAAGGCTTCGCCAACGCGCGGGGACAGGTCGCCCAGGTTGCCGATGGGCGTGCCGACCACATAGAGTTTGCCCGTATGGGCGCTGTTTTGCGTCATATCAACCTATTCAATCATGCCGCGCTCGAGCGTACCGAGCGCCGCGCGGGCGTCCCATGCTGCAATGCGCTTCTCGGTCTTCCACGTTTGGAAGAACCAACCGGCAGCCGGCGCAAACGAAGCCAGCTGATTGGCGATAAACACGCGCTCGTAGGCATTGCGGCCTTCGGGCGTAACCGACGAGTTGGCAAAAATCGCCGCGCCCGACCATTCGCCCACCAGCACGGGGAACCCAGTCGAAATCGCTTCTTTAAGCTCGCGCTTGTTACGGGAAATCGCCGTCGTCAGCCCGCGGGGGCTCGTGATGTCGAGCGCATGCTCGTCGCGGTAATGGTACAGGTGAAGGTCCATGTAGACGTTCTTGTACTTGGCGCCGCGCATAAAATGCTTCCACTCGCTGGGATGCCCCGACGACGAGAAGACGACGATCTTATCCTCGGGCATATACGAACGGACGAGCTCGTAGGCATCGCGATAGAAATTGCGCAGGTAGTGAGCAGGAATGCCATCCGTCATGGTGAAGAGGCTCTTGCGGACACTCATCTGCGGCGTATCCAGCAGCTCAATGCCCAGCAGGCTCTCGGCCTCGCCGTAGCGATCAGCCAAGCGCTCGAGCACGTCGAGTGCGACATGACGGCCGTTAGTGGACGAATGCCACTCGGCAACAGCCTCTGGCGTGGCGAGCGAATCGTTGGAATCGCCCTGGCCACCGGGCACAGTTGCTAGATCAAGCAGCACGCGGATGTCGTACTTGGCAGCCCACTCAATTGCACGGTCGATGTAGTCGACAACCGAGATGTAGGACGCATCGGACTCCTGCGAGCCAAAGGCATACCAGGGCACCGGCAGACGCACGGCATTGAGACCGATCTGCGCCATGCGACGGAAATCGTCCTCGCTCACAAACGTCTCGTAATGACGGCGCATGCGCTCGTTATAGGCGGCGGTGCCCATGGCCTCCTGCAGCTCGGCCGCGTTGGATGCACCGGTCGCCGCGTATAGCGACGGGGTCACCCAAGGCTCGGGAATAAACCAGCCAGAGAGATTAACGCCGAGTATCCTCTCCATCACTGCCCCCTTTTGAATCATACGGGCTAAGCCCGCATCGCTCTTGCATGACATATCTATCGATTTGAGTATACCCGCGCATGCAGACAGGCGACCGAACGGTCTACAAAGTGGCGCAAAAGTGGGAGGAATGTCTGGGACAGGTGGGCACGAGCTGGTGCGCCGAGATGTGCGCGCACGTCGGAAGTAAGCGCCGGAAAGCGCATCCCGTTTTTCGCAAAAGACTGGGATGCATTTTCCGTTCGAGGCCTCAATCGGAAAATGCATCCCGTTCTGAGCGCGAGATCTGGGACGCAGTTTCCGCCAAAGGCCGCAAAAGGAAAGCACGTCCCATTCTGACGCCGGATTCCGGGTCGCGCTTTCCCAAGCGACATCAAAGCGGAAAACGCATCCCACTCTGAAGCCAAATTCCGGGACGCAATTTCCGCAGAGCCCTCGATAAAAGAAAAGGACCCCTTTGCAGAGGTCCTAGTCAATTCAAGGTGGCGGGGAAGGGAATCGAACCCCTGACACGAGGATTTTCAGTCCTCTGCTCTACCAACTGAGCTACCCAGCCATTTGATGTGTGCCTTGTTTCAAGGCTTGATTAGTATAACCAAGGACGCGTTCCGGTCAACCGAGAATTTTAAAAAAGTTTTTGAGCACAGCCTCGGTTCTATAAATCGGCACGTCAGAGGCATCAGCCGGCAGCAAGAAGTTTTTCACTCAGAGCCGCACGGGCAAACTCACTTGGCGTCATCCCCTCGGCAGCCGCCCGTCGACGAATGGCCTCCTTCATTCCCAGAGGAATCTTGACCGACAGCGTTGCCGTCCCCTCACCTGAGAGCGGGGGCCGTCCACGCACGATTCCACCAACGGTGTGTTCGCCATCCGGAAACTCTCCGCGCTCGTACGACTCACACCACGCGTCAATCATTTCATCCGTTACAACCTGACCATTAGCGGCCGTATACGTCTTGCCCATCATCGACCCCTCTGCCGAGCTCGCTCGATCTCTTGCCAGAATTTCTTCTGAACCGGAGACAGGGCATGAATAATGAGCCATCCACGAATTAGTTCGACCGCAACAAGTTCCACACTTCGACCATCTGGAAGCCATCCAATGGCAAGCCATCTCGGCGGCTCGTCCTCCGACTCGCGGCGAATGCACTCAGTAACCGCGAACCAGGCACCAAGCACCTGCTTTTCCGTCAAGTGTTTTTTTGGCGTTCGGATGGATCTCAACATCCATGCATCTTCTCCTCCATCTTACCCAATTTCGTATGACGAAAGTCCGCTGTCGCCAATTCTTACGCCGGCACTTGTTGGAGGGCGGGAGGTATAGCGAGTATGGAAGGCCGCTCCAGTACTGCCCAGGCGCCTGGGTGGGAGCACGTGCGCCAGGGGCGAACGTTTTCGCAGCAAGCAAGGACATTGCCGTTGCGATCGATAAAGGCGATGTCGATGGGATAGGTCATAAGGCAGGTGTGAACCGAGAAGCAGCGCGGAAACGCCATGACAAACGGCAGTCCGCTGGCGGCAATCGGACGCCGTCCCAGCATGCCGCGCAGACGCACGGTAAACGACTCCGCCACCACAAACTCGGCCGGCGTCCAGCCCAACCTGTTGAGCGCCCGCGCGTAGGCGATATAGGACGAGACCGCGGTCACATGACCACCCCCGGACGCCATGGATCGACCGTCACCGCACGTTCATGCGTGAGCACGGCCGGCGCCCCCAGGGAAACGCCGGCGATGCTCAGCGAACTCGGCCACGGCTCGTAGTGCATGGTGCAGGTATAGGTCCTAAACGTGCCAGAAAGAGAGAGCAGGCCACCATCCGATGACGCCGTGCCCTGCTCGCTCGAGACCTCGACCTGTAGGTCATATCCCTCCATGGCATCCTGAATCTGAGCTTGAACGGTCGCGGAAGCGTCAATGGAGCTCTCGTCACCCTCCCCGCCCGGCGCCACAGCGTGCGCCAGCACGATGTCGGGCACCACGCGGTCGAAGCGCGCGACCGCGCCGGCAAAGATCATGATGTTGTACGCGATGAGAGCCAGCACGAGCAGGACAGGCGTGACCACGGCCATCTCGACCGTCGCCTGGGCACGCTCCTCGCGCAAGCCCGTGTGAATGCCCATTACGACCCACCGCCAAAAGCTCCCACCAGCGTGGCAACATCGACAGTGAGCGGGATGGAGCCGCCGCCGGGCAGCGGAATCTCCGCAAGCGTGAACACCGCGCCGCTGATGGTGCGCTCGACGTGATACTCCAATGCCTCGCAAAGTGCCTTGGGGTCAGTCACGCCCAAGGGGATTTTTCGCAGGGTATCTTGAGCTTTGGAGATGCCCGCGATATCGGACCCCGGACTTTTGATGACATTGGCGGTATCGGTCAGCACCGGTTTTCGCAGACGCAAATCGCACGGTTCGAGCCCCAGCGCCGCCACGGAGGACGAGACGGTGTCACCGAGCCAGGACGCGATGGAGCCCAGCGCGCCGCTACTCCCTCCCAAGCCACCGATCAGCTCTCCCATAAGCTCGTCGGCCGCACCCTGGATGTCTCCGTACCCCACAAGTAGGCGACCCCAAACATCCATAACGCCGTCGAGCACGCCGGCAACGCCGCCCGAACGCTCCTCCAGCGTCGAGAAGAAACGCGCGAGCACGTTGTTCTGCGCGGTCGCATCGTCAGGCGCCAGCACTGCAGCAGAAATTGCACCACGATCGCCAAGCTCAACTGCCGTGTTAAACGAAGAGTTGAGCTCGTCGGGACTCGTGACATCGCCCGAGACCGCAAAGGCGACCACACCGTTGCGCCCGGGCGGGGCGATGCGCGGGCGCTCACCGGAAAGTTCTTTGATGGCGGTATCGAACGCATTGCCCGCACGGTCGGCTTCGTCCTCGGTCTGACGCTCGAGCTCAAGCTCCTTGTTGCGACAGTCGACGTAGTCCTCCAGGGCGTCTTTAAACTTGTCAAAGTGATACTCGAAGCCGTTTTCGATAGAGGTTGAAGGCGCCGCAACAGCTCCAAGCGACGAAACGCCAAAATGGCATTTGCTGCATTTATCTTGCCCATCGTAATCGGCAACCGAAGCAAATCCGCTCGGCGTTCCTTTCTTATAGTTAGGGCAGGTCGTCCCGTAATGCAGATACGCCTTGCCATCGTTCACGCTAGTCGGCCACACTGCATCGGTGTAGAGCTCGGTCGCCCGAACCTCATCAGAGTTGCGCGGCAGCAGCGGAATATAGGAGGAAACCCTGTCTCCGTTCTCGGTTATATATGCCCGATCGACCTCCGCGCTCGCATAGGTATAAAACGCCTTACGCGCGGCGGACTCCGCCTTCATCTCGACACTCGAGCCTTGGGGCTTCTCGTTTGCCAGACGCCAATGGTAGTAGTCCTTCGCGCGATCAAGGGCAACTTGAGGCTCCCACGTAACGCTCGATGAGTAATGCGGATTTTGAACACCGGAGAGATCCGTTAGGCTTTTTGCGCGCTCCCACATACACGAACAGCTGCCGACCGAACCTTTATCCGATCCACCGCAATCCGCTAGCCAGGCGCGCTCTTTGGCCTTCGCCGTCTCCTCCGATGCTTTTTGCAGCTCCTCGGCCGCGCGCTCCAGATCTTCCGATGCATCTTTAATGGCATCGGTCGAGATTTCGGATCCTTCGAGCGCAACAAAATCCGACTCGGATGTCCTGGGCACGGCAAGCGCCGTACCGGTATAGGTCACGCCGTCGGTATCCTGCGCCGATACTGCCTGCATTGCGCGCGCGGCAACCAGGTACGGCAAGGCTGTCTCGATCTTTTGCAGGCCCTTTGCCGCGCTTTTGGCAAACTTGTTACGCGTTTTAATGATCTGGGTCCCCGTGTCGATGATATCGCTGCCGACAACCTCGGCGCCCGGAATGAGAATGGCAACCAAGCCGGTGCCGATCGTGGCAAACCCCGCCAGGCCCAAACTCAAAATGCTCGCATCGACCACCGTGGCGGCTGTGTGGTAGGACGACACCACGTTGGCGCCCGCCAGCGCACCGCTATCGGCCGCCACCTGGGTGTCTCCGGCGCGCGACATGCTCCATATCGCCGCGGTCGACGAAAACAGCAGCGTAAGCACCACCAAAATGACAACCGCAGAGGAGAGCGTGGTATAGGCACCGTCTTCGATAAACAAGTCGATACCGGCACGGCCCATAAAGCCGCCCCGCTTGCGGCGAGCGCCTGGTCGACGGCGGGCCGCAAACCCTTGCGTCGCCCGCAGCAGGCAGCGCCTAATCCCATGCAGCAATCCATGAATCATAATCTCCCTCCAGCCATTCGGGACGCGATCGATACGAGACGTCGACCTTGAGCTCGACATAGCCACCCTCGCCCGCACTGCCCATGGCCTGCACAAATGCACCGATCACGGGCAGCGGCTTAACCTCTCCGGCAACAGACACGGACGAAACGCCGCCGGCACCGGCCCGCCCCAACTCGACATCCCACGACAGCGGCCCGCCGGCATGAAAAATCGAGACGTTGGGCACCGCGGCAAGTCTGCGGCGAGTGAACTCCTTAAGGTCATCGTCGTCCTCCACCGTCGTCGTGGTCATAAGCCGCGCGGTCTCAGCGGCGGCAGACTCCATGACCGCGCGCGTATAGAGCAGGCACACCGGCTGCAACGCGAGCAAGATAAGCGTCAAAAACGTCGGCAGCAAAAAGGCGGCCTCGACCGTAGACTGCGCCCGATCCTCGCACGCGATATCAATACAGAGCGATGTCCTTGGCACCCGTCGCGGCATCGATAACCGACGATGGGGCGACGCCATGAGACGCTGCCCGCTCGACCAGTGCCGCCAAGCGCCCATCGGTGCCAGCGCGCCAAAGCCCCGCAATCGCCAGCACAATCGATAACAGCGCCACGGTAACGATGGCGTATTCGACGGTCGACTGAGCAGATTCCTCACGCAGGACATCATGCATTTCACGACCCCTCCTTTGACTCCGTTGTTTGCGGAACCAGACGCACGGCACGCAGACGGCACGAGGCATCGCCGGCATCCGCGGCAACCGTCACCATGTCGACCCAGCCTCGCCCATCGCGCACGATGGCGCCCCATACGTTGCCCTTAATATCGAGATAGCCGCTCAGGGCGAGTTGGGCCGTAGGCACCTCGCGGTAGGCGCGCAACAGGTCTGCCGCCGCCTCGGTCATCGGCCGGTCCTCGGACCATGCGAGTCGAACCGCGATCGCGTTGCCCGCAGACGGCTTCGTCGCGCTGGCGGCCCGCTCGTCGAGTGCCTGCAAAAAGGTCTGAGCCGTGACGGCGGCATTCTGACCGCTCATATCGCCCGCGCCTTCCGCTTGTGACACCGCCGCCGAACCCGATCCCAAATCGGCAGTAGCGCCTGGACGCTGCTGTCGTGCAACGCCCAGCCCCCAAAGCGTCACCGCTATTGCCACGAGCAAACAGGCGAGCACCAGCAGCGAACCAACAGGCCGCCCGCCTCCTACAGACTGTTGATGCCGTCTTTGATCGCGTTCCATAGTTCTTCGACTTTGCTCTTAAACGCGACGATGGCGATAATCGCGATCACTACGAGCACGCCGACCAAGATGGCGTATTCGGTAGTGCCCTGCGCGCTCTCCTCCCGCAACAGCGCCTTGGCCCGCTGGCGAGCGCGGATTGCCCGGCAAAAAGTCCAGCTCCAAGCCTTGCCCGCAATGTCGGTCATCGTGTTCATATATTCCTCCCTACATCATCCCGCCTGCTCCCAGCAGCGGGCCCAATATGGACAGAAGCAACGCCGGCAAGATGAGCGTGCCGGTGGGAATCAGCAACTTGACCGGGGCGCGCTCGATCTCGCGCTCGACTGCGGCGCGATGGGCCGCACGGATCTCGCGACTTTGAGCAGCCAGCGTCTCGGCCAGCGGAGCGCCCAGGGCAAGCGCCTGCCCCACCGTGATGGCAAAGGTCTCGAGCGCCCTTACGTCCAAATCACGCGCGGCAGCCAACAGCTCGGCCTCGCGCGTCCCCACGCCCACCTGCCACGCCATGCAGGCTTGCTCAAGACGGACGGCCAGCACCGACCGACGATTGGCACAGAAAATCTCGAGCGCCGCGTCAAACGAAAGGCCGGCAGAAAGCCCCAGGCGCACCACGTCGATCATCTCGGACACCTCACCGAGCGACACCCGAGCCGGGCCGCCCGCCCCAATCGCGCCCTTCATTCGCGCGGTCAGGGCATCAATCACCGAGCAGCCCGCAGCAATGACCAGTACCACCTCGCGCTTGCACGTCTCTGCAATCTTGCGGGCATCGGCACGCTCCAAACCTGTCGCGGCAAATACGCTCAGGGCACACAGACAAGCCGCGACCCCGACCAGGGCGCTCATAACTCCACCCGCATAATGCGCCGGATAACTACCAGGGCAACGACGTTGAGGGCAAGCCCCAGCACCACGGCGCCCGCACCAGCCGGCGTCGCAAGACCGCGGCGAAAGTCTGCCGAAAGCAAGGCCAGCACTGCGCACATGCCCGCCGGCATCGCCGCGACCATATGCGCCGACATGCGAGCCTGCGACGTCTTGACATCCAGGCGGCGCTTGAGCTCAATGCGCTCCCCTACCATGCTCGACGCCTCGGACAGCAAGTCGGCAAGCGGAGCGCCGGTGCGCTGTGACACCTTAAGCGCCAAGGTCACAAGCGAAAGACCGGGGGCGTCGATGCGCACGAGCAAGTCATCGAGCGCGTCGGTCGCCGAGATACCGCAATCGATCGCCGCCGCCACCCGCAAAAACTCGGTATGCACCGGCTCTTGCGCATGGGCGCCCACAAAGCGCATGCCCTGTGCTAGCGAATGCCCCGAGGCAAGCGACATGGATAACGCTGTGAATGCCTCGGGCATGGCCTCTTCTACATCATGCTGTTCGCGTCGGCGATCGAAGGTGTCACGCGCGGCGCCCACGCCAAACGGCACCACCAGCCCCAAGACAAAGCCGATGGGCGACAACGACGCAACGGCCAGCAAAACGCTGCAGATACCGCTCGACAGCAGCAGAAATGCCAGACGAGCCGCGTTATCCTCAATAGCAAACCCAAGGCGATCTGCGGGGATCAGCGATGCCCACGAGCGGGCAATCTTTGTCAGCAGGTCGTTTTCCGCCAGCTCACGGGGCAGCTTCTCCGCCATCGATTCGAGCGTCTGGCGCGCCAGCTCCGCCGGCGGCATCCGCGGTACACGAGGCTCTGCCCCACACGCCGTCGCGACAGAAAGCCCCGCCAAACCCCCTACGACGAGGGGCACAGCGATCTCCATTCGTCCACCTCCTCTTGCGTGAGCGTTCCCGACCGCAAGCCCTCCGCAATAAACGGCGGCTCGCGGTCGAGCGTCCAGGTGCGTTCGGCGGCATCGAAAGTCACGTAGCGCTCGAGCTCAACACCGCCCGACGCGCCGCGGCGAACCCCCGAATATGAGGCCACAAAGCGCCTGCCATCTGCATGACGCTCGGACATCACGATGCCGTCGAGCGCCATGGCGATCTGCTCTTCGATAAGCTCACTCGGCAAATCGATGCCGTAACGCGCAAGCAGCGTCAGGCGAACCACGGTCTCCTGCTCGGTACCCGCATGGAGCGTGGTGAGCGAGCCGTCGTGGCCCGTGTTCATGGCCTGCAGCATGTCGCAGCACTCGGCACCGCGCACCTCGCCCACGACGATGCGGTCGGGGCGCATACGCAGGGCATTGGTCACCAGGTCGCGGATCGTCACCGCACCCTCGCCCTCGATTGACGCCTCACGCGCCTCCAGACGAACAACGTGTGGGTGATGTGCAAACTTGAGCTCGGCGGAATCCTCGATCGTCACAATGCGCTCGCCGGTGGAAATCTCGCACGACAGTGCATTGAGCAGCGTGGTCTTGCCCGACCCCGTGCCTCCCGCAACCGCCAAGTCCTGCCGCAACGACACCGCGCACGACAGCAGCTGCGCATACCAAAGCGGCAGTGACCCCAACCCCACAAGCTCGTCCAACGAACAGATACGGTCCGAGAACTTACGGATGGTGAGAATTGGCCCGTCGATCGCCACGGGTGGAATCACCGCGTTGACGCGATAACCCGTCTTGAGGCGGGCGTTGACGATGGGGCTACGCTCGTCGATACGACGACCGAGCGGCGAGATGATACGGTCGATGAGCACACGGATCTGCTCGTCGTCCTCAAACGCGTGCTCGATGGGATACAAAACGCCGCTGCGCTCAAAAAAGGCAGAGCGACAGCCGTTGATCATGATTTCGGTAACGGAGTCGTCCTCGATGAGCGGCTGCAGAGGTCCCAGGCCCACCACGTCATCTAGAATCTCGTCGATGATGGTCTCACGCTCAGGCGTCGCCAAGTCGGTTGGCTCTTCCACGTTGAGCGCCGCTTCCACCGCCGGACGTAGCTCAGAGCGGGCAAGGGCAGGGTCGACGTAGGCGCTGATGCGCGCCACCTCGTCGTAGCCCATGCGGTCCATCACCGCACGCTTGGTGCGGCGTTTAACGGCACGGCGGCGTCCCGCATCAACGGGGGCAGCCGCAGCGGCCGCGCCAGCGGCTTTAATCCGCGTCTGCAGACTCATCGCGAATCACCCTCACGCGACCAGGGAAGACGGATGCGTGGGCGCTCGGTGCGGGTCGCGCGGTCAGCGACCATATCGCTCCAAGGACCGACGGCGCAGCCCAGCTCCACGAGCATCTCGCGCGTGGCCTCGCGCACGCTGGTCGCAAAAGCGCTCGTCTGACCCACCGCCTCGTCGGCGCGACCGAATGCCATGAGCGCGGCCAAGTCCTGACCGCCATCGGCAATGCGGATCTTGGAGCTCAGTGCGCAGGCGATCTCGAAGCGCATGGCGACGTCCTCGTCGGCACCGCGCGCACCAAACCGGTTGAACACGGCACTCATGCGCGTGCGTGGCACGCCTACACGGCTCGCCAGCTCAATGACGCGCGAAGCGGATGTCGCGGACGATACTGCCGCATCGCCTACGACCAGGCATCGGTCGCTCGCCGCCACCGCGGCGGCCACGGCATCGCCCCAAAAGACCGAGGTGTCGACAAAGATCACGTCGGATTCGCGACACAAAACATCGAGCAATAGCTCTACCGGACGTGCCATGAGCTCGGCCTTCTCGGGGGCCGCGACAGGTCCCCAGAGCGTGACGCCCGGGGCGACGCGCATCGATGCGGCCACGATATCCGGCTCGGCAAGTGCGCCCGCCGCCGACGGCTCGATAAGCGTCGCCATATCGTGCGGGGTATCGACACCCAGCAGATCGTATAGGTTTCCAAACATGAGGTCCAAGTCGAGCACAGCGGCACGCAGACCCAACAGCGACGCCGCATGCGCCATGGTGGCAACGATCGTCGACTTGCCGCAACCGCCCGAACCCGAAACGGCGCAGACGACCGGTGCCCGACGCGACGGAATCGAAGCGTCCGCCGACAGCGCGGGGGCTGACGGTGCAGGAACCGGCGACACAGACGCGGGCGATAACATCCCCGTCTCCCCCGCCGCGGTCACGCGCTGAGCCCAAGCCGGCATGGCAGGCTGCCCGGGCTGCGGTTCCGAAGCCAAAGACGCAGCGGCACACGGCTCGCCAGCCCCGGCAAAGCCCTCGACCTCGTCGAGCTCATCGGTCAGATTTACGCCGTGCACGTATCCCATATCTTCAGCCGGAACGTCATCGCCATACGGTACCGGCCCTCCAGCGTCATCGTATGCAAGGGGGTCCCGGGGGCGCCGACCATGCTCGGCTTCCGCTTTTCCATATTCATCAACACGCGGGCCTCTTGTAGCGCGAGGCGCCCCGGGTTCCCTATCAACAAAAGCATCGGGCTCAATCGTCATGCGCTGATCGGAATCAACCGTTCCCTCACCCGCGCGCCCGTTGCCGCACAAACTGTGCGCAGCGATGACCTCGGTCGCCCCCGCGCGAAACAGCCCCTCGATATCCGACGGGTCGAGTGTCTCGATCAACACGACGACGCGGCTCACACGGCCCTCGGCCGTCAGGCGCGCAACGGTCTTCCGCACGTCTTCGGTATCGAACAGAGACGCCGCGATGATGGCGGCACCGCGGCGCGAGGGAAACGCCCGCGCCATGGATACCAGCCCGTCCAGGTCGCCCACGCGAAGCACCTGTGCGCCCACATCGCGACCCTCGACTTCCTGCTGTAGCAGCCCGTAATCGCCGCACGCGCAGCACGCAAGCCAGATCGCCTTCATCACTCGTCGCCTCCGCTCTTTTTGCCGCGCGCCGTGGCGGGAATCGTCAAGCTGACCGTTCCCTTTCCCGAGGCTCCCAGCAATTCCTTGACATCTTCGGGGTCTGCCGCCAGCGTCACCCACTCGATCTTGCCTTCACGCGTGGTGCCGACATCTTCGCTGGTATCGATCACGTACGCGCCGCACAAACGATCGGTCACGCCATCTTTTTGCACGTACACATCCACATAGCTGCCCACGCCCGTGGCACCGCCGACCGAGTGCTCGGCATCGACCGCCACCGAAACGGCAACCTTGCCTTTAGGCACCTCGAGCTTGTGGCTTTCGGCCTTGGTGTAGACATTGCAAATCACGGCGTTTTTGGGAATGCGCGAGGTCGTCACGTCGCCGCGCACCTGACGCAGCTCGGTCGCCGCATCACGCGGCAACAGACTCGCCAGCCATTCCTGAGTTATGACATTAGTCTCGTCGAGGGTCTCACCCGCATCGATATCGCGCGCCGCGACGCACACCTCAACGCGGTCGCCGCCGTATTTTGCCAACGTCTCGGCCTGAGCCTGCTCGGCTTGCGAACGGATCGACGAGCCGTAAACCATGCAGAGCGCCGCGGCAAGCACGCCCGCGGCCAGACTGATGGCGATGCGCTTGCTCTTGTTCACGGCCGCTCCTCTCAAGGTAGCACCGGGCAAATGCCCGTACCACCATTGTCTGGGCGGCCAGGGCGCAAAGCGGTGCAATCGCAATCTTGGTTTTACGTGTCAAACCAATTGCTGACCAAAAGCTGACCAGCCCGTCAAGCTCGTGGCAAGGTTTTGGTCAGAACGTCGGCAAAACGCATATTTCGAGGCGCTTTGGCAGCAAAAAAGCCGCCTCCCAAGCAATTAGGAGACGGCTGTCATAGGAAAATTCAATTACAGATGGACATCGGGGTCGAGCATTTGGGCACTCACGCGCATGGATGACGCCAGGTTTTGGAACGTCTCCAGACGCAGGCTGTCGATCTGTCCGGCATCTTCGGCCTCGCGAACGGCGCAACCCGGCTCGTGAGTGTGCGTGCAATCGCCAAACCGGCACGCGCGCGACGCCTCGACGATCTCGGGGAAGGCGCGCGCCAGACCCCGCTCATGTCCCACGAGCGGCAGGCTGCGCAGGCCCGGGGCATCGGCGATCACGCCGGCGTCGCCCGGCAGCGCCACCATCACGCGCGCAACCGTGGTGTGGCGACCTTGGTCATCACGCTCGCGCACGCCGCCAGTGGCCAGCGCATCGTGGCCCAACAGCGCATTGAGCAGCGTTGACTTGCCGGCACCCGACTCGCCCAAGATCATGGCACAGCTCCCAGCCGGCACGCAGGCGCGCACCTCGTCCAGGCCGAGGCCCTCGGCAGAAGACGTCACGATCACGCGCACGTCCGGACCCACCAGACGGCGCACGCGGTCCAAATCGCGCTCGAGCTCATCGGCCTCGCAGCGGTCGGCCTTGGTGAGCACCACCACCGGCTCGGCATCGCAATCGAGTGCCAACACCAGTGAGCGCGCCACGCGATCGAGCAGCACCTCGCCGGCGCCGAGCGCCTGCACGATCAGCACGCTGTCAACGTTGGAGCAGAGCACCTGGTGCTCACCGCGGGCACGGCCACGCCAGCGCTCAAAGCTCGTACGGCGCGGCAGTACGCACTCGATCACGCCCATGTCGTGCCCGGGAGCACGGCGAACCGCCACGCGGTCGCCCACGGCGGGCAGCAAGACCTCGTCCTCGCCACGCGACTTGGCAAACCCTACGGCATGCTCGGCACGAAACGTGTCATCGGCAGTTGCCACCAGCGGAAACCCGCGGTCCAGGCGTACCACGGCACCGAGCTGCATCTGCTCGGGCTCCTCGGCCTGTACGCAAAAGTCGTCAAATGCAGCCCGCTGAGCCGCATCGACCGGCAGGTCATCGAACGCCGGAACATCCTGCAACGCATCGAGCCCCGGTACACTCGCCAGCAACTCCTCAGCAGATGCAGGGGCTTCGGTCGCGAGCTTCCGACGACGATCGCGCTTAGCCCGCGCCCCCGTCGTCTTTTTCTTCGCCTTAGCCTTAGCCTTGCCCACAAACGCCTCCCAGCACAAAACCACACAACTGAGCAGGTATTTTAAATCAAAAAGAGCTGGCCGGGCAAAGCCCGACCAGCTCACACACTTTCCCTCAGCCCTTTATCATCCGCACGGGAGAAAAGCCAGCAAGGATACCGCAGGGCCCGCCCGCCGGGAGGGGTTTCCTAAGGGCACATCCCGCAGCCGCAAAGCGGCGAGGACGTGCCCGTGGAAACCCCGCAGGCGGTCGGGCCCGGACAGGTACGTTACTCTTTCTCCACCGCGCGCATGATCGCCTTGTAGATCTCCATCAGCGGGATGATCAGGAAGGCCAGGCCCAGCGCGGCGACAACGCCCTTAAGCTCAAGCGTCACAGGGCCAAAGAACATCTCGGCAAGCGTCGGCTGCACGGTCACGATAACCGTCAGCACCAGCGCCAGCGCGGCCGAAGCCCACAGCCACTTGTTCTGCTTCTTCATGGTGAACAGCGACGCACGACGGCTGCGCATATTGAAGCAGTGGAAGATCTCGACCATGTTGAGCGTGATGAAGGCCATCATCACGCCTTCCTCGTCGGCGTTGCCAGCGATCATATCGGCGATGTGGATGTAGCCCATGTCAAAGTACACGCCCACAAAGAAGCTCGCCAGCACCAGCACGGTGATGATCAAGCCCTGGACCACGCAGTCCAGGCCCATGTGACCGGCAAAGACACCGTCCTTGGCGTTGCGCGGCTTGCGCTTCATGATGTCGCCCTCGGCGTCCTCCATGCCCAGCGCGAGCGCGGGGAAGCAGTCGGTGACCAGGTTCACCCACAGCAGCTGCACCGGCTGGAAGATGGTAAAACCGATAAGCGTGGCGATAAACACCGAGAACACCTCGGCAAGGTTGGCCGAGAGCAGGAACTGGATGACCTTGCGAATGTTGTCGTAGATGCGACGGCCCTCTTCGCAGGCACCGATGATGGTGGCGAAGTTGTCGTCGGCGAGCACCATATCAGCGACGTTCTTGGTAACGTCGGTGCCGGTGATGCCCATACCGACGCCGATGTCGGCGCGCTTGATGGACGGGGCGTCGTTGACGCCGTCGCCGGTCATGGCGACGATCTGGTCGCGCGACTTCCAGGCCTCGACGATGCGGGTCTTGTGCTCGGGCTGGACGCGGGCGTACACGCCGTAGTCCTCGATGTGCGCGTCGAGCTCCTCGTCGCTCATGCGGTCGAGGTCGGCACCGGTGATAGCCTGGCCGCGATCGGCGACGATGCCCAGCTGCTTGGCGATGGCCACGGCGGTGTCGATGTGGTCGCCCGTAATCATGACGGTGCGGATACCGGCGTCGTGCGCCTCGCGGATAGCGTCGGCCACCTCAGGACGGACCGGGTCAATCATGCCGGACAGGCCGCAGAAGACCAGGTCATGCTCGAGTGCAGCGGGGCTGCAGTCGGCCGGGACCTCGGTGTAGGTGCGGCTTGCCAGCGCCAGCACGCGCAGGGCCTCGTCGGCCATGGCCTTGTTGGCGGCCACGAGCTCGGCGCGGCGCTCCTCGGTCAGCGGGACGACCTTTTCGCCCTCGTAGATATGGGTGCACAGGCCGATCACCACGTCGGGCGCGCCCTTGGTGTACTGCTCGTACTCACCGTCCAGGGTCTCGACGACCACGGACATCATCTTACGGCCCGAGTCGAACGGGGCCTCGCCCACGCGCGGGTGCTCGGCAGTCAGGCCAGTGAGGCCCGCCTTGCCGGCATCGTTGACAAGCGCGCACTCAGTCGGCTCGCCCACGGCCTCGCCCAGTTCCTCGTCCCACTGGGCATCGGAGCACAGCGCCATGCCGGCCAAGAACTTCTCCTTGGGCGCAGCGAGCTCGTGCTTGACGACGGTCATCTTGTTCTGGGTAAGGGTGCCGGTCTTGTCGGAGCAGATGGTCTGCGTGCAGCCGAGTGTCTCGACGGCGGAAAGCTTGCGGATAATCGCCTGGCGCTTGGCCATCTTGGTCACGCCGAGCGAGAGGACGATGGTCACGACGGCGACCAGGCCCTCGGGGATGGCGGCGACGGCGAGCGAGACGGCAACCATAAAGGTGTCGAGCAGGGCAGTCGGATCGGTAAGGACGTTACCCACGCCGTGACGGATGATGTCGACGCCAAAGATGACGACGCAGATGACGATAACCATGATGGTAAGGATGCGGCTGAGCTCGGCGAGCTTCACCTGCAGCGGCGTGAGCTCTTCCTTGGCCTCGGCCAGGGCGCCAGCGATCTTGCCCATCTCGGTGTTCATGCCGGTGCCGACTACGACGGCGCGACCGCGACCGTACACCACGGTGGAACCCATATAGCACATGTTCTTACGGTCACCGAGCGGCACATCATCGGTGCCGGCGGCGAGCTCGATCACGTTGGCGTGCTTCTCGACCGGCACGGACTCGCCGGTCAGTGCGGCCTCTTCGATCTTCATCGTGGCGCTCTCGAGGACGCGGCAGTCGGCCGGGACGGAGTCGCCCGCCTCGAGCATGATCACGTCGCCGGGCACGAGCTCGGCGCTCGGCAGATGCACGAGCTTGCCGTCGCGCAGCACCTTGGACTGCGCCGCGCTCATCTCTTGCAGGGCTTCGAGGGCCTCCTCGCTTTTAGCCTCCTGAACCACGCCCAGCACCGAGTTGACGATAACGACGAACATGATAATGGCGACGTCGGCAAAGTCGGGCTCGCCCTTGACCATGCCCGTGAGTGCGCTGATGACGGCGGCAACGATCAGCATGATGACCATGGGGTCTGCCATCTGCTCAAAGAAGCGCTTCCACAGCGGCGTCTTCTCGGCTTCCTCAAGCTTGTTAGGGCCTGTCTTGGCGAGGCGCGACGACGCCTCGCCGTTGCTCAGGCCGAGGTTCTCATCGACACCTTGGTCGCTGAGCACCTCCGCCGCGGCGGACAGGTATTCCTTTTGCATATAGAGTCCCCTCCTGGGATTCGGGCCACTCAGCAGATTGATGCCCGATCATAATTCCCAGGAGAAGGGCAAGGGCTCATCAAGGCTGCCGTGCTGAGCGGCAGTTGATAGTGGAGCTATGGTACCCCAAAGCGACGCGTCTAGCCAAAACATTCCATCTGGAAACACGGCACAGGCGCAACGATGCAGACCGTGTGATGTTCAACATTGATAAAACGTTTTTTCTTCGGCGCATCATCAAACTGAAATATCGCCCAGATAGCAGCGGTTAGAACGGTTGGTAAAGTTTTTGCATATACCGTTTTTTCGCAAAAAATGAACTTCTAATTCGGCATACGGTCGATTTTTTGGGGTATTCGGTCGGCATTTCGTTATAATCATCTCAGTTTTATTTCTTATGGTTTATCTATCAGCGCAAGACGATGTCAGATGGAGGTCTGAATGTACAAGCGCACCAAGATTGTATGCACCATGGGTCCCGCCTGCGATAGCGACGAGACCATCCGCGAGATGATCAAGGCGGGCATGAACGTCGCCCGTTTTAACTTCTCGCACGGATCCTACGACGAGCACCACGGTCGCATCGAGCGCGTCCGTCGTATTTCCAAGGAGCTCGGTCTGCCCGTCGGCATCCTGCTCGACACCAAGGGCCCCGAGGTCCGCACCGGCCTTCTGGTCGACGGCAAGAAGGTTGCCGTCAAGACCGGCGACAAGATCGTCGTCACCGCTCAGCCCACGTCCGAGGATTTCCACGGCACCGCTGAGCACATCTCCCTCGACTACCTGGCTCTGCCCTCCGAGGTCGAGAAGGGCTCCCTCATCCTGATCGATGACGGCCTGGTTGCCCTCGAGGTCGAGTCCGTCGACGGCCAGGACATGACCTGTGTCGTTAAGAACGACGGCCTGATCGGCGAGCGCAAGGGCGTCAACATGCCCAACGTCAACATCTCTCTGCCCGCCATCACCGAGCGCGATCGTCAGGACATCCTCTTTGGCCTGACCGAGAACATCGACTACATCGCCGCTTCCTTCATCCGTGACGGCGAGTCCGTCCGCGGCATCCGCAAGCTTTGCCGCGAGAACGGTGGCGAGCACGTAACGATCTTCCCGAAGATCGAGTGCGCCCTGGGCGTCGAGAACTTCGACGAGATTCTCGAGGCTTCCGACGGCATCATGGTCGCCCGTGGCGACCTGGGCATCGAGATCAAGCCCGAGCTCGTTCCGCACATCCAGAAGGAGATCATCGCTAAGTGCAACGCGGCCTACAAGCCCGTTATCACCGCTACGCAGATGCTCGACTCCATGCAGCAGAACCCGCGCCCGACGCGCGCCGAGGTTGCCGACGTCGCTAACGCCATCTACGACGGCACCGACGCCGTTATGCTCTCCGGCGAGTCCGCTGCCGGTAAGTACCCGGTCGAGGCCGTCAAGATGCAGGCCAGCATTGCTCTCGAAACCGAGAAGTACCTCCCGGCTCACGCTCCGCTCGAGGTTCCGGCCGATGCTCACGGCACCCGCGTCGTCAACAACGTTGTGGGTATGTCCGCTGTGAACATGGCCACCACCGTTGGCGCCAAGTGCATCACCGTGCCGACGACCACCGGTCGTACCGCTCGCCTGATCTCGCACTTCCGTCCCAACATGCCGATCTGCGCGTTCTCCCGCCACGAGTGGGCCGTCCAGCAGATGATCATGTACTGGGGCGTTATCCCGCACCAGGCCGAGATTACCCAGGGCACCGTCAACGGCACGATCGTCAAGGCGATCGAGACCGCTAAGGAGCTCGGCTACGTCAAGACTGGCGATTTGACCGTCGCTACCGCCGGCGATCCCCGCATGAGCGTCCAGCTCGAGGACAAGGTCTCCTCGACCAACGTCGCTTACGTCGCTCAGGTGCGCTAAATCGCACTTGCAAGCAGATTTGCATTGCAAAGGGTCCGGAAGGCATTGCCTTCCGGGCCCTTTTTTAAGACCTTATTCATATGCCGCTTCATCGATTTGCGTTCAGTCGCAAGCCTCTCCGATGCCGAGCGCACCACCGAAGACGTCGTGCAAGGGGAGCCGTTGGTCAATTGGGGTGAACTGTTCACCGTCAAGCCGGCCGGCTAGCAGCCAGCGATCAGAGGGACTGCAGGGACGTCAGAAGCGGCAACGCGAGCCGCAAAGCCCGCCTCGGTCAGCTCGATCACCTCGGTAAACGTCGCGTCGAAGAACTCCTCGGTCAGCAGGCGGTATGGCGGATGGTCGGGCTCACCGGGGTTTTCGCGCACGATCTCGTGCATAACGCCGATGGTCTTGAGCACATACTCCTTATGGATGGGATACTGCCCAAAACGCGTCGCCGCAGTATACAGGCGATCGGTCGCGCGCGGAATCGAAACAATGCCGAGCGTCTTGCCGAACCAGTCAAAGTCGCCTTGCTTTTTAATGCGGAACTCCTCGCACGGCTTGCCGCCGTGCGTCTCCAGGTACTGATTCACGCGCGTATTCCATACGGTATCGGCCACCAGATGCGACCAGACACCCAGTGTCAAATCGAGCAACGACTGCGCCACATCTTCGGACGCAAGCGAGAACTCACAAGCGCCGGGACCGGCAACCGGCTCGGCATCCCTGTAGCGCTGGGGATAGTGCACGCGATTCAGTCGCTCGCGTTCCTCGATAATCGAGGTAGCCTCGGCGGGTCCGCCCGCGGGTGCGCCTTTAAGCAGCGGTGCCACATAGGTATCCCAGAACTCATGCTCACGAGGCTTAGGGATGGGCTCGGGCTTGGCAAAGTGCGTAATGCGGTACGGAATGGGATCAGCGATACCGGGAACCATATAGCCCACGAAGATATCCGGAACCACGCAGCCAAACAAAAAGGCATTGCGGTCGCGCACGCTCTTGGCAAGCGTCCCAGCACGCGCCAGCAGTCGTTCCGTCTGAGCGATATGAATATTCCAACTTGGCATAGCCACCCCCGTAAAACCCGGATAACTATACCATTCACGGCAAGCCACGCGCACGGCCGCAGCCCTACTACGCAGCAACTATTCCGTAGCACCGCTTTCGGTTCCATACGACGGCGAAGGCGCCTCGACCACATGGTGATATCGATCGATATAGATTGCGCGGGCACCCAGGCGTTGCACCAAATCCTGATGATGTGTGCTCATCAAGACCGTCTTACCCGCCGCTACGTAGGCCAGCAAGAAGTTGACCACGATGTCGCATGAATCCTCGTCGAGCCCATTGGTAGGCTCGTCGAGGACCAAGATATCCGGGTTCATCGACACCACCGCAGCCAGTGCCACACGCTTCTTTTGCCCGCCCGAGAGCTGATAGGGAGAGGCGTCGGCAAGGTCGGTAACCTGGAACAGCCCCATGGCATCGCGCACGCGGCGCTCGAGCTCGTCTGCCGGCAACCCCATCTGCGCGGGACCAAAGGCAACTTCCTCGCCCACCGTAGCACAGAACAGCTGGGCGTCGGCATTCTGGAACACAAAGCCAACGCGCTGATGAAAACGCTGAGCGGCCGCGGAATCCTTTAGAAACGCCGCATCGATCACGCGCCCGTCAAACAGGTATGCCCCTGCGTCCGCAAGCTCAAGGCCGTTGATAAGGCGCATAATCGTCGTCTTACCGCAGCCGTTGGGACCGAGCAGAGCAACGAGTTCTCCATGGTCCACCTGCAGCGAAACGCCATCGACAACCGTATGCCCCGCATAGGAGAACACCACGTCGCGAAACTCGATGAGCGGCGCGACCTCGGCGCCGCCCGCACCGTTCGTGCCCGCCGCACTCTTCATATCGATCGTCAAAACGTCGCCCTTCCCTAGTTGCATCCCCAGCCGGAACCAGCAGCGCCTACAGCACGGCGCACAACACCGCCAGCAGCGCCACGCCGGCCGCATAGACCGCATCGCGCCAGCCAAACCCGGCGCGCGCGGGCGCCGGATACGTACCGGCAAAGCCGCGGCAGAGCATGGCCTCGTCCATCGCGCGGCTGCATTCCATCGCCTTGATAAAGGTCATGCCCATGATACCCGCCAGCGAGTCGGTGCGCGAAAAACCCGCAGGCGCACGGCCAACGCTGCGCAGCATGACCGATTCACACAGTTCGTGCGCCGTGCGACCCAGCACCTCGATATGCTTGAGCGCCATATCAAACGTAAAGATGACCTCGTCGGGCAGGTGCAGCATCTTGAGCGCCGACGACATGCGACTCCACGTGAGCGTCCACGAAACGCCCAGCACCAGCGACACATTAATGAAGGTCTTGAGTGCAATCTTGAGCATGGCGCCCGTGGCAGAAGCACCCAGCAGCAGGGCAGGCAGCGCAAGAACTACGGCAAACCCCGCGGCAGCCAACGCCGGCACAAAGGTTGCCCGCAGCCCGCGTACGGGGCGCACGGCAACGAGCACCAGCGCGATAGCCGCCATCAACATGAGGTACAGCGGACTCTGCGTCAGACACACGCACAGGACGCAAACGAACATCCCCACCAGGCGCACCGGAGCCGAAACGCAAGAAAGGGCGCGGTCGACCATCGACCCGCCCTCGTGCGCGCCTCCACCCAGGCGAACCCGCTCAAGCAGGCTCGCCAGGTGCAGGACATTCTTTTGCATCACACGATGCCGAGCCCCCGCGGGCTCGTATCGCTGCTCGACCGCAAGCCAGCTAGGCAGCTCGGCTATTGCCATGAGCACCGCTTTCCTTGACCGTCAGCGAGACCAGGCGGAATGCGATGGTGAGCACCGCCACGCCAATCACGCCCGAAAGAATATACATCGCGGCCTGGCCGGCAAAGCCAAGGCCCTGCTCCTCGGAATAGGCCTGCAGGTAATCGCCCGTGGGCAGGGAATCGGCAAAGGTCGGGGTATCGAGACCGACCGAAGCCTGCAGGCTGTCGTCGCCAGCCTCCTGAACGGCGGTCGCGGCGCCCTCGGCGTCCCACTCACCCCAAGCGTCACCCGTGGCCAGCAGGCCCAGCGGCGTGGCCACGACAAGCACGGCGACCAGAATAAGCGTGGGAACCAGGGAAGTCTTCTTGGCGGTTGCGCCCTCGGCGTCCAGCAGGCCGTCGGAAGCCTCGGGCCCGACGATAACGCTCGGCGCCGTCTTCTTAATGAAACCGTAGATGGCGGCCGTCGCCACGCCCTCGACGACACCGGCAACCAGCATATGCGGAATCATCATGGCAGGGATTGCAATAGACAGCGGGAAGGGGCAGTACAGCGGCGCGCCCGAAGCGTTGGTAAAGAGCATCGGCTGAATACCAAACTCGATTGCCGCGCACAGGGCCGCCAGGCACAGGCCGACCCAGCCGCTTACGATGGCCGAAACCGAGGTGCCCCAGCTCTTGTCGTGCAGGCGGCCGTTGAGCGCACGGAACACGATGGCTGCCACAAACGGCAGCACGAAGGCCATGTTAAAGCAGTTGGCGCCAAAGGACAGGATGCCGCCATCGCCAAATAGCAGCGCCTGCAGCGCCAGCGCGACCGAGACAGCGATAGCCGCGGCCTCGGGGCCCAGCAGCAGCGCGATGAGTGCGCCGCCGACGGCGTGGCCTGTGGTGCCGCCGGGCAGCGGCACGTTGAACATCATGAGCAAAAAGGAGAACGCGGCGCAGATGCCCAAGAAAGCCATGTGCTCGCGATCGAGCGTGGCGCGCACCTTCTTGATGCAGTGGACCCAAACGGGCACCACTGCCACCGCCATGACGGCATCGGTCTGCGGGGACAGATAATTATCTGGAATGTGCATGTACGCCTCCCGGTTGTCGGCGCACAGAATTGCAACGCCGCTTAAATCGCCTTGTCAGTGTTACGTATTGTCAGATTCGTAACACGCCGCGGGCTATCATAGCAAAACGGCGCGCTGCCGACAAAGCAGCACGCCGTTATGTAATGCGCGTGTCATATATGCAGGCTCAACGGTGCCTTATTCCGAACACCGCGGTCACGCAGAGCCCACAACAACCGCCATCAGGCCCTACGCTCCCAGCGCAAATCCTATCCGCGGACCTCGCCGTTTACGCCCTTGCACACCTTGGTGACAATCTTCTGGTGCGCCTTCTCGACCTCTTCGCTGGTGAGCGTATGGTCGTCGGAGCGATACGTAAGCGCAAAGGCCATGGACTTCTTGCCCGCTCCGATGCGGATGGGATCGCGGTAGACGTCGAACAGGCGCACGCCCTCGAGCAGCTTGCCGCCGGCGCTGGTAATACGGCGCTCAAGATCCTCGCAGGTCACGGAGTTATCGACCACGATAGCAAGGTCGTGCTCAACAGCCGGGTACTGCGAGAACTCGCGGTAGTTCTCCTGGTTGCGGGCACCCTTGATCAGCTTGTCCAGATCGAGCTCAAAGGCAACGACGACCTCATCGATGCCCATCGCCTCGCGCGCCTTGGGGTGAATCTCGCCGACCCAGCCCAGCACGGTGCCGCCGGACAGAACCTCGGCCGCACGACCCGGCTGCAAGAAAGCGTAGCCCTCGCCCTCGACGGGACGGAAGCGAACCTTCTCGATGCGCAGCTGGGCGAGCAGTTCCTCGACAATGCCCTTACCAAAGAAGAAGCGCAGCTTGCGGTACTTCATGCTCCAAGACTGCTCGCTCCACTGGCCCGAGAGCACACCCGCCACGGACTTGGTCTCCTTGGGCAGGCTGGCGTTCTCGCGACCGTGGAACAGGCTGCCGACCTCGTACAGATGCACGTTGGGCGTGCCGTGGGCCTCGTTATAGGCCACGGATTGCAGCAGGCCCGGCAGCAGCGAGCGGCGCATCTCGGTCTGCTCGGCCACCAGCGGGTTCATGAGCACCACGGGGCAACCGCGGCCCTCGGTGGACATACCGATCTTCTCCAGGTCGCCCGGGGCGGCAAAGCCAAAAGTCGTGGTCTCGTTGAGGCCACAGGCGCGCAGGATCTCGCCGACCTTGCGGGTGAGCTTCTGCTCGCGGGTCAGGCCGCCGATGTGGTTCTTGGCAGCCGGGATGGTCGCCGTCACACGGCCCATGCCCCACAGGCGCAGGACCTCCTCGATCAGATCGATCTCGCGCGGCAGGTCGGGGCGGAAGCTCGGCGGAGTGACCGTAAAGTCCTCGCCGTCGCGCTCGACGGTGCAGCCCAGGCGAGTGAGCGAACGCTCGATAAAGTCGGGCTCGATGTCGGCGCCGCAGATGGCATGCACGCGGGCCAGGCGCAGCTTAATGCTGTCGATGGTTTTGGGCGCGGGGAACACGTCCACATAGCCGGGGGCGACCTCGCCGCCGGCTATCTCCTCGATGAGCGCGCACGTCACATTGGCGACGTCCACGCAGCCGGTCTCGTCGACCTGGCGCTCAAAGCGGATGGAGGCGTCAGAGATCAGCGACAGGTCACGGCTGGTGTGCGAGGTGCGGCCGGCGTTGAAGCAGGCGCTCTCGACCATCACGTCGACGGTGTCGTCCTCAATCTCGGAATCCATGCCACCCATAACGCCGGCCAGCGCCACAGGACGCTCGCCGTCGGTGATGAGACCCATGCCGGCGTCGAGCGTACGCTCCTCGCCGTCGAGCGTCGTGAACTTCTCGTCCTGCTGGGCGGCGCGAACCACCACACGACGGTGGCCATCGCGCTCGGCAAAGGTGTCCAGGTCAAAGGCGTGCAGCGGCTGGCCGGTGAGCATCATCACGTAATTGGTGATGTCGACGATGTTGTTGTGCGGGCGCACGCCCAGGGCGTTGAGGCGCTTGACCATCCAGTCGGGCGAGGGGCCGACCTTCACGTTGCGCACGATGCGGGCAACGTAGCGGTCGCACAGGCCCTCGTCGGCAATCTCGACGGAAAGCTCGTCGTCGGTCGCGCGGCCGGTCTCGGCCTTGATGGCGGGCAGCTCAACGTGGAAATCGCGGTCGAAGATGGCGCCGGTCTCGCGGGCCATGCCGATCATGGACAGGCAGTCGGGGCGGTTGGGCGTAATCTCGCAGTCGAGCACGGTGTCGCTCGAGCCCACATACTCGGCAAACGGCATGCCGCAGGGCGTATCCTCGGGCAGGATCATAATGCCGGAGTGGTCGCCGCCCAGACCGAGCTCGCGCGCGGAGCAGTTCATGCCCATGGACACGACGCCGCGAAGCTTGCTCTTCTTGATCTTGACGTCGCCGGGCAGAACTGCGCCGATCATGGCCGTGACGATGTGGTCGCCGGCCTCGAAGTTCTGCGCGCCGCAGACGATCTGCAGCGGAGCGGGATTACCGTCGGGGTCGAGGTTCTTGTCGCCCACGTCGACCGAGCACACATACATGTGGTCGCTATCGGGGTGCGGGGTCTTGGTGAGTACCTTGGCGGTCACCACGTGGTCGAAGGACTCGCCCACGGTGTCGATCGCCTCGACCTCGGTGCCGGTACGGATATATTCGTCCGAAAGGGTCTTGGGATCCTCCGGAATATCGATCATGGTCTTGAGCCAGTCGTAAGAAACGCGCATGTAGCTCTCCTAGTTCTTAATCTCCGCAAAGGAAGGAATATCAAATGAAGACGTTCGCCTTAGGGTTGTCCAGGTGCCCCAGGTTGGCGTGAAAGAGGAGCGACGCGTACTAAAGGTACGCGAGCGACGGTTTGAACGCCAAGATGGGGTGCCTGGGCAAGCCTAAAATTGGTTCAGGAAACGCATATCGCCTGTCATGAGAGTACGCAGGTCCGGCAGGTCGTAGCGCAGTGCCGCGACGCGCTCGGCGCCAATACCAAAGGCGAAGCCGGTGTACTTCTCGGGGTCGATGCCGCAGTTGATCAGGACGTTGGGGTCGACCATGCCGCAGCCCAGGATCTCGATCCAGCCGCTGTGCTTGCAGAAGTTGCAGCCCTTGCCGCCGCAGACGTGGCAGCTTACGTCCACCTCGCAGGAAGGCTCGGTGAAGGGGAAGAAGTGCGGGCGGTAACGCGTCTTGCGGTCCTCGCCAAACATGCACTTAACAAAGTAGTCGAGCGTGCCCTTAAGATCGCCAAAGGTGATGCCCTCGTCGACGACCAGGCCTTCGATCTGGTTGAACTGCGGCAGGTGGCAGGCGTCGGCCGTGTCGGGACGATAGACGGTGCCCGGGCAGATCATGTAGATGGGCGGCTTTTGCGACTCCATGGTGTGGATTTGCACGCCCGAGGTCTGGGTGCGCAGCAGCACGTCGGACTCGCCGTGGGCATGAGCCTCGGGGTGCGCGACGCTGCCGGGGTTGTTGTCGACCACGTAGAAGGTATCGCGGGCCGAACGGCTCGGGTGATCCATGGGGGCGTTGAGCGCGGTGAAGTTGTAGTAGGAGGTGTCGACCATGGGGCCGGACTCGACGGTGTAGCCGATGCCGCAGAAGATGTCCTCGGCCTCCTCGATGATCTGCTTGATCAGGTGTTGGTGGCCGATCTGCGGACGGATGCCCGGCAGCGTGATGTCGACGGCATCGTGCTCGAGCGCGCGCTTGAGGGCGGCAGCCTTCATCTCGGTGGTGCGCTCGTCGAGCATGCCCTCGATCAGCTGGCGCATCTCGTTGGCGCGCTTGCCCATCACGGGACGATCCTCGGGGGCGAGCTTGCCCATCATGCGCATCAGGCCGGTGATGCGGCCCTTACGACCGAGCAGCTCAACGCGCGCAGCCTCGAGCTTGGCGGCGTCGTCGGCGCCTGCAACGAGCTCCTTGGCCTCTTCCTCGAGTTTGACCAGATCATCAATCAGACTCATGTCTTCCCTTTCGTCTCTCGCGCATTCGCTTGCCGGGGCGACCGATGCCACTTGGCGCTGCGAAAACGCGGCCCGGTTCGGTAACAAAAAAACCGCCCTCGGGCATGTGCATTGCCCAAGGACGGTTGAATTCCGCGGTACCACCTTGTTTGACCCGGCGGATGTCTGGCCCGCCGCGCCCACTCTGCGCCCCTTATCGCGAGGCTCACGGCTTCCCTACTGGGGCTTCGCCGCCGCTAGCCGCGCGCCCGTTGAGGTCGCTGCTCGGGAGTGAACGCTTAGCCCTTGCCACCGCAGGAAGGCTTGCAGCCCATGACCTTCCCTCTCTTGCCGGCGACGCGACGGGCAAAACCCTCTCCGTCAACGCATTGGGCTATAGGATAACACATTCTGCGAGCATATCGCCGCGTTCCGTTTTGTTCGTGCTGGGTACAAGGCAGGTAGCTGTGCAAACTGGCCGCGCAGCCGCTTACGGCGCTCGGCCTGCGAGATTAAGGATACGGTATGGGAAAGAAACTCGATAAGAAGGCCAAGGCCGCCGTGGCAAAGGCCGCCAAGGGCGTCAAGGCCGCTAAAGTCGACAAGGCCGTCAAAAAGTTCCGCAAACTCGAGGGCAAGCTGTGGACTCGCGAGTACCTGCTCAAGATTGCCGAGTTCGATGGAGCGACGATTGCTCCTGCCAACGGCGCCGCAGCGCGCGCCGACGCCATGGGAACCCTTGCCGGCGAGCATCACAAGCTACTGACCAGCGAGAAGTCCGTTGAGCTCGTACGCTCGTTAGCGCGCGAGACGGTTGCAGGCGGCAAGATCGACGACCCGCAGCTGCTCGACGAGATCCATGTGCTCGGTCGCGACCAGCGCGAGGCAAGCGTCATCCCCACCGAGGAGGCCGAGGCCTGGACCAGGCTCACCTGCGAGGCCGATGCCGTGTGGCACAAGGCCAAGACGGCCAATGACTGGGTGAGCTTTGAGCCCTATGTGGATAGGATCGTCGCCCAACTTAAGCATCAGGCCGAACTTATGGACCCCAAGCGCGACCCATACGATGTTTGGCTCGACCAGTACGAGCGCGGCCTTTCCGCCAAGAGCTTCGATGCGTTTTGCGACGAGGTCAAGGCGACGGTCGTGCCGCTCGTGCACGCCATCGGCGAGCGCAGCCAGCAGCCCGATGCCGACTTTTTGCACGCCCGCGTGCCCGAGGCCGCCCAGCGCGCCATGAGCTTCGACCTTATGAAGCTTGTCGGCCTGAACCTGGACGACACCACGCTTGCCTTTACCGAGCACCCGTTTAGCGAGGGCTTTGCCGTGGGTGACGCGCGCATCGCGACACACATCTACGAGGACGATTGCATCTCCAACGTCTACAGCATCATCCACGAGGCGGGACACGCCATGTACGAGCTGGGCGTCAATCCTGCCTATGCGCGCACCTGTCTTGAGGGTGGCACCTCCATGGGCATCCACGAGAGCCAGAGCCGCTTTTTCGAGAACACCGTGGGTCGCAGCCGCGCCTTTATGGGACCGCTGCTCGAGGTGCTGCGCCGCCACGCACCCGAGGTCTACGGCGACGTCGACGAGGACACGCTCTACCGCGCCGTGAACATCGCGCAGCCGTCGTTGATCCGCACCGAGGCCGATGAGCTCACCTATCCGCTGCACGTTATGGTGCGCTACGAGATCGAGCGCATGCTGTTTGCCGGCGAGGCCACGGCCAAGGACATCCCCGCGCTTTGGAACCGCTTCATGGATGAGTACCTGGGCATTCCCGTTCCCGACGACACGCACGGCTGCCTACAGGATACGCACTGGAGCGGCGGCTCGTTTGGCTACTTCCCCACGTATGCGCTGGGCAGTGCCTACGATGCCATGTTTGTGCCGGCCATGTGCCGCGACGGTGTCGACCTCAACGGCGCCTGTGCGAGCGGCGACCTGACACCCGTCCGCGCCTGGCTGGGCGAGCACATTTGGCAGTGGGGCCGCGCCAAGGACGCGCCGGAGCTCATCAAGGGCGCCTGCGGCATGGCGTTCGATGCCCGCTACTACTGCAGCTACCTGCAGGACAAGTTCACCACACTGTACCAGCTGTAAAGCTTAAGCAACACGCAACGCAAAGGGGGCGCCGCGGGATTGGTTCCGCGGCGCCCCCTTACCTAGTCATTGGGGACGTTCTTAAACGACTAGGTTGACGCCGATGTTCTGGTAACGTCAGCGAAAACGACCCTAAGCGAGCAAGGTGACGTGAAATGAAAGGGCGCTGACCTTCTGGTCGCGCCCTTGAAATTGAACGTCAGATTGCCGCTTAGGGTCGTTTGCAGCGTCGAGTAGTTACGCGGTTTGGTAAAACCGCGTAACTAAAGCGCTTCCAGCGCGGCGGCGATGCGCTTCATGGCGGCATCGGCGGATGCTTGGTCGGGCGCCTCGACCAGCACGCGGATAACCGACTCGGTTCCGCTCTTGCGCACGAGCACGCGGCCCTCGCCTGCCAGCGCAGCCTCGGCCTCGGCGATGGCGTTCTGCACGCCCATGTTCTCGAGCGCGGCGTCCTTGTCCGCCACGTGCACGGCCACCTGCGCCTGCGGCAGCAGCTTGCACGGAGCCGTGAGCTGCGAGAGCGTCTCGCGCTCGGCACGAATCACTTCCATCACGCGCAGTGAGGTCATAATGCCGTCGCCCGTGCGCTCGATATCGCCAAAGATCGTATGGCCCGTCTGCTCGCCACCCAGGCTGTAGCCGCCCTCGCGCATCTTGGCATACACGTGACGGTCGCCCACGCCGCTGGTCACGGCGCTCAGACCGGCAAGCTCCAGCGACTTGACCAGGCCAAAGTTGCTGGCAATCGTCGGCACCACGGTACCGCCCGAGAGTCGCCCGTGCTTGTTCAGATACACGCCGCACACGTACAGGATCTGGTCGCCGTCTACCACGCGACCGCGCTCATCCACGGCCAGGCAGCGGTCGGCATCGCCGTCGTAGGCAAAGCCCACGTCCAGGCCCTGCTCCACCACGTGGCGCTGCAGGCGCTCCATATGCGTGGAGCCACAGTCGACGTTGATGTTAAAACCATCGGGCGCGGCATTGATCACGCGCACGTCGGCGCCGAGCGCGTCAAACACCGGCTTGGCCACCGAGGACGCCGAGCCGTTGGCGCAGTCGATGCCGATCTTGACGCCCTGCAGCGAAAAGTTCGCGCTGGCGATGAGCGAAGCAATGTAGCGATTGCGGCCCTGCATGTAGTCCACCGTGGCGCCGATGTGATTGCCCGTTGCCAGCGGCACCTCGCTCTTGCCATCGATGTAATCCTCGATAAGCTCCAGTACGTCCTCGTCCATCTTAAAACCGTCGCTGTTGACGAGCTTAATGCCGTTATCGCAAAACGGGTTGTGGCTCGCACTGATCATGATGCCGCAATCGAAGCAGCCCTCCACGGTCTGATGCGCCACGCCCGGCGTGGGGATCACGTGCAGCATATAGGCGTCCGCGCCGCTCGCGACCAAGCCACTCACCAGCGCCGCCTCGAACATATAACTCGAGCGACGTGTGTCCTTGCCCACGATGACGCGCGCCTTGCGCTCGCGGTTGGCGCCGTAATACCAGCCCACAAAACGGCCAATCTTATAAGCGTGCTCTACCGTCAGCCCAACGTTGGCCTCACCGCGAAAGCCGTCGGTGCCAAAGTACTTCATGCGCTCTCCTTACAAAATAGGGGCGAACAGATTGCCTGTCCGCCCCAAAATGGTACTCGATTATCTGCGCTACCAGAAAAACCCTACGCCGACGCGCTGTCGCGAGCCGCCTGGCATGTAGGAGTCTGACGCAGCGTAAGCGGCTTGTCCCCCGCCTCGGCCGACGTGGTCAGCGTATACGTGATCGTCGTCGTCTCGCCAGCATGCAGGTCAACGGTGCCCGAATAGAAGGGGATTCCATGCCACGTAGCGGCACCAAGACCAAACTGGGTGCCCTCAACCGTAAGGTCACTGATGTTGCCGCCCGTCGGGGCAAACAGTGAGACATTCAGACGCTCGTCGTCGCGCGCGGCATCGGGCGCGCTCGCCGCGACGTAGTCGGGCAGCTTGCCGGCCTCCTCCTGCGTCATGATGTTCGTCAGGGTAACGGTGATGCGATAGGAGCACGTGCCGTCGCCGTTCTTCACGCCCTGGCCAATCTGCGTGTCGGCGTTCAGATACCAGTCGAGCTTGGAGAAGCTCAGGTTGTTAAAGTAAACGCCGGCAACGGGATCGGCACTCGGATCATCCGGATCGGGCAGCGAAGCGTCAATGCCCGTCTCTTTGATGGCATCCTGCTCATCATCGTTTCTCATCCAAGCGATCAGGCGGCCCTCTTCGGCACCGCGCTCAACGGCGCTGACAAGCTTCGTAACATCGACATCGCCGATACCGCCAAGGATCTTGTCGAAGGCAGCGCTGGCGACGGATGCAAAGATGCCGTCAGACTCCTCGACCGGATAGTTCCAGTACACATCGTGCATGAGGACCTTTGCGGCGTTGGTGCCGTCGACAACCGTTCCGTCGGGCAGTGACACGTTACCGACCAGGCCCAGCAGATACTGCAGGAACACCGGGTCGATACCGATGACGCCATCAACGTCCTGTCCATACTGGGACTTCCACAGCGCGGCGACACGCTGCGAGTTGCGGGGCCAATCAGGCGAATAGGTATTGCCCGAGTTGTACAGGTTGCTGTGGTTGCCGAACAGCGCCTCATCCTCTTCGTCGACGCTCTCGACTGCCTCATCCTCACTGAGTCCAATGCGGGGAACAAACTCGCCAATCGACATCTGGCCGTCAGTGACCGAAATCAGGCCCTGCGAACCGCCAAAGCCGCCGCAAGCACGAATCTCGACGTTGTTCATGGCGTACATAAGGTAGTTGCGCGTCTGGCCGTTGGCGCCGAGCATCTGGGGAAGGACGGGGGCAACCTTCTCCGCCGCGTCAACCGCGCCGTTGAGGGTGGCAAAGCCGTCCTTGGCCTTATCGACCAGCTCGGTCACCTGGGAAATATGAGTATCGCCAATACCCTGAATCTTCTCGTTGGCGCTCTTGAACACCTTCGAGCTGCTGGAAAGCGAATCGGCGACCGCCTGCAGCGCGGACACGTTAATCATGCCGTCCTGGAACAGCTTGCCGGGCGTAGCCTGCGAAAGGTTATCGGCCATGGGAACCAGCGCATTGCTCGAGACATCGGACAGGGCGTCAATCATGGTGCGGGCCGCATTGATATCGCTGCCATACACCGGGATAAACGAAGCCGCCGCCCACAGCGGGCTCGAGGTCTCCGCCTTCATGCTGTTACAGAGCTCATCGATCTTCTTCGCGTCGTCAGGCAGCGTCGAAAAATCGCCCGACGTGACCTTGTCCTTAAGGCCACCGACGATCTCGACAGCCTCCTTCGCTTCGCTCTTTACGGTCTTTGCCGAGTTAAGCAGCATAAAGCCGCTTGCGCCAAGCGCAACGAGAAGCACCGCGACTACAGCGGCAATAATGGCGCCAGTGTGACGCTTCTTGCCCTCGCCCTTGCGATGGCGATGACGGACCAGACCGTCAGAGGTCGAACTCGACGAAGCGTCGCTACCGTAGTTCAAGCCAAAATCGTAATAATCTTCCTTGGAACCCGAGCCCGCAAACTCGGTACCGCTATCATCCAGGCGGGCGAACGTGCCAGTCTCGGAGGCGCCGGTGTAAATCGTGCCAAGGTTACCCGTAAGCCCCGCGCCACCGGCAGAGGGAGTATTGTTGTCGGCCTTGCCGGCATTAACGTTGCCGGCGGCATTCGCGGCGTTGGCAGCACCTGCGTTGTTCGCAGGTACCGAAGGAGCCCCGCTCGGCTGCGACGCGGAGGTTGCACCGCCCGCAAAGACATTCCCTCTTGCACGGCCGGTCTTTTTTGCCTTTTGAGACTGCTCGTACAGAGCGGTAAACATCGCCGTCTCGCCCGGGGACACGCGCTTACCGGAGCTGCCCTGTCCAGCGCCGCCCGGCGTGCCGGCCTTACCAGCCCCGTTCGGACGCGGCGGAACTGCAGGACGGCCGCTATCGCTGCCCTTAAAGTGATTACCAGCCATAAAGAAATCCTCGCAATTGAGTCGCAATGAAAAAGTCCATAACGTTACTAGTTTATGGCATTTTGAGCATCGACAGCTAAACTCCAGACACGGACATCAATTGGCGAAAATGCGGCACAGCACCTTTTCCGTCTTGGCGGCGGCGCCAGCTACACCGTGAGGAACATCATCACGATGATCATGGCAAAGCCGATAAGGTCGGTCGGCAAAAACACCGTGCCCAGCATAACGGCGCTGGTGATGGTCGCCGAAACCGGCTCCACAGTTCCGATGAGGCTCGCACGCACCGAGCCGATGTCCTTAACGCCCTGCATATAGAGCATGTAAGCAAAAAACGAGCCGATAACCACGAACACCGCGAGCGCCTCGACGCCGGCAGCGTCGAGTGCCGGCATATGCGCCCAGGGCTGCACGAAGACACATGAGATCACGCCCGCCGTGAGCATTGCCGAGCCCGTGACGATGGGGCTGCCGTATTCGGGCAGGATCTTGGCGGGAATCACCGCCATACACGCGGCGCTGACCGCACACATAAGACCTGCTGCCAGGCCAAGCGGCGAGATATTCAGGCTGGTGGGGTCGCCGCCGGTGGCGATTAAAAAGGTTCCACCCAGAGCCAGGCCAATGCCGATGACTTCGCGAGTACGCGGCATGCGGCGATCGATCGCGCAGGTGTAGCCCATGATGATAACGAGCTGCAGGCACTGGAGCACTGTCGCGGTTCCGGCGTTCGTCAGGCGCACGGCCGAAAGATAGCAAAACTGGTTGAACAGCAGGCCAAAGGCGGTAAAGAGCAGCAGCTGCTTGCGATCGGCGGGTGTGGTCCAGAGCTTAATCAGGCGCTCGCGGTCGCGCGTAACAACCACGGCCATAAAGAGTAGACCGGCGAGAATCTGACGCACGCTCATAAGCCACAAGGTGTCGACGTGGTAGGTATCGAACAGAAAGCTCGCGCTGGTGCCCGAGAAGCCCCAAAACGAACCGCCCACCAGCGTAGCCAAGACGCCCGTGATCATCTTGCGCGTCGAAGCGCTGTTCAAGCGGTCGCGCCATGCGCGACGGGTGTTGCGGCTGAGCTCGTCGGTGCCCTCGGGCACATCAATGTTCGATATATCGGTCATCGGCACCGAAGCCCCTGCGCCTTCGACCTGCTCGACACACTCTTTGCTCATTCCACTCCCCCGAAACAGCCTGGAAACAATTCGGCTTACCTTACCACGGCGAAGGCACCAGCTGGAGGCTTGTCCGCTTATCGGTAGGACAATTCCGCAGGCGTCTTTCCATAGCTCGATACTGCAAAGGCTTTGCATTATGCGACAGCCAAATCGCGGCAGCAGGCTCTTTTGAAATGGATATGACAAAGCCCCCGAATTCCACAATGTAAGCGATTTTTAAAAATGTTCTTGCCACCGAGTTCAGGCTCCGTTATATTATCCCTTGCGCGCTTGCGCACCCTTGATCGGGCGTTTAGCTCAGGGGGAGAGCGCTTCCCTGACACGGAAGAGGTCAGAAGTTCAAATCTTCTAACGCCCACCAAATGTTCGCAGCTCAGAGGCTATGCCCTCTGGGCTGTTTTGTTTTATGTCGCCAAATCAGCTGGCAGCTCCAACCGTCATCGCAACGTAACATCAATTCACCCGACGAATGGCAGCCAAACAAATTCAATACCCCAACATAAACAATAGCCAGGCACAAAACTGCGCCGCAAGCTGCTCCAACCACCCAACTGGCCAAAAGCCGACCATCTACTTGCCGATCTATCCATCGGCATAACCAATCAGTCCGCACCGCAACTTCTCAGCAAAACGCCACAGCGTCCACACCCTGCGGTATCCTTGAGCCACTTGCACCTGCAGCACCAAGGAGCCGCCATGCGCACCGAGCTCGATGTCCCCTTTTCGCACAAAGAAGAAGCCAAGGCGCTGGGCGCCAAATGGGACCGGACCAAGAAGATCTGGTATGTACCCAGCGGCGTCAACCCCGAGCCCTTTGCCGAGTGGCTGCCCGGTGTTGACCGATCCGACCCCTCAGCGCCGTATATATATCTAGTACTGGGCAAGCGCGAGTGCTGGAAGTGTCACAAAGAGACCTCGGTCGCGGCCTTCGGCATTCCCTATCGAACCGATAGCGACGAGAGCGTCGTCATCGCGCACGCGCCCAACGAAGCCGGGCACATTGCCATCGACACGGCCAACGCCAACGCACTCGCCATCGTGCCCGCTCTTGGCTGCGTGCCGGGCGAGATCCGCGACTACCTTCATAAGCGCTGCGGCTACAAGCCCGTAGGCGCGCGAGCCTCCAAAGCCCCGTCGCTCGGCAACACGTGCACCAGTTGCGACGCGCTGCAAGGCAGCCGCTATTTGTTCGAAGAACCAACGTCCCCGTTTGCCCTCACTGCCATCAACAAGCTGCCGGCACTGGAGTTTGTGCGCGTCGAAGTCGCCGGCGTCTTTGGCGTCCCGGCCGCGCGTACCGACTTTGACCAGGCACTCTTTACCTGGGCACGCGACCATCACACCGAGTTCCGCAAGCAACTCGGTGAGGGGATTTATTTGTAGGGACGGAGATGCCTTCACAGCCAGCTCCTCCGCATCACCTATCCCTCGTCGCCGGCGTCATACACGATATCGAGGCCACAAACAGGGCATTTCTCCGGATACACCGGCATATGAACGCCTGTCTGTTTTCTCACTTCGTCGCTGAGTCTGTCACGCGCATCGATGAACCGAATGTCGAGACACGGTATTTGCGAGCCGCAGCAAGGGCAGGTGACGACAAACGACCCGCAATCAACCTCTACGCTCGGAAACATATTGTTGTCTATAAGGGCACACGGCAGTTTTCCGTACTTCCCCATCGCAATATCGCCTCGCCAGCTCATACGCGCTCCCCTCTCGCTATACAAAACAGGAAGAGCATGCGCCGGCAGGCGTGCGCGAGATTGCATCGCCACGCGATCCGATCAAACAACACGATCGTCAAAGAATGCCAAAGCCAAATACGCTAATACGGCAGAAGCCCCGCCTTTTCACGCTTCTTTTCCGAGCGATCGAACTCAATGCGATGGGCCTCAAGAAACACCGTATTGGGTCGCCACTGACGCTCATTCGGCTGCCTTAGCGTCGCACCCGCAAAGGAAACGTAGTCGGTCTTATCCAGCAGGTACGATCCGCACAGCCGATATTCGCCGCAAACAGGCTCAAACGAAATCAGGTGAGCATCAAATAGGGAATGAAGATCGCGCCGAAGCAGAATGCCGTTGCTGGCAACCTGCGATTTGGGTCCCGAGTAATTCTCGATATGTGCAGCCTCCAGAGCTTCGCTGACGCCGCAGTCCGACACCGCGCAACGGCCATCATAGGCGGCAACGAGCTGCTTGCGGAACCATTGCTGCCCCAATCGCTCGCGCCTTAACGCATAGCGGACCTTTTCGTCGTCGGTCGTACCCTGTCCGGCAAACTCAATATCGACGGGCATGTGCTTCAGATAACTCATGTCGGGCGCAAAACGAGGGTCCGGTCCGCCTTTATGAACAGGACCGTGCAGAACAAACCATCCGTTTTCGGGCTCGAACCGTTCAACAAATGCAAGGCCGAGCACCTTGTAGCCCACCTCGGTTGCAAATATGACTCCGACTGGAACGCCACATTCCATGCAGTTGAGCATTTTACGGTTGTAATTCTGGTCTCGAAAACCAACGGTACCCGGCGCTTGAACCGAGTACTTAATGACCCACGTACCATCGTCCAAATAGAGCGGAGGCACATCGGTGTAGAAGCTCTTTTTAGAGTTATGGACCGAAAGCGCAAAGATCTTATTTGGATCTTGCTTCACCCGGTCCTGGCCCGGCCAGAAGATCCCTGAATCCCGCGTTACGGGAAAGAAGTCCGAGCCAATTCTCAAACGATACTGATACTGAGGGCTATCTTCCTTGGTGTGGTGCGGAAGGCTGGTCCAAACACCGCCGCGCTGCTCCTCACCCAGAAACCACTCCCATGCCTCAACGTATTCGGAAGGCACGAGACTGCAGGCGCGGTCATAGCTTGGTCCATCCATCAACGGAACAGCAAGGTCAATGTCGTTCATCGCCAGCACCTACAACCATACGAACGCGAGTCATGCCCCTCAATAATATGGCCGAGAGTCAATTATTACGAGATCTCATTCCGCGATCGGCACATCGTTGATGCTCTCGGTTTGCCGCTGGCGCGCTTGTACCCCGCTGCCCCACTTCCCTGTATACTGATGTAGCACGTGTTTCATCCGGACTTGTTGGACCGGGTCGTTCATGGGAGGGCCTTATGGCTGCTTCGAATCCGCCTAAGGGGAGCGTTTCTTCTTCGTCCATCAAGCCGGTTACGCGCAAGGCCGTGCGCTGCCAGCGCGAGGTCGCTTGGCTTGTCACGCAGGCGGCGAGCAGGCTTGTGGCGAGCACGGAGGACGTCAATGCGCCTACGCCGAGCTTTGTGTTAGCGGCGGCGCTGGATTTTGTGCGCCAATTGGAGCTTGCCGAGCAGGATGCCAGCAGCCACCTCAACTACCAGGATGTTATGGCGCCCGACCTGCAAACGTTCTGCCACATGGCGAAGTTGCCCGCCGCGCCCAATGCGCTTTCGGACGCAGGCTACATGTTTACGCTCTCGGGCGCGGACCTTATCCGCGACATCTATGCATACTGCAGCGAGCTCGCCGAGCGCCACGTCTTTGACGCGGCAGAAGTCAAACCGGGAAATGTCATCAAGCTGGTTCTTAGGCTGTTCTTGATAGACGGGTTCGGGGCCATGCCGGCGTAAGCCGAGTCTTGAGCATCACCGTCGACTGGGCAACAACCGCTTTACCTTAATGGACGCCAATCGAGGGTCGATTATTGGGTCGCCTCGTCCACTAACGCATCTATCCCACGCACTCCGACAGTCGATACTTGCGGTTGCGGCTCGTCGCCGGCGCCGTGGGCTCAAGCTCGCCTTGAGCAATGAGCGCGTTGACGCGCGACCTAACCTGGGAAATTGTGAGCCCTGTGCGCTCTGCCAGCTCGCGCGTCCCCAGCTCGCCGTAGTGTTTTAGTGCCGTCACAATTAAGCCCCCGCCATGATCGACCGGCTCGATCTTTGAACGGTAAAGTACGACCTTGAACCGATCGAATCCCGGGCAGAACAGGGGCTCGGCCAGACCATGCGCGCGCATGGCATCGATCATCATCGGGATGCCCGAGCCATTGCCCTCAGCCGGCGAACCTGCGCCATCCGGCAGCGGGACAATCGACATGAGCTTCACAAGCGTCGCGTTACGGCATCGGGAGCTGCCGTCAAACAAGTTCTCGCGAGTCTTTCCCCCGTAAAGGCCGCCAGGATTCGTCACCTCGACACGATCATCAAAGACGTCGACGGCAATCGATTGTCCACAGAACCGATCCCCGTATTCTCGATGGATTACGGCGTTGGCGATTGCTTCGCGCAGAACCTCCTCGGGAATCTCAAGCGAGTCGACACGCGAGACGCCTTGGACGGTCGAGGTTCGCCGCAAATTCTTGGCGACGGCTGCGACGGCATCCGAGATCATCTCGCCCAACGTTCCCTCGCAGATTGCGCGATCCATGAACCTCAGTGGCCCCGCAGCTCCCTTTTGAGTTCCCACGTGGACAGCCACATCAATGAAGAGCTTGGGATAGAACTGCTGAGGATAAACGCCCGCGGCAAGGAGGCCGGCCTTGGTAACATTGCCCTGGAAGTCGAGGAAATTCAGACGCTCCATCTTTGTCTTCTTGTCCGCCGCACCGCGCATCGCTCGAGGCGTCAACGAATAGGCACGCTCTATCGTGCGGTCAACCAGCGACTCGTCGAGATCGCCCACACTCGCGCCGGGCACCGTATCGCGATCGCTAGAACTCGTCCGTTCGTATGACGACAGTGCCAAAACCTCGGTCGACGAAAGGGGCACGTCTTTGTCATCGACGCGCTTGTAGCTGCCGCCCTGGGCGCCCCGCTCTATGACATAGCAAGGCTTGCTCGACGGGTCGAGCTCCTCAATCGTGATAACGAGAACAACGGTACCCCGAAGCCCCACGCGCTCAATGGTGTATTTGGGCGGATTGGCCAGCTTTCCGCGACCGCCAGCATCGCCCATGCCCGCCACGAATTGGTTGAGCACTTTCTCGGTCTCAAAGTTTGCAACTGGGACAAAACCCGCGCGCTCGCTCACTCCGAGTACGATGATGCCGCCGGCGGTGTTTGCGAAAGCGCTGACCGTTTCCCATACGTCGCGGGAAAGCGTCGCGGCGCTCTCCTTCACTTCGACGTTAAGATCATCCGAGCCCATACGCCTTAAAGACTCCAGCAGACCGGTCAGCTCGTTTTCGTTCATCTGCACGTCCTTTCGCTCGGTCCTGCGGAGAATGCCGCGGATAGATTTCCCTCGTCTCTCAGTTATCTCTCGTAATTATCTCTCATCTATCTCTCTATCTCTCGGCTTAGAGATAGAGAGATAGATGAGAGATGGAATGTCTGCCATTTGCTTCATTTATACATATTTTTGCTGGTAGAACAATCGGTATTGAGACAATACCATGATTGCCTGTCTCTTTGCTGCTCAGTTATCTCTCATATTAGAGACGAATGAGAGACGAGAGATACGCGAGTGATGGACGAGCGAGGATTTTCGGACGGTCGGATATCGAGCGTGGATATTTGGACGGTTTTTGAGGCTTTTGCGGCAGATTCCGTCCAAATATCCACTCTCGTTCGATAGGTGTCCGAAAATCCTCGCTCGTCCGTCCGAATATCCACTCTTGTTTGGCGAGTGTCCAATTATCCACGCTCGCGCGTCCGGATTTCCTCGCTTGTGCGGCAGGAGAACCGCGGGTGGCCGACGATCAGCCAGCATTGCCTTCAGTTCGCTGCAGAACCGCGGCCCCATATGGGTATACTCTCGAGGATTCGACTCGATTCGCCCCCGCTGGGGCGTCAAAGGAGACTGCATATGCCCACCACCTCAACCGACCCGCGCGCCGCTGCCGCCGCGCTGCTGGTGCCCGGCACCACCTGCCACGGCTTTGCCGTCGAGCGCCGCGAGACCGTGCCCGAGCTCGACTCGGACGCTTACGTGCTGCGCCACACTGCCTCGGGTGCTCGCCTGCTGTACCTGGCGTGCGACGACGAAAACAAGGCCTTTGCCATTGGCTTTAAGACGCCGCCGGCCGATTCCACCGGCGTGTTCCATATTCTTGAGCACTCGGTGCTGTGCGGATCGGCCAAGTTTCCCGTCAAGGAGCCGTTTGTCGACCTGATCAAGAGCTCCATGCAGACGTTCCTCAACGCCATGACCTACCCCGACAAGACCATCTACCCCGTTGCCACCACCAACGAGCAGGATCTGTACAACCTGATGGACGTGTACCTGGACGCGGTGTTCAACCCGGCCATCTATACCAAGCCCACCATTTTTGAGCAGGAGGGCTGGCACTACGAGCTGGACCTGCCGGAAGGCGTCGAGGGCGACGGCAGCGCCGCCAGCCTGCGCGAGGGCACGCTGCGCTATAACGGCGTGGTGTTCAACGAGATGAAGGGTGCGCTGTCCGACCCCATGAGCGTGCTGGACGACGCCGTCAACGCCGCGCTCTATCCCGACACCGCCTATGCGCACGAGAGTGGCGGCGACCCGCGCGCGATTCCCGCGCTCACCTACGAGCAGTTCCTGGACACGCACGCGCGCCACTACAATCCTTCCAACTCCTACATCACGCTCTATGGCGATCTGGACGTGGACCGCGCCCTGGCCTTTTTGGACGAGCGCTATCTGTCGCAGCCGAGCGCCGCGAGCCGCCGCATGGACGCAGCCGTTGCCGCCGGCGAGGACCCGTCCACGCTGGCGCCCAATCCGCTGGGCGTGCAAGCGCCCGTGACCTGCGAGTATAAGCGCGTCGAGATGGCCACCACGCCCGAAAACGCCCTGGTGGGCCTGGGCTTGGTGCTGGGCAGTGCGCTCGACCGCAAGCGCACGATCGCGGCGGACATCCTGTTCGAGGCGCTGCTGGGCTCCAACGAAGCGCCGGTTAAGAAGGCCATTCTGGCCGCCGGCCTGGGCGGCAACGTGGTGAGCTACACCGCAGCCGAGAGCCTGCAGCCCTACGAGCTCATCATGCTGCAAAACGCGCAGCCCGGCGTGGCGCGCGAGCTGCGTCGTGTGTTCCAGGGCGCCTGCCGCGACCTGTGCGAGCACGGCGTTCCGCGCGAGCGCCTGGAAGCCATCATCAGCAGCAACGAATACGACCTGCGCCAGCGCGACTACGGTATCGCCGATGGCGTGGCCATTGCGTGCGACGCGCTGAGCACCTGGCTCTACGATGACGACGCCGCGACGTTGGCGCTCAAGTACGGCCCGGTGTACGAGGAGCTGCGCGGCGAGCTGGACGGCAGCTACTTTGAGGACCTGCTGCGCGAGCTGGTGCTGGACAACGACCATATGGCGCTGGTCGAGCTGGTGCCGGTGGACGCCGCCGAGGGTTCGGAGGGTGCCGAGGCCGCCGAGCTAGCAGCCAAGCGCGATGCCATGACCGATGCCGAGCTGGCCGACGTGGTCGAGCGCACGGCCGCGCTGCGTGCCGCGCAGGAGGCGGAAAACACGCCCGAGGCCAAGGCCACGCTGCCGCGCCTGCGCGTGTCCGACATTGGCGAGGCGCGCCCCGAGCCGCCGCTGGTCGTGGACACGACCGCGCCCATCCCCTGCCTGCGCCACGGCATCCCCACCAACCGCCTGGCCTACGCCATGCAGTATTTCGACCTGAGCTGCGTCGCGTTTGAGGACCTGCCCTATGTGACACTGCTCTGCCGCCTGCTTAAGCAGCTACCCACGCGCGAGCACTCGGCCGAGGAACTCGACAACTTGCTCGCTGGCAAGCTGGGCTTTTTGAGCTTTACGACCGAGGTCATGACCCAGCCCGAAGTGGACGGCGTGCGCCCCTACCTGCTGGTGAGCGCCGGCACCCTGTCCGAGAAGATCGACGCGCTGGCGAGTCTACCGCGCGAGGTATGGTCTAGCACGCTTTTGTCAGATGCCGACGCCGACCGCATGCGCGACGTGCTCACGCAAATTCGCATTGGGCTTGAGCAGGGCTTTATCAACAACGGCCACTCGGCGGCGCTCGGTCGCGCGATGAGCTACAGCTCGCCTTCGGCCGTGGTGCGCGAGCAGCTTTCGGGCGTGGACTTCTACCTGTTCCTGCGCGATCTGCTCGAGCACTTTGACGAGCGCGTGGACGGGCTGCGTACCAAGCTTGCCGAGCTGGCGGAGCGCATCTTTGTGGCCGATGGCTGCTTGGCGAGCTTTACCGGCAGCGACGAGGACTTTGACGCGTACTGGGCCGCCGCGGGCGACCTGGGGCTGGGCGCTGGCGACGGCGGCGATGCAGGCCACGACGCGCTCGTGGTGCCGACGCCGTGCGACCGCCACGAGGCTTTTGTCATCCCTAGCGACATCTGCTTTGCGGCAAGCGCGTGCGACCCGCGTCGCTTGGGCATTGACGTGACGGGCGCCTGGGCGGTTGCCGCCAACGCACTCTCCTACGACTACCTGTGGAACGAGATCCGCGTGAAGGGCGGCGCGTACGGCTGCGGATTCCGCGCGGCCGGCGAGCGTCAGGCGGCGTTCTACACCTACCGCGACCCGGCAATCGATCCTTCGATTGAGCGCGTGAAGCGCGCGGGTGCATGGCTTGGCAGCTTTGAGCCCGACGAGGCCGCCTTTGAGGGCTTTATCGTGAGCTGCGTGAGCGGCATGGACGCGCCGGTGAAGCCGTATGCGCTCACCAAGCGCCGCAACACGACCTACCTGGCCGGGCTCGATTCGCATGCGCGCGAGGAGCGTCGCGCCCAGATGCTCGCCGCCACGCCCGGTGAGCTGCGCTCGCTCGGCGCCGACGTGACGCGCATCGCAGCCGAGTCGTCCACCTGCGTCTTTGGCGGCCGAGACGTCATCGCCAAGAGCAACGCCGGCTTCAACGTAGTCGACCTGCTGGGCTAAGGCACGGCAAGCAAAACTACCACGAAGGTCGCAGTTCACAGGCGCCCTTCGTGGTAGTTCGAACACTTGTTCTATACGCACACATGTTCTATAGTAGAGGTGCTTGCAACGAACTGAAATTGCAACTAGAATATAGTTGCAGAATGTGAGGCGGGATGACGCGGACCGATAAACTCATCGCCCAACTGTTTAGCTGCCCTTCGACGTATCGGTATGCGGATTTTATAAAAGTCATGGCTTCGTATGGCTTTGAAATGGACAGCAAAGGCAAGACATCCGGATCGCGTGTTCGCTTCTACAGGCCATCAGATGGCAGGATGTTCGTAATGCACGCGCCTCATCCATCTGACGAATTGACAGCGGGGACCATTCGAAACATCGTTCGCTTTCTGCAAGATGTCGGAGGTAGTCATGAGTAACGTTTTGGCATACAAGGGTTATTTCGCCCCGGTCGAGTTCGATGCCGAACAGCATGTGCTAACAGGCATGGTCGCCGGCATTAGGGACGCAATCGTATTCGAAGGCTCCACGGTTGAAGAAGTGGAGCGATGCTTCCACGACGCCGTCGACGATTACCTTGAGTTTTGTGCCGAAAAGGGCAAGGAACCAGAGCGGGCTTTTAAGGGCTCATTCAATGTGAGAACAGGCTCCGAGCTTCACAAGCAGGCAGCACTGGCGGCGGCAAAGAAGGGTGAATCGCTTAACAAATTTGTGGCCGAAGCAATCGCCGCGGCGTTGTAATAGAGACGAGTCGCCATCAAAACCACCACGAGGGTGCCTGTGTTCCCTTCGTGGTTGTTTTTGCTGTTTGCCTAGATAAAACCTGCCAAAATAAACCTGTCCCTTTTTGGTAGGTTTGGGAGAGGGAGCTGGGATGGATAAGGCTGAGTTGCGGCGGGCAGTGATTGCTCGGCGCGATGCTCTTGATTTGGACTTGCGGGCGGCGAAGTCTGCCGTTATCTGTGCGCGGCTTGTTGAGTTGCTGGGCAGCTCGGATCCCGCAGCCCCGCACACCGTTGCAGCCTATGCCGTAATGGGCTCCGAGGCAGATCCCGCCGCCTTTGCCGCTGCGGCCGCCGCGCGCGGCTGGCGCGTTGCCTATCCGTGCATGCTCTCGGCAATTGATGCCGCAGCTTGTGGCCAGCGCATGTGCATGCGGGCGGTCGCCGCCAGCGACGCGGCCGCGGCTCCGTTTATCACCCATCCCACGCGAACCTTCGCTGCCGCGGACATCGACAGCGACCGCTTCCCCATCGTGTCTGCCGAGGCTCTCGACATGATTGTTGTGCCGCTCGTGGCCTTCGACCGCACCGGCGCACGCCTGGGCTACGGCGGCGGCTGCTACGACCGCTACCTGCCCACGCTTTCGGCCACATGCCAGATCATCGGCATCACCTTTGACGAGCAGCGTGTCGACCGCGTTCCCACCGACGCCCACGACCTGCCGCTACCCCACACCATCAGCGCCTAACGGCTGGTGCACCTCCCGGCGGCCTAGTGCTCCTCGCCGGCGCGGGCCAGGTCGTAGGGCGTGGTCTGGTAGACGTAGTAGTTGAGCCAGTTGGTGTAAAACAGCTGAGCCTGGCTGCGCCAGACGTTGCGCGGCTCGGCGGTGGGATCGTCTCCCGGGAAGTAATGCGCCGGCACCTGAGGGTTGAGCCCGCGCTTCACGTCGCGCTCGTACTCCAGGCGCAGCGTGTCGGTATCGTACTCGGGATGACCAAAGACAAAGAAGCGACGGCTGTCGGTCGACTTGACGATGTACAGGCCCACCTCGTCGGACACGGCCACGACCTCAAGCTGCGGCTCGGCCTCCACGTCCTCGCGGCGCACATCGGTGTTGCGCGAATGCACGGCATAGAAGCGGTCGTCAAAGCCGCGGACCAGCGGGCTTTGCGGCTTAACCAGATAATGCTCGAACACGCCGCTCGCCTTTGCCGGCAGGTCGTGCTTCTGGATACCGTAATGATGGTACAGGCCGGCCTGCGCGCCCCAACAAATGTGCAGCGTAGAGTGCACGTGCGTGGTGGACCAATCCATGATCTGGCAGAGCTCGGGCCAGTAGTCGACCTCCTCGAACGGCATCTGCTCCACCGGCGCGCCCGTGATGATCAGACCGTCGTAGTGGATGTCGCGGATGTCGTCGAACGTGCGGTAGAACGTCTCCAGGTGGCCGGCGCTTACGTGCGTGGCCTCGTGCGTCTTGGTGCGCAGCAGGTCCACCTCCACCTGCAGCGGCGTGTTGGAGAGTTTGCGCATGATCTGCGTCTCGGTGGCGATCTTGGTAGGCATGAGGTTGAGGATGAGCACGCGCAGCGGACGGATGTCCTGGTGCAGCGCGCGGTACTCGGTCATGACAAAGATGTTCTCGCTCTCGAGCTGCGCGGCGGCAGGGAGGGCGTCGGGGATGCGAATGGGCATGGATGCTCCTTACGAGTCAGTTGCAGTTATGGTACAACGAGCGGCCCCATCCGCGCGAGCACATCGCCCAGCGATGCTGTCAGCGGCCCAAATCACTCCAAAAGTAGAGATTAAGGCATGTCCCAAAAATCTACGGCGCTTTAGCCTAGCAAAGTGGCAGCAGGACGCTACAATGATTCGACGCGAAAAACTCGGCCGAAAGGATACATATATGTACCAGACGCGTAAGATCGGTGTGGTCGGCCAGGGCCACGTAGGAGCACATGTCGCCAACAGCCTGCTCATGCAGGGCATTGCCGATGAGCTGTACCTGTGCGATATCAACGAGGCCAAGGTGACGTCCGAGGTCCAGGACCTGCGCGACTCCCTTTCGTTTGTCCCGTACAACACCAAGATCGTCAACTGCTACGACCACTACGAGGAGCTGGCCTGCTGTGACGTCATCGTCAACGCCGCCGGCAAGGTTGCGCTGGCTGCCGGCAACCGCGACGGCGAGCTGTTCTTTACCACCGACGCCGCCCGCACCTTTGCCAAGCGCATCGTCGACGCCGGCTTTGACGGCATCTTCGTGAGCATCTCCAACCCCTGCGACGTCGTGTGCACCGAGCTGTGGCACCTGACCGGCTACGATCCCAAGAAGATCATCGGCTCGGGCTGCGGCCTGGACTCCGCCCGCCTGCGCACCGAGATCTCCAAGAAGGTCGGCGTGAGTCCCAAGTCCATCGACGCCTACATGATCGGCGAGCACGGCTTTAGCCAGCTTGCCGCCTTTAAGTCCGCGACCATCGCCGGCAAGAGCCTTAACGAGCTTCAGGCCGAGAACCCTGACAAGTACGCCTTTGACCACATGGAGGTCGAGGAACTCGCACGCAAGGGCGGCTACGTAACCTACCAGGGCAAGCAGTGCACCGAGTACGCCGTTGCCAACTCCGCCGCGCGCGTCTGCGCCGCTGTGTTACACAACGAGCATGCCGTGCTTTCGGCCTCCACGCTTATGACCGGCCAGTATGGCGAGGAGGGCATCTTTACCTCCCTGCCGTGCGTGATCGGTGCCGAGGGCGTCGAGGAGGTCTACACGCTCGACCTGTCCGAGCACGAGCTCGAGGGCTTCCACAAGAGCTGCCAGCACATCCGCGATAACATCGCCCAGCTCGACTGGTGGGATGCCGAGACCTACGACGCCAAGTAAGCGTCGGTTGCCGCGACACCTCGCTCATACGGACGCCATGCAAAGCGGGCCGCGCCGGAAACCCACCGGCGCGGCCCGCTTTTTACGCACGCTGTTCACTTGCGAATCGAAGGTGAATACTTTTCCCGGTGCCTAGTACTGCTCGATGCCCATGTAGCGACGGACCTCGGGGCTGTGGTCGAACACCTTGCCGCGGGCGGCGCGCAGCTCGCAGCTCATCGCATAGAAGAAGATCGGCTCCAGGAACGAACGCACGCTGGCGGGCACCTCGCCCACGCCGTACTCGAGCGCATCGAGCACCATAACCGTATCGGTGTGCGTGTTGAGGAACGCAAGTGCACGCTCCTCCATGGGACGGCACTCGCCCGATCCGAGCTGTACAAAGTAGAACACGCCGGGCTCGGTGGCTTCGAACGGGCCGTGGAAGTACTCGCCGGAGTGGATATAGCAGCAGTGCTGCCACTGCATCTCCATGAGCGAGCAGATGGCCATAGCGTAGGTCTGGCTAAAGTTGGGGCCGGAACCCAGGATATAGAAGAACTCGTGCTGCTGGCAGAGCTCGGCAAAGCGATCGCCCAGCTCGGCGTTGACCTTCTCGCGGGCAGCGGGCAGCAGGGCATCCATCTGCTTAAGGCCGGCGTACATGTCGGCGAGTGCCTCGTAACCCTCCTGCTGGTCGAGCAGTTCGGCAGCGATCAGAGCGCCGATGCCCTGCGGCACCTCGGCCTGCGGCACGTCCTCGCCCCACGGATAGACCCAGGTAGTCCACTTGCCGTTATCGATCTTGGAGCCTTCGCAGTCGGTCATGGCCACGACCTCGGCGCCGGCTGCCAGCGCCATCTCGCAGCCGTCGACGACCTCCTGCGTGTTGCCGCTGTGGCTGCAGGCGATGACGAGCGACTTCTCGCCAAGGCTCTTGGGGGCCATCAGGCAAAACTCGCGTGCCGTGTAGACCGTCGAGGTAAACGTGGTTGCCTCGCGCTTGAGCAGCTCGTTGGCCGGCATCAGGTCGATCATCGAACCGCCGCAGGCGATCCAAAAGACATTCTCAATCTTGCCCTTGCGCTCGATAATTTCCTGAATCAGATCGTGTGCGTTCATGGTGATGCTCCTCCTTGTGTGGCGGTTTTGAACGACGTCAGCTCGTACCTGCGGTCGTTCTATGTTGTCCTATTTATAGCACGCATGACGACGCACGTGAAGCCATCTCACCAAATTTGTTCTATATCGTTCTATCTGTGGACGTTAGATGTCGAACACGTAGCGCGAACCCACGATCTTTTGGCGTCCGAGCAGCAAGGGCCGCTCGTCCTCATCGGTAAAGTACGCCTCCATATAGAAGAGCGGCTCGCCGACCGGCACCTCCAGCAGCGAGGCCGCCTGAGCATCGGCAAGCGCAATCTCCACAGTACAGGGGTCGGACTTGAGCGGCGCGCGGCCCGAATGCTCGGCAACGAGCGCAAAGATGGAATTGTCCGTGAGATCCTTGTCGGCAAGCGTCTGCAGATAGGGATGGTCGGCCAGCACAAAGGCGTTGTTCTCGAGCATGACGGGCACGCCGTCTGCCGTGCGCACGCGCTCGACCACGATGAGCTCGCAGCCGGGTTCCACCCCAAAAAACGCCGCGTCCTCGCGCGTCGCCGCAACCACCGTGCGCGACACCAGACATGCTCCGGCCACCATGTCGTTGGCAGCGCAACCCTCGGAAAAGCTCTGAACATCACCCTTCTGGACAATCTTGCGCTTGAGTTTGGGCGCACACACAAACGTGCCCCTCCCCTGCTGGCGGTTGAGATACCCCGCCCGCGACAGCTCCTCGATGGCGCGGCGCACGGTGATGCGTCCCACGCCGTAGTACTTCGCGAGCTCCATCTCGGAAGGAATGCGCGAGCCGGATGCGTACACGCCACGCGCGATCTCGCCTTTTAGGTCGTCCATTACCTGCTGGTACAGCGGCACGGCGGACACCTCAGTGCGCTCGGTTTTATCGTCGGATGCCATCATTACGCTCCATTCCGTGCATGCTCGGACTCAAACTCTTCAATCGCTGCCATAAACTGCTCGCCAAAGGCATCGGCCTTTTTCTCGCCGATGCCGTTGACCTGGATAAGCTCGTCGCGCGTCTGCGGGCGCAGGCGGCACAGACCGCGCAGGGCCTTGTCGGAGAAGACCATGTACGGCGCTATCTCCAGCTCGGTCGAAATCTCCTTGCGCAGGGCACGCAGGCGCTCGAACAGCTCGACATCGTCACCCACGCGCGGGCGCTGATCCAGCTCGGCTTCCTCGCGCAGCAGATCAACCGCACGGCGGGCACGGGCCGAGGCCTTGCGCTTGGACGCGCGACGCTTAACGGTAAAGGCAAACGCCTCGTCCTCGACCTCGCCGGCGCGCGGGCCCAGCCCCACGACCGGGTACTGCCCCTGCGAGGTAGCCAGATAACCGCGGCCGCACAGCTGGCCGATGATGTCCTTGATGCGCCCGACCGATTCGCTCGACAGCTCACCATAGCCGCGGTCCTCGTCCAGATGCATCTGGCGAATGCGCTCGGTGTTGCCGCCGTGAAGCACGTCGGCGATGAGCGACTTGCCAAAGCGCATGGGTCGCGCGGCCACGTAGCGCACAGCGGCGCGGGCCATATCGGTGACGTCCTCGACCTCGAACTGCGTGAGGCAATTGCTGCAGTTGCCGCAGCCCTCGGCGTCGTCCGTGGCGGTGGTGCCCGCGCCAGCCGCAGCCGCATGCTCGGCCGCGGCCTCGTCGCCAAAGTAGCGCAGCATGTATTCGCGCAGGCAACCGGTGGTATTGCAGTAGCCCTCCATCTGGCTGAGCAGGCAATATCGATTCTGGAGCGCCCACGCGCGCTGCTCGTCGTCGAGCGCCTCGTCGGCAGCATCGCCGCGGTCGATCAGAAAGCGGCGCATGCGAAAATCGTTACCGTTCCACAGCAAGTGGCAGCTGGCCGGGTCGCCGTCGCGGCCAGCGCGGCCAGCCTCCTGGTAGTAGGCCTCGATACTCTCGGGCACGTTGTTGTGAATCACGTAGCGCACGTTGGGTTTGTCGATGCCCATGCCAAAGGCGTTGGTGGCAACCATCACCTGGATATCGTCGTCGATAAAGGCGCGCTGGCTTTGGCGGCGGGCGTCGTTGCCCATGCCGGCATGGTAACGGCCAACGCGAATGCCACTGGGGCCCAGCGCCTCGGCAAGCTCACCTGCCAGCGCATCGACGGTCTTGCGGGTCGAGCAATACACGATGCCGCTCTCGCCCGAATGCGCGATCACATAGTCGCGCACCCAGGCGGTCTTGGCTTTGTCGCCCATCTCCTCGCAGCCAAAGTAGAGGTTCTTGCGATCGAAGCCCGTCACCACCGTCGCGGGGTTTTGCAGGCCGAGCATCTGCTGGATGTCCGCACGCACGCGCTCGGTTGCCGTAGCGGTAAAGGCCGCCACAATGGGACGCTGCGGAAGCGATTCGATGAACTCGCGAATCTGCAGGTAGGCGGGGCGAAAATCCTGGCCCCATTGGCTCACGCAGTGTGCCTCGTCAATGGCCACGAGCGGCACGCCGATGCCGCCGTCGGCCGCGGCCTCCTGTGCAAAGGCTAAAAAGCGTGGCTCGAGCAGGCGCTCGGGCGCCACGTACATAAGTTGATAACGACCCTCGCGCGCCCGCTTGAGCACGGTGTTTTGCTGGGCCGGGGTAAGGCTGGAGTTGAGATAGCTGGGTCGCGCACCCGCCGCGAGCAACGCACGGGTCTGGTCCTCCATAAGCGACAGCAGCGGACTCACCACAAAGGTGATGCCGGGCAGCATGAGCGCGGGCACCTGGTAGCAAATGGACTTGCCGGCGCCCGTGGGCATAACGCCCAGCGCATCGCGACCGGCAAGAATCGCATCGACCATGCGGTCCTGTCCCGGGCGAAACGAGGTGTAGCCAAAATAGGCGCCGAGCGTGTCGAGCGCCATCTGCTGCATGCTATCGGTCATGGTTTCCTAACGTTCAAGTCATCTGCCGCCGATTATACGCCGCCACGCGAACCGGTGCCGCACGGCTGTCGGCCACGGGCAACGCAATCCAAAAGGAACGAGCGTGGGATTTTTGGACACTTTCCCAACGGCTAATCTCTTGACAAGCGCGCAAACGTCGCTGGTTGAGCATAAGTCAGCGAAAACGCCCCTGAGCGAGCAAGGTGACGTGAAAGAGGAGGGAAGCGTACTTCGGTACGCGACCGACGATTGAACGTCAGATTGCCGCTTAGGGGCGTTTGCAGCGTCGAGCCGTTACGCGGTTTGGTAAAACCGCGTAACTTACATGACCATAACGTAGCGCGATCCCACGTAGTACTGCTTACCCATCAAAACCGGCTCGTCGTCGGGACCGGTAAAGCCGGCACGCAGGTTGAGCAGCGGATCGTGCGGAGCAATGCCCAGCTCGGCCGCCTGCTCGGCGTTAGCTCGAACGGCCTCGACCGTACGGTAGCCAACCGAGACAATCGGCGTTCCGCCAACACGCTCGACCTCGGCAAAAATCGACTTGTCCTCAAGATCGGCCGTCAACAGCTCACGGTAGGCGTCAAACGGCACAAAGATGTTCTCCTCAAAGATGGGCTCGCCGTCGGCCGTACGCACGCGCTTGATATGCAGCAGCAGCGCATCCTTCTGCAGGCCAAAGAACTCCATCTCGTTTTGGCGCGCCGGCACAATCTGGCGATCGACCACATGTGCACCGGCCTTCATGCCGTTGTTGGCACACAGCGCGGTAAACGTCTGCAGCGTCGAGGCGTGGAACTGGCGATTGATGTGCGGCGTGGAAACAAAGGTGCCGCGGCCCTGCTGCTTAACCAGGTAGCCATCGGAGCACAGCTCCTCGACGGCGCGGCGCACCGTGATGCGGCTCACCTCGTACTGCTCGGCTAGCTCAAGCTCGGACGGAATACGCTCCTTGGGTGCATAAACACCTTTCTCGATCGCATCCTTGATTTCGTCATAAATCTGCTGATAAAGCGGTGCATTTTTGGGTGTAGGCATATCTAATCACTCTTATCGAAATATCGAAATAACTAATACGTATATAACGTCTAGTTTCATGTTACCTCATAATGATAAAACGATATACCCTCCCTACCAAAAAGCGACAGCTTCATTTTGGTAGGTTTTATCTGGGCAAACGAAGGCCTCCCGAAAGCAGCGAGGCTTTCGGGAGGCTCAAGCGGACAGGATTGCGCCGTGCCGGCAAAATACCAACACTCTACCTGCCGTCGTCCTGCTGCAGGCTGTCCTGCTCGCTGAGGCGCGCCTGTCTGCTGGCCATACGCGCGGGCTTGTCGGGATCGGGTACGGCCGTGGGCATGGGCTCGTCGACATGACCGCCCCACCAGCCGCCAACAAAGTTGAGCGTGTGGAACACATTGATCACGGCGCCGGGATCAATGTCGCACACCAGCTTGATAATGTCCTGGCTCTCGTAGGTCGATACAACGGCGTGCAGCAGGTACATCTTTTCGCGGCTGTATCCGCCGATGACCTCGGCGCAGCTAATGCCGTGCTGAAAATGGTCAACATAGGCGGTCATGACCTCGTCAGCCTTGCGCGTCGTGATCTGCAGCGTCACGCGGTCGTAGCGACGATAGAAACTGTCGATGGTCTTGGTCGAAATAAACTGGAACACGATGGAGTACGCCGCGTTGTCCCAGCCAAACATAAAGCCAAAGATCGCCAGGATAAAGCAATTGAAACCAAAGATAACGCCCCAGATGGTCTTGCCCGTGTGGTTGGAGACCCACAGCGCGATAAAGTCGGTGCCACCGGTAGATGCGCCGGACTTTAGCGCGATGGCAGCGCCCAGACCCGAGACCACGCCGCCAAAAATGATGAGCATAATCTTGTCGCCCAAAAATGGAGCGAAGTGAAAGACGTTGAGGAACAGCGACGAGAGCACGACCTGCATCATCGAGAAGATGACGAAGCGCTTGCTAATGCCGCTCCAGCATAGGAGCGCCACGGGAATGTTGAGCGCAAGCATGCCGAGCGAGATGTCGATGTGAACGCCGCCCAGCAAGGTAACGCGATCGAGCAGGACCGCGACGCCGGTGAGACCGCTCGGAAGCAGGTCGGCGGGCTGAATGAACGCCTGGATCAGAAATGTTTGGAGGACGGCAGAAATTGTGACCGCCACGGCGGTAATGGCACGGCGGACGATGGTGAGGCGGCCGAGCACGAGCACGCGGTCCGTGAGCTGATCGATGGCGTTCGCCACGGAAGCTCCTTTCGAAGGCAGATGTAGTTGTGGGGCATGCCCGCGATTGTAGCATGGACCACCACGAAGGTGCCTGTCCCCTTTGTGGTGGTTTTGCTGCTAAATGGCAGGTAGGATGTCGGTCAGATTGTCGATGATAACGTCGGCGGCGGACTGATCTAGGTTGACGCCCTCGTGCGGACGCAGCGCCAGGACGCGGGCGCCGGAGCGCTTGCCGGCCTCGATGCCCAAAGGCGAGTCCTCGATAACCAGGCACTCGGTAGGCTCCACACCCAGCGCCTCCATGGCACGCAGGTAGATCTCGGGGTCGGGCTTAAACGCACTGCACTCGTGACCGCTGATGGTGTAGTCCAGCACGTCGGCGATGCCGGCAATCTCCACCAGCTCGTCAATAAGCTCGCGATAGGACGAGCTCGCGATGGCGCACTTCACGCCGCGCTCGTGCAGCTCACGCATCACCGGCTCCGTCTGCTCGTTGAGCAGCTCGGCATACGGAACGGGATGGTCCGGGCTATAGACCTGCTTGTACTCCACGCGCAGGCGCTCGCGCAGCTCAACATCGTCAGGTACCAGCGACTTCCAAATGGCGGGCTCGTTAGACCCCGAAAGATCGGGGATCTCGTCAAAGTGAAAGCCCTTCTCCTCCATAAACGCCACGCGACGACGGTTGTAGAACCACTCGGTATCGACCAGCACGCCGTCCATGTCAAACAGCACTGCCTTGATCATACGCATCTCCTCCCACCTGCCAAAAAGGGACAGGTTTATTTTGGTAGGTTTTATCTGGGATTTGCGACGCGACAGACACGCCCTCCCCAGAGCAAAAAAGGGGATGGGGCGCAAACCCCATCCCCTCTCAATCAACCCGTAAGGTCTACTTACTTGTGATTAGTAGGAAAGCTTCCACATGTAGCGACGCATGGTCAGCGGGTGCTGACGGGCCTCGGCGATCTGGTTGCCGTACTCGCGCATAACGGCGAGGTGCAGCAGCGGGTTGAAGTAGGTGACGACGCTCGCGGGCACGGCGTCAGCCAGGCCGTAGTCCTTGGAGTCGATCAGAGCGACCTTGGCGCCCATGCGCTCAAGGAAGGTGAGGGCGCGGGCGTCCATCGGACGGGTAGCGCCATCGGACATGAAGAAGACGTAGGGCTTACCCTCGGTGGAAACCTCGAACGGGCCGTGGAAGTACTCGCCGGTGTTGTAGGCGGCGGCGTCGATCCACTGCATCTCGGTGAACAGGAAGGCGGCGTGGGAGTAAGCCATCTTCTCGGAGGCACCAGAGGCCATGAAGTAAATCATCTTGTCGTCCTTGAAGTCCTCAGCGAACTTCTTGGCGAGCTTCTTGCAGGACTGAGCAGCGTTCTCGCAGAGATCGAAGACGTTGGTGAGGCCGGTGATCATGTCGTCGTACTTGTCATAGCCCTCGGTCTGCTGAAGGATCTCGAGAGCAAGAGCGATGGCATAGCCGGGCTTCTCGCACTTGGCAGCGAAGTTGGCGTGGAAGCCGTGAACGATGACGTAGTCGGCGTCGACGGTCAGAGCGGAGCCAGCCTTGTTGGTGAGGGAGACGACCGGGCAGTTGTGCTTCTTGGCGGTCTTGTTAGCCTCGACGGTCTCGGGCGTGGAGCCACCGAGGGAGCAGGTGATCACGAAGGTGTGCTCGTTGACCCAGGAAGGCGTGTCGTAGTTGAACTCGTTAGCGGTGAAGATCTGAACGTTCAGCTTGTCCGTGTTGTTGGCCAGGAAGTACTTGGCGGGGTACAGGTCGGACATGGAAGCACCGCAGCCGACGAAGGCGACACTGTGGATCTCGTGGTTGGACAGGACGTCAGCGACGATCTGCTTAGGGAGGTTAAGGTCGATCTCGTACATCTGACACATTCCTTTCGATTTTTGCGGCGCCACATTGCCGGGCGCTCGCAGGGTTACCGTGGTTTGGACCGAGTCGCCGGTCCGTTGAGGATGCGACAAGGGGACTGTCCCATTGTCGCATTTTGGGGATGGAAGCCTGCCTGGGGTATGGGATGCCAGGCAGGCCCCCGGGGGAAAGCGGTTAGGCGCTTGGTCGCGACTAGGCCAGAATGCCGGCCGCGGAGAGGGCGATGCCGCCCACGATGGCGATCACGAGAAGCCAACCGGTGTTGACGTTCTTCTTGATGAGCCAGTACATAAGGCCGGTGAGGCCGAGGGAGATCATCTGGGGCATCATGCCGTCCAGGATGTCCTGGATAACAACGGTACCCTCAGCGAACTGCAGCGGGGTGGTGGCGCCGATCAGCGTAGCGATCATGCCGCCCACGGACATAAGGCCCACGATGCCGCAGACATACATGAGCTTCTCCATGAGGTCGCCGCCCTGAAGCTTGCTCAGGTACTCGTGGCCGCCCTGATAGCCCATCTTGGCTGCGAACCAAGTGATCAGCACAGAGGGGACGATGGAGATGAGCATGGCCAGGATCGGGCCCATGATGGAGCCCTGCTGAGCCAGCTGAACGCCCAGGCCAAAGGCGATAACGCGGATGGTACCCTGGAAGAAGGAGTCACCGATACCGGAAAGCGGACCCATGAGGGAGGTCTTGACCGCGTTGATCGAATCGGGATCGAAGTTCTCGGGATCCTTGGCGTACTCCTCCTCCATGGAGGCGGTGAGGCCCAGGATAAAGGCGCTCGTCTGCGGGGTGCAGTTGTAGAACGCCATGTGACGGTGGTAAGCCTCTTTCTTAGCAGCGAGCTGCTTGGGGTCGGACTCGTCCGGATAGAGGCGATCGAGCGTGGGAACCATGCCGTAGAGGAAGCCCATGTTCATCTGACGCTCGTAGTTCCAAGAGGCCTGGATGGCCCAGGAGCGCCAGAAGAACTGGCTGACCTTCTTGTTCAGGGACACGTCCTTGGTTGCGGTTGCCATAGTGTGTTCCTCCTTAGTCTTCGTCGTCTTCGAGCGGATCGTAGTCGGAATCGACACCGGCGGCTGCATGGGAACCGTTGAACTTGAAGCCCATGAAGACGACAGCCAGGCACACACCGATCAGAGCGACCGCGATGACGGACAGGTTGAGGTAAGCGGCGAGCAGGAAACCGATGAACAGGAACGGAGTCATACCCTTCTTGATCATCATGGTGAGCAGCAGGGCCAAGCCGTAGGCGGTCATGATCTTGGTCGAAACGTTAAGACCAGTGGACAGCCACTCGGGAACCATGTTGACGATGGCCTGAACCAGGTCGGTGCCAACAAAGACGGCGAGGAAGATCGGCAGGAAGTACATGATGGCGTACAGACCGGAGCCGGCGCAGATGTGCATACGGTAGGCGGTCTTGAACTTTCCGTTATCGATCGCGCTATCTGCCACATGGGTGAGGGCGGCGATGATGGAACGGAAGACAATGCCGAGGAGCTGACCCAGGACGGCGACCGGGATGGCGATCGTCATGGCGGTCTCGGCGGAAGCATCGGTCAGGCATGCGAAGGCAGCGGCCACGATGCCGCCCAGGACCATATCGGGCGGAACGGCAGCGCCGACCTGCACCAGGCCCATGGACACGAGCTCGACGGCGGCACCGACGGCAAGGCCGGTGGGCACATCGCCCAGCAGCAGACCGACGAGCGTAGCGCCAACGAGGGGCTGCTCGAAGTTAAGACGACCGAGCAGGCGGGAGTCCCACATGCAGAACACGCCGACGAGGCCGACGAGCACCGCACTGATGAACGTATTCATACCCTTCTCCTTTCAGTCAGGCAAAAGCCTGGTTGATTACAGCTTGGCGTCGATGTCGACGCTCTGATACGTAGGGGTCTGCTGGACATAGAGCTTGATGCCCATGTCGAGCAGCTGGTTGACGTCGGCCTTCTGGGCGGCGTCGAAGAAGACGGAGCTGTCCTTGCCGCCGACCTGATCGGCACCGTCGTGGTTGGCGGTGGCGCCCAGGTTGATGGCGTCGAGCTTGTAGCCCTGGCAGAACTGCAGCATCTCGGCCGTGTTGCCAAAGACGAACATGACGCGCTCGCCGAGGGTGTTGAGCTTGTCCATCTTGGCGAGGGCACGCTCGACGGTGAAGACGTTCAGGCGCACGCCCTGGGGCTTGGCCAACTTAAGAGCGCCCTTCTTGATGTCATCGTTGGCGGCAGCGTTGTCGACGACGATGATGCGCTCAGCCTGGACCTTGGTGGTCCAGGTAAAGACGACCTGGCCGTGCAGCAGACGGTAGTCAAGACGTGCGAGGACGATCTTGGCGGGACCGGAGCTGTGACGGGACGCCTTGGCCTTCTTGGCGGGAGCCGCGGCGGCCTCGACCGGTGCGTTGGGGTTGGTCAGACCGGTGCGGGCCTCATTGATGAGGGCCGCGAGCTCGGCACCCTTGACGGGGACGGGGCTCATAGCGAGCGTGAGCGCCAGCGGGATGTTGAAACCGCTGACAACCGTAAACTTCGTGCCGTTCTTGGAAAGCTCGACCATGTTGTTGTTGACCGAGCTGCCGAGCATATCGGTCAGCACATAGACGGTGTCGTCCGCGTTGAACGTAGCGATCATGGCGTCCACCTTATTGGTGATGGGCTCCTTGTCGTCACGAGCAAGCGACACGACGTGGACGTTCGACACGTCGCCGAGAACCATCTCGAGCGTGTCTTTGGCGCCTGCGGCCAGGCCGCCATGAGATGCGAGAATGATCTGATTCATCTTGCCTCCTCCTTTTCGTTATGGTCATTATAACGTCTTATACGTTGCTTATATTGCTAATTAGTATAAAGACCGTTCGCGGGTGAAAATCGACCGTTGACGGGTTTAACGTACTCGAAACGTTGGGCTGGGTAGGCCGGCGCTAGCTGGATAACCCCAGGTCAGACCCTGCGCGCAATCCCCTATCGCACGAAGTACCAGGGGCTTTCCTGTACGGTGGGTTCCAGCGCAATGCCGGTGCGTTCCTTAAACAGATCCATGTCCTGAGATTTTTCGGTCCACCACGCGTTGGGCTTAAAGGTCATGCTCTCAATGACATGACCGACAAACACACTGTTGCGCAGCTTGGAGAAGTCGGTGTTCATAATCAGGATGGACGCGAGCACCAGCACGATGCCCAGGACTTTAATCGCGCCGGCGGGCTCGGCGTAGACACCAATGCCCACCAGTACGGTGACGACCGTCTCGAAAGACATTACGACGGGAACTTTCGATGTCTCGAGCCCCATGGACAGACCCTGCATATATAAGATGTAAGCAACGGCTGTGGGGATGAGTCCAAAGCCAAGGAACAGCAGCAGCAGCTGTGGCGACATTGCCGCGGCGACATCCGGCCACGGAGCCGCGATAGCTGCCATAACCGCACCGCCAAAAACAAAGCCCCAAAACGTGACAGCCAGCGGGTGGACCGTCTTGGTTGCTATTCGGCTAAACACCGCGAGCGACGCACCACAAAGGCCTGCAATCACGCCCGACGTGACGCCCCAAACCGAAAAATGAAAACCGGAAAGGTCGCCATTGGTCACTGCAAGCACGCAGCCTACGATGTTAAAGACAATGGCAACGAGCTTGTTGGGGGTCACGTCCTCGCGATAAAGCACGCGGCCGAGCATGACGCCAAACACCGGCGAGGTGTAGAGCAGCACCGAGGCCGTGGACATGCCCACCTCGCCCATGCACTCGTAATAACAGGTGTTGGCGGCGGCCAAGCCGACGATACCGACAAGCGCGCAGGGAACAAGCTCTTTAGGGCTTGCCTTGAACAGGGCCAGCGGACCCTGAGCCACGGTAGACCCCTCACCCGGACGGCAGCCCATAAACATCAGGACCGGCGCCAAGATAAGCGCTCCGACCAACAAGCGAAAGGCAGCCATGCTCTGGGACGAAACGCCCATGGCCGAGATGCCGTTTACAAAGATTCCGATGCTGCCCCACATAAGCGCGGCGACCAGCACCAGCACATAGCCCAGATTGCTTTTCTTCAACGCAGCCTCCTCGGTATTGTTTCCAATATGTTTCGTACTACGTTATAGTCGTTATATACATTTTTCAAGACACAAATCGGCGAGCGGAAAATCTGCTTCTCCACATACTCATTGGGGACGTTCCCAAATGACTAGTCATTTAAGAACGTCCCCAACGTCTAAGGCACCGCTGGTTGAGCATAAGTCAGCGAGCGGGCCGCATTTGAGGCAAGGTGGCGTGAAACGAAAGGGCGCTGACCTTCTGGTCGCGCCCTTGAAGTTGAACGTCAGATTGTCCAAATGCGGTCCGCGCAGCGTCGAGCCGTTACGCGGTTTGGTAAAACCGCGTAACTCTTAGTAGTCCAGCTTCCACATGTAGCGGCGCGTCATGTAGTCCTTGTGGGTGACGGCAGAGAGCGCACGCATGTACACGTTGTTGAGGATCGGGGCAAAGATCAGGTGGTTGAAGTACTCGCTCACGCTATCCTTGATGTCGTTGAGGCCGAGCTCCTTGGCGTCGAGCTGATAGACGCGCTCGCCACCGTACTGGTTGACGAAGCGGATGCCGCGCTCGTCGTTGCAGCGGCTGCGGCCGACGCTGATGAGCTGGAACAGCGAGGTGCGCTTGTCCAGGATCTCGAAGGGGCCGTGGAAGAAGTCGCAGGTGTTGATGGTGCAGGAGTCGATCTGCAGCATCTCCTGCACGTTGCAGATGCTAAAGACGTAGGCGGCACCAAAGAGCGGGCCCTGGGCCATGACGTTGATGCAGGGCTTGTCGGCGTTCTGCTCGGCCCACTTGGCAGCGAGCGGACGGGTGTACTCGACGGCCTTGCGATAGATGGGGTCGACCAAGTCGAACGCGGCCATAGCGTTCTCGTACTCGGCATAGCCCTCGGTCTGCTGCGTAAGCTCCATGGCGATCATGGTCACGACGGCAGAGTTGGTGCGACCCATGCAGGACTCGTCGACGGCCAGGCTGTCGTACTGGATCTTGTAGTCGCAGACCTCGGTGAGGCCGGACTCGTCAACATAGATGGCGATGGTGCTGGCGCCGTGGTCCTTGGCGACCTGGGCGGCGACGATGGTCTCCTTGGTGCCGCGCATGGACACGACGACGGCCAGGGTGTTCTCGTTAACGTAGGCAGGAGTTGCGTGCACGAACTCATTGCTGGTGTAGCTGGAGCTCACGACCTGCGTGGCCTCGTGCTCCATAAAGTACTGGGCAGGATAGTTGCCGCCGTTGGATCCGCCGGCGCCAATCCACACGACGCGCTTGATGCCGCCCTTGTCTGCCTTGTCGGCCAAAACCTGGGAGACGACGTCCTTAACCTGTTCCTGAGTAGTCATCGTGCATCAGCCTTTCTTCTCGTTTGATGCTCTCGATGGCATACAAGTTACATACATGTTTTGGTTATGTCGACTAGTTGTATGCTATATTTGTCTTAGAAAATTTGCTGATACAGTTTTCGATAACTTGCTAACAGCGGTTTTGTCGTTGTATTGAATACATGCTTGATTAGATACGCATACAGGTTAGATACAGGTTGATCGCATGAACGCTTCATCTAAAAAGAGACTGACCCAATACGAGCGCTTGGCGGGCATGCTGCGCGACCGCATCGCCTCCGGCACCTACGCGCGCGGAGACAAGCTGCCGTCCGAGATGGAACTCATGGACGAATCGGGGCTGTCGCGCAGCACCGTACGCCACGCCCTTAAGGTGCTCGTTGATGAGGGCCTGGTGCGCACCGAGCGCGGGCGTGGCGCCTTTGTGGCCGACACGCCGGCGCTCCACGAGAACAACCTGGTGTTTTCGAGCTACACGACACAGGTCCAGGGCCAGGGTATGAAGCCCACCACGCGCACGGTGGACTCGGGCTTTGCCAAGGCCGCGGGCAATGCGGCCAAGTTCTTCGATGTCGCCGTGGGCAGCAAGCTCGTCAAACTTGTCCGACTGCGTTATCTGGACGATGCGCCGCTGTGCCTGGAGACCACCTATCTACCACCGAGCTTTGAAGCACTCATCGATCGCGATATCAACGGTTCGCTCTACGCCACGCTGCGCCAGGAATTCCATCGCGCGCCGGCACAGGGGCACAAGACCTTTGAGGTGTGCTATGCCTCGCAAAACGAGGCGTTTTTGCTCAATGTTGAGCGCGGGCAGGCGCTGATCCTGATCACCGACTACGTCTACGACACCGACGGCCGCCCGCTCCATGTCTCCAAGCGCATCCAGCGCACCGACCGCGCCAAATACACTGAGCCCATCGGCTAACCTGCCAAAATAAACCTGTCCCTAAATGGTAGGTTTGGGAAGGTCGGGAAACCAGGTTGGTTTGGGTTGGTTAGGGACGCGCTCGGCTAGGACCAGCTCCATCCAGCACATGTCATACCAGCGGCCGAACTTTTGGGCGCAGCGGTCAAAGGCGCCTACCAGGCGATATCCCATATGGGCATGGAAATCCTGGCTGTTGTGCGTCAGGTACTCGTCGTCCTTATCGTGCGGCACGGCAATGAGCGCGCACATGTTGGTGATGCCCATCGCGACCAGGCATTGCTTGAGCGCGTCGTGCAGCTTGCGGCCCAGCCCGCCGTGGCGCACGTCGCGCGCCAGGTAGATCGATGTCTCGACCGACCAGTCGTATGCCTCGCGGCTGTTGAGCGGACTCACATAGGCATAGCCTACCGGACGCCCGTCCAGCTCCATCACCAGATACGGATAGCGCTTGAGCGTGCGCTCGATGCGCCCGGCGAACTCCTCAACGCTCGGCACCTCGTATTCGCAAGTAATCGCCGTCTGGCGCGCATACGGCTCATAGATGGCAAGCAACGCCGGCGCGTCTTCGGGCGTCGCCAGGCGAATCGTCGGCTCGGACATCTCGGTCATACAACCCTTCTCCCCAAAAGCAAAGGCCACCCTGCGCCAAACCCAGCGCAAGGCGGCCCTCGTCATTACATCAGGCTACAGGACAGCCGCCAACGCGTCGATGTCCTCCTGCGTCGTGGCCCAGCTGGTACAAAAGCGCACCACCGTGTGGGTCTCGTCGTACTTTTCCCAGTACTCGATCGAGGCATGCTCGCGAATGCGGGCCATGTCCTCGTTGGGCAGAATCACAAACTGCTGGTTCGTCGGCGTCTCCAAGAAGAACTGGTAACCGCGCTCGTGCAGCACGCGACGAAGCGCCTGCGCGGTTTCGATCGCCTGGCGACCAATCTCAAAATACAGGCCGTCGGTAAAGAGTGCCTCAAACTGCACGCCCGTCAGGCGACCCTTGGCCAACAGCGCGCCGTGCTGCTTAATGCGCGGAATGGGATGTGCCGGAGCGTGCATGCCGCAGAACACCACAGCCTCGCCGCAAAGCGCGCCGCACTTGGTGCCGCCGATGTAGAACACGTCGCACAGCTGCGCCAGCTCGGGCAGGGTAATGTCGCACTCATCGGCCGCCAGCGCATAGGCCAGGCGAGCACCGTCCACAAACAGCGGAATCTCGCGCTTCTGGCATACCGCATGAATCGCCGCGAGCTCGGCCTTGGAGTACAGCGTGCCGTACTCGGTCGATAGACTCACGTACACGGCGCCCGGGAACACCGTGTGCTCGTAGCTCTCGTTTTCGTAGAACACCTGGATATAGTTCTCGAGGTCCTCGGCGTGCATCTTGCCCTCGTAGCCGGGGATGGTGAGCACCTTGTGGCCGCCAAACTCGATGGCGCCCGCCTCGTGGCAGGCGACGTGGCCGGTCTCGGCAGCAACGACGCCCTCGTAGGGCGCAAGCAGCATATCAATCACCGTCGCGTTGGCCTGCGTGCCGCCCACCAGAAAAAACACGTCGGCATCGGGGGCCTGACAGGCCTCGCGGATAAGCTGCTTGGCACGCTCGGTGTGTGCATCGGTACCATAACCGGGCTGCGGCTCCATATTGGTGTCGACGAGCGCCTGCAGCACTGCCGGGTGTGCGCCGTGGGAATAGTCGTTGTTAAACGCGAGCATGGCAATCCTCTCTTACCGGGTATCGGCCAGATGATTCAAACGGAGCTATTGTACGCCGCTGGGATAGGCAATGCGCGCGGCAAGGCACTCAAGTGCCAGTACCAGAGCAAAACCGCAGCTCACGTCACTCAAAAAGTGTGCGCCGATCACGATGCGCCCAAAGGCGACGAACGCTGCAACAACAACCGCCGCCCAAAAGATCACGCGGCGACGCGAAGGTTTTTCCTTAAAGGCTGCCGCGGGAAGCCCGGCGAGCATAAGGCCGATCGCCGCATGCGCCGTGTGTCCGCTCGCAAACGACTTGAACCCGTCCTTAATCACGCCGGCGGCGATATAGGCCCACTTGTCGGGGTTGCCGATCACCCACCACGGCTGAAAATTGAGCCCCGGCGTGACCTCGATCACGCGCATGCGCGGGCGCGACCATAACGGCTTAACAATGACGTTGAGGATGATGGCCTGAGCGACCCACACGGCCAGCACCATCAACGCCCAGCGCGTAAGCTCGTCGGGCTCGGTCGTACGCGTGAGGCGGTAGGCGATGAGGTTGGCTGCGATGACCAACGCAAACGTCAGAACCAGCTGAAACGCAATAAGCTTGCCGCCGACGCGCAGCGATCCGATAATCTCGTAGCCGACCAGACCCACGTTGATCAAAACGCCCAGCGCAGCGAGCCATTTGCTCCCCTTAGAGTCGGAACGCACCGCGCGCACGAGCATAACGCCCGCGATGCTCGCCGTCAGCTCGAACGGCAGCTCGCCGGCCGCCTCGACAAAGCGACCGTACATGCTGCCGATATTGAACAGCGCGCTCGAGATCTGATAATCGAAGAAACTGCCCACGCCCAGACAAAGACACAGGAAAACCGCGATAATGGCGGCATCTTTCTTATAGATGTATCCGAACATGCTTTCCTTTCGATGTGGCTGGAATCAACCTGCAACGTGGCGGGGCAAAGATGACTCCGCCCCGCCACGCCCCTTACTTGTTAGTCATCGTCACTCGCGCCTAATTGCTGCAGCAGCATGAGTGTCGCGGCCACGGGGCCGGTGCCGTCGTTGGCATCGAGGCCGCGACCCAAGCCGCTGCCCGCACCGGCGCCTGCCTTGTAGGGTACCGACAGCTTGCGGCTCTTGGGGAAGTTCACCGCGCCATAGCGGGTCTTAAGCTCAAAGGCCACCTTCTTAGGCACGTCGACGCCCAAAAACGTGATGCGACCGCCACTGAGCGTGACGCTCTCGAGCCCCAGACGCTCGCCGCGAATGCGGACGCGCGCGCGATTGAACAGGTTGAGTCCCGCCAACGGCAGCTCGCCATGCGCGGCCTCGGTCTCTTCCTGCACCTCGTCGATGCTCTCCAGGTCCTCGGCCGCTGCGAGCTTACGGTACACGAGCACGCGCTGGTCCACCGCCGGCAGGTACTCCTCGGACAAGAAGTAGTCGGCCGGCAGGTTAATACCCACGCTCGCCGCCTCCACGCCGGCGTCATCATCGCCGCGCGCCTCGGCCACGGCCTGGCCCAGCATCTGCGTAAACAGGTCAAAGCCCACGCTCGACAGGTTGCCGTGCTGCTCGGCTCCCATAAGCGAGCCGGCGCCGCGAATCTCCAGGTCGCGCATGGCGATGCGCATGCCGCTGCCCAGGTCCTGAAACTCGGAAAGTGCGGTCAGGCGCGCCGTTGCCTCCTCGGTGAGCGGCAGCTCGCCCGGGAACATAAAGTACGCGTAGGCCTGCGTGGCAGAGCGACCCACACGACCCTTGAGCTGGTAGAGCTGCGCCAGACCCAAGCGTTGCGAATCCTCGATGATCAGCGTGTTGGCAGTCGCGTTGTCGATGCCGCTCTCCACGATGGTCGTGGCAATGAGCACGTCGATCTTTTTGGTCGCGAACTCGATCATCACGTCCTCGACCTCGCGCGGGCTCATCTTGCCGTGCGCCACGCCCACGCGCGCCTCGGGCGCGGCCTCGTGCACGCGCGCCGCGGCGTCGTCGATGGTCTTGACGCGGTTGGACACGTAGTACACCTGACCGCCGCGGCCCACCTCCAGGCGAATCGCCGCACTCACCACGTCGGGGTCGTACTCTCCCACGTGCACGATCACGGGGCGGCGCCCGGTCGGCGGCGTGGTGATCAGGCTCATGTCGCGCACGCCGCTCGTGGCCATCTGCATGGTTCGCGGAATCGGCGTTGCCGAAAGCGTGAGCACGTCAATCTGCTCACGCAGGTTCTTGAGCTGCTCCTTGTGCTGCACGCCAAAGCGCTGCTCCTCGTCGATGATCACCAGGCCCAGGTTCTTGGGGTTCACATCGGCCGAAAGCAGGCGGTGGGTGCCGATGAGCACATCGATCGTGCCCTCGGCAAACGCCTTGAGCGCGCGCTTCTGCTGCGCCGGGGTGCGGAAGCGGCTGAGCACTTCGACCTCGAGGCCAAACGGGGCAAAACGCTCAAAGAAGGTCTCGTAGTGCTGCTGGGCCAGAATGGTCGTGGGGCAGAGCACCATGACTTGGCGGCCGGAGTCCACGCACTTAAACGCCGCGCGCAGGGCAACCTCGGTCTTGCCGAAACCCACGTCGCCGCACAGCAGGCGGTCCATGGGCTTGGGCGCCTCCATGTCGGCCTTAATGTCGGCGATGGCCTCCAGCTGATCACGCGTCTCGTCGTAGGGAAAGCTCTCCTCCATCTCGATCTGCTCGGGCGTGTCGGGCGGGCAGGCGATGCCTGCGATCGACGAGCGGCGCGTATACAGGTCGACCAGGTCAAACGCCAGCTTTTTGGCGTTCTTGCGCGCCTTATTGGTGGCACGCGTCCAGTCGGCAGTGTTGAGCCTGGTCAGGCGCGGCCTGTCGCCGTCGGGGCCAACATAGCGTGTGATGCGGTCGACCTGCTCGAGCGGCACGTAGAGCTTGTCGCCGTCGGCATATTCCAGCAAAAAGTAGTCGCGCTCCTTGCCACCCACTTCCTGGCGCGCGATCTCGCTAAAGAGCGCGATGCCGTGGGTGGCGTGCACCACGTAGTCTCCCGGCTTAAACGGGAAGGTGATCTGCGTAATGTCAACCTTGCGGCGGCTGCGGGCCCGGTTGGCGTCCATGCGGGCGTTGAGGTCGGCGATCGAGAACACGGCCAGGTTGGCATCGGGCACCACCACGCCCTGCGGCAGGGCAGCGTCCACAAAGGTCACGCGTCCGCGCGAGATGGTGGGCACGGCGACACCGGCGGCAGCCTGGGCAGCACCCGCCTCGAGCGAGCGGGCGTTAAGCGCGTCGGCGCGGCGCTCGCGAATTGCAGCATGGGCATCCTGGCGGGCAGCACGGTCGGCAGAATCCGCCGCTGCCACGCGAACGCGGTCGCCGATAGCGCCGACATTTTCGGGCGCCGCGGTCAGCGACTCCTCAAAGGTAATGCCCTCGTCACCAAAGGTGAGCTCCATCGACTCGCGTGCACCACGGTCGGGAATGGCAAACACGCAGGCGTAGCGCTTGCCCACGACTTCCTGAATGCGCGTCATAAAACGGTTGTCCGAGCCTGCGATAGCAGGCTGCTCAATCTTGAGCTCTGCCGTAACCGCGCCGCCGGCACGGATGAGGCTCACATAGTTCAGGCGCTGCTGAGCACCAAAATCGAGCTGCTGAGCACGTACATACAGGCCATCCAGTCGGTCAATCCCCGCCTCGCCGGCACGGGCCTCGATATCCTCGTAGGCGCGCAGACAGTCGTCGAACAGCGAGCGCGGCTCGGACAGGACCACGAGCGCCTTGCCGCTCACGTGTGCCAGCGGGCTTACGGTCTGGCCGTACATCACCGGCAAAAAGCGGTCGAGCTCGGGCGTGACGATGCGTGCATCCACCATCTCGAGCAGCGCCGCCAGTTTGCTATCGTCCTGGCTGGCGCGATAGAGCGCCACATGCATGTTGTGGACCGCCTCGTCGGTGAGCGCCAGCTCGCGGCACGGGAAGATCTCGATACTATCCTCGTTGCCGATGGTCTGCCCCGTTGAGCTCACCATACGGCGGATGCGATCGATCTCGTCGCCAAAAAACTCGATGCGCACGGGCGCCTTTTCCTGTGCGGGGAACACCTCGACGGTGTCGCCGTGCACGCGGAACAGGCCGGGCGCGTCGGCGGCGCCGGCATTGGTGTAGCCCATGCCCACCAGACGCTGCGGCACCTCGTCAAAAGGAATCTCCTCGCCCACCGCAAAGGTCGTGGACTCCCAGTAGCGGCTCTCGACTGGCGGCACGCAGCGCAGCAGCGCGCGGGCCGAGGCAACCATGATGCAGTTGTCCCCGCGCACGATGCGTCCCAGGGCCTCGCAGCGCTGCGCTACCACGGCGTCGTCGGGCGCCTGCTCGCGCCACGGATAATCCTTGCGCTCAGGAAAACGGCACACATGCGCCAGGCCCACGTAGGCGGCAAGGCTACGAGCGGCGCGATCGGCCGCATCCTCGCCACTCACAACGTAGACCGTGGGGCGCGGGCGGCGCGCAAACTGAGCGGCCGCCATAAGCGTGCGACCCGACTGCGACACGGCCAGCGTCACGTCCTCGCCGGCATCGAGTCCGGCCTCGACGGTCTGCAGCGCCTCGGCAGTGTAGAGCTGCGCGGCTATACGGTGAATGAGCATGCTGTTCCTCCGGCATCGCAACGCCAAAAGCCCGCCGGGGCAAGCTCGGCGGGTCGTACGTCAAATACATTGTCTGTCATGGTAGCGCATGGAGAGGACTCCGGCTCAAGGGCAAACCCAGCCCCGCAAAAAACGCCAGACGAAGATGCGCTCCGCCCTACCCCGCTACGCGCACGCTGGGGCACAAATCTGCCAGCGGACACTCGTCACACTTGGGTTTGCGGGCGTCGCAGATCTCGCGACCGAAGGTGATCCACTGATGGTTGACCGACTCCCAATACTCGTGCGGCAAAATCTTGAGCAGGTCTTGCTCGGTCTTGAGCGGCTCCTTTGCATGCGTCTTGGGACTCAGCATCAGGCGGTGCGCAATGCGGTTGACGTGCGTGTCCACCGCAATGCCCTCCACGATGCCATACCCCACGTTGAGCACGATGTTCGCCGTCTTGCGTCCCACACCCGGCAGCTTCACGAGTTCCTTCATGTCGGCCGGCACCTCGCCGCCATAGTCGGCGACGATCATCTGCGCGGCCTCGACGGCATGCTTGGCTTTGCTCTTGTAGAAGCCGAGTGACTTGATGGTGTCTGCCACGTCAGCCACGCTCGCCCCGGCCATGGCCTCGGGCGTAGGCCACTGGGCAAACAGCCGCGGCGTCACCTTGTTGACCTGCGCATCGGTCGTTTGCGCCGAGAGCAGCACCGCGATCAGTAGGCGGAAGGGATTCTCGTGGTCCAAAAAGCACTCGACCGGGCCATAGCGACGGTTGAGACGCTCGCACACCTCAACGGCGCGCTCGCGTTTGGCGGCATTGGTCTCGCGTGGCATAACGACTCCTTGGCTCAACGGCACAATAAACTTATGGGCACAATTGTCCCACGTCCGAGTCGCTTACGCCTCCAAGAATGCGCCGGTCTGACGGCTCCACAGGCTCGCGTACTCGCCACCCGCCTCGACGAGCTGCGCATGCGTGCCGTCCTCGACGATCTCGCCATCGGCCAGCACCACAATGCGGTCGAGCGCCGCCACGGTGGACAGGCGGTGCGCCACCACAATGGAGGTACGTCCACGCATCAGGTTTTCGAGCGCCTCCTGCACCAGCGCCTCGAACTCGCTGTCGAGGGCAGAGGTCGCCTCGTCGAGCACCAGAATCGGCGCGTCGGTTAGGATGGCGCGGGCGATAGCCACGCGCTGCCGCTGGCCGCCCGAGAGCTTGACGCCGCGTTCGCCCACCATGGTGTCAAAGCCACGGGGCAGGCGGTCGATAAACTCGGTCGCATTAGCCAAGCGAGCCGCCTCGCGGATCTGCTCATCAGTGGCGTTGGGACGACCGTAGGCAATGTTTTCGCGAATGGAGCGGTGGAACAGCAGCGCCTCCTGCGGCACGTAGGCAACCTGACGGCGCAGGCTCTGCTGCGTGCAGCGCGAGACGTCCTGACCGTCCACGAGCACGCGGCCGCCCTGAACATCGTCTAGGCGCAGCAGCAGTTTGGTGAGCGTCGTCTTACCCGAGCCCGATTTGCCCACCAGGCCCACGCGCTGGCCCGCCGCCACATGGAGCGTCAGGTCGTTGAACACGCTCTCGCCCGCCGCGGCATCACGGTATGCAAAGCTCAAGTGCTCAAAATCAATCGCGCCCTCGCGCACCTTGAGCTCGGGAGCATCCTCGTCGTCTGCCACCAGACGCGGCTCGTCCAGCACGCGCGTCATCTCGGCGGCGTCGCCCAGCGCGCGGTTGATGCGCTGCATCATGGAGCTCACGTAGTTCAGACGCATGGTGAGGTTGTACGTATAGGTAAAGATCATGACGAGCGCGCCGGCCGAAATGCCAAACCACGCGTTGCCGCCCGCGACGAACACGCTCACCACGGCCATGGTGATGACGATAAGGCCCGAGGTCGTAAAGTTGCGCTGCATCATGGCGTGCATCGAAACCGTTTCGGCATCGCGCGCGGCGCGGTCGGCGGTATCGAACAGGTCGCGCTCAAAGTCTTCGCGCCCACAGGTCTTGACGGCCAGGATATTCGTGACCGCGTCGGACAGCACGCCCGACAGCTTGTTCTGAGCGGCGGACGTCGCGGCCGAAAGCGGCATGATGCGTTTGTACATAAGCCAGACAAACGCGATGTAGATGACCATAATGCCCACCAGGATCACGGTAAACGTCGGCACCACCGGAGCGAGCGCCGCCACCGTGCAGACAACCGAGGTGATGGTGGGAATGAGTGAATACACCGTCACGTCCACCAGCCCCGTGTAGCCGCTCATAAAACGACTCGTCTGGCTCACAAGCGATCCGCCAAAACGGCTGGTGTGGAATGTCATGGATTGATTGGAGAGCGTGTCAAAGCACAGGCGCGCCAAGTGATAGTTGCCCGCGATCTCGAGCTTGTAGACGGTGTAGTCCTGCAGTTTGGAGAGGATTTGGCCTACCAGGTTAACGAGCACGAGCGCCAGAATGTAGGGACCAAATACCTCGAATACTTGATCGCCCGTCACAGGACCCGCTTGGACGCGGTCGACGATGAGGGCCATCACATAGGTGTTGGCAAACGTGAGCAAAAAGATGTAGCCCGCCGACGAGAACACCGAGAGAAAGACAATCAGCGGCTGCGTGCGCGTGACGTCCCAAAAACGCTGCAGCGTGCGGCGCACGGTGGAGCGTTTGAGCGGACTGGTGCTTCTCTGAGACATGGGCTTCCTTTCGCGTCTGATGGGGCGAAACGCCATTGTTGCACACTAAAGCGTACTTCAGGCAAGCACGATGCGAAAAGTGCCCGCGCCCCGCGCTTGCGCAGGCGCCCCGCCGTCAGATGCAGCTAGTCCTCGCCTTTTTGGTCTGCGAGCAAGCCTGCGGACTCCAAGCCCAAAATCTCGTCGGCCTCCCGCGCGTCTTCCAGCGCGTCGATATCCTTGAGCTTGCGCTCCATAACGTTGGTGCGCGTGGTGATGATGCCCTCGACCGTTTTACCCGCGGTTTCGATCTGCTGTTGGGCGCGGCGCAGCGCCGCCTGATAGCGCGGCAGCTCGGCCTTGACAGCGGAGAGCACGCGCAGCACGTCATCGGTGCGTTTTTGCAGTCTAAACGTCTGGTAGCTCATCTGCAGGCTGTTGAGGATGGCCGCCATGGTGCTGGGGCCGGCAACGTTGACGTGATAGTCGCGGCCCAGGGTCTCGATAAGCCCGGGGCGACTGACGACCTCGGCGTACAGACCCTCAAAAGGCACGAACATAATGCCAAAGTTGGTGGTCGCGGGCACGCTCAGGTACTTTTCGCAGATGTCCTTGGCCTCGCGCTTCACCATGGCGTCGAGTGTCTTGCGCGCGGTGGCCACAGCTTCGGCATCACCCGACTCTTGCGCGTCGAGCAGATGCTCGTACGCGTCGCCCGGGAATTTGGAGTCGATCGGCAGCAGCACGGGATCGCCCTCGTCCACCGGCAGCTTGACGGCAAACTCAACGCGCTCCGAGGCGCCGGGCTTGGTGGCGACATTTTCCAGATACTGGTCGGGCGTAAGGATGTCCGCCAGGATTGCACCCAGCTGCACCTCGCCCAAAATGCCGCGCGCTTTTACATTGCCCAGCACGCGCTTGAGGTCGCCCACGCCGGTGGCAATGGACTGCATATCGCCCAAACCCTTGTACACAGCCTCGAGCTGGTCGCTCACCTGCTTAAACGATGCAGACAGGCGATCGTTGAGCGTGCGGGAGAGTTTCTCGTCCACCGTCGCGCGCATCTGATCGAGCTGCACGCTGTTGTCCTTGCGGATGGCGCCCAGCTGGGCATCGACCGTCTCGCGCACCTTGTCCAGGCGGTGCTCGATGCCCTCGCGGTTGGCACCGAGCTGTTGGGCCGTCTCGCGGCGCAGGTCATCCATACGGTCGCCAGCCTGCGAGAACTCACGCGCGATGGCCAGGTAACGCTGCTGCTCTACGGCCGCATCGGTCGTCTGCTGCTGCGCGATGGCATTTGCCGTGCGGCGGGTTTCCGCCAACGCGACGTTGAGGGTGTCGAGCGCGTTGTTGGCCTGCTCGAGCGCAGCCAGCATCTCTGCCCCGTCATCGCCACGCTCCTGCAGCTCGGCGCGAAGGCCCTTGAGCTGCAGGGCACAAGCCACAGCAACCCCCACCGCCACCAAGGCGATCACAACAAGCACGATATCAATAGCAGACATAGTCTCCGCCCAACAAACCCAATCGATCATCAATCAAAACCGCGATCAATCTTACCCCGCCACACACACGGATCACTCACTGCCTTGCAGACAAATTTCTCTTAGAGCCGCGGACGCTAAAACGCTAGCTCTCCCAGCCGGCGCGGATTGTTGTTATGACATCGCCTAGGCGCTGGCCGAGGGCTGACAGATGTTGGAGCACTTCGCTGGGCGAAGCACCGTTAAGAATGCAGGTGAGCGCATACGACGCCAGAAAGATGACTGCAAGCCCCAGCGGGATGAGCACGATCATCGCCAAGGTGCGCAGGCGCTGGCCCACGCGGCGACGACGCGCACGACGCTTGTCGAACGCGAGCTCCTGCGCATATGAATCTTGCTGTACGGAATAGGCCTCTGGTGCCGATTCGCCCGCAGGCGAAACCGCGGGTGTAACGTTTTGCGCAGGGGGCTGGGCTGCCGCCCCCTGCATTTGCATCTCCATGAGTCGTTGCTGCTGACGCAGCATGCGCTCGGCTTGTTGCTGCGGAGTCTCAAGAAACAGATCCATGCTGGCCTCCAAAATCGGAGCATTCGACGCTTACGACCAGCATCCCGCACCGCCATGACCGCGACAACGCAATCGCCGGCAATAGCCACAAAGTTTCTTTTGCTCAAAAGCTGTCGAAAAGCTCAACAACTCCCCTACCAGCACTTTCTCTGAGCTTTTTTCGCCAGCAATCTTTTGGCCTTCCACCCTTACGCCAACTGACCAAAATCTAACCAAAAGCTTGACGAAAATTGTGGAGACCGGGACCCCCAAACAAAACGTGCCGCCCCATAAGGGACGGCACGCAAACTTCTTATCTGCTTTTCTGTAACGAGCACGCGACGACTCAACGCCGGAGCGCAGGGCGGGGAAACCTTTGCTTCGCGCGACCCTGCGAAGCCGTGAGCGAGAGGGAAAGGTTTCCCCGCCCTGCGCTCCGTGGTCGGTGAGGACAGACTACATGCCCGCGAGACCGCGGGCGGCGGTGGCGCACATAAACGCCAAGGTTAAAATCACGAGCGAGCCCGCAATGTCTGCCAGCACGCCCATTGCACGACGCTCAAACAACCAGCTCTCAAAGTGCGGGGCGACGTTGCGCCAAACACGCCACAGCAAGATGCCCATACCGATGACGCCTGGGATATTGAGCAGTAGGATCTCGGAGCACAAAAGACCGATCAGGTTGCCGGCGGCAAAACCAGCGTCGCCCTCGCAGTATTTGCGATAAATCATGTACAACATGTACGCCACAAACGGCTGCAGGCACGCAGAGATAAACGTAACCACCATCGAGGGGTCCTGAGAAAAGACATCGGTGAGCTTATCCACGCTCGTGGCATCCTTAGAGGCCAGGAACAGGCCAATGACCACCACGGGCACCACGCCCAAGATAACCTCGACCAGAGTAAACAACTTAGCAGTCAAATCCTCACTAGCCGAATTCAAATGGGGCGCCCACTCAGGATGAGCATACACGCCGACTTTCTTGTCCTTCTCGGCACGATCGGCCTTTTTACCCTCGGCAACCCGACGACCAGGATCCTTGCGAGTCCCCGCCGCAGCAACCCGAGCCCGAGACTTCTTACCCATAACCAACACCTCACAAGAGGAAACGAATAGCCAACGCTACCCAGTGTACCCTCTAAGCAACGTCACCGCCCCAACCGGCCCCCACAAAAACGTGCCGCCCCATAAGGGGCGGCACACAAACTTTTTTATCAGCTTTTCTGTAGCGAGCACGCGACGACCCAAAGCGGGCCGGGAGGGCCGGACTACCTTCCCTCAACGCGACCCTGCGAAGCCGTGAGCGAGGAGGGAAGGTAGTCCGGCCCTCCCGGCCCAGCTCACGCTAGCGCCACGCGCTAGTAGTTCACCACCTGCTCCTCAAAGTACGCCTTCGGGTGGTTACACACCGGGCACACCTCAGGCGCCTCGGCACCAACGTGCAGGTGCCCGCAGTTCAGGCACTTCCACACCTTCACGCCCTCACGCTCAAACACCTCGCCCGACTCGATGCGCTCGACGAGTTTGTTGTAGCGCTCCTCGTGGGCCTTCTCGACGGCGGCGACACCACGGAACTTCTCGGCGATCTCGACAAAGCCCTCCTCCTCGGCGGTCTTGGCAAACTCGTCGTACATCGTGGTCCACTCGTAGTTCTCTCCTGCGGCGGCATCGCGCAGATTGTCCAGGGTGTCGGGGACGGCGCCATCGTGCAGATACTTAAACCACAGTTTGGCGTGCTCGGACTCGTTGCCTGCGGTCTCGGCAAAGATGTTCGAGATCTGAACGTAGCCGTCCTTTTTGGCCTTGGAGGCATAGTAGCGATACTTGGTGTGTGCCTGGGACTCACCGGCAAAAGCGGTCTCGAGGTTCTTCTTGGTTTGGGAATTCTCAAAATCCATAGGTGTACTTCCCTTCAACGCATGCCGCCCGCAGGCTTCGAGCGGCCTCGTCTTTAGGATGCCCTCATGCCGGAAATCTAAACCTTACAATCCTGTTCTTCAGATTTGCACAGGCTAGATGCTCAGCCAGCGATCGCCCTCGGCTCGGCAAAAGCCCTCACGCTCCAGGTCGGCTAGAATGCCCGCAACAAGCTCGCACTCGACCGGCCCGCGACCGGCCGCCGTCTCCATTTCGTTAACGCCCATCACGGCATCAGCAAGCGTAATCCCCGCCGGCTGGCCATCGCGCGCTGCCAGCAACATGCGCACGATATGCGCGCGCTTTTGGCGACGTGAGCCCTCAAACTTTGATTGACGACTATAGCCCGCCGAGCGCCTGGACGGATTGGGCAACGTCTTTTTTAGATATGCGCCGTAATCTAGCAACGCGTAATACCACGCGCGCGGCGTGTCCGCATCATCGAGCGGCACGGCAAAGGGAGCGATCTCGTCGGGCGCCGCACCGGGGGCCGCCGGACAGGCCGCCTGAATCAGCGGCACCAGTTCGCGATCGGGAACGGCCGGCACATCGGGAAAGAAATGATGCAAAAAGACCGTGCGCACATTGGTCTCCAAATACACGCCCGGAAGATCGAATGCAAACGAACGGATGCCCTGCGCCGTTGCCGGGCCAATGCCGGGCAGAGCGACCAAGTCACGCGTCTCGCGCGGAAACTCCCCATCCCAGTCCTCTACAACGCACTGTGCAGCCCTGTGAAGCGCCAAGGCGCGGCGATTATAGCCCATCCCCTGCCACGCATCCAAGACATCGGAAGGGACAGCCTGAGCGAGCGCCTGAACAGTCGGAAAGCGATCGAGCCACGCCGGCATACGCGTCTCCACGCGCGGCACCTGCGTCTGCTGCAGCATGACCTCAGAGAGCCAGATGATATACGGGTCGCGCGTTCGGCGCCACGGAAGGTCGCGATAACGCAAGACCCCTTCCGAACGAATCATCGAACGAAAGGGGTCCTGAATCATAGCTATACTCCTTATGCGGCGCTATTCCTCCCGGCAAGCGTACGCGCAGGCAGCGTACTCGGGAAACGCATCGCGATCGGCGAACTTGGGATCGACAGCCGGAAACTGGCGATGGGCGACGATATCGCCGAGCGAAACGGAATCGAGGTAGTCGCGCATCAACGCCAGGGCTCCGGCCCACAGGGGATGATAGCAGCATGCGCCCATGCGCGCACAGTCACCATCGGGGGCGGTGCAGTCGTTCATAACCATAGGGCCCTGAACGGCCTCGACGACCTGGCGGATAGTGACGTCGTCCGGACTGACCTTGAGACGCATGCCACCGTGGACGCCACGCAGGCTCTCCACAATACCGGCTTGGACCAAACCATGCTGAATCGAACGGGCAAACGAATACGGGACATTGACCTCTTCGGCAGCGGTGCGAACAGAAAGCAAACGCTCCGGATCCTCAGCAAGCATCGCCAGCATACGAAGGGCGTAATCAGTCTTCCTCGATATGTCCATTTTCCCCTTTCAAGGAATACGAGCAGCTCGAACGAGCTCCGGGGCCGAGCTTGTGTCGAGACGCTAAATGACCGCCAGGACAGCCAAATGGTAAATCGGATATCCACTGAGTGCCGCGCTTGGAGCGAAATGCATCAGATGCGGCGCACAGTGCAATTTAGTATAACCTAACCCCCTGCCTCGTAGAACAGGTGTTGCGCAACAAAGCTGTTGTTCAGACAGATATACTTATTAGATTTTACTTGCATTCCCGAAGGCGCGGGGATTCTGGGCGAAGATGCACCAGGGCGATCATTCTATCGAAACAAAGTGCATCAAACGCAAAAAGCCACGTCCGAAGACGTGGCTTTAATTGCGTTGGCGGGAAGTACGGGGCTCGAACCCGCGACCTCCGACGTGACAGGCCGGCGCTCTAACCAAACTGAGCTAACTCCCCAGGCAGACGTTCGCGTTTGTTTCCGCTCGCGTGCGCTGCGGGGACTAGTATACACAGAAGTCTGTCCGGCGCGCAACAACTTTTTTGAAAAAATTTTTCGGGGCCATCCGGGAGGGTCTCCGGGGCTGAGGGCGGGGGTTAAGTTTGCTGCTCTACAGTCCTGCGCAAGACGG